>NZ_JAHKRC010000001.1 GCF_019345465.1 Pseudomonas sp. NKUCC02_KPG
GGGGACTCGAACCCCTGTTACCGCCGTGAAAGGGCGGTGTCCTAGGCCACTAGACGAAGGGGACGTTGCCCGAAATGTACATGTACATTTCAGTGCCAGATCACTAACTAATGCTAATGTCTTGGCTTTCACTCAACCTCGCCCGAAAGCGAAGCTGCTTAAAAATGGAGCGGGAAACGAGACTCGAACTCGCGACCCCGACCTTGGCAAGGTCGTGCTCTACCAACTGAGCTATTCCCGCAATAATGGCGTCCCCTAGGGGACTCGAACCCCTGTTACCGCCGTGAAAGGGCGGTGTCCTAGGCCACTAGACGAAGGGGACGTTGCCCGAAATGTACATGTACATTTCAGTGCCAGATCACTAACTAACGCTAATGTCTTGGCTTTCACTCAACTCCGCCCGAAAGCGAAGCTGCTTAAAAATGGAGCGGGAAACGAGACTCGAACTCGCGACCCCGACCTTGGCAAGGTCGTGCTCTACCAACTGAGCTATTCCCGCAATGGCGTCCCCTAGGGGACTCGAACCCCTGTTACCGCCGTGAAAGGGCGGTGTCCTAGGCCACTAGACGAAGGGGACACACTACAACTTCACTGGTTACATGCGTTTGGCTGTTCGCTTTACGCTGCAATTGGCGCGCATTCTAGGGATGGATTTGAAAGTCGTCAACCCCAATATGAAAATATATTGAAATCAATGACTTCCCTCTTCTCTCGGCGCTTTCCTACGCAGTATGTCGACCAACTCTTGGCGCCTATATTCCGTCACCCTACAAGGGGTTATGATGGCCCGACCTCAGTGATGGCAGATTGCTGCCCGCCTATTCCCAGCCTCTCTATATAGACAGGCACGCCGACCTCACCGAGACAGCGCACCCACATTCAGAAGAGGTTTTAACGTTGACGCCCTCCATGATCGCCCTGCTTGTCGTCGTCGGGATCGCACTGCTGATCGCAATCGTCTACATGAACCATGTAGTGGAAAACAACAAACTGGAAAAAGCCCGACTCAAGGTCGAACTCAACGACCGCATACGTCGCTGCAGCGAAGTCAACGAGACCTTTCCCGGCCAGTTGATGTTCCCTGCCCTCAAGCTGCTGCTCACGCGCCTTGAGCTCAATGCCACGCAACGCCTGCTGCTCCTGCAAAAATCCAGTGCGGCTTTAAAAGCACAAGTTGCAGAGCTTAACGGGCTGATTGCCAAAGGCGAGTCTATCCCCGTCAACAACCCGCCAAACCCTGTCCTGAGCGAAGCAAAAGCCAAAGACGTGCGCTTTTTGCTTGAAACGCTGCACGGGCAAATTACCCGGGCGGCCCAGGATGGTTTTTTACCGACCAACGAAGCCAAGCAGTGGATCAAAGAGATTCGTAATTTGCTGGTCGTGCTGCATATCGAATTTTTCAACAACCTGGGCAAGCTCGCCCTGCAAAAGAATCAGCCCGCACAGGCGCGCCTGGCTTTTGAGCGCGCGGTGCAATACTTGCGCAAGCAGCCGGTACCCGCCATGTACAACGCACAAATCAAGGACTTCGAGACCCAGCTTGCACGCGCCAACGCACAGGTGCTGAACGCACTTGAGCCGACCACGGGTGAAGTCAATGAACTGACTGAAGGCTTGAAAACCGACGACGCGGATGCTGACTGGAAGAAGAAAGCCATTTACGACTAAGGCACCCAAAATGGGTGATCAATACCGCTCTTGTGGGAGCGGGCGTGCTCGCGATCAAAAGCGAGGCGACGTGTCTGACCGAACACGTTAGTGGCACCCACGAAAAATCACGCAGATCAGTGCGGGCAATAAAGTGGAAGGAAATGCTGCAAAACCCGGGACGGGTCAGAGGGCGTAACACACAAAGGCAGCCGCTCGGGCCGCCTTTGCGTTTGACGTCAGGCTACCGGATTGATTGGCTTTTCCGGGTACCACACGTCCAACAGCGGGCTAACTTCAACGCTGCTCAGCTCTGGGCGCGCTTTCAACCAGGATTCAACAGCTGCACGCTGTTCTTCGCTGACCGAGCCGCGCTTCTGCAGGCAAACCAGACCGTAGTCGTCGCCGCCAACATAACCCAGGCCGTTAGCTTCCATGGCTTGCGCCAGGAAGTCTGCCAGGAATGCATCGATAGCCTCTTCCGACAGGTCTTCTTTGAAATCCAGGTTCAGCTCAAAACCCAACTCCTGAAATTCATCAACGCACAGTTTTTTGCGCAGACGCTGGGAACGATTAGTAGCCATTGAACAATCCTCTTAAGTAATAACGGGCGGCACTTTAGCAGCTTAAGGCAACGCTTGCCCGGTTCCGTGTGAACGGTTCATCGTTTTCTATACTTAATCCGCCAAACCCTGTTACAGGTGGATGCACAAGCCCAACAACCTTGGGGCATAATGCCAACACTTTTAAGACCATTGAGGGAACTTTTCATCATCCCTCTTATTTTTTTCCCTCGCCTGCAGGGTTTTACTTCTTATGATCAAATCTTTACGGCCATTGCTTCTTGCCAGTCTTCTTTTGCCACTGGCCTTCGGCGCCAACGCCGCCCCTGTCAACACAACGCTCTCGCCCAAAGTTCAGCAAGCACTCAAAACCAATAAACTGCAGAACGACGCACTGTCATTGGTCCTCCTGCCGCTCAACGGCCCGGGCATTCCAACCGTATTCAATGCCGATGTATCCATGAACCCGGCCTCCACCATGAAACTGGTGACCACTTACGCGGCCCTGGAAATGCTCGGCCCCACCCATCAGTGGAAAACCGAGTTCTACACAGATGGCACCCTGAACAACGGCATCCTGCAAGGTAACCTTTACCTCAAGGGCGGCGGCGATCCCAAGCTGAACATGGAAAAACTATGGCTGTTGATGCGCGACCTGCGCGCCAATGGCGTGCAACAGGTAACCGGCGACCTGGTACTTGATCGCAACTTCTTCAATCAACCGCAATTGCCCGTCTTCAACGACGACGGCAACGATAAAAACAAACCCTTCCTGGTCAAGCCCGACTCGCTGCTGGTCAACCTTAAAGCCTTGCGCTTCGTGGCCCGCAACGACGGGGGCAAAGTCCTGATATCAGTCGAACCACCGATTGCCAGCATCAAAATCGACAATCAGGTCAAGGCCGTCAATGCCAAGCAATGCACCGGTGACGTGCGCTACAACCCGGTACCCCAAGCCGACGGCTCGGTACTCGTCACCGTGAGCGGACAGCTGGCCGACGGCTGCAACTCGCAAACCTACTTGTCCCTGCTTGATCACGCGACCTACACAGCCGGCGCTGTACGCGCCATCTGGAAAGAGCTGGGCGGCAGCATTCAAGGCCAGGACCGCCAGGCCGGCGTGCCGAAGAACTCGAAACTGCTGGCACGGGCATTCTCTCCGGATCTGGCCGAAATCATTCGCGACATCAACAAATACAGTAACAACACCATGGCCCAGCAGCTGTTCCTGAGCCTGGGCGCACAGTTTCGCAACGACGCCGACGGTGACGATGCCAAAGCTGCACAGCGTGTAGTACGCCAATGGCTGGCCAAAAAAGGCATCACCGCACCCCATCTGGTCATGGAAAACGGTTCCGGCTTGTCCCGGGCCGAACGCGTGAGCGCACGTGAAATGGCGCAGATGCTCCAGGCCGCCTGGCAAAGCCCCTACGCTGCCGAATTCATCAGCTCCATGCCGATTGCCGGCAAAGACGGCACCATGCGCAAACGCCTGAAAACCACCGCCATGAACGGCCAGGCTCACATCAAGACCGGCACACTCAATACAGTGCGCGCCATTTCCGGATTTAGCCGCGACAGCAACGGCAATACCTGGGCGGTGGTCGCCATCCTCAACGACCCTCGCCCGTGGGGCGCCTCGGCCATTCTCGATCAAGTGCTGCTCGATCTGTATCGCCAGCCACAAGTCCCCAACAGTGCGGTCTCCATAGCCCAGTAAGGCGTTGACCAGGCAATAAAAAACGCCCCTGATCGCAAGATCAGGGGCGTTTTTTTATGGGGGCGGGCTTGCTCGCGCTGGCAACACTGCGAGCTGCCCATCGAGAACAAGCCCGCCCCCACCCTTACAGCACCGGTATTACCGGGCCATGATTTTCCAGGCACGGTGAATTTTGCTGTTGCGGGCAAAGTCCGGATCAATGGTGCTGGCGGTTATTTCTTCCACGGCATAACGCGCTTCCAGATTTTCATCGAGGATGAATTTGCGGAAGTTGTTCGAGAAATACAGCACCCCACCCGGCGCCAGACGCGCCATGGCCAGATCCAGCAACTGCACGTGATCGCGCTGCACATCGAAGATCCCTTCCATGCGCTTGGAGTTGGAGAAGGTCGGCGGATCAATAAAGATCAGGTCGTACTCTTCACGACAGGCATCCAGCCACACCATCACATCGCCCTGCTCCAGGCGGTTTTTGTCCGAAAAACCGTTCAGAGACAGGTTACGGCGCGCCCAGTCCAGATAAGTCTTGGACAAGTCGACGCTGGTGGTGCTGCGAGCACCGCCCTTGGCAGCATGGACGCTGGCGGTCGCGGTGTAGCAGTACAGATTGAGGAAGCGCTTGCCTGCAGCCTCTTTCTGAATGCGCATGCGCATTGGGCGGTGATCCAGGAACAGACCGGTATCCAGATAGTCCGTGAGGTTCACCAGCAGCTTCACACCGCCTTCATTGACCTCGGTGAACTTGCCCTGGGCACTTTGACGCTCGTACTGCTTGGTGCCGCTCTGGCGCTCACGACGCTTGACGATCACACGACTCTTGTCGATGTTCAGCGCCTGGGGAATGGCTGCCAAGGCATCGAACATGCGCGCCGAAGCTTTTTCCGGATCAATGGATTTCGGTGCCACATACTCCTGAACGTGAACCCAGTCGTGGTACAGGTCGATCGCCATGGCATATTCCGGCATATCGGCGTCGTAGACACGATAGCAATCGATCCCTTCACGCTTGACCCACTTGCTCAGCGCTTTGAGATTTTTTTGCAGGCGGTTGGCAAACATCTGCCCGCCCTCGCTCAAGCGCGGCTGTTCGATCACCACCGGCACTGGCTTGATCGGGTTGCCGTTCTTGTTGAACTTCTCGTATTTACCTGGCGCTTCGATGTTCGACGGCAGATCGGACTCAGCCTGCTCGCGATCAATCTGACGCTGCTCAGGCGTACGTCGCTCACCCGTCACAAACTGATCCGGCACAACCTTGATCAACAGCAGCTTGCACGGCAACGCGCCGTTCCAGAACGAGTACTGCTTGTGGCTGCGAATCCCCATGCGCTTGCCCAGATCCGGAGCGCCGGTAAACACCGCGGCCTCCCAGTTCAAGCAAGCCTGACGCAGACGCTCGCCGAGATTCTGGTAGAGATAGAGCAAGCTCGCCTCGTCGCCCAGACGCTCGCCGTACGGAGGGTTGCAGATCACCAGGCCTTTCTGGTTCTGGTCCGGACGCGGTTCGAAGGTCGCAACCTCGCCCTGGTAAATCTTGATCCAGTGGCTCAGACCGGCGCGCTCTATGTTATTGCGCGCAGGCTGGATCAGGCGCGGGTCGGCTTCATAACCACGAATCCACAGAGGCGGCTTGGCCATGCCGACTTCTGCACGCTCAGTGGCTTCCTGATGAAGTTTTTTCCAGATAGCCGGCACGTGGCCCAGCCAGGCATCGAACCCCCAGTGAATGCGGTTCAGGTTAGGCGCCATGTCGGCAGCAATCATTGCGCCTTCAACCAGGAACGTACCCACACCACACATCGGGTCAGCCAAGGCAGCGCCTTCGGCTGCCATACGTGGCCAGCCCGAACGAATCAGGATGGCAGCCGCGAGGTTTTCCTTCAGCGGTGCAGCACCTTGCTGCAGACGGTAGCCACGCTGGTGCAAGCTGTGACCTGACAGGTCCAAGGACAGAATGGCTTCGCCGCGATCCAGTCGCAGGTGGATACGAATGTCCGGGCTGATCTTGTCGATGGACGGACGCTCGCCAGACGGCGTACGCAACTTGTCGACGATTGCGTCTTTTACTTTCAACGCACCAAAGTGCGTGTTGTCGATACCCGAACCATGACCGCTGAATTCAACAGCCAGCGTGCCATCCGGGACCATGTGGTCATGCCAGTCAATGTCCAGAACGCCGTGGTACAGGTCTTCCGCATCTTTCATCGGAAAACGCTTGAGCACCAGCAACACACGGTTGGCAAGGCGCGACCATAGACACAAACGGTAGGCAGTTTCCATATCTGCCATGCCACGAATGGCCGAGGTGTGCTCGCGAGCTTCCTCAAGGCCAAGGCCGGTGGCCTCTTCGAGGAGAAGGCCTTCAAGGCCTTTAGGGCAGGTAAGGAAGAGTTCGTAACGATCCGACATGGGATTCCTGAGCTTTTAGCTATCAGTGAAGAGGCAACGCATTGCCTGCTCCGTTTTCAATCAAGCGCTTTTCTTGAAGAGCGCTCGTGTGGCACGAAAATGTGCCGTTCCACCGATGCGTTTTTCATGCCCTGAGGCACGAAGAGTTTAGACGCAGAGGCAGGTCATTCATCGAGAAACAATTGGTCATATTCAGACCCTTCGTCGAATAGTGCCCCAGCAAAACAGGGGGATATTCGCAGCGGAGAATGAAACGCATCATATTTGTAAACACTCGCCCTGACAGGCTTTGGTCGCATTTCGCAGCAGAAAAGCGACCTTACTTATGGCCATAACACCAATATCGTTACGTGCTTATGACAAAACGATCATTCACACGCCTTGGCGCATTGGTTAGAACTCAACTCAGGTTATCGCCGCACAGGCCATAACGAACTGCTCGCCACGCCGGCAGCGAGCACACCAACGGCAGAACACTCTGCCCCGACCTTCAGAAGGTCGACGCTAAATAAAACAGTCAACAAGTGAGGGCAATACCCTATGAGAAGACTTAAGCGTGATCCGTTGGAAAAAGCTTTCTTACGCGGATATCAATACGGTGTTAATGGAAAATCCCGCGAGCTTTGCCCTTTTACTCTACCGTCGGTACGCCAAGCCTGGATTAACGGCTGGCGCGAAGGACGCGGCGACAACTGGGACGGTATGACTGGCACTGCGGGCATCCACAGACTCAACGAACTTCACGCCGTCGGCTAACTCTGGGCAAATCCGACATCACCTCGAAGATGCAATGACTCAACCATGCCGTCCTATCCGGGCGGCGGGCTTCGGCCCAGGGGCTCCTCAGGGAGCCCTTTTTATTGCCTGCCGATTTATGACCGCGCCAAGGCGGAAATGGCATCGACGGATTCGCGAATCAGGGCCGGGCCCTTGTAGATGAAACCCGAGTAAATCTGCACCAGGCTCGCACCCGCAGCGATTTTCTCAGCCGCGTACTTGCCTTCGGTGATTCCGCCCGCCGCAATGATCGGCATACGACCTGCCAGCTCTCCTGCCAGCACCTTGACCGTATGGGTGCTCTTGTCACGCACCGGCGCGCCCGACAGGCCGCCAGCCTCGTCGCCATGTTCCATGCCCTCAACACCTACGCGACTCAGGGTAGTGTTGGTCGCAATGACCGCGTCCATACCCGTCTCAAGCAGCGCCTGAGCCACGAGCACGGTTTCTTCGTCGGTCATGTCAGGTGCGATCTTGATTGCCAGCGGTACGCGCTTACCGTGACGCTGTGTCAGTTCGTTCTGACGCACTTGTAGGGCTTCAAGCAACTGCTTAAGCGAATCGCCAAATTGCAGGCTGCGCAGGCCTGGAGTATTGGGCGAACTCACGTTTACGGTGACATAACTGGCGTGGGCATACACCTTATCCAGGCAGATCAGGTAGTCATCGACCGCGCGCTCTACCGGCGTGTCGAAGTTCTTGCCAATGTTGATCCCCAGAATACCGGTGTACTTGGCCGCCTGAACCCGCGTCAGCAAATGATCAACCCCAAGGTTGTTAAACCCCATGCGGTTGATGATTGCCTGCGCTTCAGGCAGTCGGAAAATGCGTGGCTTGGGATTGCCTGGCTGAGGGCGCGGCGTCACCGTGCCGATCTCGACAAATCCAAAACCCAACTGTGCAAAACCATCAATGGCTGCACCGTTTTTGTCCAGACCTGCGGCCAGCCCGACCGGGTTCGGAAAATCGAGCCCCATGACCTTCACTGGCAGCCTTGCCGGCGCCTTGCACAACAAACCGTTGAGCCCAAGACGGCCGCCCGCACCGATCAAGTCCAGGGACAAATCGTGAGAGGTTTCAGGGGAGAGTTTGAAGAGCAACTGGCGGGCCAGGTTATACATGGGCTGATTGGACTCAATGGGGTACTTGAAGAGTGCGCGATTATAGCTGCGCGGACCGCTAAATCACAGGCAAAGAAAAACCCGGCCTAAGCCGGGTTTTTCTGAACAGCCGAGCTAAATAATTACTTAGCTTCTGCTTGAACGGTCGCTTCTACGCGACGGTTCAGTTCACGGCCTTCTGCAGTTGCGTTGCTTGCAACTGGGTTGGCTTTACCGTGACCGACAGCGTCTACACGGTTAGCTGCAACACCTTGGTTAACCAGGGCTGCACGAACGGCGTCAGCACGACGCTGCGACAGTTTCTGGTTGTAGGCATCGGTACCAACGCTGTCAGTGTAACCAGCAACAGTGGTGGTAGTAGCTGGGTACTGCTTCATGAAATCAGCAACGTTGTTGATATCAGCTGCGTACTGCGGCTTAACGTTGGATTTGTCGAAGTCGAATTTCACGTCAAGTTCAACGCGAACAACTTCAGCGATTGGAGCTTCTGGTTCTGGCTCAGCGATTGGTGCTGGAGCTGGAACTGGAGCAGGAGCGACTTTACCGCCGTTACCGCCGAAGTTCACACCCAGACCAACGGTAGGAGCGTAGTCCCACTTGCCGTTGTCCAGTTTGTAGTCAGCTTCAACGCCAGCACGGGCGAACAGGTTGTCAGTGATGTACCACTTAACACCAGCGCCTGCAGTCAGGAAAGTCGACTGGTCACGACCGCTGTGGCCGTCTGCGATCACGTTGGTCATGCTCTTGTGAGCAACACCGCCGGAAACGTATGGACGCAGAGCGTCGCCTACGGTGCCGAAGTGGTACTGAGCGTTCAGACCAAAGTTGTCGCCTTTGATTTTCTGGTTGCCAGTGCCGTCATTCGAACGGGTGTGGTTGGTTTTGTCGTAGGTCAGGTTCAACGAAACGTCGTCGGTCAGGAAGTAACCGATCGATGCGCCTGGGTTGTAGCCGTCTTCTACGTGCTTGACGCTGTCGTTGTACTGTTTTTTGTAGAACAGTTCACCCTCGACCGCGCCTTGGCCTTGTGCCAGGGCACCGAACGAAGTTGCGGCTACAAAGGAACCAATGGCAATGCCCAAGGTGTTTTTCAGTTTCATCCGTTAAATCCCCATCTGGTGATTGTAAAGCAGTCCCACATACCGGGGGACAACTCGGCGGCAAGTCTATCAGACCTTGCCTACACGTAGAGCCATTTGCGCTGAACTAAGTTTCAGCAATACCTGCAAATTTCTCACGCAATTTATCTAGAGCGCGCTTGTAACGCATCTTTGTCGCACTCAAACCCATATGCATTATGTCCGCGATTTCCTGAAATTCCAGTTCTGCGACAAAACGCAGCACGAGAATTTCCCGATCAATCGGGTTTACATGCACCAGCCAGCGATCAAGTCCGCCCTTTTCCTCAGGTTTCGGCGCCTTTTCTTCGGACGCTTCCTCGAGGGGGTCAATACTTAATGCGTCCATCAAGCGACGCTTTCGCCGTTCCTTTCGATACTGTGTAATGCATTCGTTGTAAGTGATGCTATATAGCCATGTCTTGAATTTCGACTTCCCTTCAAAATTCTTCAAACCGTACAGCACTTTCAGCATGACTTCCTGACAGACATCATCAGCGTCCCTATCGTTCCCTAAATACCTTGAACAAACGTTGAACAAAGTACGTTGATAGCGCCGCATCAGCTCTTCATAAGCACGCGTCACGTGAAACAACTCATCATGCGAGCGCGCCACCAGCTCCTCATCAGAGAGCTCGCGGGGGTCGTAGCGCATGGATAGCGATTGGGCTTTATTCAAAACGAGTTGTGCCAGCAGTCAGGTCAATGTCCGCCGCAGCCTATCAATCATGGCTTTTTTGCGGCGGCGTACATTAGCAGGGTTTGCCGCCTCAGCGACTGGTTACGTGCTGCTCCAACAAGATCCGATTCGAGATGGAGACTAGCTCACCCTCATCGGTCAGCAACGTGGTTTTAACCGTGCCAATCTCTTCGATCTGCCCTTCAACCTCGCCCACACGGACTTCCTGCCCAACTTGATACAGCTCACGCACATAAATGCCGGCAAGTATCTGCCCCGCGATTTCCCGACTGCCCAGCCCCATTGCCAAGGCAATGGCCAGACCAACGGTAATCAACACAATCACAATCACATGGTTCAGGAGGTCGGTTTTGACCTCCAGCTGGCTGATGGCAACCGAAATACTGATGATAATGACCAGGCCTTGAGTCACCCGGCCCAGCCCGCTGGCGTAATCAAAACCGACACTTTCGGCAGCGCCACGAACCAGGCCGTTAAGTACCTGTGCCAGCAGCACGCCGGCCAACAGGACCAGCAACGCACCAAACACCTTGGGCAGATACACTGTCAGCAGGTCAAGCGCAGATGAAACGCGATCAAGACCCAGCGACTGAGCCGCCGAAACCAGGAACACCAGCAGCACAAACCAGTACACGATCTTGCCGATCAGCGTCGAGATCGGCACTTGAATCCCGACCCGTGCCAATATTTTGGTCAGGCCCGTGCCACCCATCAGGCGATCAAGGCCCAATTTGGCAAGCAGCTTGGACAGCAGGGCATCGAGCAGTTTTGCAACCACGAAGCCCAGCAGTACTACCACCAACGCCCCGAAGAGGTTGGGAATGAAGTTCGCAATCTTAGTCCACAAGGCAGTCATTGCCGCGACCAGGCTCTGGGTCCAGACATTCAATTCCATGTTCAATCAGCCTTATCAACAGGGCGAGCAGCAGGTTTGCGCCGCGAAACGGGCGCAATATGAGCTGAACCGCTATTCAAAGCAATCATCAGTGCTTGCATCCAGCGCCCCAGCAGACTGAAAAGATCTCCCGCGCCGACCTGACGGTTGGCGGTTTTCAGTACGCGACCCAGGCAGGCGTCGTCGTCACGATTGGACGTAGGAGCCTTGAGCATTTCACGTAAGGACTGTTCAAACGGATCGTGCATAAGCACCTCTCGGTAAGTCAGTAAAAGACGAAGGCACATTTATCGAGGTCACATCAGGCTCACTCAAAGCCACTGCAGTCGGCGATAAAACCACCACTGCCCCACCCCGATGAGCAGCATCACACCGCACGTCACAGCAAACCCATAAGAGTCATTGGAGAACGGAACGCCCCCCACATTGATCCCCAGTAAACCGGTAATAAACGTGATCGGCAGAAAGATCCCGGTGAGTACGCCGAAGCGATACATGATGCGGCTCATGCGCACGTTCAAACGTCGGTCTTCGGACTCAAGCACCAGCCCCACGCGCTCGCGGGTCAGTTCAAGCTCCTCCAGATAACGGGTCAGGCTGTTGTTCAGTTCGTTCCAGTAGTCGGCATCATCGGCGCTGAACCACGGTAATTTGGTACGCGTGAGCTGGCCGAAAATATCCCGCTGCGGGGCCAGAAAACGACGCAAGGCGGCAGCCCGTCGTCGAACCTGCAAAATGGAGTTGTGGTCAGGGGTATACCGTTCGTCGGCATCTATCTTATCTTCTTCGTCATCGACGATTTCTGACAGATCTCCGATCAAATCCTGCACCTTCAACGTCAGGTGCTGTGCCAGATAAAGAATCAGTTCAGAGGGGGTTTTCGGACCTTCGCCCTGGGAGAATTCACCGAGCAGTTCATCAGTGGCCCGAAGTGGACGCATGCGCAGCGAGATCACTCGCTGCGCGCTGCCAAAGATGCGCAGCGAAACCATGTCTTCAGGCTCTGCACCCGGATTCAGGTTGACCCCGCGCATAAACAGCAGCAGCTCATTGTTGGGGACAGGCACTAAACGCGGACGGGTGTTTTCCTCAAGCAGCAAGTCACAGCTGAAATCACTTAAACCACTCGAGTCACGCAACCAGCTCTGGGTCTGCGGATGACTGCGATCCCAGTGCAACCAGATGCTTTCGTGGGCCTGCAACTGCAGATCGTTCAGCTCGGTACGTGCGATCGGACGCGCACCACCTTCCCCATCCAATACCAGTGCATGCACCAGCCCCCATTGAGCGTTTTCGTCCTCGAACATCCGTGATCCTTAGTGGTATTGCCTTCAGGCCGGTATTTTCAGAGCCGTGGGCGAAATGATAACGCCATTGTTGTCGGCATAAATAAATTCTCCGGGGCGGAACGTGACACCGGCAAACGTGACCGGCACATTCACATCCCCCACACCGCGCCTGATGCTCTTGAGCGGGTGACTGGCCAGAGCCTGCACGCCCAGATCGGTTTGCGCGAGCACATCGACATCGCGGATACAGCCGTAAATCACGATCCCTTCCCAGCCATTTTTCGCGGCTTTCTCGGCAATCATGTCGCCCAGCAAGGCATGGCGCAGAGAACCACCGCCATCAACTACCAGTACTTTGCCCTGCCCGTTGAGTTCGGCCTGCTCCTTGACACGCGAATTGTCCTCGAAGCACTTGATGGTCACGATCTCGCCACCAAAGGAGTCGCGCCCGCCAAAGTTGCTGAACATCGGTTCAAGCACTTGCACTAGCTCAGGGTAGGCATCGCACAGATCGGGAGTGATGTAGTGGTTCACGAGAAAGCTCCTGTTCAGAGTGGGCACAGCAGAGAGAACAACGATAGCACTAAAGTTCGTTCAACCAACTGCGCACCAACGGCCACACTTCCTGCTGGGCAGGCTGGCTGACCAGCATTTCAACATGGCTGAAGTCAGAGCTGAAGCCATGTTCGCGGCCAAGCGCCACGAACCTGCGCTGCTCGCCACCCAACTGATCGAACAATTTGCGGCAAGCCCATTGCGGCGTTTGCCGATCGCCCACGGCTGCCACCACCAGCGACGGGATCTGAACTTCGGCCAGCCCGGCCCACCAATCTCGCTCGGAGTCCTTGAAGCGCCCCATAAAGCCGTTCCAGCGCAGTGTTTCAAGGGCAATGCTGATCGGCTCGTCTTCCGGGCCACGCTTGAGTCGTGTGCCCGACAGTTGCGCAAATCGCTTCAACAACAAATAAGCCCCCCACTGCACCGGCGGGATTTTCAGCGACCAATAACGACGATTGATCTGACAGCCGAAAAACGCTGCCGACGCGACGTCCTTATCGTCCAGATACTGTCCGCCAAGGGCTGCCGCCAAACTGATGGCGCCCTGGGAGTGGCCGATCCAGTGCGCAACTTGCCCGCTCTGCTCACGGACAAACGCTGCAATGGCCGGCAAATCGTACCGGGCGTAATCCGCAACACGGTTCTTGTTCCAGGCAATATTGCGCGACGAAAGGCCGTGACCGCGCATTTCAGGCAGCCATACATCAAAACCGGCACGGGCCAAAAATGCCCCCAACCCTACGCCTTTGGGCGAGTACCAAAAACGCCGGTTGGAAAAGCTGCCATGTAACAGAATGACCGGCACACCACGCACCTGAGTGTCGTCGGCCATGCCCAGTCGAGTGACCACCAGTTCAACGGAAATATCCGAGCTGTTGGCAGGCTTCAAGCGATAAACATCTTCGCTCAGATCGCCCCGACGCTCAGCGCTGATCAGGGCAACGGGAAAAAGGAGACTGCTGCTTTGCATAATGCTCTTGCACAAAAAAGGGCGACTTCACACAGGAACTCGCCCTACTGCCTATAAAGAGCAGGGCAGCCCTGACGGCTACCCTGCTCCTCGCTCAACGACTCAAGCCTGAGCTTGGCCTTCTGCCAGGAAGAACCAGGTTTCCAGCACGGAGTCCGGGTTCAGCGACACGCTTTCGATGCCCTGCTCCATCAACCACAGCGCGAGGTCCGGGTGATCGGATGGGCCCTGACCGCAAATGCCGATGTATTTGCCAGCCTTGTTGCACGCCTGAATGGCGTTGGACAGCAGCTTTTTGACGGCAGGGTTGCGCTCGTCAAACAGGTGCGCGATCACACCCGAGTCGCGGTCCAGGCCCAGGGTGAGCTGAGTCAGGTCGTTGGAGCCAATGGAGAAACCGTCGAAGAACTCGAGGAACTCTTCAGCCAGAATCGCGTTGGACGGCAGTTCGCACATCATGATGATGCGCAGGCCGTTTTCGCCGCGCTTGAGGCCGTTTTCAGCCAGCAGGTCGATGACCTGGCTCGCCTCACCCAGGGTACGTACGAACGGCACCATGATTTCGACGTTGGTAAAGCCCATCTCGTTGCGCACACGCTTGAGCGCACGGCACTCGAGTTCAAAGCAATCACGGAAGTTTTCGCTGATGTAACGCGAAGCACCGCGGAAGCCCAACATCGGGTTTTCTTCTTCCGGCTCGTACAGTTTGCCGCCAATCAAATTCGCGTATTCGTTGGACTTGAAGTCCGACAGACGCACAATCACTTTCTTCGGTGTGAACGCGCCAGCCAAGGTGCTGATGCCTTCAACCAGCTTCTCTACATAGAAGCCAACGGGGTCGTTGTAGCCCGCAATGCGCTTGTCGACGCTGTCCTTGATTTCCTGAGGCAGGCCATCGTAGTTCAGCAGCGCTTTAGGGTGCACACCGATCATGCGGTTGATGATGAACTCCAGGCGGGCCAGGCCCACACCGGCGTTCGGCAGCTGTGCGAAGTCAAAGGCGCGGTCCGGGTTGCCGACGTTCATCATGATTTTGAACGGCAGATCCGGCATGGCATCCACGGAGTTCTTCTTGATGTCGAAGCCCAGTTCGCCTTCGAAGATGAACCCGGTATCGCCTTCAGCACACGACACGGTAACGCCCTGGCCGTCTTTCAGCAGTTGGGTGGCGTTGCCGCAACCCACCACGGCCGGAATACCCAGTTCGCGAGCGATGATCGCCGCATGGCAGGTACGACCGCCACGGTTGGTCACGATGGCGCTCGCGCGCTTCATCACGGGTTCCCAGTCCGGGTCGGTCATGTCCGATACAAGCACGTCGCCTGGCTGGACTTTGTCCATTTCCGACACGTCCTTGATGATGCGAACCTTGCCCGCGCCAATACGCTGGCCAATGGCACGGCCTTCAGCCAGTACCGTACCGGTTTCCTTGAGCAGGTAGCGCTCCATGACATTGCCGGCGCTGCGGCTCTTCACGGTTTCAGGGCGGGCCTGAACGATGTACAGCTTGCCGTCATCGCCGTCTTTGGCCCACTCAATGTCCATCGGACACTTGTAGTGCTTCTCGATGATCATCGCTTGCTTGGCCAGTTCGCTGACTTCAGCGTCGGTCAGGCAGAAGCGTGCGCGGTCGGCTTTATCAACGTCGATCACCTTGACCGACTTGCCGGCCTTCGCTTCGTCGCCGTAGATCATCTTGATGGCTTTGCTGCCCAGGTTGCGACGCAAAATCGCAGGGCGGCCAGCTTCGAGGGTTTGCTTGTGAACGTAGAACTCATCCGGGTTTACCGCGCCTTGTACGACGGTTTCACCCAGGCCGTAGGCGCCAGTAATGAACACTACATCGCGAAAGCCCGACTCGGTATCCAGGGTGAACATCACGCCTGCAGTGCCGGTTTCAGAGCGCACCATGCGCTGTACGCCAGCCGACAGAGCGACCAGTTTATGGTCAAAGCCCTGATGCACTCGGTAGGAAATTGCACGGTCGTTGAACAGGGAGGCAAAAACCTCCTTGGCCGCACGAATCACGTTTTCAACGCCACGGATGTTCAGGAAGGTTTCTTGCTGACCGGCAAAGGACGCGTCCGGCAAGTCTTCGGCGGTGGCCGAGGAACGCACGGCAACGGCCATGTCCGGATTGCCCTGGGACAGAGCAGCGAAGGCGGTACGAATTTCGGCGTTAAGCTTCTCCGGGAACTCGGCTTCCATGATCCATTGACGGATCTGGGCACCGGTTTTGGCCAGGGCATTAACGTCATCAACATCGAGCGCATCCAGCGCAGCATGGATCTGGTCGTTCAAACCGCTCAGTTCAAGAAAATCACGATATGCCTGAGAAGTAGTGGCGAAGCCACCTGGAACTGAAACACCAGCGCCTGCAAGATTACTGATCATCTCGCCGAGGGATGCGTTCTTGCCCCCTACGTGCTCTACATCATGGACGCCGAGCTTATCGAGGGAAACTACGTACTCTACCAAGGTGATCTCTCCACTAACTGTGTTGGAAAAGCTCAGGGCGCTGAATACTCATCATGAGTCATCGCAGCGATTGTGGCCTGGACCCGGAAAATAAGTGACACTGCCTGTCATGTAGCGCGACAAAAGCGCGCCTATCATATCCAAGAATCGTCACCAGCTTAAGGCCCCAGGCGCAAATGAAACGATCTGCTTTCTTTATCTCCGATGGCACGGGCATAACTGCCGAAACCCTGGGCCAAAGTTTGTTGGCTCAATTCGAAAATGTGACCTTCAGCAAGTTCACGCGCCCTTATATAGACAGCGTGGACAAAGCGCGGGCAATGGTACAACAAATCGATATCGCCGCCGAAAAAGACGGTTATAGCCCGATAATTTTCGACACTATCGTCAATCAGGACATTCGCGAGATCCTCGCCACGTCCAATGGTTTCATGATCGACATCTTCTCCAGCTTCCTGGCCCCGCTGGAGCAGGCACTGGGCGAGCATTCCTCGTATTCGGTGGGAAAATCCCACTCCATTGGCCACAACTCCAACTACATGGAGCGTATCGAGGCGGTGAACTTCGCCCTCGACAACGACGACGGCGCCCGCACCCACAAATACGACAAGGCCGACCTGATTCTGGTGGGCGTGTCGCGCTGCGGCAAAACCCCTACATGCCTGTACATGGCCATGCAATTCGGCATCCGCGCGGCCAACTACCCGTTGACCGATGACGACATGGAAAGCCTCAAGCTGCCTGCGGCCCTGCGTGAACACAAACACAAGCTGTTCGGCCTGACGATCGATCCGGACCGTTTGACCGCCATTCGCAACGAACGCAAGCCCAACAGCCGCTACTCCAGTTTTGCCCAGTGCGAATTTGAAGTCCGAGAAGTCGAACGCCTGTTCCAGCGCGAAAACATCCCGCACATCAACTCCACGCATTTCTCGGTTGAAGAAATCTCGGCCAAGATCCTGGTCGAAAAAGGCGTGGAGCGGCGGTTCAAGTAAGTTCTGCATCAACCTGTAGTCGCTGCCGCAGGCTGCGATAAGGACCGCAGGGCCTTCGGCGGCCCTGAGAGCGCGACCGCTTCGCGCTCGATCGCAGCCTTCGGCAGCGACTACAACACTCTAAATCACCAGTAAATCCACAAACTTGTTAACCGGCATTGCTTCCAGCGCTGCCTGATCCTTGCACAGCGCAAAAATCCCGGCACAACGCTGGCCTGCAAAGCGCGTCGCCAGATTGGCCTTGAACTTGTCTTCCAGTAACGGAATACCTTCTGCACGACGCCGACGATGGCCAATCGGGTACTCCACCACCACTTGCCCGGTATGGGTGCCATCACTGAAAAACACCTGAATCCCATTGGCAATCGAGCGCTTGTCAGCCTCCAGGTATTCACGTGTGTAGCGCGGGTCTTCGACCACTACCATTTTTTCCCGTAACTGATCGATGATCGGGTTCGCGGCGTGGAAGTCATCTTCGTATTGCTCCGCTACCAGGTTGCCAAAAGCCAGCGGCACTGCAGTCATGTATTGGATGCAGTGATCGCGATCAGCCGCGTTGGCCAATTTGCCTTGCTTGGAAATGATCCGAATCGCTGATTCATGGGTTGTAATCACAATTTTTTCGATTTCATGCAGCCGATCCTTGACCTGCGGATGCAGTGTCACTGCAGCTTCGCATGCGGTTTGCGCATGGAACTCAGCCGGAAAACTGATCTTGAACAGCACGTTTTCCATCACATAGGTGCCGTAGGGCTGACTCAGGCTGAACTCGCGCTGACCTTCGGGCTTGAGCGCCAGATCCTTGTTGGTATGGCTGAACAGCACATCATAAAAACCCCACTGCGGTGCCGTGAGTACGCCGGGAACGCCCATCTCGCCACGCAACGCAATATCGGCAAGACGCACGCCACGGCTCGACGCATCCCCTGCCGCCCAGGACTTTCGCGACCCCGCATTCGGCGCATGGCGATAAGTGCGCAGCGCCTGCCCATCCACAAATGCGTGGGACAGCGCCGACAGCAACTGTTCGCGATTGGCGCCCATCAACTTGGCGCATACCGCTGTGGAAGCGACCTTGACCAGCAACACATGATCCAGCCCGACACGGTTGAAGGAGTTTTCCAGGGCAATCACCCCCTGAATCTCGTGAGCCATGATCATGGCTTCCAGCACAGCCCGTACCGTCAGCGGCGCTTCACCCTGGGCGATACGCTTTTGCGACAGGTGATCGGCCACCGCCAGGATGCCGCCCAGATTGTCCGAGGGATGACCCCACTCAGCCGCCAGCCAGGTGTCGTTGTAATCCAGCCAACGCACGATGCAGCCGATGTCCCACGCTGCCTTGACCGGATCGAGACGATACGACGTACCCGGCACGCGAGCGCCAAACGGCACCACGGTGCCCTCGACGATGGGCCCCAGGTGCTTGGTGCATTCCGGAAAACGCAGCGCCAGCAGGCCGCAGCCCAAGGTGTCCATCAGGCAGTTACGCGCAGTATTCAGGGCTTCGGGGGAGGTGATGGTGTAGGTCAGGACGTAATCGGCAATGTCCTGCAAAACACGGTCATAGTCGGGGCGGTTGTTGAGGTCGACGTTGGCGCTCATGGGGTGTCTCCAAAGAGTGGGTAGGTGTCGTGTTCCATCCTCAGGGTCAGGGTCGTTGCATGGCAGATCTGAATGCCTGCTCTGAAATACTGATGTCAGTCAGTGGGAGCGGGCAGGCCCGCCCCCACCGGATTTAGAACGAGTCGCCCGGCACCCGCACCCAGCCTTCCATCAACACCCGCGCACTGCGGCTCATGATGGCTTTGGTCACGGTCCATTCGCCGTTGACCTGGCGCGCCTGCGCCCCCACACGCAAGGTGCCTGACGGATGGCCGAAACGCACGGCACTGCGCAATTCACCACCCGCCGCCAGATTGACCAGCGTGCCCGGAATCGCCGCCGCCGTACCAATGGCAACGGCTGCGGTTCCCATCATAGCGTGGTGCAATTTGCCCATCGACAAGGCCCGTACCAGCAAGTCCACATCCTGCGCAGCCACCGGCTTGCCACTGGACGACACATACGCCGCAGGCGGCGCAACGAAGGCGACCTTGGGCGTGTGCTGACGCTTGGCAGCGTCTTCAAGTGTGTCGATCAGTCCCATGCGCAATGCACCATGGGCGCGGATGGTTTCGAACATGGCCAGGGCTTTTGGGTCACTGTTGATGTCGTTTTGCAGCTCCGCACCGGTATAGCCAATGTCCCGTGCGTTAACGAAAATCGTCGGGATCCCGGCATTGATCATCGTCACGTTCAAGGTGCCAACGCCCGGCACTTCAAGGTCGTCCACCAGATTGCCCGTCGGGAACATCGAGCCGCCCGCCCCCTCTTCATCCGCTGCCGGATTGAGAAACTCCAGCTGAACTTCAGCCGCCGGAAAGGTCACGCCATCCAGCTCGAAATCGCCGGTTTCCTGCACGGCACCGTCGGTGATCGGCACATGGGCAATGATGGTCTTGCCGATATTGGCCTGCCAGATACGCACCACGGCCGTGCCGTTATCGGGAATGCGTGCCGCATCCACCAAGCCGCTGCTGACGGCGAACGAACCCACGGCCGCCGACAGATTGCCGCAGTTGCCGCTCCAGTCCACAAATGGCTTGTCGATGGCGACCTGGCCGAACAGGTAATCCACGTCGTGATCGGCATGCAGGCTTTTGCTCACGATCACGGTCTTGCTGGTACTGGAAGTGGCAGCCCCCATGCCGTCGATCTGCTTTTCGTACGGGTCGGGGCTGCCGATTACTCGCAGCAGCAAGGCATCACGGGCTGCACCCGGCACCTGAGCCGCGGCAGGCAGGTCCAGGAGGCTGAAGAACACGCCCTTGCTGGTGCCGCCACGCATATAAGTCGCGGGAATTCTGATTTGCGCTGCATAGGCCATAACACACAGTCCTCTTGAGGCCGGGGCACGTGACCCCGGCGCAGTGATCAAACGGTGGCTGATTCCAGGAAGTCCTGGGCAAAGCGCTGCAACACGCCACCCGCCTCATAGATCGATACCTCTTCAGCGGTATCCAGGCGGCAGGTCACGGGGACTTCGAGGCGCTCGCCATTTTTGCGGGTGATCACCAGTGTCAGGGTGGCTCGCGGGGTGCGCTCGCCGATCACATCGTAAATTTCACTGCCGTCGATCTGCAGGGTTTTACGGTTGGTACCCGGCATGAACTCCAGCGGCAATACACCCATACCCACCAGGTTGGTGCGGTGAATACGCTCAAAGCCTTCGGCAGCAATGGCCTCGACACCCGCCAGACGCACACCTTTGGCAGCCCAGTCGCGGGACGAGCCCTGGCCATAGTCGGCACCGGCGATGATGATCAGCGGCTGCTTGCGGTCCATGTAGGTCTCGATGGCTTCCCACATGCGCATCACTTGGCCTTCCGGCTCGAGACGGGTCAGCGAACCCTGTTTGACCTTGCCGTCCTCGATCACCATCTCGTTGAACAGTTTCGGATTGGCGAAGGTTGCCCGCTGTGCGGTCAGGTGGTCGCCACGGTGAGTCGCATAGGAGTTGAAGTCGACTTCCGGCAAGCCCATTTTCGCCAGGTATTCACCCGCGGCGCTGTCGAGCATGATGGCGTTGGACGGCGACAAATGGTCAGTGGTGATGTTGTCCGGCAGCACCGCCAGCGGGCGCATGCCTTTGAGTGGACGCGCACCGGCCAATGCACCTTCCCAATAGGGCGGACGACGGATGTAAGTACTTTGCGGGCGCCAGTCATACAGTGGCTCGACTTTCGGGCCGGTGTCTTCATGAATGGCAAACATCGGGATGTAAACCTGACGGAACTGTTCGGGCTTGACCGCGGCCTTGACCACCGCGTCGATTTCTTCGTCGCTGGGCCAGATATCTTTCAGGCGGATTTCCTTGCCTTGGGCATCCAGGCCCAGCACATCTTTTTCGATATCAAAACGGATGGTTCCGGCAATCGCGTAGGCCACCACCAACGGCGGGGAGGCCAAAAACGCCTGTTTGGCGTAAGGGTGAATACGCCCGTCAAAATTGCGGTTACCCGACAGTACGGCAGTGGCGTACAAGTCGCGGTCGATGATTTCCTGCTGAATGGCAGGGTCCAGCGCACCGGACATGCCGTTGCAGGTCGTGCATGCAAACGCCACGACGCCAAAGCCCAACTTTTCCAGTTCGTGAGTCAAACCGGCTTCATCGAGGTAAAGCGCAACGGTTTTGGAGCCCGGTGCCAGAGAGGTCTTGACCCACGGTTTGCGGCTCAAGCCGAGCTTGTTGGCGTTGCGCGCCATCAGCCCCGCCGCAATCACGTTGCGCGGGTTGCTGGTGTTGGTGCAACTGGTAATGGCCGCGATGATGACCGCACCGTCGGGCATTTGACCTGGCACTTCGTCCCACTGTCCGGCAATGCCCTTCGCGGCAAGGTCAGTGGTGGCCACACGGGCGTGAGGGTTGCTCGGGCCAGCCATGTTGCGCACGACCGATGACAGGTCAAAGCTCAGGCTGCGCTCGTATTGCGCGCCCTTGAGGCTGTCTGCCCAAAGGCCGCTGACCTTGGCGTAGTTCTCCACCAACTGCACTTGCTGGTCTTCGCGGCCAGTCAGTTTGAGGTAGTCGATGGTTTGCTGGTCGATGTAGAACATCGCGGCCGTGGCGCCGTATTCCGGGGCCATGTTGGAGATCGTCGCGCGATCGCCCAGGGTGAGTGCCGCAGCGCCTTCGCCGAAAAACTCCAGCCAGGCACCCACTACTTTTTGCTTGCGCAGGAACTCGGTCAGCGCCAGCACCATATCGGTGGCGGTAATGCCCGGCTGCAGCTTGCCGGTCAGCTCCACGCCGACGATTTCCGGCAAACGCATCCAAGACGCACGGCCAAGCATCACGCTTTCGGCTTCAAGGCCGCCCACACCGATGGCGATTACGCCCAGTGAATCCACATGAGGCGTGTGGCTGTCTGTGCCCACGCAGGTATCCGGGAATGCCACACCGTCGCGCACCTGGATCACCGGAGACATTTTCTCCAGGTTGATCTGGTGCATGATGCCGTTGCCCGGCGGGATCACATCGACGTTTTTGAACGCTTTTTTGGTCCACTCGATAAAGTGGAAACGGTCTTCGTTACGACGGTCCTCGATGGCGCGGTTCTTTTCGAACGCCTCGGGGTCGTAACCACCGCACTCGACAGCCAGCGAGTGGTCAACGATCAGTTGAGTCGGCACGACCGGATTGACCTGGGCCGGATCACCGCCCTGCAAGGCGATGGCGTCACGCAGGCCGGCAAGGTCGACCAGCGCGGTCTGGCCCAGAATGTCGTGGCACACCACACGTGCCGGGAACCATGGAAAGTCGAGATCGCGCTTGCGATCAATCAACTGGCTCAGCGATGCATTCAGGGTGGCAGGATCGCAGCGGCGAACCAGGTTTTCGGCCAGTACGCGGGAGGTATAAGGCAGGGTGTCGTAAGCACCGGGCTTGATCGCGTCGACTGCCCCACGGGTGTCGAAATAATCCAGCCGGGTGCCCGGTAGTGTTTTGCGAAATTCAGTATTCATTGGCGCAGGACTCGATCACGGTAGTTACAAAAGGGCAAAGGACTCATGTGGGAGCGGGCTTGCTCGCGATGCCGACGCTGGGTTTATCAGTCAAACCGCGTTGATTCCATCGCGGGCAAGCCCGCTCCCACCCTTCAGTCGGCTCTCTGCCTGCTTGATCAGCGACGTTCGATTGCCACGAACTTGCGCTGTTCTACGCCGATGTACTCGGCGCTCGGACGGATGATGCGGTTATTGGCACGCTGCTCGAACACATGCGCCGCCCAGCCGGTCAGGCGTGAGCAGACAAAGATCGGGGTGAAAAGCTTGGTCGGGATTCCCATGAAGTGGTACGCCGAGGCATGGTAGAAATCGGCGTTGGGGAACAGCTTCTTTTGCTCCCACATGGTTTTGTCGATGGCTTCGGAGACCGGAAACAGCACGGTGTCGCCCACTTCGTCAGCCAGTTTTTTCGACCAGCCCTTGATCACTTCGTTACGCGGGTCGCTGTCTTTGTAGATCGCGTGGCCGAAGCCCATGATCTTGTCCTTGCGCGCCAGCATGCCGAGGGTGCCTTCGACCGCTTCTTGCGCCGAGCCGAAGCGCTCGATCATTTCCATCGCTGCTTCGTTTGCACCACCGTGCAACGGGCCGCGCAGCGAGCCGATGGCCGCCGTGATGCACGAATACAGGTCGGACAAGGTCGATGCGCAAACCCGTGCGGTAAAGGTCGAAGCGTTGAATTCGTGCTCGGCATAGAGAATCAGCGACACGTTCATCACTTTGACGTGCAACTCGCTTGGCCTCTTGTCGTGCAGCAAGTGCAGGAAGTGGCCGCCGATGGACTCTTCGTCGGTTACGCAGTTGATGCGTTTGCCGTCGTGGCTGAAGCGGTACCAGTAGCACATGATCGCCGGGAAGGCTGCCAGCAGACGGTCGGTCTTGTCGTGCTGCTCGGAAAAGTCCTTCTCCGGCTCGATATTGCCCAGGAAAGAGCAACCGGTGCGCATCACGTCCATCGGGTGGGCGTCGGCAGGGATGCGTTCCAGCACCTCTTTCAATGCCTGAGGCAAATCACGCAGCTTTTGCAGCTTGGCCGTGTAGGCAGCCAGTTCGGTTTGGCTTGGCAGTTCGCCGTACAGCAGCAGGTAAGCCACTTCTTCGAAGCGGGCATCGGCTGCCAGTTCACGTACGTCATAACCACGATAAGTGAGGCCCGCACCTTCTTGACCTACGGTGGACAGGGCTGTTTGCCCGGCAACCTGGCCGCGTAATCCGGCACCACTCAATACTTTTGCTTCGGCCATTGCGCTCTCCAATCTTGAATTTGTTAGGGATTCGGCAAGTTCTTTATTCAATGTACAGGTGGGAGCGGGCTTGCTCGCGATTCAGGCAACACGGTTTGCCTGAATCATTGCGCTGACCCGCCCGCTCCCACAGGATCACAGCGTCTTGTTATTTCTTTGAGGCAAACAACGCATCGAGCTTCTGTTCGAACTCGTGATAGTTGATGGCGTCGTATAGCTCCATGCGGGTTTGCATGGTGTCGATCACGTTTTGCTGGGTACCGTCGCGGCGGATGGCGGTGTAGACGTTTTCTGCCGCCTTGTTCATCGCCCGGAATGCCGACAGCGGGTACAGCACCAGCGAGACATCAGCGCCAGCCAGCTGCTCTGTGGTGTACAGCGGTGTCGCGCCGAACTCGGTGATGTTGGCCAGAATAGGCGCCTTCACCCGGTTGGCGAACAGCTTGTACATGTCCAGTTCGGTGATGGCTTCGGGGAACACCATGTCCGCGCCCGCTTCAACGCAGGCCGCTGCACGCTCCAGGGCAGACTCCAGACCTTCAACGGCCAGTGCATCGGTACGCGCCATGATCACAAAGCTGTCATCGGTGCGGGCATCGACGGCGGCCTTGATACGGTCGACCATCTCTTGCAGCGAGACGATTTCCTTGTTTGGGCGATGGCCGCAACGCTTGGCGCCAACCTGGTCTTCGATATGAATCGCCGCCGCGCCAAACTTGATCATCGACTTCACGGTGCGCGACACGTTGAAGAATGAGGAGCCGAAACCGGTGTCCACATCCACCAGCAGCGGCAGGTCGCATACATCGGTAATGCGGCGAACATCTGTCAATACATCGTCCAGGCCGGTAATACCCAGATCCGGTACGCCCAAGGACCCGGCAGCGACGCCGCCACCCGACAGGTAGATCGCCTTGAAGCCGGCACGCTTGGCCAGCAACGCATGGTTGGCGTTGATTGCGCCTACCACTTGCAAGGGATGTTCGCTGGCGACTGCATCACGGAAACGCTGGCCTGGACTGTTCTTATTGCTCATGACTCACCTCGTGGAGTGGCTGTCTGCTGGGCGTCGTCTTGGTAGTGACGCGCAATATTGCGTTTCGAGGCGCCGATATGTCGGCGCATCAACAACTCGGCCAGTTCGCCGTCGCGATCGGCAATGGCATCGAGAATGCGGTGATGCTCGGCAAACGCCTGATGCGGGCGATTGGGCGTCGTTGAAAACTGGATGCGGTACATGCGCACCAATTGATACAACTCGCCGCAGAGCATTTGCGTCAGGGTGCGGTTGCCGCTGCCCTGAATGATCTTGTAATGAAAATCGAAGTCGCCTTCCTGCTGGTAGTAGCCGACACCCGCCTGAAACGCTTCATCGCGCTCGTGGGTTTCGAGCACCCGGCGCAAGTCGGCGATGTCTTCATCGCTCATGCGCTCGGCGGCCAGACGACAGGCCATGCCTTCAAGGGACTCGCGAATTTCGTAGAGTTCGATCAGCTCGGCGTGGCTCAGCGACACGACCCGCGCACCTACATGGGGTATGCGCACCAGCAAACGCTGGCCTTCAAGACGATGAATGGCTTCACGTAATGGCCCACGGCTGATGCCGTAGGTGCGCGCCAGTTCAGGCTCGGAGATCTTGCTGCCCGGGGCGATCTCGCCTTTGACAATAGCTGCCTGAATACGCCGGAACACGTTCTCGGAGAGGGTTTCCGAGTCGTCTTGGGTGATCGGGACAGGTTCCAGTGCTTGCAGCATATTGTCGACACCTTGAAAATCAATAGCGCCAAAATTAGCCATTTAGCCGCAAAGAGTCAAAGAATAAATAGATATTGTCGACAATCGCCTAATACGACCTTGGTTTAATCGACAGGACTTGCCCCCGGTTCAAAGCACCCCGGCGCTGGCGCCATAAAACCATCATGTTAGAATGCCGACCGCATCAGCCCTGCCCCCATCCACCGGGCAGCCGCACGAGGAAACTTGCTCTGTACTGCCAGTGCCTTGAACTGAAGATTGCAAGAGACGTGCCCCGATTTATGAAATTTCCCACCATCTACATCCTCACTTGCCTGCTGTGCGTACCGGGCTTGAGCCTTGGCGCCGAAAAAACAGTGTACGGCCTCAATGAATACGCCGAACTCGCAGGCATCAACTTGCAGGTGGCTGCCAAACTCGACACCGGCGCCAAGACCGCGTCTCTCAGCGCACGGGACATCAAGCGTTTCAAGCGTGACGGAGAGAGCTGGGTACGCTTTTACCTGGCCATCGATGATGCTCACTCGCACCCCATCGAACGCCCGCTGGCCCGGGTCAGCAAGATCAAGCGCCGCTCTGGCGACTACGACCCGCAGGCCGACAAGAACTACACCTCACGCCCGGTCATTTCCCTGGAAATCTGCATGGGCAAGGCTTTACGCACCATCGAAGTGAACTTGACCGATAGAAGTGCGTTCCAATACCCGCTGCTGATCGGCTCCGAAGCGTTGAAACGCTTTGATGCGCTGGTTGACCCAAGTCTTAAATATGCTGCTGGCAAACCTGCCTGCGCCGCTAACGCTCAAACCGCAGAGTAATTGAAATGCGCGCTCTTACCCTTCACCTGAAAATCTTGATCACCATCCTTGTGGTGCTGGGCATTTCGATTACGGCCTACCAGATTTTTGCCCTCGGCATACCTGTGACCGAGGATGCTACGGATGACCTCTGGAACATCGACGCCAAGGTCGAATTCGTTGCCAGCTCCAAGGACCCGGTCAAGATCCAGATGTTCGTACCGCCGCTGAACCGCGACTACGTCAGCCTCAACGAGAGTTTCATCTCCAACAACTACGGGGTGAGCGTCAACCGGGTTGATGGCAACCGCAAAGTTACCTGGTCCGCACGCCGGGTCAGTGGCAAGCAGACCCTCTACTATCGCCTGGTGCTGACCAAGCGCTACTCGGGCGACAAGACCAAGATCAAAGGGCCGGTATTCCGCGACAGCATTGCCGTGGAAGGCCCGGAAAAAATCGCTGCCGAAGCATTGCTCGCACCGATCCGCCAGCACTCTGCCGATGTCGAAACCTTTATCAGCGAGACCATCAAACGCGTCAGCAACCCCAATGATGACAATGTAAAGCTGCTGCTGGCTGGCGATCCGTCGACCGCACACAAGGCCCAGGTCATCGAGTTGCTGCTGTCGATTGCCCACGTACCGATGGAAAAGGTCCACACCATCCGCCTGGTGGCCGATCAGCCGCAAAACCCGGAATTGTGGCTGCGCAGCTTTAACGGCAACGACTGGCTGTACTTCAACCCCGAGACCGGCGAGCAAGGCCTGCCGAATGACCGCCTGTTGTGGTGGATCGGTGACGAGCCGATGGTCACGGTCGATGGCGGTAAAAAACCCAACGTCACCTTCAGCCTGAACAACAGCGAAATGAACGCCATTCGCCTGGCCAAGCTGACAGACGAAAACACCGACGCCAACTTCCTTGAGTACTCGCTCTACGGCTTGCCGCTGCAGACCCAGCAAACCTTCATGATCATGGTGATGATCCCGATTGGCGTGCTGGTGATCCTGATTCTGCGCAACCTGATCGGCCTGCAAACCCTGGGTACATTTACCCCGGTACTGATCGCCCTGGCCTTCCGCGAAACCCAGCTGGGCTTCGGGATCATCCTGTTTACAGTGATCACCGCACTCGGGCTGACGCTGCGCTCCTACCTTGAACACTTGAAACTGCAAATGCTGCCGCGCCTGTCAGTGGTGCTGACGTTCGTGGTGATATTGATCGCAGCCATCAGCCTGTTCAGCCACAAGCTGGGCCTGGAGCGCGGACTTTCCGTGGCACTGTTCCCGATGGTGATTCTGACAATGACCATCGAACGCCTGTCGATCACATGGGAAGAACGAGGTGGCGGGCATGCGATGAAAGTCGCAATCGGCACACTGTTCGCCGCCACGCTGGCGTACCTGGTGATGAGCATCCCGGAACTGGTCTACTTCGTGTTTACCTTCCCGGCAGTCCTGCTGATCATGGTTGGCTTTATGCTGGCAATGGGTCGCTATCGCGGCTACCGCCTGACCGAGCTGGTGCGTTTCAAAGCGTTCTTGAAGGCTGACTCCTGATGTTCGGCTTCTGGAAGACCTGGAAGGCCCTGGAAGCCAAGGGCATCATGGGCATCAATCGGCGCAATGCGGACTACGTACTCAAGTACAACAAACGCAGCCTGTACCCGATTGTGGATGACAAGATCATCACCAAGGAACGCGCCATCAAAGCGGGCATTCACGTGCCCGAAATGTACGGCGTGATTTCCACCGAGAAAGAAATCGACAAGCTTGATGAAATCATCGGTGATCGCAGCGACTTCGTGATCAAGCCTGCACAAGGTGCGGGCGGTGATGGCATTCTGGTGATCGCCGATCGTTTCGAAGACCGTTTTCGTACGGTCTCGGGCAAGATCATCAGCCATGAAGAAATCGAGCATCAGATCTCCAGCATCCTGACCGGCCTCTACTCCCTGGGCGGCCACCGTGACCGGGCACTGATCGAGTACCGTGTTACGCCGGACCAGATCTTCAAAAGCATCAGCTACGAAGGTGTGCCGGATATCCGCATCATCGTACTGATGGGCTATCCGGTGATGGCCATGCTGCGTTTGCCGACCCGTCAATCGGGCGGCAAGGCCAACCTGCACCAGGGCGCCATCGGTGTGGGCGTGGATCTGGCCACTGGCCTGACCCTGCGCGGTACCTGGCTGAACAACATCATCAGCAAACACCCCGACACCACCAATGCGGTGGATGGCGTGCAACTGCCCAACTGGGACGGTTTCATGAAACTGGCGGCCGGATGTTACGAGCTGTGCGGCCTGGGATACATTGGTGTCGACATGGTGCTTGACCAGGACAAAGGCCCGCTGATTCTGGAGCTCAACGCCCGCCCGGGCCTGAATATCCAGATCGCCAACGACTGTGGCCTGACCCTGCGCACCCATGCGGTCGAGGCTCACCTCGAAGAGCTGGCAGCCAAAGGCATCAAGGAAACCCCGGAAGAGCGCGTGCGCTTTGCCCAGGAACTGTTCGGTCATATTCACCAGCCCGAATAAGCGTTTCAAAACCTGTGGGAGCGGACTTGCTCGCGATGCTATCAACTCGGTTGGCCTGACAGACCGCATCGACGCCATCGCGAACAAGCCCGCTCCCACAGTTCCCACAAGCCACATAGATTTGCAGTCCTGCACAGGACTACAATCGGCACCCCGCTCCGATGGCTGATTTGCTTCGCATGTTGACCTGTTCTGTACACCCGCTGCCCTATCTCGCCAATCCCGCTGACTATTTCGCGGTGATTCGTCATGCGCCTGGCGCCGTACTGCTCGACAGTGGCCGCCCCACCGCAGACCGCGGACGCTACGACCTGATGAGTGCCCGGCCACAGGCAGAACTGTCCCTGCAACCCGGCGAATCAGGGCGCGCTTTCTTACAGCGCCTGCGTGACAACCTCACACAAATGGGCAATGCCACACTCCCGCCCGAATACGACCTGCCCTTTGCCGGCGGGTTGATCGGCTACTTGAGCTACGACTTTGGCCGACAGCTCGAACAGCTGCCCGCCCACGCCCTTGACGACCTGAACCTGCCAGATGCGCGACTGGGCCTGTATACCTGGGCACTGATCAGCGACCATCAGGCATCCACCAGCCAACTGGTGTTTCACCCAGGCTGCGAGCCGCTGGAGCGTGAGCATCTGATCCAGCTGTTCTCTCAGCCCGCAGCGTTACACAACGGCCCGTTTTCGCTCAAAACACCGATGCAGCCTGACATCAGCGCCAGCCAGTACGAGCAGGCCCTGGCCCGAATCCATCGCTACATTCAGGCCGGCGACTGTTACCAGGTCAATTACACCCAACGTTTCAGCGCCCAGTGCGAAGGCGATGCCTGGACCGCCTATTGCGCTTTGCGCGCTGCCTGCCCGACGCCTTTTTCCGGGTTTGCGAGCCTGCCTGACGGCAACGCCATTTTGAGCCTGTCCCCCGAACGCTTTGTGCGTGTCAGCCACAATCATGTGGAAACGCGCCCGATCAAAGGCACCCGCCCACGGGGCAAAGACAGCGCCGAAGATGCTGCGAACGCCGCCGAACTGCTCGCCAGTCCCAAGGATCGAGCAGAAAACCTGATGATCGTCGACCTGTTGCGCAATGACCTGGGGCGCACGTGCCGTACCGGTTCAGTGAGCGTGCCGCAGCTGTTTACCCTCGAAAGCTATCCCAATGTCCACCACCTGGTGAGCAGCGTCATCGGCGAGCTGGCTGACGGCAAAGACGCCCTGGACCTGATCGGCGACAGCTTCCCGGGCGGCTCGATTACCGGGGCCCCGAAGATCCGCGCGATGCAAATCATCGATGAACTGGAACCCACGCGCCGCAGCATTTACTGCGGCTCACTGCTGTACCTTGATGTGCGCGGAGAAATGGACAGCTCCATCGCAATCCGCAGCCTGCTGATCAAGGACGGACGGGTCAGCTGCTGGGGCGGCGGCGGAATCGTTGCCGACTCCGACTGGCAGGACGAGTACCAGGAATCCATCACCAAAGTGAAGGTACTGCTCGATACGCTGCGAACCCTGTAGCCCGCGCTTTTTGCTAAGATCGCGTCACTAGAGAGCGCCAAGCGCCATTTACTGTAGGAAGCCGCCTGATGAGCCATCCGTTCGACGTCGCTGAACTCGCCGCGACATACGCCAGCAAGTCCCCGCAAGACATACTCAAACTCGCCTTCGAACACTTTGGCGACGACCTCTGGATTTCCTTCAGTGGCGCCGAAGACGTGGTGCTGGTGGACATGGCCTGGAAACTCAACAAGAACGTCAAGGTTTTCAGCCTCGACACCGGCCGCCTGCACCCCGAGACCTACCGGTTCATCGAGCAAGTGCGCGATCACTACAAGATTCAGATCGAGCTGATCTCGCCGGATCAAACCAGGCTTGAACCGTTCGTGAAGGAAAAAGGCCTGTTCAGCTTCTATAAGGACGGGCATGGCGAATGCTGTGGCGTGCGCAAAATCGAGCCGCTGCGCCGCAAACTGTCGACAGTCAAAGCCTGGGCGACCGGCCAGCGCCGCGACCAGAGCCCGGGCACTCGCAGCCAGGTCGCAGCACTGGAAATCGACGGCGCGTTCTCGACGCCGGAACGCACCCTGTACAAGTTCAACCCGCTGGCACAGATGACCAGCGAAGAGGTCTGGGGCTATATCCGCATGCTGGAACTGCCGTACAACAGCCTGCATGAGCGCGGTTTTATCAGCATCGGCTGCGAGCCCTGCACCCGTCCGGTCCTGCCCAACCAGCACGAGCGCGAAGGCCGCTGGTGGTGGGAAGAAGCCACGCAGAAAGAATGCGGGCTGCATGCCGGCAATCTGATCGCCAAGAATTGATCCGTTTCCCGTAGTCGCTGCCGAAGGCGGCGAGCTTTTGATTGGGTGATTGAGTCAAAAGCTCGCCGCCTGCGGCAGCGACTACATCTTCTGCCGTCCACCTTGCGTTTACCCCAGACTTTCGTTAAGAATTGGTAATTATTCTCAATAACGTTTGGGCAAAGTCCTATGTCTTCGGGTGAACCCCCTTACCAGGCAACTATTACTGAGCTGTACTGCGAACATCACGGCTGGCTGTTTGGCTGGCTGCGCAGAAAGCTTGGTTGCGCACACAATGCGGCGGATCTGGCACAGGACACCTTCACCCGAATTCTCAATGCCCGCGAGTCGGTGGCGACTCTGCGTGAGCCCCGCGCCTTCTTGAGCACTACGGCACGCCGACTGATCATCGATCAGGTGCGCCGCAAACAAATAGAGAACGCCTACCTCCAGGAGCTGGCCCTCACGACAGAAACACTCGAGAACTTTCAATCACCCGAGCAGATCCTTGCCACCCTGGAAGCCCTCGAGCAGATAGCGTTTATCCTTGAGGGCATGCAGGACAAGGCGCGCCAGGCGTTTGTGCTGTATTACCTGGACGGCCTGACCCAGTGTGAGATTGCCCGACAACTGGGGTTATCTGATCGTACGGTGCGCAAGTATCTGATCCAGGCCCTGCTGCACTGCAGTCACAGCCTGGATACCTGAAACCGCCATGCCAGAGCCGCGCCAGACAATAGACGAGCAAGCCGCCGAATGGATTTTGCGCCTGCACGAAGAAGGCTTCAGTGAATCACTGCGCCTGGAGTTCGAGCGCTGGAAGCAACAAAGCCCGAAACACGCTGGCGCCGCCCTGCGCATGCAGGATGTGATCAACCGCCTGCAGTCCTTGCGCGAACACTCGGCTCCGGCAAAAGCGGCCCTCAACGCAGGGTTCAATCGGCGCAAACCTGCAACCCAACGCAAGCAGGTCCTGCGCGCACTGCTGATTGCCGGCTGCCTGGCAGTCCCCGTCACGCTGGTCATGAAAAGCCCTTATCCCGAACAATGGATGGCCGATATCAGCACCGGCCCCAACGACTGGAAGACCCAGCGCCTTGCCGACAACTCGACCCTTACCCTCAACGGCACCAGCGCGGTCAACGTGCATTTCGATGGTCAAGAGCGGCGTATTGAATTGCTGCAGGGTGAAGTACTGGTCGACGTTGCGCACGACAGCGCCCGCCCCTTTTTCGTACAGACGGCTCAAGGCAGCATGCGCGCACTGGGCACCCGCTTCGTGGTCAAACGCCAGGGTGATACCACCGTCTTGAGCATGTTGCAGTCGAGAGTCGCGGCGCAGAGCGCAAACGAGCAGCAAACTCTGGAAGTGGGTGCTGGTTCCCGGGCATTGATTCGCAGCGACTCGGTCGAGCTCTCGGGAACGGTCTCTGCCGCGAGCATCAATCAAGCCTGGGAGCGCCATCAACTGGTGGTTGAAAACCAGCCCCTGCCCCAGGTTCTTGACGAAATTTCCCGGCATCGACGGGGCCATCTCCAGTTTGATCGCGAGGCCCTGGCCAGCTTGCGCGTTTCGGCAGTGCTGCCTCTGGACGATACCGATCAGGCACTGCAACTGATCGCCGAAACCCTGCCCCTGCAGATAAAGAACTACACCCCGTGGCTCATTGTGATCAGCCAGCTGCAGCCGCCTAAAAAATAATAATTCCCATTCGTTCCGCTTTTCCCGAGTCAGCCGTCAAGGTAGGTACAACGACTCATAAAGGACTGCGCTTTCCATGCTGACTTCCTCCAACCTGCGCGGGCGCTTTGGCCCGCGTACCTGCACGCCGCTGGCCCTGGCAATTCACTTGATTGTCGCCTCGGCGACCGGAGTGCTCTGCACCTCGACCGCTCAGGCACAATCGGCGGCCGTGCAAACCTATGACATTCCAGCCGGCCCGCTGAGCAACGCGCTCAATCGCTTCGCGCAACAGGCCGGTGTGGCAATCATTTTTCAGTCAAGCAACCTGGAAGGCCTGTCGACTCCCGGCCTGCATGGCGCCTACAACGAACAAAGCGGATTCGAAGCATTGTTGCGTGGCAGCGGCTACACCGCGGTTAAAAGCGCCAATGGCTATATGCTCGACGCTCTACCGGCTGCAGGCGGCTCGCTGGAGTTGGGCGCCACACAGGTCAGCGCCAATCAGCTGGGCACTATTACCGAAGGTTCCGGTTCCTACACCCCAGGCTCCATCGCCACCGCAACACGCATGGTGCTGACACCGCGAGAAACACCGCAGTCGATTTCCGTAGTGACGCGCCAGGCAATGGACGACTTTGGCCTCAACTCGATCGATGATGTGATGCGCCACACCCCCGGCATCACCGTGGCCACCTACGACAGTGATCGCACCAGCTATTACTCCCGCGGCTTTGCGATCAAGAACTTTCAATACGATGGCATCCCTATTCTGCAAGACCCGCAATATTCTGCCGGGCACACACTGACCGACACCGCGATCTATGACCGGGTCGAGATCCTCAAGGGGGCAACCGGACTGCTCACCGGCGCTGGCGGGCCGGGCGGCACGATCAATATGGTGCGTAAAAAACCCACCCGGGAATTCAAGGCACACATCGACGTAGGCGCTGGCTCCTGGAACAACTACCGCTCCGAGATCGATGTCAGCGGCCCTTTGACCGAGAGCGGCAATGTCCGTGGCCGGGCTGTGGCGGCCTATCAGGACAAACACTCGTTCATGGACCATTACAAGCGCGACAGCGAGGTCTACTACGGGATTCTTGAGGTAGATCTGAGCCCTGACACCCTGCTGACACTTGGCGCCGACTATCAGGACAACAACCCAAAAGGCTCCAGCTGGTCGGGCAGCGCATCGCTGTTCAACTCCAACGGAGATCGCATCAGCACCCCACGTTCGTTCAACAACGGTACCAAGTGGAGCAGCTGGAAGCAGTACACCCGAACCGTGTTCTCGACCCTGGAACACAATTTCGACAATGGCTGGGTCGTCAAAGGGCAGTACAACCACCAGATCAACGGCTATAACGCTCCACTGGGCGCACTGCTCGACCCGGACGCCACCACCGGCCTGGCGCCGATCCTTGCACGCAAGTACACCGGCGAATACGTCAGCGACAGCGGCGACCTTTTTGCCACCGGCCCTTTCAGCCTGCTGGGGCGCGAGCACGAACTGGTGGTCGGCGGCTCGGTATCCAGATCCCATTGGACCGGCAAGGATTACACCAATGCCAACATGGGCAACAACGCCTACGACTACTACAACTGGAAAGGCGACGCGCCGGAACCGGACTGGCGCAACGTGACTTCATACAATGATGAAACCACGCGCCAGGTCGGCACCTACATGACCGGCCGCTTCAGCCTGACAGACGACTTGAAGCTGATGCTGGGCACCCGAGTGGCCAACTACACACTGACTGGTACCAGCCACGCCAAAGACACTGGCAAAGTGCTCCCATATGCCGCCTTGATCTACGACATCAACGACACTATTTCTGCCTACACCAGCTATACAGAAATCTTCTTGCCACAGTCGTACTACCGCAATCGCGACAACAAGATGCTTGAACCCGATGAAGGCACCAACTACGAGCTGGGGCTGAAAGGCGAATTCTTTGATGGTCGCCTGAACTCAAGCCTCGCGTATTTCGAAGTGCATCAGGACAACCGCCCTGAAGCAGATACGGCCTACAACGGCAATCCAACCAACCCGGACATTGACTACGCCTATAAAGGCATCAAAGCCACGACCAAGGGTTACGAAGCAGAAATCTCCGGGGAGCTGATGCCGGGTTGGCAGTTGCAGGCGGGCTACACACACAAGGTGGTGCGTGACCAGAGCGGGAAAAAGGTTTCGACATGGGAGCCTGAGGACCAGATCAACCTGTATACCAGCTACAAGCTGACCGGTGATCTCGACAAATTGACCCTGGGCGGCGGCGTTCGGTGGCAAAGCACGGGCTGGCAGGTGCTGACCAACTGGAACAAAGGCGGCGTCGAGGAAAAATTCTCCCAGGATCCGTACTGGCTGGTTGATTTGATGGCGCGCTATCAGATTTCAAAAAACCTCTCGGCTACCGTCAACCTCAACAACGTGTTCGACAAGGCGTATTACACCAACATCGGTTTTTACAACTCGTCGTACTACGGAGACCCGCGCAACGTCATGGTGACAACGCGCTGGGATTTCTAGACGATAAAAGCGTTACCGTAGCAACTGCCGAAGGAACGAGGCTGCTGCTACGGGTTTTTGACCGTCAACAAAAACACACGCGCACAAAAAAGCCTGCACTAGGCAGGCTTCTTGCTGATCACAAGCGTTCAAGGGGCTTGTGTTCAAAATATGGCGCAGCGGACGGGACTCGAACCCGCGACCCCCGGCGTGACAGGCCGGTATTCTAACCGACTGAACTACCGCTGCGCGTAACATTGAAAGTAAGTGGTGGGTGATGACGGGATCGAACCGCCGACCCTCTGCTTGTAAGGCAGATGCTCTCCCAGCTGAGCTAATCACCCTTTACTTCACTTTCGTTGCGGGGCGCATTCTCTCACACTTTTTGTGTAAGTGGTTGTTTTTATTCAAGTTTTTTTCAAAACCCGGTAAAAACTTCCGTTTCCAACGCCCTGCATCTTTGATTTTGCAGCGAACTGCAAAATCGAAGCCTTTCAGGAAAGCCTGCATTCAGCGAGCTTGCCCAACCACAAGCGTTCAAGGGGCTTGTGGTACAAAAAATGGCGCAGCGGACGGGACTCGAACCCGCGACCCCCGGCGTGACAGGCCGGTATTCTAACCGACTGAACTACCGCTGCGCGTAACACTGTGAGCGAATGGTGGGTGATGACGGGATCGAACCGCCGACCCTCTGCTTGTAAGGCAGATGCTCTCCCAGCTGAGCTAATCACCCTTTCACTCTCGGTGTGGCGCGCATTCTACGTAGCGACCTATAGTCTGGCAAGCACTTTTTAAAATAATTTTTCTAACGGTGACAAAGGCTTAGCGCAGGGTTGGCCTATTAAGGCTATCAAGCGAATAATGCGTCTTTGTATAAAGGAGTGATTCACCCCATGTGGTTCAAAAACCTGCTTATCTATCGCCTGACCCAAGATCTGCCTTTTGATGCGCAGGTGCTGGAAACTGCACTGGCCACCAAATTGGCCCGCCCGTGTTCAAGCCAGGAAGTAGCCACCTACGGTTTCGTTGCCCCGTTCGGCAAAGGCGAAGACGCGCCACTGGTTCACGTCAGCCAGGACTTCCTGCTGATCGCCGCCCGTAAAGAAGAACGTATCCTGCCAAGCAGCGTTGTACGTGATGCTTTGAAGGAGAAGGTCGAAGAGATCGAAGCCGAGCAAATGCGCAAGGTCTACAAGAAGGAGCGCGATCAGCTCAAGGATGAAATTATCCAGGCTTTTCTGCCGCGTGCCTTTATTCGCCGCTCGGCGACCTTTGCCGCCATCGCTCCCAAGCAGGGCCTGATCCTGGTCAATGCTTCAAGCCCAAAACGCGCCGAAGACCTGCTGTCTACCTTGCGTGAAGTGATCGGCTCGCTGCCCGTTCGCCCTCTCGCAGTCAAAATCGCACCTAGCGCCGTCATGACCGAATGGGTCAAGACCCAAAAAGCCGCCGACAACTTCTTCGTCCTCGACGAATGCGAGCTGCGCGATACCCATGAAGACGGCGGCATCATTCGCTGCAAGCGTCAGGACCTGACCAGCGACGAAATCCAGCTGCACTTGAGCACCGGTAAAGTGGTTACCCAACTGTCGCTGGCGTGGCAGGACAAACTGTCGTTCGTGCTGGACGACAAACTGGTGGTCAAACGCCTCAAGTTCGAAGACTTGCTGCAAGACCAGGCTGAACAGGACGGCGGTGACGACGACCTGGGCCAGCAGGACGCCAGCTTCACCCTGATGATGCTGACCTTCGGCGAGTTCTTGCCGCAGCTGTTCGAAGCATTGGGCGGCGAAGAGATTCCACAAGGGATCTAATAGCTCTCCTCCCGTAGCAGCTGCCGAAGGCTGCGAAAAGGGCCGAAGGACCTTCGCTTTCTATAAATGGAAGCGGGGTGTCGCTTCGCAACCATCGCAGCCTGCGGCAGCGACTACAGGTTCAACACAACTATAAAAAGGACCACCATGCGCGCACTTGCTGCTTTAAGCCGCTTTGTCGGTAATACCTTTGCTTACTGGGTGCTGATTTTCGCCGTGCTGGCGTTTCTTGAACCTGCCTGGTTTGTCGGCCTTAAAGGCTACATCGTGCCCCTGTTGGGTGTCGTGATGTTCGGTATGGGGCTGACACTCAAACTCGAAGACTTCGCCGAAGTCGCCCGCCATCCGTGGCGCGTGGCACTGGGCGTGGTCGCTCATTTCGTGATCATGCCCGGCGTGGCGTGGTTGCTCTGCCAAGTGTTCCACTTGCCACCCGAAATCGCCGTTGGCGTGATTCTGGTCGGCTGCTGCCCAAGCGGCACATCGTCCAACGTCATGACCTGGCTGGCACGCGGCGATCTTGCACTGTCTGTTGCGATTGCCGCCGTGACCACCCTCCTCGCACCATTGCTGACCCCGGCGCTCATCTGGTTGCTGGCTTCCGCCTGGTTGCCGGTTTCATTTATGGAGTTGTTCTGGTCGATCCTGCAAGTTGTGCTGTTACCCATCGTGCTGGGGGTACTGGCCCAACGCCTGCTCGGCGCACGGGTGCGCTTTGCCGTCGACGTACTGCCCCTGGTCTCGGTGGTCAGCATTGTGATCATCGTCGCCGCCGTCGTAGCGGCCAGTCAGGCTCAGATCGCCAAGTCAGGATTGCTGATCATGGCCGTGGTCATGCTGCATAACAGCTTCGGCTATTTGCTCGGCTACTTTACCGGTCGTCTGTTCAAGCTGCCGCTGGCCCAGCGTAAATCTCTGGCCCTGGAAGTCGGTATGCAGAACTCCGGGCTGGGCGCGGCACTGGCCAGCGCACACTTCTCACCGCTGGCGGCCGTACCCAGCGCGCTGTTCAGTGTATGGCACAACATTTCGGGGGCGTTGCTGTCGACGTATTTCCGTCGCATGAGCGAGAAAGAAGATCGCCTGGCAGCAGCCAAGGCTGCAACTGAGTGAAATTTCGGGGTTGCCTGACGGAATAATCATGTGCAATATACTGCGCACTGCGAGGACGACCTCGCGACTCATCGAGTGATTATTCTGGGGACGACCCCGTCAGTTGATGGAGATAACCATGTCCTGGATCATTCTGTTTTTCGCCGGCCTGTTTGAAGTTGGCTGGGCCGTCGGCCTGAAATACACCGAAGGCTTTACCCGCCCGCTACCTACAACCCTGACCGTCGGCGCCATGATTATCAGCCTTGGCTTGCTGGGCCTGGCCATGAAAGAACTGCCACTGGGCACTGCCTACGCAATCTGGACGGGTGTCGGCGCAGTCGGTACGGTCATCGCAGGAATCATCCTGTTTGGTGAATCGATGGCGCTGTTCCGACTGGCCAGTGTTGCACTGATCATTGCTGGCCTGGTAGGTCTAAAAATCAGCGCATAACACAATAAACGGTGGGAGCGGACTTGCTCGCGATGGCGATCGACGCGGTTTTAATGAAGAACCGCAGCGCCTGCATCGCGAGCAAGCCCGCTCCCACATTTGCGTTCCCTATTTGACCGCCCCGCGCAACGCCATCACCCGTTCACGCAACAGTTTTTGCGTGGCGTCACCAGGCGCTATCGGTGTACCGGCAACCAGCGTTACCCGCGACCACAGTCGATGGAAAAAACCCTTGTTCGGGTCGCGACTGAAAAAGCTGCCCCACAACCCCTGCAACGCCATCGGAATCACCGGCACCGGCGTGCGCTCCAGAATGTGCCTCACTCCCGCCTTGAATTCATTGATCTGCCCATCCGTGGTGAGTTTGCCCTCCGGGAAGATGCACACCAGTTCGCCATCGTTCAGATACTGGGCAATCTTGTCGAACGCCTTCTCATAAATAGCTTCGTCTTCAGCACGCCCGGCAATGGGAATCGTGCCTGCAGTGCGGAAGATAAAGTTGAGCACCGGCAGATTGTAGATTTTGTAATACATCACAAAGCGAATTGGACGACGTACCGCCCCGCCTATCAGCAAGGCATCTACAAATGACACATGGTTGCAGACCAACAATGCCGCCCCCTCATCGGGGATCAGTTCCAGATGTTTGTGCTGCACGCGGTACATGGAATGGCTCAACAGCCAGATCATGAAACGCATGCTGAATTCAGGAACGATTTTGAAAATGTAAGTGTTGACCGCGATATTCATCAACGACACCACGAGAAACAACTCGGGAATCGTCAGCTTGGCCACACTGAGCAACAGGATGGTGACGAGCGCCGACACCACCATAAACAGCGCATTGAGAATGTTGTTGGCGGCAATGACCCGCGCCCGCTCACTTTCCGAGGTACGCGACTGAATCAGTGCGTACAGCGGCACTATATAGAAACCACCAAACACCCCCAGCCCGAGAATATCGAACAGCACCCACCAGGCCTGGCTGAACCCCAGCACCCCCAGCCAATCGTTGGCCTGAATGTTTTGCGGCATCTGCCCCGAATGCCACCACAGCAGCAGACCGAAGACTGTCAGGCCAAATGAGCCGAAGGGCACCAGACCAATCTCGACCTTGCGCCCCGACAGTTTCTCGCACAGCAGCGATCCCAGAGCGATGCCCACCGAGAATACCGTGAGGATCAACGTCACCACGGTCTCGTCGCCATACAGCCAGTCTTTAGCATAGGCCGGGATCTGCGTCAGGTAAATCGCACCGACAAACCAGAACCACGAGTTCCCCACTACAGAACGCGACACGGCTGGGGTCTGATTTAGCCCCATGCGCAACGTCGCCCATGATTCGCTGAAGATATTCCAGTTCAGCCGCAGTTGTGGTGTATCCGCCGGCGCGGCCGGAATACCACGGCTGGCCACATAGCCCAGCACCGCCACGGCAATGATCACCCCTGAAACAACCACGGTGTAATTGCTCGACGACAGCATGATCCCGGCCCCTATGGTCCCCGCCAGAATCGACAGAAAAGTGCCCATCTCGACCAGGCCATTCCCCCCGACCAACTCTTCTTCACGCAGGGTTTGCGGCAGGATCGAATACTTCACCGGCCCGAACAGTGCCGAATGTGTGCCCATTGCAAACAAGGCAATCAACATCAGGACCAGATGATCGAAGGCAAACCCTATGGCCGCGACGATCATGATCGCAATCTCACCCAACTTGATCAGACGAATCAGGCGGTCCTTGGGGTATTTTTCACCGAACTGACCAGCCAGCGCCGAGAACAGAAAAAACGGCACGATGAAGAGCAGCGCACAGAGGTTGACCCAAATTCCCCGATCACCCTCGATGTTCAACTTATAAAGGATGGCCAGAATCAGGGATTGCTTGAACAGGTTGTCATTGAGAGCGCCCAGGGACTGGGTCACGAAGAAAGGCAGGAAGCGGCGCTTGCTTAGCAAACTGAATTGCGAGGGGTGGCTCATCGTCCATGTACTCACGTTGCGCTGATAGGCTTTCTCTTTGGAGGGCCGTTGTAACACTCAGGACACAACCTTGCTCGGGTTCTGTTTGCGGCTACACCTTTTTCAGCGTTTCCCCACAGAACCCGAGCACAAGTCTCACTTCTTCAAGCCTGCAATACACGGCGACACAAATAGCTCACCACGATAAGCGCCTTGCACCGTGCGAGTCCCTACCAGCAGCCACATCAGCGCCAGCGCCACCACCAGCACACAACCGGCCACATCTAAGAAGGTCAGCTGCAACATGCTGCCCAGGCGCAAGGTGGCCAGCGAGTACACGCCCAGCGGGAAGGTAAAGCCCCACCACCCCAGATTGAACGGGATACCCGAGCGGAAGTAACGAATCGTGATCAGCGCCGCGATAACGATCCACCACAAGCCAACGCCCCACAAAATAACCCCGGAGATCAGCCCCAGACCTTCCGCAATTTCACCGATCCGCGCCAGGCCATGGGCGGCAAAAATCGCCGGAGCATCGGCCCCCAGCAGCAACAGGCCCAGGGCGCCCGTGCCAATGGGCCCCAAGGCCAGCCAGCTGGAAGCCGCCATGCTCTCGTGGGGCAACTTATGCAGCGCCATGCGCAGGATCAAAATGGTCAAAATACTGAACGCTACTGGTACCGAAAATGCCCACAGCACATAGCTGGTAATCAGCACATGGAACTGCGCTGCGGTATCCGTCAGATAGGGCGCCAACAGCCCGCCACTGGCCGCCGCGACCTCTGCTGCGACTACCGGCAACAGCCAGACAGCGGTCATCTGGTCGATGCTGTGATCCTGGCGGGTAAACATCAGATAAGGGATCAGCACGCCGCAGCCCAGAGCCATGGCCACATCAATCCACCACAGCACCTCGGCCACCTGCACCATCTCGCTGCCCCAGCGCGGCACGCCGAACACCAGAAAGCCGTTAATGATGGTCGCCAGGCCCATAGGGATGGTGCCGAAGAACATCGACACCGTGGAGTGCCCGAAAATACGTCGCGCCTCGTCGAAGTAAAGCATCCAGCGCGCGCCATACAGCACGCTGAACAGGATGAACAAACCGATATTGAACAGCCATAGCCCCTCGGCAAAGGCACGCAGGCCAGGGATATGAACCGGCAACTGGGCCAGGGCCAACGCCAACACCCCCGTACCCATGGTCGCGGCAAACCAGTTCGGAGTGAACTGGCGGATCACTTCGCGAGGGTGCTGCAAGTGGCTGAATGGCCGAAAACCGGCATTGGCTTTGTTAGGGCAAGTCATGGGTTCCTCCTGTTCCTCAAGTGAGGTAGGACTAGAGTAGAACCAAATCGAATATCTATATAACTGGTAATTTCTCTAACTGTTATCTGTTTTTCCTATATATAGCTTTTCTGCACCATCTCAACCTCTGCGACACCTGACCACGCTCAGACCATGGTCGACACTGACGCGCTCCGAACATCATGCGAGACTAGCTTCCCGCAGCCGGATTGCTCGGGTCTTACACGTTCAGGAGTGTTCATGTCGTTGTCCAGCGGGCTTATCGCCGCCGTCGCCCTCGCCTATATGGCCATCATGTTCGCCATTGCCTTTTATGGTGACCGGCGCAGCAAACCGCTGCCGCCGCGGGTTCGCGCGTGGGTGTATAGCCTGTCGCTGGCCGTGTACTGCACCAGTTGGACCTTCTTCGGCGCCGTTGGTCAGGCTGCCGAGCAGCTCTGGGCGTTCTTGCCGATTTACCTGGGACCTGTGCTGCTACTGGTATGCGCGCCCTGGGTACTGCAAAAGATGGTGATGATCAGCAAGCAGGAGAACATCACTTCCATTGCCGACTTTATCGCCGCCCGCTACGGCAAATCCCAGTCGCTGGCGATTGTGGTGGCACTGATCTGCCTGGTGGGAGTGCTGCCTTATATCGCCCTGCAACTCAAAGGTATTGTGCTCGGGGTTAACCTGCTGATCGGGGCTGGCGCCGACGCCACCGGCTCCCGGGTCGAGGACACGGCACTGATCGTGACGCTGGTGCTGGCGCTGTTCACTATCTTGTTTGGCACGCGCAACCTCGACGCCACAGAACACCACCGGGGCATGGTGCTGGCCATTGCCTTTGAGTCGCTGGTCAAACTGTTCGCCTTTCTCGCGGTAGGCGCCTTTGTGACTTATGGCCTGTATGACGGTTTCGACGACCTGTTCAACCAGGCGATGCTAGCGCCGCGACTTGAGCAGTACTGGAAGGAAACCATCAATTGGCCTTCGATGGTGGTCCAGACCGGCGTGGCCATGATGGCGATCATTTGCCTGCCCCGACAGTTCCACGTCACGGTGGTTGAAAACATCGAGCCCCAAGACCTGCAACTGGCCAAATGGGTGTTTCCGGCCTACCTGATTCTCGCGGGCCTGTTTGTGGTGCCGATTGCCCTGGCCGGGCAAATGTTGCTGCCCAGCTCAGTATTGCCCGACTCGTTCGTGATCAGCCTGCCGCTGGCCCAGGCTCACCCGGCACTGGCATTGCTGGCATTTATTGGGGGGGCATCGGCTGCTACCGGCATGGTGATCGTTGCCAGTGTCGCGCTGTCGACCATGGTCTCCAACGACATGCTCCTGCCGTGGCTACTGCGACACAAAAACGCCGAGCGCCCGTTCGAAGTGTTCCGCCACTGGATGCTCTCGGTCCGGCGCGTATCGATTGTGGTGATTTTACTGCTGGCCTATGTCAGCTACCGCTTGCTGGGTTCGACCGCCAGCCTTGCCACCATTGGCCAGATCGCTTTCGCTGCCGTCACTCAACTGGCCCCGGCCATGCTCGGCGCCCTGTACTGGAAGCAAGCCAACCGCCGGGGGGTTTTTGCCGGGCTGGCCACAGGCACCTTTATCTGGTTTTACACCCTGGTGCTGCCGATCATCGCCCATAGCTTTGGCTGGCATCTGAGCCACTTCCCGGGGCTGGCGTGGCTGCACAGCAACCCGCTGGGCCTGTCCATCACCCCGCTGACCCAAGGCGTGGTGCTGTCGCTGGCCGGCAACTTCACCCTGTTCGCCTGGGTCTCGGTGCTGTCGCGCACCCGGGTGTCAGAGCACTGGCAGGCCGGGCGTTTTATCGGCCAGGAGTTGAGCAGCCACCCCAGTGGCCGCTCCATGCTCTCGGTACAGGTCAACGACCTGCTCGCCCTCGCGGCACGTTTTGTCGGCGAAGAACGCGCCCACCAGAGCTTTATTCGCTTCGCGTACCGTCAGGGCAAGGGCTTCAACCCCAACCAGAACGCCAACGGCGAGTGGATCGCCCACACAGAACGGCTTCTGGCCGGGGTACTTGGCGCGTCATCTACTCGCGCGGTCGTAAAAGCGGCCATTGAAGGCCGGGAAATGCAACTGGAGGACGTGGTACGCATTGCCGATGAAGCTTCGGAAGTGCTGCAGTTCAACCGCGCGCTGCTTCAGGGCGCGATTGAAAACATTACTCAGGGCATCAGCGTAGTCGACCAGTCACTCAAACTGGTGGCCTGGAATCGCCGCTATCTTGAGCTGTTCGACTACCCCGACGGGTTAATCAGCGTAGGCCGCCCGATTGCAGACATCATTCGTCACAATGCAGAACGGGGCCTGTGCGGCCCCGGCGAAGCTGAAGTTCATGTGGCCCGTCGCCTGCACTGGATGCGTCAGGGTCGGGCGCACACGTCTGAACGCCTGTTTCCCAATGGCCGTGTGATTGAACTGATCGGCAACCCCATGCCGGGCGGCGGTTTCGTGATGAGTTTTACCGACATCACCGCGTTCCGCGAAGCCGAACAGGCCTTGACCGAGGCCAATGAGGGCCTGGAGCAAAGGGTGGCCGAGCGAACATTTGAACTGTCGCAGTTGAATCAGGCGCTGACCGAAGCCAAAGGCGTGGCCGAAACTGCCAGCCAGTCCAAAACCCGGTTCCTGGCTGCCGTCAGCCATGACCTGATGCAGCCGATGAACGCCGCACGACTGTTCTCGGCCGCCCTCTCTCATCAGGAAGATGGCTTGAGCGCGGATGCCCAGAAGCTGGTGCAGCATCTGGACAGTTCATTGCGCTCCGCAGAAGACCTGATCAGCGACCTGCTGGACATTTCGCGCCTGGAAAACGGCAAGATCACCCCCGACATCAAGCCTTTCGCCATTAACGATCTGTTTGAAACCCTGGGCAATGAGTTCACCGCCCAGGCACAGGAACAGGGCTTGAACTTCAGAGTTCGCGGCAGCCGTGTACGGATCAACAGCGACATCAAGTTACTGCGCCGCATCTTGCAGAACTTCCTGACAAACGCCTTTCGCTACGCCAAAGGCCCTGTGTTGCTGGGCGTACGGCGACGCGGCGGCGAACTGTGCCTTGAGGTGTGGGACCGAGGACCGGGCATCCCGGCAGACAAACTGCAGGTCATTTTTGAAGAGTTCAAACGCCTCGACAGCCACCAGACCCGTGCCGAAAAAGGCCTGGGCCTGGGCCTGGCGATTGCCGACGGCTTGTGCCAGGTGCTCGGCCACACCCTGCAAGTGCGCTCATGGCCCGGTTTTGGCAGCGTGTTCAGCGTCCGCGTGCCGATGGCAAAGAGCCAGGCCTCACCGCAGCCCGTCGTCGTCGAGCAGAATGGCCAACCTCTGACAGGCGCCCAGGTGCTGTGTATCGATAATGAAGACAGCATCCTGATCGGCATGCAGAGCCTGCTTACTCGATGGGGCTGCCGTGTCTGGACCGCACGCAACCGCGAAGAGTGCGCGGCACTGCTTAACGAGGGCGTGCGCCCGCAACTGATATTGGTTGACTACCACCTGGATGACGGCGAGGTCGGTACAGAACTGATGGGCTGGCTGCGGGCACAATTGGGCGAACCAGTGCCCGGCGTGGTGATCAGTGCCGATGGCCGCCCTGAGATGATTGCCGAGGTGCATGCCGCAGGCCTTGAATACCTGCCCAAGCCGGTAAAGCCTGCGGTTCTGAGAGCATTGCTGAGCAGGCATGTGCCGCTTTGACAGAAAGGGCGCTTGCCTTACTCCGCAGGATGCGCCACGCCATCAGCGTCGGTCATGGCTCGCTCCAGCAAATCGGCAGGCAAGCTTTTACTGGCCCGAGCGCCCAGCAACCTGAGCTGCTCGCTGCGGCTGACCAGATTGCCTCGCCCTTCAGTCAGCTTGTTTCGTGCTGAACTGTAGGCTTTGTCCAACTGCTGAAGGCGATTGCCTACCTCATCCAGATCCTGAATAAACAATACGAATTTGTCGTACAGCCAACCGGCGCGCTCGGCAATTTCACGGGCATTCTGGCCTTGACGCTCCTGCTTCCAGAGGCTGTCGATCACTCGCAAGGTGGCAAGCAGGGTGGTGGGGCTGACGATCACGATATGACGATCAAAAGCTTCCTGGAACAGGTTCGGCTCGGCTTGCAACGCCGCCGAAAATGCCGCCTCGATCGGTACGAACAACAAGACGAAATCCAGACTGTGGAGCCCTTCCAGACGCTTGTAGTCTTTGCCGGCCAGGCCCTTTACATGATTGCGCAGCGACAGCACGTGCTGCTTGAGTGCCGCCTGCCCAATCACGTCGTCATCTGCGGCTACATATTGTTGATACGCCGTCAGGCTAACCTTGGAATCGACTACAACCTGCTTGTCACCCGGCAACATGATCAGCACATCTGGTTGGAAACGCTCGCCGTCGGGGCCCTTGAGGCTCACCTGGGTCTGATATTCACGGCCTTTCTCAAGCCCTGCGTGCTCCAGCACCCGTTCCAGAATCAACTCACCCCAGTTGCCCTGGGTTTTCTGGCCTTTCAGGGCGCGAGTCAGGTTGGTCGCCTCATCACTCAATCGCAGATTCAGTTGCTGCAAGCGCTCCAGCTCTTTGCCGAGGGAGAAACGCTCTCGCGACTCCTGCTGATAACTCTCTTCAACACGCTTTTCAAACGACTGGATGCGCTCTTTCAGCGGATCGAGCAGTTGTCCAAGGCGTTCATTACTCGTCTCCGCAAAACGCTGCTCGCGCTCATCGAAGATCTTGCCCGCCAGCTCGGCAAATTGAGCCCGCAGTTCATCACGTGAACCCTGCAGGTCATTGAGTCGCTGCTGATGGCTGTCTTGCTGCTCGCGCAACTCGGCAGCCAGCGCAGACGCATGGGCATCCAGGCGACGCAGCTCGACTTCTTTTTGATTGCGCTCCAGGTTCCAGGCGTGAGCTGCATCGCGCCCATTATCGCGCTCAACCTGCAACAACTCGACCTCTCGACGCAGCGCGGCCAGCTCTGCCTGCTTGGCTGCATTGGCATGCCCAAGATCACTGATCTCATCGCGACAGGCATCCAGTTGGGCACTCAGGCCTTCCTGGGCCAACTGAGCCGTACTCAAGCGCTCACCGATCAACGCAAGCTCAGCATGATGACCGCTGGCACGGCGTTGCAACTGCCAGACAAGCGCCAGCAATGGCACACCTGCTACTGCCAAGCCAAGCAACAGACTGCTCAGATCCAGGGCCATAACCCCTCCACGCGAGGTAAAAGATCAAGGGTACTCAACAGACGGCACCGAAGACAGTTCAGTCTTCGGTCTTGTTCAGTTCCTGCTGTGCCAGACGATCACCAGCACGGGCGGCCTGACGCAACAGTTCATGGCCGATACGCTGATCACGGGCGCTGCCGCATTCACGGCACATCAATTGCCCCAATCGGCTCTGGGCCAGCACGACACCCTGGCGCGCGGGCTGTTTGAGCAAATGTCCGGCAACGTGCTGGATGCTTGGGTTGGCACCCAGACGCGGGTTATCCAGCAACCAGATAGCCACCCGCAAAGAAAAGCGCTTGGGGGCATCATTGGAGGTATTTGAGCGAGTAACAGAGGAAGTAGCTGTGCGGAACTTCATACGACACTGTGGGCAGAACAGAAGGCGCGCCACTCTACTCCTTTTTTTCTTTGGGTAAAGTCGAAAAAAGTCTACACCCTTGATCTAGAGCAAGCGCTCGGGACAATCCACAGATCCTGTGGATAAGTCAGTGGACAACCCAAGTTTAACCCCCGCAAAGGCCCACCCTACGGGGCCTCGGGTCAAACTGTCGATTTTTTCACCAATTAAAAAAAACGATGTTTTTCATTGACTTAAATTTACCAGACAGGCTAGGAGGACGAACACACGGGTATCTGCGCTGATTTTGCCCGCAGCACTGCAAATGTGCACAAGTTCACATTCAGAGCAGGAATTCGGGCCTTTAAAGAGCACAACCTGTCGGCCAGCGCACCGCGACAGAGCGATGTTTTGCAGATATTTGGGCAACAATCCAAGCTTTACGCCCCCAGGAAAACTCCCAAAAATGTACTACTACCAAACAAAAACGCTACCTGATCACGCTGCGGCCAGATGATTTATCCCATCTTGAACCAAGGCTACAGAAAGTATTTTTTCTAGCACACTTGCGTTTAACATTTCAAGCCGTTAGTATCCGCAGCGTTAGTACCAAGCTGAAAGTCAATTCGGGCCGAACAAATCCTCCCAGCCACCTTGCGTAAAGCAAAGCAGCGCTGACAAAACGGGATCGACCCCCTAGATGGTTTCCAGGTAAAACTTGCGACGATACGGCCTTTGCACAAACGCACAGGGTATCGCGAAGTTCTTTTACTCTGACCGAACCAACCTGCAAATTGATCAGGATCTTCACCCGGAGCACGGAACCTTAGCTCCAGTTGTGATTGCCTGCCCTCCTAAGTACCTACCTGCCAGCCCAAGCGCCACATAATTAATGCGCTCCAACTGGCGGCTTTGTTCCAGTCAGGTTCTTCGTCCAGCCAAAGAATGGCTCGACGTCACTGGAACGTTTTAACGCAGCACGGATCTGAATCCGTGTCATTTGTAGGAACACCTAATAACTATGTCTACTCAAATCCATACTCAGGATGCCATTCGCACCCTAACCAACGCCTTTGCTCCAATGAACTGCCTGATTATGGCCGCTCGCAAAGGATGCTTCAGCTTCACCCTGGTCAACGAACACGGCATCGCGCGTCACAGCGAGCGCCTGTACCCTGACCAATACTCCAGCGCAGAACCCCTGCAAGCTGTGATCGAGCGTACTCGTCAGGCCCTTATCGCCTGAAAGCTTGAGCGTTACACAACAAGCCCTGCCTGATCCGCAGGGCTTTTTGTTGCCTTCTATTTAAGAAACATTCGGCATCGCTTAAGTCCTTGCGGATATATAGCCAACGGCCCGAAGCTTTAAATGTTTTAAAAACAGGCCGTTACAGCAAAGATATGACACTACACTTCAACTTGAGCGGTACGTTCCGCTTCCAGCGAACCCTTTCGATTCACAGCTGCCAAGCCATGGGGTATCGCTGGTCATTTCGGGCCTCGAGGACTTTATGGGTATCGCCGCCAGGGAGTTGAGCCATTACGTGATTCGACCAACGCTTCTGTATCTGGGGCAGGACAACCCGGATGCAGAAGCTTTGTTGCTGGGTATTGCAGCCAGCCAGTCAAATTTAGGCTCGGCCCTGCATGATCGTCATGGTCACGGGCTCTACTGCATACGCGAACCTCGCCATACCGCCCTGTGGGATCAGTACCTGGCCCACGACCCGGACCTGGCGAGCCTGGTACGTGGACTGGCCAGTCAGCATGCATTCCTGTGCAGCCCTCACCTGGAGCTCACGGTTAATTTGCGGTACGCCACAGCCATTGCCTGGCTGCTGATCGAACAGCAAAAAATAGCCATCCCCTCAGCAGATGACCTGCTGGGCATGGCAAGAATTTGGCGCCAAGCCTTTGAGCCACATGGACGTTTGCGAGATTTCGCCCATGCTTGGCGCACCTGCGTTACACCTCTCAACCAAGTGGCTTGAGATTTCCATCACTTGCAATAATCTGCAAAAAGCCTGAAACCGGTCGGATTGTCCTACAAAACATCGCTATCTTCTGCGATTTAGCCTATAGCGCTTCCACAAAAATGTTGGTAGTTTTCGTCCGGTGATCATAAGGAGTTCTAATAATGAAAAAAGTAATGCTCAAGACCACACTTGGCCTCGCTGTCACTTTGGCTTCCAGCCAGATTTTCGCTAGTGGCTTCGCACTTAACGAACAAAGCGTAAGCGGTATGGGGACCGGTTTCGCAGGTCGTTCATCTTCTGCCGACGATGCAAGTACCGTTTTTGGTAACCCTGCCGGTATGTCCCGCCTGAGCGGCCAGCAAGTGACTGGCGGTATCGCCGTGATCGACGCTTCGACCGACATCAAGGATGCCCGAGGCAGTATCTCCGGCACCAATAAAGGCGACATGGTTCCGTTCACTGCGGTGCCTATGGGCTTTTACACTAACAAGCTCAACGACGAGTGGGCTGTAGGCTTCGGTGTTTATGCACCTTTCGGTCTAGTAACAGACTATGAAAGCAGCTTCCAGGGCCGCGGCTTTGGCAGCAAAAGCGAAGTTAAGGTTGTTACCCTGCAACCAACCGTGAGCTATGCCTTCAATGATCGCGTGTCGATTGGTTTCGGTCCGACCATCAACCGCATCGCCGGTACGCTTGAGTCCGAAGTCAGACTGACCCCCAACCCACTGGCCGGGGCAGGCGACAGCAATGTAAAAATCAAGGGTGACGATACCGCGCTAGGTTTCAACGCCGGCATCCTGGTACAAGCCACTGATACCACGCGCGTTGGTTTGACTTATCATTCCAAGGTCAAATACAAACTCGAAGGTCACACTAACGTCACAGCCAGCAGCGACCCGTTCACTGCCGCCCGCCTGAAAAGCAACCGCTATGACGCCACACTGAAAATCGACACCCCTGAATCCTGGGATCTGTCGGTTACTCAAGAGATCAATGATGCGTGGAAGGTCTATGCAGGTAGTACATGGACTCGCTGGAGCCGCCTGAAAGACATCACCGTCCAGAACGAGGGCGTTACTGCTGCAGCCGGTGGTGGTGCAGCCCCAGCTCTTTTCTCCACGATTAAAGAAGAGCAAAACTGGCACGATACTTGGGCATACGCCATCGGTACCTCGTACCAGCTGAACAAGCAGTGGGTACTGCGTACTGGCCTGACCTGGGATCAGTCGCCTACCAACAATGAAAATCGCTCGCCTCGTATCCCTACCGGCGACCGTACGATTTTCAGCCTGGGCGCCGGTTATGCCGTCAATGACAACCTGAGCATTGACGTGGCTTACTCCTACCTCAAGGAAGAGTCGGTCAAGGTGGATGATGCCAAACCTCAGATCGGTAGCTACTACAGCTCCAAATATGAAAACAGCGCAAACGGCTTTGCAGTAGGCGCAACCTACAAGTTCTGATTCACTGCGAGGCCAACCGCCTCGCCCGCTGAATCAAAAAAATCCCCGCTCTCGTTACCGAGGCGGGGATTTTTAATGGGTGCGTTTCAGGGCTTTGAAGCAATCGCCTTATCGATCGCCTCTATCAATTCAGGGCTATCGGGCTTGGTCAGGCTGGAGAAGCTGGCAATCACATTGCCCTGACGATCAACCACGTATTTATAGAAGTTCCATTTTGGCGCGCTGCTCTGTTCTGCCAGCACCTTGAACAAGTGCGTCGCATCAGGCCCACGCACATGCTGCGGATCGATCATGGTGAAAGTCACACCGTAATTGACGTAACACACCTTGGCCGTCTCTTCGCCATCTTTGGATTCCTGCTTGAAGTCATCCGACGGCACACCAATCAACTCCAGCCCCTGGCCCTTGTAGCGCTGGTTCAGCGCCTCAAGCCCCTTGAACTGTGGCGCAAAGCCGCAAAAGCTCGCCGTATTGACGATCAACAGTGGTTTACCGGCAAAGCGCTGGCACAGATCAATCGATTCCTTGGCCCGCAATTTAGGCAGCGTGCCTTCCAGCAAGGGTGGACAGTCCGCCGCCCAAACCGTACCGGCGCAGGCTAACAGCAGTACAGGCATCGCAATCCAGCGCTTAAGCATCATCGGTGTCCTTGAAAAAGAGGCAGGCTCAGAACTTACTCACCCGAGACCACACTAGCAAGCGCCCATGCCCAACTGCATTAACGCCAATCCGCCTTGATGCCAGCCCCACCAGATCAGGGCCAGCAACAACACTCCAGTACTGGCTGCGCCGAGCCATATCCAGGTCGAATTCACCCCATACTCCCCTGCGCCTGCAAACGGGCCACCGGGCGCTCGCGCACCGGCCAGTTCAACGCCGCCGCCAACAGACTTAACAAGATCGAGACCTGCCAGATCAGATCGTAACTACCTGTCTGATCATAGACCACACCTCCCATCCAGCCGCCCAGGAATGCTCCGAGCTGATGGAACAGAAATACGATCCCGCCCAGCATCGACAAGTTACGCACACCAAACATGGTTGCCACCGTGCCATTGGTCAGCGGCACGGTCGACAGCCACAAAAAGCCCATGACCATGCCAAACAGATACGCACTGAACTGCGTCACTGGCGCCCACAGGAACAACCCGATCACCACCGCCCGGGCCAGGTACAAAGCCGTCAACAAACGGGGCTTGGACATGCGCCCGCCGAGCCAACCGGCGGTGTAGGTACCAAAAATATTGAACAGGCCAATCAGCGCCAGCACCGTCGTACCCACTGTCGCGGGGAGATGCTGATCCACCAGATATGCCGGCAAGTGGATGCCAATGAAGACCACCTGAAAGCCGCAGACAAAAAACCCGAACGCCAATAGCCAGAAGCCCGAGTGCGAACACGCCTCACGCAATGCGTCCTTGAGAGTTTGCTCCCCACCCAGATTGGGCAGCGGCCGATCCTTGAGCATGCTGACCAACGGCACAATCAGCGCCACCAGCACACCCAAGACCAACAGCGCGGTCGACCAGCCGAGCCAGCCAATCAGCCCCAAAGTGCCTGGCAACATCGCGAACTGACCAAAAGACCCCGCCGCACTGGCAATCCCCATGCCCATACTGCGTTTTTCTGCGGGCAAGGCGCGCCCGACGACACCCAGGATTACCGAGAACGAAGTACCGGACAGACCGATCCCGATCAGCAGCCCCGCGCTCAACGACAGTGACAGCGGCGAATCCGACAGCCCCATCAGCAGCAGCCCCACCGCATACAACACACCCCCGACGATTACCACCCTGGCCGCGCCAAAGCGGTCTGCCAGTGCCCCGGTAAAAGGCTGAGCCAGGCCCCAGATCAGGTTCTGCAAGGCAATGGCAAAGGCAAACACCTCACGCCCCCAGCCAAATTGCGCGCTCATGGGAGGCAGAAACAGCCCGAACCCATGCCTTACGCCCAAAGACAGGGCCAGGATAAGCGCACTGCCAAGAAGGACCCATCCACTGTTGCGCCACACCGATGTCATTGTTGTTCTCCGGGAGCGGGTATATACCCATTTATAATCGAGCGACTGAACTCTAGTCAGTGCCTGCCAACTCATCCAATAGCTGTAACAGTTGTGCGCGCTTGGCTTCACCCAAACGATCCATCAAGCGCTGCTGAGCGTCCTCCCAGGCAGGCAAGGCAGCCTTCAGGCACTCGTCCCCTGCCGGAGTCAGGCAAACCAGACGATTACGCTGATCAGCCCCCTCCATCAGTTTCAACAGACCAGCGCCCTCAAGCACCCGCACGTTACGCCCCAACGTACTGCGATCCAGCCCCATGGCTTCTGCCAGGCTGGAAATGCTGGGTTGATCGAGCCGCTTGAGATTACACAGCAAAGAATACTGGGCGACGTTGATCCCGAAGCCGTCGAGAGCGCCGTCGTAATGCCTGCTCACGCCACGCGCAGCACGTCGCAGATTGGTGCATAAACACTGAGTTGGTAACATTTTGTATGTATATACCCGCAATAAAACAGAATCAAGATTTATCTCGGAGCGATCAACCTTGGTGAAACTGGCAACTGGTCAAGCAACGATCAACGCCAGCCCCACCAGCACCAGCACTTCCAGCAACTCCAGCAGCGCACCGGCGGTATCGCCCGTGGTGCCCCCCAGACGGCGCATCACCACCCGGCGCAGCCATACAAACCCCGCTGTTGCCAGCACCAGGGCCCATAACCCGGCATACCCGGCCAACACCACACACCCCAGGGCACTGAGCCCCAACACCCACCATCCCGCCCTGCGTGGCAAATGATCGGCCAGCGCCTGACCCAATCCACCGGCCCGCACGTACGGGGTCGTCAGGAATACGGCCAGCAAAGCGCTGCGCCCGATCAACGGCGCGACCAGAAGCACCGCGCTGTTTTGCTGCTCAATCAGTGCGAGCAGCGCGCAGAACTTGAGCAACAGCACCAATACCAGCGTCACCACCGCGATCGGTCCGCTGCGGGGGTCTTTCATGATGGTCAGGGTGCGCTCGTGGTCGCCAAAGCCCCCCAGCCAGGCATCTGCACTGTCAGCCAGGCCATCCAGATGCAGCCCGCCACTGAGCAACACCCATACCGTCAGCAGCAACGCCGCGTGCAACATCAGCGGTGCACCGGCCAGCAGCGCACTCAGGCCCCACAACAGCCCGCCAAACAGCAAACCCACCAGCGGATAAAACAGCAGGGAACGCCCCAGTTCCTGAGGCTGCGGCATACCCGGCAATCGAATCGGCAAGCTGCTTAAAAACTGCAATGCAATCCAGAAAGGCAGCATCACCTGTTGGCCTCGGTGAGCTGCCCATCGGCGTCGACCTGCAGCCCGAACAGTGCGCCGTGGATCACCGGCACTTGCAGTAACTGCTCGCGAGGCAAGCCACGGGCCTGAGCCAGCAGCAATTTCATCACCCCGCCATGGCATACCACCAGCACCCGCTGCCCTGCGAAGTCCTGCTGCAAACGGCTGACGGCTGACAACACCCGCGCCGAGAACTCAAGCACTGGCTCACCGTCGGGTGGGGTAAAGGCGTAGGGGTCGGCCCAGAACAAGCCCAAGGCCTGCTCATCAACCTCCATCAGCGCTGCCGCGCTCTGCCCTTCCCACGCACCAAAATGAAGTTCCTGCAGATCCTTGTCCATAGACACCGGAAGATCGAGCTGCTCACTCAGTTCTCGGGCAAACAATGCGCAACGTTGCAACGGTGAGCTGACGATGCGATCCCACGGCCCCTGGCCTTTCACGGCATCACGCATTTGCGCCCAGCCCAGCGCCGTCAAGGCATCGTCGATGCTGCCGCGCAAACCGCCACCCAGCTCAGTCTCGCCGTGACGCAGCAAATCGAGCTGCACGGTCATGCCGGACGATCTGCCACGGCGGCTTCGGCAAAGGTCGCCATCTGCCCGTGCAGATCACACGCCAGACGCATCAACGGCACCGCCAACGCAGCACCGCTGCCCTCGCCCAGACGCAGGCCCAGGTCCAGCAACGGCTCGGCCTGCAAGCTTTCCAACACATGGCGATGACCCTGCTCAGCTCCGCGATGACTGAAGATCAGCCACGCGCGGCAGTCAGGATTCATACGCACCGCGACCATGGCCGCCACCGTGCAGATAAAGCCATCCACCACCGCCACCACGCCTTCCTGTGCGCAGGCCACATAGGCGCCGACCAAGGCGGCAATTTCAAAGCCACCCAGGCGAAACAGTGTCTGCAATGGATCGTCGAGGTGACCGGCATGCAACGCCAGTGCACGGTCAATCACCCCCGCCTTGTGGCTGACACCGGCTGCATCCAGACCAGTGCCTGGCCCGGTCAATTGCGAGGCAGGGCAATCCAGCAGCGCACTGGCCACGGCACTGGCAGACGCCGTGTTGCCAATGCCCATTTCACCGCCGATAAACACCTCGCTGCCCGCCGCCTGCGCCCGCAACACGCTGTCGCGCCCGGCCTGCAGGGCTTTCAGACCCTGAGCGTCGGACATCGCAGGGCCCGTCGCAAAATTGGTTGTACCCGCACCCAACTGCAAGTGCCGTACCCCCGCCAGATCCAGCATCGGCGTCACCGTGCCCAGGTCCACCACATCCAGCTGCGCGCCCAATTGGCGGGCCAACACGCTGATTGCCGCCCCCCCACTGACAAAGTTGTGCAGCATTTGCCCGGTGACCGCTTGCGGATAGGCCGACACACCTTCGGCGACCACACCGTGATCACCTGCAAAAATCCCGATCCACAACTGATCGACACGGGGTTTGAGCCGCCCTTGCAAACCGGCCAGTTGCACCGCCAGGGCCTCAAGCTGGCCCAGGGAGCCTGCGGGTTTGGTCAGTTGCTGCTGACGCTCGGCCGCGGCCGCTTGCATGTCACGGTCAACGGGCTTGCAGGGGTTCAGCCACCAAGGGGTGCTCATAGTGCAGTTCCTTTCAACGTCAGGGGCAGGCCCGCCACTGTCAGCACGACTCGCTGACAGCGCTCGGCCAGGGCTTGATGCAACCAACCGGCTTCATCGACATAGCGGCGAGTCAATTCGCCCAGCGGCACGACACCCATTCCGGTTTCGTTGCTGACAAACACAATTTCGCCCGGCAAATCAGCCAGGCATTCCAGCAGCGCATCGCGCTCGGTATTCAGGCGCTGCAGGTCTTCAAGCATCAGCAGGTTGGTCAGCCACAGGGTCAGGCAGTCCACCAACAGGCAAGTATCGGCGCGAGCGTTTTCACGCAGCACGCGGGCCAGTTCAATCGGCTCTTCGATAAGCGCCCAATGTTCTGGACGGCGTTCGCGATGATGGCGCACGCGCTCGTTCATCTCACCGTCCAGCGGCTGACTGGTGGCTATGTAGGTGACGGCACAGCCGGACTCGGCCGCCAGCTTTTCAGCCAGACGACTTTTACCCGAGCGGGCACCGCCCAGAATCAGTTGCAGCATGGTGTTAAACCTCTAGCGGCCATTGACGCCATGAATCTCAAATCCCGCACAACGCTCGCAGGCAGGCGGTATCCAGATGGTTTTCCACCAGATCCGCCAGCCGCTCGATATCCCGTTCGCGAAGAGCGTGGTAGTCCACTTCTTGCACATCCTGCAAACCGGCCCAACGCAGCAACGCGCTGCAAGCCGCAGGCGACTCGAACACACCATGCAGGTAGGTGCCGAGAATTTGCCCGTCCGCACTTTGCGCGCCATCACAGCGCCCGTCATCCAGGTGCACCACAGGCTGCTCCAGAGCCGCCCCCGTGGTTACGCCCGCGTGGATTTCGTAGCCGCTGACTGGCGCGTTTTCCAGGACCAGATGTCCGCGCACATTGCGCAGCTGTTTCTCGGCTGCAAGCTCGGTGCTAAACGCCAGCAAGCCCAATCCGGCACTGGAACCCGCTGCGCCTTCAAGGCCCAGCGGGTCGTGAACCTGCTCGCCGAGCATCTGCAAGCCGCCGCAAATCCCCAGCAGCTTTCCGCCGTAACGCAGATGCCGGCTGATGGCCCCTTCCCAGCCATTGGTACGCAAGTACGCCAGGTCGCTGCGCACGCTCTTGGAGCCCGGCAGGATGATCAAGTCTGCAGGAGGAATCGGTTGCCCCGGCCCCACAAATTGCAGGTCAACTTGCGGATGCAGGCGCAGCGGGTCGAAGTCGGTGTGATTACTGATACGCGGCAGTACCGGCACCACCACTTTGAGCACTTGCTCGACCTTGTCGGTCTGACGCTGATCGATGCCGTCCTCGGCCTCAAGATGCAGGTCCATCACATAGGGCAACACGCCGATCACCGGTTTGCCGGTACGCTGCTCCAGCCAGTCGAGGCCAGGCTGTAGCAAGGCGATATCACCGCGAAAGCGGTTGATGATGAAACCCTTGACCCGTGCCTGCTCGGTCTCGGACAGCAACTCCAGGGTACCGACCAGATGGGCAAACACCCCGCCGCGATTGATATCGGCAATCAACACCACCGGGCAGTCAACCGCTTCGGCAAAGCCCATGTTGGCAATATCACCGGCCCGCAGATTGATCTCGGCAGGCGAGCCCGCACCCTCGACCATCACCACCGGATACGCGGCACTCAAACGCTGATGGGAGGCCAATACCGCTTGCATGGCAATGGCCTTGTAGTCGTGATACGCCACCGCATTCATGCTGGTGACGGCACGACCATGAATGATCACTTGGGCACCGGTGTCGCTATTGGGCTTGAGCAGCACCGGATTCATGTCCGTGTGCGGCGCCAATCCGGCGGCCTGGGCCTGCACCGCCTGAGCGCGGCCAATCTCGCCACCCTCGGCAGTCACCGCACTGTTGAGCGCCATGTTCTGTGGCTTGAACGGCACCACCGCTACACCCTGGCGGGTCAGCCAGCGACACAGGGCCGTCACCAGCGTGCTTTTGCCAGCATCGGAAGTGGTGCCCTGCACCATCAACGTACTCATGTGGTTTCCTTGGTGTACGCCGTCAGCGCCAGCTCGAGCCGCTGCCAGTCAGCCTCATCGGCGGGCAGGCCAAAACGCACGCTGCTGTTGTGGGCAAACAGGCGCAGCAAAATGCCGCGGTGCGCCATGAATTCGTAAAGGCGGTCGGCGTGGGGCGTGATCAACCACTGGAACAACGCGCAGCCGCCCTGGGGCGGCAAATCATGCAGCCCCAGCAATCGCTCCAGCCGCCCGCTGGCCAGTTCACTGCGCTCGCGCTGGCGAGCATGGCCTTCGGTGTCCAGCAGGCAGGCCTGGCCGACAATACGTGTCGGTCCGCTCACCGCCCAGGGCCCGACTTGCTCGGCCAGCAACTTGAGCAATTTTTGCTCGGCCAGCACAAAACCCAGCCGCACCCCGGCCAGACCAAAAAACTTGCCGAATGAACGCAACACGATCAACCCGGTACGCTGGGTGTGCCCGGCCAGGCCGAACGCGGGTGTGTTGTCCATGAAGGCTTCGTCCACCACCAGCCAGCCACCGCGTTGCACAAGCCGCGCATGCCATTCAAGCAGACGCTCTGGCGTGTGCCTAACCCCGGTAGGGTTGTTGGGGTTGACCACCACCAGCACATCCAGGGTGTCGAGGTAGAAATCGACTTCCTGCTCCATGATTTCACGCACGATGTGCCCGCTTTGCCTCCAGGCATGCGCATGCTCGGCGTAACACGGCGACAGCACACCGACCTTGCCACTGCGGCGCAGGCGCGGCAGCAACTGGATTGCGCACTGCGAGCCCGGGACCGGCAACACACTCAATGCGCCGTAATAGGCGCAGGCAGCTTGCTCAAGGCCATCGTCGGTTTCAGGCAAACGCGCCCAGACACGCTCGGGTATCTGCGGGATATCAAAAGGCCAGGGCGCAAGGCCAGTGGACAAATCCAGCCAGTCAGCCTCGTCAATGCCGTAGTGCAACGCCGCTTTGCGTAAACGCCCGCCGTGTTCAAGCATAGAATTCACTCCACGCACACAGAATCAATAGCCACAGCCATACGCCACGTTGCACCAGTTGCCAGCCACGACCAATCGAGTCCGCATCCGCTGGAACGCCTTCGCCCAATTGCGCACGCTCATGCAGTTCGCCGTGATAAATCGCCGGCCCACCCAGTTCCACACCCAGGGCCCCTGCGCCTGCGGCCATGACCGGGCCTGCGTTGGGACTGTCCCACTGAGGTGCCTGCTTGCGCCAGCATTTCAAGGCCAGTCGGGTTTTACCCAATACGGCGTAGGTCAACGCAACCAGCCTTGCCGGAATATAGTTAAGAACATCGTCGATACGGGCAGCAGCCCAGCCAAAGCGCTCAAAGCGTTCGTTGCGATAGCCCCACATCGCGTCCAGCGTATTGCTCAAACGATAGAGCACCACGCCCGGCGCTCCCGCCACGACAAACCAGAAAATAGTGGCAAAGACAGCATCACTGCCGTTTTCCAGCACAGATTCAGTGGCCGCACGGGCAACTTCAGTGGGGTCCAGCTCGCTGGTTTGGCGACTGACCAGATAGCCGACCCGGGTCCGTGCCTCTTCCAGATCGTTGGCACGCAATGCCTCGGCAACCGGCTGCACGTGCTCACCGAGACTGCGCATGCCCAGCGCACAATACAGCGCCAGAATTTCCACCAGCCAGCCGATATACGGCAGCCATGAAAGCGCCGTTGCAAGGATCGTCAGCGGCAACACTGCCAGCACCCAGGCCGTCACACCATGACTGCGCCAGCCACGTCCGCCGGAATTGAACCGCTGTTCGATACGCTCGGCCATTCGGCCAAACGCAACCAGCGGATGCCAGCGCTTGGGCTCGCCAAACAGCGCATCCAGCGCCACTCCGGCGACGCACAACAACGCCACACTCATGGACTCACTCCCCAATAATTCTCATACACCAGTTCACTCAGTGGGCGTGCTTGCGCCCACCCTTCCAGCACCAGCATGGGCGCGGGATAAAAAGCCTCGACCGGGCCCAGGCACAACACTGCCAGAGGTTTGGCTCCCGGGGGCAACCCCAGCAAGCTCGCCAGCGCCTCAGGCTCGAACAACGACACCCACCCCATGCCCAAGCCTTCTACACGTGCTGCCAGCCACAGGTTTTGAATGGCACACGACAACGACGCCATGTCCATTTCCGGCAGGGTACGTCGACCAAAAATATGCTTTTCACGGTCATCCATCAACGCCGCCACCAGCACCTCGGCACAGTCCTGGATGCCTTCAACCTTGAGCGTCATGAATTCATCGGAGCGCTGGCCCAGCGCCTCGGCGGTCCGTACCCGCTCGGCCTCGACCAGGCCCTGAATCCTGCCTCGCAGTTCCCGGTCAGTGATGCGGATAAACCGCCACGGCTGCATCAGCCCCACACTCGGGGCCTGATGCGCCGCCTCAAGCAAACGCGACAACAGTTCAGGTGCCACACTGCCACCGCTGAAGTGCCGCATATCGCGGCGCTCGGCGATGGCGCGGTACACCGCTGCGCGTTCTTCAGGACTAAAGGCGTTATCGGTCATGGCGCCGTCACAGCGCACGGCGCAAACAGCGCAGCAATCGCCTGAGGATTGGACGGAAAGTAGAAGTGCACGTAAGAAGCGGTCATCCGCCCTTCGCGATACACCGCTTCGGCACCGCGCCCGCCATTGGGGCTCAGGCCACGGGCAACAGGTTCAAGCTCAGTGCTGGTCAGCGAGTGATGGTAAGTGTGACCACGCAGCAGCCCCTCGGGCATGTCCACCGATTGCAATGCCAACGCGGCCAGACGCTTTTGCATCGTCGCCTCCCCCGTCAGCAAACCCACCAGCTCGGCACGCTGACCGTCGACATCGGTCAAGGCGTCGAGCAGATAAAGCATGCCGCCACATTCGGCCAGCAACGGTTTACCGGCTGCGTGATGGGCGCGAATCGCCTCCAGCATCGGTGTATTGCGCGACAGCTCAAGGTGATGCAACTCGGGATAACCGCCCGGCAAATAAAGGCTGTCAGCTTCTGGCAGGCGGACATCGCGAATCGGCGAGAAAAACACCAGCTCGGCTCCCATCGCCCGCAGCAGATCCAGACTCGCACCATAGGTGAAGGCAAAGGCTTCATCCCGGGCCACGGCAATCCGAACCCCGGCCAACAATGGCTCGACCAGCACAGGCTCGGGCGCTGCAAATTCAACGGCGGGTGGCAGCGCTACCTCACAGGTGCTGGCCAGGGCATTGGCTGCCGCGTCGAGACGCGCATCCAGGTCGTTCAGCTCACTCGCCTGAACCAGCCCCAAGTGTCGACTCGGCAACTCGATCCCGGTCTCGCGAGACAACGCGCCGTACCAGCGCAGGCCTTCGGTCAGGCTGCCTTCGAGCAACTGTGCATGACGCACTGTGCCAACCCGGTTGGCCAGCACCCCGGCAAACGGGAGGTCCGGTTGATAGCGGGCCAGGCCCAGGGCCAGCGCACCAAAGGTCTGGGCCATTGCGGTGCCATCAATCACACCCAGCACCGGGACGCCAAAATGGCGCGCCAGGTCGGCGCTGGAAGGTGTACCGTCGAACAGACCCATCACGCCTTCGATCAGGATCAGGTCCGCTTCACCAGCGGCTTCCCACAGCAGGCGGCGACTTTCATCCGCGCCCACCATCCACAAATCCACCTGATAAACCGGCGCACCGCTGGCGCGCTCCAGAATCATCGGGTCCAGAAAATCCGGTCCACATTTAAACACCCGCACCTTGCGCCCCTGATTGCGATGCAATCGGGCCAAGGCGGCGGTAACGGTGGTCTTGCCCTGACCGGAGGCCGGTGCGGCGATCAACACCGCCGGGCAATGACGCGACTCTCTCATGCTTGAACACTCACAATTCGATGCCTTTCTGGGCTTTGATCCCGGCCTGGAATGCGTGTTTGACCACACCCATTTCAGTCACGGTGTCGGCCAGGTCTATCAGTTCAGGTTTGGCGCCACGCCCGGTGACCAGCACATGCTGCATTGGCGGACGGGCTTGCAGGTCGGCGAGCACCTGCTCAAGGTCCAGGTAGCCGTGTTTGAGCGCGATGTTCAGCTCATCCAGTACAACCAGCCCGATGGACGGGTCACGCAGCATCTCGCGGGATACTTCCCAGGCGGCTTCGGCGGCCGCGATATCGCGTTGGCGATCCTGGGTTTCCCAAGTAAAGCCTTCACCCATCACGTGATAACGCACCTGCTCGGGGAAGCGGCGGAAGAAGATCTCCTCGCCGGTGCTGTTGCGACCTTTGATGAACTGCACCACGCCGCACTGCATGCCGTGGCCCATGGCCCGTGCCAGCATGCCAAAAGCGGAACTGCTCTTGCCTTTGCCATTGCCGGTCAACACCAGCAGTAGCCCGCACTCATTGGGCGAGCTGGCAATGCGCTCATCCATGACGGCTTTTTTACGCAGCATGCGCGCCTGATGACGTTCGTCGCGTTCGGGGGATTCGTTCATGGCAGCTCTCCGTTGGGGCTCAATGATGCAAACGGGAGGCGGGGGGGGAATTCATAAAAAACACACTGCATCGCCCGCCGCGAGAGTGGTGGATGGATCAGGCCGGTCTCCGGGCTCACAAGCGGACGGCCCTGTACAGAGCGCCCTTGTCCACGCGCCTTCCCGTGAGCAATCACAGTGGCAGTTGGCGTGGCATTGACTCGTTTACCGTTGCGGGGGCAGCGCCGGGATCATGGCGGTTGTGCAGGACAAACACGCCCTCACCGGCTTCCCTGTTTCACTCGACCAACGTTACGTTGCCGAGCACCTGAAACAAGCCGCGAAGGTTAGAGGGTTGGGGGGGGAGCGTCAATTAAAGCCCGTCAGTGTTCACGCCAAAAAGCGCGATGATTACTTCCAATCATCCCACAAGAAAAACTCATTTTACGGCGAGACACGGCCGTGAATACTCCATAGACCCAATAATAAAAACAGGTTAAGGCCATGCACCTGATAAAACCTGATGTGCGCCGTGTGTTGCCGATGGCAAGTCGTGGCGAAGGCTGTGTGATTTATACCGATGACGGCAGACGAATACTTGATGCCTGTTCAGGAGCCATCTCCTGCTCTCTTGGTTACGGCCACCCCCATATCATCGACAAAATGCTCGTACAGGCACAGCAACTGAGCGCGACCTATCGCACACAGTTTCTCAACGTCCAGGCAGAGCAACTTGCCGCCCGCCTGTGCGATAAACTGGGCTATGGCGGTGCTTTCTTGGTCAACAGCGGCTCAGAAGCCGTGGAAACCGCGTGTCGCATGGCAGTTCAATACTGGGATGAAAAAGGGCTGGGGCAAAAAAAGCATATTTTGAGCAGGACTATCAGTTATCACGGCTCAACAAAAGCGACTCTGTCTCTTTCCGGCCACTGGCCTCGCCGCCGGGGTGTTTGCAGCCCGGCAGAGCGTCCTACACTGCCAACGCCTTATTGCTATCGATGCCCCTATGGCAAAACGCCTGACACCTGCCAACTCGCCTGCGCCCATGCTCTGCAAACCCAACTGGGCGAAGTAGGCAGCGACCATATTGCAGCGGTGCTGATAGAGCCCATCACTGGTGCTTCCGGTGCGGCCATTGTCCCCCCTACGGGCTACCTCGAAGCAATTCGCGCAATCTGCAACCGCCACAACATCCTGCTGATTGCCGATGAAGTACTCACAGCAATGGGTAGAACGGGTAAATGGCTGGCCATTGAACATGGCAACGTCCAGGCCGATATCTGCATTGTGGGCAAAGGCTTGAATGCAGGTTACTTCCCGATTTGCGGCGTACTCGTTTGCCCCGCCATCAAAGAGGCCATTGAATCGGGCTCCGGCATTTTCTCCCATGGCCATACCCACTCAAACCATCCCATTGGTGCGGCAGTGGCCAACGCGGTACTGGATGTCATTGAGAACGAGGCGTTAGTGACGTTATCCGCAGAGCGCGAATTGATCATTGAGCCGCATTTGCGCAACTACTTGGCTAACTCCCCCTTGATAGCCGACATACGTGGCAAGGGTATGTTCTGGGGCATGGAAATTGTCAAAGAGAAAACCGGGAAGAAGACCTTTGAGAAAACGTCGGCAATCGCACAAAGGCTCGTGAACCATGCATTTTCAAAAGGGCTGAACCTCTATCCCAGTAGCGGATTCGCAGCCTCCGAACACGGTGATGCATTGATATTTGCGGCCCCGCTCAATACCCCCGCGGATGCCCTGGATGAAATGTTGTCATTATTGAATGAGGTCGTTTACAGCGCTCCTGACGTTTTAAAAAAGGCGTCGGTCTATGCCTGACCTGATCGGAAAATCCGGTGTCATTGTGCATACCGTGTTGCCAACAGATCTGGCCTCGCATTGGAAAAATGACACGCCAGTATTGGCTACGCCCATTCTCTTGTGGCTGGCAGAACTGGCTGCAATGAAAGCTCTGGAGGGGCTTATCGACCCTGCCTGCATGACCCTGGGCACAGCACACAACAACAGGCACCTGGCCCCGACCCCGGAGGGTTTCACTGTGCACATCTGCGCCACAGTCGTAAGCGCCACGACAAAACGCATCGTGTTTGATATTCAGGCCACAGATGGCACTGAATCCATTTTGGAGGGCACACACACGAGGGCGATTGTTGATCGCACTTTTTTTGAAAAACGTATCTGTAACAAGATTGCCGGGAGACATACATGAGGGGCACCTATGCACTGCCCGAGAAAGGCTCACTGATCATAGTATTGGTGACGGGGGCTTCTTTATTGGGCATCGCACCGGTGACCGTCAAAGCCCTGCCCTTTGACGCTGAGGTTTCTGCATTTTACCGAGTGCTTCTGGCAATACCGTTCATGGCAATGCTTTGCTTTTTCAAACATGGAAAAACCTCGCTGCGCCCCAAGGACAAACGCTTTGGTTGGTTGATCCTGTTGGCGATAGTATTTTTCTCCGCTGACCTGACTGTCATGCACTTCGCCATCCGGCGCACAGACGTGGCTATTGCAACACTGCTGACTAACTGCGCCCCCTTCTACATCGTACTGATGGGATTGGCCGGCATTGTTGAAAAGCCCAAGTTGCAGGAGGTGGGATGCTTGTTGTTGGCCATGAGCGGCATGTATGTACTTTGCCTGATGGACAAACCCGTCAACCGCGACTATTGGGGAGAGGCACTGTCCTTGCTGGCCGCGTTTTTTTACGCGGCCTACATCGTAACCATCAAAAAAGTACGCGTTTATAACTGCCCATCGTCCGTAATCATGCTGTCTATCACCACGGGGTGCAGCCTGATTTTGCTGCCCGCATTCATTTTGTCAGGTGCTCCCTGGCCTTCGACATTGAGCACTTGGGGCTTGCTGTTGACTCTGGTTCTATGCGGGCAGGTCTTTGGTCAACTGCTTGTCGCTGTCTCGCTAAAAGGGCTGTCCGCCTCTTTCAGTTCAATTGTGTTGCTCCTGCAGCCGATCATCGCGACTGTACTTTCATGGTCATTTCTTAATGAAACGCTAACGGCCGTTGAATTGACAGGCATGACAATCGTTCTTTTGGCTATTTTTACAAGCTCGTTAAACCTGAGCAGGCAACGCACAAGGCCTTGAGTCGAACTGCACTGATAGCCTCAACGGCTATCAGCAGTGCTCTGCTCCCGTGATTTAGCCTGCAAGTTGACCTTATAAACGAGACGAGAAGCGCCCTACACTGGAAGCAGACAGCACTTACTTGCGCGCTAATCTTTCTTTACAAAAAATAGGAACTCATCTTCCAACAGTAGCAAGCAGCCATGAAACTCACCAACATAGACATCGATCTATTACGAGCTCTGGTTTACGTCAGCAACGCACAAGGGTTCACAAAAGCAGCACAACAACTATTTCGAACACAATCTGCGATCAGCCTGCAAATAAAAAAACTCGAACAATTCACCAACACTCAACTTTTGGAGCGCGGCAAAGAAATCCGCTTAACGCCTGCCGGGTTGAAAGTCTATGAATACGCGTTAAAAATACTCACACTCAATGATGACCTGGTTAACTTGTTCACCTGCGACATTCCTCCGCACGCGCTAAAAATAAGTCTGCCTGAACATTACGACCCACACTTGATCAGCACGATAATCGTCAACACTGCAATTGCTTCCACCCATTATGACTTTGTGAGCGTCCTGTCGGATCAGGCGTCAAAACTGATCGACCAGCGTCAGCTGGATATGGCTTTTATTCTTCATACAGAACTTGCGGACTGTATTGAGATTGCAGCGGTTCCCTTGAGCTGGGTGTCCGCAATCGGAACCGTTGTCTATCAAGGCACGTCCATTGCTCTCGCCCTCCCTCCTGAAGGCAGTCATATCCGGTTGATCGCGCAACAGGCACTCGGCGCCCGCGATCACGCCTCAACCGTTATCTGCTCGGCCATTGAGCACAACGTGCTCTCAGACTTCATTGCCTCTGGCAAGGGCATAGGCGTGATGCCGACCCATGCTATTGCACAAGGGCTCTACATGATCACCAATGAACAACTGCCTCCCCTGCCGTCGTCCAAACTTTTCATAAAACTCCCCGAACACGCAGATGCACGACTAACCAGGTTGGCATTCGCCATCGCAACCGCCTACCGCGCGGGAACACGTATTATCTGACGGTGTATAGGCTTAACATTTGATTGAATATATTCACCTTTTGTATGTCATTGGTTCCACCCGCTATCTTCATACCGGCAGCATCGCGCACGTACTTTCCTATTTTCGGATCTGAATAACCCAGGTGACCGTAAATCTGCATCAGGCTATCCGCAGACTCCATCAAACGCTCTGCCGCTTGGTATTTGACGCACGAACACACAGAAGACCCATCAGGTTCTTTTTCTTCAAGCATCCGCAAGGCCTCATAGGTCAAACTTCGACAGATAATCGAAGACATCTTCATCCCCACCAGCTTGCTCTGCACGTATTGGAAATGACTAATATTACGGCCAAACGCCTGCCTGGAAATACTGCGCTGCATGGCTGATCGAGTCATGCTGTCGATAAGACCGGCGGCAATAATTCCATACAGTGCCCGCTCAAAAGAAATAATCCCATGCAGAATCTTTAAACCCGCACCTGGAGCACCAATGATATTGCCTGTTTCAATGCTGACATTGCCGACTTCAATATCTGCCGTTGGACTTGTGCGAAGTCCAAGATTTTTTTCTGCCGGACCAATACGGGCACCTGGCACATCCAGATCCATAAAAAATAGAGTGATGTCTTTTTTCACTCCCAGGGCAGGAATACGCCCCGCCAGAAGCCCCATTGTTGCAACAGGGGCATTCGTAATATGGGTTTTCTTGCCATTTAACCGATAACCGCTTCCCACTTTGACCGCAGCCAATTGCATTTTCGACAGGTCAGACCCACCACTGGCTTCCGTCATGGCGGTGACTGCAATATCCCCCCTCAACAACCGGGGTAGCCAACGCTGTTTTTGCTCGTCTGTGCCGTAATCGCAGAGCAGTCGCAAGGAACCAATATGACCAAGGCTCGTGATCAAGAAACCTAGATCTTCACACTCCCTTGCCACCTCATCCAAGCACTCAGCACACTCGACCCAGGTTCCACCCAACCCACCGAGTTCACAACTCACCGGTATTCTCCAAAGATCCAGATCAGCCAGCATTTGCCAACTGAACCAATCCAGCGTTCCTTCGCTGTCATGAAGCAAAGCGCGCTCAGATACTGACTGCCCTACCTGTTCGAAAATTGTTTTATCTATCACTTTCCCTCTAGCTGAATGGAACATGACTTACCCTCCTCATAGCTGCATTTGAAGGGTTTATGAACTCCGTCGGCAATAATGCCCAACGAGTTCGGGTTATCTCGCGGATATCAAAAACTAATACCCCGCCAGCCTTGGCGACATGATATTCAGCCTGAACCTTTAACCCGCAAAGCTTCTCTATGACTTACAAGACCAAAACCTCATGGAGATTCACATGCTCAAGCGCCAGCACGCTATTGTCATCGTACTTGCGGCAGGATTGGCTGCCTGCGGCGAGTCGTCGACCCTGCAAGTAAGTGATGGCACCGGCCCCTCGCCCAAATTACCCGAACCGAACAAAACCCTGATACCCACCGTCAATATCGCCCCGGCGGTCGATTGGGCTGATGGCGCCACGCCCATTGCTGCCCAAGGCCTGGAGGTCGCCGCCTTCGCCGAAGGCCTGGATCATCCGCGCTGGCTCTATGCCTTGCCCAACGGCGATGTGCTGGTCGCAGAAACCAACGCACCGCCCAAACCGGATGACAGCAAGGGGATCAAAGGCTGGATCGCAGACAAGGTGATGGCCCGCGCCGGGGCCGCAGTGCCAAGCGCGAACCGGATCACCCTGTTGCGCGATGCAGACCACGATGGCGTGGCCGAAACCCGCACGGTCTTTCTCGACAATCTGAACTCGCCTTTTGGCATGAGCCTGGTGGGCGACGAGTTGTATATCGCTGACGCCGACAAGCTTTTACGCGTCCCCTATCAGGCGGGCGAAAACAGCATCAAAGCCAATCCGGTCAAGGTGCTCGACTTACCGGGCGGCCCACTGAACCATCACTGGACCAAAAACGTCATCGCCAGCCCTGACGGCACCAAGCTGTATGTCACCGTCGGTTCCAACAGCAACGTGGGCGAGAACGGCATGGACAAGGAAGAAGGCCGCGCCGCGATCTGGGAAGTTGATCGCGCCACCGGCAACCACCGTATTTTCGCCTCGGGCCTGCGCAACCCCAATGGCATGGACTGGGAACCCAAAACCGGCAAGCTCTGGACAGCGGTAAACGAGCGCGACGAAATCGGCAGCGACCTGGTGCCCGACTACATCACTTCAGTTCAGGATGGCGGCTTCTATGGCTGGCCCTACAGCTATTACGGCCAGCACGTGGATGTACGGGTCAACCCGCAAAATCCGGAACTGGTCGCCAAAGCCATTGCACCGGACTATGCCGTCGGCCCGCACACTGCATCCCTGGGGCTGAGTTTTGCCGAAGGCAGCAAACTGCCCGACTTTACCCAAGGCGCGTTTATTGGCCAGCACGGTTCCTGGAACCGCAAGCCGCACAGTGGCTACAAAGTGATTTTTGTACCCTTTGCCGACGGAAAACCCGCCGGTATGCCGGTTGATGTACTGACCGGCTTTCTCAACGCTGACGAGAAAGCCATGGGCAGACCCGTGGGCGTGGTGATCGATAAACAGGGAGATTTACTGGTGGCCGATGATGTCGGCAACAAGGTTTGGCGGGTGTCGGCAAAGCCAACCAGCAAATGAAACAGTGGGAGCGGGCTTGCTCGCGATTGGATCACCGCGGCGTGGCAGTTACACCGCGCTGTATCCATCGCGAGCAAGCCCGCTCCCACTGCAGGTTCGGGTTTACGGCAGACGCGCCAGATGCTGCTCGGTCGGCAAAACGCGCTTGGCATTCAGATAGGCTTTTTGCCAATAGGCTTTATTGAGACTGTCCAGCTTGACCGTACCGCCAGTGGCCGGTGCATGCACAAAACGGCCTTCACCGACGTAGATCCCGGCATGGCTGACCTGGGAACCACCGTTGGTGGCGAAAAACAGCAAGTCACCGGTTTGCAGCTTGTCCTGGCCAACATTCTGCGCCTGCATCACGATCATTTCACGGGTCGTGCGCGGCAACGAAATGCCCGCTGCGTCGTTGTACACGTACTTGATCAGACCACTGCAATCAAAACCTGAATCCGGAGTATTGCCACCCCAGCGATAAGGCGTGCCGACCAGACCCAAGGCACGAAAAAGCACGTCGGCGGCAATCGGCGAGGTTTCTTCATAAGGGTTGGCAAACACGACTGGTTTTTTGACCACCGCAACAGGTGGCGGGTGGCTGGCGCAGGCACTGAGCAGTGCTGCTAAGGTCAAGAGGGCAACGCGGGCCATGGTCGACATAAACAGAATGTTCCTGATTCTGGATACGGCAACTCTGGCCGCGAAACCTGAAGCCGCGAGAGGGGACACCTTCGCGGCTTCAAGGATTTAACAATGCGACTGAATTCTAGCCCTTAGCAGCCAAACTTCAAGTAAGACATTAACTTTACTTGCGGGCTACTACGCTCGCAGGAGCCATCGCCAGGGCGCGCTTGGCCTCAATAAAGGTCTTGCTCCAGTAGCTGTCACCCAGGTTATCGATCCGAACACCACCGCTGCGGCGGCTGCTGGAGTGGATAAACTGGTCATCACCCAGGTAAATCCCGGCATGGCTTACACGGCCACGACCATTGGTGCTGAAGAACAGCAAATCACCGGGTTTGAGGTTGTTTCGTGCGACCAACGGTGCTTTTACGTTGATCATTTCGCGGGTTGAGCGCGGCAATTGCATGCCGGCTTCTTCCTTGAAGAGATAACCAATGAAGCCACTGCAATCGAAGCCTGCCTCAGAGGTGCCGCCAAAACGGTAACGCGTACCGATCAGGGACATACCGCGCTCGAGGATGCTGTCAGCCAGGGCGGGCAACTGGTAAGGCTTGCTGTTGGCGGAAAATTCAGCCAGTTCTTTTTCGGTGGCCAGTTCTTCCTGATAAAGAGCGGAAGATTGCGATACCGAGGATGACTTTTGAACCTGATGATCGACAACTTGCTGCGACACTGGCGTGTGGGCAGCGCAGCCAAACAACAGGGTAACGAGTGCGAGAGGCACGAGGGGTGCGAAGCGCTTTAGCATGGGCACGACCGTGGCTTGTAAGAAAAGTAGCCGCGACTATGCCCTCTATGATCCTCATTTGCAAATTCAATCGATCAAAATGTGACTTGATGGTTTTGTCGTGACATCTAAGGCTTTACACCCCTGACAATAGATTTTGCGCACAAAGCTCTTGAGCCGCGCAGGGTTTCTGGCGCCTGAAAACTGCCGAAAAAGGCTGCAGACCGCAGTTTTAAAGGGGTGAGCTACCAGCCCAGGGTTTCTTTCAAGAAAGGGATCGTCAACTTGCGTTGCGCTTGCAGGGATGCCTGATCGAGCCGTTCGAGCAAATCAAACAACGCACTCATGCTGCGAGTGCCTCGCGTGAGAATAAAATGCCCGACTTCGTCGGTCAGGTGCAGGCCGCGACGCGATGCGCGCAATTGCAAGGCACGCAACTTGTCTTCATCAGACAAGGGACGCATCTGAAAAACCAGCGCCAGGGTCAGTCGGGACTTGAGGTCAGCCAGCTTGATGGGCAATTCACGGGGCGAGGTAGACGCTGCAATCAGCAGACGACGCCCACTGTCACGCAGGCGATTGAACAGATGAAACAGTGCCTCTTCCCAGTCGGCACGTCCGGCCACCGCCTGGAGATCATCCAGACAAACCAGTTCGTACTGCTCAAGGTTATCGAGGATTTCAATGCCGCGATCCAGCAACTCGGCCAGAGGCAAGTACACCGCGGGCTCACCCATCTGCTCAAAACGCAGGCAGGCAGCCTGTAGCAGGTGTGTGCGGCCTACGCCCTGCTTGCCCCAGAGATAGATCAGGCTTTCAGTCCAGCCGGCGTCGGCTTCGCACAGTCGCTCGACATAGCCGAGTGCAGCGGCATTGGCGCCTGGATAGTAATTTATGAAGGTTGCGTCATCACGCAGACGCACACCTAGGGGCAGCTGAATCGGTTTCATGCTGACTGAACAGTTCAAGCGAACTGTTAGTGGCCTCTGTGTAAAGTTCTAAAAGTTTATACCCGTGTAACCGGGCACACAATGTAACAGACCACGAGCAAAATCAAAGGTTTGCGTTAAGGTCTTGGATTGTTTGATCTTTTCCTGACGATTAAGGTGCTGCTGACGCACATGAAAAAGGCGGGACCACCTGCCCGGTGAGCCCGCCCTTCACAGTGCCTGGACGTTACAGCTCCGGGTCTTCGCTGCCTTTATAGGCATGGGAGTCCTTGTACATATCCTGCAAGTGACGCACCAGCACCATGATCACCGCCGCCACCGGCAGTGCCAGCAACACACCGGTAAAGCCAAACAGCTCGCCACCCGCAAGAATCGCGAAGATCACAGCCACCGGATGCATACCGATCTTGTCCCCCACCAGCAAGGGTGTAAGGACCGTACCCTCGAGCGCCTGACCGACCATAAACACCGCCACGATCCCGAGCATCGGGTACAGATCCCCGCCAAACTGGAACAGCCCGGCGATCAACGCCGCACCAATGCCGACAATAAAGCCCATATACGGCACGATGGCCGCCACCCCCGCCATCAGGCCGATCAACAACCCCAACTCGAGGCCGACAAACATCAGGCCCGCCGAGTAGATCACCCCCAGCGCCAGCATCACCAGCAACTGGCCACGCACAAACGCGCCGAGCACGTCGTGACACTCCTTGGCCAGCGACACAATCTGATCGGCCCGAGCCCGCGGCAACAAGCCGCGAATCTTGGCCATCATGATGTTCCAGTCTCTCAGCAGGTAAAACGCCACTACGGGAATCAGCACCAGATTGGCCAGAAAGCCGATCAGGGCCAGGCTGGATGCCGTTGCCTGGGACAGGACGATGCCGACAATGTCAGTGGCCTGCCCCATGTGCTCGGTGATTGCCGCCTTGATCTTGTCAAACTTCCAGAAGCTGTCACTCAAGCCGAGCTTGGCCTGCACCCACGGCATGGCCGTGTGCTGCAACCAGTCAAGCACCAGCGGTGCCAACTGATAAAGCTTCAACAGCTGTTTGGCCAGCAACGGCACCAACACCAGGAGCAGCGTCATCATAATGACAGTTAACAGCCCGAAGACCGCGACCGTACCCCAGGTTCTTGAAAGCCCGGCTCTTTCCAACCGATCAACCACAGGGTCGAACATATAGGCCAGGACGATTGCGACCAGAAAAGGCGTGAGTATCGGATGCAGAAAATACACAAACAGGGCGAACCCCAGCCCTACGCCCCACCACACCCACCGTCGCGAATCAGCCATGAGCCACCCCATCCCTATATAAAGAAGACAACAACCTACCAGCGAAACCGAAGCTGAGCCGCCGGCGCTGAAGCAACACCGAGCGCCTGGCCTGCACTTGTCACTGCGGGTGCCTGTTCTGCCGGTACTTCCTGCAGTTGCGCCAACCCGAGTTGCGAGCGCAGTTGCTCGGCGCTGCCATTGACCTGATACACACTACGATCACCGTCGACGCTCTTTAGTTGCGCGCCGAAAGGTTCGAGCAAATGCCACAGTTGCGCATAGCGCGGTAGCGTCATGCCCTGCACTTCAAGCAACTGCTCCGTCGAGACACCGGGCTTGACCGTATAACGCGGCGCCAGACGCTGGCTCACCGCAAGCATCACGGCATCGGCCAGCGCCGCCTGATCCGGTGCCTGAGCACTGCCCTGCTCCTGCTGATCGCCAACCCACAACCGCCACTTGGCGCTCCACTGCCCGTCCTCTTCACGGGCATGTACGGCCAGCAAGGCATCGGCACCGTAACGCTCGGAAGCATCCTTCAAAGGAGCAGGATTGCTGCCCTCAAGGTTTTCAGCCGTACCTACCAACTGTTCGCCCAGGTCTGCCAGCGGCAAACGCAATGGCAACCCACGGTGCTGCGCGGCACGGCGCAGGGGCTCTGCCACGGACTGACCGTCCCCCACCAGGCTTGAACCATCCACCGAATCGTTCAGCCACCAGCCGAGCAAGGCAGGACGATTACTGCCCCACATCGACAAACCGGCCTGGCGCAACGCCCGGTCAGTGCTCACCGGATCGAAATCCACCTGCAGGCTTTCCGGGGGGCCAGCGTCATAACCGTACCGGCTGATGATCTGCTGGGGATCCTTGCGAATCGCCTCAAGCCCGGGGTTTTGAATCGCCTTGGCATCCCCGGTCAAACGCAGCACCAGGGTTTCCAGTGCCTTTTGCGTGGCCTGGGTACGTTCATCGGGTGACTGGCTGGCCACCGGCTCACGCACTTGATAAAGGCCGGTCAGGATTTCGGCATGACTCGCCAGGCTAAAAAATGACAAACAGCCCACGGCTAAAAATTGGCTCAGACGCATGAAAGATTCCCGATCACAAAAAGCAGCCTAAAAGGACGCCATAAAAACACTCGAACAGACTTCTGACACGGCGACAGCCAAATCATTCACGTCTGTACCGCAGTTTTCATTCGGTCATAAAAACTCAAAAGTAATTCGCTATACCTTATACAGGCCCGCGCACAGACCCAAGTACGACTAAAAAAGGTTTTTTTCGACAGATATAACCCTGCCTGTCGGCCCGAGGATGGCCGCTGCCCTTCAAGCCTGATAAAATCGCGCGCCTTCGCAGACCGGCAACAGCCGGGCACCCTGCAAATGCTCTGACGCACTCGATGAGCACTTGCAAGCCTGCCCCCTGAACTCGGTCGATACCCCCGAATCCCCCCTAAAGGCCTGGATTATGAGCAAGCAACCATCCCTGAGCTACAAAGACGCCGGTGTAGACATCGACGCCGGTGAAGCATTGGTCGAACGCATCAAGAGCGTGGCCAAGCGCACTGCACGCCCGGAAGTGATGGGCGGCCTCGGCGGTTTTGGCGCCCTCTGCGAAATCCCGGCTGGCTACAAGCAGCCTGTTCTGGTTTCCGGCACTGACGGCGTTGGCACCAAGCTGCGCCTGGCACTGAACCTGAACAAGCACGACAGCATCGGTATCGACCTGGTTGCCATGTGCGTCAACGACCTGATCGTATGCGGCGCCGAGCCTCTGTTCTTCCTCGACTACTACGCCACCGGCAAGCTCAACGTAGAAACCGCGACCCAAGTGGTTACCGGTATCGGCGCTGGCTGCGAACTGTCGGGCTGCTCGCTGGTAGGCGGCGAAACCGCTGAAATGCCTGGCATGTACGAAGGCGAAGACTACGACCTGGCCGGCTTCTGCGTGGGTGTTGTCGAAAAATCCGAAATCATCGACGGCTCCAAGGTTGCTGCCGGCGACGCCCTGCTCGCCCTGCCGTCCTCGGGCCCGCACTCCAACGGCTACTCGCTGATCCGCAAGATCATCGAAGTGTCCGGTGCCGACATCGAAAACATCCAGCTCGACGGCAAGCCGCTGACCGACCTGCTGATGGCGCCAACCCGCATCTACGTCAAGCCGTTGCTCAAGCTGATCAAGGAAACCGGCGTTGTCAAAGCCATGGCCCACATCACCGGTGGTGGCCTGCTCGACAACATCCCGCGCGTTCTGCCAAAAGGCGCCCAGGCAGTTGTTGACGTTGCCAGCTGGCAGCGCCCTGCTGTATTCGACTGGTTGCAAGAAAAAGGCAACGTGGACGAAAACGAAATGCACCGCGTGCTGAACTGCGGCGTTGGCATGGTGATATGCGTGGCTCAGGCTGACGTTGAAACCGCGCTGAACGTACTGCGTGAAGCAGGCGAGCAACCGTGGGTCATCGGCCAGATCGCAACGGCCGCCGAAGGCGCTCCACAAGTTGAGCTGCAAAACCTCAAGGCGCACTAATGCCTGATACCTGTGATGTAGTGGTGCTGCTTTCCGGCACCGGCAGCAACTTGCAGGCCTTGATCGACAGCAATGACGTCAAGGACAGCCCGGCAAACATCCGCGCGGTTATCTCCAACCGCGCAGATGCCTACGGCTTGCAACGCGCCAAAGACGCGGGTATCGATACCCGCGTACTGGATCACAAAGCATTCGAGGGCCGCGAGGCCTTCGATGCTGCACTGATCAAGATCATCGACGAATTCAAACCGCAACTGGTGGTACTGGCCGGCTTCATGCGCATTCTCAGCGCCGATTTCGTGCGTCACTATCAGGGTCGCCTGCTTAACATCCACCCTTCGCTGCTGCCTAAATACAAAGGTTTGCACACGCATCAGCGCGCGCTGGAAGCAGGAGATCGCGAACACGGCTGTAGCGTTCACTTTGTGACCGAGGAACTCGACGGCGGCCCTCTGGTCGTACAGGCAGTGATACCGGTAGAGTCCGACGACTCTGCGCACGCTCTGGCGCAACGGGTCCACGTCCAGGAACACCGGATTTATCCGCTTGCAGTGCGCTGGTTTGCCGAAGGTCGCTTGTCTCTTGACGAGCAAGGCGCATTATTGGACGGTCAATTACTCGCGGCCAGCGGCCACTTGATACGAACCTAGGAGAATATATGCGTCGTGCCCTGCTTCTCGCCCTCAGCCTGCTGGCTATCCCAGCAGTGCAGGCGGCCGAACTCCAGCCTTTCAAGGCCAGCTACACCGCAGACTGGAAACAGCTGCCCATGAGCGGTTCCGCCGAGCGCAGCCTGACCAAGAGCGACAACGGTATCTGGACCTTGAACTTCAAGGCGTCGATGCTGGTGGCCAGCCTGAACGAGGAAAGCACCCTCAAGATCGATAAAAACACGCTGATCCCGCTGACCTACCACTTTGAACGTGGTGGCCTGGGCAAAGCGAAAAAGATTGATCTGGATTTCGACTGGGCGACCAAAATGGTCACCGGCACCGACCAGGGCGACGCAGTCAAAGTGCCGTTGCTGACTGGCATGCTCGACAAGTCCACCTATCAGCTCGCGCTTCAGCGTGATGTAGAAGCCGGTAAAAAATCCATGAGCTACCAGGTGGTTGATGGTAACGACGTCGACACCTATGACTTTCGCGTGATCGGCCCTGAAGTGGTCGAAACCAAGGCTGGCAAGGTAGACGCAATCAAGGTTGAGCGCGTACGCGATCCAACTCAGAACAAGCGCATCACGGAAATGTGGTTCGCCAAGAACTGGGATTCGCTGCTGGTCAAACTGCGTCAGGTCGAAAAAGACGGCAAGGAATACAACATCATGCTGCTGGACGGCACGGTGAATGGCAAAACGGTCAAGGGCAACTAAACCGTAAGCGTCAAAAAACCTCGCTTCGGCGAGGTTTTTTTTGGCCCGCTGAACGATACAAACATGAAACTTTATTCATAAAACTTATGAACAAAACTGTAAACACCCCGTATTACAAGGGCTCCAGAGTTTTTAAGTTTTTAACAACATGACAGCGCGACAATCAGCTATTTACTTAGGAAGCTAACAGATTCTATAAAGAAGTCCTGCGACGCCTTGCCGCAGGACCTCATCAGAATTTGGAGCAAGCAGATGACTATCAAAGTAACTGAGCGCGACGATTCACGTATGTTCCACCAGCTGGTAGCCCACGGTGTTCACCTGTGGGATGTGCATCAAGAAGACATACTGGTTGGCATGTTCCACCGCGAAAGCGACGCTCACAGCTACAAGGCTGAGCTGGAAAAGCTGGAAGCGCAGAAACGCCAGGCCTGAACGACAGAGACTACAGACTTGAAAAATACAAACCCCGCCGAAGCGGGGTTTGTCGTGTATGCCCTGATGCAAAACCCTGTGGGAGCGGGTGTTACCACATCAGGTCATCAGGGATCTGATAGGCCGCGTACGGATCATCTTCTTCCGGAGTTTTCGGCTCGACCAGGATGTTCAACTGCACAATCCGGCGCGGATCCCGCTCCTGGATCTTCAGCGCAGCCTCTCGCGGGATGACTTCGTAGCCGCCCTGATGCTGCACGATCGCCAAGGAGCCATTGGCCAGCTTGTTGCGCATCAACGTGTTGACCGACAGGCGCTTGACCTTTTTATCGTCAACAAAGTTGTAGTAATCCTCGGTCGTCAGCTTGGGCAGACGCGACACTTCGATCAATTGCTTGATCTGGGCGGCGCGGGCCTTTTGCTCGACTTTCTCCTGTTGCTGACGGTTCAGCTCCTGGTCGCGCTTGACCTTCTCGGCCTTGGCTTCGGCAGCCAGACGCTGCTGGGTGTCGTCCAGCTCGATCTGACCCTTGTGGGCCAGACGTTGCTGCTTCTGCTTTTCTTTGCCGGCCTGCTTGGCCTGCTTCTCGTTGACCAGTCCGGCTTTGAGCAACTGGTCGCGTAGGGAAATGCTCATCTACTTACTCACTTAGGCAAACTCAGCCGCAGCTGGGCAAATTCTTTTCCTGACGCTTGGCTTCGCCCCACAGGGCGTCCAGGTCTTCAAGGGTGCAACGTTCAATGGGACGCAGGGTATCGCGCAATGCCTGCTCAATAAACCGGAAACGTCGATCAAATTTTGCATTGGCCCCACGCAAGGCGGTTTCAGGGTCCACTTTAAGATGGCGGGCCAGGTTGACCACCGAAAACAGCAGGTCTCCGATTTCATCATGGATGGCCGCCGAATCATTGTCGGCCATCGCTTCCAGCACCTCGTCCAGTTCTTCTCGGACCTTGTCCAGCACCGGCAATGCCGCTGGCCAGTCAAAGCCGACCTGAGCGGCACGCTTTTGCAATTTTGCGGCACGGGACAGGGCTGGCAGCGCCACCGGCACGTCATCCAGCAAGGAGAGCTGCTGGGGAACAACGGACTTTTCTGCGCGCTCCTGCGCCTTGATTTCATCCCAGCGCAACTTGACCTGCTCTTCGCTCAGGCGCGGTATGTCCAGCGGCGCATACAGGTCGCCCGTGGGGAACACGTGGGGATGTCGGCGGATCAGCTTGCGGGTGATGCTGTCGATCACCCCGGCAAATTCAAACCGGCCTTCTTCGCGGGCCAGCTGGCTGTAATAAACCACCTGGAACAGCAAGTCGCCTAGTTCACCTTGCAGGTGCTCAAAGTCCCCTTGCTCAATGGCATCAGCGACTTCGTAGGCTTCCTCAAGGGTGTAGGGCACGATGGTGGCCCAGGTTTGCTTGATGTCCCACGGACAGCCGTACTGCGGGTCACGCAGACGGGTCATGAGGTGTAGCAGGTCGTCGAGGTTGTACATCTGTAATCCTTTGGCCGAAACCTGTAGTCGCTGCCGCAGGCTGCGATGGGTTGCGTAGAGACCCCGCTTTACAAAGCGAAGGTCCTTCGGCCCTTATCGCAGCCTCGTACCTCGTCAGCGACTACAGGTTATCTTGCTTCGCTACGCCCGATCCGACGGGTTTCGATGATGTTCGGCAGTTGCGAGATGCGTCCCAATAAACGTCCCAGCGCGTCCAGACCCGGGATCTCGATGGTCAAGGTCATCAACGCGGTGTTGTTTTCCTTGTTCGAGCGAGTATTGACTGCCAGCACGTTGATCCGCTCGTTGAGCAGAACCTGGGAGACGTCACGCAGCAGGCCCGAACGGTCGTAGGCACGAATCTCGATGTCGACAGGATACGTCGAGACCGGGATCGGTCCCCAGTTGACCTGAATCATCCGCTCCGGCTCACGGCTGCCCAGTTGCAGTACCGAGGCGCAGTCCTGACGGTGAATGCTCACCCCGCGACCCTGGGTGATGTAACCGACAATCGCATCACCCGGCAGCGGCTGGCAGCACCCGGCCATCTGGGTCAGCAGGTTGCCGACGCCTTCGATCTGGATGTCCCCGCGCTTGCCCGGCTTGTAGCCCGTGGCCTTGCGCGGAATCAGCTCCATCTGTTCGCTGCCGCGCTCCGGCTCGACCTGCTGCTGCGCCAGATTGATCAGCTGCGCCAGGCGCAAGTCACCGGCCCCGAGCGCCGCATACATGTCCTCGGCGGTTCTCATGTTGGCTTTGTCGGCGAGCTTCTCGTAGTCCACCGCTGGCAGGCCCAAGCGACCCAGCTCACGTTCGAGCATGGTTTTGCCGGCAGCCACGTTCTGATCGCGTGCCTGCAACTTGAACCAGTGAACGATCTTCGCCCGCGCCCGCGAGGTGGTGATGTAGCCCAGGTTCGGGTTCAGCCAGTCGCGGCTCGGCGTGCCGTGCTTGCTGGTGATGATCTCGACCTGTTCACCGGTTTGCAGGCTGTAGTTGAGCGGCACGATGCGCCCGTTGATCTTGGCACCGCGGCAGTTATGGCCGATTTCGGTGTGCACCCGGTACGCAAAGTCCAGCGGTGTTGCGCCCTTGGGCAGGTCGATGGCATGACCGTCCGGCGTAAAGATGTACACCCGGTCCGGCTCGATATCGACCCGCAGCTGATCGGCCAGACCGCCGATATCACCCAGTTCTTCGTGCCATTCCAGTACCTGGCGCAGCCACGAGATTTTCTCTTCGTACTGGTTGGAACCTGCCTTGACGTCGGTCCCCTTGTAACGCCAGTGCGCACACACCCCCAGCTCGGCCTCTTCATGCATGGCGTGGGTGCGGATCTGCACCTCCAGCACCTTGCCTTCAGGCCCGATCACGGCAGTGTGCAGCGAGCGGTAGCCGTTTTCCTTGGGGTTGGCGATGTAATCGTCGAACTCTTTGGGAATGTGCCGCCACAGGGTGTGGACAATCCCCAGCGCGGTATAGCAGTCGCGCATTTCCGGGACCAGTACCCGTACCGCACGCACGTCATAGATCTGGCTGAAGGCAAGGCCCTTGCGCTGCATTTTTCGCCAGATGGAATAGATGTGCTTGGCCCGGCCGCTGATATCGGCATCAACGCCGGTGGCCACCAGCTCGGTTCGCAGCTGGTTCATCACATCACTGATAAAGCGCTCACGATCGAGGCGGCGCTCATGCAGCAAGGTGGCAATCTGTTTGTACTGCTCGGGCTCCAGGTAGCGGAAGGACAAGTCCTCCAGCTCCCACTTGATATGACCGATACCCAGGCGGTGCGCCAATGGCGCATAAATATCGAATACCTCACGGGCGACGCGGTTGCGCTTCTCGTCCGGGGCATTTTTGACAGCACGAATCGCGCAGGTACGTTCGGCCAGTTTGATCAGTGCAACGCGCACGTCATCAACCATCGCGACCAGCATCTTGCGCAGGTTTTCGACCTGGCCCTGGGTACCCAGAACCATGGATTGGCGGGGGCTGAGGCTGGCGCTGATGGCCGCCATGCGCAGCACGCCATCAATCAGCTTGGCCACCACCGGACCGAAGCGCTGGCTGACAGCAGGCAACAAGACCTGCCCTTCGCGCACGCAGCGATAGAGAATCGCGGCAACCAGAGAGTCTTGATCCAGTTTCAGATCGGCCAGTATTTCGGCGATTTCCAACCCTGTGCGAAAGCTCGACGTGCCCTCGGCCCACAGGTTTTTCGCCGCGTTGGCTTGCTGCTCGGCCTCGCGCGCAAACTCGCACGCTTCTTTCAAGGCTTCACGGTCCAGCGCCACATCGACACTCACCGCATGATCGAGCCATGCCTCGAGGTTGAGACTGCCGTCGGTGTTGATCGGCTGGTGTGCTCTGACCTGTACCATCTTGCTTACCTTCCCTACAGCGCAGATTCAATGCGCCGAAATCACAGGCCCTAATCCCAACCGCGCGCTACAGGGCATCACTGCGCGGGTTGCGGGCCCGTCGAAATAGACAGACCGTCCTAGTCTGCTTCAAATAACGCCATCGCCTCGACATGCGCTGTTTGCGGAAACATGTCGAGGATTGCGGCACGTTTTAACCGGTAACCCTGTTTCATCAATTCAACCGTATCCCGTGCCAGCGTGGCCGGGTTACACGACACATACACCAAACGCCTGGCTCCCAGGCCAGACAGCTTGCGTACCACTTCATAGGCGCCGTCACGGGGCGGGTCGAGCAGCACGGCACAAAACCCATCCTTGGCCCAGGCTGCATCCACCAGCGGCTGTGACAAGTCAGCCTGAAAAAACACTGCATTTTGCAGGTTGTTACTGACCGCGTTTTGCGCTGCGCGTTCGACCATGGTCGCAACACCTTCAACTGCCACCACTTCGCGGACTTTTTGCGCCAGTGGTAACGCGAAGTTACCCAGCCCACAGAACAAGTCAAGAATCCGTTCGTCAGCTTGTGGAGCAAGCCACTTTATTGCTTGAGCCACCATGGCTTCATTGACGCCAGCATTGACCTGGACAAAATCACCGGGACGATACGCCAGCTCCAGATCCCACTGTTCCAAACGGTAGCCCAGGGTCCGGGTCAAATCGACCGGTTGAGGTTCACCTTCACCGTGCAGCCACAACTGGGCGTCATGGGTGAGGCAGAAATCCTGCAGGATTTTCATGTCCCCATCGTTGAGCGGCGCCATGTGACGCAGCAACACCGCAATTGCCGAACCGCTGAACAACTCGACATGGCCAAGGGCCTTGGGATTGCTCAACTGGCGCAACATGGCGGGCAGCCCCGTCATGATAGGTTGCAAAGCCTGTACCAGGACCAAACAGTGATCAATGGCGACGATGTCCTGACTACCGGCCGCTCGAAAACCTACCTCCAGACGCTTGGCCCGCGCATCCCAGCGCACGGCGATGCGTGCACGGCGGCGATAGCCAAATTCCGGACCTGCGAGGGGGGGCGCCCACTCTTCAGGTTCGACACCGGCCACACGGGACAGTTGCTCGGTCAACATGCGCTGTTTCAGTGCAAGCTGCTCCTCATGGGGCAAATGCTGCACGCTGCAACCGCCACACTTGCCCGCGTGGGCACAGGGCGCCACGCGGCGGATGTCGCTGGCCTTGAACACGCGCTCGGTACGGGCTTCAACGATTTTGCCGTGAGCGCCCAGCACCCGGGCTTCAACTTCTTCACCGGCCAGGGCTCCCGACACAAACCAGGTACGCCCTTCAATAAAGGCAATACCCCGGCCGTCGTTGGCCAAACGCTCGATGTTTAAACGCTGTTTCTTGCCCGCAGGCACTTGCGGGGCCTTGGTGCCGCCAGCAGGCTGGAAGCGCAGGCCTCTCTCTTGCTTAGCCATCAGTTGGGCGCATCGTAAATGCCGGTCGACAAGTAACGGTCGCCGCGGTCACAAATGATCGCGACCATCACCGCGTTTTCGACTTCCTGATTCAAGCGCAACATGGCAGCTACCGCCCCGCCCGAGGACACACCACAGAAAATGCCTTCTTCACGGGCCAGGCGACGGGTGACGTCTTCGGCTTCGCGCTGGGCCATGTCGACGATGCGGTCAACGCGGTCAGCCTGGTAAATTTTTGGCAGGTACTCGGTCGGCCAGCGACGGATACCCGGAATGGCTGCGCCTTCCATCGGCTGCAAGCCGACGATCTGCACGCCCGGGTTCTGCTCCTTGAGGTAGCGCGACACACCCATGATGGTACCGGTGGTGCCCATCGAACTGATGAAGTGAGTGATCGTACCGTTGGTCTGGCGCCAAATCTCAGGACCGGTGCCGGTATAATGAGCCTCGGGATTGTCACCGTTGGCGAACTGATCGAGCACCTTGCCCAGGCCCTGGGCCTGCATCTTGTCAGCCAGATCGCGGGCGCCTTCCATGCCCTCTTCCTGAGAGACCAGAATCAGCTCGGCGCCATAGGCGGTCATGGCCGCCTTGCGTTCGGCGCTGGAGTTGTCGGGCATGATCAGGATCATCTTGTAGCCCTTGATCGCAGCGGCCATCGCCAGTGCAATACCGGTATTGCCCGAGGTGGCTTCGATCAGGGTATCGCCAGCCTGGATCTGGCCGCGCGCTTCGGCACGGGCAATCATCGACAGTGCCGGACGGTCCTTGACCGAGCCTGCAGGGTTATTCCCTTCGAGCTTGAGCAACAAGGTGTTGGTGGAATTTCCAGCCAGGCGCTGCAAGCGCACCAGAGGAGTGTTGCCGACGCAATCGGCGATAGTTGGGTACTGCAATGTCATGGCGTATTCGCAATCCAGACCGCGGGGCCGCACATCATACCGACAAACGCGGACAGCCCATATCACGCAAAGTGCGGTGCTTATGGCTAAAGGCTATAAGCCAGGGTTTGAGGCACACTCGAACCCGTAGCAGCTGACGAGCAGTCTATTTGGCTGGTAAGCGGATATGCACCCGCAATCCACCCCCATGGTTCTCGGCCCACAAGCTGCCGCCCTGTAACCGCAGGGCATTGCGCGCAATGCTCAGGCCCAGACCGAAGCCCCCGTCGCCAGGCCTTGAACCGTCCAGCCGGGTAAAAGGCGCGAAAATCCGTTCAAGCTCTTCAGGCGCCACACCCCCACCCTGGTCGTCGAGCCATAGATGCCATTCGTCGCCTTCACGGTGCCCGCTCAGGCTGACAACGCCATCGGGCGGCGAGTGGCGAATGGCATTACGCAGAATGTTCTCCAGCGCCTGGGCCAGGCTATTGAGGTGCCCGCGCACCCAGCAATGCTCATCCACCAGGCAAGGCAACCGTGATTGCGGCCAGCCGCTTTCAAAGCGGGCGTTTTCGGTGAGCATCTCCCACAACGCCTGTACCTGGATGTCTTCCACCGGCAACGGCCCGCGCTCGGCATCCAGCCAGGCCAGTTGCAGGGTGTCCTCGACCAGCCGCTGCATGCCATCCACTTCCCGGCTCAAGCGTTCGCGCAAGGCCTCGACCCCCTGCTCGCTGTCGCACGCCACCCGCAGGCGGCTCAAGGGAGTGCGCAGTTCATGGGACAAGTCACGGAGCAATTGCTGTTGTTGCAAGACCGTGCTTTGCAGGCGCTCGGACATTTGGTCGAAGGCCCGGGCCAGTTCACCCAGTTCGTCCTGACGGCCGGTAGTCTGTCTCGACAGCCGGGCACCCAGTTGATCGGCACGCCAGGCGTTGGCCTGCTCACGCAAATGATTCAACGGCACGATCAGCACGCGGTACAGGCCCACGCACAACAGCAAGGTCAGCAAACCCGGGATTACGCCATTGGTGACAATGCGCCAGATCACCTGCGAGCGCCCCGGCATAAAACGTTGCGGCAGTTCGATCACCAGGCTGCCCGCAGCAGGATCCTTGGGAAATGGCACCTTGATCCACGGGCGCGCCGTCTTGATATGGCTAATGGGCCAGTCCAGGCCACGCAGAAAGGTCAGGCGCTCAGTCTCGCGATCGTTCAGCGGATAGCTGCTCAGTGATTGTAAATCCTGCCCGATCACCCCGACCCAACCGGGCTCCCTGCTGCCCATTGCTTGTAGCCATTGGTCGACAGCTGTTTGCTGCCCGGTCTCCCAGGCGCGCTCGGCCTCACCGGCGTAGCGCACCAGCGTACCGTGGGCCTGCTCGGAGAGAAATCCGGTGCGTTTGTCCATGTAGCGGCCCCAGGACCAACTGAGCCAGATCATCAGTAAACAGAACACCACCAGCAAACAGGCCAGCTTCCAGAAGACAGAGTTCTTGCCGGGCACTTTACAGGGCATCGCTGGCGCTCAAGACATAACCCTTGCCCCACACCGTGCGCACTTCGCGCTGGTGGTAGCCGACCGTTTTGAGTTTTCGCCGGATCTGGCTGATATGCATGTCCAGGCTTCTGTCATGGGCCGCATAACCCCGTTGCAGCACCTGCTGATAAAGAAAGGCCTTGCTCAAAACCTCGTCGGCATTGCGCTGCAGGGTATCGAGCAAACGGAACTCGCTGCGGGTCAACCCCGCCCATTGTTCGCCATGACGCACGTCACACGTGTCTTCGTCGAACAGCAATCCGCTCTCGGCAGGTGCGGGGTCCTGCGCCAGGCGGGCATCCGGCATGCGGTCCAGGGCCACGCGGCGCAGGATGGCCTGGATCCGCACCCGCAGCTCGGCCATGCTGAATGGCTTGGGCAAGTAATCATCGGCCCCCAGCTGGAACCCGCTGATTCGGTCAGCCTCGGCGCCCAGCGCGGACATCAGGATCACCGGCAAGGCGTGGGTCTGGCGCAATTGCGTGAGCACCTGCAAACCATTCATGCCGGGCAACAGGATATCCATCAAGACAACATCAAAGTGCTCTTGCCGGGCACGGGCCAAACCCTCCTGACCGTTCTGACACCAGATAACGTCAAACCCGCAGCGCACTAACTGCTCGTGCAGGTAGGCACCCAGGACGGGGTCATCTTCAATGGTCAGAAGGCGTGAAGGGCTAACAGCTACGGGATTCATTAGCGTCTGCAAGTAATTCTCAATCATTGATTATTCAAGATTGAGCCACTACGGGCAACCGGCATGGGCTTTAGCGGCGCCGATAATCGGAAATTGATGGCAAATTTTCAAAGATTTGCCGGTCACCATGTGGCTACACTGCGTTCTGGCCTGGGCGGGATGCACGGGTCACTCTTAAAAATGCAGGGCTGGAGAGTTGCGTGCTTAAAAACCTCGGTATCAAAGGCCGCGTATTGCTGCTTACGCTGTTGCCCGTCAGCTTGATGGCAACCGTACTGGGTGGCTACTTCACCTGGCTGCAACAGTCCGAGCTGCAATCGCAGCTATTGCAGCGCGGAGAAATGATCGCCGAACAACTCGCCCCGCTGGTGGCCCCCGCAATGGGCCGCCATGACACCGCGCTTCTGGCGCGGATCGCCACCGAATCCCTTGAGCAACAGGATGTGCGGGCCGTAGCGTTCCTCAACGCAAACCACGAACCCCTCGCCCACGCCGGGCCGATCATGCTCAACCAGGCACCCCTGGGCAGCAGCACCCAGCTGCAACAACGAACTGACAACGATGCCACCCGTTATTTACTGCCGGTGTTTGGCCGCCATCGCAATCTGGCCGGTGATGTGATTCCCAACGAGGCCCACCGCCTGCTGGGCTGGGTCGAGCTTGAGCTCTCCCACAACGGCATGCTGCTGCGCAGCTACCGCAACCTGTTTGCCAGCTTGCTGCTGATTGTTACCGGCCTGGTGCTGACCACCCTGCTGGCGCTGCGCATGAGCCGTACGATCAATGCCCCTCTGGGCCAAATCAAACAGGCCGTGGCGCAACTCAAGGACGGGCATCTGGAAACCCGATTGCCGCCACTGGGCAGCCAAGAGCTGGACGAACTGGCCTCGGGCATCAATCGCATGGCCGAAACCCTGCACAATGCCCAGGAAGAGCTGCAACACAGCGTCGATCAAGCCACTGAAGATGTGCGCCAAAACCTCGAAACCATTGAGATCCAGAACCTGGAACTCGACCTGGCCCGCAAGGAAGCCCTGGAAGCCAGCCGGATAAAGTCAGAGTTTCTGGCCAACATGAGCCACGAAATCCGCACCCCGCTCAATGGCATTCTCGGCTTTACCCACTTGCTTCAGAAAAGCGAGCTGACCCCACGCCAGTTCGACTACCTGAACACCATCGAAAAATCGGCCGACAACCTGCTCGGAATCATCAACGAGATTCTCGACTTTTCCAAAATCGAGGCCGGCAAGCTGGTGCTCGACAATATCCCGTTCAATCTGCGCGATCTGTTGCAGGACACCCTGACCATCCTCGGGCCTTCGGCCCATGACAAAGGGCTGGAGCTGGTCAGCCTGGTGTACCGCGATACACCGCTGTCACTGGTTGGAGACCCACTGCGACTCAAGCAAATCCTCACCAACCTGGTCAACAACGCCATCAAGTTCACCCGCGAAGGCACCATTGCCGTGCGCGCCATGCTGGAAGACCAGGACGAAAACGAAACCGATGGCAGCGTACAACTGCGCATCAGCGTGCAGGACACCGGCATCGGCCTGACGTCCCAGGATATCCGGGCCCTGTTCCAGGCCTTCAGCCAGGCGGACAACTCATTGTCACGCCAACCCGGGGGCACCGGACTGGGGCTGGTGATTTCCAAACGGCTGGTGGAACAGATGGGGGGCGAAATCGGTGTAGAAAGCACCCCCGGCGAAGGCTCGGTGTTCTGGATCAGTGTCAAACTGCCCAAAGCCCGCGATGACGTCGAGGACCTGCCCTGCGCCCCTTTGCTGGGCCGTCGCGTAGCGATTCTGGAAAAGCACGACCTGGCCCGCCAGGCCCTGCACCATCAGTTGGAAGACTGCGGGCTGGATGTCACGCCGTGTACCACCCTTGAGAATCTCACCAACTGCGTGACCGGCGCCCATCAGACCTCTCAGGCCATAGATCTGGCAGTCCTCGGGGTCACGGCCAACGACACGCCACCCGAGCGCCTCAACCAGCACATCTGGGACCTTGAACACATGGGCTGCAAGGTCTTGGTACTGTGCCCGACCACCGAGCAGGGGCTGTTCAATACCGTGGTGGCCAACCCCCACGGCCAGTTGCAGGCCAAACCTGCCTGTACCCGTAAATTGCGCCGGGCCCTGGCTGACCTGATCAGCCCGCGGCAAACCCGTGCCGAACCCGGAGAGCCGCTGGCCAGCCGCGCACCGCGACTGCTGTGTGTCGATGACAACCCGGCCAATCTGCTGCTGGTGCAAACCCTGCTGGAGGGCATGGGCGCCAAAGTGACAGCCGTGGACAGCGGCTATGCCGCCATTGAAGCGGTCAAGACCGAAGACTTTGATCTGGTGCTGATGGATGTACAGATGCCCGGCATGGACGGGCGCGAAACCACCGAAGTGCTGCGCCAGTGGGAAAGCGAGCGCCACTGCACTGCGCTGCCGATTGTGGCGCTCACAGCCCACGCAATGGCCAACGAAAAACGCGCCCTGCTACAGAGCGGGATGGACGACTACCTCACCAAGCCGATCAGCGAGCGTCAATTGGCGCAGGTGGTGTTGAAGTGGACGGGGCTGGCCTTGCGCAATCAAATCAGTGACAACCACCACGAACCCATTCGGCAAAACGCACAATTACCCGTACTCGACCATGAGGAAGGCCTGCGTCTGGCGGCGGGCAAGGCTGACCTGGCCGTCGACATGCTGGCCATGCTGCTGGCCTCGCTGGAGTCTGATCGCGAAGCCATCCAGCAGGCGCGCAACGCCAAGGACAACAACGGGTTGATCGAACGGGTCCACCGTTTGCACGGGGCCACGCGTTACTGCGGCGTTCCGCAATTGCGCGCCGCCTGCCAGCGCAGCGAAACCCTGCTCAAGCAAACAAGCCCCAACGCCGACGCAGCTCTCGACGAACTGGACCGGGCCATCATCCGCCTGGCCAAAGAAGCACGCAGTGCTGCATAGATAACTGGGAGCGGGCTTGCTCGCTCCCACAAAAGCCGATGTGTGGTTACAGCCAAGGAAGACCCATGCGCACGATTCTTTTCAGCAGCCAGACCTACGACCGCGACAGTTTCACCGCAGCCGAACAACCTGACGGCAACGAGCTGCACTTCCAGCCAGCGCGCCTGACCCTGGACACTGCAGCGCTGGCCCATGACTACGAAGTGGTCTGCCCGTTTATCAATGACGACCTGAGCGCTCCGGTCCTGGAGCAACTGGCCGCCGGCCGCACGCGGCTGATTGCCCTGCGTTCGGCCGGTTACAACCATGTGGACCTGCCAGCCGCCAAACGCCTTGGCTTGAGTGTGGTGCGCGTGCCTGCGTACTCCCCCCATGCCGTCGCCGAACATGCCGTGGCCTTGATTCTGGCGCTCAACCGGCGTTTGCACCGCGCCTACAACCGCACCCGCGAAGGCGACTTCACCCTGCACGGGCTGACCGGTTTTGATCTGGTAGGAAAAACCGTCGGTGTGGTGGGCACCGGTCAGATCGGCGCCACGTTCGGCAAAATAATGGCCGGTTTCGGCTGCAAGCTGCTGTGCTTCGACCCGTACCCAAACGCCGAGCTGCTGGCCCTGGGCGCGCAGTATGTAAGCCTCCCCGAGCTGCTGGCCGGCTCGCACATCATCTCCCTGCACTGCCCGCTGACCTCGGACAACAAGCACCTGATCAACAGCGCCAGCCTGGCGACCCTCAAACACGGCGCCATGCTGATCAACACCGGGCGCGGCGCACTGGTCGATACTCCGGCACTGATCGAAGCGCTGAAAAATGGCCAATTGGGCTATTTAGGGCTGGATGTCTATGAAGAAGAGGCCCAGCTGTTCTTCGAAGACCGCTCCGACCTGCCCCTTCAGGATGACGTGCTGGCGCGGCTGCTGACCTTTCCCAATGTGATCATCACCGCCCACCAGGCGTTTTTGACCCGTGAAGCCCTGAGTGCGATCGCGTCCACGACATTGAGCAATATCGCGGCCTGGAAAAACGGTGCGCCGCACAACCTGATTGAAGGTTGATCTTGGGCTTTGATGCCTGCGTGCTAGCATAGCGACTTATTTGGAGGACCCATGGTCGAACACGATTTTCGCTACAGCCTGCTTAACCCGCAGCACACCCTGATTGAATGCCGCGCCCTGGCGCCAGGCCTGTATCAAGTCACCGGTAACGGTGGCTCGATTCAAGCCGGCGACGTGCTGATTGTGTCCCTCAAGGGCAGCAAGAGCCTGTCCATGCGCCTGTCCGTCGACAAGGTCCGTCATCTGATCAACCCCCGCGGCCAGTGGGTTGCCGTCACCAAAGGGCCGGTTTTCGGCGAATTGGCGATTCATGAATGGCAGGTCAACTGCGACACGTGCGCCAAAGAGTTGAAGTTCGAGTTCGCGGTCGACGCCAAACTCGGCACCAAGGCGCAAAAACCTGCTGCCTCGGCGCGTATTGCCGAGCTGGGCTGGAGCACTGAAGGCAGCAAGCACGTGTGCCCGCAATGCCAAAAGGCTGCGCCATGAAACACCTGGCCCTGCTGGCATTGCTGGGCGCAAGCCTGGTCGGCTGCGCAGGTGATCCGGTCAAGTTGCAGCAGAACCACACCTACGTACTGGAGTGGATCGGCGAACGACCGTTGATCGACAACAGCCACCTGACCGTAACCCTGGACGATGCTGGCCGGGCCTATGGCAGTGGCGGTTGCAATCATTGGTTCGCGCCTTACACCCTGGACGGCAACACGCTGACCTTTGGTGGCGTGGGCAGCACCCGCAAAGCCTGTGCCCCGGCACTGATGGAGCAGGAGCAGCGATTCTTCGAGGCCCTGCAAACCGTACAGAGCTGGGACATCTCGCCGATTGAACAGGTGCGGTTCTGGCCAGCTGAAGGCAAACCGTTGCGGTTGTGGCCTGAAGAAGGCTGAAAAGCTGCGGCGCCTGAATCGCGAGCAAGCCCGCTCCCACAGCATTTGTACCCTGCCTGTGGGAGCGGGCTTGCTCGCGACGGCCTTGACTCAAGCCCCCTTGAGTTCCTTGATCTTGGCCAGCACACCGGCCGCCGTCTGCTCGCCCATCAATGTCGCACGCACCTTGCCCTTGTCATCGATGATGTACGTCACCGGCAATGCCTCGCTGCGGGGCAGATCGAACACTTCTGCCGGATCCTGAGCCAGCACGGTAAACGTAATACCCAGCGCGGTACTCGCTTCGCTCAGCTCCTTGCCCTGCAAACCATCGAAGTTGACCCCGAACACCCCCACGGATTGCCCCTGCAGCTGTTTTTCCAGGGTGTTGAGCTCAGGAATCTCGATCCGGCAGGGTCCGCACCATTCAGCCCAGTAGTTGATGACCTTCCATTGTTTGTCCAGACGCTCCGACGCGATCTTCTGTCCGTGCTGATCGACCCCATAATCATTTCCGCAGCCGGCCAACAATAACGTGACCGTGACGGCAGCTACTGCCATGAGTCGCTTTAACATGTGTTGATCCTTCTCGCTAAATACATACTAAAAGCCATCAGCGAGCGGCCATTTACCGCATACGGTTCAGGCGCGCCCGTCAGGCGGGTAGAATAGCCGCCACCTTACGCAAGATGCGACCCGCACATGACCGATCTGACGCTTTATCACAACCCGCGCTGCTCGAAATCCCGCGGTGCGCTCGAACTCCTCGAAGCCCGAGGCCTGACGCCCACCGTGGTGCGCTACCTCGACACGCCACTGGACGCCTCCCAGCTTCGCGACCTGCTGGCCAAACTGAACATCGGCGCACGCCAACTGTTGCGCAGCGGCGAAGACGAGTACAAGGCCCTCAACCTGGCAGATGCCAACCTCAGCGAAGCACAGTTGATCGACGCGATGGCTGCCCATCCCAAGCTGATCGAACGGCCGGTCCTGGTCGTGGGCGACAAGGCCGTCATTGGCCGCCCTCCTGAAAAAGTCCTGGAGATCCTGCCGTGAGCGCGCCTTTTATTCTGGTTCTGTATTACAGCCGCAATGGTTCGACCGGCGAAATGGCCCGGCAAATCGCCCGCGGTATCGAACAAGGCGGCCTTGAGGCGCGCTTGCGCACCGTACCTGCCATCTCCACAGAGTGTGAAGCCGTGGCCCCGGGCATTCCCGAAGAAGGCGCCCTGTACGCCAGCCTCGACGACCTGAAAAACTGCTCGGGACTGGCCCTGGGCAGCCCGACCCGTTTCGGCAACATGGCTGCTCCGCTTAAATACTTTCTGGATGGCACCAGCAACCTGTGGCTGACCGGCGCACTGGTCGGCAAGCCGGCGGGCGTGTTCACCTCCACCGCCAGTCTGCACGGTGGCCAGGAAAGCACCCTGCTGTCGATGCTCCTGCCGCTGATGCACCACGGCATGCTGGTCACCGGCCTGCCCTACAGCGAGTCGTCCTTGCTGCACACCACGGCTGGCGGCACGCCCTATGGCCCGAGTCACCATGCGGGCGCCGACGGCAAGCGCGGGCTGGATGAACACGAAATCACCCTGTGCCGTGCCCTGGGTCAGCGCTTGGCCACTATCGCCTTGAAACTGGAGACCACCCGTGGCTAAAAAGCCAAAAGTGCTGCCTCCCGTCGAGTGGCTGGAGCCGCGAGTGCGGCTGATGCGCGTATTGAGCCTGGTGTGTTTCTTTGGCCTGATCGGCCTGTTGAGCGCTTACTACCTGATCTTCGCTGACCTGCATGGCGCGCGTCCCTGGGTGATTCTGCTGATCGAGCTGGTGCCACTGATGTTTCTGGTACCGGGCATGCTCAAAGGCAGCCCGCGCGGGCATTCGTTCACCTGCTACGTGGTCAACCTGTACCTGATCAAGGGGGCGTTGGCGGCGTTCGATCCGAATCGCCAAGTGTTCGGCCTGCTGGAAATTGCCGCCAGTGTGGCCGTGTTCATCAGCGCGATGCTGTTTGTGCGCTGGCGGTACCAACTGGACCGGCGACTGAGTGGTGAAGGCGCGTAAGAGTGCGTGGGAGCGGGCTTGCTCGCGATGCAGTCGACTCGGTTTGTCAGGCAAATCGAGGCGCTGCCATCGCGGGCAAGCCTCGCTCCCACAGGTTTTATGCCGTTCGCAAAACCTGCTTAATGATTCACCGTAAACGCCAGCATCTGTGACAGCTGGCACATCGGCCTGCCACTTTCGGCATGCCACTGGTTGAATGCATTTTGCACAATCGCCAGGTCCCGCAGGCTGGTAGGCGCCTTGTCCACCAGTTTCTGCGCGTTCAGCGCAGCCACCACGTCATAGCTGGGCACAAAGGTGTCCTTGCCAACCATGCGCAAGAAGCGTGGAGCCGACAAACCGCCCAACTGATGCCCATGCTTGGCCAGGTATTTCCACAACCCGACGATATCGGTCACTGGCCACTGGGCGATAAACGCGCCAAAACTGCCGTGTTCGTGTGCGATATCGAGCACCATCTGCGCATTGCGCGGCACACTTTTAAGCTTGCCCAGATGGCGAATGATCCGCGCATCCTGCATCAACCGCTCCAGATGTTCGGCGCCCATCAGCACCACTTTTTCCGGGTCAAAACCAAAGAACACTTCTTCAAACACCGGCCACTTGGCATCCACCACACTGTGCTTGAGCCCGGCACGAAAAACCCGCAGGGCCAGGGTCGACAGGTAGCGATCATCGCTGATCTGGCGCAATTGTTCCGGGGTTCTCGGAACGGGCAATTGGGCTTCCAGTGCGGCTGACGAACCAAAACGGTTCAAACAATATTCGTGCAGCCATTTGTAGTCGCGCATGCCCTCTCCTCGGCAAATTACAGGTTTAGCAGGTTAACGAATCGCGACGCGGCCGTGTCGTCGATCTTCAGACTCGCGAAATCAAAGAGATTGCGATCTGCCAACTGCGACAGGTTCACGTTCTGCAAGCTGCGAAAGATACTCTCGGTGCGGCCCGGCGTCTTGCGGTCCCACTCCTGGAGCATGTCCTTGACGACCTGGCGTTGCAGGTTTTCCTGGGAACCGCACAGGTTACAAGGAATGATCGGGAACTTCTGCCAGTCGGAGTAAGCCTGGATGTCCTTCTCGTTGCAGTACGCCAGGGGCCGGATCACCACGTTACGCCCGTCATCGGAGCGCAGCTTGGGCGGCATCGCCTTCAGGGTGCCGTTGAAGAACATGTTCAGGAAAAAGGTTTCAACGATGTCATCACGATGATGCCCCAAGGCCATCTTGGTCGCACCGATTTGATCGGCAAAGGTGTACAGAGTGCCACGGCGCAAGCGCGAGCACAGCGAACAGGTGGTCTTGCCTTCGGGGATCAGTTCCTTGACCAGCGAGTACGTGTCTTTTTCAACAATGTGGTACTCCACGCCCAGGGACTTGAGATAGGCCGGAAGCACGTCTTCGGGGAAACCGGGCTGCTTTTGGTCCATGTTCACGGCCACGATCTGGAACTGGATGGGCGCGACTTTTTGCAGGTGCAGCAGCACATCGAGCAGCGTGTAACTGTCTTTGCCCCCAGAGAGACAGACCATCACCTTGTCACCGTGCTCAATCATGTTGAAGTCGGCTACAGCCTCACCGGTCAATCGACGCAGACGTTTCTGGAGTTTGTTTTGAAAGACCGAAAGAGTGCTCATAGCGCTTCGATTCCGCGAGTCGAGACCAAAACCGGGGATTTTACCCAAAAAACCCGGCCGACGAACCCCTTTACCCGCCTAAAGACTCCAATGCGATAAGCCTGAGTCTGACAGCACAATATGCTCTAAAGGGCCGGTTCTGTGGGACGACAGGTTCCCTATACTGGTGCTTAAGGCCGCACTCCCACCGCTTTGATACGTATTGGCTGCGCGACCGGCACGCGTCCCGCTGGGGGCGATGCGTCTCATAAAGGAGCGAAAGCCATGATCCATCACGTTGTGGGCCTTTTCACCCACCCCGATAAAGAGTGGCGCGAAATCCGTGGCGATGCAGAAGAAAGCATCGGCCATATGTACCTCACTCATACATTGATTCTGGCTGCGATCCCGGCCATTTCCGCATTTATTGGTACCACCCAGGTGGGCTGGGTTATCGGTGCTCGCGCGCCGGTGATGCTGACCCTGGACAGCGCGTTGTGGATGACCCTGATGTCCTACGTCGCAATGCTTGCGGGCGTGGGTGTGATGGGCGCGTTTGTTCACTGGATGGCCCGCACTTACGATGCACAACCCAGCCTGCCGCGCTGCGTGGCCTTTGCCACCTACACGGCGACACCGTTGTTTATCGGCGGGCTGGCGGCGCTTTATCCGCACATGTGGCTGGGCATGATGGTGGGCACAGCAGCCATTTGCTACACCGTGTATTTACTCTACGTGGGCCTGCCGACCTTCATGAACATTGACCCTGACGAAGGCTTTCTGTTTTCAAGTTCGGTACTGGCGGTCGGCCTGGTGGTACTGGTGGCGATCATGGCGTTTACCGTGATTGTCTGGGGGCTGGGCGTAGGGCCGGTCTACACCAACTAGATGGCGCACGCAGGCTGCGATAAGGGCCGCAGGACCTTTAAGAACGGGTCGCTACGCAACCCATCGCAGCCTGCGGCAGCGACTACACCGTTTGCCGCATGACCGCTCGGCACCTCGATACTTCGGTACCCCCACCGCTTGCGGCATAATCGCCTGCTCTGGAGAACCGAACCGTATGCCCGAGTCACTCAATACCCGCGTCGAAGACTGTTTCCAACAGGCCGAAGTATTTTTCAAACGCTCCTTTAAACGCCCCGTCGTCAGCTTCAAGCTGCGCGGACAAAAAGCCGGTGTCGCCCATCTGCACGAAAACCTGCTGCGCTTCAACCCACAGTTGTACCGCGAAAACAGCGAAGATTTCCTCAAGCAAACTGTCCCCCACGAAGTCGCCCACCTGATCGCCCACCAACTGTTTGGCGACCGCATCGCCCCCCATGGCGAAGAATGGCAATTGATCATGCGCGGGGTGTACGAACTGCCGCCCAATCGCTGCCATACCTACGCCATCAAGCGGCGCAGCGCCACGCGCTACATCTACCGCTGCCCTTGTCCGCAGAGCGACTTTGCGTTCTCGGCCCAGCGCCATGCCCTGGTCAACCAGGGGCGCGGTTACCTGTGCAGACGCTGCCGCCAGACACTGGTCTTCAGCGGCCAAACCCGGGTCGAATAAGCAGGCATAAAAAAACCCATCCGAAGATGGGTTTTTTATTCACTCAAGCTTACTTGAGCAACACCGGGGCCGGGCCTTCAGCCACACCCAGGTCGTCTTGCGGACGCGTGTCGTCCAGCGGGCGACCGCCAGAGTTCAGCTCTGCCTGCAGCTTGTCAGTGTCCAGCTCTTTCACCCACTTGGCCACAACCAGGGTTGCCACCGCGTTACCGATCAGGTTGGTCAAGGCACGGGCTTCGGACATGAATCGGTCGATGCCCAGGATCAGCGCCAGACCAGCAACCGGCAAGTGACCTACAGCCGACAGGGTTGCCGCCAGTACGATAAAGCCACTACCGGTCACGCCTGCAGCACCTTTGGACGACAGCAACAGCACCAGCAGCAGCGTGATCTGGTGCGTGATGTCCATATGAGTGTCTGTCGCTTGAGCGATAAACACGGCCGCCATGGTCAGGTAGATCGAAGTGCCGTCGAGGTTGAACGAGTAGCCGGTCGGGATCACCAGACCTACCACGGACTTCTGCGCGCCCAGACGCTCCATTTTCACCAGCATGCGTGGCAGGGCCGATTCCGACGAGGACGTACCCAGTACGATCAGCAGCTCTTCACGGATGTAGCGGATCAGCTTCAGAACGCTGAAACCGTGAGCGCGGGCAATACCGCCCAGCACGATCAGCACGAACAACACGCAGGTGATGTAGAAGCAAATCATCAACTGACCCAGCTGAACCAGCGAGCCTACGCCGTAAGCGCCGATGGTGAAGGCCATCGCACCCAGCGCACCGATTGGCGCCAGCTTCATGATCATGTTGATGATGTTGAACATCACGTGGGCGAAACGATCGATGAAGTCCAGTACCGGCTTGCCGTAGGCACCCAGGCGATGCAGGGCGAAACCGAAGATCACCGAGAACATCAGCACTTGCAGGATGTCGCCATTGGCGAAGGCGCCAACAATGGTCGACGGGATCACGTTGAGGATAAAGCCTACGATGCTCTGGTCTGCGCCTGCCGACACGTAACCGGCAATTTTGCTGGCGTCCAGGGTCGACACGTCAATGTGCATGCCCGCGCCAGGCTGAACCACGTTGACCACAATCAGGCCAATCAGCAGGGCAATGGTCGACACCACTTCAAAGTAGAGCAACGCATAGCCGCCGGTCTTGCCGACCGACTTCATGCTTTGCATGCCGGCAATACCGCTCACCACCGTACAGAAAATAATGGGCGCGATGACCATTTTGATCAGTTTGATAAAACCATCACCCAGCGGTTTAAGTGCAACACCGGTTTCAGGGTAGAAATGGCCCAGCAAGATGCCGATAGCGATAGCTAAGATCACTTGCACATACAGGGATTTGTACAGTGGCTGACGAGTCGTCATTGCAAAGTTCCTCAAGTGCATCACTCAATCATCATTCCGTCTGAGACTGGCGATACCCAAAGCGCGAACCCTCCTTCTTGGAGGGATTTGTTGTTGGAGCTGCTCTACCGGCAGACCTCTCGCACTTATTGCAAGCCGTGGGCCACATTGGGCAAAAGCCTCTCAAAGGCCCATAGCACCTGCCCCTGCAGGAAATTGCGGTTTGATTTTCCAGGAAAAGACTTGGCGGGATTCCGCCCATTGGGCAACTTGAAGCGAATGAGATGGCGGATATCCGCCTGATTGTCTGTATCCGAAATCTCGTGGGAACGGGCTTGCTCGCGATGCAGGCTACCCGGTTTGTCTGAATGACCGTGGAGATGCCATCGCGAGCAAGTTCACCCCCACATGGGTTTCACTCGGTCGGAAAATGAATCCGGAAGGCCGCCCCGCCCAGTGACGAGTCTTCGAGCGTCAGGGTGGCGTCATAGCTTTCTATGATGTCCTTGACTACTGCCAGCCCGATGCCCTGCCCCGCATGTTGACGGTCCAGGCGCTCGCCACGTTGCAGGATCCGCGCGCGTTGATCGGGCGGCACCCCCGGGCCATCGTCTTCAACGCAGACCTCAATACCGTGAACATTGCGGTGCAGGCTGATCCGCACCTGGCTCAGACACAGCCGGTAGGCGTTTTCCAGCAGATTACCCAGCAACTCCAGCAAGGCGTTCTGCTCGATCGGTACATGGCTCAGCTCCGGAATGTCGAAACTGACCTTCACCCCTTTATCCCGATACACCTTGCCCAGCGTGTCACACAGGCTGCGCACCACCGGCAGCAGTTCGACCTGATGGCGGACCAGGCCGCTTTTGCGCAAACTGGCACGCTGCAACTGATAGCCAATTTGCTGGTTCATGCGCTCGATCTGGCTTTGCAGCACCCAGGCCTGCTCGCGCTCTGCAGGGCGCTGGGCCATGCTTTCGCTCACACCCTGCAACACCGCCAAGGGAGTTTTCAGGCTGTGGGCCAGGTCATCGAGCGAGTCGCGATAACGCGTACGCTGCTCGCGCTCGCTTTGCAGCAAACGGTTCAACGAGCCGGTCAGACGCAGCAACTCCCGAGGGTGCTGCTCGCTGAGGCTTTCCCGTTCGCCGGTTTCAATTTCATCCAGTTCCTGACTCAAACGTCGCAAGGCGCGTAACCCCCACGTCAGACCAATCCATAGCAATGCCAGCAGCACAATCAATGCTGCGCCAAACCCCAGGTAAAGGTTTTCGCGCAAGCCTGCCAACGTCAGGTTGTATTCACGCATCGGTTGCAAGGCAACAAAGCTGAAGGCTGCACTCTTGCCGCCGAGCAACTTCACCTCGGCGTCGTAGACAAAAAATTCTTCGCCATTGGCTTCGCGAATGCTCGCAAATTCGTTGCCTCGCCCGTCATAGCGCGGTTTGTAGTTGATGGTTTCTTCTTGCGTTGCCCGCGAGCGCCACACCAGGTGCCCCTCGCGGTCATAGACATAGCCGAGAACGCGACTGTCCGGCAGGTCAAACTGCTCATCCGGTAACAGGACGGGCATTTTGAGGTGGTTTTTTTCGACCTTGGCAGCCGAAATCAACGTGGTGACATCAGACGCCAAACGCTGCTCTATGGCGTCCTTGAGGGCCAGACTGAACGCCCCCTGCATGGCCGGTAACAGCGCCAGCATAAACAACACGGCCAACAACGTGGCCGCCAACATCAATCGAACGCGTAGCGAACGAATCATCGACAGCGCTCAGTGAACAGGTACCCCAGGCCACGCACGGTATCGATCGGTTTAAAGCCATTTGCCCCCTCAAGCTTGCGACGAAGGCGCCCTACCAGCACCTCAATCACATTCGGATCACGCTCCTCGTCATCCGGGTACAACTGTTCCATCAAGCGGTCCTTGGCCACCACTTGCTGGTGATGGCGCATCAGGTACTCCAGAATGCGGTACTCATAGGCCGTCAGCGCCAGCGGCTCATCATCGAGCAGTGCCTGCTTGCGGTTGATGTCCAGCACCAGCGCACCTGCCACGATAGTCGACTGGGTAAAGCCACAGGAGCGACGCAGCAAAGCATTGAGCCGTGCTTCCAGCTCTTCGAACTGAAACGGCTTGACCACATAATCGTCGGCGCCGGCAGCCAGCCCTTCGACCTTGTCCTGCCAGTTGCCGCGAGCCGTCAGAATCAGGATCGGGAACGTCTTGCCCCGTGCGCGCAACTGGCGAATCAGCTCCAGCCCGCTCATTCCCGGCAACCCCAGATCAATCATGGCCAAGTCATGATTGAACTGTTCGCTCTGATACAACGCCTCTTCGGCATTGGCAACGGCCTCGACCACATGGCCGTTTTCGCTCAGTCGGGTTTGCAAGTGATGGCGCAGCAACGCCTCATCTTCAACCACCAACAATTTCATCGCGCTCTCCCAAGCAAAATCCGCGTCTCGAAGGACGTGTGTCCCTGACTGCACACAGTATGTCGTGCGCCCTGAACATACTCTGAACAATTGCACAGCCGTACCAAGCCCCGCACAATGCCTGCCATGAACCGACTCCCCGCCTTGCCTGCCTGCTGCACGCCGCTGCGCGCTGACTGGCCGTTGCCGCACATACTGCCCGCCAGTGTGTGGCTCAGCACCGACTTTATCCCTGCACAGCTTGAAGACGACGATTTTGCCCGCAGTGCCATTGAGATGCCTGCGAGTATTCAACGCTCAGTGGCCAAACGCCAAGCTGAATTTCTGGCCGGGCGTCTTTGCGCCCGCGCAGCCCTGTTGCAACTGGATGGCACCTGCGCCACGCCCGGCATGGGTGAAGACCGCGCGCCCATTTGGCCGGCCCATATCAGTGGCGCCATCACCCACAGCAATGGCCGTGCCGGGGCATTGGTGGCCCTGAAAAGTGAATGGCAGGGGCTGGGCATCGATCTGGAAAAACTGCTCACTACCGAACGTGCCCAGCGCCTGGCCAAGGAAATCCTCACCCCCGATGAGCTTGCACGCATGGCCAGCGTGCCTGCAGAGCAGATTGCGCTGCTGATCACGCTGACGTTTTCAGTCAAGGAAAGCCTGTTCAAGGCGTTGTACCCGCTGGTGCAAAAGCGCTTCTACTTTGAGCACGCTGAAGTGCTGAGTTGGACCCCGGAAGGCCTGGTGCGCCTGCGCCTGCTCACCGACTTGTCACCCGAATGGCAACAGGGCCGTGAGCTGGACGCACAATTTTGCCTGCTTGAAGGGCAGTTGCTGACGGTAGTGGCCATCAGGGGGGGCACGCCCCCTGTCGCCTGACTGCAGCTCAATTACTCACTGGACTCATAGGCCTTAAGCGTCAGCTCCTCGATCAGCACATTGACTCTCTGATCCCGGTCGGATGTAAGCGCTGCTCCTCTTTGCAACTCCACCTGATCTGAAAGCCCCGGCTCTTCGGCCAGTTGTTTGTAGTCCCGCTGATAATCCGCTTCGATGGCAGCGAAACGGTCTGCGTGTGTGCTTTCCAGAAAACGGCGCCAAAACGATTCGTACATGATCGAATGCATAAACGCCGGGCTACCATCCATAGCCAGAATACTGTCTCTGGCCTCGGTGACTTGTTGATCAGAAACCCCTGCCGTGGACTCGTACAACATAGACCGCGCACGGGTCGGTAAATCAAGGTCATCTGCCAGTTTCACCCGATAAAACAGGATGACTTCAGCGGCATCAGGATTACCGCCTGCCGCGACCCGCCTGCGTACTTCGGCATCTGAAACCTGGTCGACCTGCCTTAAACGGAATAGCCGTTTGGCCAGTTTGAAAAGCTCCGCTTCGCGCTGGGCCTGACCTGTATTATTCAGAGCTTCATGAATCAGCACTTCGACTTCCATGTTCTCAAACAGCACCATGGCACCATCACCGCAGCTTCGCTCTTCACGAAAGACCCGGGTCAGCAGCGCATCACGCAGTTGCGTGTTCGCCAGCATCTGATCAACGAGTACCCACACCCGATTTGTCAGTTGCTCCCACACGGCAGGCACCATCAAGTTTTGACTGGTGGCGAATAAAGCCAGGGTTTCAAAAAAATCCTTGGCTGCCCCCCCGGATCCTCGCAACAACGCCCACTGCTGCGTCCTGGCCTGCTTTTGCGCACCGGTCAGGCCCAAGGGCAGCCACGGCGCAACATCGTTTACCGACGCCTGTGCCTGAGCATGATCAATGGCATGGGCAATCGATGGACCATAGCCAAAGTCACTGCCGCCCTGGACCCAGTAAGCGATGATCCGGTCACGGCTTTGTGCAGAAATCGGGTTACCGGAAACACTGGTAACGCTGTTGGCCGTAGTTGTCGGAGGGGCGCTGAAAACGGCATCTGGAATGTCGCGAATCAGGTTATTGCGAAGGTTGGCCCATCGAACCTGAGTCAGTGCCCATAACCCGTTGGGCCACTGAGTAATCCCTGTGTTTTGCAGGTTCAAGGTGCGCAAGCCGGACATCTGACTCACATCGGGTGCAATTCCTAGCGGATTGTTTTCCAGGCTCAATACTTCAAGCATTGAGCAAGACGCAAGCCGCTGAACATTGTCGGAGGTCAGTACAAGGCGATTGCCCGACAGGTCGAGTGACCTCAACTGAGTCATGCCTGCAATCGCTGAAGGAATATCGCGCAGACGGTTACCAGACAAGCTCAGCGTGTGTAAATGCGGAAAACCATTCAGAAACTCTCCAGAACCGCTGCGCAAATTCATGCAGTCCATTCGCAGTACCCGGATATGACTCAAGTTGCCTGTCAGTGCTGGCAGGTCACCCACATCAAGGCCATAAAAGTCGAGTATGGGCCCAATAACATTGCCATCATTGTCCCGGGCTATCTGGGTTTCCCTGCGCCAGGCCTGCACGATTCGCTCACACACCTGGAGCCTGTGGCCCGGCATTGCCATCGCCATATGAGAAGTACCGCTAGGGTACAGCTGGATTTGCGCCCACCCATCCAGCTCAACCTGCATGGTCTCGAACTGCGCCCGGCTCACCGCCACATGGGCACGCCGAGAAGATTCAGTACCGCCCAATGCGTCCAGATAGTCGACAATCTTGTGATAGCTCCATGTGGGGTACAGATATTGTGCTTCACGGATCAAATACAGAGAGTGGTCCGAGCCCCCCATACTGATTGTCAGTGGATAAGCGATGAACGACCTGCCCAGGTCCATCGGCGGTTTGCGCGGCGGTGCAGGTGGCTCCAACCCCAACAGGGCTTGGACATTTATCCGGTCCTTGATCGCCTGATCACTGATTTTTTTAGCCAGCGTTGCCGTGTCACCCACGTCCGGGACATCCATGGCCGCACGCTCTGCCGGGGTGAGTGAATACAAAATGGAGGACAGCAAATTGTTGTCGGTTGCAGACGGTGCATTAAGTGCCTGCCCGTCTGGCGACCAGGCCTGATACTGGCTACCTGTCTTGACCAACACCCGTGAACTGTCAGCATCAGCGGCACCGATACTGTCGAGCAACTGACCATTGACACCATTGCGACGAACCTCAAGCCTTGCGCCCGCTGGCCAGCCCGACAAGGACTGCAGCATGCGCAGTGTGAGCATTTCACTGTCCGCAGTTGCCGTGGCCCCGATATACAAACCTTCGTAAGCGCGGGCCAGCCGCACCTCTCTGGCCGTCCAGCCGACCTGCTCCGAAAAACGCGGGGCAATCATCTCTTTATCGAAGTAGTTGGTTCGCTCGGGGGCGGAGGTGTGGCGGAGCAAATGTTCGATGATGCTTTTGGGAAGATCTGGATAATTTTTTTGAACCAGTCTCACGTGCGGATCCGAACTGCGCTCCAGGCGCCCATAGAGTGACTTGAACACCGGGGCCTGGCGCGCAAGCGCATGGGCGGCAACTTTTTTAGCCAGCGCCAGCATGCGCTCCTCGATAGAGGGGTGGTACTCGCCCAGCAGGCTCAATGTATCGGCCTGACTCATGCGCGAGAGCAGCGCGCGCAGCAACAGGCTGGCGTTATCGGTCTCATTGATCGTCACACTGATCCGAGGTGCGGTGTTGCTCAGGTCGGCCCCGTATTCCTGCAGCGTATTACCTTGCAAGTCGACAATTTGAAGTACCTTGTCCGCAGGCCAGTCGGGCAAATTCTGCATCAGCAACAGATGAATATCGCTGCGGGCTTCGGACAGGGAATGGTGTGCCTGCATTTGTTTTACGAAACGCTGAATCTCGGCTTCGATCTCGAAGCGCTTCCAGGTATCCACCAACAAGGGCGGGGGTGCGAGGTTGTTCATGTGAATCTGACGCAATACACCTTCGCTGGTATTGCTCACAGCCATGATTTTATGGCCCATTTCATCACTGATGGATTCAGGCCGGGCTCGCAGCCGGCGCAGCAATTTGAGCCCTTCCCACTGCAGGGGGTTCTCGATTGTCTGGCGCCATGCACCGTTGTAGTTGTGCTCCAGAGTCGGTTCGTTGACCCCGATTTTATTCGGGTGCTTCATGCGCCATTTATTGATCACAGGGTCGAAGTCGACCTGATAAACAGAACCATGCAACGACAGGTAATTTTTATCATCGATACGATAAAGACCCAGTTCACCGGGTACCTGATCGCGCAGCACAACCTCTTTGCGCTCATATTGGAAAGTGGTCTTGTCCCACAGATTAACGGTGCCATCAGGCTGTCGCCGGGCGAGCATTGCATCACCCACTGCCTGACGCAGACCCGATACCCGGGCGCCATCCATACCCAGCGATAAACGTTCGCCCTCTCGCAACACCCAGTTGATCGCCAGGTAGAAGCTGTCAGGGGTTGAACTGATGGTCACTGTGCCACCGCGACGAAAATCAGAAACTTCGAAGGTGCCAGCCTTAGTCTGACGCAGGACGATGGTTGGATCATCAGGCCCCGTGGGGCTGTAGCCATCCGTTGAGGCTGGGGCACTCACATCCGTGACCACCAACCTGCGGTTGAGCCTGTCGCGCAAAACCCCTGTTGCGAACTCTCGGGTCCATAAATCGATGTCAGGACTCCAGGCCCGCCGGTGATAGATCCCGTCCAGTGCAATGTCTACCCGTAGCCGTGTCCGCAGGCGGTTTGCTGCACGGGCAAACGCCAAAGGCTGCATGCCTTGCTCAAGAGCCTGTGTGACCTGAGAGGGGGTAAAAGGGTGCGCAGCCAATAACGGTTCAAGGCTCTCCACCGACATCCAGGCATTAAGCTGATGAAGTTTGGCCAGCAATGGCGTCGTGGTACCCGAAAGGGGTGGGTACATCAAAGGCAAATACTTGTTGGCAGGGTCTGGGCGGGCAATCGGATCGTTGCGCTTGTGCCCATAGAGCGCTGTCAGTGCCTTGAACAGGAGTGGCTTATCCTCTCGGGCCAGGTCGGCAATTTGCCAACGTATCGAAGCAATTCGCCCTGCTTTGCTCAGGTCCGGATTGCTCTCGCGGCCCAGTTGTGAAGCCTCGGGCAACTGGTCGAGAATCAGCGTGAACAATTGCTCGACCTGGGCACTGCCCTGGGTGACATCATTCCTGGCCACATACGTACCGTGATCCAGGCGCTTGATTTCAATATGGTTCACAGGGGTGCCGGGCTGATAATCCTTGCCATACGACTCAACCAGATGACCCTGCTGATTGAACACATCCAGTACCGTCTCCCCGGGCCAAAGCTTCAGCTGTGTCAGCATGCACAACACTGCGCTGTCAGCGTTGACAGGCATTTCGCCGCGCTGGGGAAAGTCGCTTTTGATTTGCTCAATCAGTCGGTCAGCTTGAAGCCGACGCACGCCATCGGCCAGCGGGCCTGGAATAAGCTGACCTTGCCATGTGTTTTCAAGCTGTTCGCGGCTGGTGCCGGTAATGTTCAGCATGCGCTCTATGTCACCTGGAGCAGAATCAGGCAAATCCAGCGCCAACATGCGCTGCAGCAGGTGCTTGTCGTCCAGCCCCTGAACATCCTCCAGCGCAAGGCGCCAGACCTGCTGACCGGGGTCAAACGCCACCGCGGGCCTGAATGCCTGCGCATTATCGGTTTTAAGCACGTAAAGACCGGACTGCGCGTCATGGGTGACTTCTACCACCAAGGCCTTGTCGCCCTCCTGAACCTTGGCATACCGCTTTGCATCGATGTCATACAAACCCTCAGCGTTGGGCACCCGGCCATCGAGTGCGTCTGCCTGCAGGTGCGGGTATGGGCTCAACTGCGGCCGCCACAACTCGACACCACCCGACTGATTGGTGACCTTGCGCGGCTGACCAAGAGTGGCCCACAGGCCTTGCATACGCTGGCGGTAAGCCTTGGCCGCCACACCCACCAAGCGGGCACTGATCAACAAGTCGGCGCTGTCGGCCAATGCACCGGCAAAGTTCGTGACCTCTCCATGGCTCGCCTCCTTCACGCCTTGCACAAGGCTGTAGGCCAGGGAACCCAATATGGCGGCCTGCATGATTGTATTGAGCCCCGATACACCTCCGGGCATGGGGGTGGTGAGCATCGTCAGCACTTCACTGCCTATGTCAGACAATGCCTCTTTGAAAGCCTGCCAATCCAGTGCCGACTTGCTAGTGGCCAACAGGCTCAAGTTGTCACGAAACCGCGCTGTCTGCCGCTCTCCAACTCTCTTGGCCAATGGTTGAGAACCGCTTGTGCCGATTTCGACATACAGTTGCAGACTGTCCAGGTCTGGCTCGGGAAACGTACTGCGAAAAGCATCATGCAGAACACCCGCGAGCCAGGTGATGCCCTGGGGCCTTGGCTCGTCACTCAGCAGCTTGTTGAAGCCTCCCAGGTCTTTCAACCCCAGATGCCTGACAAACCAGCCAAGCTGACCTTTGCTGTGGTCCTGCCTGAGTTGCTGCAAAAAGTGCTTGAAGCCGCTGTCTACGCTTTTGTGCCACAAAAGGGCTCCGCCGAGGCGTTGTGGGAAATAGCTGAAAACACCAGACACCTCAGGAACCTTGATCAGGAAAAGAGGGAGCGAAATTTCGCCGCGCCCGGAGAAGTCCAGGTAGTTTTCATCGTGAAAGAGCAATTTTGAGTCTTCTTCTGTACCTCCCGGGTGTCTGATGAACTTCTCCGGTATCACGGGTTTGAGACCCATTGAAACCGGCCATATGTGCGGCTCAGCGTCTCCCTTCAACATGCTGAGCAAACGCTCGTAATCGGTAAGGTTGACCTTCGACACAAAACTGTTGCGGTAAGCCTCCAGCAAATCGAACTCAAAGCCGGCTTTGGCCGCTGCAACCACCCGCTGCGTCAAGGAGCCATCCTGCGCAGTTGCGCCATCAAGCAACTGTTTGAGCTTCGCACCCAGATCCAGTTTTCGCACAATCTGGATAAACGGCCCGGCAGGCCTGCCCCTCAAACCGGCGGTATAGTCGATGTAACTGGCTTGTTCAAAGCTGTAGGGCTTGAGCAATACCGAGTCAGTCCTGTAACTGAAGTTCTCGCACGCGGCATCCCATAGCGACACCACGCGAACATGTTCAATAAACCTGGACTCTTCCAGTGCGCGCGGCGTACGTCCGGGACTGAAGGTGAACTTGGGCTCACGGGCAGCAGACGGTGAACCGCTGATGCGGGTCATGTACTCAAGCAGGTCCTCTTCGATATTTTCACGGTAACGGGTATGGAGCCGCGCTTGCTCGGGGTCGACATCAACGCCCAGCAGCTCCTTGAGCTCATGAGTGAGTGCTGCCAGATGAGTTGACTTGAAGTCGGCCTTGATCCGCGTGATCTCGTCCTCAACCGCCTTGAGGGATGCCAGCGCGTTGCGATAGAGCACGGGATAACTGAATTTATGCGCCTCGCTCAGGCCATTGAAGTTGGTCTCGACAATTGAAGACAAATAGGTGAGCGCCTCTTTTTGCGCCCATTGCGTACTGGACAACAGCAACGGTGCTCGACCGCGTACAGGGGGTAAACTCGTCGTCATGGCTAGGATTCCGCTGGGTTGAAAGCCAACATATCCCTGAGCAAAACCTGCGCGGCGGTAGATAGTTATCCCGTCTCCTGCAAGGTACTGGCGTCATGATATGGTTCGCGCCCTGCCATTCGAGCGGTTTGCCACTATGCCTGTGACGTCTCGCACCCTGCGTTTGACGCTGTATTGCCTGTTGATTCTGGCCGGAGCGGCTCTGGCTGGCGGCTGGGCGATGCGCCAGGCCGAACGTCATGCGCTGGAAGAGAGCGCCCGCCGCGGGCCTGAACAACTGAACCTGTATGCCAACTCGCTGCACACGCTGATTGAGCGCTATCGCGCCTTGCCCGCTGTACTGGCACTGGACCCGGAGCTGGTGACGGCCTTAAGCAAGCCCCTGACCGCGCACGAACAGGCCGCACTCAATGAAAAGCTCGAACGCATCAACGGTGCGGCCCAGTCCTCCACCCTGGAGTTGCTCGACAGCACCGGCCTGGCTGTCGCCGCCAGCAACTGGAATACCTCCAACAGCTATGTGGGTCATAACTATGGCTTCAGGCCCTACTTCAAGCAGACCCGCAGCCAGGGCAGCGGCAGCTTTTATGCCGTGGGCGTGACCAGCGGAATACCGGGTTACTTCCTGTCCAGCGCGGTGCTCGATGCCGACGGCAGGTTTTTGGGGGCGATGGTGGTCAAGCTTGAATTCCCGCAACTGGAGCGTGAATGGAGCCACGGCAACGACACCCTGCTGGTCAGCGACGCCCGGGGCATTGTGTTTATTGCCAACCAACCCGGCTGGCGCTATCGCCTGTTGCGACCGTTGAGTGACAGCGATCGCAGCGAAATTTCCGCCACGCGCCAGTACCACGATCAACCCCTGACGCTGATGAAGACCCACACCCTGCGCAGCTTTGATGAAGCCAGCTCCCTGACCCGCGTCGACGGACCCAACGGCCAGGCAGATTATCTGTGGGGGTCGTTGCCACTGAGCGCAGAAGGCTGGACGCTGCACCTGCTACGCCGTCCCGTGACCGCCGCGGAAGACAGTCGCAATGCCGCACTGGCGGCGATTGGCCTGTGGCTGACGCTGGTGTTTCTGGGGCTATTTTTATTCCAGCGCTGGCGACTGGGGCGTTTGCGCCAGCGCAATCGTGAGGAGCTTGAGCAACTGGTCGAAGCCCGCACCCGGGATTTGCGTACTGCGCAAGATAGCCTGGTGCAATCAGCCAAACTCGCGGCACTGGGGCAAATGTCGGCGGCGCTGGCCCACGAGATCAACCAGCCCCTGACCGCCCAGCGCATGCAGTTGGCGACCTTGCGTCTGTTGCTGGATCACGGCCGTATCGACGATGCCTATAAAGCCCTGGACCCGTTGGAGCAGATGCTCAAGCGCATGGCCGCACTCACCGGCCATTTAAAGACTTACGCCCGCCAGAGCCCCAGCGGTTTGCGCGAGCGCCTGGACCTGGCAACCGTGGTCGATCAGGCCCTGCAGTTGCTGGAGCCGCGTCTTCAGGAAGAAGCCATAGAGCTGACGATCAATCTGATTCGCCCGGCCTGGGTACGCGGCGATGCGATCCGTCTGGAACAAGTGTTGATCAACCTGCTGCGCAACGCCCTTGACGCCATGCTCGACACACCGCGCAAACACCTGGAAATCCGCATCGAGGCCAATCAACAACTGTGGCACTTGACGGTCAGCGACAGCGGGGGCGGGATCAGGGAGGAACATCTGGGTAAAATCTTCGATCCGTTCTTCACCACCAAACCGGTGGGTGACGGATTAGGTTTGGGCCTGGCGGTGTCTTACGCCATTGTTCACGAAATCGGCGGTCGCTTGACCGCCTGCAACCGGGCCGATGGCGCACAATTCACGCTGACGCTGCCCATCGCACAGGAAATGTGAAACATGCTCAACTCGGTGATCGTGGTCGATGACGAGGCCAGTATTCGTAATGCCGTGGAGCAATGGCTGAGCCTGAGCGGCTTTGAAGTGCAGTTGTTCAGCTGCGCCGAAGACTGCCTGGATCAACTGCCTGCGCATTTTGCCGGGGTGATTGTCAGTGATGTGCGCATGCCGGGGATGGGCGGCCTTGCGTTGCTGACCCGCTTGCAGCAACTGGATGCGGACTTGCCGGTGATTTTGCTGACAGGCCACGGTGATGTCCCGATGGCCGTCGAAGCCATGCGCGAGGGTGCTTACGACTTTCTCGAAAAACCCTTCAGCCCCGAAGCACTGCTGAGCAGCCTGCGTCGAGCCCTGGAAAAACGCCAACTGGTACTCGAAAACCGTCGTTTGCACGAACAGGCTGACCTGCGCGAACTGATCGACGGGCGCTTGCTGGGTGTATCGCGCAGCTTGCAGACCTTGCGCCGTCAGGTGCTGGAGCTGGCGCCACTGCCGGTCAATGTGTTGATTCGTGGCGAGACCGGTAGCGGCAAGGAACTGGTCGCCCGCTGCCTGCATGATTTTGGCCCCCGTGCCGACAAACCTTTCGTGGCGCTCAACTGCGCCGCAATCCCCGAGCAGTTGTTTGAAGCCGAGCTGTTCGGTCACGAAAGCGGGGCATTTACCGGGGCGCTGGGCAAGCGCATCGGCAAGCTGGAGTACGCCGATGGCGGGACCTTGTTTCTGGATGAAATCGAAAGCATGCCCTTGGCCCAGCAAGCCAAATTGCTGCGGGTGCTACAAGAGCAAAAGCTGGAGCGCCTGGGCTCCAATCAGAGCATCAGCGTGAACCTGCGGGTGATTGCCGCCACCAAACCTGACTTGCTCGAAGAAGCCCGCACCGGGCGTTTTCGCGAAGACCTGGCCTATCGACTGACCGTGGCGCAACTGCGCCTGGCACCGTTGCGCGAGCGCCGAGAAGATATTCCATTGCTGTACGACGCCTTTTCACACAGTGCCGGCGAACGCCTGGGGCGCAGCGCACAACCGCTGAGCGGGCCACAACTGTCCCGTTTGCTGAGCCACGACTGGCCGGGCAATGTGCGCGAACTGGCCAACGTTGCCGAGCGGGACGTACTGGGCTTGAGCGAACCGCAACTGGACGACCCTGAAACAGGGCAATCACTGGTGGCGCAACAGGAAGCCTTTGAGGCGCAATGCCTGCGTGCTGCGCTGACCCGACATAAAGGTGATATCAAGGCAGTGCTCAATGAACTCCAACTGCCGCGCCGTACCCTCAATGAAAAAATGCAGCGTCATGGGCTGATGCGCGAGGCGTTTTTGGGAAGCAGTTAAGCGATTCCTGCCTCTGTGGGAGCGGGCTTGCTCGCGATTCGGACGGCGCGGTGGTTCAGGTAAACCGCGGTGATGCCATCGCGAGCAAGCCTGCTCCCACAAGAGTCAGGGCCTGCAACGCTTGTCAGATAGGCGGATTCTTGCCTATGACGCACCCGCAAACCAGCGGATTCTCGCTCACCCACCACCCTCTCCCCTTGTAAACCGGGCCCTGCAGCCTTGGCACAACTCCTGCTATAGCCCTGCAAGCTCGCGTTTTGACGCGCTATAAAAAAACAATGAAAGAAGGATCCATTCAATGGATAACTCCAGCACCCTGCCTGCCGGGTCCGCGTCTGCGGCCCCCAAAGAAAAGACCACCTCAAGCCGTATCAAATCGATTTTCAGTGGCTCCGTCGGCAACATGGTCGAGTGGTACGACTGGTACGTCTACGCCGCATTCTCGCTGTACTTCGCCAAGGCCTTTTTCCCCAAGGGCGACACCACCGCACAATTGCTCAATACCGCGGCCATCTTCGCCGTAGGCTTTTTGATGCGCCCGATCGGCGGCTGGCTGATGGGCCTGTACGCTGACCGCAAAGGCCGTAAAGCCGCACTGATGGCTTCGGTGCTGCTGATGTGCTTCGGCTCGCTGGTCATCGCCCTGTCGCCAGGTTATGAAACCATTGGCGTGTGGGCACCGGTGCTGCTGGTCTTCGCCCGTTTGCTGCAAGGGTTGTCCGTGGGTGGCGAGTACGGCACCTCGGCAACCTACCTGAGCGAGATGGCGACCAAGGAGCGTCGTGGCTTTTTCTCCAGCTTCCAGTACGTGACACTGATCTCGGGTCAGCTCATCGCCCTGGGTGTATTGATCGTTCTGCAACAGACCCTGACCGAAGAACAGCTGTACAGCTGGGGCTGGCGCGTTCCGTTTGTGATCGGTGCCCTGTGCGCCGTGGTCGCGCTGTATCTGCGTCGTGGCATGGAAGAAACCGAGTCGTTCAAAAAGGTCCGGGTCAAGCCTAAAGAAAGCGCCATGCGCACCCTGATGCGCCACCCTAAAGAGCTGATGACCGTCGTCGGCCTGACCATGGGCGGTACGCTGGCGTTCTACACCTACACCACGTACATGCAGAAATACCTGGTGAACACGGTGGGGATGAGCATTTCTGACTCCACCACCATTTCGGCCGCCACACTATTCCTGTTCATGTGCATACAGCCACTGGTGGGCGCTCTGTCGGACAAGATCGGACGTCGTCCAATCCTGATCGCCTTCGGCGTGCTGGGTACCCTGTTCACCGTGCCAATCCTCACCACCCTGCACACCATCACCACCTGGTGGGGCGCGTTCTTCCTGATCATGGCCGCGTTGATCATTGTCAGCGGCTACACCTCGATCAACGCCGTGGTGAAAGCTGAACTGTTCCCGACAGAAATCCGCGCACTGGGCGTAGGCTTGCCTTACGCGCTGACCGTGTCGATCTTCGGCGGTACCGCTGAATACATTGCGCTGTGGTTCAAGAGTGCAGGCATGGAAACCGGTTACTACTGGTACGTGACTGCCTGTATCGCCTGCTCTCTAGCGGTTTACGCCACCATGAAAGACACCCGCAAGCACTCGCGTATCGAAACAGACTAAGCCCCGCCTCCAACCAGCCCCACACGGGGCTGGTTGTATCAGCAACACCTTCCTGCCCGCCCCCTCCAAAGCACCTCCTTCTCTGTTAAGTGCGTCAGCGTTATCTGACTTAATAGTCAGTTAACTCTGTTAGGCCACTATCCATTTCAGCAAGACCTCTATCGCTGGCTGATGTGAATCGTCACCAAACGCAAGAGCAGACATCCGTTGGCCTGTTTTTGCGCGGGCGAATACATCGAATAAATCGATTATTTATCGCTATTTTTTGCGCTTTTTAATCAAATTAATCGGCGTAGTCTTAAACCCATACCTACTGAACATCTCAAACACGAAACAAGGAGCTTCATCATGAAAACCAAATTGATCCTCGCTGCCGCCTTCTCTGCCCTGGCTTTCAATGCTTTTGCCGCCGATGGTTTCGACCGTACTCACTCGTCGAGCTTTGCTGAAGACGGCTTCAGCCGCACAGGTTCGGCCGCCGTTGCCGCTGATGGCTTTGATCGCACCGGTTCGGCTACTTTTGCTGAAGACGGCTTCGACAAAACCGGTTCGGCCACCTTCGCAGAAGACGGCTTCGACAAAACCGGCTCGGCCACCTTCGCAGAAGACGGCTTCGACAAAACCGGCTCGGCTACCTTCGCAGAAGACGGCTTCGACAAAACTGGCTCGGCCACCTTCGCAGAAGACGGCTTCAGCCGTACCCATTCGGATACCTTTGCCTCGGATGGTTACGATCGCACCAATGGCGCCCTTTTCAGCTAACACCTGAAGGAGGCACTTCAGCCCGGCCCTGGCCGGGCTTAGTCGTTTCTGGGGGAAAGAAAATTGCGAAAACCCGTAGCCGCTTTTGTAATCAGCCCCAAGGCCTTGCACTATAGGGGCTCTATATCAGCCGTTTGCGGACTACTCCCATGCATGACGATATTCATTTTTATGAACCCTCCCAAGGCCACGGCCTGCCCCACGATCCGTTCAACGCCATCGTTGGCCCGCGTCCGATTGGCTGGATTTCGTCTCAGGATGCCCAAGGCCGGCTGAACCTTGCTCCCTACAGCTTTTTCAACGCGTTTAACTACATCCCGCCGATCATCGGGTTTTGCAGTGTGGGCCGCAAAGACAGCCTCAACAACATCGAGCAAACCGGCGAGTTCGTCTGGAACCTGGCCACACGTCCCTTGGCCGAAGCGATGAACCAAAGCTGCGCCATGGTCGGCCCCGAGGTGAATGAGTTCGAACTGGCAGGCCTGACAACTGCTGCTTCGCGGGTGATCAGTGTGCCGCGCGTGGCCGAAACGCCGGTATCGTTTGAGTGCAAGGTCACGCAGATCATCCAGCTGCAACGCGCAGACAAGGCACTGGTGCCAAGCTGGCTGATTCTGGGTGAGGTGGTGGCTGTACATATCGCCAGACACCTGCTTAAAGACGGGATTTACGACACCGCAGCCGCCGAACCGATTTTGCGCGGTGGCGGCCCGGTGGATTACTTCCAGCTAGGCCCCGAAGCACTGTTCAAAATGCATCGCCCGCGTTAGGGCCTGTTGAGGTTTGGTTGTGGGCCACAACCAAACCTCAACAAACCTACAACTACCAGACCAGTTCGGCGTCTTCAGTGACGCCCTGCAGGGCTTCAAGTTGTTGCGCGGCAGCAGCATCGGCGGCGGTCGCTGTTTTGAACGTTTGCTCGATCAGTACTTTGTGAAAGCGCGGCGCTCCACCTTCATACAAGGCTTTGACTGCAATCGCTGCGTGGTAAATCCCGGGTTCAACCGGAACCACGGCTGATACCGCTTCAAAATGTGCAAACTCTTTACGCGCCATGCTTCAACTCCCGGCCAATGGAAAAACCGGCATTCTACCTGTTCAACCCGCTCGCATCGTTGAAGGTCTTGAAATCGAGGCTATCCACCACGTGCTGGTAGACCAGCACGCCGTAAACATCCATGAGCGATGAGTTGAAATACGCCTGCATCGAGGTTTCATCCTGCCAATAGCCCGCGACCTGCCACAGCAGCGGATCGCTCTGGCAATGCTGCAAGGCGAAGTGCAGGCAACCGGGCGTCTGCAGGGTCGGTTCAATCAGTTGGCTCAGGCACGCCTGGACCTGGACCGAACACCCTGCGCGGGCGCGAACCAGGGTCATATGACTGACGGCATTGGACTGGGGCATGCTGGCCTCCACAAAGGAAAAGGGTGTTAGGGAGAGGTTCAAAGCTTAGAGGCCAGCACCCGTGACCGTTAGTCGATTCCTGCCCCAGGCTTGCACGATTCTGCAAAGCCTCGTTATTTCCCCTTCTGATTGCGCACTTGAACCGTCTGCCTCGCCTTTGGCTTTTTGAGCAAGGCTGTACGTCTGCAACGGGTTTGGCAGGCACATGAGCGCTGGCAATGACAGGATCAGGCAAGACAACGGCAGAAATCGGCTACCCCTTGGCCTTGCACAAACTTAAGCTGTACCTGCCCTGTTGCTTTAATGAGGATGCGACCTATGTCACTGCTGGAACCGCCGCGGCCCGCGCTCGACCCCGCACTTGAAAAACAGCGCGTGGAACTGGCAGACCTGATTTACCGCCACGCCCCTGAAGACGGCTCGTTCGATACCGGTGTCGAGGCGCTGTTTGTGTCCCGTTACAGCCAACCCAGCGATTTTGCCCCCAGCCTGCCCAAACCCGCGCTGTGCATCATGGCCCAGGGCCGTAAAGAGGTGCGGCTGGCGGATGAATACTTCGCCTACGACCCGCTCAATTATCTGGTGGTGTCTGTGTCGATGCCGATCAGCGGCAGGGTGCTGGAAATATCCCCCGAACACCCGGTACTGGCCTTGCGTCTGGATATTGATCCTGCGGACATTTCCACCCTGATCAGCGATGCGGGCCCCATGGGCGTGCCGTCGCGACCGACCGGACGGGGCCTTTACGTTGAGCCCATTGACCCGCCGATGCTCGACGCATTGCTGCGCCTGACACGCCTGCTCGACACCCCCAAAGATATCGCCATGCTTGCGCCACTGATTCGCCGCGAGATTCTGTACCGGCTATTGCGCAGCCCCCTGGGCCACCGCCTGTATGAAATCGCCAGCGAAAATAGTCAAAACCATCGCGTCAGCCGGGCGATTTCCTGGCTTAACGGTAACTTTGAACAGCCGCTGCGCATCGACAGCCTGGCACGGGAGGCCAATCTCAGCGTGTCGACGCTGCATCATCGATTCAAGGCCATGACCGCCATGAGCCCACTGCAGTACCAAAAACAATTGCGCCTCAACGAAGCGCGGCGGCTGATGCTCAGTGAGGGCCTGGATGCATCGGCAGCGGGCTATCGCGTGGGCTATGAAAGCCCGTCGCAATTTAGCCGCGAGTACAGCCGTCAGTTCGGCGCGCCACCGGTGCGGGATCTGGCGCGCCTGCGCATGAGCCTATAGCGTGAGCGATTGCTGCCAGCGCCACTCATCGATTTCAATCACGCTGGGGCCCTGGCGGTCGGCGGCACTGGCCAGGGCTGCGCGCAATTGCGCCTCGCCCTCGACCGCCTGCGCGGTACACCCCAACGCCTTGGCCACACCGATAAAGTCCGGGGTATAAATGTCGACGCCCACGGGCTCGATGGCGCGATTGAGCATGTATTTTTTGATTTCGCCGTAGCCCTGATTGTTCCACAGCAACACGATTATCGGTGTGCGTGCCTCAACTGCACTGGCCAGTTCAGCCAGGGTGAATTGCAACCCTCCATCACCGATCAGGCACAAGACCGGGCCACCCGCTTTCCCCTCTGCCCGACGACCCAACCAGGCACCGACTGCCGCTGGCAGGGCATAACCCAGGGTGCCGTAGCCGGTTGATGAGTTGAACCAGCGACGCGGCTGCCCGGGGTTGAAGGTCAGGTTGCCGGTGTACACCGGCTGGGTTGAATCACCTACACACACCGCATCCGGCAGCACATCGAACACAGCCTGCAAGAAATGGGTTTGGGCCCGGGTCGGCGCATCCCATTCAGTGGCCAGTTGCGCCTTGAGGCGACTGACCCGCTCTGAGCCCCAGTCCGCCTGCCGTGGCGGCACTTGAGCAAGGCTCGACAGCAAGGCTTGGGCGGCCAGATTCGCATCGGCTACCAGGGCCAGGGTGGGCGGGTAGTTGCGCACGGTCTGATCCGGGTCGATATCGATGCGCAACAAGGCGCCAGGGATCTCAAAACCGCCAGCAAAGGTCACGTCGTAATCGGTCTCGGCCAGTTCGGTGCCAATGGCCAGCACCACGTCCGCCTCGGCCACAAGCGCCCGTGTCGCAACCAGTGATTGGGTCGAGCCAATCAACAGGGGGTGATCCGAAGGCAGCATGCCCTTGGCATTAATGGTCAGGGCCACCGGGGCGCCCAGTCGCTCCGCCAGTTTTAGCAGCGCGGGGCCCGCCTCTATCGCGCCGCCACCCGCCAGAATCAACGGCCGTTTGGCATGGATCAACCGCTGGCTCATCTGTTCGATGGCAGCAGGCGAAGCCCCTGGCCGGGCAATGCTTACAGGGTGACTGGCAAGCAATGCGTCGGCGTTTTCCACCAGTACGTCCAGGGGAATCTCGATATGCACAGGCCGTGGGCGACCGGCCTGAAACAGCGCAAATGCCCGCGCCAGCACGCCCGGCAACTCTGCCGCCGACATCAGGGTGTGGGAAAACGCCGCCACGCCAGCCACCAGCGCTCCCTGATTCGGCAGTTCGTGCAACTTGCCACGCCCCCCGCCCAACTGGCTGCGCGACTGCACACTGGAAATCACCAGCATCGGAATCGAATCCGCATAAGCCTGGCCCATCGCAGTCGTGATATTGGTCATGCCGGGGCCGGTAATGATGAAGCACACACCGGGCTTGCCGCTGGTACGGGCATAGCCGTCAGCCATAAAACCGGCACCCTGCTCGTGACGCGGGGTGACGTGGCTGATCTTGGACCCTGCCAGCCCGCGGTACAGTTCAACGGTGTGTACGCCGGGGATGCCGAACACCTGCTCGACCCCGTACGCCTCCAGCAACTTGACCAATACTTCGCCGCACGTCGCCATGTGTCCTGCTCCTCTTCTTGTTCGGGAATGAACCATTGAAGCGGTCGGCTGTGGTGCGCACAACGCAAACGTGCTCATACTAGCCATGTCCTGGACTCATGGCTGACCACTGATGAAACGCCTACCGCCACTTCCCGCGCTGCATACTTTTTTGATCACGGCTCAATGTTGCAACTTCACCCGTGCCGGTGAGCAGTTACACATCACCCAGGGCGCGGTGAGCCGGCAAATTGCCGGGCTTGAGGAACATCTGGGGTATGCGCTGTTTCATCGCCAGGCTCGCGGCCTGAGTCTGACCGAACAGGGCCAGGCGCTGTATCCGCGGATCGGGCAGGTGTTCGACATGATCGGCGAGGCAGTCGAGTACGCCAGCATTCGCCGTACCCCGCTGCAGATCAAGGCCCCTACCTGCATGCTGCGCTGGCTGCTGCCCAAGTTGCTGCACTGGCAAGAACTGCGCCCCGACGTGCCGGTGGAACTGACCAGCAGCGTGCAGCACGGGGTGGACTTTCGTCGCGAGGCTTTCGATGCCGCCGTGGTCTACAGCCCGCAGCCGGGGCCCAAGCGCGAAGGCCAGCACCTGTTCGACGAACAACTGACCCCGGTATGCGCCCCGCATCTGCTGGACGGCAGCAACGCCATCAACCACCTGAACGACCTTGCACAACACACCCTGCTGCACCCCAGCCGTGATCAACAGGACTGGATCAACTGGCTGGCTGCGGCGGGGGGAGATGTGTCGATGATCTGCAAGAGCCAGTACTTCGACACCCTGGATCTGGCCATGACCGTAGCCGCCCAGGGCAACGGTGTCGCCATAGGCGACTGGTCACTGATAGGGGATGACCTCAAGGCTGGCCGACTGGCCATGCCCTTTGACTTCAAAGTACGGACCGGCGCCGCCTACCTTCTGGTGTGTTCTGCGCGCAACGAACCGTCCGCACCGCTGCGCGAATTGCTGGATTGGCTGGTGAAACAGGCTAGGGATACTGATCAGCCGTGAATTAATACGCCACGGAAAACCTGAAGCTACAAAAATCCCTGTAATAGTTTAAATAGGGTAATCGATACTTAAAAAGGGTAAAAACGGTCATTAACAACCCATTTAAGTCTCGAAATTACCCTATTTAGAAGGAAGCTTATGCACTCGCTCACCGTCGAACTTCTGACCAAGCTTCGTTACGACGGCCTGCAGCTTTCTACTCTGCGAGCGCTGGGCGAGTACCGGGGCAAGCAAACGTTGTTTGTCGCTCAATCGGCAGAGGCACTTGCAGGGCTTAGACAGCAAGCAATGATCGAGTCCGCCGAATCATCCAACCGTCTGGAGGGCGTTGTTGTCTCGCCCACTCGCCTGAAATCCCTGATGGTCAAAAACGCCCAACCTAAAAGCCGCTCCGAGCAGGAGATTGCCGGCTATCGGGACGCCCTGTCGCTGATACACGAAGCCTGCGATGCCATGCCCGTCTCAGAGGGCACGGTGCGCCAGTTGCATACGATTCTTTATCGTTACTTGCCACAAGAGGGAGGTCACTGGAAATCAACCAACAATGACATCATTGAACGCCATCCCGACGGGAGTCTCAGGGTGCGGTTTACACCGACGCCTGCTCACCTGACACCCATGGCCATGAATGATTTACTCGCCCGCTATCACAGCGCCAACGAGCAAAAACTGGCCGATCCGTTGGTTCTGGTTCCCCTGTGCATTCTGGACTTCTTGTGTATCCACCCCTTCGCAGACGGGAATGGCCGCGTTGCCCGCCTGCTGACCCTGTTACTGCTCTATCAGTTTGATTACGCCGTAGGTCGTTTCATCAGCCTTGAGCGTATTTTTGAAGACAGCAAGGAGAGCTATTACGAGACCCTGGAAGCCAGCTCGGTCAACTGGCACGCGGGTGAACATGATGCAGGGCCCTGGCTCAATTACTTTTGGGGCGCACTCATCAAGGCTTACAAAGAGTTTGAAGCCCGAGTGGGAACCATTGAGAAAAAACACGGCAACAAAAGCAGCCGTGTCCGTATTGCCGTATTGAACCGTTCACTGCCGTTTTCAATCAGTGACATCGAACTTGCGTGCCCGGGCACGAGCCGCGACACGGTGCGCCTGGTGTTACGAACGTTGAAAGCTGAAGGCTTGATCGAATCCACAGGTAAGGGGCGAAGCGCGAAATGGCGCAGTTGCCCCCAACCGTAAGGCTCAATACCCCACTGTGAACCGCTGGCGGGAATGTTTGGGTTGTTCGACTTCATCCAGCATGGCGATGGCGAAGTCAGCAAAGCTGATCCAGCTTTTGCCTTCAGCGCTGATCAGCAGGTGGTCTGCACCCAGGCGGAACGTGCCTGTGCGTTCACCTTCGACAAACTCGGCAGACGGCGACAGGAAACTCCAGTCCAGGTCTTTTTCGGCGCGCAGGATGTCGAGGTACACACAGCCAGCCGAGGCCTCCGCCCGGTACTCTTCGGGAAAGCCCGGACTGTCGATGACTTTGCTGTCATCAGGCAACAACAGGGAACCCGCGCCGCCAACAAACAGCAGGCGTTTAACGCCAGATTTTTTTACCGGATCGATAATAGTCGAGGCTGGCTGGGTCGAAAAATGCGCCGCGCTGAGCACCACGTCATGCCCCGCCACTGCGTCTTGCAGGGCCTGGCCATTGTTGATGTCGACGTCCTTGGTCACGACACCGGCACGCTCACCCAATTTGGAAGCGTTGCGGGCAATGGCCGTAACGCTGTGACCGCGGCGCAGGGCTTCTTCCAGCAGTTGGCTGCCGGCACGACCAGTCGCTCCGATAATTGCAATTTTGCTCATGACGCTCTCCAGTGTGTTGGGAATAACGTTGGGATCTTTCACCACTTCATTTCGCCCTTGGCCACTTTGGCACTGAGCTCCAGCGAAGACGCTTCGCCCAGGTCCGGGTAGCGTTTTTTCATGGCGGCGATCAGTTCGCTCGAATTGCTGGCCTTGAGGGCTTCTTCGTCAAACGCCTTGATGTAGTCGCGGGTGAAATACACGGCCTTCAACGAGCGATCGCTTTCACCCAGATAATGACCCGGCACCACGACTTTCGGCTGCAGGCTGTCGATGCGCTTGAGGGTGGCCAGCCACTGTTTGTGCGATTGCGGGGTCTGGGTGTCGGCCATCCATACGTGCAGGTTGTCGGCCACTACTACACCACCGACCACGGCTTTAAGCGATGGAATCCATACGAAAGTGCGATCCGGCTGGCGCCCGGTGAGGCCGACCACATCCAGCTCACGCCCTTCAAGGTCCAGGGTATTTCCCTTGAGAACCTGCGGCACGATCACCTTGCCCGGAACATCAGCGCCCATTTTCGGACCCCAGAAGGCCAGCTTGGCATCTTTGGTTTCGTTGATATGTGCAACCGTCGGCGCCGAGGCCACGACCTTCGCGTCGGGGAATGCCTGGGTCAGGGTTTCAAGGCCAAAGTAGTAGTCCGGGTCGCCGTGGCTGATGTAGATCGTGGTGAGGTTTTTGCCGCTGGCGCGAATCTTGTCGACCACCTGCTGGGCCTGGGCCTTGCCGAACTGGGCATCGACCAGAATGGCGTCCTTGTCACCACTGACCAGCACCGAAGACACGGGGAAAATCGCCGCCTCTCCAGGGTTGTACACGTCCAGGGTCAACGGTGCCTGAGCGGCAGCATGGGCTGCAAAGCCCAGCACAACAGCGCTGAGGACAAAACGGCGAAGGGTCGAAAATCCAGTCATGGGTGATTCCTGAGTCAGTGGCCAGGGTCGGCGATAGACAGAGCTTAGTTGCACGATCGCGAACTAAAAATGCGATGCTTGAACATAGTTTGTTTCAGATATCGGGCAGATCATGGATCGTCTTATTGCAATGCGTGTGTTTGTTACCGTTGTCGACCTCGGCAGCCAGTCAGCGGCGGCCGATCATCTGGATCTGTCACGCCCGGTGGTGTCACGCTACCTGGCGGAGCTGGAAGAATGGGTAGGTGCACGCTTGATGCACCGCACCACGCGCAAGTTGAGCCTGACTGCTGCGGGCAATGAGACTCTGCCCCGCTGCCGACAACTGGTGGAGCTGGCTGACGACATGCAGGCCGCCGTGGATGCGCCCACCGATGCACCACGGGGATTGTTGCGCATCAGTGTCAGCACCTCGTTCGGACAGGCGCAACTGGCTACGGCAGTGACTGACTACGTACGGCTTTATCCGCAGGTCAGCATTGATCTGCAGATGCTCGACCGCACGGTGAATCTGGTAGACGAGCGCATCGACCTGGCGATTCGCACCAGCAATGACCTGGACCCGAACCTGATCGCCCGCAAGCTTACCGTTTGTCGCTCGGTGCTCTGTGCATCCCCGGCGTATCTGCGCGAACGCCCGGCGCCGCAGCAGGTCGACGAACTGAGCCGACACAACTGCCTGACCCACTCCTACTACGGCAAGAGCCTGTGGCACTTCACCCTCCACGGTGAGGACGTGTCGGTCCCGGTACAAGGCAACATCAGCGCCAACGAAGCGAGCACCTTGTTGAGCGCCACTCTGGCGGGTGCGGGGGTTTCGCTGCTGCCCAGCTACCAGGCCGGGGTGTATGTGCAACGCGGTGAACTGGTGCGCCTGCTGCCCGAAGCAGAACCGCGCCTGATGAACATTTACGCGGTGTATGCCTCACGCAAACACATGCCTGCAACCTTGCGCAGCATGCTCGACTTTCTCGTCGAACGCTTCACCGATGAACCGGCGTGGGATAAAGACTTGTAAACCGAGCCCCGTAGTCGCTGGCGCATCTAGTCCATTTGAAGGATGAAATCGGGCACAACCCCTCGTACAACTGGCATGGCAAGAACCTAAGTCTGAACTAGCCTCAAGTCTGTGACGTCAGGGAGCAAATGCCATGACTACTAAAACAAAAACAAGATGCATGACCGTGTTTGTCGTTTTCGCTGCCGCTGTACTGTTTGCAGGCGCTTGCTACCGCGCTGAGCAAACCCGGCAAGCATCCGGATTGATCGCCAGTTGCAATGGCGCGCACTGCAATGCCATGTTCAGCGCTCTGAGGTAAGGAAGCCCCGGAGCATCAGGTCGGGCTGATGCCGTCAGCCCGACCTGTTCGAAAGGCGCTGGGTGATGTTCCGCTCAGGCGCCGGAAAAACCGCGCGAAATACGCCGGGTCAGCAAAGCCCAGACTGTCAGCCACCTCGCTGATGGTCATCGGCGTGTAAATCAAATGCCGCTTTGCCTCCAGCAAAATCCGTTGATGAATGATCTGCAACGCCGACTGCCCCGCCAGCTCGCGGCAGATACTGTTCAGGTGCGCCACTGAAATGCCTACCTGATGCGCCAGTTGCTCGACATTCGGTTGCTCGCAAAACTGTGTCTCGACCCGTTGATTGAACACGCTCAGGTACTCACGCCCCCGTGATGGCACCTGCTTGGCTTCACGGCGCTGAATCACCTGGCGAGTGACCCACACCAGCAGCACACTGATCAGCGATTGCAAGAGCATGTCGCGGGCGGGTTGCGCGCCGACATACTCACTTTGCAGCTCACTGAACAGGTTGTTGAGGTAATCGCGATCCTTGCCAGCCGGGTAACTGGCGACCCGTTGCAGCAAGCTCACTGATCCGCCCAGCTGCGCTTGCAGTTGAGCCACCAACGGAGCCGCCAGCGTCAGTACAAAACCCTCAACGTTCGGCGAAAACTGAAACCCGTGTACAGACAGCGGCGGGATGATCTGGATGGCGGATTGCTCCAGAACATGAAACTGGCCTTCGACTTCAACCCGCGCCCTGCCCGTGTGGACATAGAGCAACTGGCACAGGTCGGCATGCCGATGGGGATGGATCTCCCAGTCGTGGACGCGGCTGCGCAGCGAGATGGTTTCGCAGTGCAACAGGTCGGGGCCAAGCCAGTCCTGCTGCTCGCCGTACAGCTTGAACACCGGGATTGAAGGATTCATGGGCGCCCGTTCTGAAGTTATTCCTGAAAGCCGATAATCGCACCGATTAGCGAAAAGTACCGGTATTAACGTGCTTATCACCTTCTATTGCTTCTCTCGCAAGCGAAAAATACAAGCATAAATTAATAAGAACCCACTCGTCCCCTGCGGACGAGGCTGCGCGAGAGAACAATAATGAGAACTCAAGTCGCTATTATCGGCGCCGGTCCTTCAGGCCTGCTGCTGGGTCAACTGCTGCATAACGCCGGTATCGATAACGTCATCATCGAACGCCAGACCGGCGAATACGTCCTGGGGCGGATTCGCGCCGGAGTGCTGGAGCAAGGCATGGTCGACCTGTTGCGCCAGGCCGGTGTCAGTCAGCGCATGGACGCTGAAGGGCTTGTCCATGACGGCTTTGAACTGGCCCTGGATAACCGTCAGGTGCATATCGACCTCAAAGGCCTGACCGGCGGCAAAACAGTGATGGTCTACGGCCAGACCGAGGTGACCCGCGATCTGATGGCCGCTCGGGAGGAAGCCGGGGCGCAGACCCTCTACAGCGCCAGCAACGTTCAACCCCACGGGATGAAAACCGATACGCCGTACGTCACATTCGATAAAGAGGGCGAAAGCTGGCGCCTGGACTGCGATTACATTGCCGGCTGCGATGGTTTTCACGGCGTGTCGCGTCAGTCGATTCCCAGTGATGTCCTGAAAATCTTCGAACGTGTGTATCCCTTCGGCTGGCTCGGCGTACTGGCCGATACGCCGCCGGTCAACGACGAACTGGTGTATGCCAAACACGAACGCGGCTTTGCCCTGTGCAGCCAGCGTTCGGCAACCCGCAGCCGTTATTACCTGCAGGTCCCGGTACAGGAAAAGGTCGAGGACTGGTCTGATCAACGCTTTTGGGACGAGCTGAAAACCCGCCTGCCCAAGGCGTTGGCCGAGCGCTTGATCACCGGGCCGTCCATCGAAAAAAGCATCGCGCCACTGCGCAGTTTTGTGGTCGAGCCGATGCAGTTCGGGCGCATGTTTCTGGTGGGCGACGCCGCGCATATCGTGCCGCCGACCGGAGCAAAGGGTTTGAACCTGGCCGCCAGCGATGTGAGCACACTGTTCAATATTCTGCTCAAGGTCTACGGCGAAGGTCGCACCGATCTGCTGGAACGCTATTCCGAGGTGTGCCTGAGGCGCGTCTGGAAGGCTGAACGGTTCTCGTGGTGGATGACCTCGATGTTGCACCGTTTCCCCGACAGTGACGGCTTTAGCCAGCGTATTGCTGACAGTGAACTGGCGTACTTCGTCGACTCCCGGGCGGGGCGCACGACCATTGCAGAAAATTACGTGGGGCTCCCTTACGAGGCTATCGAATAGCAGGCTATCGAGTAGACTAACGGCATTCCGCCATAGGTTTGCCGCCCACAGGTGTTTTCGTGACCAGTTTGAATCAGCCACCCCAGACCAAGCCTGAAATTCGCAGCATCCTGATCGCCCTGATGCTGGCGATTTTCCTGGGAGCACTGGATCAAACCATTGTCGCCGTCTCCATGCCCGCCATTTCCGCCCAGTTCAAGGATGTCAGTCAGCTCGCGTGGGTGATTTCGGGCTATATGGTGGCCATGACAGTGGCCGTGCCAATTTACGGCAAGCTCGGCGACTTGTACGGGCGCAGGCGCCTGATGCTGTTCGGCATGGGGCTCTTTACCCTCGCCTCGCTGTTTTGCGGGCTCGCGCAGAACATGGAGCAGTTGGTCCTGGCAAGGATCATTCAGGGGATTGGTGCTGGCGGGATGATATCGGTGAGCCAGGCGATCATCGGCGACATCGTTCCACCACGCGAACGGGGTCGCTATCAGGGCTACTTCAGCAGCATGTATGCCCTGGCCAGCGTCGCGGGGCCGGTACTGGGTGGTTACATGACCGAGTATCTGTCGTGGCGCTGGGTATTTTTAATCAATTTGCCTCTGGGTCTCGCGGCCTGGTGGATCTCCTATCGCACGCTGGTCGGGCTACCTGTCCCGCAACGCAAGCCGATTATTGACTACTTGGGCACGATGCTGATGATCGTGGGCCTGACGTCGCTGCTGCTGAGCATCACGTTTATCGGCCAGGGCCATAGCTGGCGCGATGATCAGGTCGCCGGGTTTCTGGCGGTTGCACTGATCGCGCTGGGGCTGTTTGTGTGGCATGAACGTCGCACGACTGAACCGTTGCTGCCCATGCACCTGTTTGCCAATCGCAATGCGGTGCTGTGCTGGTGCACGGTATTTTTCACCAGCTTCCAGGCCATTTCCCTGATTGTGCTCATGCCGTTGCGTTATCAGAGCATCACCGGCGCGGGGGCCGACAGCGCGGCCCTGCACCTGCTGCCTCTGGCCATAGGCTTGCCGATCGGGGCCTATTTTGCCGGGCGCAGGACTTCGGTAACCGGACGCTACAAACCGATGATTTTAGCCGGTGCCGTGCTGATGCCCCTGTCCATCCTGGGAATGGCTTTCAGCCCGCCAAGCGCAGAGTTGTTGAGCGCCGTATTCATGCTTTTCAGCGGGATCGCTTCGGGCATGCAGTTTCCAACCTCGCTGGTGGGCGCGCAGAACTCGGTGCAGCAGCAAGACATTGGCGTGGCGACCAGCACCACCAATCTGTTTCGCGCCTTGGGCGGTGCGATGGGGGTCGCCTTGATGTCGGCCCTGCTGCTGGCGTTGCTGCACGACTCGATACTGTCACCGGTCATGGGGCAACCCTTGATCGGTGAAGGCAGCTCGGGGAATGTGTTGCTCGACAGCCTGAACGCGGTCCAGGGCCCCGCGCTGGATAGCCTGCGGGCAGAACTGCTGCTGACTTTCCGCCACCTGCTGACCATCAGCGCTGCGGTGTCGTTGCTGGGGCTGGCTGCGGCGCTGGCGATGCCCAATCAGGTGCTGCGTGGGCGTGAAGACAAGGCGAAGTAGTGGGACGTGTGGGGGCTAGCAAGCCCGCTCCCACACGTTCAGTGTTGCGATTTACGGGCGGGCGCTGATCTGCTTCTGCAAGTTCTGAATCTGGCTTTGCAGGGTATTGATGTTGCGCGTCATCTGGGCGCGAAACACGTCAAACTCCGCTGCATTGGCGCCTTGGGCAGGTGCCGGGCGGTTTTCCAGTTCGCTCTTGAGCACGATCATGTCTTGTTCCAGACGCTCGAGCGCCACACTCGGATTACCTTGTTTTTTCAGGGCGGCCACGTCTACAGCCTGTTGCGCGACACCGGTCTTGAGCGTCGACAACTCAGCACCCAACGCTTTCAACTCGGCTTCGAGCCTGGCCTGGGTTTCTTTTTGCGCCGTCACCTGCAGCACCATCGCCGCATTGATCTGCTCAAAGCGCTGATCCAGCTCGCCCTGCTGCCCCGCCACAACACCCTGCTGACGTTTGCTCTGCTCAAGAAGCTGCTCTTCGAGCTGCTTGATCTGCAACTTCAGGGCTTCGCTGCCATTGTTGATGCTCGACTCGCTGGCCACCACCTTGCCGGAAATGGCCTGCAACCGCCCCGCCGCATCTTCACTGATGCGGGCAAAGCTTTCCTGGGTCGCCACCAGTTGCTGCTCCATCAGCGAGATCTGCTGAAAGCTCCACCAGGCAAGCCCGCCCACGGCAAGCAGCAAGGCACAGATCAACGTCCACAAAGGCCCGGTACTCGGACCCTTGACCTTGATCACCGGTGTATTGCGTGAATAAACCGTGGTGCGCTCACGAGCAGCGTCCGTGGGCGCCAGCTCATCATGATCATGGGCATCGGCGCGCAAGGTCGGGACATGTTCAAAGTCGTCGCGGGCATCGTTACGCATGGTAAACCTTCAAAAATAGCGCTCAGTTACAAGCATTTATCGGTACGGCGATTCCTGAGCTTTCCACCAGCCACAGAACTCATCCAGTGCGGCCCACAGACTGACTTTGGGGTCGTAGTCCAGGTAATGCCGGGCACGGCTGATGTCGAGGGTAAAGTCTTTGTCCATGATCTGCACGCCCAAACGCGAACGTGACGGTTCGGGCTGGCCCGGCCACAGCTTGCAGCCGACTTCGCTCAGCGCGCCCAGACTGTAGGCCAGGCCGTAGCCGCGATAACGGGTTACTTGCGGCACGTTCATTTGGCGCATCACATAATTGATCACATCCCACAACGGGATGGGCGTGCCATTACTGATGTTGTAGGCCCTGCCCAAGGCCGAACCCGTATTCAACAAGCTGCTCATCAACGCCTCGTTGAGGTTTTGCACACTGGTGAAGTCAACCTTGTTCAGGCCGTTGCCCACGATGGCCAGGCGACCTTTGCGCTGCATTTTCAACAAGCGCGGGAACATGCTCATATCCCCCGCCCCCGTGACAAACCGCGGACGCAGGGCAATCACTTCAAGGCCGAACTCCTGGGCACCGAACACCTTTTGCTCCGCCAGGTTTTTGGTCGCGGCATAGGGGTGCCGAAAACGCCTGGGCAACTGTTCTTCGGTGAGGTCGGTGTGGGAACGGCCATCGAAGTACAAGGATGCAGAGGACAAATGCACCAGGCGGCGCACCCGCTGCTTCAAGCAGGCCTCAACCACGTTCTCGGTCACTAGCACGTTGTCACGGTGGAAGTCCTGATAACGCCCCCAGGCGCCCCTATGGCCAGCACAATGCACCACAGCGTCGACATCGACACACAGGTCACGCACCAGCAAGCCATCGGTCAAATCACCCGGGATAAATTCAGCCCCACGCCGCACCAGGTGTTCAACACCCTCAGCCCGTCGCCCGCTGACCCGCACGTCAAAGCCCTGCTCCAGGGCAAAGCGCGCGAAGCGTCCACCGATAAAGCCGCTCGCGCCGGTGACCAGAATCTTCATCAATCACTCCAAATGCTGTAATTCTTGCTGCTTGCTCTTTAAACGCCGGTTATCAGGCCAAAGGCACTAACCAGCGGGCTGCCGAACGAGATAAATGTTCAGTCAGTTGACTCAGCAGTTGTCCGCCATTACGCCAATGATGCCAGTACAGTGGCACGTCGATGGGTTTATCTGGCAAAAGCTCCACCAGACGTCCACATTCAAGCTGTTCGCGCACTTGCAACTCCGGGACCAGCCCCCATCCCAGACCCGCCTCGGCCAAACGGATAAACCCTTCGGAGGACGGGCACAAATGGTGTTCGAATCCACCGTCTACGCCCAGTGCGGCCAGGTAGCGGTGTTGCAGAAAATCATCCGGGCCAAACACCAGGGCTGGTGTTTTTGACAGCAACGCCGGGCTCACACCCTCAGGAAAATGCCGTGCAATAAAAGCCGGGCTCGCCAGTGCCCGATAGCGCATGGCGCCCAGCAGCACGCTACGGGCCCCGGCCACCGGCCGCTCACTGGCACACAGGCAGGCAGCCACTTCACCGGCGCGCATGCGTTTGAGGCCAACGGTCTGATCCTCAACCACCAGGTCCAGCAACAGGTGCTGCTCGGCACAAAAATCACCCACCGCCGGTGCCCACCAGGTGGCCAGGCTGTCGGCATTCAGGGCAATGCGCAGGCGTTCGGGCAGCCCCTCGTCATCCAGCGCCGGCACTGCACTTTGCAGGTCACGCTCCAGCAAGCGCACTTGTTGCACATGGTTGAGCAGGCGACGGCCAATCTCGGTCGGCGTCGGCGGCGTGGCGCGGATCAGCACCGGCTGACCGATGCGCGCTTCCAGCAACTTGATGCGCTGGGAGATGGCCGATTGTGACAAACCCAGTACCTGAGCGGCCCGTTCAAACCCGGCTTGTTCTACTACCGCGGCCAGGGCCGAGAGCAATTTATAGTCGAACATCAGTTTTCCTAATGAGCGATCAGCAATATTGGTTTTTCTTATACATCCAAGGGCCGGACAATAGCCAGCAACAACCTTCTCCCGCCTGCACACGACGAGTAATTCTTATGTGGCAAAGCTACCTCAATGGCCTGTTGGTCGCGTTCGGCCTGATCATGGCCATCGGCACCCAGAATGCATTCGTCCTCGCACAAAGCCTGCGTCGTGAACACCACCTGCCCGTGGCCGCGTTTTGTGTAGTGTGCGATGCCCTGCTGGTGGCGGCCGGGGTCTTCGGCCTGGCGACCCTTCTGGCGCAGAACCCGTTGTTGCTCAGCGTGGCGCGATGGGGTGGCGCGGTGTTCCTGCTGTGGTACGGCACGCAGGCGCTGCGTCGTGCGTTCGCCAAGTCGAGCCTTGAGCAATCCGCCGGCCAGACTGCACGCTCGCTCAAGGCCGTGATGCTCAGCGCGCTGGCCGTCACCCTGCTCAATCCCCATGTGTACCTGGATACGGTTTTGCTGATTGGCTCGCTCGGCGCGCAGCAAAGCGTGCCAGGGGCCTATGTCGTGGGCGCGGCGAGTGCTTCGCTGATGTGGTTTTTCACTCTGGCACTGGGCGCCGCATGGCTGGCCCCGTGGCTGGCACGGCCAAATACCTGGCGTGTGCTGGACCTGCTGGTGGCGGTGATGATGTATGCGGTGGCGGTGCAGTTGATCGTCTCTGGCTGAGCCCGCGCGCAGGTCACAAAAAACATCGCCAAAAGTGCTGAAACGTCTATCCCACACAGTTGTCGCGTGGTTATGCCTTCACCCCGGTGCTATGATCCAGCCCCTGCGCCGCAAAGAGTAAAAACTCATCGGCGCGTGTTTGGCCGCCCGTGATCGGCCTTGCGCTCATCGCAACTGACCTGATTAGGAGAATCATCATGGCTTTCGAATTGCCGCCGCTGCCGTACGCACACGATGCCCTGCAGCCGCACATCTCCAAAGAAACCCTGGAGTTTCACCACGACAAGCACCACAACACCTACGTCGTGAACCTGAACAACCTGGTGCCAGGCACCGAGTTCGAAGGCAAAACCCTGGAAGAGATCGTTAAAACCTCTTCGGGCGGTATCTTCAACAACGCCGCTCAGGTCTGGAACCACACCTTCTACTGGAACTGCCTGGCGCCAAACGCCGGCGGCGAACCAACCGGCGCGCTGGCGGATGCCATCAACGCTGCTTTCGGCTCGTTCGACAAGTTCAAAGAAGAATTCAGCAAAACCTCCATCGGCACCTTCGGTTCCGGCTGGGGCTGGCTGGTGAAGAAAGCTGACGGTTCCCTGGCCCTGGCCAGCACCATCGGCGCCGGCAACCCGCTGACCAGCGGCGACACCCCGCTGCTGACCTGCGACGTTTGGGAACACGCTTACTACATCGACTACCGCAACGTACGTCCGAAGTATGTTGAGGCGTTCTGGAACCTCGTTAACTGGAAGTTCGTCGCTGAGCAGTTCGAAGGTAAAGCCTTCACTGCCTGAGCCTGACTCCAGGTAAAAAAACCCGGCATTGCCGGGTTTTTTTTGGTCTGATTTAAAGTTTCAAAAGAGCCGCTCGCCGAGTCCGGGCCAGCTAGTATGAAAGCGTTGTGTATTTTAATAGCGCACCTCAAGTTCGAAGTGAAAATACCGACACAGTAGCGATTGTGAGCGTTGTGGATTTATTGCTTTCGCACCTGTCGTGAATCGTCAACCTACAAGGCCACAGGCAATACCGGCAAGGAACAGGGAAAAGTGCTTTGAAGCTGCAATTCAAGAACAGCTTGTCACTGAAGTTGCTCCGCATCGCACTGCTGTCAGCAGTGGTCGTAGGTGGAGTATTGAGCTGCGCGCAAATTGTCTTTGACGCCTACAGGGTTCGACAAGCCGTCACGGTAGATGCCGGACGTATCCTGGACATGTTTCGCGACCCGTCGACTCAAGCGCTGTATAGCCTGGACCGCGACATGGCCATGCAGGTCATCGAAGGCATGTTCCAGGATGGAGCCGTGCGCAACGCGTCCATCGGCCATCCCAATGAGACGGCCCTCGCCGAAAAATCACGGGCGCTGCAACACTCATCGAGCCGCTGGGTGACCGACATGATTCTGGGTCAGGAGCACACGTTCAGTATTCCTCTAGTAGGCAAGGGGCCTTACAGCGAGTACTACGGCGACCTGAGCATCACGCTCGACACCGCCAGTTACGGCGAAGGGTTACTGGCCGATTCAGCGGTCATGCTGCTCTCCGGACTGTTGCGTGCCCTGCTGATGGGGCTGGTGCTGTATTCGGTGTATCAGTGGTTGCTGACCAAGCCGCTTTCCAAAGTCATCGGCCACCTGACCAGTATTAATCCGGACCGCCCCAGCGAGCACGTGATCCCCCTGCTCAAAGGTCACGAGCACAATGAACTGGGTGTTTGGGTCAACACTTCCAACCAGTTGCTCGCATCCATTGAACGCAACAACCGTTTGCGTCACGAAGCTGAAAGTTCCTTGCTGCGCATGGCCCAGTATGACTTTCTGACCGGCCTGCCCAATCGCCAGCAGCTGCAGGGGCAATTAGGCAAGATCCTGACCGATGCTGGCCGTTTGCAACGCCGCGTCGCTGTGCTTTGCGTGGGGCTGGACGACTTCAAAGGCATCAACGAGCAGTTCGGCTATCAAGCGGGAGATCAACTGCTGCAGGCTCTGGCCGATCGCTTGCGCGCCCACAGTGGAAGCCTGGGCGCTCTGGGACGCCTGGGTGGCGATCAGTTTGCGCTGATTCAGGCCCATATCGAACAGCCCTACGAAGCTGCCGAACTGGCCCAGAGCATTCTGGATGACCTTGAATCACCCTTCTGTCTTGACCAGCAAAACATCCGCTTGCGCGCCACTATCGGTATCACGCTGTTTCCCGAAGATGGCGACACCACTGAAAAGTTGCTGCAAAAAGCCGAGCAAACCATGACGCTGGCCAAGAGTTACTCGCGCAACCGCTATCAGTTTTATATTGCCAGCGTGGACCGCGAGATGCGGCGTATGCGCGAGCTGGAAAAAGACCTTCGTGAAGCCCTGCAGTGCAACCAGCTCTCCCTGGTCTACCAGCCACAAATTCGTTACAGCGACCACCGGGTGGTCGGCGTCGAAGCCCTGTTGCGCTGGCGGCACCCGCTACACGGCTTGGTTCCGCCCGATCTGTTCATCCCGCTGGCCGAGAAAAACGGCAGCATCATTGCCATCGGTGAATGGGCAATGGACGAAGCCTGCCGCCAACTGCGCGAATGGCATGATCAAGGCTTCAGTGAACTGCGCATGGCGGTCAATCTGTCCACGGTGCAGTTGCACCACGTCGAACTGCCGCGAGTGGTCAACAACCTCCTGCAGCGCCACCGCTTGCCGCCGCGCAGCCTGGAACTGGAGGTCACCGAAACCAGCCTGATGAAAGATATCAGCACCGCCGCCCAGCACCTGCTGAGCCTTCGTCGCTCCGGCGCGTTGATTGCGATTGATGATTTTGGTACCGGCTATTCGTCATTGAGTTACCTCAAAAGCCTGCCGCTGGACAAAATCAAGATCGATAAAAGCTTTGTTCAGGACCTGATCGACGACGGCGACGATGCCACTATCGTGCGCGCCATCATCCAGCTGGGTAAAAGCCTTGGCATGCAGGTGATTGCCGAAGGGGTTGAAACCATTGATCAGGAAGCCTACGTCATCGGCGAAGGCTGCCATGAAGGCCAGGGCTATTTGTACAGCAAACCCCTTGGCTCGCGGGAGTTGGTCGCTTATCTGAAGCAGGCCAAACGTGACAAGGCCGCCAATATGTAAATCCATATTTCAAAAATCGGCAAAGACCCGGTGCGGCCTGCGGTAAATAAGAAATATTTCCAACAGTATCTCTTTACACAAAATGCATATCTTTCGCATTATGTGGCAGTTTCGCGTGCAGCCGCACGCTTGTCCCACCTCTCGAAGCAGGATTTTCGCCATGATTCGTATGCCTCTGGCAACCGCCAGTCTGCTGGCCATTGCTATCTCACTCGCCGGTTGTGGCGACAAGGACAAGGAAAAAACCGCCGCAGCCCCTACGCCAGCAGCCGCCACCAGCACCGCGACGCCAGCCGCTGACATCAGCGCAGCCAAAGTCGACGAAGCTGCCGCCAAGGCCGTCGTTGCGCATTACGCCGACATGGTTCACGCCGTATACAGCGATGCTGAAAGCACTGCCAAAAAACTGCAAACCGCTATCGATGCGTTCCTGGCCAAGCCCAACGACGACACTCTGAAAGCCGCTCGCGCTGCATGGGTTGAAGCCCGTGTGCCTTACCTGCAGAGCGAAGTGTTTCGCTTCGGCAACACCATCATTGATGACTGGGAAGGCCAACTTAACGCCTGGCCGCTGGACGAAGGCCTGATCGACTACGTTGACGCCAACTATGCAGGCGCACTGGGCAACCCGGGTGCCAACGCCAACATCATCGCCAACACCCAGATTCAGATCGGCGAAGACAAGGTCGACGTCACCGAAATCACTCCGGAAACCCTGGCCAGCCTGAACGAGCTGGGTGGTTCCGAAGCCAACGTGGCTACCGGTTATCACGCAATCGAATTCCTGCTGTGGGGCCAGGACCTCAACGGCACAGGCCCGGGTGCAGGCAACCGCCCTGCTTCCGACTACCTGGAAGGCGAAGGCGCCACTGGCGGCCACAACGAACGCCGTCGCGCTTACTTGAAAGCCGTGACCCAACTGCTGGTTAACGACCTCGACGAAATGGTCGGCAACTGGGCACCCAACGTTGCCGACAACTACCGCGCCACGCTTGAAGCCGAGCCGGTACAAAACGGTCTGCGCAAAATGCTGTTCGGCATGGGCAGCCTGTCGCTGGGCGAACTGGCCGGCGAGCGTATGAAAGTGTCACTGGAAGCCAACTCCCCTGAAGACGAGCAGGACTGCTTCAGCGACAACACCCACAACTCGCACTTCTACGATGCCAAGGGCATTCGTAACGTGTACCTGGGCGAGTACCTGCGCGCTGACGGCACTAAAATGACCGGCCCAAGCCTGTCGTCGCTGGTGGTCGTGATTGACCCGGCTGCAGACGCGACACTGAAGTCCGATCTGGCCGACACAGAAGCCAAGATCCAGGTCATGGTTGACCGCGCCAACAAGGGCGAGCACTACGACCAGTTGATCGCAGCGGATAACGCAGCGGGCAACCAGGTGGTTCGTGATGCCATTGCAGCCCTGGTCAAGCAGACCGGTGCCATCGAGCAAGCCGCTGGCAAGCTGGGCATCAGCGACCTGAACCCGGACAACGCCGATCACGAGTTTTGATCTGCAGGGTTTGAGTGAGTGAACAATGAGGCGACCTTCGGGTCGCCTTTTTTGTGGGTTTCGCCCTTATACAGAAGTGCTTTTGCAAAACAGATATGACGCATTCGCAGTCAAACTGCTAACGCCTCTGTAAATAATAAATACATAGCCATCACCGCCCTTAAACTTGACTAAATCAAAGCCAAAAACATAGCTATTAATTACACTCCATTCCAAGCCAGCGACACGCCCTTGCTGCCGCCAAATAAAATGATGCCCACCGGACAACATCTCATATCCGAAAAAGCGTTTTAGATTGACACTACTACTAGATGGAAACTTGTTAACTCAAGAGAATAAAGCTGTTGCCTGGTCGACCGATAGCAATCAGGTTCACAGCAAACCCATACAGGACACTGCCTGGACATACACCCGGTCGCATGAAAAAAGAACATTCAAAGTGATCAATATCCTACCGGACAGAGTGCCCTTCACCCTATGGGAGTTTTAACTCACCAGTCCCCAATCTTGGCCTACCCTTTGCGGCATCACTAATTTTTAAATACCGCTGGCGGGTGCAGGCAATAATCACCACACGGATCTGTCTGACACTTACAAGCAAGTTCCGGACTGTACGCTTTAGGTAATAACTGGCCATTTGCACAACCAGAAATCGCACCCACTATGAACACGACTATAAGTATTTTCATATTTCGTTCCGTTTTTTGGAGAGCATAGTATTCAAAGAAAATACCTTATATCGTTCATCTCTGATTATTCCGTGGGAAATACCTATTGTATTACCATGTCATGTAGGATTTAACCTCCAGACCGCACTGGCTGCCATCGCAAGCAAGCCCATTCCCATGAGCTTGCTTGCCACATATCAATCCAAACGCTAATCCCTCTTATTTCAATTCACCTTCCCTGATAAACTTTGCGCCCTCGATTTAGCTCACTGATCTGGACGTTTGATGCCTTCGTTGCCTCTTCGCCTGTCCCTGCTGCTACTGGCCTTTGGCCTTGGCGGTTGTGATGATGCCCCGCGCTTTACCAAACCCGAGCCCGGCGAAGCCCGCTCCGGCGGGGCTGCTACGGTGCGTAAAACCGATCACAATGCGTTTTCCATGCCCTCGGCCAACCTTTCGCCCACCCGGCGTCTGGATTTCAGCGTCGGCAACAGTTTCTTTCGCAGCCCTTGGGTCATAGCACCTTCCACCACCACCGCACGTGATGGCCTGGGCCCGCTGTTCAATACCAATGGCTGTCAAAACTGCCACATCAAGGATGGCCGCGGCCACCCGCCAGCGCCCGGCGCAAAGAATTCCGTGTCGATGCTGGTTCGGTTATCGATCCCCAACGACCCCGCTTACGCCACGCTCATCGAGCAGGCCGGTATCGTTCCCGAGCCGGTCTATGGCGGTCAGTTGCAGGACATGTCCGTACCCGGCGTAGCTCCCGAGGGCAAGGTACGGGTCGACTACGAACCCGTTACCGTGCGCTTCAAGGACGGCACTGAAGTCGAATTGCGCAAACCCACGCTGCAAATCACCCAGCTGGGTTATGGCCCGATGCACCCCGACACACGTTTTTCGGCTCGCATCGCGCCGCCGATGATAGGCCTGGGGCTGCTCGAAGCCATCCCGAACGAGGCGATCCTGGCCAATGCCGATGAACAGGACAAAAACCGTGACGGCATCGCCGGGCGCCCCAACTGGGTGTGGGATGACGCGCAGCAAAAGACGGTTCTGGGTCGATTTGGCTGGAAAGCGGGCCAACCGAACCTCAATCAACAAAATGTTCACGCCTTTTCTGGTGATATGGGGCTCACGACCTCCTTGAGACCCTTCGATGATTGCACCAAGGCTCAAACCGCCTGTCTCGAAGCGCCCAACGGGAACGGCCCTGATGGCGAACCCGAGGTCAGCGACAACATCCTGCGCCTGGTGGAGTTCTACACCCGTAACCTGGCCGTACCTGCCCGCCGTGATGTCGGCGCGCCCCAGGTGCTGGCCGGTAAAAACCTGTTCTTCCAGGCGGGCTGCGCTTCATGCCACACCCCTGTATTCACTACATCCGCCAACGCTGCCGAGCCCGAACTGGCCAATCAGGTCATTCGCCCGTACAGCGACTTGCTGCTGCACGACATGGGCCCCGGCCTTGCCGACAACCGCACCGAGTTCGCCGCCACCGGCCGCGACTGGCGCACGCCACCGTTGTGGGGCATTGGTTTGACCCAGGCAGTGAGTGGTCATACTCAGTTTTTGCACGATGGACGTGCTCGCAACCTGATGGAAGCCGTGCTCTGGCATGGCGGCGAAGCCGAACCGGCCAAGCAGCAGGTTTTACGCTTTAATGCCGAGCAGCGCGCTGCGTTGCTGGCGTTCCTGAACTCTCTTTAACGCTTTACAAGATCGGGGACCCCGACATGTTTCGACCCAAGCTGTTGTTCACCAGCCTTGCCGCTATCGCCCTGGCCGCATGCTCGCCACAAGACCCGCAGGCCGTCACCTCGGCAGCCATCGCCAAGCAAGTGATCTTGCCGACGTACAGCCGCTGGGTTGAAGCTGACCGCCAACTGGCCGTCAGCGCACTGGCTTACTGCCAAGGCAAGGAAAACCTGGAGACTGCCAGAGCCGATTTTCTGCATGCGCAAAAAGCCTGGGCCGAGCTGCAGCCTTTACTGATCGGGCCGTTGGCCGAAGGCAATCGTTCGTGGCAGGTACAGTTCTGGCCAGACAAAAAGAATCTGGTCGGCCGTCAGGTTGAGCAACTGGTGATTGCCCAGCCACAGATCGATGCAGCAGCCCTGGCCAAATCCAGCGTTGTGGTGCAAGGCCTGTCGGCTTACGAATACATTCTGTTCGACAGCAATATCAACCTCGCTGACGATTCGCAAAAAGCGCGCTACTGCCCGCTGCTGACCGCCATTGGCGAACGTCAGAAGCAACTGGCCGAAGAAATCCTCGCCAGCTGGAACAGCACCGATGGCATGCTCGCGCAAATGAGCAAGTTCCCTAACCAGCGTTATGCCGACTCCCACGAAGCCATTGCAGATGTGCTGCGTGTACAGGTCACGGCCCTCGATACCCTGAAGAAAAAACTCGGCACCCCAATGGGCCGTCAGAGCAAGGGCATCCCGCAGCCATTCCAGGCTGATGCATGGCGCAGCGAGTCATCGCTCAAAAGCCTGGCCGCCAGCCTATCTGCCGCTCAGAGCGTGTGGGCGGGTGTCGACAACAAAGGGTTGCGCAGCCTGTTGCCTGCCGAGCAAAAACCGTTGGCTGACAAGATCGATGCGGCCTATGCAACCTCGCTCAAGCTGTTCAATGACAACCAGCGCACACTCAATGAGCTGCTGGCAGACGACGCCGGGCGCGCTCAACTGAACGCTATCTATGACAGCCTGAACGTGGTTCACCGCCTGCACGAAGGCGAGCTGGCCAAAGCGCTGGGTATCCAGCTGGGCTTTAACGCCAACGACGGCGATTGATGAAGGAGGGTTCGATGATGCGCAGGCAAGCTCTCAAGCTCGGCGGTTTACTGCTCAGCGCGATCACGCTGGGCGGTTGGTCCCTGTTCAAGCAAAAAGACCGTAGTCCCTTGCTCTTGAGTGCCCGCGACGATGTGGACGGCAATCACTTTGCTGTCGGTTATCGCCTGGATGGCACTCAGGTCTTTAGCACGCAGGTAGGCCAGCGCTGCCATGACATCATCAACCACCCGACACTGCCCGTTGCGTTGTTTGTAGCTCGGCGCCCCGGCACCGAAAGCTACCTGATCAACCTCGCAGACGGGCAGTTGCTGCAAACACTGACCTCCCTGCCCAACCGCCACTTCTATGGCCACGCAGTCATCCACAAAGATGGCGAGTGGCTCTACACCACCGAAAACGACACCACTGACCCGGGCCGTGGCTTGCTGGGGGTCTATCGCTTTGAGGGCGCACGTCTGGTCCACAGTGGCGAAATCCCTACCCACGGCGTGGGTCCGCATCAAGTGTCCTGGATGCCTGACGGTGAAACGCTGGTGGTGGCCAACGGCGGCATTCGCACCGAAGCCGAAAGCCGGGTCGAGATGAACCTGAATGCGATGGAGCCCAGCCTGGTGCTGATGCAACGCGACGGCACATTGCTCAGCAAGGAAACCCTGAGCCAGCAGATGAACAGCGTGCGCCATTTGGGCATCGCCAGTGACGGCACAATCGTCGCCTGCCAGCAATTCATGGGCGACGCCCATGAGCTTTCCGAATTGTTGGCCATCAAGCGTCCTGGCCAGCCATTTAAGCCCTTTCCGGTGGCCGAGCAGCAACTGCGTGCCATGGGCCATTACACGGCCAGTGTCGCGGTCCACAGTGAATTGCGGCTGGTTGCGCTGACCGCTCCGCGGGGCAATCGATTTTTCGTGTGGGATCTGGACAGCGGTGCTTTGCGTCTGGATGCGCCATTGCCGGACTGTGCGGGGGTGGGTGCGGTACAGGATGGATTTGTGGTGACGTCCGGCCAGGGCCGTTGCCGATTCTATGATTGCCGTCAGAGCGATCTGAGCGCCAAGCCATTGGATCTACCGTCCGGGCTGTGGGACAACCATCTGCATGTGATGTAGCAGATGACAAAAATCTGTGTAGCCGCTGCCGAAGGAACGAGGCAGCGGCTACAGGGTTTTTGCCGTTACTTCTTCATCCCTTGGCTCATTCCAAACATGAACAGCAGCAGATCGTGATCGGGCTTTGTCGCTACTGCCACTTTCACTACCCGCGGCAGCGGGCAGTGAGCCCCTGTCGGGGGCCCACTTAACACTTGGGTCACTGGCTGTTCCCATGCGGCCACTGCCACGCCAGCAATGACCAGAGCTCCCAGCAGAAACAAACTTCGTGCTATTTCTCGCTTCATCACCGTAAACCTTTGATGGCGCTGCCAAACACCGTCTTATAAAAGTAGATCAGTCTGTCCCACTCCGTGGCGTTCCACGACGAATGGCGGCGAAGCTGCTTAAGGTCGTGGGAGGCTGCTTTATGAGCAGTCAGTCGTTGCCGGCTTTTTTCAAGGTCCAGCAAAGCCACCTCTACCTGTGGGTTTTCACCCTGCCCTGTCACTCGCACAAACACATGCTTGGCGTACAGGCAGCCATGTTGCCAGCGGCCCAGATGCATGCGCGCAAGGGTCTGGCCAATGGCCTCAAGTACACGATCATGTACCGCCTCCCCCCAACGCTCACGCTCGCCAGCGGCATACCAGTTGTCGATTTCAACAAAACCGTCCAGAGCGACGGTTACGAGCAATGCTCGCCACTGCTTGTCTGCCCCTTGCCGGGCCCCGCAGTACACCAGCTCTGGCACGCCAACCGATAGCCGGTTCATGGCCAGTAACGCATCGCGTTCACGCAATACCGTCGGGCGACCCAACGGATAGCGCCAGCTGCGGTAGGTGTGCCCTACTTGACGTTTTACATAGAGCAAACGCTCGTTGGCATCGTGAATGCGTTGTACACCACTCTCGCCACCGCGACGCTGGTTGGGCTCTTCAACCCATTCGCCTTTTTGATTCCAGTAAAACTCAAATCGGTCTTCAGTCGCAGAGGGGGATTGCTGTACAAAATCAACGGTCATGAATTATCTCTTTCTTAGTACGTAAACCCGCCACATCGCGTAAAGCGGAATAAAGTCCAAATGATCCTGAATGACGAAACCAGCCTTTTTAAACTCAGACTCCACTGTAACAGCTGGTAACACGAAGCGGTTTTGGTAACCCTCCTGCCCTTGTTCCACAGCGCGCTCACGCTCAAGACGCTTGCGTTTCCAGGCCTTGAAATTGCCGTCCACCCAGAGCGAAATGATCAAACTGTCCCGGCTGACACGATGAAGCTCGCGCAGTAGAGCCATCCGGTGACTTGCATCACCAATATGGTGCAGCAGACGCATGCAAAAAATACTGTCAACGGAGTTGTCCGGCATATCTATTTCAAATGCAGACGTCTGCAAGCGCCGTACCCGTTTCACCACCTCGGCCGGTTGCGCCAGTGCCGCGACCTCCAGCATGGAGGCCGAGTTGTCGGCGCCAATGATTTCCCGGTTAGGCATTTGCGCCAGCAACGGCCAGAAACGCCCGGCGCCACAGGGCAAATCCAGGACAACCCGAGGTTCACCGGCCAGGTGAAGAGCGCGGCGGGCCAGTTGCTCATCGCGCTTGTGCGAGAGACGGCGAGCCAGACCATCCTGGTGCTTGATCAGGTATTCGGCCGCGTGCTGCTGGTCATACTTTTCTGAGAACTTGAGTTTGATGATGGGATTCATGACGGTGCTCCTGAAGCATATAGGCGCTACCTTATTCAGGAGAACGTAAGCGTCAGGTCATCATCAGGTGAAAATTCCGTCTATGCGTCCCACACAAATGTTGCAGGGTTTTACATCGCGCAAATACTGGCGCGGGGCCATATACGAATCAACCATGACGTAAAGCGGCCTGCAGAACGCAGGCCGCGGGAAGGACTTCAGGCGTCGGGCGGGCCGAGCTCGACGCGAAAACGGCAGCCGTTTGGCTCCATTGTGGTGAGGGTCACGCGCCAGCCCTGGCTATCGCAGATTCGCTGCACCAGCGACAACCCCAGACCCAGCCCTTCGCCACGTTTTTCACTACCGCGCACAAAGGGTTGAAACATGGCCTGGCGTTTTTCTTCCGGGATACCAACGCCGCTGTCTTCCACCACAAACCCGCTGGGCTCCAGGGTCAACCGGATAAAGCCCTTATCGGTGTAGTGCAACGCATTGCGCAGCAAGTTGCCCATCACCGCGTGCAGGAAGGTCGCGTTATAGCGCGTATCCAGCGGATTGCCGGGTTCGTAAATCAATTCAAGGCCTTTGGCCTCGATGGGCTCTCGCCACAGGCTGATCAGGCCTTCGGCCACGGTGGTGAGCGTGACCGTGGGCGACATGCTGGCATCTTCATGTTGCGCGCGGGCCAACATCAGGAAGGTCTGCACCAGTTCACGCATTTCTTCGCACGCACGGGATATGCGCTCGACCTGTGAGCGACTGCGCTGATCCAGCGACGGGCTTTCCAGCAGAAGTTCGCAGGAGCTGGCCACTACCATCAGCGGGGTGCGCAATTCGTGGCTTACGTCACTGGTAAACAGACGTTCGCGGGTCAGGGTGTCGCGCAGGCGACCCAGGGTAGCGTCGAACGCCACGGCCAGCTCGCCCACTTCATCAGCGGCATAGTCCGGGGCCAGGGGCGGGGCCAGCCCCAGCAGTTGATCTCGATGGCGAACTTGACGCGCCAGACGCACCACCGGCGCCATTACGCGACGTGCAAGCGTCCAGCCCAGGAAGACGGCCAATGCCAGGGCCAGGACAAAACCGACCACCACCACAGCAAACAGCACGCGCTCACGCTCTTCAAAATCGCTCTGGTCTTGCAGCAGGACATAACGCCGGCCATCGACCACTTCAACCATCGCGTGATACGACAGCTGATCGCGAAATACCTCATGGAATCCCGGGTCCAGATGGCGCAGGTCCTTGGGCAAAGCAAAATCGCCACGCCCGCCACTGAAATAAAACAGCTGACTCGGTTTAGGCCTGTGGTTCCACTCTGCGCCGTTGTCCATCAGCAACAGGCGCTGCAAATCACCGCCCAGACCGGCCGATATGAGTTTTTCTTCAACCAGATGCACGGTGGCGATAATGCCCACCGCAAATGTCCCTGCCACCAGGGCGCTCATCAAGGCAAAGGCAATGATGATCCGCCGGGAAAGGCTTTGCTTAAACTCCATCGCGAAGCTCGGCGAGGCGGTAGCCAACACCATGCACGGTTTGCAACAGAGGCTTGTCGAAAGGCTTGTCGATCACCTGGCGCAATTGATGCACATGGCTGCGCAGGCTGTCGCTGTCTGGGCAGTCGTCGCCCCAAAGGGCCTCTTCCAGAACTTCGCGGCGCAGCACGTGAGGGCTTTTTTGCATCAATACCGCGAGCAGTTTGAGACCCACCGGGTTGAGCTTGAGCAAACGCCCTTCACGGGTCACTTCGAGGGTATCGAGGTCGTAACGCAGCTCCGCGACCTGCAACTCCCGTCGACCTCCGCCTTGGGCGCGACGCAATACCGCCTCGATCCGCGCCGCCAGTTCGGACAGGGCAAACGGCTTGAGCAGGTAGTCATCGGCACCGGACTTGAAGCCTTGCAGGCGGTCGTCCAATTGGTCGCGGGCAGTCAGCATGATCACCGGCGTATCGCGACGAGCGTCTTCACGCAGGCGCTTGCACAGGGTATAGCCGTCGATACCCGGCAACATGATGTCGAGCACAATCAGGTCGTAGTGCTCAGTGGCCGCCAGGTGCAAACCTGACAAACCATCCTGGGCGCAGTCAACGGTATAGCCCTTGAGCCCCAGATAGTCCGCCAGGTTGGCGAGGATATCGCGGTTGTCTTCAACCAATAGAATTCGCATGGGTATTCTCTCCGTTCACAGTTACGGCCGTCTTGGCCCGCGCAGCTTAAGGCCAAGAACCGCGCAGGGCCAGCACCGCAGGGCGCACAGACAATTTAGTTGTCGCATCTGCAAAAATGACATTTTTTTTACTATCGGTTCACAAACTCAATACAGTGGCGCCCGCACACTCCCGCACCCTCGCGTTTAAGGAAAAACAACAATGCGTCTGCTGCACACTGCGCCAATGCGCTACCTCCTTCTGTTGACTGGCTGCTGGCTGGCGACTTTTCTAATTACCCGAGGCGTTCTGCTGGTCACCCACCTGGGAGAGGCTGGTAACAACTGGCTTCCGGTGTTTGGCATTGGCTTGCTTTATGACCTCGGCTTTCTGGCCTATGCCGCCCTGCCTCTGGGCCTGTACCTGCTGTTATGCCCGCCCGGCCTGTGGCGTCGTCGAGGCCATCAGTGGTTTCTGCAAGGCCTGCTGACCGTCAGTCTGTTTGCCATACTGTTCACGGCCGTCGCCGAGTGGCTGTTTTGGGATGAGTTCGGCGTGCGCTTCAACTTTATCGCCGTGGACTATCTGGTCTATTCCGATGAAGTGCTGAACAACGTACTGGAGTCCTACCCCATTGGCATACTGCTCAGTGCCATTGCCCTGACTGCCATTGTGTTGAGCCTTGTTCTGCGCAAACCGTTCAACGCGGCCATGAATGCTCCGCTGCCAACCGTTGGCTCTCGCATCGCTGCCTTCGCCAGTCTGTTGCTGGTAGCTGGCCTGAGCCTGCAACTGCTCGATCAGGACGGCCCACGGGGTCAGGGTGGCAATGCCTATCAGCATGAACTGGCAAGCAATGGCCCGTATCAGTTCTTCGCCGCGTTCCGTAACAACGAGCTGGATTACCAGCAGTTTTATGCCAGCTTGCCGACCGACGTGGTGGCCCAACAATTGCGCAAAGAGTTGACGGAGCCCAACGCTACGTTTGTTGGCCAGGACCCGCTGGATATCCGTCGCAATATCGACAATCCGGGCACTGCGCGTCAGCCCAACATTGTGTTGGTGACGATCGAAAGCTTCAGCGCCAAATACCTGGGCAGCAACGGCGATGGCCGCAACCTGACGCCAAATCTGGATCAACTGCGCAAGGAAAGCCTGTACTTCAATAACTTCTATGCCACCGGCACCCGTACCGACCGCGGCCTGGAAGCTATCACCCTGGCCATTCCGCCGACGCCGGGGCGCTCCATCGTCAAGCGCATCGGCCGTGAAAGCGGTTTTGCCAGCCTGGGCCAGCAGCTTAAAGGTGTGGGTTACGACAGCGTGTTCGTCTATGGCGGACGCGGTTACTTTGACAACATGAACGCCTTTTTCAGCGGCAACGGTTACCGCGTGGTTGACCAAAGCAGCGTGAATGAAGCCGATATCCACTTCAAGAACGCGTGGGGCATGGCCGATGAAGACCTGTACCGCGAAACCCTGAAGCTGGCCGATACAGACTATGCGCAACAAAAACCCTTTTTGCTGCAACTGATGACCACCTCGAACCATCGCCCCTACACCTACCCGGAAGGCCGGATCGACATCAAGTCGGGTAATGGTCGCGACGGCGCAGTGAAGTACACCGACTACGCCATCGGCCAATTCCTGGACGCAGCGCGCAAAAAGCCCTGGTTCGATAACACGATCTTTGTGTTCGTGGCCGATCACACGGCAGGCAGTGCGGGCAAGGAAGACTTGCCGATCACCAACTATCAGATCCCGCTGTTTATCTATGCGCCCAAACTGATCGAAGCGCGGGAAAACGCGCAACTGGCCAGCCAGATCGATCTTGCCCCAACCTTGCTCGGCTTGCTGAACCTGGACTACCAGTCGACTTTCTTCGGTCGCAACCTGCTCCAGGACAATCCGTTGCCACCACGGGTGGTAGTGGGCAACTACCAGCACCTGGGTTTGTTTGACGGTAAAGACCTGGCCATTCTCAGCCCGCGTCAGGGCCTGCGTCGCCACGACGAAGCGTTGACCACCAGTGTTGAGTCCCGCGTACCGGCGACCGATCCGTTGATTGAACGGGCGATTGCCTACTATCAGGGCGCGAGCCACGGCTATAAACAGCAATTGTTGGGCTGGAAGCCAACGCAGGGAATCCCGGAGCAGCTTTCCCAGCGGTAAACCATCGCTTTTGCGGGAGCGGGCTTGGGGCGACGCGCAGTGTCAGTCAACCTGCGGCTGATGCCATCGCAGGCAAGCCAGCTCCCACTGGTTTGGGGGTAAACCCAAGACTGGATGCTGACAGGATCTGTCGTGGGAGTGGGCTTGCTCGCGATGGCGAACGACGCACAGTGTCAGACGTGTACTTTTCTCAATACCTGCCAGATAACGACCAGCCACAAAAAAGCCCCGCCTGATGACTCAGGCGGGGCTTTTGCGTAACGGGGTAAGGCTGGCTTACATCATGCCGCCCATACCACCCATGCCGCCCATGTCTGGCATGCCGCCAGCTGGTTTGTCTTCCTGGATCTCAGCGATCATCGCCTCAGTGGTGATCATCAGGCTGGCAATCGACGAAGCCGCTTGCAGAGCCGAACGAGTCACTTTAGCCGGGTCAAGGATACCCATTTCGATCATGTCGCCGTATTCGCCAGTGGCTGCGTTGTAACCGTAGTTACCCGAACCCTGCTTAACTTTGTCGACAACTACGCTTGGCTCGTCACCGGAGTTGGCAACGATCTGGCGCAGAGGTGCTTCAACAGCACGACGCAGCAGTGCGATACCAACGTTCTGATCAGCGTTGTCGCCTTTCAGATCAGCGATTGCCTGCAGAGCGCGAACCAGTGCCACGCCACCGCCAGGTACCACGCCTTCTTCAACGGCTGCACGGGTTGCGTGCAGGGCGTCTTCAACGCGGGCTTTCTTCTCTTTCATTTCTACTTCAGAGCCAGCGCCAACCTTGATCACTGCTACGCCGCCAGACAGCTTGGCCAGACGCTCTTGCAGTTTTTCACGGTCGTAGTCCGAAGTGGTATCAGCCACTTGAGCACGGATCTGAGTCACACGAGCCTGGATGTCAGCTTCAACGCCAGCACCGTCGATAACGGTGGTGTTTTCTTTGGTTACGGTAACGCGCTTGGCATTACCCAGGTGTTCCAGGGTAGCGCTTTCCAGGCTCAGACCGATCTCTTCGGAGATAACGGTACCGCCAGTCAGAACAGCGATGTCCTGCAGCATTGCCTTGCGACGATCACCAAAGCCAGGTGCTTTAACAGCAACGACTTTCACGATACCGCGCATGTTGTTCACAACCAGAGTCGCCAGGGCTTCGCCTTCAACGTCTTCGGATACGATCAGCAATGGGCGACCGGCTTTGGCAACAGCTTCCAGAACTGGCAGCAGTTCACGGATGTTGGAGATCTTTTTGTCGACCAGAAGGATCAGCGGACCGTCGAGCTCGGCAGTCATGGTTTCTGGTTTGTTGACGAAGTACGGGGACAGGTAGCCACGGTCAAACTGCATGCCTTCAACAACAGACAGTTCGTTTTCCAGGCCCGAGCCTTCTTCAACAGTGATCACGCCTTCTTTACCGACTTTTTCCATGGCTTCGGCAATGATGTCGCCGATGGAGCTATCGGAGTTGGCAGAGATGGTACCTACCTGAGCGATCGCCTTGCTGTCAGCGCATGGCTTGGCCAGGGATTTCAGCTCTTTGACAATGGCGATGGTCGCTTTGTCGATACCGCGCTTCAGGTCCATCGGGTTCATGCCGGCAGCGACGGCTTTCAGGCCTTCGTTGACGATCGATTGAGCCAGAACGGTTGCAGTGGTAGTACCGTCACCAGCGTCATCGTTGGCACGGGAGGCAACGTCTTTAACCAGCTGCGCGCCCATGTTTTCGAAGCGATCTTTCAGCTCGATTTCTTTGGCAACGGAAACGCCGTCCTTGGTGATGGTCGGAGCGCCGAAGCTCTTCTCGATGATCACGTTACGGCCTTTAGGGCCCAGGGTCGCTTTTACTGCGTCAGCCAGGACGTTTACACCGGCCAGCATTTTTTTACGGGCGGAGTCGCCGAATTTAACTTCTTTAGCAGCCATGTTCGTTCTTCCTTAAATACTTTGTAGTAACGGGAAAAGGAGCGGGAGATCAGCCTTCGATTACAGCGAGAATTTCGTTCTCAGCCATAACCAGCAGGTCTTCGCCGTCGACTTTCACAGTGTTGCTGCCGGAGTAAGGGCCGAACACAACCTTGTCACCCACTTTCACGGCCAGCGCACGTACTTCACCGTTGTCCAGAACGCGGCCAGTACCGACAGCGAGGATTTCACCGCTGTTGGCTTTTTCGGCAGCAGAACCCGGCAGAACGATACCGCCAGCGGTTTTCTTTTCTTCTTCGCTGCGACGGATTACGACGCGGTCATGCAGAGGACGAAGCTTCATTGTCGATCTCTCCTAATTGTGGTGTTCATCGGCCGGTGTCAATACCGGCGGGGTTTGCAAATCCGGAAATGCCGGGTGCTATTCGCTGAAGGGATGTGCTGTTGCCAGTAAAACCCTGCGGTGTCCGTTACATAAGGGCGCATCCACTTATTACAAGGGCACGCCCATGAAATTTTTAACCTTGTGCCTGACCGAAAAACAAACACGGCACCCAAGGTGCCGTGTTGATAACGCCAAAGCCTTATTTGTCGCGGTGCTCGAACTCGCCTTCGATCACATTCGGCTCACGCCCCAAAGGCTGCTGGGATCGAGGGCGAGCTACAGCCTCGAAGTCATCGGCAAACGCACGCTGGCGAATGGCTTGTTCTTCTGCACGCTTGCGCAGACGGTTGACCAGGAAACGACGAACCGGCGGGAACAGCAACAACAGACCGGCCGCATCGCTGATAAAGCCCGGTAGCACCAGAAGGCCGCCACCCAGGGCCAGCATCAGACCTTCAAGCATTTGCTGAGCAGGCAGCTCGCCGCGATTGAGGCTTTCGCGCGCTCTGAGCGCAGTGGCCAGACCTGCAACGCGAACCACCAGAACACCCAGCATGGAGCCGGCAATGATCAGCAGCAACGCAGGGAAAAACCCGATAGCGGTGCTGACCTTGAAAAAGACGTACAGCTCTAGCACTGGAAATAACAGAAAGAGCAATAGAAAAGCGCGCATCAAATGATTCCTCTCCGGAAGAATATCTTCCAACCAAACCTAGATGACGGCGCGCCTGTGAAAATTCAAGGTCAGGTCGTCTGTTTTTTCGGCCATTCACTAGCACGCGCCAATAAAACCAACGCTTCGCGCACCTGTGTCGAAGTATTGCAAGGCTCGGGAAAGCCCAACCAATGCAGGCCTTCACCGATACGCAAATGCATGCCTTCGCTGTCGATACCCACCAGCGTAGCTGGCGTTGTTAGCGGTAGACCGGTCAATTTGACGTAATGCTCGATGGCGTTGGCGTGGTCGGCGTTCATGTGCTCCACCATACGCACCTCGACCTGCCCGGCAAAGGGGTTGGCCAGCGTGACTTGATCCAGCCAGTGAATAGCCCCGAACCCCCCTATATAACGGTGCCTGACCGGGTTAAGCACCCAAAAGTCGAAATCATGGGCCGTGTCATAGCCCCTGGCCTCAGGGAAATAGCGGTAGTAGCGCTCAGCTGCGGCGGCAATCGCTGCAGCCTCGGTCAACTGCTCGGCTTCGGCCAGATACGTCAGGCGCCCAACGGCCTGGACATCTTCAGCCCCCCGCTCGCCTACCATCAGCGAGCACTTGGGGTCCTTGCGCAGGTTATGGGTGTGCTGGGCAATACGGCTGATCAAAATCAACGGGCGCCCCTGCTCATCCAGGCAATAAGGCACCACGGAACCAAAGGGAAAACCCGGCATGGCCTTGGACTGGGTCGACAGGGCTCCGCGGTATTCCTTGAGCAGTAATTCTCGGGCATGCTTGGCAGCTTCAACGCTCAACTTATGACTCCTTAATAAAAAATCCGTCGATAACGGTCGAGATCAGGGCACCCATGCAACTAAAAGACAAAGTAATCATTATCACTGGCGGCTGCCAAGGGCTGGGCCGTGCAATGGCTGAGTATCTGGCTGCCAAGGGCGCGAGGCTGGCATTGGTCGACCTCAATCCGGAAAAGCTTGAATTGGCGGTCGCGGCTTGTCAGGCACACGGTGTAGAGGCCCGCGCTTACCTGTGTAACGTCGCAGATGAAGAACAGGTTACGCAAACTGTTGCCCAGATTGCAGAAGATTTTGGCGCGATCAATGGTCTTGTAAACAACGCCGGCATTTTGCGCGACGGACTGCTGCTCAAGGTCAAGGACGGGGTGATGACCAAGATGAGCCTGGCGCAATGGCAGGCGGTGATCGACGTCAACCTGACGGGCGTTTTCCTGTGCACCCGTGAGGTCGCGGCAAAAATGATCGAGCTCAACAGTCAGGGCGCGATTATCAACATTTCGTCGATCTCGCGCGCCGGTAACGTAGGCCAGACCAACTACTCGGCAGCCAAGGCCGGAGTTGCCGCAGCCACGGTGACCTGGGCCAAAGAGCTGTCACGCTACGGCATTCGGGTGGCCGGGATTGCCCCAGGCTTTATCGAAACCGAAATGACCCTGGGCATGAAACCCGAAGCCCTCGAAAAGATGACTTCCGGCATCCCGTTGAAGCGCATGGGCAAGGTTGAAGAAATCGCCCATTCCGCGGCCTACATTTTTGAGAACGACTACTACACCGGGCGGATTCTGGAGCTTGATGGCGGCTTGCGGATCTAGAGCAACCTGTAGCCGCTGCCGAAGGAACGAAGCTGCGCTCCTTCGGCAGCGGCCACGACGTGAGCTATTACCAGGTCACGCCAAATCCCATGGTGTAGCGAGTCTTGTTGAGGGAGTTATCAGAGCCGCTTGAACCACCAATCAGGTCTTTCTCGGCCTTGAGATTGAGCGATGCCCACTCGGTCACCTTGTAACGCAAGCCTATTTCGGAATCGAGGCTGTAGTCCGACGTACTCTCCAGCGACTTGCCCAACTCACCATTGGTGAAGATCGACACTGTCTTGCCCAGCAAGTAGCGGTTGTAATCCCACTTCATGGCCAGCGAATAGAAGTTATCTTTTTTGCCGTCAGAATATTCATAGTCCGTGCGGTTGATCAGCGACCCCAGGGAGAACGCACCCAGCTCGTCATCCCAGAACTGATAGCCCGGACCAGTACCGATCGTGCGCTGGCGTGAAACGTCTTCGACCCGGTCACGGTTATAAGTCAGACGACCTTGCCAGTACCACTTTTCATCAATGAAGTGGTCAAGCGCGTATTCGGCAGTCCAGTTGTCCGTCGTGACAACATCGTTCTGAAACTCGCGGTTGTATTCGCCTTCTGCATGATGCCGCCAGGCACCGTGACGAGCAGTGGTCTTGAAGTCGATGTCGTAATCGTCGGTATCCTTGTCGGCCCGCTTGTAGTCCAGCGCCACATCGACATTGCCTTTCCAGACCAGGTCTTCAATCACTGGCTTGGGCTTGAGGATTTGCTGAATACTGGCCAGCTCTACGGTTTTCGGCGCTTCGCCATTGGCCAGGGTTACGCGGCCATCTTCGGCTGCCTGCAACGACTTGGCTTTCTCTCCGGTGTAGGCATCCTGCTTGACCAGCAGTTCCTGATCACTCTCAAGGGTTTTGACCTGTTTCCAGTCAATGGGCACGGCACCCGCGTATTCGGTCTGGATCAGCAACTTGCCACCGTCGAATACTTTGATCTTGCCGGTCAGACGGTCGCCATTTTTCAACCACACCGTATCGGCAAGCACGGGCGCAGTAAGACTCAGGGCAGCAAGGCATAACAGGGTTCTGGACAGCATAAGCAAATGCGAAACTCAGGAGTGCGAAAGAATGCCGGCATTATCCCCATGGACACGCCCTTGAGAAAGAAAGACCGGCTCATTGTGCTGGAGTTCCTTCTATAGTTGAGTTAACAGCGCAAGCCCCCTTTCCGCCGACCAGAAGCCCGCCGTGAGCACACTCATCGACACCCCTCAAAGCCCCGCCGAAATTCGCCGTACAGCACTGTATTCAACCTTGATGATGGTGCCCGCAGGTTATGTGGTGTCCTACGGCCAGCTTGCCGAACTGGCTGGTCTGGGTCGAGCTGCACGGTGGGTTGGGCGAACGCTTAGCCAACTCCCTGAAGGCACGCGCCTGCCCTGGCATCGGGTTCTTGCCGCTGGTGGCCGTATCAGTTTGCCAGCAGGTAGCCCGTCGGGTGATGAACAGCGTGCGCGTTTGCGCGCCGAGGGCCTGAGCATCATGAATAATCGCGTGGATATGCAACGTCATGGCTGGCGCCCGATAGAGCACTGCGGTTAGAGTGCGCCCTTTGTTTCCGCAACCAGAGGCAGACTCCAGTCCATGCCCCGTAAAACCTGGCGCGAAGCGCTAGCTGCCTATTCCAGCCCCTCAACCCTTGTGCTGTTACTGCTCGGTTTTGCCGCCGGTTTGCCGTACATGCTGGTTTTTTCAACGCTCTCCGTGTGGCTGCGCGAAGCCGGTGTGGCCCGTGAAACCATTGGCTATGCCAGCCTGATCGGTCTGGCTTACGCCTTTAAATGGGTGTGGTCCCCGCTGCTGGACCAATGGCGTTTACCGCTGCTCGGAAAACTTGGCAGGCGTCGTTCATGGCTGGTGCTGTCGCAGTCGCTGGTGATCCTGGGCCTGATCGGCATGGGCTTTTGCGACCCGCAAAAACACCTCTCCTGGCTGATTGCCATCGCGGTGGTCGTGTCCTTCGCCTCGGCGACCCAGGACATCGCCGTGGATGCCTACCGCCTGGAAATCGCAGAAGACAATCGTCAGGCTGCGCTCGCTGCCAGTTATATGTCCGGCTATCGCGTGGCAGCCCTGCTGGCCACCGCAGGCGCCCTGTTCTTTGCCGAGGGCTTCGGCTCGACGGGCTTTAACTACAAACATTCGGCCTGGACCGGTACTTATGTGCTGTTCGGCCTGCTCATGGTGCCAGCACTGCTCACCACCCTGTTCATGCGCGAGCCCCCGGTACCGCTGCGCACCCAACTGTCGGCCGGGCGCTACAGTTTTGGCCATCAGCTGGCGTCTGTATTCGTACTGATCGTCTTGCTTGTTTCAGTACCGGCGATGTTCACGCAGCTCTACAACACCGATTTTGCAGGCGTCCTGTTCGAGGGCGTCAGCCCGATGACACTGGTGCTTGAAGACAGGGCATTTCTGCGCGCCATCCTGTACACGCTGCTCACGGTGCTGTGCCTCTCGACCTTTGGACGACGCGGGCTGGCGCCAGTCCTGACACCGGTTAATGACTTTATCCTGCGTTATCGCTGGCAAGCCCTTCTGCTGCTGGGCCTGATTGCCACTTACCGCATGTCTGACACGGTCATGGGCGTGATGGCCAACGTGTTCTATATCGACCAAGGGTTCACCAAGGACCAGATCGCCGGGGTCAGCAAGATTTTCGGCTTGATCATGACCCTCGTTGGCGCTGGCATGGGCGGTTTGCTTATCGTGCGCTTCGGCATTTTGCCGATCCTGCTGATTGGAGGGGCGGCATCAGCAAGCACCAACCTGCTATTTATGTTGCTGGCAGACATGGGCCCGAACCTGGACATGCTGATCGTCACTATCTCTCTCGACAACTTCAGCTCCGGCCTCGCCACCTCTGCATTCGTCGCCTATCTGTCCAGCCTGACAAACCTCAAGTTTTCGGCCACCCAGTACGCCCTGCTCAGCTCCATCATGCTACTGCTGCCACGCCTGATGGGCGGCTATTCAGGGGTTCTGGTGGAAAAGTTCGGCTATCACAACTTCTTTATCATCACGGCACTGATGGGCATCCCTACCTTGCTGCTGATCAGCCTGCACTGGTTTCAGGAAAGCCGCCGGGCCCGCCAGAAGCCCGCTGTAGACCTCGAAAAACAGCCATAAATCTGCGGGGGAAGCACTCTCCCCCGCCCGCGCTGTACGCAAACTGATCTCGCCCGTACAATGCGAGGTCATTTCTAGTCATCAGCAACGGCCACGACTAACCATGCGCACCAGCCAATATTTGCTCGCCACACAGAAAGAAACGCCTTCCGATGCGGTCGTTATCAGCCACCAGCTGATGCTGCGCGCCGGCATGATTCGCAAACTTGCTTCCGGCCTGTACACCTGGCTGCCCATGGGCCTGCGGATCATGCGCAAGGCCGAAGCCATTGTTCGCGAAGAAATGAACGCTGCAGGTGCTCTTGAAGTGCTGATGCCGAGCATCCAGCCAGCTGAGCTGTGGCAGGAATCCGGTCGCTGGGAAGAATACGGCGCCGAACTGCTGCGCCTGAAAGATCGCCATGGTCGCGAGTTCTGCGTAGGCCCGACCCACGAAGAAGTCATCACCGACCTGTGCCGCAACGAGCTCAACAGCTACAAGCAGTTGCCGATCAATCTGTACCAGATCCAGACCAAATTCCGTGACGAAACCCGCCCGCGCTTCGGCTTGATGCGCGGCCGCGAGTTCATCATGAAGGACGCCTACTCTTTCCACGTCGACAACGCTTCGCTGCAGGTCACTTATGACCGCATGCACCAGGCCTACTGCAATGTATTCACCCGCCTGGGCCTGAACTTCCGTCCGGTTGAAGCTGACAACGGCTCCATCGGCGGCGCCGGTTCCCACGAGTTCCACGTTCTGGCCGAGTCTGGCGAAGACGACATCGTGTTCAGCAATGGTTCCGACTACGCGGCCAACATCGAAAAAGCCGAAGCCGTTCCAGTCGAAACCTCGCGCCCTGCTGCCACCCAGGAGCTGCGCCTGGTCGACACGCCAGATGCCAAGACCATCGCCCAACTGGTCGATGGCTATGACCTGGCCATCGAAAAAACCGTCAAGACCCTGATTGTTCACGCCGCCGAAGAAGGCAAGCTGATCGCTCTGGTTATTCGCGGTGATCACGAACTTAACGAAATCAAGGCTGGCAACCACCCGCTGGTAGCAAGCCCGCTGGTCATGGCTTCGGACGCAGAACTACGTGACGCCATCGGCGCCGGTGCAGGCTCCCTGGGCCCGCTGAACCTGCCGCTGCCGTGCATCATTGACCGTTCGGTCGAATTGATGAGCGACTTCGGCGTGGGCGCCAACATCGATGACAAGCACTACTTCGGCGTGAACTGGGAACGCGACCTGCCGGTTCCGACCGTTGCCGACCTGCGCAACGTGGTCGCTGGCGACCCGAGCCCGGATGGCAAGGGCACACTGGAAATCAAGCGCGGCATCGAAGTGGGTCACATCTTCCAGCTGGGCACCAAGTACAGCGAAGCGATGAAGTGCCAAGTGCTGGGCGAAAACGGCAAGCCGGTAACCCTGGCAATGGGTTGCTACGGCATCGGTGTTTCCCGCGTCGTGGCAGCAGCCATCGAGCAGAACAACGACGAGCGCGGCATTATCTGGAGCGATGCCCTGGCACCTTTCCAGGTCGCACTGGTTCCACTGCGCTACGAGACCGAAGCCGTACGCGAAGCCACCGACAAGCTCTATGCCGAACTGACGGCCGCAGGCTTTGAAGTGCTACTGGACGACCGCGACAAGAAAACCAGCCCGGGTATCAAGTTCGCCGACATGGAACTGATCGGCATCCCTCACCGGATCGTGGTCAGTGACCGTGGCCTTGCAGAAGGCAATCTGGAATACAAGAGCCGCACCGAAGCAGAGCCTCAAGCCCTGCCCGTTGCTGATGTGCTTGCCTTCCTTCAAGCCCGTATCGCTCGCTGAAACCAGATAGAGGCGTCATGTTCAAGCGAAGTACCTTAACCCTCGCAGGTGCCGCCATGTGCGGCACCTTGCTGCTGAGCGGCTGTGCCAATCACATGTCGCAACGCAGTGAGCACGAGGAGCGAATCGAGCGAAAGCTGCTCGCCCACAGCCTCCTGATCGATGTTGGCTCGCCAGCAGTGCTTGAGCTGCCGCAACGCCGTGTGCGCATCAATGAACAGAAGACCTTTGAGGTCACCGAGTTCGATGTCACGCGCCATTACGACCGCTACACCCCGTACCAGCCCTGGCGCGAAGTCTATGAGATTCCGCTGGGGGCGGTGGCTATCGTCGCAGGGGTGGGTGCCAATGTGCTTAACGTGTTCATGTTCGGGCAACTTCCTGACAGCGTGACCAAAGACTGGATCAACTACGGCTTTGCGGGCATCAACCCTGCAATGAACGTGCAGTCCCACGGTCGCGCCGAACAGAACCTGGCCGGTATTGATGATGTTCAGCGCGACAAGCGCCTGGAGTATTCAAGCTTGCCCTGGTCGGAACGCCCGGTTGTGGTCAAGGCTGGCAAGCAGACTCATGAGCTGACGACTGATCGCAACGGTGTATTGCGCCTCAACCTGCTGGACAGCCCTTTTGCCGAGCAAGACCTCAATCACATCGGCAAGCTGACCATCATGGTTGAAGACGCTCAGGACGAGACCCACTCGAACTCAACCCTGTCGATCAGCAGCAACCTGCGTGGCAAGCTGCTTGAAGCGCACAACCTGATTTACGACGACCTGGAGGGCGACGACGTCACCCAATGGGTACATCGGGTCAAGCGCTTGTCAGAACTGGGACTGGAAGAAGAAGCCAGCGAGCTGGAACAAAGCCTGATCGAACTCACACGCAACGATCCCGAGCTACAACGTGAGTTCCTTCATTCTCTGACCAAGGATGCCGGGCGGCTGGTGGCGGATCCGGGCGTCAGCTGACACATGCCCTTGTAGTCGCTGCCGCAGGCTGCGAGAAGGGCCGCAGGCTCTTCGTGTTCTGGGGCTGCCTCGCCCCCCACCTCATCGCAGTCTCGTACCTCGTCAGCGACTACAGTTATTTGCCTACCCCTTGAACAGCTCCAGCTGCTCAAACCCGCTGTTCAAATCCTGCAAACGCACGCCAAGCCCGAGCAATCGAACGGGCTTGGCGCCGCGTGCAAACGCCTGGCTCAACAATCCCTCATAACTCTCAAGGTCACGCCCGGCACCGGACTGCTCCAGCGTGGTCTGGGTAAAATCGTGGAATTTGACTTTGACGAACGGCTTGCCTGGACGATAACTGCTGTCTATACGCGCAATGCGGCGAGTCAGCGTCTCCAGCAACTCCGGTAGTTTTTCCAGGCAACTGGCCAGATCCGGCAAATCGGTATCGTAGGTATTTTCCACGCTAACAGACTGACGTCGACTGTCGCTCTGCACCAGACGGTCATCAATCCCCCGCGACAACCCCCACAATCGCTCACCGAAACTGCCGAACTCACGCACAAGTGCCAGTTTGTTCCAGTCACGCAACTGCAGGCAGGTCTCAATCCCCAACCGCCCCAGCTTGTCCGCCGTGACCTTGCCCACGCCATGCAACTTGTTGACTGGCAACGCCGACACGAAATCTTCAACGTGATCCGGAGTAATGACGAACAGCCCATTGGGCTTCTTCCAGTCGCTGGCAATTTTGGCCAGAAACTTGTTCGGTGCTACACCCGCCGAGACGGTGATGTGCAGTTGATTGGAGACCCTGCGCCGAATTTCCTGGGCAATGCGCGTGGCACTGCCCGAAAAATGCGGGCTATCAGACACATCCAGGTAAGCCTCATCCAATGACAGCGGCTCTATCAAGTCGGTGTAATCGCGCAAAATGCCGTGGATTTCTTTCGACGCTTCTTTATAGGCATCCATCCTGCCGTTAACGATGATCAGATCCGGGCACAGTTTGAGTGCATGCCGGGACGCCATCGCCGAGCGCACACCATAAGCCCGCGCCTCGTAGTTACAGGTCGAGATTACCCCCCGACGGTCAGCCGAACCCCCGACTGCCATCGGCTTGTTTGCCAGGCTCGGGTCATCGCGCATCTCAATAGCGGCATAGAAACAGTCACAGTCGACGTGGATGATTTTGCGCTGCGTCATGTAAGGCGACGTTCTTCAGGGGAGTAGGCAATGCGGATTGCCAGTATGTCACCACCAACTGTATATAGCACCAGTGGTCTCGACTCTCCCCGACAGACGTGGGAAATATCGCCATTGAATTTGTTTTTTCAATCGAATCTTGCCCGTCAATAGAGCTACACCCCATATGGAACATGGCCTGCAGGCCTTTTTATAACCGGATTTTCTATCTAACCAATTGACGCAGAACGAATTTTTCTAAATTAAGGTTTGACAGCCCAGCGGATCGCTGTAGAATCCACCCCACAGACGCGGGATGGAGCAGTCTGGTAGCTCGTCGGGCTCATAACCCGAAGGTCGTCGGTTCAAATCCGGCTCCCGCAACCAAACATCGAAAAAGGCTACTCGAAAGAGTGGCCTTTTTTGTGCGCGCCTGTTTTGTAGCTCGCCTGACTTGCGACGGCTTCGCCGCCGAACGCAGCCTTCGTTCCTCGGCAGCTGCAACAGACCGAACTGCCCCCACCCAAAAACAGGCCTGTTTTGATCTTATTCAGGTCATTTATGCATTAAAGGTTGACTCCCCCACTCATCACTGTAGAGTGCGCCCCACAGACGCGGGATGGAGCAGTCTGGTAGCTCGTCGGGCTCATAACCCGAAGGTCGTCGGTTCAAATCCGGCTCCCGCAACCAAACATTAAAAGGCTACTCGAAAGAGTGGCCTTTTTTGTGCCCGGGTGTTTTACCCGCCTTCTGCACGTCACGAGCCGGAGGAATTAAAACCGGGTATTTCAACCGCTTACGACATTTAAGGTTGACACCCGCACGATCCTCTGTAGAATGCGCCCACACAGACGCGGGATGGAGCAGTCTGGTAGCTCGTCGGGCTCATAACCCGAAGGTCGTCGGTTCAAATCCGGCTCCCGCAACCAAACATCAAAAAAGGCTACTCGAAAGAGTGGCCTTTTTTGTGCGCGCTCGAAAAGTATGGGGAAAACGGTTATTGACGCTCAACGTCATATTCCTGAAAGTCCCGTCGTCTATGCTGTCCGGCAATAATTACCCTTTTTGTACAGGCCAAACCTGAACCTCAGGCAAACAGCCAAACATATTTAGAAATATTTTCACCAAAAGGATTGGTAACTTGAGCCTATGCCTCCATCCTATCGCGCACGATCCACGAGGTGATTGATGCCCGATAATTCGCCAGAACTTAAAGAAGCCGTCACAGCAGCCCACCCGATTGCCGCAACTCGTTTGCGCTGGCTGGATTTGCTGAGCAAGTATCGCCAACCCATTGGTCTGGCAATCACTTTGTTGCTGTTTGCGATAGCACTGATTGCCTGTCGCCACCTGCTCAGCGAACTTGACCTGTACGCCCTGCACGACTCGATCCTGGAAGTCCCCAAGCCCGCCCTCCTCGGTGCAGTGGCCGCGACTGCCGTGGGCTTTGTGATACTGCTGGGGTATGAGTGGTCCGCCAGCCGGTATGCCGGGGTCAAGCTGCCACCTAAAACCCTGGCATTGGGCGGCTTCACCGCCTTTGCCATCGGCAATGCCATCGGCCTGTCGCTGCTGTCCGGCGGCTCCGTGCGATATCGCCTGTATGCACGTCATGGCGTAGGCGCATCAGAAGTCGCCCACATGACGCTGTTCGCCAGCCTGTCACTGGGCTGTGCCTTGCCGCCACTGGCAGCACTGGCAACGTTGAGCAACTTGCCCGCCGCCTCCGCCGCCCTGCACATCCCGGCTTATATACTGGGTGCAATTGCTTTCGCGGTTCTGGCCCTGTTCGGGTTATTGGCACTCGGCATCTATCGCCGCCGCCTTCCTGAGCAACCGATCCCGGACAACCTGCTGGTAAAGGCCGGGCGTCGCACATTACGCTTGCCAAGCCCGCGCCTGACCTTCCTGCAATTAGTCATTACAGCCCTGGACGTCGCTGCAGCGGCCACCGTGCTGTATTTGCTGCTACCCGAAGCGCCACCTTTTGGCGCCTTTATGCTGGTGTATCTGTTGGCGCTGGCTGCTGGCGTACTCAGCCACGTGCCCGGCGGTGTCGGGGTTTTCGAAGCCATCCTGCTGGCCGCCTTTGCCGACAAACTCGGCGCAGCACCTCTGGCGGCTGCCCTGCTGCTGTACCGCATGATCTATGTGATCCTGCCGCTGCTGATTGCCTGCCTGCTGTTGTTGCTGAACGAAGCCCAACGCCTGATCCATACCCGACAAAGCCTGCGGGTTGCCTCGGGCCTGGCCGCTCCGGTTCTGGCGGTCCTGGTATTTATGTCCGGCGTGGTGCTGCTGTTTTCCGGGGCCACTCCCGAAATTGACACACGCCTTGAGCACATCGGCTTTCTGATCCCGCACCGCCTGATTGACGCATCACACTTTGGCGCCAGCCTTATCGGCGTGCTGTGTCTGTTGCTTGCCCAAGGCCTGCGCCGGCGCCTGTCCGCTGCCTGGATGCTGACCACGATTCTGCTGCTGGTCGGCGCCGTGCTTTCCCTGCTCAAAGGCTTTGACTGGGAAGAAGCCACTATCCTGGTCCTGACCGCCAGCCTGCTGGGGCTGTTCCGCCGCTCGTTTTACCGTCCGAGCCGCCTGACCGAGTTGCCGTTTTCACCCCTGTATCTGGTGGCCAGTGTCTGCGTGCTGGGCGCCTCGATCTGGCTGTTGCTGTTCGCCTATCAGGACGTTCCTTACAGCCATCAACTGTGGTGGCAGTTCACCCTCGACTCGGACGCCCCACGGGGCCTGCGCTCGTTGCTGGGCGCAGCCGTGCTGCTGGTGATCGTATCGCTGACCTGGCTATTGCGAACCGCACGCCCGGTGATTCTCCTGCCCGATGCCGCAGAGCTGGAAAAAGCCGGAAAAATCATCCTGGCCTCCGACCAGCCCGATGGTGGCCTGGCCCTGACCGGCGACAAGGCCCTGCTGTTCCACCCGGATGAAAATGCCTTCCTGATGTACGCCCGCCGCGGGCGCAGCCTGGTAGCACTGTACGACCCGATTGGACCGCCCCAGCAGCGTGCCGAGCTGATCTGGCAATTTCGCGACCTGTGCGACACCTTTCACGCCCGCCCCGTGTTCTATCAGGTCCGCGCCGAGAACCTGCCGTTTTACATGGACATTGGCCTGACCGCGATCAAGCTCGGAGAAGAAGCCCGGGTCGACTTGCACCGCTTTGATCTCGAAGCCAAGGGCAAAGAGATGAAAGACCTGCGCTACACCTGGAACCGTGGCACCCGTGACGGTCTGTCACTGGAAATCCACGAACCGGGTGAGGCCCCGATGGATGAACTCAAGGCCATTTCGGATGCCTGGCTTACCGGCAAAAACGTACGGGAAAAAGGCTTCTCCCTGGGTCGCTTCAGCGAGGACTACATCAAGCACTTTCGCGTGGCAATTATTCGCTTTGAAGGCAAGCCGGTAGCCTTCGCCAACCTGCTTGAAACCCACAGCCATGAGCTGTCGAGCCTCGACCTGATGCGCTCGCACCCCGAAGCGCCAAAACTGACCATGGAATTCATGATGGTGGGTTTGATTCAGCATTATAAAAAGCATGGATACGCACGTTTCAGCCTGGGAATGGTACCTCTGTCCGGCCTGCAACCCCGACGCGGCGCACCGTTGACCCAGCGTCTGGGGTCGATGCTGTTCCAGCGCGGCGAGCACCTGTACAACTTCCAGGGTTTGCGCCGCTTCAAAGATAAATTCCAGCCCGACTGGGAACCTCGTTACATGGCCGTGCCCGCCGGACTTGATCCGCTGGTAGCGCTGGCTGATACCGCCGCCCTGATTGCAGGCGGCTTGACTGGATTGGTGAAACGTTAATGAAACATCGTTCCTGGCGGTTTTTGTTGCTTGCCTTGATAGTTCTGGTCGCACTGGCTGCAGGCGGCTATTGGTTCTGGAATCGCCCCGCGCCTGAGCCAACAATTGAACACCTGAGTCAAACCGATGGCTCGACCCTGACCAACGTCACTCCCGGTCAGAAAGCCCTGGCCCGGGTGGTGATCGCCACCCCCGCCGAAGAAGCGCTCAATGACAAGCAGTTAGTGGCCTTGAGCCGTGGCGGCAAAGCACAGGTCGTGCAGGTGATTCTGCCCAAAGATGATTGCACCCTGCAGCAGCAAGCCCTGCAAACTGCACTGCAACAACTCAAGGGCCCAGCGACGCTGGTCAGCGGTATCGGTCCGGGTGCAACCCTGGCTTGGCGCTGGCTGGCCGAGCAGACCAATGACAAGGCCCAGGCCGTGTCGGTCGGTTTCAAACTTGAAGAGCCCGGCTGCGCCCTGCCCGTTCCAAAAACCGCTGCCCACGGCAACTGGCTGGTGGCCTGGAACGACAACCCTGACGACCCGAGCGCTGCGTTCGTACGTGATCAACCAAACGCTCAGACCAGCATCAGCGACTACGACATTCATTACCCGCAGGTACTGAGCAACGAACTGCGCAAAATACTGGTAGGCGATGAAAACGGCGGGTTGAGCATGCCGGTGGTCGAAGTGCCCGCAGGCCAGCAAAACAGCACCGTAACCCTGTTCCTGTCCGGTGACGGTGGCTGGCGAGACCTGGACCGCGATGTGGCCGGTGAAATGGCCAAGATCGGCTACCCGGTGGTCGGCATCGACATGCTGCGCTACTACTGGCAGCACAAAACACCCGAGCAAAGCGCCACCGACCTGACCGAACTGATGCAGCATTACCGTCAGAAGTGGGGCACCCAGCGCTTTGTACTGGTGGGCTACTCGTTTGGTGCTGACGTTTTGCCTGCCACTTACAATCGCTTGCCTGAAGCCGAGCAAAAGCGGGTCGACGCCATCATGCTCCTGGCATTTGCCCGCAGTGGCAGCTTTGAGATCCATGTCGATGGCTGGCTCGGCAAAGCCGGCGCTGAAGCCGATACGGGCGAGGAAATGTCCAAGCTGCCTGCCAGCAAAGTGGTATGCATCTATGGCGCAGAAGAGGTGGATGAAAGCGGCTGCACCGCCAAGACAGCCGTAGGCGAAAGCCTGAAACTGCCCGGCGGACACCACTTCGACGAAAACTACCCGGCCCTGGCCCAGCGCCTCGTAGACCTGATCAAGAAGCATCAGACGACTGCCGAGTAAGCAACCTGTGGGAGCGGGCTTGCTCGCGATGGGTGCGCTGCGGTTTATCAGGCAAACCGCGGCGCCTGTATCGCGAGCAAGCCCGCTCCCACAAAAACGCCTCCCTCCTGCACAAAAAAGCCCCGACTCTCACGAGCCGGGGCTTTTTATTGGCGACCTGAACGCGACTACATCTCGACCTGGGTCCCCAGCTCGATAACCCGGTTAAGTGGCAGCTTGAAGAAGCGCAAGTTGCTGTTGGCGTTCTTGAGCATGAACGCGAACAACCCTTCTCGCCAACGCGCCATACCCACCAGCTTGGACGCAATCACCGTCTCCCGGCTAAGGAAGTAAGTGGTACGCATAGGGCTGAAATCCAGCTCATCGAGATGGCACAGCTTCAACGCCTCAGGCACATCCGGCTCGTCCATGAAACCAAAGTGCAGGATCACCCGAAAGAAGCCATCTCCATACGAATCCACCTCGAAACGCCGCGAAGCAGGGACCCGGGGCGAATCTTCGTTGACCACCGTCAGCAATACCACTTGCTCGTGCAGCACCTGGTTATGCAGCAGGTTGTGCAACAGCGCATGGGGCACCGCGTCCGGACGGGCCGTCAGAAACACCGCAGTCCCTTGAACCCGATGCGGCGGTTGCACCCGGATACTGCTGATAAACAGCGGTAACGGCAGCGCACTTTCGTCAAGGCGATCCACCAGCAGTTGCTTGCCGCGACGCCAAGTGGTCATCAGGATAAACAGCACAATCCCCGCCAGCACCGGGAAGGCCCCACCCTGCACAATTTTGGGTACGTTGGCGGCAAAGAACAGACCGTCCACCAACAGAAAGCCAATCAGTACAGGCACTGCCAGAATCGGCGGCCACTTCCACAGCAACAGCATCACCGCCGACACCAGAATACTGGTGATCAGCATGGTGCCGGTCACCGCCACCCCGTAGGCCGACGCCAGGGCCCCCGAGGATTCAAATCCCAGTACCAGCAAAATCACCCCGACCATCAGCGACCAGTTCACCGCACCGATGTAAATCTGCCCCTGCTCGGCACTGGAGGTGTGCTGGATATGCATGCGCGGGATATAACCGAGCTGAATCGCCTGGTGGGTCAGGGAGAAGGCCCCGGAAATCACTGCCTGGGAGGCAATCACCGTGGCCAGCGTGGCCAGGCCTACCAGAGGAATCAGCGCCCAGGCGGGTGCCAGCAAATAGAACGGGTTACGGGCAGCCTCGGGGTTTTCCAGAAGCAGAGCACCCTGCCCGAAGTAATTGAGCACCAACGCAGGCAACACCAGGATGAACCAGGCCCGGGCAATCGGCTTGCGCCCAAAGTGGCCCATGTCGGCATACAGCGCTTCAGCGCCGGTCAACGCCAGCACCACGGCGCCCAGAATGGCCACGCCCATACCGGGGTGCGAGACGAAGAAACGCACGCCCCACACGGGGTTCAGCGCATTGAGCACCTCAGGATGTTGAGCGATGCCATGAATACCGAGCCCGCCCAACACGACGAACCACAGCACCATGATCGGACCGAACAGCTTGCCCAGAGTGGCTGTGCCACGGCGCTGGATCAAAAACAGCGCCACCAGCACGATCAGGGCCAGCGGCACGACCCAGCGCTCCAGCCCGCTGAACGCCAGTTCAAGCCCTTCGACCGCTGACAATACCGAGATCGCCGGAGTAATCATGCTATCGCCGTAAAACAGCGAAGCACCGATCAGCCCCAGGATCACCAACACCGAACGCAGCTTGGGATAGGGCGAAGCAGCACGCCGCGCCAATGCGGTCAGGGCCATTATGCCGCCCTCACCTTCGTTGTCTGCCCGCAGAATGAACAGCACATACTTGATCGAGACCACCCAGATCAGCGACCACAGAATCAACGCCAGAATTCCGAACACACCGTCATGGTTGACTTGCACTCCATACCCGCCGGAAAACACCTCCTTGAGGGTGTACAGGGGGCTGGTACCAATATCGCCGTACACCACGCCGACCGCTGCAACCAGCATCCCTATGGGCCTGGCCTTTGAGTGACCGTCTTCTGCCGCCTGACTACTTGCCTGCCCCATCAACCACCCCTACGACCATGGACCGCGTTTCTTAATGGTTTGCGCTACATTTGATCAGCAGCATGCGCTGATTTTGCGAATCTGATCCACGAAATTCGGGTGATTGAAAACCCTGTTTTCGCGACGGCGCGCAGCATAGCGCAGCACTCGTCGTAAATCCCCGTATAACGCTGGTCAAGTACGTTGACCATAGCTAAAATTGCGCACTTTTTTTGATCAGAGGCGCACAAGAGCCTGTTACCGCTTGGTTGATCATTTCAACAGAGCGCCAGCAGGCCCAAAGCGCCCGTTCGTCGTGCAGCCTTTACGGGCATGTAACGTCACTACATACCGAGGTTCGCCATGTCCACCGTTACCACCAAGCCAGCCAACCCGAAGGTTGGCTTTGTTTCCCTGGGTTGCCCGAAAGCGCTGGTCGACTCCGAACGCATCCTTACGCAGCTGCGTATGGAAGGCTACGACGTCGTCTCCACCTACCAGGACGCTGACGTCGTTGTGGTCAACACCTGCGGCTTCATCGACAGCGCGAAAGCTGAATCCCTGGAAGTGATCGGTGAAGCCATCAAGGAAAACGGCAAGGTCATCGTGACCGGCTGCATGGGTGTCGAAGAAGGCAACATCCGCAACGTGCACCCAAGCGTGCTCGCCGTGACCGGCCCGCAGCAGTACGAGCAAGTGGTCAACGCCGTGCACCAGGTGGTGCCACCGCGCCAGGATCACAACCCGCTGATCGATCTGGTGCCGCCTCAAGGCATCAAGCTGACGCCGCGTCACTACGCCTACCTGAAGATTTCCGAAGGCTGCAACCACAGCTGCAGCTTCTGCATCATCCCGTCGATGCGCGGCAAGCTGGTCAGCCGTCCGGTGGGTGACGTCCTCGACGAAGCCCAGCGCCTGGTCAAGGCTGGCGTAAAAGAACTGCTGGTGATTTCCCAGGACACCAGCGCCTACGGCGTTGATGTTAAGTACCGTACCGGTTTCTGGAACGGCGCCCCGGTCAAGACCCGCATGACCGAACTCTGCGAAGCGCTTAGCTCGCTGGGTGTGTGGGTCCGCCTGCACTACGTTTACCCGTACCCGCACGTTGACGAACTGATCCCGCTGATGGCCGCCGGCAAGATCCTGCCGTACCTGGACATCCCGTTCCAGCACGCCAGCCCCAAAGTGCTCAAGGCCATGAAACGCCCTGCGTTTGAAGACAAGACCCTGGCCCGCATCAAAAACTGGCGCGTGATCTGTCCGGACCTGATTATCCGTTCGACCTTCATCGTCGGCTTCCCGGGTGAAACCGAAGAAGACTTCCAGTACCTGCTCGACTGGCTGACCGAAGCGCAACTGGATCGCGTGGGTTGCTTCCAGTACTCGCCAGTAGAAGGCGCCCCCGCCAACCTGCTGGACGCGGCCATCGTGCCGGACGACGTCAAGCAGGATCGCTGGGACCGCTTCATGGCCCACCAACAGGCCATCAGCGCCGCACGCCTGCAGATGAAAATCGGCAAGGAAATCGAAGTCTTGATCGACGAAGTTGATGAGCAAGGCGCTGTTGGCCGCTGTTTCTTCGACGCACCGGAAATCGACGGCAACGTGTTTATCGCTACCGAAAAAGACATCAAGCCGGGTGACAAGATCATGTGTCGCGTCACCGACGCCGACGAGTATGACTTGTGGGCTGAAGTGATCTAAACCGCAACTGCCTCTCAAAAAGCCCTGCCGCACTCGCGCCAGGGCTTTTTTTACGACTATCGTTAATCCATCGCTATCCCAACCTGTGTCAGGAGACACGCTTGATGCAACAACAATGGGTTATTCATACGCCACGCCTTACAGACTTCGATGAACTGACCGACGTGTGGGAAGCATCGGTACGGGCTACCCACGACTTTTTGCCTGACAGCTATATCCAACTGTTACGGGGTCTGGTCAAAGATCAATACCTGGATGCCGTGATGCTGATCTGCTGCAAGGATCCCGTCAGCAAACGCATAACCGGCTTTGCGGGCGTAGCGGGAGGCAAGGTGGAAATGCTGTTTATCCACCCCGATTACCGGGGCCAAGGCATAGGCAGGTGCCTGCTGATGTTCGCCATCAACGAACTGAATGCCGAGCGCCTCGACGTCAACGAGCAGAACCCGCAAGCCATTGGCTTCTACCTCAAGCAAGGTTTTGAGGTCACCGGGCGCTGCGAAAAAGACGGCCTGGGCCAACCGTATCCATTGCTGCACCTGCGGTATAAACGCCCAGCACGTGCATAAGGCAAATGTTGCCGGGCTTAACCGGCGCCAGGCGGGTACAATAGCCGCCCAATTCCTATACGGCCCCTGTCATGTCTGAACCGATACGTCTCTCCAAACGCCTCATCGAACTCGTCGGCTGCTCCCGCCGTGAGGCCGAACTGTTCATTGAAGGTGGCTGGGTCACGGTAGATGGCGAAGTCATCGACGAGCCGCAATTCAAGGTCGACAACCAAAAAGTCGAGCTGGACCCAGAGGCCAAGGCTACTGCGCCAGAACCGGTGACCATTTTGTTGAACGCCCCGGCGGGCCTGGACACTGATAGCGCCCTGGCGTTGATCGGCCCTGAAACCCTGAGCGAGGAGCACCGTTTCGGCAAGCGCCCGCTAAAAGGCCACTTCCTGCGCCTGAGCGTTGGCAACGAGCTGCAAGCCAACGCCAGCGGCCTGCTGGTGTTTACTCAAGACTGGAAAATCGTGCGCAAGCTGACGGCCGATGCCAACAAGATCGAGCAGGAGTACGTGGTTGAAGTCTCTGGCGAGATGGCACCCCACGGTTTGAACCGCCTCAATCATGGCATGACCTACAAGGGTCGCGAGCTGCCCGCGGTCAAGGCCAGCTGGCAGAGTGAAAACCGCCTGCGCTTTGCGATGAAAAATCCGCAGCCGGGGGTCATTGCACTCTTCTGCCAGGCCGTCGGCCTGACGGTCATCTCTATCCGCCGGATCCGTATTGGTGGCGTGTCGATGGGTAAATTGCCCGTTGGCCAATGGCGCTACATGAGCGCCAAAGAAAAGTTCTAAGCCCCACACCGAACATTTCGACACCGCAGCAATGCCTGCGGTGCTCACTGCTGAATATCAGGATTACCCACATGATTCATAACGACGTACTGCGTAGCGTGCGCTACATGCTCGACATCAGCGACAACAAGGTTGTCGAAATCATCAAGCTTGGTGGTCTTGAAGTCACCAAGGAAGACGTACTGACCTACCTGAAAAAAGACGAAGAAGAAGGTTTTGTTCGTTGCCCTGACGACGTGATGGCGCACTTTCTTGATGGCCTGGTGATCTTCAAGCGCGGCAAGGACGAAAGCCGTGCACCGATGCCTGTTGAGCTGCCGGTGACCAACAACATCATCCTGAAAAAACTGCGCGTGGCCTTCGAACTCAAGGAAGACGACATGCACGCCATCCTCAAGGCTGCTGGTTTTCCGGTATCCAAGCCTGAGCTGAGCGCCTTGTTCCGCAAGTTCGGCCACACCAACTACCGCACCTGTGGCGACCAGTTGCTGCGCAACTTCCTGAAAGGCCTGACCCTGCGCGTTCGCGACTGAAAACACTATCGCTTTTGTAGTCGCTGCCGCAGGCTGCGATAAGATCTGAAAGATCTTCAAGTCCTTATCTACCAAGGGCCGCTGCCGCAGCCCATCGCAGCCTGCGGCAGCGACTACAAGGTTTCTTTCGATGACCTATACCGTCTCCCCCATCGGATTTGTGCGCTCCTGCTTCAAGGAGAAGTTCGCGATCCCCCGTCAGCCGCAACTGGCTCCGGCCGCCCGTGGCGTGCTGGAACTGGTCGCGCCTTTCGATCAGGGCGATGCGGTGCAAGGGCTGGAGCAGGTCAGCCATGTCTGGCTTTTGTTCGTGTTCCATCAAGCGCTCGAAGACAAACCCCGACTAAAAGTACGCCCGCCACGGCTGGGCGGCAACAAGTCGATGGGAGTGTTTGCAACCCGCGCCACCCACCGCCCGAATGGCATCGGTCAGTCTGTGGTCAAGCTGGACAAGGTTGAAGCCAATCGCTTGTGGATTTCAGGAATCGACCTGCTCGACGGCACGCCGATTCTCGATATCAAACCCTATGTGCCTTACGCGGACATCATTGCCGATGCCAGCAATGGCATGGCCAGCGCGGCACCGGTGTTGATTCCCGTGGCGTGGGCCGATACGGCCCTGCAACAGGCTCATACACAGGCTCTACGCCTCCAGGAGCCGCTGGTGGCACTGATTGAGCAATGCCTGGCGCAAGACCCGCGCCCGGCCTACCAGACGCCCACCCCCGAACGAGAGTACGGCGCGCAGTTCTGGGATCTGGACGTACGCTGGCATTACCCTGAACCCGGCACGATCCGGGTGCTTGAGGTAATTCCCAAGCAGTGATCTGAAACGCAATGTGGGAGCGGGCTTGCTCGCGATATCGGTCTTTCAGACACCTGTGCGGTGACTGGAACTCCACAATCGCGAGCAAGCCCGCTCCCACATTTTTTTGATCGGTGCGGTTTACTTCTCGACGAAGGCGCGCTCGATCAGATAGTCACCCGGCTCACGCATACGTGGCGAAACTTTAAGGCCGAAGCTGTTCAGCACCTCGCTGGTTTCGTCGAGCATGCTCGGGCTGCCGCACAACATGGCACGGTCGTCCTGCGGGTTGATTGGAGGCAGACCGATGTCGCTGAACAGTTTGCCGCTGCGCATCAGATCGGTCAGACGGCCTTCATTCTCGAACGGCTCGCGGGTCACGGTTGGGTAGTAGATCAGCTTTTCACGCAGCGCTTCGCCGAAGAACTCGTTCTGTGGCAGGTGCTCGGTGATGAACTCGCGGTAGGCGACTTCATTGACGTAACGCACGCCGTGGCACAGGATCACTTTTTCGAAACGCTCGTAGGTTTCCGGGTCCTGGATGACGCTCATAAATGGCGCCAAGCCAGTACCGGTGCTGAGCAGGTACAGATGCTTGCCCGGCTTCAAGTCGTCCAGCACCAGCGTACCCGTAGGTTTTTTGCTGATGATGATCTCGTCGCCTTCCTTCAAGTGCTGCAACTGGGAGGTCAGCGGGCCATCCGGCACCTTGATGCTGAAGAACTCCAGATGCTCTTCCCAGTTCGGGCTGGCGATCGAGTAGGCACGCATAAGCGGACGGCCGTTGGGCTGTTGCAGGCCGATCATCACGAACTGACCGTTCTCGAAGCGCAGACCCGGGTCGCGGGTGCACTTGAAGCTGAACAGGGTGTCGTTCCAGTGATGAACACTGAGGACACGTTCGTGGTTCATGTTGCTCATGTACGGGGCTCCTAATTTCGCCTGCGCTGACTATGGGCGCGATTGCACAGCATTCTAATGGCGGCGACAATATCTGTTAACTGAATTATCAAGATAAGGGTTATCGGTTATATCGATATGCGATTTACTCTCAGACAACTCCAGGTGTTCGTTGCCGTCGCCCAACAAGAGAGCGTGTCTCGCGCTGCTGGTTTGTTGGCCCTTTCACAATCTGCTGCCAGTACCTCGATTACCGAGCTGGAGCGCCAAACCAGCTGCCAGCTGTTCGACCGTGCGGGCAAGCGTTTAAGCCTTAATGCTCTGGGCCGCCAACTGCTGCCTCAGGCCGTCGCCCTGCTGGATCAGGCCAAGGAAATCGAAGACCTGCTCAACGGCAAATCCGGCTTTGGCTCATTGACCGTGGGCGCCACACTGACCATCGGCAACTATCTGGCGACCCTGCTGATAGGCAGCTTCATGCAGGCGCACCCTGAAAGTCAGGTCAAGCTGGTGGTTCAAAATACAGCCCATATCGTGCAACAAGTCGCCCATTACGAAATTGACCTGGGTCTGATCGAAGGCGATTGCGCTCATCCGGACATCGAAGTCCAGAGCTGGGTAGAGGATGAACTGGTGGTTTTCTGCGCTCCGCAGCATCCGCTGGCGGTTCGTGGTCACGCCACACTGGAAGAGTTGACCCGTGAAGCGTGGATTTTGCGCGAGCAGGGCTCCGGCACCCGCCTGACGTTCGATCAGGCCATGCGCCATCACCAAACTGCGCTCAATATTCGCCTGGAGCTGGAGCACACTGAAGCGATCAAACGGGCGGTGGAGTCGGGACTGGGCATTGGATGCATCTCACGCCTGGCGTTGCGCGACGCTTTTCGCCGCGGCAGCCTGGTCGCCGTGGAAACACCCGACCTGGATCTGGCCCGACAGTTTTTCTTTATCTGGCACAAAAAAAAGTATCAGACGTCTGCCATGCGCGAGTTTCTGGAACTGTGCCGCGCCTTCACCGCAGGGGTTCAGCGCAGCGACGAGATCGTATTACCGACCATCGCTTAAAGCAGAATGACCGCCCATACCACGGCAATCATGGTCAGCACCACAAACTGGGCGGCGCTGCCCATGTCCTTGGCATTTTTCGACAATGGGTGCAAGTCGAGGGAGATACGGTCAACCACTGCCTCAATCGCCGAATTCAACAATTCCACAATCAATGCCAACAGGCATACCGCGATCAGCAAGGCCCGCTCTACCCGACTCACATTCAGCAGGAAGCTCAGCGGGATCAATATCACGTTCAGCAACACTAACTGCCGAAAAGCCGCCTCGCCAGTAAAGGCTGCGCGCATACCGTCCAGCGAGTAACCGCTGGCATTCAAAATCCGTTTAAATCCGGTTTTACCCTTGAAAGGCGACATAGATAGGCAACTGCGCAAAAAAATGAGAAAGGGACGCTAGTTCACGCCTCGTCAAAAAAGCGTGAAGGCTCGCAGGTTAATGGCTCGAAATTGATTCAAGTTGCTGCAAGAGTAGCGCGGCCTGGGTTCGCGTGCGAACTCCCAGCTTGCGGAAAATCGCGGTCACGTGGGCCTTGATGGTTGCTTCGGAAACGCTCAGCTCATAGGCGATCTGCTTGTTCAACAAACCTTCACACACCATGGTCAGCACCCGGAACTGCTGTGGAGTCAAGCTGGCCAGGCCTTCGCTGGCGGCCTTGGCCTCAGCCGACACCTGAACTTCTTCAAACGCCTGGGGCGGCCAGCTCACATCACCATCCAGCACCGCGCGCACGGCTTTTTGAATTTCATCCAGCGAGCTGGATTTTGGGATAAAACCACTGGCGCCAAATTCCCGCGACCGCACCATGATCGAGGCTTCTTCCTGAGCTGAAACCATCACTACCGGGATCTGCGGGTATTGACCACGCAACAACACCAGCCCGGAGAAACCGTAAGCGCCCGGCATGTTCAAGTCGAGCAGCACCAGATCCCAATCGGCCTTGATTGCCAGCTGTGTTTCAAGCTCAGCAATACTTGCAACCTCAACCAGGCGAACATCAGAGCCCAGCCCAATGCTCACAGCCTGGTGCAAGGCACTGCGAAACAGCGGATGGTCGTCGGCAATCAGGATTTCGTATGTGGCCATTTTTTAAATGATCCTGTTTTTCAGGCGAGCCCTGATGAATTCCAGCACTCGCTAAGGCAACTCGAGCAATAGCTCAAAGACTAGGGGTCAAAGGGCGCGATTTACGCTAAACGTCGGCAAATATAAGTGTTTTAGCAGCTACTGCAGCCGAATCGGCGCCAAGCATGCCCAGCGAAACGGGGGTGGTCAAGTTGAAAACCTGACGCCTGGGTCCAAGGGGAAGCTATCACGGCGCCATCATCCAAATACGAACAATGGCACTCGCTTGCATCTGCCGGAAAAGTGTAGCGCTACTTCTTTAGTCTATTGAGCCCGATTCCGGGGAAGGTCTTTTACAAAAACGCCCAGTTCCTGGTGTGCGACGCTGGATTCATTCATCGGCAGCTGGTTTTTCGCGTCCAGGTAATGCTGGCTGAACACATCGAAATAGGCATCCAGCGCACTTGAAGCCTCGGTATCGCCGGCCAGCTCAAGGCATAAACTGGCCACTTCTGCGGTACACAGATGCTCACTTCGTGTGGAGCGCCGCAGCCGGTAGCGCGACAGCCTTTCAGGCAGCAGGCTCAAAATAGGCAAGGCATCGAAATACGGGCTTTTGCGAAAGATCTTGCGGGCCTCGGTCCAGGTTGCATCCAGCAGGATAAACAGCGGGCGCTTGCTGCTGTCCAGGTCCACCGTGTGCGTTACCCGCTCAGGGGCGACGTATTCACCGGGAAACACCAGATATGGCTGCCACTGCGGATCGGACAGCAATGCCAGCAGTGCATCGTCGGTCTCGGTTCGCGACCAGATAAAGGCAAAGTTGTCGCTGACTACGTCCGCAATCAACCAACCTGTATTGCTGGGCTTGAACACTTCCTTTTTAGTCATGACCAAACACACACCCGAGCGCGTGCTGACCTTTGGCCGCCAGTTGCACAGGCAGTGGCTTTCAATCACGCGACAGGTATGGCAACGCGGGGCTCGTGAGCCACGCGCCAGGTAAGGCTTGGTGCTCTCCTCTTCGCGCTCGTCTCGTAAACGGGCTACAGAATTCGGGGGAAAGGTCGTCAGGGTCATGGATTTTTACTTAAAGGCGCCAACCGTCCATTTGCCAGAATTGGCACACCAACGGATTCACAAGAGAAAGGCGGCAAGTTTAACAGAGGCGCAGTAACAGGGCGCGAATCCATGACCTTTGGCATTTCCTGCCAACTCATGCTGACCTATACTCCCGCGCCACTGAACGCACAGATATGTGGCCGGTCTAAGCCTGGGTCACTGAAATCAGGAGAGTTTCATGCTGCGCCATATCATTCCGACCGTCGCTCTTATGCTTGCACTGCCTCTGGCTGCACAAGCGGCTTCTCTCAAGGATTTTGAGTTGAACAAAACCCTGCTCAAGGTTGCCGCGAAAAGCAATGAAGGCAAACCACGGGCTATCAATGCGGACCTGCTGGACAAAGGCTTTACGGTAGACGGTACTGTTTTGATCAACAATCTGGAGGCCAGTCCTACATTGTCCGCCCAGATGCGCTCCAATCCTGAAGAAACAGTCCCGCAATTGGGTCGCAGTGTTTGCAGCAACGCAGGTTTCCGCACCCTGATGGCTCAAGGTGCGACGCTGCGCTACAGCTTCAAGGAATACAAAACCAACAGTCCGGTCCTGATCCAGGATTTTCGGGCTGAAAACTGCCAGCGCAAAAAGTAACCTCACTGACACGCCGTACCTCCCGGTACGGCGCATGAGCCTGCCACAGGCCTCGACACTACGTTCCCCCGCATGACCTCCTCGCACCAAACTCCATGTAGGTCAGGCAATTAGCTATTGCCAGCCAAGACATACCGGGACCATCATCGAACCATCATGGTGACACTCTGTGTCTCTGCGGCTGCCCACCTGCGGCGCCTTCAAGGATGTTGTGTAGAAGGAGAAATACATGCCTGATCAATCCAATGACACCCTGACGCTGCACTTCCAGGAACAGGGGCTGGATCTTGCTCATGAAGTCGACGAGCAACTGCAACGGGTCGCCCCCGACAGCCCGAACCGGGCGCTTTACCGAGAAATGTTGCTGACCGTGTTGCGCATGGCCCACGACGATCTTGATCGCTGGAATGCCAAAATCACTCTGCAAGCCATCCGCGAGCTCGAAAAAACCTTTCGAACTCTGGAGCAGTTCAAGGGGCGACGCAAAGTCACAGTCTTCGGCTCGGCCAGAACCCCTATCGAACACCCGCTCTATGCGCTGGCCCGGGAAATGGGCAGCGTGCTGGCCAAGTCCGACATCATGGTCATTACCGGCGGCGGTGCGGGCATCATGGCCGCAGCCCATGAAGGTGCAGGCCTGGCCCATAGCCTGGGTTTCAACATCACCCTGCCCTTCGAGCAACGGGCCAACCCCACCATCAACGGCACTCCCAATGTGCTGGCGTTTCACTTTTTCTTTACCCGCAAACTGTTTTTCACCAAGGAAGCAGATGCTCTGGTGATGTGCCCGGGTGGCTTTGGCACGCTGGATGAAGTGCTGGAGGTGCTGACACTGATGCAGACCGGCAAGACCCCACTGGTACCGGTAGTTTTGCTGGATGTGCCAGGCGGTTCGTTTTGGCAGGGGGCGCTGGACTTCATTCACAACCAACTGGAGGCCCACCAGTACATTCTGCCCAACGATTTGAAGTTGATGCGCCTGGTACATAGCGCTGAAGAGGCGCTTGCTGAAATCAACCAGTTCTACAGCAACTTTCATTCAAGCCGATGGCTGAACAAGACCTTTGTCATCCGCATGAAGCGACCTCTCAGCGCGTTGGCGCTCAAGGCGATACAGAAAGACTTTGCCGATATTTGCTTGAGTGATGGTTTCCATCAACAGGGATATTGCAGCTTTGAGCATGAAGACCCCAAGTTCAACCACCTTACCTGCCTGGGCTTTGCATTTAGCGGGCGCAATCAGGGGCGGTTGCGCGAACTGGTCGATTTTATCAACCTGCCGCAAAACTGGGAGACAGTTGACCGTTCGATTACGTCCTCACAGCCCGCATCCGTAGCGGACTGAAAATACACCCTGCGGGAGCGAGCCTGCTCGCGAACGAACTTAGGGAGCAGGCTCGCTCCCACAGCGGCTGTCAGTCTTCAAACTCTCGGCCGCTCAACAAGCGGCCGATCATTTCAAGCGGATACCCTCGGTAGCTTAAAAAGCGCCCCTGGCGGGCACGTTCCTTCGCATCGACAGGCAACTGACCGGAAAACTTGCGGCGCCAGGTATCTTCCAGCTGCTCTTGCCAGTTGAAACCACACTCTCGCAGCGCCTCCTCGATATCCCCACGCACCAGGCCACGCTGGCTAAGCTCTTCGCGAATTCGCAAAGGGCCATAACCTGAACCAGCACGGTAGTTGATATAGCTCTCGAGATAACGAGACTCGGACAACAGCCCCTCTTCCGTCAGACGGTCAAGGGCGGCGTCAATCATGTCGGGGCAAGCCCCGCGCTGACGCAGCTTGCGCGTCAGCTCGACTCGACCGTGCTCGCGTCGCGCGAGCAGGTCCATTGCAGTCCGTCGCACTGCGACGGGGGTATCCAGAACGGCGATCATGATGTCTATCAGTTATCGCTGTCGGTAGCGTTTTCCATTTCTTCAGCTTCAGCCAGTGCTGCAGCTTCTTTGGCAGCCTTGCTCAGTTTTGGCATGACTTTCATTTCTGCCAGCTCAGCGTCGGTCTTTGGCCCCAGCAACTTCTCACGCAGCTGCTTCTCCAGCGCATCCTTGATATCAGGGTTGTCGTCCAGGAACTTGGCGGAGTTGGCCTTGCCCTGACCGATCTTGCTGCCGTTGTAGCTGTACCAGGCACCGGCTTTTTCAACGAAGCCATGCAACACGCCCAGGTCAATCATCTCACCGTTCAGATAGATGCCCTTGCCGTACAGGATCTGGAACTCGGCCTGGCGGAATGGCGGTGCCACCTTGTTCTTGACCACTTTGACGCGGGTTTCGCTGCCTACTACCACATCGCCTTCTTTCACGGCGCCGGTGCGACGGATATCCAGGCGTACCGAAGCGTAGAACTTCAGCGCGTTACCACCGGTAGTGGTTTCCGGGCTGCCGAACATCACGCCGATTTTCATGCGGATCTGGTTGATGAAGATAACCAGGCAGTTGGCGTTCTTGATGTTACCGGTGATTTTACGCAGCGCCTGGGACATCAGACGGGCTTGCAGGCCAACATGGGTATCGCCCATGTCGCCTTCGATTTCAGCTTTTGGCGTCAGTGCAGCAACGGAGTCGATGATGATCACGTCAACCGCATTGGAACGCACCAGCATGTCGGTGATTTCCAGTGCCTGTTCGCCGGTGTCAGGCTGGGAAACCAGCAGGTCATCAACGTTTACGCCCAGTTTGGCAGCGTACTCAGGGTCAAGGGCGTGCTCTGCGTCGACGAAAGCGCACGTTGCACCCGCCTTTTGCGCCTGTGCAATCACGGACAGGGTAAGCGTGGTTTTACCCGACGACTCTGGACCGTAGATTTCAACAATACGGCCTTTTGGCAAGCCGCCAATGCCCAGTGCGATATCCAGACCCAGGGAGCCCGTGGAGATCGCCGGAACTGCCTGACGCTCCTGGTCGCCCATCAGCATCACGGCACCCTTGCCGAATTGACGTTCGATCTGACCCAGGGCCGCAGCCAAGGCTTTCTTCTTGTTGTCGTCCATTAAAGTCCTCTCGTAATCAATAAGGCCCGACGGCCGATAACTGTATAAGTAGCCAGTATTATTCCACAGGGTTAAACGATCGCCTACCCCTCATTTTTTATTTCTCGTACCGTTCGGCGTATTAAGCCTTCCAGAGCGGCAATCACCGTTTGCTGGCGTACCTCTTCGCGATCACCGGGGAAGTGCCTGCGCTCGGCCGTCACCTGATCACCATCGCCCCACGCCAGCCAGACGGTGCCGACCGGCTTCTCTGGCGAACCGCCACCCGGGCCGGCAACGCCACTCACGGCGACGGCAAATCGAGCCCCGCTTTGCACCTGCGCACCACGCACCATCGCCTCAACCACCTCGCGACTGACCGCTCCCACCTGAGTGAACAAGGGCTCGGGGACATTCAGTTGCCTGGTTTTTTGCTGGTTGGAGTAGGTCACGAATCCCGCCTCAAACCAGGCGGAGCTGCCGGCGATGCGGGTGATGGCTTCAGCGATGCCGCCGCCGGTGCAGGATTCGGCGGTCGTCACCTGGGCATTAAGAGCCTGTAACAGCAGCCCAAGTTCAGTCGCAAGTTGAGATATTCGGTCCACGGTCCTCTCCTGATGGGCGCGTCTGCGCCATAACCTACACCAAAATAGCGTCTGCTATGGCTCGATCCGCGAGTCGCCAGCCGAGCCATCGACCCCAAGCCGCCTGGCGGCCCAGCGCTGGTACAGGCTGATGGCCGCATCCGCACCGGCCAGCGCGGTCAGGCACCCCAGTGCCCCGGCCGCCAGAATCGACATCCCTGCCGAGTACAGCAGCATGAAGGTCGACACACCGCACACCATGCATGCCCCCGAACGCAGCGCCAGGCGCCGCAACAGCAACCATCCGCTTGCTCCGTCCTTGTCCGCCCGCCACATCTCACCAAAAACACCGCCCACCAAGGCAAGAAGGATGACCAGTAAAACCGGCATTTCCAGCAAAACCTGCGGCTCATTAATCATGTCATCACTCCTGTGTCCTTATTGATAAGCGCCAATTTCTGGCTCGGGCTGTACAGCGGGCGCCCTCTGTTACGCCACATCCCTGCTTGAGTTACATCGTGGACCGCCATGCAGCAAAGACTATGCATGTATGGATATACAGTCAATGCACCAGTGCATATATTTATTCGGATGATTTCAGCAAGCCGGAAAAAGCCAACAATTACGGCGTGAATGGTCTTTTTGATGACGAAAAAAAACCCACTGACTTGTGGGTTGCTTCTTAAATGCGAGGGTCAGCGTGCGTACATGCCCCACCAGAATACATGCCCGAGGATCACCAACTGCTCATCCTCCATATCGTTGTAGGCGTAATCCTCATCGGGAAACTCATCGCGATTGAAGCTGCGCAAACGGAGCCCTCCCGCCAGGCGATACAGTTGTTTGACCCGCAACTGACCATTGTGATTGACCGCATAGAGATCGCCATCAATGACTTCCTCCAGCGTACGCTTGCCAGCATTGACCCCGACCGTAGCGCCATCACGCAGAACGGGCAGCATGCTGTCACCGCGCACGGTCACGCATTTGGCCTGATCGAATTCCACACCGTTATGACGCAGGCTGCGTTTGCCGAAACGCAGCCTGGCGCGCTCGCTCTCTTCAATGGCAAAACGCCCGGAGCCCGCTGCCAGTTCGACCTGGCGCAAAAACGGAATGGACACTTCATCGTCCGCCACCGGGGTATCGTCGTCCCACAGGCAAATATCGCGCAGCTCAGGGTGATGCAAGCCGGCTTCTGACGCGGCAAACGTACAGGGGTCATCCCGGCCACGCAGACGATCGGTGCTGATGTGGAAGTACTCGGCGATTTTGGAGATATGCCTGTCGGAAGGGTCGACAATTTTACCGCTCAAAATACGTGACAACGTGGGCTGCGGCACCCCAGTGCTACGGTGCAGCGCCATCGCGCTGATTCCGTGCCGGGCAAGCAGCTCTTTAAGGACGGTTGAAACAGTTCGTTTGGACATGACGGCAATAGTGCTGGCCGTGTTTATTGATGGCAAATGCTATTTCTTCTATTTATAGCCACGCGCAAGCGCCCCTCCTTGCGCACCTGTAGATGCAAGGGGCTGACATGTTAACCTTGCGCCCATTGCGAAAACCTCAGGCCACGGCCTGCCTTTCCCCCACTTCTGAACGAATCCGCCTAAGCCCTGATGAGTAAAAATACTTCCGACCTGTCCAGCCACACGCCGATGATGCAGCAGTACTGGCGCCTGAAGAATCAGCACCCTGATCAGCTGATGTTCTATCGCATGGGCGATTTCTACGAAATCTTCTACGAAGACGCGAAGAAAGCCGCCAAATTGCTGGATATCACACTCACTGCACGCGGTCAGTCTGCAGGTCAGGCGATCCCGATGTGCGGGATTCCTTACCATGCAGCTGAAGGCTATCTGGCCAAGCTGGTCAAGCTTGGCGAGTCGGTGGTGATTTGTGAGCAGGTCGGCGACCCGGCCACCAGCAAGGGGCCGGTTGATCGTCAGGTCGTGCGTATCATCACGCCGGGGACGGTCAGTGATGAGGCACTGATGGATGAGCGCCGCGACAACCTGATTGCCGCCGTGCTCGGCGATGAGCGCTTGTTTGGCCTCGCCGTTCTGGACATCACCAGCGGCAACTTCTCGGTACTGGAGATCAAGGGCTGGGAAAACCTGCTGGCAGAGCTTGAGCGCATCAACCCGGTCGAGCTGATGATTCCCGATGACTGGCCACAAGGCCTGCCGGCCGAAAAACGTCGTGGGGTTCGTCGCCGCGCGCCGTGGGATTTTGAACGCGACTCGGCCCTGAAAAGTCTGTGCCAGCAGTTTTCGACCCAAGACCTTAAAGGCTTTGGCTGCGAAAACCTGACCCTGGCCATTGGCGCCGCAGGTTGCCTGCTCAGCTACGCCAAGGAAACCCAGCGCACGGCCCTGCCCCACTTGCGCAGCCTGCGCCATGAGCGCCTGGACGACACCGTCGTACTGGACGGCGCCAGCCGACGCAATCTGGAGCTGGACACCAACCTCGCGGGCGGACGCGACAACACCTTGCAGTCGGTGGTCGACCGCTGCCAGACCTCGATGGGCAGCCGCTTGCTGACCCGCTGGCTGAACCGTCCGTTGCGCGACCTCAACGTGCTGCTGGCTCGCCAGTCATCGATCACCTGCTTGCTGGACGGCTATCGCTTCGAAAAGCTGCAGCCACAGCTCAAGGAAATCGGCGATCTGGAGCGTATTCTGGCCCGTATCGGCCTGCGCAATGCTCGCCCCCGCGATCTGGCACGCCTGCGCGATGCCTTGAACGCATTGCCTGAACTGCAAGATGCAATGATCGGACTCGAAGCGCCGCATCTGCAACAACTGGCCACGACTACCAGCACCTACCCCGAGCTGGGAGCCCTGCTGGAAAAAGCAATCAACGACAATCCGCCAGCCGTGATCCGCGATGGCGGCGTATTGAAAACCGGTTACGACGCCGAGCTCGATGAGCTGCAGTCACTGAGCGAAAACGCCGGGCAGTTCCTGATTGATCTGGAAGCCCGGGAAAAAGCCCGCACTGGCCTGGCCAACCTCAAGGTCGGTTACAACCGGGTACACGGCTACTTTATCGAGTTGCCAAGCAAGCAGGCCGAGCAGGCACCGGCTGATTACATCCGCCGCCAAACGCTCAAGGGCGCCGAACGCTTTATCACCCCGGAGCTCAAAGCCTTCGAAGACAAGGCCCTGTCGGCCAAAAGTCGGGCCCTGGCCCGCGAGAAGATGCTCTACGAAGCACTGCTCGAAGAAATGATCAGCCACCTTGCACCGCTGCAAGACACCGCCGCCGCACTGGCCGAGCTGGATGTGCTGAGCAACCTGGCCGAGCGTGCACTGAACCTGGACTTGAACTGCCCGCGCTTTGTGGACGAGCCGTGCATGCGCATCAGCCAGGGTCGTCACCCGGTGGTCGAGCAAGTACTGACCACCCCATTTGTGGCGAATGATCTGGCGCTGGATGACAACACGCGCATGCTGGTGATCACCGGCCCGAACATGGGCGGTAAATCGACCTACATGCGCCAGACCGCATTGATTGTCCTGCTGGCCCACATCGGCAGTTTTGTTCCGGCAGCCAGCTGCGAGCTGTCGCTGGTTGACCGTATCTTCACCCGGATCGGCTCCAGCGATGACCTGGCGGGCGGCCGTTCGACCTTTATGGTCGAGATGAGCGAAACCGCCAACATCTTGCACAACGCCACCGACCGCAGCCTGGTGCTGATGGATGAAGTCGGTCGCGGCACCAGCACCTTCGACGGCTTGTCCCTGGCGTGGGCTGCGGCAGAACGTCTCGCCCAATTACGGGCCTACACCTTGTTCGCCACCCATTACTTCGAGTTGACGGTACTGCCCGAGAACGAACCGCTGGTCGCCAACGTGCACTTGAGCGCAACCGAGCACAACGAACGCATTGTGTTCCTGCACCATGTGTTGCCTGGCCCTGCGAGCCAGAGTTATGGCTTGGCAGTGGCACAGCTTGCGGGTGTTCCAGCCAATGTCATCACCCGTGCCCGCGAGCATTTGAGCCGTCTGGAGACCAGCAGCCTGCCCCACGAAGTACCCCCGGCGACCCCTGGCAAAAAGTCGGCGCCGCAGCAAAGCGACCTGTTTGCCAGCCTCCCTCACCCGGTGCTGGATGACCTTTCCAGGCTGGATCTGGACAACATTACGCCGCGTAAAGCACTTGATTTGCTCTACACATTAAAGACACGCCTTTAAAAGCTGCTAGAATCGCGCGCGGTTCGGGATGCTACTGACCTTTTAGCCTGGTCTGTAGATATCACTCCCGAACCCGGCGAACCCGTTCTGGAAGGGCTTCGCTGCCGCCGCCTGAGGAGAGAATTAGAAATGACCTTCGTCGTCACCGACAACTGCATCAAGTGCAAGTACACCGACTGCGTAGAAGTCTGTCCGGTGGACTGCTTTTACGAAGGCCCGAACTTCCTGGTGATTCACCCGGATGAGTGCATTGACTGCGCGCTTTGTGAGCCTGAATGCCCTGCACAGGCGATCTTCTCTGAAGATGAAGTGCCTGCTGGCATGGAGAATTTTATTCAGTTGAATGTCGAGCTGGCTGAAATCTGGCCCAACATCACTGAACGCAAAGACCCTCTGCCGGACGCGGCCGAGTGGGATGGCACCCCAGGCAAGATCGCCGACCTGGAACGCTGATTCACGCTTGAGTAAAAAGCCCCGCGAGGGGCTTTTTGCGTTTTGCAGCATCAAATTTCTGTGGGAGCGGGCTTGCTCGCGATGGCATCACTGCGGTTTGGCAGTTAAACCGCGGCGCGGGCATCGCGAGCAAGCCTGCTCCCACAGACTCAAGCGTTGATTTCGCAGCCGGTGGCCGCTTTCAGCTCTTCAAGACTGACGCCCGCTGCCAGCTCGACCAGCTTGAGCCCCTGCCCGGTCACATCCAGCACGGCCAAATCGGTAATGATCCGGTCAACCACGCCCACGCCAGTCAACGGCAAGTCGCATTGCTTGAGCAGTTTATGGGTCCCGCCCTTGGCCGTGTGCTCCATCAGCACCACCACCCGCTTGACTCCGGCCACCAGATCCATAGCACCGCCCATGCCCTTGACCATCTTCCCGGGGATCATCCAGTTGGCCAGGTCGCCTTTCTCGGAGACTTGCATCGCCCCCAGAATCGACAGATTGATATGGCCGCCGCGAATCATTGCGAACGAATCAGCGCTGTTGAAAAAGCTGCTGCCCGGCAAGGTCGTAATGGTTTGCTTGCCCGCGTTGATCAGGTCGGCATCGACTTCATCGTCGGCGGGGAACGGGCCTATGCCCAGCAGACCGTTCTCACTTTGCAACCACACGTCCATCCCCTCGGGAATGTAGTTGGCCACCAGCGTAGGCAAGCCGATACCGAGATTGACGTAAAAGCCATCCTGCAGTTCTTGGGAGGCGCGCTGCGCCATTTCTTCACGAGTCCAGGCCATGATCAGGCGCTCCGCACAGTGCGATGTTCGATACGTTTTTCCGGAGTAGCGTTGAGCACCAGCCGCTGCACGTAAATCCCGGGCAAATGAACTTGATCAGGCTCGATCTCGCCGATTTCAACGATTTCTTCCACTTCCACCACACACACCTTGGCCGCCATTGCTGCCAACGGGTTGAAGTTACGTGCAGTTTTGTTGAACAGCAGATTGCCGGACTTGTCGGCTTTCCAGGCCTTGACCAAGGCTACATCGGCGCGCAACGAACGCTCCATGACGTACCACTCGCCATCGAACTCACGGGTTTCCTTGCCTTCAGCCACCAGCGTGCCGTAACCGGTCTTGGTGAAAAAAGCCGGGATACCCGCCCCGCCCGCCCGCAGTTTTTCCGCGAGGGTGCCCTGAGGGGTGAACTCCAGCTCAAGCTCGCCGGCCAGGTACTGGCGTTCGAACTCTTTGTTCTCCCCCACATAGGAAGAAATCATTTTGCGGATCTGGCGCGTCGTCAGCAGTTGCCCCAACCCGAAACCGTCGACCCCGGCGTTGTTACTGATGACCGTCAGCTCGCGCTTGCCGGTGTCACGCAAGGCCGCAATCAGCGCCTCTGGAATCCCGCACAATCCAAAACCGCCCACTGCCAGGGTCATGCCGTCTTCGACCAGCCCCTGCAAAGCGGATTCAGCACTCGAGTAAATCTTGTTCACTTGTTATTCCTCGAATTCCCCACGACACACCACTCCATCGCGGTCTGTTTGCTTTAGTCGAGAGAGGACAAACACGTTGGCAGTCGCCCGCTCCCCGATTCTGGCTGCTCTGGCGTGCAGCCAAAGCGTCGTTCAAGTGTAGGGCAGCCGACGCAGGAAGGGTTGATTGAAAGAAATAACCAGAAAGGATGTCGCCGTTCAGCCTCCACTCAACCGCTTTGGCTTAGGGTCATTCGCCCGTGGCCGTAGGAGGTTTAACCAAGCGATAACAATTTAACTACAAAATACGTAGCTCGCTAACTTTAAACCCGCGAGCTAGACGTATATAACTGCCTGCTGCCATCAAATGGCCCAGAGGGGGAAAACTTCACTCGCCATATGGCTTGAGCCTACTAGACTCCCTTTCGGATATCGCCGCAGATTCGCAGTGTCGGGCTTAAACGCAACATATCCAGCCCGGTGTCGACCCAGGATTCAGCTTCGTTGTAAAGATCGAAACTGTTGGGAACCAGCAGCCATTGTCCGAGAATTCCGTCGACATAGGCATGCAAACAGATAGCAGCACGGCGCGCATCCAGATTTTCAGGGAGTTGTTGACGGTGAATGGCATTGTTCAGGGCAAGCTCAATCCTGCTGTTGCAATCGACCATCGCTACCTGACGCTGAGCTCGTAAATCACACATTTCGTCAGTGAATTCGCACTTATGAAACAAAATTTCATTGATACGCCGGGTTTTCGGATCAGTGGCAACTTGGCGAAACAAATGAATCAACAGTTGGCGCATGCAGCCAAGCGGATCAACTTCGTTCTCGCTTTCACTGGCTTTGGCCATTTCATCCAACGGCTCATGCAGGCTGTCGAGCATGGCCTGGACCAGCTCGGCCTTGTTGCTGAAGTGCCAGTAAATTGCACCACGGGTGACGCCCGCCAGCGCGGCAATATCTGCCAGCGTCGTGCGTGCAACACCTCGCTCATAAAAGGCCTGCTCGGCCGCTTCGAGGATTTTGCTCCGGGTTTCAAGCGCTTCTTCTTTGGTACGACGCACCATGGCAATTACAACCTCAATCAGGAGGATCCGGGCCGCTGCGATCACTCGTCCGGACCAACATCGGGTGGCGTTTGTTTTGCCTTATCCCGGTCTACTTCAGGCTTGAAAAGTGGCCCTGTAATGCCTGGCGAGACAGTGTCCCGCTATTTACAAACAGACATGAATGTAAGTATATTCCTTAGCAAGCTACTTATCCACCCGGAACAGCTTTCTTTACCCTTCCACTATTCTTGTGCGCTTTCGCGTGCCTGACCCGAGGATTTTCATGCAATTCAAGCCAGCTGTTACCGCTCTGGTTGCTGCCATCGCCCTAGCTTCGCTGCTCAGCGGATGCAAAAAGGAAGAGGCAGCACCTGCCCCGCAAATCCCTCAGGTCGGCGTCGTCACGCTGAAAACCCAGCCTTTTACCTTGACCACCGACCTGCCAGGCCGCACCGCGTCTTATCGCTCGGCAGAAGTTCGGCCCCAGGTAAATGGCATCATCCTCAAGCGCCTCTTTAAAGAAGGCAGCGACGTAAAAATCGGCCAGCAGCTGTATCAAATCGATCCAGCGATCTATGAAAGCGCCGTACTGAGCGCCCGCGCCACGCTGCAATCGGCCAAATCCCTGGCTGATCGCTACAAGCAATTGGTCGCCGAGCAAGCCGTCAGCCGCCAGGAATACGACAACGCCCAAGCTGCACGCCTCGAAGCCGAGGCCGCGCTGAACACGGCCCAGGTCAATCTGCGTTACACCAAGGTTCTGGCTCCGCTGACCGGTCGTATTGGTCGCTCGTTGTTCACTGAAGGCGCACTGGTGACCAGTGGCCAGGCAAACGCATTGGCCGTGATCACCCAACTGGACCCGATCTACGTCGACGTCACGCAGTCCTCGGTCGAGATGCTCGAACTGCGCCGCGATCTGGCCAGCGGCCGCCTGAAGAAAGCCGGTGACAACGCCGCCAAGGTCAAGCTGACCCTTCCAGATGGCAGCGAGTATCCGCAAGAAGGTCGCCTTGAGTTCTCCGAAGTCTCGGTCGATGAAGCCACTGGCTCCGTGACCTTGCGCGCCGTGTTCCCGAACCCTGACGAAACCCTGCTGCCGGGCATGTTTGTCCACGCGCAACTGGAAGCAGGCATCGACAGCAATGCGATCCTGGCGCCTCAGATCGGCGTGACCCACAACCTCAAGGGCCAACCAACGGCTTTGATCGTGGGTCCCGACAACAAGGTTGAAATGCGTGTACTGCAAGCTTCACGCACGGTCGGCAGCGACTGGCTGGTTGAGAAAGGCCTGAACCCGGGCGACCGTTTGATTACCGACGGCCTGCAGTTCATCAAGCCTGGCATTGAAGTCAAGATCATGGACAAGCCACAAGGCGAAACCCCGGCATCTGCCCCGGCAACAGAAAAAGCTGCAGGCAGTAAAGGGGAGTAAACCATGTCGAAATTTTTTATCGACCGTCCGATTTTCGCCTGGGTAATTGCCCTGGTGATCATGCTGGTCGGGGCTCTATCGATCCTCAAACTGCCGATCAACCAATACCCGAGCATTGCGCCACCGGCCATCTCGATCTCCGTGACCTACCCGGGCGCTTCGGCGCAAACCGTGCAGGACACCGTGGTTCAGGTGATCGAGCAACAGCTCAACGGTATTGACCACCTGCGATATGTGTCGTCTGAAAGCAACTCCGACGGCAGCATGAGCATCACCGCCACCTTCGAGCAAGGTACAGACCCTGACACCGCTCAGGTTCAAGTACAGAACAAGCTCAACCTGGCGACCCCACTGCTGCCTCAAGAGGTTCAGCAGCAAGGTATCCGTGTGACCAAGGCGGTTAAAAACTTCCTGATGGTCATCGGCGTGGTGTCCGAAGACGGCAGCATGAACAAGGACGACTTGTCGAACTACATCGTCTCCAACATGCAGGACCCGATTTCCCGTACCGAAGGTGTGGGCGACTTCCAGGTGTTCGGTGCCCAGTACGCCATGCGTATCTGGCTCGACCCGGCCAAGCTGAACAAATACAACCTGACCCCGGTGGACGTTAAATCCGCCATCAGCGCGCAGAACGTACAGGTGTCCTCCGGACAACTGGGCGGCCTGCCTGCCGTCAAAGGTCAGGAGCTGAACGCAACCATCATCGGTAAAACCCGCCTGCAAACCGCCGAGCAGTTCAAAAAGATCCTGCTCAAGGTCAACTCCGACGGCTCCCAGGTTCGCCTGAGCGATGTGGCCGAGGTTGGGCTGGGTGGTGAGAACTACAGCATCAGCGCACAGTTCAACGGCAAGCCGTCTTCGGGCCTGGCGATCAAGCTGGCACCGGGTTCCAACGCTCTGGACACCGCAAAAGCACTGCACAAGACCATCGAAGACCTGGAACCGTTCTTTCCGCAAGGCATGAAAGTCGTTTACCCGTATGACACCACTCCAGTGGTCTCCGCATCGATCAAGGGCGTTGTTGAAACCCTGGTTGAAGCCGTCGTACTGGTGTTCCTGGTGATGTTCCTGTTCCTGCAAAACTTCCGCGCCACCATCATCACCACGATGACGGTGCCCGTTGTATTGCTCGGTACGTTCGGCATCCTGGCCGCTGCAGGTTTCAGCATCAACACCCTGACCATGTTCGGCATGGTCCTGGCCATCGGCTTGCTGGTGGACGATGCGATTGTGGTGGTGGAAAACGTCGAGCGGGTAATGGCCGAAGAAGGCCTGCCGCCCAAGGAAGCCACCAAGAAATCCATGGAGCAAATCCAGGGTGCCCTGGTGGGTATCGCTCTGGTGCTGTCGGCGGTACTGCTGCCAATGGCCTTCTTCAGCGGCTCCACCGGTGTGATTTACAGACAGTTCTCGATCACGATCGTTTCGGCGATGGGCCTGTCGGTGCTGGTTGCATTGATCTTCACCCCGGCGCTGTGCGCCACCATGCTCAAGCCTATCCAGAAGGGTGATCACGGTGAGAACAAGCGCGGATTCTTCGGCTGGTTCAACCGCACTTTCGACAGTGGCGTCAAACGCTACGAGAAAGGTGTAGGCAGCATCCTGCGCCACAAGGCTCCGTACCTGCTGGCTTACGTACTGATCGTGGTCGGCATGGTGTTCCTGTTTACCCGTATTCCTACTTCATTCCTTCCGGAAGAAGACCAGGGCGTACTGTTTGCACAGGTACAAACCCCCGCGGGCACCACGGCAGAACGCACTCAGGATGTGATCGACAGGATGCGTGAGTACCTGTTGAAAGACGAGTCGGGAGCGGTGTCTTCCGTGTTCACCGTAAACGGCTTCAACTTCGCCGGTCGCGGTCAAAGCTCGGGCCTTGCGTTCATCATGCTCAAGCCCTGGGGCGAGCGAGATGCGGACAACAGCGTGTTTGCACTGGCTGCCCGTGCTCAGGCGCACTTCTCTACCTTCCGCGACGCAATGGTGTTCGCCTTTGCTCCGCCGGCAGTTATGGAATTGGGTAACGCCACCGGTTTTGACGTTTACCTGCAAGACCGCTCCGGTATCGGTCACGAGAAGCTGATGGCCGCCCGTAACCAGTTCCTGGGGATGGCTGCACAAAGCAAGATCCTGGCAGGCGTACGTCCAAACGGCTTGAACGATGAGCCGCAGTACCAACTGGAAATCGACGATGAAGCCGCACGCGCCCTGGGCGTCGAGCTGAGTGACATCAACAACACGCTCTCGATCGGCCTGGGTGCCAGCTACGTCAACGACTTCATCGACCACGGCCGTGTGAAGAAGGTGTTCCTGCAAGGTGCCGCGGACTCGCGGATGAACCCGGAAGACCTGAAGAAGTGGTTCGTGCGTAACAGTGAAGGGACCATGGTGCCGTTCTCGGCATTCGCCAAAGGCAAATGGATCTACGGTCCTCCGAAGCTGTCGCGCTATAACGGCGTAGAAGCGATGGAAATCCTCGGTTCTCCGGCTCCTGGCTACAGCAGCGGTCAAGCCATGGCCGAAGTCGAAGCCCTGGCGAAAAAACTGCCGCCAGGTGTTGGTATTTCCTGGACGGGGCTGTCATTTGAGGAACGTCTGTCAGGTTCGCAAGCACCTGCCCTGTACGCAATCTCCTTGCTGATGGTGTTCTTGTGCCTTGCCGCACTGTACGAAAGCTGGTCGATCCCGATTGCAGTCATGCTCGTTGTGCCTCTGGGGATTATCGGGGCACTGATGGCGACCAGCCTGCGAGGGTTGTCCAACGACGTGTACTTCCAGGTGGGCTTGCTCACGACCATCGGTCTGGCATCGAAAAACGCCATTCTGATCGTCGAGTTTGCCAAGGAACTGCATGAACAAGGACGAACATTGACGGAGGCTGCGATCGAAGCGTGCCGCATGCGTCTGCGTCCGATCATCATGACCTCGCTGGCGTTTGTACTGGGTGTGATCCCCCTGGCCATTTCCACGGGCGCAGGTTCGGGCAGCCAGCACGCTATTGGTACCGGTGTTATCGGTGGCATGATCACCGCTACCGTGCTGGCCGTGTTCTGGGTACCGCTGTTCTTTGTGGCCGTATCGTCCATTGGCAGCAAAAAAGAGTCGAAGACGAAAGTGGATCTGACTAAAACTCCAAACCAAGAGGCTGGCCAATGAGCAAGTCGCTTCTCGCAGTAGCTGTCGCAGCGTTCACGCTGGGCGGCTGCTCGCTGATCCCCGACTACCAGCGCCCTGAAGCGCCGGTAGCGGCGCAATACCCGCAAGGCCCGGCCTACTCGCCAACCGAGGCGGCCAACAAGGCCGCTGCAGAACAAGGCTGGCGTCAGTTTTTCCATGACCCGGCACTGCAGCAACTGATTCAAACCGCGCTGGTGAACAACCGCGACCTGCGGGTCGCGGCGCTGAACATTGACGCCTATGCCGCGCAGTACCGCATTCAACGAGCCGATCTGTTCCCGGCCGTCTCGGCCACTGCCAGCGGCAGCCGCCAGCGCACTCCGGCGCGCATGTCGCAAACCGGCGAATCGGGGATCACCAGCAGTTATTCGGCGACCCTTGGGGTCAGCGCATATGAGCTGGACTTGTTCGGACGGGTTCGCAGCCTGAGCGATCAGGCTCTGCAGAACTACTTTGCAACCGAAGAAGCCCGACGCAGCACCCAGATCAGTCTGGTCGCCAGTGTCGCCAATGCCTACCTGACCTGGCAGGCTGACAAAGAGCTGCTGAAACTGACCGAAGACACGCTCAAGACGTTCGATGAGAGCTACAAGCTCACCTTGCGCAGCAATGAAGTGGGTGTGGCCTCGGCGCTGGATGTGAGCCAGTCCCGTACCTCGGTGGAAAACGCCAAGGTCCAGCTGGCCAGGTACACCCGTCAGGTGGCTCAGGATCAGAACAGCCTGGCACTGCTGCTTGGCACCACCATCCCGGACAACCTGCCGGCCGCCAAGCCGCTGGCAGCCGACCTGTTGAGCGAAGTACCTGCTGGCTTGCCATCAGACTTGCTGCAGCGTCGTCCGGACATCCTCGAAGCCGAGCACAAGCTGTTGGCGGCCAACGCCAACATCGGCGCGGCACGGGCTGCGTTCTTCCCCAGCATCAGCCTCACGGCCAATGCCGGGACCTTGAGCCCTGACCTGTCGGGGCTGTTCAAGGGTGGTTCGGGCACCTGGCTGTTTTCGCCGCAGATCAACCTGCCGATCTTTAACGCAGGGGCTTTGCGCGCCAGCCTGGACTACTCGAAGATCCAGAAGGAAATCACCGTTTCTCAGTATGAGAAAACGATCCAGACCGCCTTCCAGGAAGTCTCTGACGGCCTGGCTGCGCGTCAGACCTACAACCAGCAGTTGCAGGCACAAACCGATTTCGTCAACGCCAACCAGGATTACTACCGGTTAGCCGAACGTCGTTATCGGATTGGGATCGACAGCAACCTGACGTTCCTTGATGCCCAGCGCTCGTTGTTCAGCGCCCAGCAATCACTGATCACCGATCGTCTTTCGCAGCTGACCAGTGAAGTCACGCTGTACAAGGCATTGGGTGGCGGCTGGTTCGAACAGACCGGGCAAGACCGCCCTGTTTCGGATCAACCACCGAAGGCTTGATGCGTAACGGTTAAACAACAAACCCGCCAATAGGCGGGTTTGTTGTTTATGCCCCTGTGGGAGCGGGCTTGCTCGCGATGGCATCACCTCGGTTCGCCTGGCAAACCGTGAAGCCTGCAACGCTAGCAAGCCCGCTCCCCCCTGTATCGATTACACCCGCGACTCGACCCCCAATTCATCCCACACCGACTCGGCCAGGTGGAACGTCGCATTGGCCGCCGGAATGCCGCAGTAGATGGCGCTCTGCATGATCACTTCCTTGATCTCGGCACGGCTCACGCCATTGTTGGCCGCAGCACGCAAATGCAGTTTCAGCTCTTCATTGCGGTTCATGCCGATCAGCATCGCGATGGTGATCAGGCTGCGGGTATGGCGCGGCAAACCCGGGCGGGTCCAGATGTCACCCCAGGCATGGCGGGTGATCATTTCCTGGAACTCGCTGTTGAACTCGGTCAGGGCGTTGAGGCTGCGATCGACATGGGCATCACCCAACACTGCCCGGCGTACTTGCATGCCTTCGTCGTAACGTTGTTTCTCGTCCACAAAAAGCTCCTCAGACCGCTGACAAAAATTGCAGCACGCGCTGGCTGAACGCATCGCCCGCCTGCACGTTGGACAGGTGCGCGGCATAAAATTCGGCGTACTGCGCGCCTCGCACCTGTTCCTGAATGAAATGGCTGCCCGCAGGCGGCGTGACCGCATCTTCAGTGCCCGCAATCACCAGCATGGGCACCTCTATGGCACCCAGTTGATCGCGAAAGTCTGCATCGCGCACAGCGGCACAGTTGGCGGCGTAACCCTGTGGCGAGGTCGCGGCGAGCATGTCGGTTATACGCTTGGCCTGCCCGGGATTGGCCTGGGCAAAATCAGGGGTAAACCAGCGTGCAATCGAGGCGTCACGCAGCCCGGCCATCGCCTGTGCGCCGTCTCGCAAGACCATTTCGATTCGCGGGTTCCATACCGAAGGCTCGCCAATTTTGGCAGCGGTGTTGCACACCACCAGCTTGTGCAAACGATTACCGGCATTGATCCCCAGCCATTGGCCAATCAACCCCCCCATCGACAGCCCGCAAAAGTGCGCCCGTTCGATATGCAGTGCATCCAGCAGTTCCAGAACGTCGCCGCCCAGTTGCTCGATACTGTAAGGGCCCTCGGTCACCAGAGACTGGCCATGACCACGGGTGTCGTAACGCACTACCTGGAAATGCTCGGCGAATGCCGGAATCTGCGTATCCCACATCCCCAGATCAGTCCCCAGGGAGTTGGACAACACCAGCACCGGCGCGCCTTGCGGACCGTCCAGCCGGTAGTTGAGTTCACCTTCAGCGAGTTGTACACGTCCCACGAGCTTCTCCTTTAGAGGACCAACGCAAAATGTTCAGCCCGCGCACGCTCGACCCACGTCGTCGCCTGGCCAAGGTAATGGGCCGGATCGAGCAAGCGATCCAGTTCGTCTGCACTCAGGTGTGCGGTGATTAGCGGCTCATCACCCAATACCGCTCGCAAGTGACGCTGTTGGGCCACTGCACGCTTGCAACACTGCTCCAGCAGATGGTGCGCCGTTTCGCGCCCTACCCTCTGGGCCAGCACGATGCTCACCGCTTCGGCCAGCACCAGCCCGTGGGTCAGGTCAAGATTGCGCGCCATGCGCTCGCGGTCCACTTCCAGTCCTTGGGCAATGTTCAAGGACTGTACCAGCGCACCGGACACCACGCAGCAAATTTCAGGCAGGGTTTCCCACTCGGCATGCCACAGGCCCAGGCTGCGTTCGTGCTCCTGGGGCATGGCGCTGTACAGGATACTGAGCAGCCCCGGCACCCGTGTCGCGGCACTGATCAACACCGCTGAGCCCACGGGGTTGCGCTTGTGGGGCATGGTTGAAGAACCACCCTTGCCCGGCGCCGACGGCTCAAACACTTCAGCGGCCTCGGTTTGCATCAGCAGGCTGATATCCCGGCCTATCTTGCCAAGACCACCGGCGATCAAGCCTAGAACCGCACCGAACTCCACCAGACGATCACGCTGGGTATGCCAGGGTTGCTCAGGCAGGTTGAGCCCCAACTCGTTGGCCAGCGCCTGTGCCACCGGCATCCCCTGATCGCCCAGGGCCGCCAGGGTGCCCGAGGCGCCACCAAATTGCAGACACAGCAAACGCGGTTTCAGCTCATCAAGGCGTTGGCGGTTGCGGGTAACGGCGCCCAACCAACTGGCGATCTTCATCCCCAGTGTGACCGGCGTGGCCTGCTGCAGCCATGTACGCCCTGCCAAAGGCGTAGCGACATACCGCTGAGCCTGCTCGGCGAGGATATCCGCCAATTGCGTCAAGTCGCGCTCGATCAGCCCCAGAGCCGCCCGCAATTGCAGCACCAGGCCGCTGTCCATCACATCCTGGCTGGTGGCGCCCAAGTGCACATAACGCTCGGCCTCGGGCGCGGTACTGGCAATCTGTTTCCCCAGGGCTTTGACCAGGGGGATCGCCGAATTCCCGGCACTGACGATCGCCAGGCCCAGGGCCTCGAAGTCGTAGAGTTCAGCGCGACACGCCGCTGTAATCGGCGCGAGCGCAGCGTGAGGAATCACCCCGACCCCGGCCTGCGCCCGGGCCAGGGCCGCTTCGACGTCGAGCATGGCCTGGACCCGGCCTTGGTCGCTAAAGACCTCGCCCATGGCCTTGGCCGTAAAGTACGCATCGAAAAGCTGATGACTCATAAACCTTCCTTAGAAAGCGCGCGCCACCGATGGCGCGCGCGGGTACATCACAGATCGTGGTGCAGGTACTTGGGCTGCTTGGGCAAGCGGAAGCTGAACAGGAAAGCAATGGCCATCATGACCGTCACATACCAGTAGAAGCTGTTTTCCATGCCCATCGACTTGAGCCCCAACGCCACATATTCCGCCGATCCACCAAAGATCGCGTTGGCCACCGCATACGCCAGCCCCACGCCCAACGCACGCACCTGCGGCGGGAACATCTCGGCTTTGACCAGGCCGCTGATCGAGGTGTAGAAGCTGACAATCGCCAGCGCCAACGTAATCAGCACAAAGGCCAGAAACGGGCTGCTGATGGTTTTCAGGGTCAGCAGGATCGGTACCGTACACAGCGTACCCAACGCACCAAACCAGAGCATGTTGTTACGTCGACCGATCTTGTCCGCCAGCATGCCGAACAGCGGCTGCATGCACATATAAAGAAAGAGCGCGCCGGTCATGATGTAACTGGCGGTTTTGGCATGCATGCCAGCCGTGTTCACCAGGTACTTCTGCATATAGGTAGTAAAGGTGTAGAAAATCAGCGAGCCGCCGGCGGTGTAACCCAGCACGGTAATGAACGCCGCTTTATGGTCGCGGAACAACGCCCTCACACTGCCAGCATCCTTGTCCTGACGGGTTTCAGCGCTGGTGGTTTCTTTAAGGGTGCGACGCAGCATCAACGAAATCAGCGCTGCAATGGCACCGATTACAAACGGTACACGCCAGCCCCAGGCCCGCAGTTCATCTTCTGACAGGAACTGTTGAAGAATCACCACGACCAGTACAGCCAGCAACTGGCCGCCGATCAGCGTTACATACTGAAATGAGGCAAAGAAGCCACGCTGGCCCTTGAGCGCCACTTCACTCATATAAGTCGCCGTGGTCCCGTACTCGCCCCCCACCGACAGCCCCTGAAACAGTCGCGCCATCAACAGCAGGGCCGGCGCCCAGGCCCCGATCGAGGCGTAGGTAGGCAAACAGGCAATCACCAGCGAGCCGGCGCACATCATCAGCACCGAGATCATCATTGAATTCTTTCGCCCGTGCTTGTCGGCGACCCGGCCAAACAGCCAGCCGCCGATGGGGCGCATCAGAAAACCGGCCGCAAACACACCGGCGGTGTTGAGCAACTGCACCGTGGGGTCATCTGAAGGGAAAAAAGCAGGCGCAAAGTAAATCGCGCAGAAGGCGTAAACGTAAAAGTCGAACCATTCGACAAGGTTGCCGGAAGACGCACCGACAATCGCAAAGATCCTTTTTTTACGTTCCTCTCCTGTGTAGTGAGTTTCTGTTGTCATGTTTATTTACTCATCAGGTTTTAGTTGCAATCAGACACACCTTGCAACATATAGCGCCGCAACCGCAATAAGCCGAACGACTGAGGCTGCAGTCGTCCGGCTTTGACTCCAGCGCTATCAGACCCGTTCTATCGCCAATGCCAGACCTTGCCCAACACCCACGCACATGGTGGCCAGGCCTTTCTTGCCGCCGGTTTTTTCCAACTGATGCAGGGCGGTCATCACAATTCGTGCCCCGCTCATGCCCAGCGGGTGGCCCAGGGCAATTGCCCCGCCGTTGGGGTTAACCTGCGGCGCGTCGTCAGCCAGGCCCAATTCCCGCAATACGGCCAGGCCTTGGCTGGCGAACGCTTCGTTGAGTTCGATCACATCAAAATCGCTGACCGCCAGACCCAGGCGCTCAACCAGCTTGCGTACCGCAGGCACCGGGCCGATGCCCATGACACGCGGCGCCACACCCGCGCTGGCCATGCCCAGGACTCGGGCGCGAGCGGTCAGGCCATGACGCTTGACCGCCTCGGCCGACGCCAGAATCAGCGCCGCCGCACCGTCGTTTACCCCAGAGGCATTGCCCGCAGTGACGGTCTTGTCCGGACCGTTGACCGGCTTGAGTTTGCCCAGTGTTTCGAGGCTGGTATCCGCACGGGGATGTTCATCATGCTCAACGATGGTTTCGCCCTTTTTATGGGCGATACGTACCGGCACGATTTCTTCGGCGAAGTAACCTGCAGCCTGGGCAGCCGCAGTACGTTGCTGGCTGCGCAGGGCGAAAGCGTCCTGGTCGGCGCGGGAAATGTTGTACTCGTCGGCCACGTTGTCCGCCGTCTGTGGCATCGGATCGACACCGTACTGGGCTTTCATCAGCGGGTTGATAAAGCGCCAGCCGATGGTCGTGTCTTCCAGCTTCATGTTGCGCGAGAATGCCGCATCGGCCTTGCCCATCACAAAGGGCGCGCGTGACATGGACTCAACGCCTCCAGCAATCGCCAGCTCCATTTCACCGCTGGCAATGGCGCGGAACGCCGTACCGATGGCATCCATGCCCGAGGCACACAGGCGGTTGAGCGTCACGCCGGGAATGGTTGGCGCCAGCCCGGCCAGCAACGCAGCCATGCGGGCCACGTTGCGATTGTCTTCACCGGCCTGGTTGGCGCAGCCGAAAAACACTTCGTCGACTTCGTCCCATTTCACGCCAGGGTTGCGCTCGATCAGTGCCTTGATCGGTGCTGCAGCCAGGTCATCCGCACGAACCGTTGCCAGGCCACCGCCAAAACGGCCAATAGGGGTGCGAATCGCGTCACAGATAAAAACTTCACGCATCACGCTTCTCCCGGTGCCTGGCCGTGGGCCAGTGCAGTGCGCGCTTCCAGATCGCGCAAGGCTGTCAGCTCCACGTCGGTCGGTGCCGCCGTCTGCTGCACGTTATCGGCAAAGCGAATGGCCCAGCCGGTGGCCGCGATGACTTGCTCGCGGGTCACACCCGGGTGCAGCGCAGTGACCACGAATTCGTTGGTCTGCTCTTCAGGTTCCATGGTGCACAGGTCAGTGATGATCCCGACAGGACCGGCACCTGGCAGGCCCAGACGCTTGCGCGAGTCGCCGCCTTCGCCATGACCGACCGAGGTGATGAAGTCCAGCTTGTCGACAAATGAACGGGCCGACTGCTTGAGGATAATCAGCACGCTTTTCGCCGACCCGGCGATTTCCGGCGCACCACCTGCACCTGGAAGGCGCACTTTTGGCTGGTGATAGTCGCCGACCACTGTGGTGTTGATATTGCCGAAGCGGTCGACCTGGGCCGCGCCCAGAAAGCCCACATCGACCCGGCCGCCTTGCAGCCAGTAACGGAAGATTTCGCTGGTGGATACGACCGTGTCGGCGGTTTCAGCCAGTTCACCGTCACCAATCGACAGCGGCAATACATCCGGTTTGGCACCAATCGGGCCGGATTCGTAGATCAGCACCACATCAGGCGATGAAGTCAGGCGTGCCAGGTTGGCCGCCTTGGAAGGCAGGCCGATCCCGACAAAACACACAGAACCGTTTTTCAAGCGGCGAGCGGCGGCGACGGTCATCATTTCGTTGGTGGAGTAAGTCATTATTTTGCCTCCGAAGCGCGGGCCAGCTTGGCCTGGAACTCGCTGAAATTCGCAGTGCCGTGGATGTATTCGTTGATCCAGGCCGTAAAGGTCTCGCGGTCGCGGGCGATAGGGTCCCACGCCTGATAGAAACGGTTATCGCGCTCGGTGTAGCCGTGAGCGTAGGAAGGATGCGCGCCACCCGGTACATGGCATACAGCGCTAAGTGCCCAGGTTGGCAATACGCAGGCGTTCATCGGGGCTTGCAGGTCATCAACGATTTCTTCAACCGTGACGATGCAGCGCTTGGCCGCCAACGCCGCTTCTTTCTGTACACCCAAAATGCCCCACAGCAGCACGTTGCCTTTGCGGTCAGCCTTTTGCGCATGAATCACCGTCACGTCCGGGCGTACCGCCGGCACAGCGGCCAGGACTTCACCCGTAAACGGGCAAGTCACTGTCTTGATCAGCGGGTTGACCTTGGGCAGATCAGAACCGGCGTAGGCGCGCAGCACGGCGAACGGCAGGCCCGAGGCACCCGCCACGTAGGCGTTGGCCAGGTCGGCATGGCTGTGCTCTTCGATTTCCAGCGGCTGCGGCCACTGCTTTTCAACGGCATCGCGCAGACGGTGCAGCGAACCAACGCCCGGATTACCACCCCAGGAAAAGATCAATTTTCGTGCACAACCGGCGCCGATCAACTGGTCGTAGACCAGGTCAGGTGTCATCCGCACCAGGGTCAGGTCTTTCTTGCCCTGGCGGATGATTTCATGACCCGCTGCAGTCGGGATCAGGTGGGTGAAACCTTCAAGGGCAACGGTGTCGCCATCGCTCACAAATTGTTTCACCGCGTCGTGTAAGGAAATTATCTCTGCCATCTGGGGTAGCTCCCGTTTTTTGTAAGCCACTGCGGTTGTAGAAGGTGCGCCAGCGCGACACCGGATGTTCAGCAGATTAAGCCGCAGCTTTCGCCCAAACAATCCGATAATCGACTATGTGTTCGTTAATCGAACACATAGTTAGCACGACAACGATCAGGTTGCGTCCGCATGGCTGACCATGCCCTTGATCAGTACCGCAGCGGTGGCCAGGGCCGCTGGAATCACCAGGGCGGTCAGCACTTGCTCGAAGTTCCAGCCCAGTCCCAGCAGCGTCGCGCCCATCCAGGCCCCCAGAATGGCACCGAAGCGGCCAATGCCAAGCATCCAGGACACCCCCGTGGCGCGGCCTTGGGTCGGGTAGAAACGCGCAGCCAAAGAAGGCATTGCCGATTGCGCACCGTTCACACACATACCGGCCACCAGCACCAGGGTGGCGAGCAGCGTGATGTTGCCCAGGCTCTGGCCCACAGCGTAGGCAAACACCCCGGCCAGCAGGTAGAAAATGCCGATCACCTTGTGCGGATTGAATCGGTCCATCGCCCACCCCACTCCCACCGCACTCAGTACCCCGCCGAACTGGAACAGTGCGCCAATGAATGCCGCCTGCTCCATGCTTGCGCCACTGTCACGCATCAACGTCGGTAGCCAGCTGGTGAGCAGATACACAATCACCAGCCCCATGAAATAGGTGAGCCACAGCAACAAGGTGCCCGTGCTGTAGGTGCCGGAAAAAATCACCGCAAACACGTTGCGGGCCTTGACGGTCTTTTGCTCCGGCACACTGAAGCTTGCAGCTTGAGCCACAACTGCCGGGTTGATCGGAGACAAGGCTTTGCGCACGAGCTCAATACTGCGATTGCGTACGACCAGAAAACGCGCGGACTCAGGCAGCCACACCACTAAAACCAGGGTCAGGATCAGCGGCAACACCCCGCCGATCAGCAGCAGGCTGTGCCAGCCATACATAGGGATCAGCTTGGCCGAGACAAACCCGCCTGCGGCCATGCCCAGGTTAAAGCCGCAGAACATGCCGGTCACCAGCAAGGACTTGTGGCGTTCAGGGGTGTACTCCGACAGCAACGTGGTGGCATTGGGCATCCCGGCCCCCAGGCCCAAACCGGTCAAGAACCGCAATACCAGCAATTGATCCACGTTGGTGCTGTAGGCCGACGCCAGGCTGAACCCGCCAAAAACCAGTACCGCGACCACCAGCACCACTTTGCGACCAAAACGGTCCGCCAACGGCCCCGAACCCAACGCACCAAACACCATGCCGATCAGGGCGGCACTCATGACCGGCCCCAGGCTGGCGCGGTCTATGCCCCAGTCCTGAGACAGCGCCGGTGCAATAAAGCCCATTGCAGCGGTGTCCAGGCCATCTAGGAAAACAATCAGAAAACACAGGATCACGACGCGCCACTGGTAGCGTGACAAGGGTTGAGCATTGATGAAGGACTGCACATCAAGGCAGTTGCCGACGGAAGACTGGGGTGAATTCATTATTTTTATACCGAGTAAAAACCAGGGCGAACAAAAACCGGCCAGAGGCTGGCGGCTCACACTAAAAACTATCGGGGGATCAGCGAATTTTCGAGCGACTGCGCAGTGACTGCGTCAATGACGGACAGATGGGGGTGCTCATGGCGTGTAGCCTCTTCATTATTATTTTGGCCAGGTGCTGAAGAACGCGCAGCGGACTTCGAACAGGGCGCTGAGGCGACATTAAGCAGCGCACTGCCAGCACGCAATTCGATAAACGCTTAAGTGTGCGTTTATCGAACGCTTAGTAGCCGCTTCATCAACTGAACAGCTGGGTACTCAGCTCGCGGCTGGCGCTGAGCATGATCGGCAAAAAACGCTGTTCAAGCTCGGTGCGGGTAACGCGACCCGCGTGGGTGCTGACGTTCAAGGCTGCCAGAACCTGCCCTGAAGCGTCATACACCGGCACGGCAATCGAGCGCAGGCCTTGCTCCAGTTCTTGATCGACCACACACCAGCCTTGCTCCCGCACTTGCTGCAAACATTCAAGCAAGGCCTCGGGTGTGTGCAGGGTACGGCTGGTTTTAGCCTGGAACTCACCGTGGGCCAGGTATTCGTGCAGCGTCACATCATCCAGCGCTGCCAGCAGGATGCGTCCCATCGAGGTGCAATAGGCAGGCAGACGGCCACCTACCGACAGATCTACCGAGATCAGACGCTGGGTCGTTGCCGAGCGGGCGATGTAGAGGATGTCATCGCCTTCGAGGGTCGCCATGTTGCACGCCTCGTGCAATTGCTCACTCATGCGGTCCAGATACGGTTGGGCCGTTACCGCCAGCGGCGTCGACGACAGATAGGCATGACCCAGGGTCAGCACTTTGGGCAACAAGGAATAGGTTCGGCCATCGGTGGTCGCATAACCGAGCTTGATCAGGGTGTACAGGCAGCGGCGCACTGCGGCCCGCGGGATTTCAGTGCGATGGCTGATCTGCGCAATGGTCAGATGCCGCTTGCGTTCCTGAAACGCCTGCACGACCGCCAGGCCCCGGGCCAGTGACGACATGAAGTCAGGATCGCCGGTAAACGCCTGAATACGCTTGGCCGGTGACGCCACAATCGGTGGCGCGATACTGGCTACACCATTGCGCAGTTGATCATTCATTCCCAACCCCCAGCTTCAGCTATTTATAGTTATGATACGCCGGGCGATTATCGAACCGTTGGCCGATAATCGCAATCTCAACCCTCAAGACCGTTCCGACGACAGCCCATAGTTAGCCCGTAATCCTTGCACCCGCCTTTAATTGAAATCAAGCGCCCTGCTAAACAGTCGGATCAATGATAGAAAACGTCTGTTTTATATGTATTCAGGTTAAGTTCAGCCACCGGGTTAAATAACTTGATGGGCCAACTACTCGGGCACCGTATTAATAGAGTGTCTCGACGCAGGTATTCGATAATTCATAACACCTCACTCACTTGGAAGTTGACGGGCGTAAAGTTATTCAGCGATAGTAGTGGTACTCCTCAGCCCTTGAGGGCAGGAAGTGATTGAGTGCACAAGGTCAAGCCTGTGCGAAAGATTGGATCCAACCAACTCGTTGAGTTCAATAGGTACTCGCGGCTCAACCGTAAAGTGCATCGTGTGTTGTTTCCCTTTGGGGTGAACACTTACCAACGGCGGCGTTCATGTTTTAGTTGATGACGTGGCCGAGTGCATGGCGTGGTGTATTTAAGCGTGACGTTATTAATAGGCACTTGCCTTATGGTCTATCATTCGTCATATGAATCAGCCTCCCGGCACGGTGATTCACCAGGTTTAATCTCAACTCAATTAGGTAACACAGTGACGAAAGACGAACTGCGCGCAGAACTTGAGCGTCAGGAACAACGTTTCAAGGATGTTTATGGTGGTGAAGTGACGACCTACGCCGCTCAGTCAGAGCCCGGGCGTAAACCTTGGCGCAAACGTGCCAGTCTGCTCGACCAGGCTTTCTCCCAAGAAATCCAGAAAATTGAAAAAGAACTCAAAGCAGAAGAGCCATGACCTGCGCCTGAAAATCAGCACAGGCAACCCCAGATTGCCCCTTGCGCACCCGCCATTTGCATGAGCGGATGTGGCTGTTGGCTATGCCAGAGCACAAACCGATCCTGCAACCACGTCTGATTTGATAAATTTCATGTAGCCGAATCAGACCTGCGCAAGCGCATGAGCGTGCCCCTCGAACCCCCCTATAGCCTTTGGTATCAGTGGTTTGAGGGAAGTTTCCTACGCTCATTTGCGGAAGACCTTTACGAGCTTTTTCATTTATAGATGTTACCAACGGGCAGCTAGTGCATTGATTAGCGGGGTTTTCTGGCATAATCCGCCCCCCTTTATGACCGTGTCAGAAAACCTTCATGATCGATCTATTAAGCGGATTGGACGCCTGGGTTCTTATCAGCCTCTTCTTCGCCCTAGCCTTTGTTCTCGCGTTTGAGTTCATCAACGGCTTTCATGACACCGCGAACGCGGTTGCGACAGTCATCTACACCAAAGCCATGCCGCCTCACCTGGCGGTGTTCTTTTCCGGTGTATTCAACTTCCTCGGCGTTCTGCTGGGCGGGGTCGGCGTGGCATATGCCATCGTCCACCTGCTGCCGGTAGAGCTGCTGGTCAATGTAAACACCGGACATGGCCTGGCCATGGTGTTCTCATTGCTTGCAGCGGCCATCACCTGGAACCTCGGGACCTGGTATTTCGGGATTCCGGCGTCAAGCTCTCACACCCTGATCGGTTCGATCCTGGGCGTAGGCCTGGCCAATGCCCTGATCAGCGGCATTCCGGTAAGTGAAGGGGTTAACTGGCAGAAGGCGATCGACATTGGCGCCTCGCTGGTGTTCTCGCCAATGGCCGGTTTCCTGGTTGCAGGCCTGGTGTTGATTGCCCTGAAGTGGTGGCGTCCTGCATCCAAGATGCACAAGACCCCGGAACAACGCCGCAAGCTGGACGACAAAAAGCACCCGCCCTTCTGGAACCGCCTGGTCCTGGTGATCTCGGCCATGGCCGTAAGCTTCGTTCACGGCTCCAACGATGGCCAGAAAGGCATCGGCCTGATCATGCTGGTTCTGATCGGCATCGTGCCAAGCGCTTTCGTTCTGGACTTGAACAGCACCACCTACCAGATCGAGCGTACTCGCGACGCCACCTTGCACCTGAGCCAGTTCTACGAGCGTAACAACGCTTCGCTGGCCGAGTTCCTGGCGCTGGGCAAAAGCGTCAAAGGCGACCTCCCGGATCAGTTCAGCTGCAACCCGCAGCAGACCGAACCGACCATCGCTGCTCTGTTGACCTCGCTTAAAGGCGTGGCGGACTACCACTCGATTCCAGCTGAAAAACGTATCGAGATCCGCCGCTACCTGCTTTGCCTGGATGACACCGCGAAAAAAGTCAGCAAATTGCCAGCGCTTGATTCCCGCGAAAAAGCGGACCTCGAAAAACTGCGTAAAGACCTGACCGCCACCACAGAATACGCCCCGTTCTGGGTAATTCTGGCTGTCGCACTGGCCTTGGGCCTGGGCACAATGGTTGGCTGGAAACGCGTGGTTAAAACCATCGGCGAGAAGATCGGCAAGCAAGGCATGACCTATGCCCAGGGCATGGCGGCTCAGATCACCACTGCCTTTGCCATCGGTATGGCCAACATCTTCGCCCTGCCTGTATCGACGACACACATTCTGTCGTCGGGTGTGGCGGGCACGATGGTCGCCAACAAAAGCGGCCTGCAAGGCGGCACGATCAAGACCATCCTGATGGCGTGGGTGTTGACCTTACCGGCCACCATCGCTCTGTCTGCGACGCTGTTCTGGCTGGCTTCCAAAGCACTCGCCTGATTCTGCGCCGAACAAAAAAGGTACGTCCCTTGCGGGCCGTACCTTTTTTTATGCCTGCTCCCACAGTCATCCTCCAGGAGAAGGTCTTTTTACAGGCAAAAAAATAGGCGACCGAAGTCGCCCAAAATGCCTTGCGTGCTCATGCTCTGTTAAGACTCGGCGCTATTTGCGCTTCTGGGAGTCTTTCCAGATAAAAATGCCCAGACCTGCGAAAAACAAAACCATGAGGCCGACGGTAAGAACTCCGGCGATAACCACATTATCGAGAAACATGACGGCCTCCTGCGCAAGTCTGATTGCTTGTCTGTTGAAGCTAGATTAACCACTCGCGCAGGCGCACAACTTGACCGGGATCAATAGTGATCCACGGCCAGCTGTCAATTGAGGGGCTTGGTTGACTCAGATCATCGAAAACGGGCAGTTCAGCGCTTTTTCGGTTTTTTCTTCGGCTTTTTCGCAGCTTTTGCCAACGGCATTGCCTGCTCGAACGCATTGCGCACTTCGTTCAAGCGCTTTTCATTGAGGTCGTGGACCCGCTTGGCGCGCTCGGCGCCCAGATCGACCAGTTTGGTGTCTTGGCTCATAAAAAATCAGACCACTGTCAGTGTGTTTCAGTACGCCAATAATGCGATGCAAGCTCAGCGCTGACCAGAAAAAACCTCCTACACCTTGATATCGACCCACAACCCCTGACGCTGCATGCCATCAATCACGGGCGCTACCGGCGCACTGTCATCAGCGTTTTCTTGCGCCGCGCCTTCCTGTTCCCGCGCTTCACGACGACGCTTGTCATGCTGACGTTGTTGCTCCTCGCGCAACAGCAGCGTGGTCTGATCGGCATCGCTGTTCTTCAGGTCAATTGCACATTCACTGGAACTGGCTTGCGCAGGTGCAACGGGGGGAATCTCGGGGCGAGGACGTACAGGGTCCTGTCCGGAGGTCACGGGTACAATGCCAAGGGGCAAGATGGACGGCAACATGGTGATTGTTCTCCTGTCTTCAGGCTGTCGGCGACAACCCGTCGAGGTGAGCCGTTCGTCGATAACTGCCGGGGCTTCTTTTGTGCCGGGCAGCTTTTTATGAGAGTCCTTTGGACTGGGGCCACTGATCCGTTAATATACTCGGCTTTTTCAAAGCGGGAGTCAGGCAGCATGGCGCAGCAGTATCAACCGGGGCAACGCTGGATTAGTGACAGCGAAGCAGAGCTAGGTTTAGGCACCGTTCTGGCACAGGACGGTCGCTTGTTGACCGTGCTCTATCCGGCCACTGGCGAAACCCGCCAATATTCGCTGCGCAACGCACCGCTGACGCGTGTTCGGTTCTCGCCAGGTGACACCATCATCCACTTCGAAGGCTGGAAGATGACCGTGCGCGAAGTCGAGGACGTTGACGGCCTGATGGTCTACCACGGCCTCAATGAGCAAAACGAAGCCGTCACCCTGCCAGAAACCCAACTGTCGAACTTTATCCAGTTCCGCCTGGCCAGCGACCGTTTGTTCGCCGGCCAGATCGACCCGCTGTCCTGGTTCTCGCTGCGCTACCACACCCTTGAGCACACCAGCCGTCAGCTGCAATCGCCGCTGTGGGGCCTGGGTGGCGTGCGTGCGCAACCCATTGCACACCAACTGCACATTGCCCGCGAAGTGGCTGACCGCATCGCTCCACGGGTTTTGCTGGCTGACGAAGTGGGCCTGGGCAAAACCATTGAAGCCGGTCTGGTGATTCACCGCCAACTGCTCAGTGGCCGCGCCAACCGCGTCTTGATCGTAGTCCCGGAAAACCTGCAGCACCAATGGCTGGTTGAAATGCGTCGCCGCTTCAACCTTGAAGTAGCGCTGTTCGATGAAGAACGCTTTATCGAAAGCGATGCCAGCAACCCGTTTGAAGACTGCCAACTGGCGCTGATTGCCCTGGAATGGCTGGTTGACGATCCCAAGGCCCAGGCTGCGCTGTTTGATGCTGACTGGGATCTGCTGGTGGTCGACGAAGCGCACCACTTGGTGTGGCATGAAGACAACGTCAGCCCCGAGTACGGCCTGGTTGAACAGCTCGCCGGCGTAATCCCGGGCGTACTGCTGCTTACCGCAACGCCAGAGCAACTGGGTCAGGACAGCCACTTTGCGCGCTTGCGCCTGCTGGACCCTAACCGCTTCCACGACCTGGCCGCTTTCCGCGCCGAGAGCGAAAACTATCGCCCGGTTGCTCAAGCCGTACAGGAGCTGCTGGATAAGGGCCGCCTGTCACCTGAAGCCCACCAGACCATCCACGGCTTCCTTGGTGCCGAAGGCGATACCCTGCTGGCCGCCGTCAATGATGGCGATGCAGAGGCCAGCGCCCGCCTGGTGCGCGAGCTGCTTGACCGCCACGGCACCGGCCGCGTCCTGTTCCGTAACACCCGCGCTGCGATCCAGGGTTTCCCGGAGCGCAAACTGCACGCTTACCCGCTGCCGTGCCCGGCCGAATACCTGGAGCTGCCGCTGGGCGAACACGCCGAGCTGTACCCGGAAGTCAGCTTCCAGTCCCAGCCTGACGCCAGCGATGAAGAGCGCTGGTGGCGCTTTGATCCTCGGGTTGAGTGGCTGACCGACACCCTGAAAATGCTCAAGCGCACCAAAGTGCTGGTCATTTGCGCCCACGCCGAAACCGCAATGGATCTGGAAGACGCCCTGCGCGTTCGTTCCGGCATTCCTGCAACGGTCTTCCACGAAGGCATGAACATTCTTGAGCGCGACCGCGCTGCAGCCTACTTCGCAGATGAAGAGTTCGGCGCTCAAGTACTGATCTGTTCCGAAATCGGCAGTGAAGGTCGCAACTTCCAGTTCGCCCACCATCTGGTGCTGTTCGACCTGCCGTCCCACCCGGACTTGCTGGAGCAGCGTATCGGCCGTCTGGACCGTATCGGTCAGAAGCACATTATCGAACTGCACGTGCCGTACCTTGAAACCAGCCCGCAACAGCGCCTGTTCCAGTGGTACCACGAAGCGCTGAATGCCTTCCTCAATACCTGCCCGACCGGCAACGCCCTGCAACACCAGTTCGGCCCACGCCTGCTGCCGTTGCTTGAAGCTGCGGACGATCACGAGTGGCAAGCGCTGATCGACGAAGCACGCCTTGAACGCGAGCGTCTCGAACAGGAGCTGCACACTGGCCGTGACCGCTTGCTTGAGCTTAACTCCGGCGGCTCGGGTGAAGGCGAAGCCCTGGTTGAAGCGATTCTTGAACAAGACGACCAGTTCACCCTGCCGATCTACATGGAAACCCTGTTCAACGCCTTTGGCATCGACAGCGAAGACCATTCCGAGAACGCGCTGATCCTCAAGCCAAGCGAAAAAATGCTCGACGCCAGCTTCCCGCTGGGCGACGACGAAGGTGTCACCATCACCTACGATCGCAACCAGGCACTGTCGCGCGAAGACATGCAATTCATCACCTGGGAACACCCGATGGTGCAAGGCGGCATGGACCTCGTACTGTCAGGCTCGATGGGCAACACCGCCGTCGCCCTGATCAAGAACAAGGCCCTCAAGCCTGGCACCGTGCTGCTGGAGCTGATTTACGTCAGCGAAGTGGTTGCCCCGCGCTCCCTGCAATTGGGTCGCTACCTGCCCCCCGCGGCCCTGCGCTGCCTGCTCGACGCCAACGGCAATGACCTGTCGTCACGCGTGGCGTTCGACACGCTCAACGAGCAACTGGAGAGCGTGCCCCGTGCCAGCGCCAACAAGTTCGTCCAGGCCCAGCGCGACCAGCTGACGCCGAAGATCAACGCCGGTGAAGCCAAGATCGCCCCCCGTCACGCAGAGCGCGTGGCCGAAGCGCAACGCCGCCTGGCAGCCGATACCGAAGAAGAACTGGCACGTTTGACTGCCCTGCAAGCGGTCAACCCTAGCGTTCGGGACAGCGAGCTGGTTGCCTTGCGCAAGCAACGCGAACAAAGCCTGGCCATGCTCGAAAAAGCAGCCCTGCGCCTTGAAGCCATTCGCGTGCTGGTAGCGGGTTAAAACCCCAAGACCTGTGGGAGCGGGCTTGCTCGCGATTGGATCAATGTGGTGAAACTGAATCACCGCGTTGATCCTATCGCGAGCAAGCCCGCTCCCACATCTTTGACAGTTCCGATCTGACGTAACTGACTATAAACCCCCGCCCTAATAACAAAATGATCGCTATCATTTTGCCATCACACCTGCCTCGCTCTATCCAGCCTCTATACTCGATCCCAAGCTAGCAACTTTCGACTAGCACATCAGGATTGCCGAGGCGTGCAATGGAAAGGCTAGGGTTGCAACTTGTGGTTGAGCCTTCAGAAAACGCGCAACTGCTGTTAATCGGCGGCTATAGCCCCTATCTGGTATTCGTCGCTTGGCTGGTCGCCTGTACTGCCTGCCTGGCCACGCTGGATCTGCTCGACCGCTGCGCCCATGCAGAAAAAACCGCTGCCAAGACCCTTTGGCGATGGATCAGTGTCGGTTGCCTGGCGACCGGCATATGGGCCATGTACACCATCTGCCTGCTGGCATTGGAGTCGTCCCCTCTTGAATCTCGCTACAGCCTCGCAATAGCCATTGGCTCCTTAGTGATATCCCTGCTCGCGGCCCTGGTGATCGTGAACGTTTTCACTCGCATCACGATCTGGCGTTCACGTAGCGGCTTGCTGCATCAACTGACCAAATTTGCCTTGTGCATGACGGCAGCAGGCACCCTGCTCTGCGCTTACTTCATCAGCATGTCGGCCGTGGGCGACCCGGTTGTGAGCCATTCAGGTACGGACAGCAAGAACTGGCAACTGGCGCTGGTGGCTGCCCTGATTGCCCTGTTGTTGATTGGCAGTTGCATCAGTGCCGCGATCGTCGACAAAAAGCTGCAACTCAAGGAGCGCGACCTGAGGCGGGTCAACGCATTGCTCAGTCAACTCGACCAGGCGCGTGCGTCATTGCAGCAAGTGGCCCATTACGATCCGTTGACCAACCTGATCAATCGACGTGGTTTCAACCAGCTATTTGCTGAAAAGCTCATTGAGTGCACTGCCAATACCAGCAAGTTGGCCGTGATGTTCCTCGACATTGACCACTTCAAACGCATCAATGACAGCCTGGGCCACGATGCGGGCGACGAATTGCTGAAGGTCATCGCCGCGCGCATCAAACATGCCACCCGCAGCCACAATGACGTCGTTGCACGCTTTGGCGGTGACGAGTTCTGTATTTTGATCAACCTGAGCCATCGCGAAGAAGCGCAAAGCATGGGCCAGCGCATCATGCTCAAACTCAAAGAGCCCATCGAGCTGTCAGGAAGACAGATGGTGATGACCACCAGCATTGGCATCAGTGTGTTTCCGGATGACGGAACAAACTGTGCCGAACTGCTCAAGCATGCCGACCTGGCGCTTTATCAGTCCAAGGGGTGCGGGCGTAACAACCTGAACTTTTTTAGCCCTAATCTTAAAACCCGTGCCTCGCTGGAACTGCAGATCGAGGAAGAACTGCGTAACGCGCTCAATGAAGACAAAGGGCTGCTTCTACATTACCAGCCCATCTTTGACCTCAAGCATGGCCGCGTCGCCAAACTCGAGGCCCTGGTGCGCTGGCAGCATCCCGAACATGGCTTGCTCGGTCCGGACCGTTTTATCAACATCGCCGAGGCCAACGGGCTGATCGCCGAACTGGACCATTGGGTACTGCGCAAAGCCTGTCATGACCTTGCCGCCCTTTCCCGCCAGGGGTGGGCACATTTGGGGATTGCCGTGAATTGTTCGGCGCGCAATCTGGTGCGGGTTGAGCTGGCAGACGAAATCGAAAGCGCTCTTCGCACATCAGGCATTGCTGCCCATCGACTGGAACTGGAAGTCACGGAAAACGCCCTGATGTGCAACCTGAGCAGCACCTCCCAGCTGTTGCGACAGATCCGGGCGCTTGGCGTGTCACTGTCCATTGATGATTTCGGCACCGGTTATTCATCCCTGGCCTACCTGAAGCGCCTGCCACTCAACACCTTGAAAATTGACCGTTCGTTTATCCAGGATATACCGAGCTCCAGCCAGGACATGGAAATCGTCCAGGCCATTATCCTCATGGCCCACACCCTGCACCTGCAAGTCGTCACCGAAGGTGTGGAGACCATCCAGCAGTTCGAGTTTCTTGAGCAGTTCGGCTGCGACTTTATCCAGGGCTATCTGCTCAGTCGCCCCGTCCCCTTCGAGGCACTGCAAGAGACTCTCGAACAGCTCGACAAACGCCCGGTGCCCGCACCGGACCACACCACATTTGTATTCACCGGCCAGTAGCAGCACAGCTGCCCTGCAGCCAAAAAAAAACGCCACAGTACCAACTGTGGCGTTTCTCTACGGCAAATTGCCACTACCTGTCGCCGGGTTACTCAGCTACACACTCCGGGCTCTTCAAATCAGTGCAAATAATTGCCCCAGCTTGGTGCGCACAGCTATTTTTTCGCCCTTTCCTGGACCATCACCCAAGGTGAAACCACGACTGCCCAGAGCTGCGGGTCACGTTCAAGAACGTCTAGCGCCTGCGCCTCAGTCATCTTGCCAAGAACACCAGACGCCATCCAGGCCGCGACTTTCTCTGCATCATCCTGAGTCACGGCCTGCGCCGCTTCAATCAAGTCCAGCTCAGGTTCAACCCACAGCAAATCACCTTTGGCGAAGAAGGGCTGCAAGGCTTTCCATTCAATAGTTGAGGTCTCGCCAAGCAGCTTGGCATAGAGGGTGCTAGGTTCTTCGTTCATGGGTTTCACCGGGAAAAAAAATCGGCGCAATGATAACGCCGCACACCCGGTAGAAAAACCCGGTTTTTCAGGCAAAGGAACGAAGAAAGAGCAGAAGGCACAGGACCGCCGCGTTGATCTGGCAACATTCTGATAACTATCAACAGCCTAATCCGCCGCTATTCTGTCTCTTTCTTACGTTTAAGCGACATTTCCTGTTTATTCCCCCGGCAGCCCGCTATTCAAGCGCTAAACCGGCGCTCTACACTGTACCGGTACAGTTGCAGGGGGGATTGACCGGGCATTTCGCTAAGAAGAAGACCCGGTCCGGCTGCCTTGGCTTCCAGGACTATAAAAATTACAACAGAAGAGTGGAGCACCAATAAAGATGGCTACGAAGCAGATTACTAAACTGTTTGCCGCTATGGTTTTGGCCGGGTTTGCCAGCCATTCATTTGCCGCAGACACCATCAAGATCGGTATCGCCGGCCCTAAAACCGGGCCTCTGACGCAGTACGGCGACATGCAGTTTGCTGGCGCAAAAATGGCCATCGAACAAATCAACGCCAAAGGCGGTGTTGATGGCAAAAAACTTGAAGCCGTTGACTACGATGACGCCTGCGACCCGAAACAAGCGGTTGCCGTGGCCAACAAAGTCGTCAATGACGGCATCAAATTTGTAGTCGGCCACCTGTGCTCCAGCTCCACTCAGCCTGCTTCGGACATTTACGAAGACGAAGGCATCATCATGATTACCCCGGCCGCCACCGGCCCGGAAATCACCGCCCGCGGTTACAAAATGATCTTCCGTACCATCGGTCTGGACAGCGCCCAGGGCCCTGCAGCCGGTAACTACATCGCTGATCACGTGAAACCGAAAATCGTCGCGGTATTGCACGACAAACAGCAATACGGTGAAGGCATCGCCTCCGCCGTTAAAAAGACCCTGGAAGACAAAGGCGTCAAGGTCGCTGTCTTTGAAGGCGTCAACGCTGGCGAAAAAGACTACTCCTCTGTCATTGCCAAGCTCAAGCAAGCCAACGTCGACTTCGTCTACTACGGCGGCTACCACCCTGAGCTGGGTCTGATCCTGCGCCAGGCCAAAGAGAAAGGCCTGAACGCCAAGTTCATGGGCCCAGAAGGCGTGGGCAACGAGTCCATCTCGCAAATCGCCCAGGGCGCTTCCGAAGGCCTGCTGGTTACCCTGCCAAAAGCATTCGACGCCGACCCGGCCAACAAGGCTCTGGTTGATGCCTTTGCTGCCAAGAAACAAGATCCTACCGGCCCATTCGTGTTCCCGGCTTACGCAGCGGTTGAAGTGATTGCCGGCGGTATCGAGCAAGCCAAAAGCGAAGACCCAACCAAAGTCGCTGAAGCTATCCACAAAGGCACTTACAAAACCCCAACCGGCAACCTGAAATTTGACGCCAAAGGCGACGTGGAAGATTTCAAGTTCGTGGTTTACGAATGGCACTTCGGCAAGCCTAAAACTGAAGTAAGCCCTCAGTAAGGGTCGGTTCCCGACCTGACAACAAAGCCCACTGCACAAGCGGTGGGTTTTGTTTTACGGGTCCTTGGTTCGTGGAAATGGGGCTGCGCTTTCGTGATCCGAAAGTCTGTCCACCTGAAAATCTTTAAAACCGTCACCAGCGGTTCGCTGGCAGAAGACCCGTGCTCCAAGTGGGTGAATACCCATACAGCCCGGGCCGGAAAATGACTCCACCAGTGAAATGCGTCTCAGGTTTTTAGGAGCTTTGTAATGCCTGACATCTATCACTTCTTCCAAATGCTGGTTAACGGCCTCAACGTTGGCAGCACTTATGCCCTGATCGCCATCGGCTACACGATGGTTTACGGCATTATTGGAATGATCAACTTCGCCCACGGCGAGGTGTACATGATTGGTTCCTATATTGCGTTCATCGCCATCGCAGGCTTGACCATGATGGGTCTGGACAGCGTGCCACTCCTGCTGACTGCCGCGTTTATCGCCAGCATCGTGGTCACCAGCGCCTACGGCTACAGCATCGAGCGGGTTGCCTACCGTCCCTTGCGCGGCAGTAACCGCCTTATCCCGTTGATTTCCGCCATCGGCATGTCGATCTTCCTGCAAAACACCGTACTACTGGCACAGGACTCAAAAGACAAATCGATCCCTAACCTGATCCCCGGCGGCTTCACCTTTGGTCCTGGAGGCGCTAGTGAAGTTATCGTCTCCTACATGCAAATCGTGGTTTTCGTCGTCACCTTCCTCGCAATGCTTGGCCTGACCCTGTTCATCTCTCGCTCACGCATGGGCCGCGCCTGCCGCGCCTGTGCCGAAGACATGAAAATGGCCAACCTGCTGGGTATCAATACCAACAACGTCATTGCGCTGACCTTCGTGATCGGTGCTGCCCTGGCAGCCGTTGCAGCGGTGTTGATCAGTGTCCAGTACGGCGTAATCAACCCTAACGCAGGATTCCTGGTGGGCCTTAAAGCCTTCACCGCTGCGGTATTGGGCGGTATTGGCAGCATTCCTGGCGCGATGCTCGGTGGCCTGGTACTCGGTGTAGCTGAAGCCTTTGGTGCCGATATCTTCGGCGACCAGTACAAAGACGTAGTGGCTTTTGGCTTGCTGGTGCTGGTGCTGCTGTTCCGTCCGACCGGCATTCTGGGGCGTCCGGAGATTGAAAAAGTATGACTAGGAATCTAAAGTCGGCGCTCTTCAGCGCCTTGTTGGTCTGGGCCGTCGCCTACCCGGTACTCGGCCTGAAACTGACTATCGTCGGGATCAACATCGAAGTTCACAACACCAGCCCCTTGATCCTGAGCGTGATTGCGATCTGCTCCTTGCTGATGTTTGTGCGCGTGTTGTTCAACCAGCAACTGACCTCGGCCTGGAAGAACTCTCCCAGCCTGCCAAAAGTGCCTGTCAAGGCCACCAACTTCCTGACCCTGCCCAGCACCCAGCGCTGGATCATTCTCGGTCTGGTCGTGATTGCCCTGATCTGGCCTTTCTATGGTTCGCGCGGTGCCGTGGACATTGCCACGCTGATCCTGATCTACGTGATGCTCGGCCTGGGCCTGAACATTGTGGTCGGGCTGGCCGGTCTGCTTGACCTGGGTTATGTCGGGTTCTATGCCGTGGGTGCCTACACCTACGCGCTGCTCGCCCATTACTTCGGCCTGAGCTTCTGGATCTGCCTGCCGCTGGCCGGGTTGATGGCCGCTACCTTTGGCTTCCTGCTCGGTTTCCCGGTGTTGCGCTTACGCGGTGACTATCTGGCCATCGTGACCCTGGGCTTCGGTGAAATCATCCGTCTGTTCCTGCGTAACCTGACCGATCTCACTGGCGGCCCCAACGGTATCAGCAACATCCCGAAACCAACGTTGTTCGGCCTCAGCTTCGACAGAACCGCTGCCGAAGGCATGCAAACCTTTCACGAGTACTTTGGCATCGCTTACAACTCGATCAACAAGGTCATTTTCTTGTACCTGATCGCGTTGGTGCTGGTACTGCTGGTGCTGTTCGTGATCAACCGCCTGCTGCGCATGCCAATCGGTCGCGCATGGGAAGCACTGCGTGAAGACGAAATCGCCTGCCGCGCTCTGGGCCTGAACCCGACCGTGATCAAGCTTTCCGCCTTCACCCTGGGCGCTACCTTCGCAGGTTTCGCCGGCAGCTTCTTTGCTGCACGCCAGGGCCTGGTGACGCCTGAGTCGTTCACCTTCCTTGAGTCGGCGATCATTCTGGCCATCGTGGTACTGGGTGGCATGGGCTCGCAACTGGGCGTGATCCTGGCAGCCGTGGTGATGATCCTGCTGCCAGAGATGATGCGTGAATTCAGCGAATACCGAATGCTGCTGTTCGGAGCACTGATGGTGCTGATGATGATCTGGCGCCCGCAAGGTCTTCTGCCCATGCAACGTCCTCACCTGGAGCTGCGAAAATGAGCCGCGAGTTACTGAAAGTCAGCGGCCTGAGCATGCGCTTTGGCGGCTTGTTGGCGGTGAATGGCGTGGCCCTGACCGTCAAGGAAAAACAGGTTGTGTCGATGATCGGCCCTAACGGTGCCGGCAAGACCACGGTCTTCAACTGCCTGACCGGTTTCTACAAGCCGTCTGCCGGTAGCATCGTGCTCGATGGTGAGTCGATTGAAGGCCTGCCGGGTCATGAAATCGCGCGCAAAGGCGTGGTTCGTACCTTCCAGAACGTGCGCCTGTTCAAAGACATGACAGCCGTTGAGAACCTGCTGATTGCCCAGCATCGCCACCTCAACACCAACTTTCTGTCGGGCCTGTTCAAAACCCCTTCATTCCGTAAAAGCGAACGTGAGGCCCTGGATTACGCCGCGTACTGGCTGGACAAGGTCAACCTGACCGAGTTCGCCAACCGCCCGGCGGGCACCTTGGCATACGGCCAGCAACGACGCCTGGAAATCGCCCGCTGCATGATGACGCGTCCGCGCATCCTCATGCTCGACGAACCGGCGGCAGGGCTGAACCCCAAGGAAACCGAAGACCTCAAAGCGCTGATCAGCGTTTTGCGCAATGAGCACAACGCTACCGTGCTGTTGATTGAGCACGACATGAAACTGGTCATGAGCATTTCCGACCATATCGTGGTGATCAACCAGGGCACGCCTTTGGCTGACGGGACGCCGGAACAGATCCGCGACAACCCTGAAGTGATCAAAGCCTATTTGGGGGAAGCGTAAAATGCTGCAATTTGAAAACGTTTCGACCTTTTACGGCAAGATCCAGGCCCTGCACGGCGTCAACGTCGAAGTGCGCCAAGGCGAGATCGTCACCCTGATCGGCGCCAACGGTGCTGGCAAATCGACCCTGATGATGACCTTGTGCGGTTCCCCGCAAGCCCAGAGCGGTAGCATTCGTTATCTGGGCGAGGAACTGGTGGGGTTGAGCTCGGCGCAGATCATGCGCAAAAGCATCGCTGTTGTACCTGAAGGGCGCCGGGTGTTTGCTCGTTTGACTGTGGAAGAGAACCTCGCCATGGGCGGATTCTTTACCGAGAAGCAGGAATACGAAGAGCAAATGGATAAGGTTCTGCACTTGTTCCCGCGCCTGAAAGAACGTTTCACACAACGGGGTGGCACCATGTCCGGTGGTGAGCAGCAAATGCTCGCCATTGGCCGTGCGCTGATGAGCAAGCCCAAGCTGCTGTTGCTGGATGAACCATCGCTAGGATTGGCCCCGATCATCATTCAACAGATTTTCGACATCATCGAACAGCTGCGTGATGAGGGTGTAACGGTGTTTCTGGTGGAGCAAAACGCCAACCAGGCGCTCAAAATCGCTGACCGCGCCTACGTGCTGGAAAACGGCCGGGTGGTCATGCAAGGCACCGGCGAGCAACTGCTCAACGATCCAAAAGTGCGTGACGCCTATCTGGGTGGCTAATGCTGCCTGCGACACAAAAAACGGCCCTTCGGGGCCGTTTTTTATTGCCCCCTACCGGGCTTTCTGTAGTAGCTGCCGTAGGAACGGGGGGAGGTTGCAGTTAAAAACCAAAAAATAATTCAGGTGCGTTGTAATAACTGCCCCCCTCGTTTCTCTAGTTGGGTAAGCCGGCAGCAATCGCTACCGGGATCTGGAGAATCACCATGAACAGCAAAACTACCCGCACCCTGTCCGCCGCTGCACTGACACTTGCTCTGGGTTCCGCCCTGAGCATCGCCGCCCTGCCCGCTCAGGCTGCTGGCGATATGGAGAAGTGCTTCGGGGTTGCCATGAAAGGCCATAACGATTGCGCCGCAGGGGCAGGCACTACCTGTGCAGGAACCGCCAAGGTAGACAATCAGGCCAATGCCTGGAAGCTCGTACCAAAAGGCACCTGCGAAACAACCTCCAGCAGCACCTCGCCTACCGGCTTTGGCCAAATGGCTGCCTACAAAGCCAAATCCTGATTCGCACACTGAGTGCTGATGATGCACAGCCCGCTTGCTTCGCTCATCGCGCCTCGTGCGCCCCTGCTCCCGCCGCGTGCGGGGCTGGGGCTCAAGGCCGAACATTTCCAGGATGTACTCGCCACCCGGCCTGACGTCGGCTTCTTTGAAGTACACGCCGAAAACTACATGGTTGCCGGAGGCCCGTTCCACCACTACCTGAGCCTGATTTGCGATCAGTATCCCCTGTCGATTCACGGCGTCGGTCTGTCGATCGGGGGCCAAAGCCCGCTCAATCCCGAACATTTGCAACGCTTGAGCACATTGCTCGACCGCTACCGGCCCCAGATGTTTTCCGAACATCTGGCATGGTCTTCCCACGGGCCGTATTTTTTGAACGACCTGCTGCCTTTGCGTTATGACACCGCCACGCTGACGCGGGTATGCGCGCACATTGATCAGGTCCAGAACCTGTTGCAGCGCCAGATCCTGCTGGAAAACCCCGCAACCTATATTGAGTTCGACGAGGCCCATTTCGACGAGGCCGACTTCATCCACGAAGTCATCACCCGCAGTGGTTGTGGCCTATTACTGGACGTTAACAACCTGTACGTGTCCTGCATCAACCACGCCCGTAATCCCCTGGCCTACCTCGATGCTTTGCCGCTGCGGGCTGTTGGAGAGATTCATCTGGCAGGTTTTGCCGAAGAGTCCGACAGCCTTGGCGAGCGACTGCTTATCGACAACCACGGATCACCCGTCGATCAAGCCGTGTGGACGCTGTACCGACAAGCACTGAAGCGAACGGGCCCAATGGCCACCCTGATCGAGCGCGACAACCATCTGCCTGCACTCACCGAACTCGTCAAGGAAGCACGACTTGCCGAGCACTACCTGAGCAGCACACAGGTGCAACCATGAATATGCAAGAGGCTTTCAGCGCAGCGCTGCTCGATCCTGATACGCCTTACCCGCAAGGTATTTCCTGCCATAACGGCGACATTGAGCGTCGTTTTGCGGTTTATCGCAACAATGTCCACAGTGGCCTGATCAACGCACTGGCCACGAGCTACCCGGTCGTTTCGCAGCTGGTTGGCGACGTTTTCTTTCAGGCAATGGCGCGGGCTTTTATTCAAGATTTCCCGCCCAAAAGCCCTGTAATGAGCACCTATGGCGTCCAGTTCGCAGATTTTGTCAAGGGTTTCGCACCTGCCAGCAGCGTGCCTTACCTGGCGGATGTCGCACGATTGGAACGTTTGTGCGTCCAGGCCTTTCACGCCGCAGACGCCTGCGCAGTGGACACGCACTTATTGATCCGCGCGCTCAACAACCCCGGCAGGCTTGGCCAGTTGTGCCTGCAACTGCATCCCGGCGTCGCAAGCCTGAATTCACCCTACGCCATAGCCGCTCTATGGACCGCACATCAACACCAGGGCCAAATTCAGGGCCTAGACCCGCATCAGCCACAAAGCGCCGTGGTGCTGCGCAACGGATTACGGGTGGAAGTGTTCGCGGTCGGCTGCGGGTGTGCAGCGTTCGTGGACGGGCTCAAGGAAGGCCGGCCCCTGGAACTGGCCGCTTGCCAGGCTCTGGAAGCCGCCCCTGATTTTGATCTGGGCCAGGCCCTGGCGCTGCTGATCACCCATGACGCCATCACCGGCCTACACCCCACCGCAGAGGTTTCGCCATGAACACCCATGCAACGCCCACATGCCAGATACGCCGTTTAATCGGACTGATGCAACGTATCCCCCACACGCTGATAGCCTTTGTCGCACGGTTTTCTATCGCTGCGGTGTTCTGGAAGTCCGGCCAGACCAAAGTCGAGGGCCTGGCGATCGACCTGGTGAACGGCACCTTTGAACTCAATGCCCCACACTTGGCCGACTCTGCGGTGTACTTGTTCAGTACGGAATACAAACTCCCGCTGCTGCCCCCGGACATTGCCGCGTACGCAGCAGCTTTCAGTGAACACGTCTTCCCGCTGCTGATCCTGCTGGGGCTTGCCACCCGTTTTTCGGCACTGGCACTGCTGGGGATGACGCTGACCATTCAGTTATTCGTGTACCCGGACGCCTACCCCACTCATGGGACATGGATCGCGATTCTGTTGTACCTGATGGCCAGAGGCCCCGGTGCGTTGTCGATTGATCACCTGATCGCCAGACGTTTTCGTTACCGCGCGTCAATGGCCTCACCGCTGCGCCGGAACCAGCCTGCAAGGTAATCCGCCAAAACCTGCGTGCGTTTCGGCAAACCGCCCTGATAGGGGTGAACCAGGTACATGGGGTTACTGCGTGTCTGATAGTCACGCAGCAACGCGCGCAATCGTCCATCGGCCAGTTCGGCATTGAGCATGTATGAAGGCAGGCGGGCGATACCGGCACCGATCACCGCGGCTTTTTTCAGCAAGCTGTAGTGATTGCTGGCAAACGGCCCCGAGACCCGCACACGGTGCAGTTCGTGCTGGAGGTGGTACTGCCACTCTTCGCGGCCGCTGTAGTGACTGTTGAGCAGGCAACGGTGCTCGACCAGTTGCTGCGGGGTGACTGGCTCGCCGTATTGCTCAAGGTAGGCCGGGCTCGCACAGGTGATCTCCTGCCAGTTGAGCACCAGTTTTGCCACCAGTCGCTCGTTATTGGCGACCTGAGAACGGATCGCCAGATCGAAGCCCTCCCGTGCCATGTCGCGGTAGCTGTTGTTGAGTTCCAGCTCGATCTGCACCTGGGGGTATTCGCGGGAAAATTCCATCAGCAGCGAATCAAAAAATGTTTCGCCCAAGGATACGGGCACGGTCATACGCACCGGGCCTGCCATATCGTCCTTGAGTCGGGCTAATGCCTGACGCGCCCGCTCCACTTGCACGACCAATGCCCGGGCCTGGGGCAGTAACGCTGCGCCAGCAGCCGTCAGGCTCAAACGCCGTGTGGTGCGGTGCAGCAACACCACCGCAAACTGAGCCTCCAAGAGGCTGATGCGTTTGGACAATTGCCCTTTGCTGCAACCCAGCTGCTGGGCGGCCAAGGTAAAACTCCCCGCGTCGATCAACACCGCGAACGCCGCCAAGTCATCCATTTCGCTCATGGATTGTTTCCATATGAAAACCAAAGGTTGCCTATTAGTGCGCTTATCCCGGTAAAAAACCACCACTAGACTAAGCACTCACCTCTTCCTGCAAGGAACACCCCATGAAAATCCTGTTGATCGGCGCTAACGGCACCATTGGTTCAGCCATTGATCGCGAGCTGTCGTCGCGCCACGAGATCGTGCGTATTGGCCGCAATAGCGGCGATTTTCAGGTCGATATCAGCGACAGTTCATCGATTCGCAACCTGTTCGAACAGACCGGACGCTTCGACGCGCTGGTCTGTGCCGCTGGCAACGTCAAGTTCGCCGCACTGGAAGACATGAGCGAAAGCGACTTCGCCCTGGGCCTGCAGGACAAGTTGATGGGGCAAGTCAACCTGCTGCTGATCGGTCGCGAGTTTGCCAACGATGGCGCCTCGTTCACCTTCACCAGCGGTGTCATCAATCGCGAACCGATTCGCACGGGCAGTTCGGCGGCACTGGTCAACGCAGCACTCGACGGCTTTGTAAAAGCGGCTGCCATCGAGCTGCCACGGGGGCTGCGGGTTAACTCGGTGAGCCCTACGGTACTGGAAGAGGCGATGGGCAAGTACGCGCCGTACTTCCGCGGTTTCAAGCCGGTGGCAGGCGCCGACGTGGCTCTGGCCTACGCCAAAAGTGTCGAAGGCCTGCAAACCGGGCAAACCTACATCGTGGGTTGAGCCGAGCTCTGTAGTCGCTGCCGCAGGCTGCGAAGGGTTGCGAAGCAAGCCGTTTTCTTGAAGAACCCACAGTTCCAATCGCAGCCTGCGGCAGCGACTACAGAAGGTGAACCTCTTGTGATGCACCGCCAGCCTGAGTAACGTGGCGGCTCTAGTCAGGAGTCCCAACGATGCGTGCTGTTCGTCCCTTGGTTTTGTTTGCCCTGCTGCCCCTGTTTGCGGGCTGCCAACTGCTCAACAGCAAGCCAGCTGACACCACCGCCGGCCTGACCCGCCTGCAAGGTGAGCTGGTTTCATCCGGTGATCAGTTGGTGTTCCAACCGTGCGTCGGCCAGCAGCGCTATGAAGTGCGCGACGGCGACAACACCACCCTGGTGCAGGACGCTTCTTACATGCCCAATAAACCGGGCAAGTTGTTCGCCGATATTCGCGGCAGTTTTGTCGCCAGCAAAACCCCCGGTGCGGACGGTGAAGTCCAGGTGCAACAGCTCTATCGCCTGGAACGCAACAGCAACGCCTGCCAGGACCTTAACTTCAAGCAACTGACCGTACACGCCAACGGCAATGGCCCGGCATGGGAAGTACAGGCCGGCGGCAAGGGCATGGTGCTTAAACGCGAAGGTCAGCCGGACCTGGCACTGCCTTATGTTGAAGAACAGATCGGTGACGGTCGTTTTTCGCTGTCCACTGAAGCCAACAATCAACGCATAGAACTGTGGGTTGCCCCACAACGTTGCACTGACAGTGTCGACGGCAGCGTGCAGCATCTGGGTGCAGAGCTGCGGATCAACGGTCAGGTCCAGCGCGGCTGTGGCTATTTTGGTGGCGCACGCAACGACTAACCGACAACTGTTGCCGCATAGTGCCCCGAAGCAGCTTACAATTGGCGGTTCTGCCAGGGTTTACCTGGCCCCCCGATACTGGACACTGTCATGTTACGAATTACCGAACTCAAGCTGCCGATCGACCATCCCGAAGAAGACCTGCGCCCTGCCATCCTGCAGCGCCTGGGCATCGAAAGTGATGACCTGCTCGATTTCACCTTGTTCAAGCGCAGCTACGATGCGCGTAAAAAATCGTCCGAATTGTGCTTTATCTACACCATCGACCTGAGTGTGCGCGATGAAGCACCGCTGTTGGCCAAGTTCGCGGACGACCGTAACGTCAATCCAGCGCCAGACGTCAGCTACAAAGTCGTCGGCCAGGCCCCACAAGACTTGAGCCAGCGCCCGATTGTGGTGGGTTTTGGTCCGTGCGGTATTTTCGCCGGCTTGCTGCTGGCACAAATGGGCTTCAAGCCGATCATTCTTGAGCGCGGCACCGAAGTTCGCCAGCGCACCAAGGACACCTGGGGCCTGTGGCGTAAAAACGTACTCAACCCCGAGTCCAACGTACAGTTTGGTGAAGGCGGCGCAGGCACGTTCTCGGACGGCAAGCTTTACAGCCAGATCAAGGATCCCAAGCACCACGGCCGTAAAGTGCTGCACGAGTTTGTCAAAGCCGGTGCCCCGGACGAGATCCTCTACGTCAGCAAGCCGCATATCGGTACGTTCCGTCTGACCGGTGTCGTCGAAAACATGCGCCAGCAGATCATCGCGCTGGGCGGTGAAGTCCGTTTTCAACAGCGTGTGACTGACGTCCTGATCGACGACGGCCAGTTGACCGGCGTGGTACTGGCCGACGGCGAACAGCTGAACTCGCGCCACGTGATCCTGGCCCTGGGCCACAGCGCCCGTGACACGTTCCGCATGCTCCACGGTCGTGGCGTGTACATGGAAGCCAAACCGTTCTCGGTAGGTTTCCGGATCGAACACCCGCAGTCGTTGATCGACAGCGCACGCCTGGGCAAGTACGCGGGCCACCCGAAACTGGGCGCCGCCGACTACAAACTGGTTCACCACGCCAAAAACGGCCGTTCGGTCTACAGCTTCTGCATGTGCCCAGGCGGCACCGTGGTTGCGGCTACCAGCGAGCCGGGTCGTGTTGTGACCAACGGTATGAGCCAGTACTCACGTAACGAACGCAACGCCAACTCGGGCATCGTGGTCGGCATCACACCTGAGGACTATCCAGGTGGGCCATTGGCCGGTATCGAACTGCAGGAACGCCTGGAAGCCCACGCCTACGTGTTGGGTGGCAGCAATTACGAGGCACCGGCGCAACTGGTGGGTGACTTCATTGCGGGCAAACCTTCATCGGCCCTGGGCAGCGTCGAGCCGTCCTACAAACCGGGTGTATCCCTGGGTGATCTGGCCCTGGCCTTGCCGGACTACGCCATTGAAGCCATCCGTGAAGCCTTGCCGGCGTTCGAGAAGCAGATCAAGGGCTTCTCGATGCATGATGCGATCCTGACCGGGATCGAAACCCGTACCTCGTCGCCTCTGCGCATGACCCGTGATGCGTCGATGCAAAGCCTCAACGTCAAGGGCCTGTTCCCGGCAGGCGAAGGCGCAGGCTATGCAGGTGGCATTCTGTCGGCCGGTGTCGACGGCATCCGGATTGCCGAGGCTGTCGCTCGCGACATTCTGGGTATCGAAGCGTAGGTTTTTGACGCAGCAGGAGCGAGCTTGCTCGCGATTGCATCACTGCGGTTTGCCTGACAAACCGCAGCGCCTGCATCGCGAGCAAGCCCCCTCCCACAAGCCCCGCATCAGAGGCCTGCCCGCAACACCCCTTCAGGCAACGCAGCGCCCTGCTCCACGCAGGCTTTGACTGCACCGATCAACGCGTCCAGTTCATAACCCTGAGCCTTGAGCCACTGCGCATCGTAGTAGGTCGTGGCATACCGCTCACCGCCATCACACAAAATCGCAACGATCGAGCCGCTTTCACCGTTGGCAACCATCTGCTGCGCCGCGATCAATGCGCCAATCAGACTCGTCCCGCTCGATCCTCCGACCCGTCGCCCCATGCGCTGCGCCAAGTAGTGCATGGCCGCCAATGACAAGGCATCCGGAACCTTGACCATCGCGTCGATCACCTTCGGCAAAAATGAGGCCTCGACCCTGGGCCTGCCGATACCCTCAATGCGCGAGCCGCAGTCCAGTCGCAAACTGGCATCACCGCTCAGGTAAAAGTCGAAGAACACCGAACGTTCGGCGTCGGCACACAGCACGCGGGTGTTGTGCTGGCGATATCGGACATAGCGCCCCAGAGTTGCGGTCGTACCGCCCGTGCCCGGGCTGGAGATCAGCCAACTCGGCTCCGGGTGACGCTCATAACGCAGTTGCTGGAAGATCGACTCGGCGATGTTGTTGTTCGCTCGCCAGTCCGTAGCCCGCTCTGCATAGGTGAACTGGTCCATGAAATGGCCACCGGTTTCCCGGGCCAGCCGCTCGGACTCGGCATGTATCCGGGTAGGGTCTTCCACCAAATGGCTTTGGCCACCATAAAAGGCTATTTGCTCGATCTTGGCAGGCGAGGTGCTGGCAGGCATCACGGCAATAAAGGGCAAACCCAGCAATCGGGCGAAATAGGCTTCAGACACTGCCGTCGAACCGCTGGACGCTTCGATCACCGGTGAGCCGGCCCTTAGCCAGCCATTACACAAGGCATATAAAAACAATGACCTCGCCAAACGGTGCTTGAGGCTGCCCGTCGGGTGGCTTGACTCGTCCTTGAAGTACAACTCGATACCCGCAAAACCCGGCAGCGACACAGGAATCAGATGGGTGTCAGCACAGCGCTGAAAGTCTGCTTCAATCGTACGAATGGCTTCGCGTGCCCACTGGCGGTCTTGGTTCATGGAGGGTGGCTCGTGATAGCAAAAGGGAAAGCACAGCATGTGCGTGCGGTGTGCAACGACCAATCCTAAGACATTTCCTACAGTCGCCACAGGCACAGAACTGTCTCAATTTGACACACAACTGCTAGGCTCTTTGGCGATGCGAGAGCAAACCCCTGCTTATAACAAAAAAGAATATAGTTTTTGTTTTAACCCCTAACCCCACAGGTTAGGGTGTCGCACCTTTTACTTAATCGATGGAGAGCGACCTTGCCTCTGCGTAGTACTTTCACTCGTTTCTTTCAGTTGGAAGCTGCCAGCGGTCTGCTGTTGATTGCCGCGGCCGCTCTGGCTTTGATCATCAATAACTCACCGCTTTCCCATTACTACACGGCCTTTCTGGACGTGCCGGTAGCGGTACAAATCGGCGCCCTGCAAATTGCCAAGCCTTCGCTGCTGTGGATTAACGATGGCCTGATGGCCTTGTTCTTTCTGCTGATCGGCCTCGAAGTCAAGCGCGAACTGCTCGAAGGCCAGCTGTCCAAGCCCTCGCAAGTGGTGCTGCCGGGGGCCGCGGCCATCGGCGGGATGGTCGTGCCTGCGCTGATTTACTGGTACATCAACAAAGACTACCCCGACGCGCTGGGCGGCTGGGCAATCCCCATGGCCACTGACATCGCCTTCGCCCTCGGCGTGCTGGCCTTGCTCGGCAAACGCGTACCGGTGTCTCTCAAGCTGTTCCTGATGACCCTGGCGATCATCGACGATCTGGGGGCGATCATCGTGATCGCGGTGTTCTACTCCAGCGAACTGTCCGGCCTGTCGCTGCTGCTGGCAGCGGCATGCCTGATTGCCCTGATTGCGATGAACCGCATGGGCGTGATCAAAGTTGCGCCTTATATGATCATCGGCCTGATCCTCTGGGTGTGCGTGCTCAAAAGTGGTGTGCATGCCACGCTGGCGGGTGTAACGCTGGCGTTCTGTATCCCGCTGCGGACCAAGAACTCAGAACCGTCACCATTGATGACCATTGAGCATGCACTGCATCCGTGGGTGGCTTACGCGATCCTGCCGTTGTTTGCCTTCGCCAATGCCGGTGTATCGCTGGCGGGTGTCAGCCTGCACAGTTTCGTCAGTCACGTGCCGATGGGCATTGCGGCGGGCTTGCTGATCGGTAAGACCGTGGGCGTGTTCGGCCTGACCTGGATCGCCATCAAGACCGGCATGGCATCCCTGCCCGCTGGGGCAAACTGGGGCCAGGTGCTGGGCGTCGCCATCCTGTGCGGCATCGGCTTCACCATGAGCCTGTTCGTGGGGTCACTGGCGTTCGTAGCAGGCAGTAGCGAGTATGTGGGCATGGACCGCATGGGCATCCTGACCGGCTCCATCCTGGCGGCGCTGATCGGCTATGGCGTCACACTGTTCTTCAGCCGCAAACAATCATTAGCATGACCCTGCTTTAATGCGGGAGCGGGCTGGCCCGGACAAAGGCAACGCAGATCATCTGCGTTGCCTTTGTCGCGACTGAACCGCCAAAAGAGGGAAACGTGGTCGATAAATTTCAGATTGTGCAATACGCAGGCATCACCGTGATGTTCCCGGCAGCGTTGGTCATTGCTGCCTGGTTATGGGTTGGTGCGTCGAAAAAAATCGCGTGTCTATGGTTGGGCGTGCTGGTGTGTGCCTACTTCATCGTGGGCGCGAGCAAGATCCTGTTCAAGGGGTGGGGCATTGGCCTGCATGACCTGGGCATTGCCGTCTTCAGCGGACACGCGATGAACGCTTGCCTGGTCTTCACCGTGATGCTGAATCTGCTGTGCCAACAGCTCGATCAACGTTTGCGCTGGCCAGTACTGGGAGCCGGTTTAGTGGGGACCTGGTGGTTTGCCATCCATTACGTTGCCCATACCATTCACCCATTGCCGGAGGCTATCGCAGGCGCACTGATAGGTTCGGTTGCCGCGTGTGTGTTTTTGTTTAGCGTCAAGCAATACAACCTCAGCAAGGTTCCACGGCCAGCGCTGGTGATGGGCCTGGCAGTGGTGCTGGCGTTCGACGCCATGCCCAAGTACACGGCAGAACGCTTGCTGGATCACATCGCCATAACGCTGTCGGGGGCCGACCAGGCCTTCAGGCACTCGTCCTGAGTTGAATCAGCGGACATGAAAAAAACCCGGCCAGTTCGCACTGGCCGGGGTTTTGTTTTAGCGCTGCCGCCCGGTTTACTGGGTAACGCGGCTGGTGCCATCAACGGTCATGATGCGCACGCGCTCACCGGTACGGAACACCTGGTTCGGCTCAACCTGCTGCACATAGGCACGGGTGCTGCCGTCGTCTTCACGTACGGTGATTTCTACGCCCTGGGTCTTGGTCAGGCCCGATTCGGCCGCAGAACCCAGCAGGCCACCGGCTACTGCGCCGATAACAGCTGTCACGATGCTGCCACGGCCACCGCCGATGGCGCTGCCGCCCACACCGCCCACGATAGCGCCGGTTGCAGCGCCGATCGGAGTCTTGGTGCCTTCAATCTGCACCGGACGCAAGGCAACGATGGTGCCCATACGAACGGTTTGTACACGTCGAGCTTCGTCACGGGAGTAGGTATCGCCGGTCAGGTTGGAGGTGCAGCCGCCCAACAAGACAGTCATGGTAGAAAAAGCGGCAACCAACAGAACAGACTTACGCATAGGATCAACTCCAAAAGATCAGGGATTCATTAAACTCCGCAGCCGGGGACCTGTCACGGTACAGCGCGGGTAAAAAGGCTTTATTCAGCGTCTGTACAGTAAAAACAGAACCGTTTCGCCGTTTCAAAACTTCAGCAAAGAGTAGCGCGAAATAATCATCTTGCATTGCGCGCCACCCTCGCAAGTAACGTCGTTAAGGCGCCAGGCGCTCTCGAGTCCACTCAGTCCCTTCACGCCGATAGTTAAGGCGATCATGCAGACGGCTTGGCCGCCCCTGCCAGAATTCAATGCGCTGGGGCAACAACCGGTAGCCGCCCCAGTGCTCGGGGCAATGGGGCTCGGTGTCGCTGAACCGCGCCTCGGTGGCCTTGAGCAAACCGACCAGCTCGTCACGATCCGCAATCACCTGGCTTTGCGGCGAAGCCCAGGCTCCGATCCGGCTGCCTATAGGTCGAACCTGATAATAGGCATCGGACTCTTGGGGCGTGACCTTGACCACTTGCCCCTCGATGCGCACCTGACGCTCCAGGGTTGGCCAGAAAAAAGTCATGGCCGCGAACGGACGCTCAGCGAGTTGCTGGCCTTTGGCGCTGGTGTAATTGGTGAAAAAGGTAAACCCCTGTTCATCCAGACCTTTGAGCAAAAGCACACGGCAATGCGGACGCCCCTCGGCATCGACGGTGGCCAGGGTCATGGCATTCGCCTCGACCGGTGGCTGTTCAGTTTTGACCGCGTCGTTGAACCACTGATGAAACAGCGCGAAGGGCTCGGCCGGGGCTTGAGCCTCGGCCAGCCCGTCACGGGTGTAATCACGTCGCATATCTGCCAATGCTTGAGTCATGCCGCAATCCTTCCCTGAATCAATCAGTTCTTGGTCTGATCGTTGGCGGCAACTTTCTTGTCCGCAGCCGCTTTGGCTTTAGCCACGACCGGCTTCTTGGCTGGCGCTGGCTTCACTGCTTTTTTGGCCGGTGCCGCCTTCTTGGCTACAACGCCTTTCTTGGCCGGTGCCGCTGCGTTCTTCTTGGCTACAGAAGGTGGAACTGCAGGCTGCACAGCAACCAGTTCAGCGGGCGACAAAGCTGGCTGGCTGTATTTGCTGACCAGCGCGACCATCGTGGCTTGCGGCGTCATCAGGATTTCAACCCGACGGTTCAACGCACGACCTTCATTACTGTCGTTGGCTGCGCGCGGCATCACAGAACCCATGCCACGCAAAGTCAGGCGGTTACCTTGCAAACCGCTCATGCGGAAGATGGCGGCCACTGACTTGGCGCGATCCAGGCTCAAACGGGTATTGGCGGCCATAGCGCCTGCAGAGTCCGCATGTCCCAACACCAACACGGCAGTTTTTGGATCGCCTTCAACGACTTTGGCCACGCGAGTGAACGGGCCCAGCATCGACGGCATCAGCAAGTCAGGACGGGTCGCCTTGAACGAGCTGTCAGCCGAAGCCACGATGATCAGCAGGTTTTCGCGGCGTTCCAGTTGCAGGTTGGTGTCCTTGATCGCGACACGCAGGCGCGGCTCGTATTCATCCAGCCAGGCTTGAGTGATTTTCGGGTCTGGCATCGGGATCACGCCAACCGGGGCAGTTTTGGACGCTTTGTCATCGCCACCGAACGGCCACCACCAATTTTTGGTAGAGGTTGACGCGCCAGCAGGTGCGACAACGGCTGCCACTTTTTCCTTTTCAACCGGGGCGTCTTTCTTGGCGGAGTCAGAACCGAATGGCCACCAGCTGGAGCCACTGTCTTTGGCAACGGCAGCGGCAGCTGGAGCGGGTGTTTTGGCAGCCGGTGCTGGCGTCGAAGCCTTGGCAGCGGGAGCTGCAGTTTTGGCTACGGGCGGCGTCACTTTGGCGTCTGCCGGTTTGGCCGCAGCACTGGTGCCTTTATCGGCAGGCGTCGACGCCTGATCGGATGAGCCCAACTGCCACCACTTATGGCCACCTTCGGCGTCATTCTGTGGAGTTTGTGCGCAACCGGTAATGGCCAGGCAGAGAGCCAGAGCTAGGGTCTTATTAGATGACATTGAATATCCACACAATGAATTAGGAATAAAGAGGCAATAAGCCTACATAAAAAAACGTTGCACTCATAAAAGCTACAGGGTTCCGACCTACGGCCTACAAATACCCGACTAGATACACGTCGCCAGGGCTTTGACCAGCTTTTGAGCCCTTGGGTCCATCAAAACATAAGGCCCCAGGGTGTTGGTCACAAAACCAAAGGCCACTTCACAATCCGGGTCGGCAAAGCCAATCGACCCGCCAGCACCTGGATGGCCAAAGGCTTTGGGCCCTAAACCGAAGGTCGCGTTAGGCACGCTCGGCTGATCCAGCATGCAACCCAATCCAAGACGGGTCTGGGTGCGCAAGGTTTTATCCTCGCCCAGGCTGTGCTCGCGGGTCAGTTGCTCGAACATTTCGGCTTCAAGCAGGCTGCCATCGAGCAAGCCACTGTAGAACCCGGCCAGGCTGCGGGCGTTACCGTGCCCATTGGCCGCAGGCTGTTCCATCCGACGCCATTCGGGCTTATTGGTACTGGTCATGATCGACGGCGGATTGGTGAATGCCCGTGTGCTCATGGAGGTGGGCTCGTTCATCATCGCCTTCAGCAGACGCTGCGCCGCCGCATCCCCCATCGTCCCCTTGCTGCGGGCGATATGGGCCACCCGGTAAAACTCTTCATCCGCCAGCCCGACATGAAAGTCCAGCCCAAGCGGCCTGGCCGTTCGCGCCATGATCGACTGGCCCGCACTGCGGCCGTCGGCACGGCGAATCAACTCGCCCACCAGCCAGCCATAGGTGATCGCGGCATAGCCGTGGCCTTCGCCTGGCGTCCACCAGGGCGCTTCAGCGGCCAGCGCATCGACCATGGTCTGCCATTCATACAATGCCGTTGGCGGCATCAATTCACGCAACGCCGGCAAACCGGCCCGATGGCTCAGTAGCTGGCGCAACGTGATGGATTCTTTACCCGCTGCCGCAAACTCAGGCCAGTAACGGGCAACGGGCACATCAAGTTCCAGCTTGCCCTCTTCCACCAGTTGCAGCGCGGTGACAGCCGTAAAGGTTTTGGTGCACGAAAACAGATTGGCAATGGTGTCTGTGTGCCACGGTTGCTCTGCGTCCTTGTCAGCCGTACCGGCCCACACGTCAAGTACCGTTTCGCCACCGATCTGGATGCACAGTGCCGCACCGCGCTCTTGCGGATCATTGAAAAGATCAGCAAACGCCTCGCGTACTGCTTCGAACTTAAGGTCGTGAAAACCCTGAATCTGCACCCGCACCTCCTGGATCTGCATGGCTCTACAAGGCGTGCATTGTTCCAGCACCGGTAGGATTTTGAAACAGAGCAACGCGCTCTGGACGCACAATTTTTGGGCGTTATTGAATCGGCGCTGAAAGTATCAGCGCCAAAGTGGATTTTTTGTGAAATAGAACGCTTGTAGCCACTGCAGAAGGCAGAGGCTACACATCGTCAACCCGGCCTAAAGTGCCGCGTAGACCAAAGGCGCCAGTTTTTGCACGCGCGGGTCCATCAGCACATGACTGCCCATGGTGGTGGTCACGAAACCAAAGCTTACATCCCGCTCAGGGTCGGCAAAGGATATCGGCCCACCCAGCCCCACATGGCCGAAAGCCTTTGGCCCCATGCGATGTGACGCTCCCGGATCGGCCAGTTGTTCCATCATGCAGCCCAGGCCATAGCGCATGGGCCGCAGCAGGGTTCGGTCTATATCGTTACTGTGCTCGCGGGTGAACTCTTCAAGCAGTTCAGGCCCCACCAGCCGCCCGCCCATCAACGCACTGTAAAACCCGGCCAGGCCATGAGCGGTGCCGTGGCCATTCACACCGGGATGGCGATAAGCCCACCAGCGGGGGTCCGACGTTTGCCTCGACGCATTGGAGGGGTTAGTAAAGGCAAGGGTCGCGACATGCTCGGGCTCGCTGACCATCACGGTGCGCAGGTCTTGCGCGTAGTTATCGCCCGTTCTCCCTTCAGCGCGTTCAAAAGCAGCAATGCGATGAAAGTGCTCCGAATCAACGCCCATATGCACTTCCAAAGCATTGAGCTCAGAAATCCGTTCACGAATAAACCTGCAGGGGTCTCGCCCATCGGCCCGGCGTATCAATTCGCCAACGATCCAGCCATACGTGGTGGCGCCGTAGCCTACATCGGTCCCGGGCTGCCACCACAGCGGCTCCGCTGCCACGACCTCGGCCATGGCATCCCAGTCGTACATGATGGGCGTGCGGTTAGGCAAACGCAGCGCGGGGATGCCGGAGGTATGACACAGCACCTGGCGCAATGTGATGCGCCCTTTACCGCCCTGGGAAAATTCCGGCCAATAGTGGGCAACCGTCTGATCCAGCTCCAGCTTGCCCTCCTCGACCAGCATCAGCGCCGCGATGGCGGTGAAAGGCTTGATGCCGCAATAGGTGTTGACCAGCGTGTCGTGACGCCAGGGTTTGTGCCCCTCCAAGTCCGCCACACCCGCCCACAGATCGACAACCGTCTCGCCACCGACCTGCACACAGAGTCCTGCCCCACGTTCCTGCGGATCGTCAAAGATCGCCTCGAAGGCTTGCTGAACGGCCTCAAATCCACTTGCACACTTCCCTTTAGCTTCCATGACCAAGACTCCATTCAGTTGAGTGAAGGACCTTAGTTTTAAAGTGGGAATTGAACAGGCAGAAACCCTTCAGGGCGATGAAATACTTCGCCGCCCATCGGGTTTGACCTCTCAGTGACCTTTGCCGGAATGACCGCCCGCATGCCCTGTGCCAGAGCGTCCGCCGCTGCCGTCGTCGGTTGCATGCACGGGGGCCTTGGCGGCTTTTTCTTCCTCGGCCCGGGCTTTGGCCGCTTCCTGGCCCAACTGGTCGAGGGCTTGCAGGTTGGACTTGCGTACGCTGTCGACAAATCCGGTAAACGGCAAATCGGTGATACCGATCATGCCGAAGTGACCGTTCTCGCCATCCAGCAGGCGACCGGTTACCGGCTGGTCCAGGTACTGGAACCAGTGCACACCGACAATCGATGGCTCGGCCACGGCCTGTTTGAGGAACTTGCTGTAGGCCGGACCGCGAGCCTCTTCGTTGGCCACTTCGGTGACACCGCCCCAGAACGGGCCGCGGTCACGGGAGCCAAAGTTGAACTCGGTGATCATCACCGGTTTGTCCAGTTCGCGCAGCTTGGCAAAATCATAACCGTCCTGCGGTTGCAGGGTGTAGAGGTTGAAACTCAGCACATCGCAGTACTTGGCGCAGGATGCCACGGCCTCTGGCGTGCTGACGGCGAAACGCCCGCCCAGCAGCAAGTGATTGGGGGCATGCCATTTCAGCGAGTCAGCAATGGTCTTGAAGTAGGTGTCGGCGAAGACTTTCTGGAAATACTGGTAATCGGCTTCGATTTCCGGGTGTTCGGCGTTAGGCAAAGGCGCCTCGAAGCCCGGGTCTTCCATGAGCTCCCACGCCGGAATATCCACACCCCAGGCCTTGGACAGGCCCTGCTGGTTGCGGTACTTGTCCCGCAATTGCTTGAGGAATGCGCGCTTGGCCGGTGCGTCGGTGGTCATGCGCAGCGTGCCGAGGGCTAACGCATAACGGGATTTCGGATCATCACCCGGGCCTGCCCACGCCAGTTCGTTGTCGGCGAAATAGCCGATCAACCACGGGTCGTCACGATGGTCACGGGCAGCAATGGCCACGGCGCGCTCGGTGGCCATTGCAAAGCGCGGGTCGAACGGGTCGGGCATGCCGCCCCACCAGTCGGCGCCGGTACTGATGCTGGTGTAGTCACCCACAATCGACAGCGGCAAGGTATACGGCACGCGATCATTGAGGCCCAACTGCGGGTCGCTCCAGTTGCCGATGGTGTTGAACCCCCAGGCTTGCAGTCGATCCAGGGTATGGGTTTGCCAGCGCTTGGCATCGAAGGCCTCAGGCGCACAAGGAATGGCGGGGGCGCTGCCCGGCTCGGTTTTTAGCTCGGTTTTTGCCAACGGGCAAGGTTCGCCGTAAATCCGTTGCAGGTTGGCACCGTAGAAGTTGTACCAGCGACCTGCGTTGAAGCCCCTGCCCTGAGTGGACGCATTGCCGCTGTTGTTGTCCGCGGTACCGTAATAGCTGGCCAGCGCAGCGCCGTCCTTGGGCAAGTCGGTGAACATCCACTCACGGCCTGCGACGTAGGTCTGACTGTCGTTGGCCGTCACGGCGTTCAGGCCCAAGGAGTAAAAGGGATGACCTTCGGGGGTGATCAGGTTCCAGCGTCCGTTACGTTTTTCGGTGCGGAAAAAACCGGTCGCCTCAAACCCTGGTCCCTTGAGCCAGCCGCCATATTTATCCTGGTCAGCACGTCCGGCCAGCCAGCCCTTGAGTTGTTGCTGTTCCTTGGCTGCCGCCGCCTTGAGCTGCTCGTCGTTAGCCACACGCTCCGGCCATTTGGCACGGGTCGACTGGCCGTAGCCATCGACGATCGAGCCATAAACAGCTTTGATCACGCCCTCACCGTCCTGCACCCCGAAGCGCTCCAGCAGAATGCTTTGCGCAGCAGCCGGTTGCGGGATCGACAGGCTCACCGAGACCACTTGGCTCAGATCGATGTCACCCGTGCTGGCGGCCAGCAAGATGCGCTGGCCATCGACTGTCATCGGCATTGGCGGGCCGGCTCGCATGCCCTGGCTGCGAGGCGAATTGGCCTTCAATGGCAACAGCAGAGTCTGCGCCGGGCCTGCTGGCAGTGCGACACGGCTGGTCAGGGTTTGGCCGTTACTGCTCTGCACGGTCACGTCCAGGGTCAGCGCCCAGTTCATCGCATTCTGGATGCGCAGGGTCATCATCCCCGACTGGGACCAGTCCCATACTCCGGTTTGCGGGGTCAACCGCAGGCTCGGCGCGGCGGCCGGGTTGAAGATCACGCGGCGCAGCACTTCGCCTTCCGCCGTTTGCTCCGCATTGTATTGCGGCAAGCTCGCATCCGTAGTCGCCACTTGCACCACATCTGCCGGGCGAACGAAATTGAACAGGGTTTGTTGACCGGCAGGCGCCGCCAACAGCGGGGTCGTAACCAGCAACGCAAAAACAGCAGACAGCGAACGGCGAATCATATGGATCTGGCTCTCCCAAACGGCCGAAAACGGGCCTGTGAGGTGGTGAAGGTCAAAGCATAGACAGCAAAGTCGGCAATAACGCCGACTCGCACTTAAGAAATTTCGCGCCTGAAAGGCGGCAATGCATTAAGGATGGCTTTGCCGTAGCGCTGGGTGACCAGTCGCCGGTCCAGCAAAGTGATCGTGCCGCGATCCTGTTCGGTTCGCAGCAGCCGCCCGCAAGCCTGCACCAGCTTCAGCGAAGCGTCGGGCACCGAGATCTCCATGAAGGGATTACCGCCACGGGCCTCGATCCACTCCGCCAGCGCCGCCTCGACGGGATCATCGGGCACGGAGAACGGGATTTTGGCGATGACCACGTGCTCGCAATAGGCGCCGGGCAAGTCCACACCCTCGGCAAAGCTGGCCAGGCCAAACAATACGCTGGAATCTCCACCGTCGACCCGGGCCTTGTGTTTATTGAGGGTTTCCTGCTTGGACAGGTTGCCCTGGATAAACACTTGCTTGCGCCAGTCCCGCTCCAGGCCGTCGAACACGTCCTGCATTTGCTTGCGCGATGAAAACAGCACCAGGGTGCCCCGCGAACCTTCGACCAGTGCCGGCAGCTCACGAATGATCGCCGCCGTGTGGGCCGTCGCGTCACGCGGATCGGCTTTAAGGTCCGGCACCCGCAATACGCCCGCATCCGCGTGATGGAAGGGGCTTGGCACCACGGCGGTAACGGCGGCTTTCGGCAGGCCTGCGCGCATGCGGAAACGGTCGAACGTGCCCAGTGCGGTCAGGGTGGCCGATGTCACCAGGACGCCATAAGCCACGTTCCACAGGTTGCGACGCAGCATTTCAGCGGCAAGGATGGGGCTGGCATTGACCTCGATATCAAACAGCGAACCGCTTTCAGCCAGGGTCAGCCAGCGCGCCATTGGCGGGTTGTCTTCAGGGTCTTCGACGGTAAAGGCAGTCCACAATTCCCAGTTGCCCTGGGCACGGGACAGCAAGCTGCCAAACAGCGGATACCACTCTTCAGCCTGGTTGCTGGTGATGCCGATATTGACCTCACCGTCCATGCCGTCCTTGAGGATTTCGGTCAGGCGGGTGAACAGATCCGTCAGGCGCGAGAAGCCTTTTTTCAGTTCGATACCCATTTCACGCATGTGATCGGGAATCAACCCGCCGATAAAGCGGTGGCGGGGACGCTCGCGACCCTCTGGCTCTTCACCCACTTTAAAGTCTGCAATTTGCTCACACGCCGCGAACATGAACTGTTGCTGGGCCTTGATCTCTTTGGCCAGCTCCGGCACTTGCTCCAGCAAACGGCCCAGGTCGCCCGGCAATGGGTGCTGGGCAAGCAGTTTGGTGAGGTTTTTGGCGGTTTGCTCCAGCCAGTCGGCCGTTGAACGCAAACGGGTGTAATGGGCGAAATGGCCAATAGCCTTGTCTGGCAGGTGATGACCTTCGTCGAACACGTAGACCGTGTCTCGGGGGTCAGGCAATACAGCGCCGCCGCCCAGGGCGAGGTCAGCCAGGACCATGTCGTGGTTGGTGACAATGACGTCCACCTTGCTCATGCCTTCGCGGGCCTTGTAAAAGGCACACTGTCCGAAGTTGGGGCAATGACGGTTGGTGCATTGACTGTGATCGGTGGTCAGGCGTGCCCAGTCCTGGTCTTCCAGCGCCTGGGGCCAGCTGTCGCGGTCGCCGTCCCATTTATTGCCGGCCAGTTTTTCAATCATGCTGGTGAACAGCTTCTGGCTGGCCTCATCGACTTCGATCTTGAAGCCTTCTTCTTCGAACAGCTGCGCCGTCGCGGTTTGCGCGTGGCCCTCTTGCAGCAGCATGTCGAGTTTGGACAGACACATGTAGCGGCCACGCCCCTTGGCCAGCGCGAAGGTAAAATTCAGCCCGCTGTTGCGCATCAGGTCCGGCAGGTCCTTGTAGACGATCTGCTCTTGCAGCGCGACGGTGGCGGTGGCGACTACCAGTCGCTTGCCTGCCGCCTTGGCCACTGGAATGGCCGCCAGGCAATAGGCCACGGTTTTACCGGTGCCGGTGCCCGCTTCTACAGCGACCACAGCCGGATCGCCACTGCGGTGGTTCTCTTCGTCGGTGTCGATATCACCCAGCACCTTGGCCACTTCAGCGATCATCAAACGCTGGCCGTAACGGGGCTTAAGGCTTTTGGATTCGAGAAAACGCGAATAAGCGCCCTGGATCTGGGTTTTGAGTTCGGTACTAATCATGATTCTTCGGGCGCAAGAAACGCTGGATAAATTTTCAGTGGTTCGAATGGCCGCTATCATACCCCGCTAATTCATCCCGCGCCGAACGGAGTACCCCAATGACCGCCTTTGCCCTCGCCTACAGCCTGCATGTATTGGCCGCCCTGATCTGGGTGGGCGGCATGTTTTTCGCCTGGATGATCCTGCGCCCGGCGGCAATCGCAGCCCTGGAAGGCCCTGCGCGGTTAAAACTGTGGGTTGAAGTGTTTCAACGTTTTTTTGTCTGGGTATGGGTCGCGGTGGTGATTTTGCCGATCAGCGGTGTCGGCCTGCTGCAGATGCGCTTCAACGGTTTTGAAACGGCTCCGCGCTACGTACAGATCATGATGGGGCTGTACATCGTGATGGTGGCGCTGTTTATCCGGATCCAGTCGCTGCAATTGCCTGAATTGCGCAAGGCCGTAGAGACCCAGGCGTGGGCAGAAGGCGCAGCGGTGATGGGCCGGATCCGGCGACTGGTGGGGTGCAACCTGCTTGTGGGCCTGGCACTGGTGGCCATTGCAGCGGCACGGCCGGGTTTCTGAGTCTGACGGTTAACTTCGATGTGTGTGGGAGCAGGCTTGCTCCCACAATTTGCCTGGATTACAGCCGCTGAAGAGTCACCGCGCCCGCTGTACCCGCTTCACCCGGCTGCCCGGCCAGACCGGGACGGCCCGATTTGCCGCCGTCCGTGCGGTACACGATGCAACCCTTGGATTTACCGCCTGAGCCCGGGCGTCCGGCTTCCCCGGGCTTGCCACCCGCACCACCGTCTACCCGCACGTTGATCTGCTCGCCAGGGTAGTCACGAGGCAGTTCGACCCGCACCTGCCCCCCTGCTGCACCCGGCTGGCCATTGCCACCGTTGTCGCCATTGGCACCTGAGCCCGCCGAACCCCAGGTACAACCCGGATTTTCACCGTTGCCGCCATCCAGCCCGACAAAACCCGGCGCCCCCGTACCACCACGGGCGTCGATGGACAGTTGCGGCGCTTGCAGTGACTCGATGCGCAGGCTCAGGTCCCGTGCTGGCCGTGCCGGTTTTTCGAAGGTGCCCGCGGCACCGCGGGCATTGATCTGGCTGCCTTCGCCCAGTTCGGCACGGACCACCCGCAGCTCTATGCCGCGTTCGGCCGGCACGAGGGTGATGCGCGCCTCGCGGCCCAAATGCAGTTGGTCGATGTTGACCTGAGTGACACCGGCCGGAATCAATAACGTGCCGTAATCTGCAACGTCGAGTTTTTCCAGGTGCAACACGCTGGCGTTGGCGGGCAGGCGCATCAGCGAGTTGGCTTCAACCAGTACCACGTCAGCGTGGGCAAAAGGGCTGCACAGGGCAGCCAGCAAACATAACTTACGCATGACGGGGCTCTCGCTCAGCAAGGGTGTAGGCGTGGAAAATTCCAAGCACAATAATCAGCAGGCGATCACGCCAGGGATGGGGCCGGTCTTGCAGACGGGCTTTGAACAGCAGCATTTCAAGCGCGTGGGTCAGCAGCAACAGACTGCCAGCAGCGTTAATCAACACATCGAACGGGTAGATCAAGGGATCGTACAGGTTGATCAGTACCACGCCCCAAAACACCAGCGTCAATGCCTTACCCAGCCCCCAAAGCATCTTCATACATCCGCCTTCAGATTTTCTTTGGACGCACAGTAACGGCTTGCAGGAGCACGGCGCCAGATACCTTTACAAAAAGTTTCGCCGCAGAATTGACCCTGGTGATCAAACCTGCGGCGAACCTCAGTACCCGGTGCCTGCTCAGCGAACGATCAGGATCTCGGTACGTCTGTTTTGGGCCCGACCTTCAGGGGTCTGGTTACTGGCAATCGGGTTCGCCTCGCCGGCACCTGCCACAGAGACAAACTGACTGCGCGGCACGCCGCTTTCGATCAAGTACTCGACCACTGACTGCGCACGCTGTTTGGACAGCTTGAGGTTGTATGCCTCATTACCCACGCTGTCGGTGTAGCCGGTGACCTTGAGCTGCGCATTGGCTGCGTCTTTTTTCAGGCGGGCAGCAATCACATTGAGCTTGTCCTTGTCGGACGCGGTCAGTTTGGCGGAGTTGAATTCGAAATTCACATCACGCACCACAATCGCTTCTTCCTTGACCACGACCACTTCCTGCACCACAACCACGGCCACAATCGGACAGCCCACGTCATCGACTTTCACGCCCTTGGGTGTGTCAGGGCACTTGTCGCGACTATCCAGTACACCATCGCCATCCGCATCGCCATCGCCGTGAACCCAGCAATAAGCGGCAGCCATGCCCGCGCCGAACAGGGCACCGCCCCCGGCCCAGGCTGAACTGTTTATCGCGCCCAACGCCGCCCCGCCCACACCCCCGACGGCGGCACAGGTGGGCCAATCGGTTTTTTGCAACCCGGCACAGCCCGTTAAAACACTGGTGAGAACAACCAAAGGTAACGCTGTTCTGATGAGGCTCATAAGGGGATCACTCCTGAGGGTCGGCGTCTGGCCGATGCACCGCAAAGTAAAGACCTCGGTTGGGGTATGCGCCAGCATCGTGACAGCACCCCTAGGCCGCAAGGCTCGCGCAGGCTAGTCTTGGACGCTCTAAGTGAGGACTTTCGATGACGCTCGGTATTTCTACACGCACGCCCCAGCAAGCGCTGGCAGCACTGCTTGATCGTTATGCGCCGCAACGCTTGCTCGTGGTCGGCGCCAGCAGCTTCCCGGCACTGGCCGCTTTTCAGGCTGCGCACCCTCAGGCACTGGTCGCTCACGCAGCGCCCGGCCCACTGCCCCAGGACCTTGGCGCACAGCGCTTTGACCTCGCCCTGGTGCTCGATTGCCTGGAACACCTGCCCAAACGCACAGGTCTGGAGCTGTTGGGAGGGATTCGCAACCTCAATGCCAGCCGCATCGCAGTGCTGGCGGACCTGACGGCTTGCGACTGGAAAGAAACCGATTTTTTCGCACTCGCCCTGCAAAGTAATGAGCGCTTTCAGCGTGACGAGCAGGTACTGACTCTTTTCACTTACGATCTGCGCGAGTACAAACAAGTACCCGACTGGCTCAACGCCAGGTTTTGGGCCAACCCGGAAAATTTTGGCAAGTATTGGTGGTAACCCGATGAGTACATCCATTTGCCCCTGTGGCAGCGGCAACCTTCTGGACGCCTGCTGCGGGCACTATCATGACGGTCATCCGGCCCCAAGCGCCGAAACACTGATGCGCTCGCGTTACAGCGCCTATGTGCTGGGACTGATCGACTATCTGGTCGCGACCACCTTGCCCGTGCAGCAGACCGGGCTCGATCGGCTGTCCATTGCCGACTGGAGCGCGCAAAGTACCTGGCTGGGCCTGACGGTCGAAGTCAGCGAAGTGTTCGGCGGTCAGCCTGAACATGCATTTGTGACCTTTACTGCACGCTGGCATGACGCCAACGGTGAGCACAGCCACCGCGAGCGCTCGTCATTTGTACAAAGCTGTGGCCGCTGGTATTTCATCGACCCCACGGTACCGCTGAAGGTTGGGCGCAACGATGCATGCCCATGCACCAGCGGCCTTAAATTCAAAAAATGCTGTGCCGGCTTTTTCAGTCAATAGGCTGACCGGATTCTGGCACTTTGAGGGGTAAGGAATGGATGCTCGGGCTCGAATAATAAAAGCAACTGCCCTGGCGATGGTCCTGATGCTGTCGGGATGCGTCTCCTGGTTTGACTCCGCAGACAAGGACCCGGACGTACGCCTGGTCAGGGTTGAACTGGTTCAGGCCAAATTACTGGAACAACGCTTCAAGCTGCATTTCATGATCGATAACCCCAATGACTCCACACTCACCGTGCGGGGCCTGAGCTATACCGTGTACCTGGGCACGATAAAACTCACTGAAGGTGAACGAGAACACTGGTTCAGCGTGGAACCCAACAGCCAGGCAGAATTCACGATCCCGGTTCGCACCAACCTCTGGCCACAGGTGCGTCCCCTGGTCAAATTGCTCGAAACACCCGACCGGCCCATCCCCTACCGGTTTGAGGGCACACTTGAAACCGGCCTGTTCTACGGTTACGACGTGCACGTGACGCGTAAAGGCGAGATAATCCCCGGTGATTTTATTCCAGAGTGATTGAGCAATGACCCAACAACCCCACGTTCATGGCCCCGACTGCAACCACGATCATGATCATGGCCACACCCATGACCACGACAATGGTCATGTACATGGCCCGCATTGCGGCCATGCACCTCAAGAGCCTGTGCGCAACGAACTGAAAGACGTTGGCCGCAACGACCCTTGCCCGTGCGGCAGCAGCAAAAAATTCAAGAAGTGCCACGGCGCCTGATCCCACGGGGCGCTCTGCAAACGCCGCACCTGCCTTGGGCATGTGCGGCGTTTGTGTTTTTGCGCAATGAAAATTCAGATCAAGAATCCATCACCGGCTTTCATCCGACGCTCTTTTGGGAGTAAAACTGACAACCCACAGCCAACGGCCACCTCTGACGGCCATTGCTTGCTGCGTGATTATTTCCTTTTGGAGCCCTTCATGATCGATCTTTATTACTGGACCACGCCCAACGGCCACAAAGTCTCGTTGTTTCTTGAAGAAGCTGGCCTGCCCTACAAGGTTCACCCGATCAACATCGGTAAAAATGAACAGTTCGCTCCGGACTTCCTGAAGATCGCCCCAAACAATCGCATCCCTGCCATTGTCGACCAGGCTCCGGCCGACGGCGGCGAACCGCTGTCGCTGTTCGAGTCCGGCGCTATCTTGTTGTACCTCGCGGAAAAAACCGGGCAATTTTTGCCCAAGGATCTGCGCGGTCGGCAGATGGCCCTGCAATGGCTTTTCTGGCAAATGGGCGGCCTGGGACCCATGGCCGGGCAAAATCATCACTTCAATCGTTTCGCACCGGAAAAAATCCCGTACGCGATGAAGCGCTACACCGATGAAACGGCCCGCCTGTACGGTGTCTTGAACAAACAACTGGAGGGTCGGGACTTTGTGGCCGGGGCCGAGTACAGCATTGCCGACATGGCGATTTACCCGTGGATCGTGCCCCATGAGTGGCAAGGCCAGAACCTGGACGATTTCCCTGCCCTGAAGGTGTGGTTCCAGCGCATCAAGGCACGCCCGGCCACTGAACGGGCCTACGCGCTGGTGGATAAAATCAACCCGCCCAAGTAACCCGATCAGGCTTTGCATAGCCGCTGGCGCAGGCTGCAACGGACCGCGCAGCGGCTCTATGAATTTGAAGGCCCTGCGGGCCTTATCGCAGCCTGCGGAAACGGCTACAGATAGCGCTTGCACGGTGTCATCGGCCTCACTAACGTAGCGGCTTTCGATGACACATCCCCCCGCAGGAGCTTTGCCATGGCCTCGCCAGCCCTTACTCATTTTCTACCCCGGTTCGGCGTTGCCGCGGCAGTGGTCAGCCTGCTGGGCTTGACAGGTTGCCAGATTAACAATCAGACCACTCAAAGCCTGGTACCTACCTCTGGCATGCAGCCGCTCAAAGGGCTGGCGCAGAATGTGTCGGTTCGTCGCAACAGCCAGGGCATGCCGCTGATCGAAAGCAGCAGCTTTCATGACGCCCTGTTCACCCTGGGTTATGTGCACGCCGGTGACCGTATCAGCCAGATGGTGCGCCTGCGCTTGCTGGCACAGGGTCGACTGGCCGAGCTGAACGGTGCCGACGCCCTGGAAACCGACCGGCTGATGCGCACCATCAATCTGAAAAAGAACGCTGACGAACTCTATAAGAGTGCATCCCCGCGCCTTAAGCAGTTTTTCGAGGTGTATGCCCGCGGGGTCAACGCCTATCTGTTCCGCTATCGCGACAAGCTCCCGGCCGATCTGGCGCACGCCAGCTATAAAGTCGAGTACTGGAAACCCGAAGACTCGGCGCTGATTTTCAGCCTGCTGAACTTCGGGATGTCGACCAATCTGCAAGAAGAACTCAACTCCCTGGCGCTTGCACAAAAAGTCGGCACGGACAAACTCCCGTGGCTGATGCCGACCTACCCCAACGAAGCCCTGCCCACCAGCGAAGCAGACAAGCTCAAAGGCCTTGCCCTGGGTAGCCAACTGCAAGGTTTGAGCCCCTTGACCCAGACTCTGGAGCAGATCACCCAACTGAGCCTGCCCGGCGTCACGGCGTCGAGTAGCTGGGCGATTGGCCCGCAACGCAGCCGCAGCGGCAAAAGCCTGCTGGCCAACGATATTCACCAGCCCATCGGCGTCCCTTCGGCGTGGAGCTACGTACAGATTCGCGCTCCGAAATATCAGGCTGCGGGCGCAACCATCGCGGGTTTGCCGACGCTGTTTGCCGGTTTCAATGGCAAAGTGGCATGGGGCATGAGCATGGCGATGGGGGATAACCAGGACGTGTTCCTGGAGAAGCTCAAACGCCAAGGCAGCAGCCTGTACTACCTTGCTGACGGCAAATGGCTGCCGGCGACGGTGCGCAACGAAACGTTTTTCGTCAAAGGCCAGCGCCCGGTACGCGAGGTCATTTACGAAACCCGCCACGGGCCGCTGCTCAACAGCGCGGTAGGCACACCCAATGCGCTGAACAGCAGCCTTGGCCTTGCCCTGCAAACCCCGGACTTGAAGGGTGACAAAACCCTGGATGCGTTCTTTGACCTGTCCCGCGCCCAGAACAGCGAAAAAGCCTCGGATGCCAGCCGCGAAATACGCGCTGTGGCCCTGAATTTGTTGTACGCCGACGCCAGTCACATTGGCTGGCAGGTGACCGGTCTCTATCCGAACCGACGCGAGGGCCTTGGCCTGTTCCCGTCACCGGGCTGGGACAGCCGCTACGACTGGGAGGGTTACGCCGACCCGATGCTGCACCCCTACGACCAGGACCCGGCCCAGGGCTGGCTGGGTACGGCCAACCAGCGAACTGCCGCCTATGGCTACGGCATGCAACTGTCCAACTCGTGGCTGTCACCTGAACGCAGTGAGCGCCTTGCGCAACTGGCAGGCAGCGGCAAACAGGACGCTCGCAGCATGATCGCGATGCAATACGACCAAACCACGCTGTTCGCGGCCAAGCTGAAGACCATGCTGACCGCCCCCGGGATGGCGCTGCCACTCAAGCAGGCGATCGCAGGGTTGCCCGCGACCGATCAGGCCAAGGCCCGCGAAGCCCTCGGCCGACTGATGGCCTTTGACGGCAAACTCAGCCCGACCTCGGCCGATGCGGCGCTGTATGAACTGTTTTTGCAGGAAAGTACCCGCCAGCTCTTCCTTGATGAATTGGGGCCAGAGAGCAGCGCCAGCTGGAAGGCATTCATTGCCAACAGCAACCTGTCCTACTCGGCGGTGGCAGACCACTTGCTGGGCCGTGAAGACAGCCCCTTCTGGGACGATATTCGGACCCCGCCAAAAGAAGACAAGCCGGCCATTCTGGCCCGCACCCTGGTGGGCGCCATCAACGCCGGTGACAGCCTGATGGGCAGCGATCGCAGGGCATGGCAGTGGGGCAAGCTGCATCAATATCAGTGGCGCAATGCCAGTGGCCAGACGGTTCGCGGGCCGGTCATGGCAGGGGGCGATCACACCACGCTCAACACCGCGGCTTACAGCGTCGCCGGATCAAATTTCGACGTTACGCTGATCCCTGCCATGCGCATGATCGTCGACTTCGGGCAAATCGAACCGATGATGGGGCAAAACAGTACGGGCCAATCCAGTAACCCGGCCAGTGCGCACTACACGGACGGCATAGACCCGTGGCTAAAGGGCCAGTACCTCGGCTTCCCCATGCAACCGCAGAACTTCGAAAAAACCTACGGTAAAACCCGCCTTACCCTGGTTCCGGGCAAGTAATTGCTGCGAAGCGGCCCTCTCCTGCACACAGCTGGAGAGGGCTTATGCTTGATGGCACAGGCGCAAAAATAATCTGTAGGCCAGCTGGAATGTGCTTGGATTGAACTGACGGGACACAACGCTACTGCCTGACCTTCTCACCCGGTCTACAAGGACGTCACCATGCAGCGACATCAAATTCACCCATTGCTGGCACCTGTTCCGGGCACTGAACGGCATATCCACAGTTTTCATTACGGCCCCGCCCACCCTCGGGGCAAGATCTATATCCAGGCCTCGCTGCATGCTGATGAACTGCCCGGCATGCTGGTTGCGTGGCACCTCAAGCAGCGCCTGGCTGAACTGGAAGCAGCAGGACGATTGCGCAGTGAAATCGTGCTGGTACCGATGGCCAATCCGGCCGGTCTGGACCAAGTGCTGATGGATATCCCGCTGGGCCGTTACGAGCTGCAAAGCGGGCAGAACTTCAACCGCAACTTCCTCGATCTCAGTGAGCAAATCGGTGACGAGCTTGAAGGTCAGTTAACCAATGACCCTGCACATAACCTGCAGTTGATTCGTTGTCACTTGCGCAAGTCGCTGGCGGCCCAGGTGCCAACAACGCAATTGCACTCGCAACGCCTGATTCTGCAGACCCTGGCCTGCGATGCCGATGTGGTGCTGGATCTGCACTGTGACTATGAGGCGGTGCCCCACCTTTACACCACGCCAGAGGCCTGGTTGCAGTTCGAACCGCTGGCCCGTTATCTCGGCGCTCAAGCCAGCTTGCTGGCGACAGACTCCGGCGGACTGTCGTTCGACGAGTGCTTCACCCTGCTGTGGTGGCAGCTACAGAAGCGCTTCGAGCACTGCTTCGCGATTCCGCAGGGCAGCATCTCCGTGACCCTGGAATTGCGCGGCCTGGGTGACGTCAGCCACGAGCATGCAGAGCACGACTGTCAGGCACTGATTGACTACATGATCGATTTTGGCGCGATTGACGGCGAAGCCGGGCCTTTGCCGCCCCTGCTCTACCCCGCAACCCCCTTGGGCGGCGTGGAGCCCGTGGCGACACCTGTGGGCGGCTTGCTGGTATTCAGTGCCAAGCCAGGCGACTACCTGAGCGCTGGGCAGTTGATTGCCGAAATCATTGACCCGATCAGCGACCGGCTCACACCGGTCTACTGCACCCACCCGGGGTTGCTCTACGCCCGTTCACTTCGGCGAATGGCCACTGCAGGTATGGTGATAGCCCACGTGGCGGGCCGCGACACTTACCGCAGCGGCTATCTGCTTTCGCCTTGAGCCGACCGGTTCAGGGCAAGTCAATATTCACGCAATCGGGGCAGGCGGTGGCTCGTCAGGCAGCGTTGGCACGCCCGGTTCGGGTTCGATCGGTTGCGGGGAATCGGGATCAGGCTGGCCGGGGATGCCACCTGCATGCAACTGTGGGAAGGCAAGCAGAGACCACGCCAGCACCCCTACCTGATTAGGCTCAAGGTTTGCCAGTTGGGCGCGGATACTCGGATCAATCTTCATGAGGCACTCCTGAGCGATGATCCGGCTCGCTGGATGCGTAACCGGAAATACACTCAATAGAGTGCTTTATCGCTCAAGAATTCCCTCTGTTCGTCAGGTGCGTGGCAAGGTCACGCCGCGCTGGCCCTGATATTTGCCGCCACGGTCCTTGTACGACACTTCGCACTCTTCATCGGACTCGAAGAACAGCATTTGTGCCACGCCTTCGTTGGCGTAGATCTTGGCAGGCAATGTCGTGGTGTTCGAAAACTCCAGCGTTACGTGGCCTTCCCACTCAGGCTCAAGCGGCGTCACGTTAACGATGATGCCGCAACGAGCGTAGGTGCTTTTACCCAGGCAGATGGTCAGCACGTTGCGCGGGATACGGAAGTATTCAACCGTGCGTGCCAGAGCGAAGGAGTTGGGCGGAATGATGCAGACGTCGCTGGTGACATCAACAAAGCTGCCCGCGTCGAAGTTCTTCGGATCAACGGTCGCCGAGTTGATATTGGTGAACACTTTGAATTCGTTTGCACAACGAACGTCGTAGCCGTAGCTCGATACGCCGTAGGAAATCAGACGGTTCTCGCCTTCTTCACGCACCTGACGCTCGACGAAAGGTTCGATCATGCCGTGCTCTTGCGCCATGCGGCGAATCCACTTGTCTGGTTTGATGCTCATGGCGGGTGTCCTGAATAGCGAGGTAGAAAATTCTGTCGGGCATCTTACCGCCCCCTAGGGCCCGGTTCAAAAGTCTGGGGCAAAAATATCGAAAATAGCTGTAGATGCCGTGAATACAGGCTGTGAGGGCAACCGTCAGTCACGTTTTTAGAGAAACCTTCGCAAAGACCCTTTGCACGTTCGGAAAAAAGCGTTAAGGTGGCGCCACTGTGCTGCTTGTGTCACTGAGAATCTCTACACGATATGTTGAATTTCGATCCAACCATCTCCAAGAATTTTTCCTGCTCTTTGCACTCAGTCTCGGCCAGGGCTTTTCCTGCGTCGCAGTTATCTTTGTCCAAGGAGTTACACCATGTCTAATCGCCAAACTGGTACCGTTAAGTGGTTCAACGATGAAAAAGGCTTCGGCTTCATCACTCCACAATCCGGTGACGACCTGTTTGTTCACTTCAAAGCAATCCAATCCGACGGCTTCAAAAGCCTGAAAGAAGGCCAACAGGTTTCTTTCATCGCTACCCGCGGTCAGAAAGGCATGCAAGCTGAGGAAGTTCAAGTTATCTAACTTGTACTGATCCAGTAAAAAACCCCGCCCTTAAAAGCGGGGTTTTTTTATGCCTGCAATAAACCCGGGCACGATTTTGTAGTCGCTGACGAGGCACGAGGCGGCGATGGGCTGCGTATCGGCCCCCATTTTTGAAGGCCCTGCGGGCCTTATCGCAGCCTCGTACCTCGTCAGCGACTACAGGTATTGCGTCACAATTCAGTCGTCAGTGGTAGTAATGGTCGGCATGGCCTGCGAAGCCGCTTCATGCAGAACAATCCGCGCCCCTACCTGGCGAGCCAATTCCTGATAGATCAACGCAATCGGGCTATTGGGATCTGCAACCGCTGTTGGCTTGCCGTTATCGGCCTGCTCGCGAATTTCCATCGACAGCGGCAACGAGGCCAATACCTCAACGCCGTATTGCGTCGCCAGCTTCTCGCCACCGCCCTCGCCAAACAGATGCTCTGCATGACCACAGTTCGAGCAAATGTGGACCGCCATGTTCTCCACCACGCCCAGCACCGGAATGTTCACCTTGCGGAACATCTCGACACCCTTGCGTGCATCCAGCAAAGCCAGGTCCTGCGGGGTAGTCACGATCACCGAACCGGTCACTGGGACTTTTTGCGCCAGCGTCAGCTGGATATCGCCGGTACCCGGCGGCATATCAATGACCAGGTAATCGAGATCATTCCAGGCCGTTTGCGTCACCAGCTGCAACAGCGCACCCGACACCATCGGGCCGCGCCAGACCATCGGCGTGTTGTCGTCAGTCAAAAAAGCCATCGACATCACTTCAACACCGTGAGCCTCAATGGGCACAAACCACTTCTGATCACGGATCTTTGGCCGAGTACCTTCGGCAATGCCGAACATGACTCCCTGGCTCGGACCATAGATATCCGCATCCAGGATCCCCACCCGCGCACCTTCTCGCGCTAACGCCAGAGCCAGATTGGCAGCGGTCGTAGATTTGCCCACACCGCCTTTACCGGAGGCCACTGCCACAATGTTCTTCACATTGGCCAGACCCGGGATTTGCGCCTGCGCCTTATGCGCCGAAATCACACAGCTGATATCGACCTTGGCCGAGGTAACGCCATCCATATTCTCGATAGCCGTTTGCAACACTTGCGCCCAACCGCTCTTGAACAAGCCAGCGGCATAGCCCAACTCAAGCTGAACACTGACGCGCTCGCCCTGAATCTCGATGGTACGAATGCATCCGGCACTGACCGGGTCCTGATTCAAATAAGGGTCGGTGTATTGGCGAAGGACGGCCTCCACCGCTGCGCGATTGACTGCGCTCATGGGCAACTCCCGTAAAGACTGAGTAAAACAGGTCGCTATCGTACCTGTAATAGACCAACGGAAGCAGGCTTTCGAAACAGTCAAAATCAGCGTAAACGATCAGATACACCGCCACGGGGTGAAATATATCGCTCGGCGCTTTATAGTGGCCGACCACCGTCTCATCAAGTAGCCGAGCCCCATGTCCGAGCCACGCAAGATCCTCGTCACCAGCGCCCTGCCCTATGCCAATGGTTCAATTCACCTTGGCCATATGCTTGAGTACATCCAGACCGATATGTGGGTGCGCTTCCAGAAACTTCGCGGCAATCAATGCACTTATGTCTGCGCGGACGACGCCCACGGCTCGGCCATCATGTTGCGCGCCGAGAAAGAAGGCATCACCCCCGAGCAACTGATCGCCAACGTCCAGGCTGAACACAGCGCCGACTTTGCCGAATTCCTCGTTGACTTCGACAATTTCCATTCGACCCACGCCGAAGAAAACCGTGAGCTGTCGAGTGCGATCTACATCAAGCTGCGCGAAGCCGGGCATATCGCTACCCGTTCGATCACCCAGTACTTCGACCCGGAAAAGAAAATGTTCCTGGCCGATCGCTTCATCAAGGGCACATGCCCTAAATGCGGCACGGATGATCAGTACGGCGACAACTGCGAAAAGTGCGGCGCAACCTATGCACCCACCGATCTGAAAAACCCGAAATCGGCAATCTCTGGCGCCACTCCGGTGCTCAAGGACTCCGAACACTTTTTCTTCAAGCTGCCCGACTTCGATGCCATGCTCAAAAGCTGGACCCGTAGCGGCGCCCTGCAAGATGCAGTAGCCAACAAGATCGCCGAATGGCTGGATGCCGGCCTGCAACAGTGGGATATCTCCCGCGATGCGCCGTACTTCGGTTTCGAGATTCCGGACGCCCCAGGCAAATACTTCTACGTATGGCTGGATGCGCCAATCGGCTACATGGCCAGCTTCAAGAACCTCTGCGCACGCCGTCCTGAACTGGATTTCGATGCGTACTGGGCCAAGGATTCCACCGCCGAGCTGTACCACTTCATCGGCAAGGACATCGTCAATTTCCACGCCCTGTTCTGGCCGGCAATGCTCGAAGGCGCAGGCTATCGCAAGCCAACCGCCATCAACGTTCACGGTTACCTGACCGTCAACGGCCAGAAAATGTCCAAATCCCGCGGCACCTTTATCAAGGCCCGCACCTATCTGGACCACCTGGCACCGGAATACCTGCGTTACTACTACGCCTCCAAACTGGGCCGCGGCGTCGATGACCTGGACCTGAACCTGGAAGACTTCGTTCAGAAGGTCAACTCCGACCTGGTCGGCAAAGTGGTCAACATTGCCAGCCGTTGCGCAGGCTTCATTCACAAGGGCAACGCCGGGGTAATGGTCGAGGGCAATGCTGCACCCGAACTGACCGAAGCGTTCCTGGCCGCCGCACCCAGCATTGCCGAAGCGTATGAAGCCCGCGACTTTGCGCGCGCCATGCGTGAAATCATGGCGCTTGCTGACCGCGCCAACGCCTGGATTGCCGACAAGGCACCTTGGGCAATGGCCAAGGTCGAAGGCAAGCAAGATGAAGTTCAGGCTGTCTGTGCCCTGGGCATCAACCTGTTCCGCCAACTGATCATCTTCCTCAAACCGGTATTGCCCGTGCTCGCAGCCGATGCCGAGGCGTTCCTGAACGTTGAGCCTTTGATCTGGAACGATCACAACGTGTTGCTGGCCAATCATCAGCTAAACGCCTTCAAGCCGCTGATGACCCGCATCGATCCGGTCAAGGTTCAAGCCATGACAGATGCCTCGAAAGAAGATTTGATTGCAAGCCAGACCGACACCGGTAGCGCTGCCCCGCAGGGCAACGGCGAACTGGTCAAGGAACCGCTGGCCGCAGAGATCGAGTTTGATACCTTCGCCGCAGTGGACTTGCGCGTGGCGCTGATCCTCAAGGCAGAGGCCGTTGAAGGCGCCGACAAACTGCTGCGCCTGACGCTGGATATTGGTGACGAGCAACGCAACGTGTTCTCGGGGATCAAAAGTGCGTACCCGAATCCGGCCGAACTCGAAGGTCGTCTGACCATGATGATTGCCAACCTCAAGCCACGCAAAATGCGCTTCGGCATGTCCGAAGGCATGGTGATGGCTGCCGGCCCTGGCGGGGAAGAAATCTACCTGCTGAGCCCGGATAGCGGCGCAAAACCAGGTCAACGTATCAAGTAACACCGCCCCCCCCTCGCAGCGTCTGGCGGCCAGCAGGCCACCAGACGCTGATCATCAGTAGCCGCCCTCCCCGTCATGTCGGATAATCAGCCGCATTCGCTTGAGCCGACCGACCTTGACCGCACGCCCTTATTTTTTCTGCGCATGTTGAGTGTCGCCCAGATGCGACCCGCTGTAGCTGGACTGATCACACCATGAGCCTGATTCAACGTATTGATGCTTTATTACCGCAAACTCAATGCGGCAAGTGCGGCCATCCCGGCTGCAAACCTTATGCGCAAGGCATTGCCCAAGGCGAGGCAATCAACAAGTGCCCCCCTGGTGGAACCGAAACCATTGCCGCACTGGCCCACTTGCTCAGCATTCCTGTGCTGCAACTGGATACCGATCGCGGTGAAGCCCCACCGCAAGTGGCCTACATTCGCGAAGCAGAATGTATCGGTTGCACCAAGTGCATTCAGGCCTGCCCGATTGACGCCATACTGGGCGCGGCCAAACTCATGCACACCGTCATTGTCGACGAATGCACCGGCTGCGACCTCTGTGTAGCCCCTTGCCCGGTTGACTGCATAGAAATGCGCCCCCTGCCTGCAAATGTAATCCCGATTGTCGGTGGCCTCGCTCACGACTCAGTGCAATACAACGCCCGCAACCAAAAGCGTGACCATGCCCGCGGACGCTATGAAGTACGTGACGAGCGTCTGCGCCGCGAAGAGCAACACAGACAGGCTGAACGCCTCGCGCGGGCCCAGCGCCCACCAGCAGTAACTGCCAGTGGCACACGCCCGGATAGCCCGGGGGCAGAACTGTCCAACCTCAATGACGCAGCGCTTAAAAAAGCCAAGGTCACACTCGCCATGGCACGCGCCCAACTGAACAAGTCGCTCAAGGCGTTCGGCCACCCTCCAACGGCACAACAGCAATCCCAGCTTGTAACCCTGCAGCAACAGTTTGAATCTGCCGAACACGCACTGGCACAACTGGAGCCTGCTGCCGAGGTGTCAGTGACTGTGCCCGCTGCAAATACCGCAGAACTCAAACGCGCAAAAATCCAGCTGGCCATGCGCCGCGCCGAACTTAAAAAGGCCATAACCCAGGAGCAGTCCACCGCGCAGTTGAACCTTTTATCCGATGCTGTCACTCAGGCAGAATTAACACTCAACGCGCTGGAGCCGGCCAAGGCCTGATAGATTTTCCCACCACAAGCAAGCGCCTCTTCGTTTAACGGACAGCTATCCAGGAAGTGTTTTACCCATGAACGCCGCAAAGCGCCTTGAAATATTCCGCCGATTTCACGAAGACAATCCTGAGCCAAAGACCGAGCTGGCCTATTCATCTCCTTTCGAACTCCTGATTGCGGTGATTCTGTCCGCCCAGGCCACAGATGTGAGCGTGAACAAAGCGATGGCCAAACTGTTTCCAGTCGCCAACACACCAGAAGCCATCTACGCTCTCGGAGTAGAAGGACTGTCGCAGTACATAAAGACCATTGGCCTGTATAACAGCAAGGCCAAAAACGTGATTGAGACCTGCCGTTTATTGATTGAACGCCATGGCAGCCAGGTTCCGCAGACGCGAGAAGAGCTTGAAGCGCTTCCTGGGGTGGGTAGAAAAACGGCAAATGTAGTGCTCAACACCGCCTTCAGGCAACTGACCATGGCCGTAGACACCCATATTTTCAGGGTCAGCAACAGAACCGGGATTGCGCCGGGCAAAAACGTGGTCGAGGTCGAAAAGAACTTGATGAAGCACGTGCCCAAACCGTATTTGCTGGACGCCCACCACTGGCTCATCTTGCATGGGCGCTATGTGTGTCAGGCACGCAAGCCCCGGTGCGGAAGCTGCCGCATAGAGGATCTGTGCGAATTCAAGCAAAAAACCTCTGATGATTGAGTAATAGATATTTTATGGGCTGATCGATTGAGAAAATCTTTTTTACCCGAGCGGCGATTATCGCTATAAGGGGCGCCATTGACTGTCTTGGCCTGGAGTGAACTAAATGAGCACTGGCAAAGAAGAACTGGAAGTAGAAGAAGATTTTGCAGTCGTCGATCCAGACGATGCAGTGGAGCCTGTCGTCGAGGTGGCAAAAACCAATTTGGCCAAACGCCGTACCATTGACGCGCTTCTGGAAGAAAAACGGCTCAGGAAAGAGCTCGAAGATTATGGATACGATCTTTAACTTCCATCACGCAATATCAAAAGCCTCCTTAGCGGAGGCTTTTCTTGGGGGGGCTTTGGGTGTCACTTCCCTATTCCCTCCCCCTCACACCAAGCCATTACGCTGGGCCAGTTCGATCAAATCTACCAGCGAGCGGGCATTGAGTTTCAAGAGAAGTCGGGTTTTGTAGGTACTCACCGTTTTGTTGCTAAGGAACATGCCATCGGCTATTTCCTTGTTGCTTTTCCCCCGTGCCAGCTGCTGCAGCACCATCATCTCCCGACCCGAAAGGCGATTGACCATATCAGCCTCACTCGCATTGCCCAGGCTTGAACGCACTGAGTGCAGCGCCTGATTAGGGAAATAGCTATAACCCGACAGCACAGCCTTGATTGCACTCAACAGCTCGGTCAAGTCCTGCTGCTTGCAAACATAACCCGCTGCACCTGCCTGCATGCAGCGCATGGAAAAATGACCGGGAGCTTGCGAGGTCAGCACCAGCACCTTGATAAGCACTGCTGGTGTGGACAGCCGCGCAATAACTTCAAGCCCGTCAAGTTTAGGTATTCCTATATCCAGAATCACAATGTCTGGCGCGTGTTCACGCGCAAGTTGCAAAGCATCCACACCATTGTCCGTCTCTGCGATGACTTCATAGCCATGTCGTTCCATGAGCATACGCACAGCAAGACGAATTACAGGATGATCATCCACGATCAGCACTTTATTCATGGGCAATTCCAATTTATCGCTGTTCGAATTTTTAGAACCAGCACCATAGCCTAGTCATAACAAACTGGGCATAGCGCCCCCTCACGCATCCGCATCCAAAGACATTTCCTACAAATATTGAAGATTTAACCTACAGAAATAGCCTTCAAACATTAAACATTCAATCAATACATTCCAAGCAAACCCAGATGCACACACATCACCAGCAACACCCACCGGCACATTAAAAGCACATACACATTTAATATTAGCAGCACCTTTGCACAGCCAACATTCTTCAGTTAAATCCAAAATTTAAACCCAGCATTGGTAAAGCCCGCCCAACACCCAACCATTATCCAAACCAATCAAAACAACACATCCTCCCTCACGCAAAAACCATAAAACACAATAATCCAACCTACTAAATACTCACCCGATGGAATCTACTATTGTTTTCAGGAGAAAATATCAGAAATCTGTACTTACAGAATAGGACTACAGATCATTCAGAAACCACCCAAATATGAATCCATATCAAAAGAATACCAAACCCTGCTTACCTTCCAAAAAGACACACAACGAAAAAACCGTTTAAAAAAGCCCAACAAAAATCATTTGGCGCTATATCTTACAGCTTATTCAAACTCAAGATAAAAAACCTACATGTAATTACGCCAGATAAACAACAACACCTATGGGATTCACTATAGATAACTGCAGCATTCCTACAAACAATTGAAGCAAACTAAAAAACCGAAAGATCCACCTTATAGACGTCACACTCAAAACCTGGACTGGGTTTGCAGCTTCAATATCCAGTGTCTAAATTTATAGAAACAGGCCCCTAAAGCAAAGCATCAGTTCCCTCCGTTACAGGAGCCCCCTCCAGCGCTGTGCGCCAGCCTTTTACTTCAACTACCCCCCAGAAAGGTTATCCCATGATAAAGAACACTTTAAAAATCAATAACCCTCTGAGCATAATTGCTGTTTTTTCGATGCTGACCGAAGCATCGGCAGCGGTATCATTGCCGTACATCGACAGTGCACATCAGAAAGAGTATGTTTGGTTTTTAATTATCTTCCCCTTACTACTGATTACGTTATTTTTCCTGACCCTGAACTTCAACAACAAAACACTCTACACCCCGGCTGATTTATCCAAGGCAGCGTTGCCTTTAACTATGACTTCCTATACGCCTCGTACCTACCCTCATAACCGCACAGGCACATCACTTGCCACGCCCCCATACCAACCCGGTATAACACTCAGTTCGATCCCTCCTCAAAACTTCACATTCCTGCCTCAAGGCCACCGAATTTATGACTCTGACACGAAAGAAACGCCTGAACTGAACAACCCGCCAAACCCACGCTTATACAAAAGCGCTGCGCACGAAATACTGAATAGCCGCTCGACGTCCGTGCGAAAGTCCAAGATTAACAACCGCAAGAGCGACGTGCTTTTATTGCTGACCAGTACTCCGCCAGATATCACGCCAGAGATGTCAAAACAGGATATCGAACGTTATAAAAATACGTCTCCCTACGGTGCTAAAATATTTATCACTTACCACCCCAGCACTGGCAGTACTGGAACTATTCAACTGACTTTAAGAGCGCTGTAATACATTGAATTCAAGACATAAAAAAGCCCCGACCACATGGCCGGGGCTTTTTATTCGGCACGCATCAGAACAACTTGCGGCCTTTATTCGCGGCAATCCGCATACGCAATGCATTCAACTTGATGAAGCCGGCAGCATCGGCCTGATTGTAAGCACCGCCATCTTCTTCAAACGTTGCAATGTTGGCATCAAACAAAGACTCGTCTGACTTGCGACCTGTAACGATCACATTGCCTTTGTACAATTTGAGGCGAACAACACCGTTAACGTGAGCCTGCGAAGCATCGATCATCTGCTGCAGCATGATGCGCTCAGGGCTCCACCAGTAGCCGGTGTAGATCAGGCTCGCGTACTTGGGCATCAACTCGTCTTTGAGGTGAGCAACTTCACGGTCCAGAGTGATCGACTCAATGGCACGGTGAGCACGCAACATGATGGTGCCGCCCGGAGTCTCGTAGCAACCACGGGACTTCATTCCGACATAACGGTTTTCAACGATATCGAGACGACCGATACCGTTCTCGCCGCCAATACGGTTGAGTGTTGCCAGCACAGTGGCCGGGGTCATTTCGACGCCGTCCAGAGCGACGATATCGCCGTTGCGGTAAGTCAATTCCAGATAAGTCGGCGTGTTCGGCGCGTCTTCTGGAGACTTGGTCCAACGCCACATGTCTTCTTCGTGCTCAGTCCACGTGTCTTCCAGCACACCGCCCTCGTAAGAGATGTGCAGCAAGTTGGCATCCATCGAGTACGGAGACTTCTTCTTGCCGTGACGCTCGATCGGGATATTGTGCTTTTCAGCGTAATCCATCAGCTTTTCACGGGAGAGCAAGTCCCACTCACGCCAAGGAGCAATCACTTTCACCCCTGGCTTCAAGGCATAGGCACCCAGTTCGAAACGAACCTGATCATTACCTTTACCCGTTGCGCCGTGGGAAATGGCGTCTGCGCCTGTTTCGTTGGCGATTTCAATCAGGCGTTTGGCGATCAGCGGACGAGCAATGGAAGTACCCAGCAGGTACTCGCCTTCGTAAACGGTGTTGGCACGGAACATCGGGAAAACGAAGTCTCGAACAAACTCTTCACGCAGGTCATCAATGTAGATTTCCTTGACGCCCATGGCTTGCGCCTTGGCACGTGCAGGTTCGACCTCTTCGCCCTGACCCAGGTCAGCGGTAAAGGTTACGACTTCACAGTTATAAGTATCCTGCAGCCACTTCAGGATCACCGAAGTGTCCAGGCCGCCCGAATAAGCCAGAACGACCTTGTTTACGTCCGCCATGCCATCACTCCACGGGTTGTTCGAAAAGCCGAACAGTCTACCGCCCATATCCATGAATTTACAGAGGCGCGACAGCTTAAGACGACAAAGCGACAGATAATGTCAAAGGAGCGACCAGACGGTCACGTCAGGAAATCGCCGCAGAATTGCTGACGCCTACAGAAGGCACAGACTTTTCTGGCTCTGGTACACGCTCCAAACGCACGCTGACCCGACGATTTTTCTCACGATTTGCCCGGGTTGTGTTGGGTGCCAAGGGGTATTGTTCGCCATGAAAACGGACTGTGATCTGAGACTCCTGGAGCCCCTTCTCCTTGAAGAAGTCCATCACCGCCAATGCCCGTCGCCGTGACAGCTCGCGGTTGGTCAAGCGATTGCCCTGATTATCGGAATAACCGTCCAGGATGACGCGGTTGACCGTAGGGTCTGCCTTCAAGTACTCCACCATGACTTGCAAGTTGATCCGAGCCTTCGCATCCAGCTCGGTACCCCCGCCAGGAAAGCCGACCTGGCTTTGCCTGACCTGCTCAAAGTTCTTCGCCAACAACTTGGTGGTACACGCCTCGTAATCCCCGTAGGCCTGGCGAAATCTGGCCGGTAACAGGCGAACCTCCGAAACATTGCCATCGCGCGAGTAGTGCCTGACCAACGGGCTACGCCCTTCAATCAGCCCACGAAACAAGCTGGCGGCCTGGGCCTGGGAACTGTTGAACAATATCTGCCCACGGCCAATTCGCACCGAGCCCAAGTCAATGTCGCCGCGGCCCGGCTGCCAGGGTGCGGCGGCGGCCAATAGCTTCGCAGACCCCTCCCCCAGCATAGAGTTGTAGGCATTGAGACGAAAAACGGCCTGCTCCCCGGCTCGACGCACAAAGGCCCCGGAGCCGAAATCAGTAATGGGCTGGATCAGCCGACACTCGAATTTGTCGCCTTCCACTTTCCACTCGATATTCTCCAGCCGAGTCTGAAAGGTCAGAGCCATGGCGGGCAGGCTGGCAAACATACTGAGCAGGATGAAATAATGCTGGCGCACGGGAGGCTCCACAGGCTTGCACTGCAAAAAAACAGTCCACAGATTGATGAGATATCGGTCAGCAATCACAAAACTTGATAGCGAGTGCCTGATAGAGTCTTTTCCGGTAGCATTCACATCAGTTTGACCCGCCTGGAATTCCCAATGTCTGACCGCCTGACCCTGCTGCGTCCCGACGACTGGCATATACATCTTCGCGATGGTGCTGTGTTGCCTCACACGGTTGCGGATGTAGCGCGCACTTTTGGCCGCGCCATCATCATGCCCAACCTGGTACCTCCGGTGCGTAATGCTGCCGAAGCCGATGCCTATCGCCAGCGCATTCTGGCTGCTCGCCCGGCCGGTAGCCGTTTCGAGCCGCTGATGGTGCTTTACCTCACTGACCGAACACAGCCAGAAGACATTCGTACGGCCAAGGCCAGCGGATTCGTCCATGCAGCCAAGCTGTATCCGGCTGGGGCAACGACCAACTCCGACTCAGGTGTTACCAGCATCGACGCGATCTTCCCGGTCCTCGAGGTCATGGCTGAAGTTGGCATGCCCTTGCTGATCCACGGTGAAGTCACCCGCGCCGGTGTGGACGTCTTTGATCGCGAAAAAATCTTCATCGACGAGCATATGCGCCGCGTTGTAGATCGCTTCCCGACACTCAAAGTCGTGTTTGAGCACATCACCACCGCTGACGCGGTGCAGTTCGTCAACGAGGCCTCGGCCAACGTCGGCGCAACCATTACGGCTCATCACCTGCTGTACAACCGCAATCACATGCTGGTTGGCGGAATCCGCCCGCACTTCTATTGCCTGCCGATTCTCAAGCGCAACACCCATCAGGAAGCTCTGCTGGATGCGGCCACCAGTGGCAGCGAGAAATTCTTCCTGGGTACAGACTCTGCACCCCACGCCCAGCACGCCAAAGAAGCGGCGTGCGGTTGTGCCGGTTGCTACACCGCTTATGCGGCCATCGAGATGTACGCCGAAGCTTTCGAGCAGCGCAATGCCCTGGACAAGCTGGAAGCCTTTGCCAGCCTGAACGGCCCGCGCTTCTACGGATTGCCCGCCAGCACCGAACACATCACCCTGGTTCGCCAGGAGTGGACCGCCCCAAACAGCCTGCCTTTCGGCGAGTTGACCGTAATTCCGCTGCGCGCCGGTGAAACACTGCGCTGGCGCCTGCTGGAGGAACAGCTGTGAGTGACGACCATTATGATGACGAACACGAAGGCGGCCATGGCGGCGGATCGCGCCACCCGATGGCCGAGCGTTTTCGCGGCTATCTACCGGTCGTAATCGATGTTGAAACCGGTGGCTTTAATAGCGCTACTGATGCCTTGCTGGAAATCGCAGCCGTCACGATCGGCATGGACGAAAGAGGCTTTGTGTTCCCGGAGCACACCTACTTCCACCGTGTTGAGCCGTTTGAAGGCGCCAACATCGAAGCTGCAGCACTGGAATTCACAGGCATCAAGCTCGACCATCCACTGCGCATGGCTGTCAGCGAAGAGACGGCCCTGACCGACATCTTCCGTGGCGTGCGCAAGGCCTTGAAAGCCAACGGTTGCAAGCGTGCCATCCTGGTGGGCCATAACAGCAGCTTTGACCTGGGTTTCCTCAACGCCGCTGTCGCTCGCTTGGACATGAAACGCAACCCGTTTCACCCGTTCTCAAGCTTTGACACCGCTACGCTCGCAGGCCTGGCGTATGGTCAGACAGTATTGGCCAAAGCCTGCCAGACAGCTGATATCGATTTTGATGGGCGTGAAGCGCACTCGGCTCGTTATGACACCGAGAAAACCGCTGAGCTGTTCTGTGGCATCGTTAACCGCTGGAAGCAAATGGGCGGCTGGAAAGACTTCAACGACTGATCCTGTCGTTCAGGCTTTCATCGCGCCCTAAAAAAAACCGGACACTGGGTCCGGTTTTTTTATGCCTGAAACTGACGCTTACAGCTGGTCAGCATTCTCGGTCAGGTACGCTGCAACACCTGCGGTCGAAGCGGTCATGCCTTTGTCGCCTTTTTTCCAGTTGGCAGGGCAAACTTCGCCGTGCTCTTCGTGGAATTGCAGAGCGTCAACCAGACGCAGCAGCTCGTCCATGTTACGGCCCAGTGGCAGGTCGTTGACGATCTGGGAGCGTACAACGCCCTTGTCGTCGATCAGGAACGCGCCGCGCAGTGCCACGCCGCCTTCGTTTTCAACGTCATAGGCCTTGCAGATTGCGTGATTGATGTCGGCAGCCATGGTGTATTTCACCTGGCCGATGCCGCCATTGTTCACTGGAGTGTTGCGCCATGCGTTGTGGGTGAAATGGGAGTCGATCGACACGGCAACCACTTCAACGTTACGCGCCTGGAACTCAGGGATGCGGTGGTCCAGAGCGATCAGCTCGGACGGGCAAACGAAAGTGAAGTCCAGCGGGTAGAAGAACACCAGGCCATATTTACCTTTGATGGCGGTGGACAGTGTGAAGCTGTCAACGATTTCGCCATTGCCAAGTACGGCTGCGACGGTGAAGTCAGGGGCTTGTTTGCCTACGAGTACGCTCATTGGATATCTCCTGGTGTGCTGCGTGAAAAACAGGATCCGGTCGGTGCCACCATCGGTTAATGGTACTCAGCCGACCCGCTCCTGCGTGAAAATGACCGGTCATCATACACCGCCCGTCTGGACGGGCCTTAACCCTTTTTCAGGCCCTGAAAGCAGAATCATCGAGACCGTTCGTCAGCACAGCGCCCACAAGCCTCAATTGAGACTCAAGGTACTTTGACAATCATTCTCGTTAACATTAAGATCCTTGTATTGAATCCCAACCAGCGATGGTTCTTATTTATGTACGTTTGCCTTTGCACTGGCGTCACCGATGGAAAAATTCGCGACGCAATCTACGAGGGTTGCTGCAGCTACCGCGAAGTGCGCGAAGCAACAGGTGTCGCTAGCCAATGCGGTAAATGTGCATGCTTGGCCAAGCAAGTGGTTCGCGAAACCCTGGCTTCACTGCAAACCAGTCAGGCCGCAATGAGTTTCCCGGTTGAATTTTCAGCTGCGTAATGTACAGATTTCAAAGAACCGGACTTAGTGTCCGGTTTTTTTATGCCTAAAATTCAAGTGGTTAGCCCCGAGACGCGGAACACAAACATTCTTATTCCGATTGATTTTCATATATTATTCAAATACTTAGGTTTGACAGTCTGCAACGTGCGGATCAAACTCTGCCGTATATACAGTTAATTAAGGCAGGCCCCAGCCATGAAAGGCGACATTTCAGTTATCCAGCATCTCAACAAAATTCTCGGCAACGAACTGGTCGCTATCAACCAATACTTCCTGCATGCACGTATGTATCAGGATTGGGGCCTGGAAAAGTTGGGTGCTCACGAGTACCACGAGTCCATCGACGAGATGAAGCACGCGGACAAGCTGATCAAGCGCATCCTGTTCCTGGAAGGCCTGCCGAACGTACAAGATCTGGGCAAGCTGCACATCGGCGAACACACCAAGGAAATGCTCGAGTGCGACCTGCGTATTGAGAAGACCGGCCACGCCGACCTCAAAGCTGCTATCGCCCATTGTGAAGTTGTCGGTGACTTTGGCAGCCGCGAAATGCTGGAAGATATCCTGGAATCCGAAGAAGAACATATCGACTGGCTGGAAACTCAACTGGGCCTGATCGATAAAGTAGGGATTGAGAATTACCTGCAATCTCAAATGGGTGAGTAACTAACAGCCATTAAAAAGCCCCGCCCTGTTTATCACGGGGCGGGGCTTTTTTATGCGTGTTACATAACAACTGTAACTACGCGACTGACATCAGGCTTCAGTCTTGTTTGCAGCAGCTTTCTCGACAGCTTCTTTGATCAAAGCCTGCAAAGAACCATCGGCGGCCATTTCAGCCATGATGTCGCTACCACCCACCAACTCACCACCGACCCACAGTTGCGGGAAAGTTGGCCAGTTAGCGTACTTCGGCAGATTGGCGCGGATTTCCGGGTTCTGAAGGATGTCCACGTAAGCGAACTTCTCGCCACAACCCATGACTGCCTGGGCAGCCTTGGCCGAAAAGCCGCACTGCGGGGCATTCGGGGAGCCTTTCATGTAGAGCAGAATGGTGTTGTTCGCAATCTGGTCTTTAATAGTTTCGATGATATCCATGGAGCACCTCGGCTGAACTTTCCGACTCAGATGTCGGCACGGTGGCGCATTGTAACGGAAAGCCGAGCGTGACGCTCGGTCTCCCCGACAGACAATAGTCGGCCCCTCACGCCTCTCCAAATGCCCCGCGCAATTGCCAAGCAACGCCACGGCAGTGTACAAATGGACAGCTGAGGTGAGGCATACCACCTGAGTGGCTCGTGCAGCGCAAGACTCGCTCAAACCTCTATACACGTGACCCTTATTGGCAAGACGCGACATTTCCTTATAAGATCGCGCCTTCCCCTATTTCGTCGCCCCGTGCGGCTTTCGCCGCAGGTCTCGCCCGTTTTTCCGAAAACCCCGGCTTTGAGCATCTGCGGTCGTTGCAAAAAAGGTAGTTAATGATGAGCGCAAGGCACTTTCTCTCCCTGATGGATTGCACGCCCGAAGAGCTAGTCAGCGTGATTCGTCGCGGTATCGAGCTGAAGGACCTGCGTCAACGCGGCGTTCTCTTCGAACCTCTGAAAGGTCGCGTGCTGGGCATGATTTTCGAGAAATCATCGACCCGTACCCGTCTGTCATTTGAAGCAGGCATGATCCAGCTGGGTGGCCAGGCCATTTTTCTGTCCCCTCGCGACACCCAACTGGGCCGTGGCGAGCCAATCGGTGACTGCGCCATCGTGATGTCGCGCATGCTTGACGCCGTCATGATCCGCACCTTCGCACACAGCACCCTGACCGAGTTTTCGGCCAACTCCCGCGTACCTGTTATCAATGGTCTGTCAGACGATCTGCACCCTTGCCAGTTGCTGGCCGACATGCAAACGTTTCAGGAACATCGCGGATCGATCAAAGGCAAAACCGTGGCCTGGATCGGTGATGGCAACAACATGTGCAACAGCTATATAGAAGCGGCCATCCAGTTTGACTTCAAGCTGCGTGTTGCCTGCCCTGAAGGCTATGAGCCCAACCCGCAGTTCGTGGCTCAAGCCGGTGATCGCGTGACTATCGTTCGCGATCCTCGTGATGCCGTGATTGGCGCCCATCTGGTCAGCACTGACGTGTGGACCTCCATGGGCCAGGAAGAAGAAACCGCCAAGCGCCTGCAGCTGTTTGCTCCGTACCAGGTCAACCGGGCCCTGCTCGACCTAGCTGCCGACGACGTGCTGTTCATGCACTGCCTTCCCGCTCACCGTGGCGAAGAGATCAGCCTCGATTTGCTGGATGACCCCCGCTCCGTGGCATGGGATCAAGCTGAAAACCGCCTGCATGCGCAAAAAGCGCTGCTCGAATTCCTTGTCCAACCGGCGTACCAACCCGCATGAGTCAGCCGTTATTGCTCAACCTTAGCGATCTGGCCTGTGGGTATCAGGGCCAGAGCGTCGTACAAAACCTCAACCTGCACCTCAATGCTGGAGATATTGGCTGCTTGCTGGGCTCATCGGGCTGTGGCAAAACCACCACACTGCGCGCTATTGCCGGTTTTGAGCCGGTGCATCAGGGTGAAATCAGGCTGGCCGGGGAGGTCATTTCAAGTGCTGGCTTTACCTTGGCCCCAGAGAAACGTCGTATCGGCATGGTGTTTCAGGACTACGCCCTGTTTCCGCACCTGAGCGTGGCCGACAACATTGCGTTCGGGATTCGCAAACATCCGAACAAGGATCGCGTGACCGAAGAGCTGCTTGAACTGGTCAATCTCAAGCAGCTCGGCAAACGCTTCCCCCACGAGCTTTCCGGCGGCCAGCAGCAACGTGTCGCCCTTGCACGTGCATTGGCACCCGAACCTCAATTACTCCTGCTGGATGAGCCGTTTTCCAACCTCGATGGCGAGTTGCGACGCAAACTCAGCCATGAAGTACGAGATATCCTGAAAGCACGGGGCACCAGTGCGATTTTGGTGACACATGACCAGGAAGAAGCCTTCGCTGTGAGCGACCATGTCGGTGTCTTCAAGGAAGGCCGTCTTGAACAGTGGGATACGCCCTACAACCTGTACCACGAACCTCAGACACCTTTTGTGGCGAGTTTTATCGGTCAGGGCTACTTCATTCGGGGCCAGTTACTAAGCCCTGAGTCGGTGCAAACCGAGCTGGGGGTTTTACGCGGCAACCGCGCATACACCTGGCCGACTGGCGGCGCAGTCGATGTGTTGCTGCGTCCGGACGATATCGTCTACGCGCCGGACAGCGATTTGAAAGCCCGGATTATTGGCAAGACATTCCTCGGCGCCTCCACCCTGTACCGCCTGCAACTGCCTACAGGAAGCCAGCTGGAATCGATTTTCCCGAGCCACGCCGATCACTTGCCTGGGGCGCAAGTGGGCATTCGCGTAGCAGCCGAGCATCTGGTGATGTTTCAAACCAGCGGCAGCGTTGCTGCGCAAATCCCGCACTCCGAATCAGGTGTAAGGCGTTTCAGCACCGCTCAGTAATCCCTTACCACAACAATTTGCGCTTACACCCGACCTACCTCTGCAAACTGCGCCTGCGTATGCTCTGCCAGCACCCCAGGCGCCAGTTCCACTTCCAGCCCGCGTCGTCCGGCGCTGACAAAAATAGTCGCAAAACCTTCAGCACTTTTATCGATAAAGGTGCGCAGTCGCTTCTTCTGCCCCAGCGGACTGATGCCTCCCAACAAATACCCTGTTGAACGCTGAGCTGCCGCCGGGTCCGCCATTTCGACTTTTTTGACCCCGGCAGCGTGTGCGAGGGCTTTTAAATCAAGGCTTCCGACGACCGGTACCACAGCGACCAATAACTCCCCCTTCTCACTGCTGGCCAGCAACGTCTTGAACACCTGAGCAGGTTCCAGGCCAAGCTTTTCTGCGGCCTCCAACCCATAGGATGCCGCTTTTGGATCATGTTCATAGCTATGCACACGATGTTCGGCGCGAACTTTTTTCAGCAGGTCCAATGCAGGCGTCATGACAGCTCCAGTCTTGAATGAGGAAAAGAAAACTGATGGCCGATTTTAGGCTATTGGCCCGTAAAAAACGCGCTGGCACGGGGCTTTGCGCCATGCATTTAGCTGAAACGTTACACGCCAACCTACCAATTCGTAGTGTTTTCTTACAGAAAAACCAGTACTACACCCCCGCTCTAAAGTCAGAATGTGAATACCCGTTCACTTTCGACCTTTGACAGCAGCGTTTCTTGTCTATATTTTTTCGAATCTGAATATTAGCATTCAACTTTTGTACGACTTTACCTACATGCTGAAATCAATGGTACGCAATTACCCGATCAGACCAAGGCGCGCCGCCACCCTGATTGATAACGTCTAAAAACAACAATAACGAGGCTTCAGATGACGACTGCATCGCAACACCCCACACTTTCAGGTCAGTGCCTGGCCGAGTTTCTCGGTACCGCACTGTTGATATTTTTCGGTACCGGTTGCGTTGCGGCTCTCAAAGTCGCGGGTGCCAGTTTTGGCTTATGGGAAATCAGCATCATTTGGGGCATTGGCGTCAGCATGGCGATTTACCTGACAGCAGGCGTTTCAGGCGCACACCTGAACCCGGCAGTCAGCATCGCGCTGTGCCTGTTCACCGATTTCGAAAAACGTAAGCTGCCCTTTTACATCCTTGCCCAAGTCGCAGGCGCCTTCTGCGCTGCAGCGTTGGTTTACACGCTCTACAGCAATCTCTTCTTCGATTACGAACAAGCACATCAAATGGTTCGAGGCAGCCAGGCCAGCCTGGAGTTGGCATCGGTCTTTTCGACCTACCCGCACCCCTCGCTTACAACGCTCCAAGCCTTCCTCGTCGAAGTGGTGATTACCGCTATCCTGATGGGCGTGATCATGGCGCTTACCGACGACAAGAACGGTTTGCCACGTGGCGCACTGGCACCCCTGCTGATCGGCTTGCTGATTGCTGTCATCGGCAGCTCGATGGGGCCGCTAACCGGCTTTGCGATGAACCCCGCGCGTGATTTCGGGCCTAAACTGATGACATTCTTGGCGGGTTGGGGTGAAATTTCGTTCACCGGTGGACGCGACATCCCTTACTTCCTGATTCCAATATTTGCACCGATCGTGGGCGCTTGCCTGGGCGCAGCCATTTATCGCGGCCTGATTGCCCGCCACCTGCCTGACGCGGCCCCTGTAGCCGCCGACACCCAGGCTGCAGCGCAAGTGAAAACCCAAGCTTCCTGATATCGACTTATGAAACGGGGCGCACGAGACCTACTGCCCGTTACCTTTCTCGCGCCCCCAACCTCCCTCATTCTGCAAGGCACTTTCAAATGACCGACATTCAGAATAAGAACTACATCATTGCGCTGGACCAAGGCACAACCAGTTCGCGAGCGATCATCTTCGATCGTGACGCCAACGTGGTATGCACGGCGCAACGTGAGTTTCAACAGCACTACCCGCAACCGGGCTGGGTTGAACACGACCCGATGGAAATTTTCGCCACCCAAAGCGCCGTGATGGTCGAGGCCCTTGCACAAGCCGGCCTGCATCACGATCAGGTGGCCGCCATCGGCATCACCAACCAGCGTGAAACCACCGTTGTGTGGGACAAGGTCAGCGGTCGTCCGATCTACAATGCCATCGTATGGCAGTGCCGCCGCAGCACCGAAATCTGCGAGCAGCTCAAGCGCGATGGCCACGAGCAATACATCAGCGACACCACTGGCCTGGTGACCGACCCGTACTTCTCGGGTACCAAACTGAAGTGGATCCTCGATAACGTCGAAGGCAGCCGTGAGCGCGCACGCAATGGCGAACTGTTGTTCGGCACCGTCGACAGCTGGCTGATCTGGAAATTTACCGGCGGCAAAACCCACGTCACCGACTACACCAATGCCTCTCGCACCATGCTCTTCAACATCCACACTCTGGAGTGGGATGCCAAGATGCTGGAGGTACTGGATATCCCGCGCGAAATGCTGCCAGAAGTGAAGTCATCTTCAGAAATCTACGGCCGCACCAAAAGCGGTATTGCCATTGGCGGCATTGCAGGCGACCAACAGGCGGCACTGTTTGGCCAGATGTGTGTCGAGCCGGGGCAGGCCAAGAATACTTACGGCACCGGCTGCTTCCTGCTGATGAACACCGGCGCAAACGCCGTCAAATCGACCCACGGCATGCTGACTACCATCGCCTGCGGCCCACGCGGCGAAGTTGCCTACGCATTGGAAGGCGCCGTCTTCAATGGTGGTTCCACCGTTCAATGGCTGCGTGACGAACTGAAGATCATCAACGACGCACACGACACCGAATACTTCGCCAACAAGGTCAAGGACAGTAACGGCGTCTACCTGGTGCCTGCCTTCACTGGCCTGGGCGCCCCTTACTGGGACCCGTATGCCCGTGGCGCATTATTCGGCCTGACTCGCGGCGTACGCGTTGATCACATCATTCGTGCAGCACTGGAGTCGATCGCCTACCAGACACGCGACGTGCTGGATGCCATGCAGCAGGACTCTGGCGAACGCCTCAAAGCCTTGCGTGTGGACGGTGGCGCCGTAGCCAACAATTTCCTGATGCAATTCCAGGCCGACATTCTCGGCACCCTGGTTGAACGCCCGCAAATGCGCGAAACCACTGCATTGGGCGCGGCCTACCTGGCTGGTCTGGCCTGCGGTTTCTGGGGCAGTCTGGATGAATTGCGCGGCAAGGCCGTGATCGAGCGCGAATTCGAACCTGCGCTGGACGAAGCCAGCAAAGAGAAGCTCTATGCCGGCTGGAAAAAAGCCGTCAGCCGCACTCGCGACTGGGAACCCCACGAAGAAAGCAACTAAGCCTACCGGGCAATAACTGCTGCGGGCGCCATTGGCGCCCGCAGTCGCTTCAATATTTGATGGCACCTGCGAGTAGCAGGCGGCGCTTTCCTGCGGCATCATGGGCGAATTTGCTTCGCCGCCCAAAGGAAAATCAATGAATCTGCCTCCACGCCAGCAGCAGATCCTCGAACTCGTACGCGAGCGCGGTTATGTCAGCATCGAGGAAATGGCTCAGCTGTTCATCGTCACACCGCAGACCATTCGTCGCGACATCAATCAACTGGCAGAAGCCGACCTGCTACGCCGTTACCACGGTGGAGCCGCCTATGACTCCAGCGTTGAAAACACTGCCTACGCCATGCGCGCAGACCAGATGCGCGACGAAAAGCGCCGCATTGGCGAAGCCATTGCCGCCCAGATCCCTGATCACGCCTCGATTTTCATCAATATCGGCACCACCACCGAGTCGATTGCACGGGCGCTGCTCAATCACAACCACCTGAAAATCATCACCAACAACCTGCACGTGGCTTCAATCCTGAGTGCCAAGGATGACTTTGAAGTCCTGATCGCAGGCGGCAACGTACGCCGCGATGGCGGTATCGTTGGCCAGGCCAGTGTCGATTTCATCAACCAGTTCAAGTTCGACTTTGCACTGGTCGGTATCAGCGGCATCGACTCCGACGGTAGCCTGCTGGACTTCGACTATCAGGAAGTTCGCGTCTCACAGGCGATTATCGCCAACGCCAGACAAACGATCCTGGCAGCCGACTCCAGCAAGTTCGGCCGCAATGCGATGGTACGGCTGGGCCCGATCACCCTGATTGATTGCCTGGTTACCGACCAGCCGCCCGTGCCCGAACTCGCGCAACTCCTGGCTCAAAACAAGATCCGCCTGGAAGTGGTGTAACCGGCCCGCAGGTTCATCTGCCCATTCAAAATGTTCGATATTCTTCTTTTAACCCCCCTTCGATGAGTTTTTTCAATCGAAGGGTGCTGGCTACCCTCGCCTTTATCCGCTAATATTTTCGAAAATGAACATTAGTGTTCACATTCAAATATGCGTAAAGAACGCGAGGCCCATTTATGTCCCTGACCACCTTGCCTGCCACCCCCCTCGCTGAGGTTTACGACGTTGCTGTGATTGGCGGCGGGATCAATGGCGTCGGGATTGCGGCAGACGCAGCCGGTCGCGGCTTGTCTGTGTTCCTTTGCGAAAAAGACGATCTGGCCAGCCACACCTCATCCGCCAGCAGCAAGCTGATCCACGGCGGCTTGCGCTACCTCGAACATTACGAGTTCCGCCTGGTACGAGAAGCACTGGCAGAGCGTGAAGTGCTGCTGTCCAAAGCGCCGCATATCGTCAAACCCATGCGTTTTGTCTTGCCCCATCGCCCGCACCTGCGCCCGGCGTGGATGATCCGTGCCGGGTTGTTTCTGTATGACCATCTGGGCAAGCGCGAAAAACTCGCGGGCTCCACCAGCCTCAAGTTTGGTGCAGACAGCCCGTTGAAAGCAGAAATCACCAAAGGCTTCGAGTACTCCGACTGCTGGGTCGATGACGCTCGCCTGGTAGTACTTAACGCCATGGCCGCACGGGAAAAAGGTGCCCATGTCCATACACAGACTCGCTGCGTGGGTGCGCGCCGTAACAAAGGGCTGTGGGAATTGAACCTGGAACGTGCTGACGGCAGCCTGTTTTCGATTCGCAGCAAAGCTTTGGTCAATGCCGCTGGCCCTTGGGTAGCCAAATTCATCAAAGACGACTTGAAGCTGGATTCGCCTTACGGCATCCGCCTGATCCAGGGCAGTCACCTCATCGTTCCCAAGCTGTATGACGCGCCCAATGCGTTCATTCTGCAAAACGAAGATCAGCGGATTGTGTTCACCATTCCCTACATGGATCAGTTCACTATCATCGGCACCACCGACCGTGAATACACAGGCGATCCGGCCAAAGTAAGCATCACGGAAGAAGAAACCGACTACCTGCTGAATGTAGTCAATGCCCACTTCAAGCAACAAGTAACCCGCAGCGACATCCTGCGCACTTACTCCGGCGTGCGCCCGCTGTGTAACGACGAGTCCGACAACCCTTCAGCAGTGACCCGGGATTACACCCTGGCATTGTCCGGCGCACCGGGCGAAGCCCCGCTGCTGTCAGTGTTCGGCGGCAAACTGACCACTTACCGCAAGCTGGCCGAGTCGGCCATGGCCCAATTGACGCCCTACTTCACCCAGATCAAGCCGAGCTGGACCGCCACCGCGACATTGCCGGGCGGCGAAAACATGACCACGCCAAAAGCCCTGAGCGCCGCCCTGATCAGCAAACACAGCTGGCTGGATGCCGCGATTGCCAAGCGCTGGGCAATCACCTATGGCAACCGCTCGTGGCGCTTGCTGGACGGCGTACAAGGCCTGAGCGACATGGGCGAGCATATCGGCAGTGGCCTCTACAGCCGTGAAGTCGATTACCTGTGCAGCCAGGAATGGGCACTGGATGCACAGGACATTCTGTGGCGCCGGACCAAGCTGGGCCTGTTTACCACCGCTGAAGAGCAGGCGCATCTGTCCCAGTACATGGCCACCCTGAATCTGAAAAACCGCAAGGTAGAAGCGGCTTAAACCTGCTCCCCCGCCCCACAGGTCTCAATTGCTTGTGGGGTGAGGGCATGACGATCCCGCTTGCTCGCGATGAAATCGGAACGGTTTGCCAGAAAACACTGACTACCTGAATCGCGAACTGCCTGCGCCATCTTTCATTCGGTTTTCCGAACGCGCCCCCCTGTATCATTCGGCTTTCCGGGCGCGACCGCTTTTAAAGCCCGCCATCAATCAACTTAAATCCCTTATAAATCAAAGCATTAGACATAAATTCAATGTCTGGCACGACTCATGCTCTACACTCTGGACCGAATGCTTTAACAGAGCGTTTAGTCTGTTGAGACATTCGAAGTACAAAAGGGCCCACAAACGGGCTCAATAAAAAAAACAATGTCGAGGAAACACCGATGCGCATCGTTCCGCAACTTTTGGGCGCAGCAATTGCTGCAGCTCTGATTAGCACTCCAGTTTTTGCAGCCGAATTGACCGGCACACTGAAGAAAATCAAAGAATCCGGCACCATCACCCTTGGGCATCGTGACTCCTCCATTCCGTTCTCCTACATCGCGGACGCTTCCGGCAAACCGGTTGGTTACTCCCACGATGTACAGCTGGCAATCGTTGAAGGGCTGAAAAAACAGCTCGACATGCCGGACCTCAAAATCAAATACAACCTGGTTACTTCCCAGACCCGTATCCCGCTGGTGCAGAACGGCACCGTTGACGTTGAGTGCGGCTCCACCACCAACAACGTGGAACGCCAGCAACAAGTCGACTTTTCGGTCGGCATCTTCGAAATCGGTACCCGCCTGCTGTCCAAAAAGGACTCGCCTTACAAGGACTTCGCTGACCTGAAAGGCAAGAACGTCGTAACCACGGCTGGCACCACCTCCGAGCGCATCCTCAAGGCGATGAACGCTGACAAGCAGATGGGCATGAACGTGATCTCGGCAAAAGACCACGGCGAAGCCTTCAACATGCTTGAGTCGGGCCGTGCTGTTGCTTTCATGATGGACGACGCCCTGCTGGCCGGCGAAATGGCTAAAGCCAAGAAGCCAACTGACTGGGCTGTTACCGGTACTCCACAGTCGTACGAAATTTACGGCTGCATGGTTCGTAAAGGCGACCCTGAGTTCAAAAAAGCAGTGGATGACGCCATCGTTGCCTACTACAAGTCGGGCAAAATCAACGACACCTACAACACCTGGTTCCAATCACCTATTCCACCAAAAGGCCTGAACCTGATGTTCCCGATGAGCGATGAGCTCAAGGCACTGATCGCCAACCCGACAGACAAAGCAGCAGACGACAAGCCAGCAGAAGAAAAGAAATCCTGATTTCTGACCTTTGATACTCCCGAGCGTGTGTCATCACGCTCGAGGAGTTGTCGAGCACCTTTGTACTAAGCTTCTTATTGCATTAGAGAACACTCGAACCGCTGGTTATCGAGCGGGTTTTGTGTGCCCGACGACCCTGTCGGGTGAGAACGGATTCCCTGAAGCAAGTGCTTGTTTATAGACCCATCTGAGGGGAGACCCTGCATGAATTACAACTGGGACTGGAGCGTGTTCTTCAAGTCCACCGGCGTAGGCAGCGAGACGTATCTCGACTGGTTTATTTCCGGATTGGGCTGGACCATCGCTATCGCTGTTGTCGCCTGGATTGTCGCCTTGATCCTGGGTTCGCTGCTGGGTGTCATGCGCACACTGCCGAACCGTTTCATCGCGGGCATCGCCACGGTTTACGTTGAAATCTTCCGTAACGTGCCGCTGCTGGTGCAGCTGTTTATCTGGTACTTCCTGGTACCCGACCTGCTGCCGCCTGATTTGCAGGAGTGGTACAAGCAAGACCTCAATCCGACGACCTCGGCTTACCTGAGCGTTGTCGTGTGCCTGGGCCTGTTTACCGCTGCACGGGTTTGCGAACAGGTTCGTACCGGTATCGAGGCACTGCCACGAGGTCAGGAAGCTGCCGCCCGCGCCATGGGCTTCAGCATGTCGCAGATCTACTGGAACGTGCTGCTGCCGCAAGCCTACCGGATCATCATTCCACCGCTCACCTCCGAGTTCCTGAACGTGTTCAAGAACTCCTCCGTGGCCTCGTTGATCGGCTTGATGGAACTGCTGGCACAAACCAAACAGACCGCTGAATTTTCCGCCAACCTGTTTGAAGCCTTCACCCTGGCCACCCTGATCTACTTCACCTTGAACATGAGCCTGATGTTGCTGATGCGCCTGATCGAGAAAAAAGTAGCAGTGCCCGGCCTGATGTCTCTGGGGGGTAAATAATGGACTTCTTCGATTTCAGCGGCATCGTCCCTGCCCTGCCAGGCCTGTGGAACGGCATGGTCATGACTTTGAAGCTCATGGTCATGGGCGTCGTGGGTGGCGTGGCCCTGGGCACAGTGCTGGCATTGATGCGTTTGTCGTCAAGCAAGTGGATGGCCAATCTGGCCGGCGCTTACGTGAACTACTTCCGCTCGATCCCGCTCCTGCTGGTCATTACCTGGTTCTATCTGGCCGTACCTTTCGTGCTGCGCTGGATCACCGGCAAAGACACCCCGATCGGCGCTTTCGAGTCGTGCCTGGTGGCCTTCGTGATGTTTGAAGCCGCCTACTTCTGCGAAATCGTACGAGCTGGCGTGCAGGCCATTCCCAAAGGCCAGATGGGTGCAGCCAAAGCACTGGGCATGAGTTACGGCCAGGCCATGCGCCTGATCATCCTGCCCCAGGCCTTTCGCAAAATGACCCCCTTGCTGCTGCAACAGAGCATTATCCTGTTCCAGGACACGTCGCTGGTTTACACCGTAGGCCTGGTTGACTTCCTCAATGCCTCGCGCTCCAGTGGCGACATCATCGGCCGCTCCAATGAGTTCCTGATCTTCGCCGGTCTGGTGTATTTCATCATCAGCTTTTCCGCCTCGCTGCTGGTCAAGCGTCTGCAAAAAAGGTTTGCCGTATGATCTCGATCAAGAACATCAACAAGTGGTACGGGGACTTCCAGGTACTGACCGATTGCAGTACTGAAGTCAAAAAGGGCGAAGTGGTCGTAGTATGCGGCCCGTCCGGCTCGGGCAAGTCGACCCTGATCAAGTGCGTCAACGCCCTTGAACCGTTCCAGAAAGGTGACATTACGGTTGACGGCACTTCCATTGCCGACCCGAAGACCAACCTGCCAAAACTGCGTTCGCGGGTTGGCATGGTGTTCCAGCATTTCGAACTGTTCCCGCACATGACCATCACCGAAAACCTGACGATTGCGCAGGTCAAGGTATTGGGTCGCAGCAAGGCCGAAGCCACTAAAAAAGGCCTTGAACTGCTGGAGCGCGTTGGTCTGTCGGCCCATGCCCACAAGCACCCGGGCCAGTTGTCCGGTGGTCAGCAACAGCGTGTGGCGATTGCCCGCGCCCTGGCCATGGACCCGATCGTCATGCTGTTTGACGAACCGACCTCTGCGCTCGACCCGGAAATGGTTAACGAAGTACTCGACGTGATGGTGCAACTGGCCAACGAGGGCATGACCATGATGTGCGTAACCCACGAAATGGGTTTTGCACGCAAGGTGGCCGACCGTGTGATCTTTATGGACCAGGGCAAAATCGTCGAAGACTGCGAGAAAGAAGAGTTCTTCGGTGACGTATCAGCCCGCTCCGAGCGTGCGCAGCACTTCCTCGCCAAGATCCTGCAGCACTAAATTTGGTGCAAACCAAATACCTGTAGTCGCTGCCGCAGGCTGCGAAGGGGGCCAAAGCCCCCGTTTTCTGGATACCACAGGGTATTCTTCGCAGCCTGCGGCAGCGACTACAGTTTTCGCGTGCCTCTTATCGCGACAAGGCATCTGTGATGAAATGCGACCCCACTCTTTACCGCGGTGCTCCGCCCTCACTTGCCGTGAAACCTCGTCTACTGCGCCACTTCCTGCTACCTCTGCTGATCATCCTGTTGACGATCGGCCTGGGCTACGCGGGCTATCGCATCAGTGAACACTTCGGTATTCGCACCCTGAGCGAAACCGGCGAACGCCAGCTCGAACTCCACGCCCGTACCGTCGAAAGCGAACTGGGCAAATACACTTACCTGCCCAGCCTGCTGGAACTGGAGTCCAGTGTTTCCAGGTTGCTGGCCGACCCAAGCGTGCAGAACCGGGTCACCGTCAACCAGTATCTGGAAGGCCTTAACCGTCGCAGCCGCAGCCGGGCCATTTATGTGCTCGACACCACTGGCCGCGTGATGGCCACCAGCAACTGGCGAGATACCGACAGCTATCTGGGTGAGGACCTGTCATTTCGCGCCTACTTCCAGGACGCCGTGCGCGGTCAACCGGGGCGCTTCTACGGGATCGGCAGCACGTCGGGTGAACCGGGCTATTACCTGGCTCACGGCCTCGAAGAACAAGGCAAGATCATTGGCGTAGCGGTGATCAAGGTCCGGCTCGAAGCCCTTGAAGAACGCTGGCAGCGCGCTCGCCTCGAAGCCTATGTGAGCGACGAGAACGGCATCATCATCCTGTCCAGCGATCCCACCAGACGCCTCAAGTCAATCCGCCCGCTCAGCGCCGAAACCAAAGAGCGACTGGCACGCAGCCTTCAATACTACTGGTGGCCGCTTAATGAACTCGTACCGCTGGAACGGGAAAACCTGGCCGACGGCGTAGAAAAAGTCACCTTTGCCAATAACAACCAGATCGTTACCGACCAGCAGGAAGTCAGCTATCTGGCGCAAACCCGCAAGCTCAATGACACACCCTGGGACATCACCCTGCTCACGCCACTGCAGGACCTGCGCCGTGAAGCGGCGAATCAGGGGACGCTGGTCGCCGTTGCATTTGCCTTGCTGGCCTTTCTGCTGATTGCCTGGAATGAACGGCGCAAAGTGATCGCCACCCGGCTGGCGGCACGCGAAGCCCTGCAAGAAGCCAACAATCAGCTGGAGCGCAAGATCACCGAGCGCACCACTCACTTGCGGGCCAGTAACGAACGACTCAAAGGCCAGATCCGTGAACGACGCCAGGCTGAAGACACCTTGCGCCGTGCCCAGGATGAACTGGTACAGGCGGGCAAACTGGCCGCCATCGGGCAGATGTCCACCAGCATTGCCCATGAACTGAATCAACCCTTGGCCGCATTGCGCACCCTGTCGGGCAATACCGTGCGTTTTCTTGAGCGCGGAGACCTCAAGGTCGCCGCCGACAATCTCAGTACCATCAACAACCTGGTCGACCGCATGGGCCGCATCACCGCCAACCTGCGCTCGTTTGCCCGCCGTGGAGATGATCAGGGCCAGGCCAGCCTGGGCAAAGCCGTCGATGCGGCCCTGCAATTGCTCGCCAGCCGCATGGAGGAGTCCGGGGTGCAACTTCATCGAGCACTCGGCGATGTAGCGCTCAAGATTGATCAGACCCGACTGGAACAAATCCTGGTCAACCTGATCGGCAACGCGCTGGACGCCATGCAGGGCCAGTCAACACCGCCAGAGCTTTGGCTGGAGGGCGAGGTCAGCGAAAGCAAATACCGCCTGCTGGTGCGCGATAACGGCCCCGGCATCGACCCCGAAGCCCGCAAGCATCTCTTCGAACCGTTCTTCACCACCAAACCCGGCGAACAGGGCCTGGGCCTGGGCTTGACCCTGTCAGCCAGCCTGGCAGCCGCCGCTGGCGGAAGCCTCAGCGTCGAGTTCCCGGCCAGTGGTGGTGTCGCATTTGTCCTTCTTTTACCGCTGGTGCAACCCGCCAAGACCGAGCCCCTATGAATAACGACCTGACCGTCCTGATTGTTGAAGACGACCCCCATGTCCTGCTCGGATGCCAGCAGGCGCTGGCACTTGAAGACATTCGCAGCGAAGGCGTAAGCAGTGCCGAACAGGCACTGGCGTTGGTGGGCGACAATTTCCCGGGCATCGTCATCAGTGACATTCGCCTGCCCGGAATCGATGGCCTGGAGTTGCTCAAGCGCCTCAAGGCCCGCGACCGCAGCCTGCCGGTGGTGCTGATCACCGGGCATGGCGATATTTCCATGGCGGTGGGGGCCATGCGTGACGGCGCCTATGACTTTATGGAAAAACCCTTTTCCCCGGAGCGCCTGGTGGATGTGGCCCGCCGTGCGCTGGAACAACGCAGCCTGGCCCGAGAGGTCTGGTCACTGCGTCGCCAGTTGGCAGAACGCGACTCGCTCGAGGGGCGAATCATCGGGCGTTCCCCGGCCATGCAGCACTTGCGAGAATTGATCGCCAACGTCGCCGATACCTCTGCGAACGTGTTGATTGAAGGCGAGACAGGCACAGGCAAAGAGCTGGTCGCCCGATGCCTGCACGACTTCAGCCGGCGCCATCCCCAGCAGTTTGTGGCCCTCAACTGCGGTGGCTTGCCGGAAAACCTGTTTGAAAGCGAGATTTTCGGCCACGAAGCCAACGCCTTCACCGGTGCTGGCAAACGCCGCATCGGTAAAATCGAACACGCCCATGGCGGCACGCTGTTTCTGGACGAAGTCGAGAGCATGCCGATCAACCTGCAAATAAAACTGCTGCGGGTATTGCAGGAGCGCACCCTGGAGCGCCTGGGTTCCAACCAGAGCATCGACGTTGATTGCCGGGTCATCGCGGCCACCAAGTCCGACCTTGATCAACTGAGCAAGGCCAGCCAGTTTCGCAGCGACCTGTACTACCGCCTGAACGTGGTGACACTTGAACTGCCGCCCTTGCGCGAACGCCGCGAAGACATCCTGCAGTTGTTCGAATATTTCCTGCAGCAATCATCCCTGCGTTTTGATCGTGCCGCCCCTGAACTGGACAACCAGACCGTGTCCAGCCTCATGAGCCATGACTGGCCGGGCAACGTACGTGAACTGCGCAACGTGGCCGAGCGTTTCGCCCTGGGTCTGCCTGCCTTCAAAAAATCCGGGAGCAACGCGGCGCAGGGGCTGGGCTTTTCCGAGGCAGTCGAGGCGTTCGAGCGCAACCTGCTCAGTGACGCCTTGCAGCGCAGCGGCGGCAACCTGACCCAGGCCAGCCAGGAACTGGGCATGGCCAAGACCACCCTCTTCGATAAAGTCAAAAAATACGGGCTCGCGCACTGATGGATCTGATACTCAAAGCGGCTCTGGGTGCCGCAGTGGTCATCATTCTGGCAATGCTGGCCAAGACCAAAAACTACTACATCGCGGGCCTGGTCCCGTTGTTCCCGACCTTTGCCCTGATTGCGCATTACATCGTCGGCAAAGGGCGCTCGGTGGACGACCTGAAAACCACCATTGTGTTTGGCATGTGGTCGATCATTCCCTACTTCGTCTACCTCGCAACGCTGTACGTACTGGTCGACCGCATGCGTCTTGAAGCGTCACTGGCGCTGGCCGCCGTGGCCTGGCTGATGGCTGCCACCGTACTGGTCAGCGTGTGGGTGCGCCTGCACTGAGCCCGCTCCCACCTAAAGATCATCAGCGCGCCGCTGGCCCGCCCCTTGCATTTACCCCCTGAAGCCCGCCCTGCCTGGATCGGCGGCGATTGAATGGGGTAAATGACACGTTGAATATTCTCGATCTTGATCACAGCCTGACCTCACAAACACCGATCATGCAGCGTCTGACCGATGGTCGCGCTACACGCCTGGACCTGCTCGAACTGGGCCCGCAATTGCGCCTGTGGTCCACCGAACGCAATTACCGGCGTTTCGCCCAGCGCCTGCAGCAAAGGCCGAGACGCCAGGCCCTGCGGCCTGAAATCTTCTTCATCGGCTCCGGCGACTATCATCACCTGACCCCGGCCCTGCTCGCCGACTTGCCCGAACCTGTCACTCTGATCCACTTCGACAACCACCCTGACTGGGTACGCTTTGCCCCCCGTCGCCATTGCGGTTCGTGGGTGAATCGCGCCCTGAAACTGCCGAATATCAAACGCATCGTCACCCTCGGCCCGTGCAGCGACGACCTGCAAAACCCGCAATTCAAGGGCGGCAACCTCGGGGCCCTGCGCCGTGGTGATTTGCAGCTATTCCCCTGGCAGCATCCCCCCACCAAAGTCTGGGGCCGAATCGGCGACGGCGCGGGGCACGAGCAGCACGAAAACCTGTTGCACTGGCGCAATCTTGCCGATCAGGACTGGCCAACCTTTCTCGCCGAGCTGATCCGCAGCCTGCCCACCGACGCGATCTGGATCACCCTGGACAAGGATGTTCTCGCCAGCGAAGACGCCGCCACCAACTGGGATCAGGGCGGCATGCGCCTGACCCACCTGCTCCAGGCCATCCGGGCCCTGGCCGCCAGCAAGCGGGTGCTGGGCATCGATGTGTGCGGCGAATTCGCCAGGGCACCGCACCGCAACCTGCTCAAGCGCTGGGAGGCCAGGTCCGATCAGCCAGCCCCTGAACGCTGGAGCGAGAGCGACTTGCTGCGCAACTCAACCACCAATGAGGCGCTGATCGCTCTGTTTGAGGAACTGTTCCCGTGACCTTGACCGTGATTGCCCTGGTGGCGTTTTCCATCGTGCTCGATGTCATGGGCCAACTGTGTTTCAAGATCGGCCTGGACCGCCTGCCGGAACTGGAAGGCGGTTTTCGCCTCAACGCATTCTGGGGCCAGGTGTTCAATGCCCCCATGTTGTGGGTCGGGATCGGCGCTTACGTCATCGAGTTTTTCGTCTGGTTGGAGGCCCTGTCACGGGCGCCCCTGAGTGTGCTGTTCCCGGCTGCCGCACTGGCGTACTGCGGCGCGGTGTTCGCCGGCAAGGTGTTCCTGGGCGAACACGTGAGCCGCCGGCGCTGGCTGGGCACCCTGGTGATTACCCTTGGCGTGATGCTGGTCTGCATCGCCGGGGCTTGAGGAGAAGAACAATGGACAACACTGAAACCCTGAAAATCGCAGACAACGGCTGGCTGCATGGCCGTCTGGGAACTGTGGTGCTGTGGGCGCTGTTAATTGCCCTCGAAAGCAGCGGGCAGATTGCGACCAAGGTCGGCGGCGATCAACTGGGGCAGATGGATTTCAGCCTGCAATGGCTGCAAGCCGTGATGCTCAACCCCGGCGTGTGGGTGGCTATTGCCTGTTACATCGGGGCGTTTTTTGTGTGGATGCTGATACTGCGCCGCAGCAGCCTGTCGCTGGCGTTCCCGCTCAGCTCGCTGGTATTTGTGGGGGTTCTGCTGGGGTCGTGGCTGGGGTTGGGCGAACATATCAGCGCCCTGCACTGGCTCGGCGTTGCCGTGATCATTGGCGGGATTGCGCTGCTGGCGGAGGGTGAGCCATAGCTCAGCCCTCTGTGGGAGCGGGCTTGCCCGCGATACAGGGGAGGGATCTAGAACTTGTAACTCACCGCGATCTGCACCGAGCCCTGATTCACATCTCCCTGCTCGCGCACGATACTGCTGTCCGCCGCCGAGCCCAGCAGATGAACCCAACTGGCGCTGGTCACCAGCGACCAGTGTTGCGCCAGGGGAAACTCGAAGTTCTGGGTCAGGGTGACATTCTGCAACCCGCCACTGGCCTTGTATGCGGAAATCCCCGACGCCTGGGCTTCACTGTCGCTGACACCAAAGAACGTCGACATCTGTCGGCCATCCGCAAAATGTACCGCCAACTGGCTGCTGCCGATAATCCCCAGCCCCAGCGGATAACCCAGCTCGCCCCCGACCTGACCCAGCACCCCGCCCTGACCGCCCGCGCCGCCCACCGCCTGCCCGAGTTGTGCATACACGCGCCAGAAGTCGGTCGGGCTGTACTGCACAAAACCGCCCAGCAGGGCCATGTCCGGCACATCGCGAAGGCCCCGCAACGAACCATTGGCATTGCGTCCCGAGACGTAGTTGAGCAAGGGGCCCGCGCTCCAGCCGTCGGCCTTGAAGGCACTCCAGGTCAGACCGTCATCGGTATTGAGACTGACATCGCCCCAGTCCACATCGAAATACGGCAACGGCACCACCTGATAGCGGCTGGCGCTTGGATCATAGGGCTGATAGCCAATCCCCACGCCCACTTCCCCGCTCGGGCCGTCTGCCCCATGGGCACCCACGCCGACACCCAACAATGTGAGCAGCAATAAAGTACGGACCGGGGCTTTCATGACGAAGGTTCCATAGAGGTTCATGGGCGCATCAATCCCTTTTTCGCTCGCCCTGTGCAAGCACTCATGTTGTTTGTAGCAAGCTACAAAAATTGTAGCTTCAAACTCGAAAGCCACCTTCGAATCGGCGCAAAGCCATAGCCCACGGGGCTTTTAATAATTGGCACAGTCAATGCTATGTCCTCTGGCAAGCGCAAAAAGCGCGTCTTTTCGACAGGACAATGCAGATGATGCAATGGCATATCGTGTGTGATTTCGACGGGACCATTACCCGCACCGACGTCATCGACAACATTCTTCAACGCTTCGCCGACCCCAGCTGGGAAGCGATCGAAGATCAATGGGTGCAGGGTGAAATCGGTTCGCGTGAATGCCTGAGCCGCCAGCTGTCGCTGGTCAAGGCCACGCCAGCCGAACTGCTGGCTTTTTTCGACAGCGTTGAGATTGACCCTCACTTTCCCGACTTCGTTGACCACGTCATCGGCCTGGGCGCCTCCATCGAGGTGGTCAGTGACGGCATCGAACAAGGCATTGCCCGCATCCTGGCCCGCCACTACGTGAGCCTGTTGCCGATCCTTGCCAACCGCCTGCGTCAGGTCGACCAGAACCGCTGGCGCATCGACTTCCCGTACTCCAGCGACACCTGCCGGGCCGCCTCGGGCAACTGCAAATGCAAATCCACCCCCGGCGGCAAACGCGTGCTGGTGATTGGCGATGGCCGCTCCGACATGTGCGTGGCCTCCAGCGCCGACTTCGTCTTCGCCAAGGACAGCCTGGCCGAACACTGCGAACGCAACGGTATCCCCTACGCACGCTTTGACTCTTTCGCCGAACTGCCGGCCTTGCTCGCCAAATTGCCGAACCCGGCCGCCAACGCTCCCCACTATTCTCGTGAACAGCAGGAACTCTTCAATCATGTCTGATATCCGAATCGCTACCCCTGAAGACCAGATCCTTCTGGAAAAAGAAGCCAAGTACTGCTCCTACGGCGACACCGTTCACTACATCGAACCACCGCGCATTTTCAGCCGCTGCGAAGGTTCCTACGTCTGGGACACCGAAGACCAGGCCTACCTCGACCTGCAAATGTGGTATTCGGCGGTCAACTTCGGTTACTCCAACCCGCGCCTGAACAACGCCCTGAAACAACAGATCGACACCTTGCCGCAAATCGCCAGCCAGTACCTGCACAAGGGCAAGATCGAGTTGTCGGAACGCATCGCGGTCGACGCCAAAAACAAGTTCGGCCTCGACGGCCGCGTGCACTTCAACGTCGGCGGGTCGCAGTCCATCGAAGACTCGCTGAAGGTGGTGCGTAACGCCAGCAACGGCAAAAGCCTGATGTTCGCCTTCGAAGGCGGCTACCACGGCCGCACCCTCGGCGCCTCGTCGATCACCTCCAGCTACCGCTACCGTCGCCGCTACGGCCACTTTGGCGAGCGCGCCAACTTTATCCCGTTCCCGTACCACTTCCGTGGGCCAAAAGGCATGACCAAGGAAGAATACGGCAGCCACTGCGTGCAGCAATTCGCCCGTCTGTTCGAGACCGAATACAACGGCGTGTGGGACCCCAAAGTCGGCCAGAGCGAATACGCCGCGTTTTACGTAGAACCGATCCAGGGCACCGGCGGCTATGTCATCCCGCCGATGAACTTCTACAGCGAACTCAAGCACGTGCTGGATCAGCACGGCATCCTGATGGTGGTCGACGAAATCCAGATGGGTTTCTGGCGCACCGGCAAGCTGTGGTCCATCGAGCACTTCGACGTCAAACCCGACGTGATCGTCTTCGGCAAGGCACTGACCAACGGCCTCAATCCGCTGGGCGGCATCTGGGCCCGTGAAGAGCTGATCAACCCGAAGATCTTCCCGCCGGGCTCGACACACTCCACCTTCGCCTCCAACCCCCTGGGCACCGCCGTGGGCCTGGAAATGTTCAAGATGACCAGCGAAGTCGACTACGGCGCGATGGTCATGGCCAAGGGCAAGTACTTCCTGGACGGTCTGCAAGACCTGCAAAAACGCTACCCGATCATCGGCGACGTCGACGGTCTGGGCCTGGCGCTGCGCTGCGAAATCTGCGGCCCGGACGGTTTCACCCCGGACAAGGCCACCCTCGACTTCATGGTTGAAGAAGGCATGAAGGGCGACATTGAAATCGACGGCAAGCGTCTGGGTCTGATTCTGGACGTGGGTGGCTACTACAAGAACGTGATCACCCTGGCGCCGTCCCTGGAAATCAGCTACGCCGAAATCGACCTGGGCATCGCCCTGCTCGACCGCCTGCTGGCTCGGGCCATGAAACGGTGAACGGGCCAGAGATCGATCTGGGCGAAGGCGACGCCGGTTTCGTTCTCGGCACGGGTGAGGTCGGGGTCTTGTTGATCCACGGCCTCACCGGCACTCCGACGGAACTGCGTCGGGTGGCCCAGGGCCTGGCGAAGGACGGGACGTGCACGGTGTACGTCCCCACCCTGGCCGGGCACTGCGGTGACAACGACGACCTGCAAGCCACCGGCTGGCTGGACTGGTACGAAGGCGTGCGCAAAACCTTCGCCGGGATCCGCCAGCGTCACTCGCAGGTTTTTGTCGGGGGTTTGTCGATGGGGGCGGTCATGTCGATGTACGTGGCCTCCGAACACCCGGGCCAGGTCGCCGGGCTGTTGATGTACTCCACCACCTTGCGTTACGACGGCTGGAGCATCCACAAACTGGCCTTTTTGACCCCGTTGCTGATGGCGATCCCCTTTGGCGTACACCTGTGCAATTTTGAAGAAAAACCCCCTTACGGCATCAAGAACGAACGTTTGCGCGCCATTGTCGAGCGCCAGATGCACGCTGGAGAAAGCGCGAATGCCGGGCTGTTGACGATGCAGGGCATCACCGTGCGCGAATTGCACCGGATGAATGCCGTGGTGAAAAAGCGCATGCCGTCGATCACCACCAAAGCCCTGGTTTTGCACTCCATCGAGGACGACATCACCAGCCGCTGGAACGCCGATTACGTGGAGCGCCATCTGGGCGGGCCTGTAACCAAAGTGCTGCTCGACAACTGCTACCACATGATCACCGTCGACCTGCAGTACCGCCGCGTGATCGAACTCAGTGACGCCTTTATCAAGAAAAACAGCCGCGCGGTACCGGTTCCTGTCGACTATCGACAGCAGGCCTGAGCCAAAGGACGCCCATGATTACCGCCCACACCTTTTCATCCATCCAGGCTATCGACCGCGAAGCCTGGAATGACTGTTTTCCAGATGCTCTGGAGGATTGGGACTACATCGTGGCCGTCGAAGAAGCCGGGATTGAAGGCTTTGAATGGCGTTATCTGACGCTGTTCGAAGGCCCCACCCTGCTGGCCGTGGCAACCGCATTTACCACCTGCTATCGCCTCGACACCACCGTTCAAGGGCTCGCCAAGCGCTTTACCGAACAGCTCAACCGCGTGCTGCCGGGGCTGGTGCAGCTGCAGCTGTACGCCATCGGCTCGCCGCTGACCGAACAATGCAGTGCAGGGACGGCCAGCGTTATCCAGGAAGCGCAGCGCCCTGCCCTGCTCGCCCGGCTGCTGACCCTGGCCCAGGCTGACGCTGCCCGCCTGGGCATCGGCCTGATTGCGGTCAAGGACGTGCCCAGCGACGACCATGAGTGGGCCAACCTCTGCAAGACGGCAGGCTTTCAGTCGATGCCGGGGCTGCCCAGCGCAACCCTGGCGGTGCCCTTCGGCTCGGTGGACGGCTACCTTGGCTCACTGGGCAAGTCCACCCGCAAAGACATGCGCCGCAAACTGCGCAACCCCGGCCCGCGGGTGGAGTGGCGCAGCACCATCGACGACGTTTTGCCAGATGTCATGCGCCTTTACGCGGCCAGCCTGGCACGCAGCGACCTGCAATTGGAGCGCTTACCCGCGACTTATTTCACGGGTATCCTCCAACAACTGGGCGACCGGGCAGTGTGCGTGCTGTACTGGCTCGACGAGCAACTGGTGGCGTTCAATCTGGTGCTGATCGATGAACACCGCCTGATCGACAAGTTTTTTGGCCACGACCTTGAACTGACCCGCGACTACAATCTGTATTTCAGGAGCTGGCTGGTCAATGTCGATTACTGCATCAACCACAACATTGCCCTGTACGAATGCGGCCAGGCCGGTTACGCCAGCAAGATCCGCCTGGGCTGTACCTTTCAGGGCAACACACTGTATTTCCGGCATCGCAACTGGCTGATCAACAACCTGCTCAAGCTGGTCAAACTGTTCATCCGCCCTGACCGCCACGACCCTGCCCTGGCGGCTGCGATAAGCGAGTATTAATGCCCACCACGCCTGACTCACCGCGCCAGCCCCACCCCTTCAAAGTGTCGCGCTGGACCGTGCAACGCAAACTGGTGCTGGCGTTCTGGCTGGTCAGCGTCATCCCGACCATGATCGCCGCCGAACTGGCCGCCACCACCCTGTCGCAGATTTTCGATAGCAACGTGCGGGTCTGGTTGCAGGAGTCGACCAAAATCGTCAAGGACGAGATCAGCGAAATCCTGGCGGACAATGCCCGGGCCGCCAAGCTGTTCCTGCAATACACCCACCCGCCGTCTTCCAGCAAGGCCATCCGCCATGACCGGCTGACTGCCGATATCGCCGACGCGATGGGCATCGACGTGGTCGCCCTGATCCGCGACAGCGACCACAAAGTGGTGTTCAGCACCGCCAGTGACACCATCGTCGACCAGATCAGCCTGGCGCCCAATGCGGTGCTGCAAACCATCGACGTCGGCGGCGTACCCACCGGCACCGTGGTCTCGACCTTTGCCACCAGCCAGGACGGGGCGGATTACCAACTGCTGGTAGCCACCTACATGGACAGCAGCTTTCTGACCAGCGTGGCCAATGTTCACTCCCTGGACCTGCGCCTGTACCTGTCTAATTCCGCAGGGTTTGCCGAGATCTTCTCCAGCCAGCGCTTCGAAGACCGCCAGCCGATGGTGCCCCCGGCCATCGAGCAAATATTGCGCGAAACCCGCTTGCCCACCGAACAGTTCACCAGCCGCTACAGCGGTTTGTACTGGCCCATTCTCAACGACAACGGCGAACTGCAAGGCGTGATCTACAGCGGTCTGCTACGCCATGCCAGCCTGGTGGGGCTGGTCAACCAGAGCAACCTGTTCGCCCTGATCTTCCTGCTCGGTTCAGTGCTGTCACTGACCGTTGGCTGGCTGGTCTCCGAGCGCCTGACCCGACCGCTACGGGACTTGTCCGAAGGCGTACGCGCCGTGACTGCCGGGGACTACAACCAGCGCGTTGGCGTATCAGGCAACGACGAACTGGCCGAGCTGAGCAGCACCTTCAACCACATGACGGCACGGCTGGACCAGTTGCATCATCTCGAAGCACAACTGCGCCGCCGCGACCGCTTGCATGCCCTGGGAGAAGTGGCAATGGGCCTGGCCCACGAAATCCGCAACCCCCTGGGCATTATCAAAACCGCGACCCAACTGCTGCACCGCCGCGCCGACCTGGGCGAGACCGACAAGCGCCACCTGGAATACGTGGTCAGCGAAGTCTCGCGGATCAACGACCTGATCACCGAGTTCCTCGACTTCGCCAAGCCCAGCGCTCCCGTGCGTGCGCAACAGGCTGCGCGGCCTTTGGTTGAAGACATCCTGGGCTTCTGCAAACCGGAACTGGAAAGCCATAACATCGATGCCCGCATCGACGATCAAGCACCCGGGGCCACCCTGTATGCCGATGCCGGGCAACTGAAACAGGCGTGCCTGAACCTGATCATCAACGCCATCGACGCCATGCCAGAAGGCGGCTGCCTGACAGTGCACATTTCCCGCGAAAACGATTACACCGTGATAGGCATTGCCGACACAGGGGAAGGGATCGCACCGGACATGCTCGAACGTATTTTCACGCCCTTTGTAACCACCAAAGCCTCAGGTACAGGGCTGGGCCTGGCCAAGGTGTTCTCCATCATGGACAGTCACGATGGGCGCATCGAATGCATCAGCGAAAAAGACGCCGGTGCCACCTTCAACCTGTACATTCCTGCCCACGGAGCAAGCAAGACATGAGTCATAACGTGCTGGTGGTCGATGACGAACCCAAGCTCTGCGACCTGCTCAGCTCGGCACTGAGTCAAAACGACATTCAGGTCTTCACCGCGGGCAACGGCCTGCAGGCGCTGGCGATTCTGGAGCAGGAAGACATCGACCTGGTGATCAGCGACTGGCGAATGCCCGGCATGGACGGCCCGCAGTTACTGGCGGAGGTCAAACTGCGCTACCCGCAGCTGCCGGTCATCGTCATGACCGCCTACAGCACGGTGAAAAACGCCGTACAGTCCATGCGTAACGGCGCCTACGACTACATCGCCAAACCCTTCGATATCGACGAGCTGGACATTACCGTCAGCAAGGCCCTGCAATTTCGCGACATTTTGCGCGACAACGCACGCCTGCGTGCCGAACTGGACGAGCACCAGCACATCGACAGCCTGATCGGCGACAGCCCCAGCTTTCGTCGGGTGCTGCAAGCCATCGACTCGGTGCGCGAGAGCAGCGCCACCATCCTGCTGACCGGCGAAAGCGGCACGGGCAAAGAGATGGTCGCCCGCGCCATCCATAAACACGGCAGTCGCGCAGACAAACCCTTTGTCGCGGTCAACTGTGCGGCGATTCCCGAAGGGCTGCTTGAAAGCGAGATGTTCGGCCATCGCAAGGGCGCCTTTACCGGCGCCGTGGCCGACCGTGTGGGGCGCTTTATGCAGGCCGACAAGGGCACGCTGTTTCTCGATGAAGTGGGGGACATGCCCCTGGCCTTGCAGGCCAAGATCCTGCGGGCGCTTCAAGAGCGGGTGATTGAGCCGGTGGGGGATCCGCGAGAGCGCAAGGTGGATGTGCGGGTGATCGCCGCGACCAACAAAAACCTGCTGCAAGCCGTGGCCGACAAAACGTTTCGCGAAGACCTGTACTACCGCCTTAATGTATTCCCGATCCCCCTGCCCGCCTTGCGCGAACGGGTTGAAGACATCGCACCGCTGGCGCGGCACTTTGCCCACAATCTGGGTGCCACCGCAGGTAAACGCATCACCGGTTTCAGCCCCGGCGCCTTGCAAGCAATGGCCGCCTATCACTGGCCGGGCAATATTCGCGAACTGCAAAACTGTGTCGAGCGCGCCACCATCGTGGCCAACAGCAGCATCCTCCAGGACAGCGACTTGCCGCCCTACCTGTTCAGCGCCCAGCCCGGCCAGAACAGCACCCTGCCCGCACCGGGGCCGAATGTGCCGCCCGATCTGGAAGCGGCACTGGCCGAGGTCGAAAAAGCGTATATCCTTGCCGCCCTGCAACAAGCCAATGGCGTGCAGGCAGCAGCGGCGCAGTTGATCGGGATATCAGAACGCAGCTTCTGGTATCGCCTGAAAAAGCTCGACATCCATGTCGATAAAATCGTCCGCTAGCCCATTAAAGCGGGCTTGCCCGCGATTGGAACGCAGCCTCCCCCCGCGCCTGTTGTGGCTAACGAATCGTATAACCCACATGCAGAATCACATCGCTCATGCTCAGCAATAGCGCGTGCTGGCTGCTGGTTGCATTCGGAAACACCAGCGAGAACGTACCCGTTTCAATCGGCAAGCCTTCAAACGGCAGGTATTTTCCATCGTTGAAATCCAACTGGAACTGGCCGCTGTCATCCAGACCATGGGACAACGCCACCGCCTTGCAACCCGCGGCCAACTGCTGGGAACTGTCGTAGCGCAGCAACGCCTGCACGTTTTGATACGGCCCCAGCAAGACAGGAAGCGACACGCTAAGCGTCTTGATCAAACGCACAGTGCCCAGGTTCAGGGTGGCCGGATAATCGTTCTGAATCTGCATGTCATCCAGCCTGAAGGTCAATGTCAGGCTATTGTCACTGCCCAACTCCACCTGCACCTTGTCAGCGCTTGTGCCTGCGGCCTCAATGCCCGCAGTCTCCGAAGCCAGTGCCTGCTTGATCCTCAGCAGCATTGAGGGCTCCAGCGCCAGCAACGAGGTCGTTTTACGCACTTCCAGGGTGCGCTGATCCCAGCGCAGATAAGCCGCCTCCATCTGTTGCAGGCTCAGCAGCAGGCTCTCACCGGCCAACAGGCCCTGGTACAGGTCGTTCCAATTGCCGGGGCGCAGATAATTGCGATTGTCCCGGGTTTCCCAACGCAAGCTGATTTGCGCCTGGGCGCACAGCCCGGACACCGTGTCGTAGAGCTGGTAATAGAGTGTCGCCAGACGCGCAGCCTGCCAGTTGAACAGGGCCTGGCCAGTGAACCGGGTGCTCAGCATTTCCAGTATCGCTGCGCTGTAGGCTTGCTCCAGCTCAGTCTGTTGTTGCTGTTTTTTAGCCATCGCAATCTGTTCGTTAAGGGATGCGATCTGGGTGGTGATCTGCTCACCCTCAAGCCGCGCCTGCTCACGTTGCAAATCCCAATCCTGACGCCGACGACGATATTGCTCGGAGCTATCCAGCTTGACCGCTTCGCCGTTCTTCACATTTGCACTCACGCGCAACACATCACTGAACGCATCGACCAGGCCGCCGACTTCGCCCCAGCCCACTGCCATGCCCGCAACATTGGGCAGCAGATTGAGCCCCCCGGCAGTCACGCGTAGAACGCCCGCGCTGCTTTCAAGAAAGACCGCTTCACTGCGCAGGTCCATTGCAAGCTGTTCACTCGCGGAAATATTCTCCACAGACAGCGCATCATAATGTTGCTGACGCGCCAGGGTCGCTGCATGACTACCTTGCAACCCGGCCAGGGTATGTTCCAGGGAGGCCAGGTTGGCCACATGCACTTCGCCCATCATGGCCAGCAGGCCGCCCTGCTGTGTTTGTTGCAGCACATTCAACGCATCCGCGTCGCGGCGCTCCAGTACACCTTGCAGGTTGGCGCCAAACTGAATGACTTGCTGCACGGCATTGCGCGCCCGATCCAGCAGCATCAGGAAACGTTGCGGCCACAATGGCGGCGTAACACCCACCTGCATGCCTCCAGCACCATCGCCGGCCAGACGCGCCTGCTGCAGCTCCCTAGGGTCGGTCGGTTTCTCGAACAACGCCAGCACCAACGGTTGACCATCGATGGACAAATTATTGCGCAGGTTGTAAAGACGCCCTTCAAAACGGCTCCAGCAGTCCAGCACCGCGGTATCAACCGGGGGACGAAACGGCCCGTTAAGCACCGCAGTTTGCAGACGCGAGGCAGATGCCAGCAGTACAGGCTGCTGCTCGACCAACAGCTCAAGCTGGCGCAATTGCTGATTGACGGCAGTACTGGCGGCCTCCAGCGTCGGCGATTCCCACGCCAGGGCCAGCGGCAGAGTCGGGCGCTGACCGAGCATTTGCAGGGCCTGTACATACCACATACGGGCCTCGCCCAGGCTGTCGCGGGTTTGCTGGCGATACAGCTGGTCACCCCGAGCTGCCAACAGTTCCAGGGATCGCAGGTAGACCGCCAGTTTGTAGTGCATGGGATCAGCGGCGGCGATCACGTCCGGGTCATCGGTATCCACCGGGGACGACGGGTTCCAACTGGTATCATCCTGCAACGGCCGTACATTCCAGTAGCGCGGTTGACTGCCGGCCATCTGCAAATCGCCGTTGGCGTTGCGATAGCCCGCCGGGTCGAAAATGCGCTTGAACCATAACTCGGCTTCATCGAAGCGCTGCTCCGCCAACAGACGATTGGCAATCAACAGCGGAGCGTGGAAGAACAGCTCCCAGGTATAAAGCCCCACCCCACCATTGAATGTGATTGTTCGGGCAATAGTATTCCCACCGTAATCACTGGGGTCGACCAAGAGCGTCTGCACATCCCATGCAAGCAGTGCCTCCACACCTTCCAGCATTTTTTGTTCCAGCATTGGCCCGGCCAGTGTGGTCAATACGAACTCACTGGAATTGCTGGGTTTTGTGTAGAGCATTTGTGTGCGGCCGACGCTGTTGAAAGCCGTGGGTATCCACAAATGTTGGGTGGCGTCGAAGTTGGTTATTTGGGCAGGTGTGCTTGGAGCACTCCTCACCACATCTACATTGCGGGTGTACGACGAGTTTACAAGTTGTACATCATACGAAAAATCCGACACAAAGTTGGCAAATAATAAAGACGTGTCAAACACGAAAGTTGTCAAACTTTCACTAGGCGTGCACTCCTTGCCAAAATAGGCCTCATCAAATTTCTTAATGACAAGCCTGTACCCACCAAGAGCATTTCTGCTTGCCTTGGCATCTATCGACACTCTTAATTTACCATCCACATTTATAAACCTTACATTCCCATAATAGATAAACGAATTAGTGGATGAGTAATTGTATTCGAACGTACTGGTTGCTGAATATTGAGCGGCTGGAATGCCGGGGGTAAATATTAACGGCTGGCGCACGGGAATATCCGTACAATAACTGAAGCTCTTATCATTGTGAATAAAGTTTAATGTCGCGCCTTCCCCAGCTGAATCCATCAGCTGTAAAAGCTTGCTAAATCGATACACGCTGATCCCCGTCGGGGTCACAAGAAAAACCCCCAACTCCGGTACAACCGTCGTGGGCGTTTGGCGCCTTAATTCGGCGGCAAAAACCCCTGTGGGTCCGTTATCCAAAGGCCAGGTACGCAGGCGCCATTGCCCACTGGGCCGCAGAGTTGCGATCTGCAGCTCCCGAACCATCTGAACTTGAGTTTCAAACACCCCGCCACTTTCTCGCGTCGTGGCGTCTTTGGCATATTCATGCACGCACAGCACATGCAGTCGATTGGCAAAGTACACAATCGAAGGGACCGTCCCCTCAAGCGGTTGCAGCGGTGCATCAATCTTCAGCCATTCACTCCATGACGACGGGTTACGGACTTTGGCGGTGGTGCCCAAGTCGGTTTTCTCGACCCTGCGCCAATAGTATTCGCCAGGCGTGCCGGGAATGCTGCCGCAAAAATACGCTTCGCCCTGCTCGCCAGCCGGTTCCACCTGATAACCACTGTCATAACGAATATCCAGTACGGTGCGCAGGCCGCTGACGTACTGATTGAACGCCTGCTCGACGCGCTGCTCGGTAATACGCCCCTGATTGATTGCCGACTCCATCTCCTGAAACAACTGCGTCTTGTTGTAACGCAGTTCAGGGTCGATAAAGCTGGCAGGGTAGCAGAGCAGCCGTTGCAGGCCGGACCAGGTGGAATAACGTTTGTTATAGGCGCTCCAGCGACTGAAATAACCGTTTGGACGCGAGGCCTGTGCCATCTTGGCTAAATCGGTGCCCGGCTCCAGCTGTTCGCGGCAACGGTGCAAATACAGCTGGGTGCTTGCCACCGCTTCGGCGATACGGCTGGTTTTCATCTGGCCGGATACCAGCGGGTCAATCAACAGGTACTCGTATAGATCTTCGGCGGTCACGATTTTGTCAGCCAATGCACCGAGGTCGCGGGTGGGGATCACATACCTCAGGTAATAAGGCACCAAAGCATCGCGCCGGGACTGGTTCAGGCTGGCCAGCAGTTTCTCGTTCATGGTGCTATCTCCCGGGTTAGCCGTGTGCGGCGGCTATGACTTTGGCGGCAATCAAGGTGAGGATGGGCTGAGCAGGCGCGTTGGTTTCGGTTAATTTTGCGGCCCACAGCAAATCCGTCGGTGACAGGTTAAGGCGCCGGCTCAATTGCATTTTTTGCAGCAGGGGCTGTAGCGCTACAAAATGGCGCGGTGCGCTGGTGCCCATCAATTCAAGGGTTTGGGTCAAATCCCAGCCTTGCAGATCGCTAAGCAATTGCGCGGCGACTTGCGGGGTCAGTACCGGGTCCTGGGCAGCGCGCTGCAAATAACCCCGTGCCTCGGCCACAGGCCCCACCAGTTGGCGTTGCCACTGGCGATAGCGTGACAGCAACAGCAAAAAGTTCAGGGTCAACGAAGGCGCAACGCTGGCGCCGGTCAGCGCCGAAGGCCTGCTCTGTGCCACCGGCATCAGCAGCTCCAGATCCTGCTCACCGAGCTGGGCCCAGTTGCAGACCTGGGCGAACTGACGCAAAAGGTGTGCGTACTGCACCACTTGAGGCACGTTCTCCAGCGTGACCAAACCCAGGCAGATACGTTCGATGTCTTCCCAGAACCTCAACAGGCCGTAGCCATCCAGGGTGGGGGCCATGTCCTTGGCCACCGCATCGACCCAGACCAGCATGGCATCGACGATGTTGGGCTTGAGGCCGAACTCGGCACCGATATGGCGCGCCAATTGCGCCCGCAACACCACGTCCTCTGCCGCCAGCAGTTGCGACGGCACGGGTTCACGGCCGGTCAGGGTGCTGTAGATATTTTCGATAAAGGCTTGCAGCTCAGGTGTTTTCTGCACCGGATAACGCCGACTGGTCAGGGCGATCACCTGCGCGGCATCCAGCTGTTGGGCTCGCATCCAGTCGACCAGGTAGCCGGTGCGAATCATCACTGCAAGGGCAGTCTGGTTCGGTCTGGGCTGGGCCAGAGCGCTGACTATGGCATTGGGTGCGCCCAGCAACTCCCATAGATGCACAGCCTCAACCACGCGCAGGCCAAACACGCGTGGGATCGCCACCAACCGGTACAACGCTGAAATCTGCTCCAGCCCCAATACTGGCAAGATGTTGCCGGCCATGCCTGGCAGGTTCTGTGCCAGCAGGACAAGGCTGGCGTCATCGATCTGCAGGCCCTGGCACAAACGGGCGCGAGCACGCAGCGAGGCCTGATCTACTGTTGAGCGCTGGAAGTCGACATTGAGCTGACCAATCAAGTCATCTGCGCCAAACAGGCTGGTATAAAACGAGGTCTTGCCGCTGGCATTGAAGGTATTAAGCACACCCAGGCAAGCGGCGAAGCTGTCGACGGTCATGCCATAGCGCTGACGCAATGGCAAATAGATCGCCAGCGCCTGCAACGGTTGCGTAAGCGGGTGAGCGCTAATATCGTCGCTGGCCTGACTGATGAGCCAGTCCAGTTGTTCAAAGGACAGAACTTTCACATGGCGTTGCAGCCGAACAAGGCGATTAAGACGCTCAAAGGCACGACCATTACGGTTGTATAGCCCACTCGTCGCCGGATCGTTGGGTGGCGCCGGAACCGGATGCCCAAGGGCGGCGCCCATATAAATATATAAGGGCTTGGCGGGAGCAGCAGTACCGTCTTCCCAGCCGTTGATATAGCGAGCACCGTATATCTGAGGTGGAATGATCCTCGGTATATAAGTGACCAATACTCTAATCGGAGCGCTCAATGGTATGTCAATACCATCCGTGCTTGTATTGACTCCCTGTATATAAAAAGGCTCTGGCTGCAATTGGTACTGATCGGTCGTCATGGACAGTGACTGACTCCAATAACGATCCTCGGTTGGAGCCAGAGATGTTTCCACAGTCGAGGGTTGTTCTGTTGCATGCGCTTGGGTATTACCCGTTTGCACAAGCCACATCACATAGTCCGCATTCCCTTCAAGGCACACTGAGGTGAACGACAGCCAAAGTTCATTTCCATTACGAACAGTTATTGACATGTCTGTGAATTTACAGCGAAACGGACCGCCACCCAGCGGGCCGGCATATGAAACTTCCAACACCTGATCGGAATCAACTTTAAGTTCTAACTTGCCCAGATCTGTAACGGCATAGAACGGTCCGGCTCCCAGCGCGACCAACATAGTTTCCGTTGGCATTTTAAGCGCTTTTTCCAGAGATGACACATAACTCAAATACACTAGGCCAGAGTGGCCAAAATATTTAGCAACCCCTGAATCAGAGGTATTCCTGGCTTCCGTGAGTATCTTTAACAAGTCCGGCGACATGCCCAGTGCATCACGGGCATAAGCCGCCGGCATCCTGGTTGCCCAACTTGCCAGCGTGCTATCCAGCCGCAATGCCTGATCTTCGTAATCGCCAAATACCGACCAAAGTTCGGCCGGGCTAGATTTACGTGCAGCCATGCCTTGCAGGATCTGTTCGCTGGCATGGTTATACGGCAGGTTCATCGGATACAAGGAGGTGCGCAGCAACTCATCAACATCGCCATCTACACCCGCCTCAAGTACCTCAAGGGTCAGCGCCAGGGTGCTGACTTCTTCATGCACGTTGGCTTCGCTGAGGGCCAGATTGGCAAGGTCCGGGCGCCGTCGGTTCAGCTGCAAGCCGTGGGTTGGCGGATGCAGCGGCTTGGCGACGCGATACAGGTCGGTCAAGTAGCTGGCGGGGGAAAACAATGAGCCGACCGAGTCCGGATGAGCAAACCGGGTGCCACTGGCTGGCGCGAACCAACTGTCATAGCTGCCAGTACCGCCAAGGGAACGCTGCATCCAGGCACTGTCGTATTGCACACCCAGCCTGGACACAGCCTGCATGGCCGGATCGCTGCGTGAGCACAGTTGAGCATAGAGCCGGGACAGAGATGCAGCACGGTCTTGCGCCTGCTCATAAAAATCCACCGTTTGGTTGAGCTCAAGATTACGCGCAAATCCCTGCACCATCGGGGTTCCGGCCTCGGGGCCACTGTCTGCCACTTCAAACACCGAGCTGTAACCGGACTGTTCGAGCTCTGCTTGAAACACCTGCAGGGATTCGAGGGCAAGCAGGTCGCTTTCAGAGGTTGTGACCTCATGCCCCGCGGTGTCCGGATCCCTCTCTTCCAGGCCAGCTGGCGGGGGGGTGGAGCTGTCTGAAGTGTTTTGCGTTGTCATGACCATACCCTCAAGATCCGAATTAACAGGAGCAACCCCGGCTATCCGCCAAAGCCACCGCCAGCACATCGGTTTTTAAGTCAGGAACTGACTCTGTTGAGGTCAATTACGCACTTGGGTCGGGAGACTGCCTACTGTCAGAAATGACAGAGACGACATCCTTTCATCAGAATTCACATATGCAAAAAGCAATGTATCTGATGATAAAAAGAGGAAGGGGGGGGATAGCCGCAAGACCCGCGCTTGCAGCTTGAAAGGTGTTTAGCCAACTGCTCAGTGCAGCAGCGAGCACGAACCTGCAACCCACAGGTTGTCACCTAAACGCTCCCGGGCTTCTTGCAATTGCGTCAGGGCATTTTCAAGGTCGCAGCGCGATACGTTGCGACCGTTGACCAGGCCCAGAGACAGCACTTTGTAGGTCGGCAAACGATCCAGGATTGCATGCAACGGGTCGGGAGCGCGCACCAGATCCACGTGCAACCCGTCTACCGGCAAGCCAACGGCCAGGCCGAGGTTGCCTTCAAGGCCGCTGAAGTAAGTGGCAACCAGCTTTTTCAGCGGCGAGTATTGAAGAATGTGATAAGCGCGCTCAAAGGCGCTTTTCCATTCCTGTGGCAAGTCCAGCGACAGGATCGGCTCGTCGATCTGTACCCACTCCACGCCCTGCTCAGCCAGGCTGGAAAGCGTTTGCGCGTACACCGGCAGCAGGTTTTCCAGCAGGTCGAGTGTGTTGAATTCGTTGCCCTTGGCCTTGCCCTGCCACAGATAGGACAGTGGACCGAGTATGACGGGCTTGACCTTGTGGCCCTGCGCCAGTGCTTGAGCGGTCTCTTCAAACAACGGCTCCCAGTTCAGCTCAAAGGGCTGGTCCAGGCTGAATTCCGAGGCCAGGCAGTAATGCCTGGCGCGCAACGGGTGACCCACGCTGTGCAGTGCCGCCTGATTGCTGTCGCCATTGCAGTAGGCTTCGAGTGCATTTTTCGGCTCGCCGTCTGCGCCAATGCGGGGGAAACCAAGAGTGTGGGCCAGGGCCATGACAGCATTCCTTCGTGTAAGTAATGGCTCTATTATCGACACCCGCCCAAACATGAGACAAACTCAATGTTTTCGTGTTGAACATCAAATTTACTCATGGAGCCACTGTGCTGGAAATTCGTCACCTCAAAACCCTGCACGCGTTGCGCGAGTCAGACAGCCTGGTCGAAGCGGCAGAGCGCCTGCACCTGACTCAGTCCGCTTTATCTCACCAATTCAAAGAGCTGGAAGAGCGCATGGGCATGCCGCTCTTTGTGCGTAAAACCAAACCGGTTCGCTTCACCAGCGGCGGCTTGCGCCTGCTGCAACTGGCCGATGCCATGCTGCCACTGCTGCGCGGTGCAGAGCGGGATATCGCCCGTCTGGTAGGCGGTACGGCCGGGCGTCTGCACATGGCGATTGAGTGCCATAGCTGCTTCCAATGGCTGATGCCCACCATCGATCAGTTCCGTGATGCGTGGCCCGAGGTCGAGCTGGACCTGGCCTCCGGCTTTGCTTTCGCACCACTGCCGGCATTGGCCCGGGGTGATCTGGATTTGGTGGTGACTTCAGACCCGCAGGAAATTGCCGGCCTGACCTATGTACCGTTGTTTACCTACGAAGCCATGCTGGCCGTGGCCAACCAGCATCCGCTGGCCAGCAAACCGTTTATCGTGCCGGAGGATCTGAGCAGCGAGATTTTGATCACCTACCCGGTGGAGCGTGATCGGCTCGATATCTTTACCCGTTTTCTGGAACCTGCCGACGTCGAACCCGCTCAGGTACGCACCTCGGAGCTGACGGTCATGATGATGCAACTGGTCGCCAGCGGCCGAGGCGTCTGCGGGATGCCGCACTGGGCGCTGCATGAATACAGCTCGCGGGGTTATGTGAAGGCCAAGCGCCTTGGCGAGAAGGGGTTGTTTGCCACGCTGTACGCCGGGATTCGCGCCGACATGCTGGATGCACCGTACATGCGCGACTTTTTGCTGACGGCCAAAGACACGTCGTTCTCGACCCTGGACGGGGTGAGCGCGGTGCGATAAGGGCCGCAGGACCTTCAATGTTGTTCACTCAAGCGATTTTTGCCTCTGTGGGAGCGGGCTTGCTCTTGAGTGAACAGCATTCCCTCGCAGCCTTCAGCAGCGGCTACACGGTTTCAGATGTCTTCGACGTTCACCAGCCGGCGCATATGCACCCGGTCGTAATACGCCTCACCCACCCGAATCGCGCAGTCTTCCAACCCCGACTGCTCGAATCCACAGCGTGTGTACAACGCCAGCGCAGCATCACTGCCGGCGCTGACGGTCAGCTCAATCACCTTGGTTTCAGGCTCTTGCTCGGCCAGTGACAGCACGGCCTGTACCAGATGTTCACCCAGCCCTTGCCCACGAAAATCCCCGGACACATACAAGCCAAACAGCGTGGCCTTGTGCCGGGCATCTTCCCAGGGTTCGAACGCCAGGCCGACAATCCCCACCAGCCGGGAATCGACAAAAGCACCAAACAGGGCGCTCAGTTCATCGTCCAATTTGGCTTCCCACCAGCTCAGCGGCAATTTCTCACGCTGGGCGATGGTGGATACAAAAGCCTCGGGGTGCAGCGCGTAAGCCTCAAGCATCAACTGGCGATAGGCCTTGGCGTTTGAGGGTTCAAGCAGTTCTATAGCCATTACAGGTCCAGGTCATACGGTTTTACGTTGTTCCAGCATCAGCCTCACTGCCAGTGCAGCCAGCACACAGCCCATCACATAGCGCTGCACTGCCAGCCACAACGGATTACGCACAAACCACACGGCAATGCCGCTGGCGAACAGCGCAATCAGCAAGTTAACCGTGAAACTGACGCTGATTTGCGTCAGGCCCAACACGATACTCTGAGTGAACACCGAACCGTGCTCCGGGTTGATGAACTGCGGGAAAACCGACAGGTAGAACACCGCTACCTTGGGGTTCAGCACGCTGGTCATGAACCCCATCAGCACCAATCTTGACGATGAGTCCGGCGCCAGTTCCCGGGCTTCAAACGGTGACCGGGCACCGGGCCGCACCGCTTGCCAGGCCATCCACAGCAGGTACAGGGCCCCTGCCCACTTGAGTGCTTCATAGGCCATTGGCACCGCCAGAAACACAGCCGTCAGGCCCGCGGCGGCGGCGAACATGTGCACAAAGAACCCCGCCACAACCCCGAGCAAAGACGTGACCCCGGCCTGGCGCCCCTGGCAGATGGAGCGCGAAATCAGATAAATCATGTTCGGCCCCGGCGTTAGCACCATCAGCAGGCAGGCCGCGGCAAAAATCAGCAGGTCGTGGGCTGGAATCATCAGGCAGTCCTGGTCAGCAACGCATTGCGATAAAACGGCAAGACCAGATCGCGAGTCAGGGGCGCCAAGACCAGGCCACCATCCCCCTGCGGGTCGATCCACTGCACTTCTTCAATTTCCGCGGCAGGGGTGACCGGCTCGCTGATATGCAGCAAAAACAGCTCGGCCTGCACCTCAAAGCCCGGTTCGTTGACCGCAGGGGCCGCGAAATGGCCCAGCCAGGTGGCGGTGGCCGGATCAATCACCAAAGCCAACTCTTCTTCCAGCTCCCGGGCCAATGCCGTAACAGGTTGCTCGTAGGCTTCGATCTTGCCGCCGGGCTGCATGAACGCCTGGGTGCCACGCTTACGCACCAGCAGGGTTTGGCCATCAGGGCCGATCAATACCGCAGCAGCGATACGGATGATGTTGGATGTCATGGGTTCTGGAGTGGTCACGTTCAGGGGCCGACACGATAAAAGGTGCGCGCAGGATCACACGACCCGGCAAACCTGAAAATATACAGATGACATTTTTACCCGAGCCTTCTGTATGAAATGCCCGACTTTGGTAGGGATGCTGCCGCAAAGGAAATCCCGTTCAATGAATATTCAGACAGGGAGTTGGCATTTGCGTGATGGATGACCAACACTCCCCTGCAAACCTCCGACTCAAAGAGAGGGTTCTATTGTCCTTTTTCTGTTCTCGACCTCTTGAGGCGCAACCGCCTGAGGGAACAGATCAGCCTGAAACAGGAAACCGTATGAGCCTGTCACTGTTAAGCCGTTATGCGTTTTTTGCATGCTGCGTCATTTTCACCCTCGCCAGCCTGCCGTTCATGCACCATGAATGGTTATGGCCCTTTACTGCCGTCACCCTGGCGTTAAGCCTGCTGGGGATTTTCGACCTGCTGCAAAGCCCCCACGCCGTGCGCCGCAACTACCCGATCCTGGGCAACATTCGCTATCTGGTGGAGGCCATCCGCCCGGAAATCCGCCAATACCTGCTGGAATCTGACAGCGACGCGCTGCCCTTCTCACGCTCTCAACGCTCGTTGGTGTATTCACGGGCCAAGAATGAAAGTGCCGACAAACCCTTCGGTACATTGGTGGACGTGTATCAGCCAGGCTTTGAATTTATCGGCCACTCCATGCGCCCGGCCCCGCTGACCGACCCCAGCAGCTTTCGAGTCGTGGTGGGCGGCCCGCAATGCAGCCAGCCGTACTCGGCGTCGATCTTCAACATTTCGGCCATGAGTTTTGGCTCTCTGAGCGCCAATGCCATCCGCGCCCTCAATCAGGGTGCAAAGCTCGGTAACTTTGCCCACGACACGGGAGAAGGCAGCATCAGCTCCTATCACCGTGAGAACGGTGGCGACTTGACGTGGGAGCTGGGCAGTGGCTACTTCGGCTGCCGCACCTCGGACGGGCGATTCGACCCTGAACGTTTTGCCGCCCAGGCCCGAACGCCACAAGTGCGGATGATCGAAATCAAGATGAGCCAGGGCGCAAAACCGGGCCACGGCGGTATTCTGCCCAAGCACAAAGTGACCCTGGAAATTGCCGAAACACGCGGTGTACCCATGGGCGAAGACTGCATCTCACCTTCGCGTCACAGCGCGTTTTCGACGCCCATCGAACTGATGCTCTTTATCGCGCAGTTGCGCGAGTTGTCTGGCGGTAAACCTGTCGGCTTCAAGTTCTGCCTGGGCCATCCGTGGGAGTTCATGGGCATCGCCAAGGCCATGCTCGAAACAGGCATCCTGCCGGACTTTATCGTGATCGATGGCAAGGAAGGCGGCACAGGCGCCGCACCCGTGGAGTTCACCGACCATATCGGCGCACCGCTGCGCGAGGGTTTGCTGTTCGTGCACAACACCCTGGTGGGCCTGAATCTGCGGGACAAGATCAAGCTGGGAGCCAGTGGCAAGATTGTCAGCGCCTTCGACATTGCCAGCGTACTGGCCATTGGTGCCGACTGGGCCAACTCGGCGCGGGGTTTTATGTTCGCCATTGGCTGCATTCAGTCGCAGTCCTGCCATACCAACAAATGCCCTACCGGCGTGGCCACCCAGGACACGTTGCGCCAGCGGGCGCTTGTGGTGCCGGACAAGGCCCAGCGGGTTTTTCAGTTCCACCGCAACACCCTCAAGGCCCTGGCCGAAATGCTGGCCGCGGCGGGCCTGGAACACCCGGCGCAACTCAAGGCCAAGCACCTGGTGCGACGCATGTCCGCGACCGAAATCAAACTGTTCTCGCAACTGCATGTGTTCCTCAAGCCCGGCGAATTGCTCACCGGAGAAGTCAATGGCGAGTTCTATTCGCGCATGTGGCAAATGGCACGGGCTGACAGCTTCGAGCCCAACGAAATCGCCGCTGCCTGACGCATACAAGGACTGAGCAACATGTTGAAAGTGATCGCTGAAGACTTCATCAAGCCTGAACATCTGGAAACCGTACGCCCGTGGTACGCCGAACTGGTGGAAAAAACCCGACAGGAGCCCCTGTGCATTGCATATGACTTGTATGTGGACCACACGGACCCCGGGCACTTCATCTTTATCGAACAATGGCCGGATCAGGACGCACTGGATGCCCATTGCCAAAGCGAACATTTCCGCCGGCTGGTGCCATTGATCAATGCCCATCAGTCAAAAGCCTGCACGTTTATCATGATGCATGAGTTTTAAATGAACTCTGGCTCGATCACGGGCTGACAGAGCCCGATCGAGCCCTGAAAACGGAGTTTTGGACGGCATTGCAAGCAGCGCCTGACGCTGAAAACTTCTTCAGGGTCATTCGCGACCTCGTCAGAATAAAACCCTGAAACGTATTACCCAGAACATCCTTGATACAAAAACCCGGTAGACCATTCAAGCGAAGTGATAGCTGCTGTCAGGTCACACACGGCAGCTATCCACAGCCTTTGCATTTAAACGCTATTAGCGTCACCCTGCGCGCCGCCAACAAGTGGCGTGCACTCTGAGCTGCGCCCATTTTTATTCATTTTTTCGAGTACTCGCCGTGATACTTAACGGACGCGACCACCGCATCGATTTCTTTCGCGGGCTGGCGCTGATTTTTATCTTCTGGGATCACATCCCCCACAACCCGCTGGCCGAATTGACGGTACGAAATTTCGGCCTTAGTGATGCGGCTGAGATCTTTGTATTCCTCGCCGGTTATGCCGCGGTGCTGGCCTACGGCAAAATCGCTCAACGGGATGGATTCCTGATCGCCAGCGTGAAAATCCTGCGCCGCGCCTGGGTGCTGTACGTGGTGCATATCTTCCTGCTGGCGGTGCTGATGGGCATCGTTTTTTATGCCAACAGCCACGTCGAAACCCGCGACCTGGTGCAGGAAATGGGCTTGCAATACTTCTTGAGCAACCCGCAACAGGCCCTGACCGACGAGTTGCTGCTGCGCTTCAAACCCAACCTGATGGACCCGCTTCCACTCTATATCGTGCTGTTGCTCGGGTTGCCGCTGGTACTGCCGATGCTGCTGCGCAAAGCCGTGTATGTGGTAGGTGTGTCCCTGGCGCTGTACCTGCTGGCCCCCGTCTGGAACCTGGCGGCACAGGAAGGCGGGGTGTGGTTTTTCAACCCGATGGCCTGGCAGTTCCTGTTTATCCTGGGGGGTGCTGCGGCGCTTCACGGGCAGCGGGACAAGGCCCCTGAAACCCGGCCGTTATCCCGTCAGCCTGTGTTTGTGGGGGCGGCGGCCTATCTGTTGATCACCGGGTTACTGGCGCTGTCATGGAAATGGCCGCAGTTCCACGACGCCGTCATGCCGCTCTGGCTGGGCGAGCATCTCTACCCGATCAGCAAGACCAACCTGTCGCCGGTGCGTTTGTTGCACTTTTTGGCCCTGGCTTATGTAGCGGCCAAAGTGGTGCCTCAGGGTGACTGGTTGAACAACTGGCTCACCCGTCAGACCTGCCGCATGGGCCGCTATTCGCTGGAAGTGTTCTGCCTGGGGGTAGTCCTGGCACCGCTGGCCGACATGCTCAATGCACTGGGCGGTGACGGGGTTGTGATGCAAGTATTCAGCGCCCTGATGGGCGTGGGGATGATGGCCGTACTGGCGGCCTGGCTGGACTGGAACAAGCGCCTGTCGCGCAAATAGTGGCTGCTGAGTGGGAGCGGGCTTGCTCGCGACGGGATCCCGAGATCAGTCTGACAGACCTCGGCGTCCTCATCGCGAGCAAGCCCGCTCCCACAGGCGTTTAGTTGACCTTGGCCGGTGAGCCCTGCGTTGGCTGCAACTTGAACACATAGAACAGCACAGTCAGCAGGATCAGAAATCCTGGGCCTACAAACAAGGCGATTCGGGTTTCTTCAAAAAAGGCCATCAGACCGACCACCATCAACAAGAACGCCAGCGCCGCGTACGAGCTGTAGGGGTAAAGCCACATGCGGTACTTCAGCGCGGCGGCTTCTTGCGGGCTCAGGTTCTTGCGAAAGCGCAGTTGCGCCAGCAGGATCATCAACCAGGTCCAGATCGCGCCAAAGGTCGCAATGGCTGTCACCCAGACGAACACTTTCTCGGGAGCCATGTAGTTAAGACCTACACCCAGCAGCAGGACGGCAATCGACAGCAGCAATGCCTGACGCGGCACACCGTTTTTCGCGGTGGTGGCAAAGTTGGCAGGCGCCTGACCGTTTTGCGCCAGGCTATAGAGCATGCGACCGGTACTGAAAATGCCACCGTTGCATGACGACAGTGCTGCGGTAATCACCACGAAGTTGATGATGCCTGCCGCCGTCTTGATACCCAAGCGTTCAAAGGTCATCACAAACGGGCTGCCCGACGTGCCGATTTCGTTCCACGGGTAGATCGACAGAATCACGAACAACGCGCCGACGTAGAACAGCAGGATGCGCCAGAACACCGAGCCAATCGCACTCGGGATGGTCTTTTGCGGGTTCTTGGCTTCACCGGCAGTCAGGCCGATCATCTCGACGCCCAGATAAGCGAACATCACCATTTGCAGGGACATCAACACACCCTGGATACCATTGGGCAAAAAGCCGCCGTGGGTCCAGAGGTTCGAAATACCCAGCGCAACGCCGTTGTTGCCAAAGCCGAACGCGATGATGCCAATACCACCGAAGACCATCGCGATGATGGTGACGATCTTGATCAGGGCAAACCAGAACTCGAATTCACCGAACGCCTTCACCGCGATCAGGTTGATCGAGCCCATGCTGATCAGCGCCGCCAGGGCCCAGATCCAGCGTGGTACATCGGGGAACCAGACGCCCATGTACACCGCCACGGCAGTGATTTCAGCGACACAGGTCACCAGCCACAGGAACCAGTAGTTCCAGCCCGTCAGAAAACCGGCCAATGGGCCAAGATAGTCTTGGGCGTAGCGGCTGAACGAACCGGCCACAGGGTTGTGTACGGCCATTTCGCCGAGTGCACGCATGATCACCAGAATGGCCAGGCCACCGATGATGTAGGACAGCATGATGGCCGGACCGGCCATTTCAATGGCTTTGGCCGAGCCCAGAAACAGGCCTACGCCGATACAGGCGCCAAGCGCCATCAAGCGAATGTGGCGTTCGCCCAGTTCGCGTTTGAGCGGGCCGCCTTGAACGGTTTCACCGTGGGGCGGGTGGTTGCCGACTGGCATAAAAATACAACCTCATATTGTTATTGGATATGCATCAATAGAGCGCTCGAAAAGACGGGCGGGTCACCTGTCCAACCTCCTGATCAGCCCGGGCTTTGTAGGCCGTTAGACCAGAAGGGAAATGCCCTACTGAGATCGGCGGCGAGTATTGCACAGGGTTGGTGCACAGTCATTCCCCTACACAGATCGTATTTACCACTTGCAAGGGCTCTATTCCTTCGCTTTGCGTCACGCGGGACGCTTGCATCACGACAAGCCCTCTCCTCTGCGGCGATAGGATTATCAGATTACCCTCACAAATTTTTCACCCGAATCCGCCAGCGTCTACGCTTCAATCAAGCGCAACCAAGATGCGTACCTGGAACTGTCGACTATGGGCGTACTGTGGAACTCAAGCTCCAGAAAAACGGCGGTGCCATCAGCAGCAATGGACAATGCTGCACCCCCGCCACCCTCGCCTGAACCCAAGCGTTATGGGTGGCTCGTGTTCGGCCTAGTGGTGTTGGCAGGACTGGTTGTACTGGGGTTTGCCATTGCACAGGAGGTGCGCAGCTCCAAGCTGCAAGCCCGTGAATTCAGCCGCTTTGCCGCCTCATTGAGCTATTCGATGCATGCGGGACCGTCCGACGCGATTCAATATCCAGGGGATGGGCCTTTCGACAAGCGTTTAGGCTACAGCGCATTAGGCGACTTCCTTCCACGCCTGCTAAAACGTGACTACGTAATCACTCAACAAAGCCGCTTTTCCCCAGAGTTACTGGGCTACAGCGAGAAAGGGTTTTTCGTACCCTATTCGGAAAAAATTCAGACAGGACTCTCGATCACCGATTGTGCGGGCAGCGCCCTGTATCAGTACAACTACCCGCAGCAGTTGTATTCAAGCTTTGCGAGCATTCCCCCGCTGGTGGTTCACAGTTTGCTGTTTATCGAAAACCGCGACCTGCTTGACCCTGCGCAGCCGCAAGCGAACCCTGCCGTAGACTGGCCGCGATTCGCCATGGCCGCTTACTCGCAGGTTGCCAAGATGCTGCATCTGCCGGGGCAGTCTGCAGGTGGCAGCACCCTGGCCACCCAACTTGAAAAATATCGTCATTCACCCGATGGACTGACGTTGTCGGGCAGCGAAAAACTGCGCCAGATGGTCTCGGCCAGCGTGCGAGCCTATCAGGACGGTCCACAGACACTGCCCGCCCGGCAAAAGGTGGTGCGCGACTACCTCAACAGCGTGCCACTGTCGGCAGTGCCCGGTCACGGCGAAGTCCACGGCATGGCCGAAGGTTTGCGGGTGTGGTACGGCGCCGACTTCAATCAGGTCAACCAGATGCTGAACAGTACCGCCACAGACCCAAAAAGCCTCGCCCAGAGAGGGTTGGCATTGCGCGAAGTGCTGTCACTGATGATCGCCCAGCGCAGACCCTCCCACTACCTGGCCCGAGGCCGTGACGAACTGGCGCAATTGACCGACAGCCATATACGCCTGCTGGCACAAAACAATGTGATTGATCCGGCACTCACTGAGGCCGCACTGGCCAGCCATGTGACCTACCGCGATTGGGCCCTGGCGCCGACGATGCAACCGAACGAAACCAACAAGGGCATCAGCGTGGCCCGCAGCCGCCTTTCAGTGCTGCTCAAGCGTCCGCTGTATGACCTTGACCGTCTGGACCTGTCTGCCACCAGTACCTTGCAGGGCGATCTGCAACGTCAGGTCAGTGAGTATCTGCGTCAACTGGCAGACCCGGCCTTTGCCGCAAAGATCGGCCTGCTTGGCCCCTACCTGCTGACCCCCACCAGCACCGCGCAAGTGCGTTACAGCTTTACCTTGTTCGAACTCACTCCGGACGGTGCGCGAGCACGGGTGCAAACCGACAGCACCGACCAGCCTTTCGACATCAACGAAGGCAGCAAACTGGAGCTGGGCTCAACGGCCAAACTGCGAGTCTTGACCACCTACTTGCAAATCATTTCAGAACTGCATGATCGCTATGCCACTCAGCCCGGCGTCGTCTTGAGAAAAATCCCGATCACCGATCAAGACCCCCTGACCCGTTGGGCGTTGGGTTACCTGATCGAAAATCCCGGTTCAACCCTTGCACCGATGCTCGATGCAGCACTCAACCGCCAATACTCCGCCAACCCCGGCGAAGGCTTTTTTACCGGCGGCGGCATGCATCACTTCCACAACTTCCGCAGCCAGGACAACAACCGGACGGCGACGCTGCGCGACTCGATACGTGAGTCGATCAACCTGCCTTTTGTGCGCCTGATGCGTGATGTGGTGCGCTACACCAGCTACCAGTCTCCCAGCAACAACGTCGAGTTGCTGCGCGATGACAGCAACCCGCTTCGCCAGGAGTATCTGAGCCGCTTCGCCGACCGTGAAGGCACGACATTCATGCTCAAGTTCTGGAAAAAATACCGGGGCAAAGACTCCAAGGCCCGCCTCGACACCTTCCTGGACAGCATGCACCCCACCGCCATCAGAATGGCGGCCGTGCATCGCTATCTGTTCCCGAACTCAGACCAGGCCACCTTCAACCGCTTTGTGCGCTCCCATTTGAGCAGCGACAAAATCACCGATGAGCGGCTGACCAAGCTGTATGAGGGCTACGGCCCCGGTGCCTATAACCTGCCTGACCAGGGCTATATCGCCAAAGTCCATCCACTGGATCTGTGGTTGCTGGGGTATTTGCTCAATAACCCGCAGGCCACCTTCCAGCAAGCCGTCGGCGCCAGCGAGCACGAACGTCAGGAAGTTTACAGCTGGCTGTTCAAAAGCCGGCACAAGAGCGCCCGCGACAGCCGCATCCGCACCATGCTGGAAATCGAAGCTTTTCTGGACATCCATCAACGCTGGCAAAAAGTCGGCTACCCGTTCGACCATCTGGTGCCCTCCCTTGCCACCGCGCTGGGCAGTTCCGGGGATCGTCCGGCGGCACTTTCCGAACTGATGGGCATCATTCTTAACGATGGCGTGCGTTTGCCGGTGTTGCGCATTGATACCCTGCATTTCGCCGCCGATACCCCCTATGAAACCCGCCTGATCAACGACCCGGACAAAGGCGTGCGGGTCATGCCCAGCGAAGTTGCCACGGCCCTGCGCGAAGCCTTGTCCCAAGTCGTGGATGCCGGCACTGCGCGTCGGGTCTCGGGCAGTTTCAAGCTTGATGACGGCTCACCGCTGGCCATGGGCGGCAAGACCGGCACCGGCGACAACCGTATCGAAAGCATGGGGGCGGGTGGACGGATTCTCAGTTCCAAGTCGATCAACCGCACAGCAACCTTCGTGTTTTATATCGGCGAGCATCACTTCGGCACCCTGACTGCCTTCGTTCCGGGGCGCTCGGCCGAGGCGTTCAAATTCACCTCCGCACTGCCGGTGCAAGTGCTCAAGGGCATGGCACCGATACTCACGCCCTATCTGCAACCGGGTACCAACACCTTGTGCCTGGCGCCAGCGTCGATACAAACCGCAGCGAAATAGCAAAACACCGCGGCCTGTCTGGCAAAACGGGGCTTGCTCGCGATGGCATCCGTCTGAATCAGAACCCTGTCGACCGATAAGAATCATTACCGTTCGTCGAGTGAGTTTTTACATTCCTTAAGATATATCTTAAGTTGTATCTAACTTAACGAGAGCGAAGAGAAAATGAGCGAACATCATCCCCACCACCGCGAACATGGCGCGGGTCAAGACGGCTTCGAGAAACGCACCGGTCGCGAACGCGGCGGACGCGGACCCCGAGTATTCGCCCCAGGCGATTTGAAATTACTGCTGCTGGCACTGATTGCCGAACAGCCTTGCCACGGCTACGACCTTATCCGCCAGATCGAAGGTTTATTCGACGGCGCGTACAGCCCGAGCCCCGGCGTGATCTACCCCACCCTGACCTTCCTTGAAGAAAGCGAACTGATTCAGGGCGACGCTGAGGGTGGGAAAAAACGCTACTGCGTGACCGACCTTGGTCGCCAGTCCCTGAGTGATCAAGCCATTGCCCTGGACGGCGTGCGCATGCGCATCGATGTCAGCAAGCGCTCTTTGCGCGGCCATGATCGCCCCGCCGAGATTCACGAGGCTGTACACAACCTGCGCCATGCCTTGCAGATGCACCATGGTCGCTGGAGCCCCGAAGAAATCCTGCGGGTACGGGACTTACTCAACAACACCGCCAAAGCCATCGTCGATGGCCCTGTCACTGCCCAGCCTGCACAGGAGAACGCTGAATGAATGCCGCTACTCCCCAGACCATTCACCGTGTCATGCATGAAATCAAACGTCGCAAGCTTGAAGTGCTGCGGGTCGTCGACCTGACCCCGCGCATGCGCCGTATTACCCTGGGTGGACCAGAGCTGGCGGGCTTCATCAGTCTTGGCAGCGACGATCACGTAAAGCTGTTTTTCCCGCAAACCGAGCAAGAGCTGGCAGCGCTGGAAAATCTGGAATTGAGTGCCGGTCTGAAAGGCAACGTCATGGCGCCGATGCGCGACTACACACCGCGCCGCTATGACTTGAACACCTTTGAGCTGGACATCGACTTTGTACTGCACGGTGACGGTCCCGCTGCCACCTGGGCCGCTCAGGCCGAGCCTGGTCAGTACTTGCATATTGGTGGCCCAAGAGGCTCGATGGTAGTGCCGGACATCTTCGACAGTTATGTGCTGATCGGTGACGAAACCGCACTGCCTGCCATCGCCCGCCGACTGGAAGAGCTGCCTGCCAATCGCCGCGCCTTAGTGGTGGTCGAGGTGGAAAACGCCCTTGAGGAACAGCCCCTGCACAGTGCCGCGTCGGTCGAGGTGATCTGGGTACATCGCGATGTGCCTGGGCAGGACGTGCTCAAGACTGTTGCCGGGTTAAGCATGCCTTCAGGAGAGCTCTACACCTGGGTTGCGACCGAAAGCGCGTTGTCGCGCAAGGTGCGCCGGGTACTGCTCGACACCCACGGTTTGAACGAAGAGTTCGTCAAAGCCGTGGGGTATTGGCGCCTGGAAGGTGGTGCTGAAGAGTAGGACTCACGGCAAAATCCGGTGGGAGCGGGCTTGCTCGCGATGCTAGCAACGGGGGTTTGTCTGAATTGCCTGAATGAGGCTATCGCGAGCAAGCCCGCTCCCACAAAAGCCAGGCCGGGATCAGGCCCGCTGGCCCCTGTAACGATCCACTGCCACCACCGCCAGCGCGACCGCAACAAATCCTGCCAGAATCCCGCCTGCATTGATAAACGCTTGCCCGTAGCCCAATTTCTCGACATCGATAAACGGATACGGGTACACACCCAACAGGTGCCCGCGCAGCAGGATGTAAGCGAAATACAGGACCGGGTACAGCATCCAGAGCCCTATATGGCTCACCCGCAACACCCCTTTCGGCACGTAAAACCACCAGTACAACGCAAACAGCACCGGCATCACGTCATGCAATAGTTCATTGGCCAACCATTGCCAGCCTTCAGGCTGCCAGAGCTGGCGCAGCAACAGGCTATATGCCGCTCCCACTAGGATAATGCTGACGGCAATGCCGCTACTGACCCACGGCTGCAAGAAAAACGTCCTGCCCTTTGAGCTGCGGGCGTCTGCGGTATACGTCAACACGCAGGCGGCAAGGGTGTTGGTCAAAATGGTGAAAAAGCTGAAATAGCTCACCAGCCCGCCTACCACATTCGCTCCGCTCATCCAGCGGGCGAACAGTACCAGCTCAAGCTGAATGGCCAGGCCGCTCCAGCCCAGGATTGCCATCACGGTGCACAGCGTGCGTGACGCGACACTCATTGGCCGATCAAATTTCGCGTTTGGTACGGGCATATTTCACGTACAGCTTCTCGACCTTTTCCCGCGCCCACGGGGTTTTACGCAAGAACGTCAGGCTCGACTTGATGCTCGGGTCGCTCTTGAAGCAACGAATATCAATACGCTCGGCCAGCCCTTCCCACTCGTAATGCGCCACCAGCGCAGTGAGGATCTGTTCCAGCGTCACGCCGTGCAATGGGTTGTTGTTGGATTCAGTCATGCCGGACCTTTAAAGCAATAGAGAGAAAGCCGCGCACCTTAGCCGAGCACCTGCTCAGGGGGAAGTGCATTCGGTACGGAGCAAGTCTAGCCGTGACCCGGCACCCAAATGAAAGTTCCGCTTGGACACCATTAAAGTGATGTTATATTGTAACTATAGCTTTCAATTCAAAGAGCGCTCAGCGCCGCTTTCATTCGTCACCTTGCCAAGGAACTTGCAATGTCCTCCCCTGCCTTCCCACGTCATCTACGACGTCTTCACCTGACACCGCTCGCCACCGCACTGCTGCTCGCCTCCCCTGCCTATGCCCTCGAACTGCAACCGCAGGTCATTACCGGCAACCCGTTGGGCAACAGCCAATCAGCGTCACCCACCACGGTGCTTGAAGGCGACGATCTGACCCTGCAACAGCAAGGCAGCCTGGGCGAAACCCTCAACAAACAGCCGGGTGTTTCTTCTTCCTACTTCGGCCCCGGCGCCAGCCGCCCGATCATTCGCGGGCTGGATGGCGACCGCATTCGCATCCTGCGCAACGGCGTCGGTGCATTGGATGCCTCGTCACTGTCTTACGATCACGCGGTGCCACTGGACCCGGTCAACGTTGAGCGCATCGAAATCGTGCGCGGCCCGGCGGCCTTGCTGTACGGCGGCAACGCCATCGGCGGCGTGGTCAACACCTTCGACAACCGCATCCCCACCGAAGCCATCGAAGGCATTCACGGCGCGGGCGAACTGCGCTACGGCGGCGCAGCCACCACCCGAAGCAGTGCTGGCAAACTGGAAGCCGGTGATGGCACCTTCGCCCTGCACCTGGATGCCAACGCTCGCGAATTCAATGACCTGAAAATCCCGGGTTATGCCCGTAGCCGTCATGCACCCGAAAGCGAAGATGGCGTCGAAAAGAAAGGCCGTTTAGGCAACAGCAACGGCCGCCAGGACGGCGGCGCAGTGGGCGGTTCCTACACGTGGGATGATGGCTACGCAGGTCTGTCCTACAGCACTTACGACGCCAACTACGGCTCACCGGCCGAGCAGGACGTGCGTATCCGCATGAAACAGGATCACTACGCGTTCGCCTCCGAGATACGCAACCTGCAGGGCCCTTTCAGCTCGCTGAAACTGGATGCCGGCTACACCGATTACGAGCACCGCGAAATCGAGGGCGGCGAAGTCGGCACTACGTTCAAGAACAAGGGTTACGAAGCCCGCGTCGAAGCCCGCCATGTGCCGATCGGCCCGCTGGAAGGGGTGGTCGGCGCACAGGTCAATCGCAACGAGTTCTCGGCCCTGGGCGAAGAAGCCTTCGTGCCGCAGACCGATACCAACAGCGGCGCGCTGTTTATTCTCGAAGAGCTGCAAGCCACCGAGCGACTGAAACTCAGCCTCGGCGGGCGCCTGGAGCGCACCGTGGTCGACCCGGACGCCAAGGGCAATGAGCGCTTTTCTGCGGCCGACCGCTCCAAAAGTTTCACCGCAGGCAGCCTGTCTTCGGGCGCGGTGTTCACCCTTACCCCTATCTGGTCGCTGGCCGCCACCCTGGGCTACACCGAACGCGCCCCGACGTTTTATGAGCTGTACGCCAATGGCGCCCACGTCGCCACCGGCACCTACGAAGTGGGCAGTGCCACTCTGTCGAAGGAAAAAGCCGTGTCCAGCGATCTGGCACTGCGCTTTGACAATGGCACCCACAAGGGCAGCGTTGGCGTTTTCTACAGCCACTTCTCCAACTACATCGGCCTGCTGGGCACAGGTCGTACGCTGAATGACGAAGGAGAACCCGACGCCGATGGTATTCCGGAATACACCTATTCCGGAGTTCGGGCACGCTTCACAGGCTTTGAAGCCAAAGATCACTGGAAGCTGGGTGAAAGCGCCTACGGCAAATTTGCTTTGGAGCTGTCCGGTGACTACACCCGGGCCACCAACCTCGACACAGGCGAAGCGTTGCCCCGCATTGCCCCACTGCGCCTGAGCAGTGGCCTGCTATGGGAACTTGACCGCTGGCAGGCGCGTATTGACGTCGAGCACGCCAGTAATCAGGGCCGTGTGCCGGCCAACGAATCGGGGACCGATGGCTACACAACCCTGGGCGCCAGCGCCGGTTATCACTTCGATGTGGGCAGCAGTCAGTGGCTGGCGTTCGTCAAAGGCGACAACCTGACCAACCAGACCGTGCGCTATGCCAGCTCGATTTTGCGCGACATAGCACCCGCCCCCGGGCGCGGTATCGAGGTCGGCCTGCGCACCACGTTCTAAGCAAGCAACTCCCAGCACACGACACAACCTGTGGGAGCGGGCTTGCCTTCGATGCAGACGCCCCGGTGTTCCTGCCGGACCGCGCCGAAAGCATCGCGAGCAAGCCCGCTCCCACACTGCTCCTGCCCTTCTGGCGTTTGCTGGCACCCCATTACCTGTCAACGTGGCACTCTGTGCTCAATACCGTCTTTGGTCGTAACTACCTGCCAACAGCACCGAACATGAGACAAAAAGCCCCTGGGACGATGGGTCGCAGCACACTGTTACAGAATCAGAAATGATCCATGTCACTTAAAGTGCTGTTTCTAAACGATTCAGGGCTTTATCATTTCCGCACAAAGGGCTGAAACGATTCATTCTCCCTTAAATCTGAAGTGCATGCCCTGCCCCCAAAGACAGCGCTACCCACAGCCACAGCCATACCTATAAAGACTCGCATCTCGACTTATGTCCACACTCCTGAATATGCGCAAACACAGCGCGCTGCTTCCTGTTGCCGGGCAAAAAGCCCTGGCATTGATCGGCGGCATGACCGCTCTTGGCCTGGCCACCTGCGTGCAGGCAGCACCCGCCTTTGACTCCGACTCCAAGTGGATGCTCGGCGATTGGGGCGGCACCCGCAGCGAACTGGAAAAACAGGGCTATGCCTTCTCTCTCGATTACGTGGGCGAAGTGGGCTCGAACCTGCATGGCGGCTATGACCATGACCGTACGGCGCGCTACAGCGACCAGTTCGGCCTGGGCACGCACCTGGACCTGCAAAAAATTCTGGGCTGGGACGACGCCGAGTTCCAACTGACGATTACCCATCGCAGCGGCAACAACATCAGCAACGATCGCATCAACGATCCACGGGTTGGCGGTTTCACCTCGGCCCAGGAAGTCTGGGGTCGCGGTCAAACCACCCGCCTGACGCAGATGTGGTACCAGCAGAAGTTCTTTGATCAGAAGCTCGACATCAAGGTCGGCCGCTTTGGTCAGGGCGAAGACTTCAACAGCTTCCCGTGCGACTTCCAGAACCTGGCGTTCTGCGGCTCCCAGGTGGGCAACTGGGCTGGCAGCATCTGGTACAACTGGCCCGTCAGCCAGTGGGCACTGCGGGTCAAATATCACCTGACGCCCGAGCTGTACGCACAGGTCGGCGCCTATGAGCAAAACCCGTCGAACCTGGATCGCGGAAACGGATTCAAACTCAGCGGTAGCGGTACCCAGGGCGCGGTACTGCCGATTGAACTGGTGTGGACGCCAAAAATTAATGGCCTGCCAGGGGAATACCGCGCGGGTTACTACTACAGTAATGCCAAGGCAACAGATGCTTACAAAGATGCCAACGGCCAGCCTGCCGCCTTGACGGGTGAAGCGTATCGCAGCAGTTCGAGCAAACACGGGATGTGGCTGGGCGTGCAACAACAGCTCACTACCCGCGCCAGCGATCAGTCGAGGGGCTTGAGTGTGTTCGCCAATGCCACTATGCATGACAAGAAAACCAACGCCGTGGACAACTATGTCCAGGCAGGTGTCGTCTACAAAGGCGTGTTCGATGCGCGGCCCAAGGACGACATCGGCTTTGCCATGGCGCGGGTTCACGTCAATCCGGCTTATCGCAAGAATGCCCAGGCCACTAATCAGGCCCGTGCCGTCTACGACTTCGACAACCCGGCCTACTTGCCGCCTCAGGACACAGAGTACAGCGCCGAACTGTATTACGGCGTGCACGTCACAAACTGGCTGACCATTCGACCGAACCTGCAATACATCCGTCACCCGGGTGGCGTCAGTCAGCTGGATGACGCGCTGATTGGCGGTCTGAAAATTCAAAGTTCGTTCTGACGAGCGGACTGCAACGGCAACCTTGAAGGTTGCAATCAAACACCTATTTAGCTGATTCACTCCCGCGCCGGTTCGTCCTTTCAAGACACACCCTCGCGGGAACACCTCTAACGTAACGGAGAACCACACTATGAGCACTGATGGTGCTTTCAGTCGAAGCCGCCTGCTACCGAGCCTTCTCGGTATCTTGCTGCTGCTAATGGGCCTGGCCATGTTGGCCGGGGGTATCAAACTGATCACGTTGGGCGGGTCGTGGTACTACCTGCTGGCCGGTATCGGTTTTGGCTTGTCGGGCGCGCTGCTGATTGCCGGGCGCCGTGCGGCACTGACGCTGTACGCGCTGGTATTGTTCGCCAGCACCGTGTGGGCACTGATGGAAGTCGGTCTGGACTGGTGGCAACTGGTGCCACGCCTGGCCGTGTGGTTCGCCATCGGTATCGTTCTGCTGCTGCCTTGGTTCCGTCGCCCGGTTCTGCGCGGTCAGTCGGCACCTGTGGCTACCGGCGCGCTGAGCGTTGCCGTGGTATTGGCAGGCCTGGCAGCACTGGCCAGCCAGTTCACCAGCCCGGGTGAAGTCAAAGGCCAACTGGACCGTGATGCCGTACCTGGCATGACCAACACCGCACCGGCCATGCCGGAAGGTGACTGGCAGTCATACGGTCGTACCGCCTATGGCGACCGTTATTCGCCACTCAAAGAAATCACCCCGCAAAATGCCCACAAGCTGGTTCCAGCCTGGACATTCCGCACCGGTGACATTCCTGGTGAAGGCGATCCCGGCGAAACAACCGCCGAGAACACCCCGCTGAAAGTCAACGGCATGCTGTATGTGTGTACTCCCCACAGCCAGGTGATTGCCCTTGACCCGGATACCGGCAAGGAAATCTGGCGCTACGACCCGAAGATCAGCACTCAGAACGCTGAAAACTTCAAAGGTTGGGCACACATGACCTGCCGCGGCGTGACTTATCACGACGAAAACGCCTACACCAAAGCCAGCACTGAACAAAGCGCTGCCGAGCCTGCTGCTGCCACTTCGAGCAACTCGTGCCCACGTCGCCTGTTCCTGCCGACTGCGGACACCCGCCTGATCGCACTGAACGCCGACACCGGTAAAGTGTGTGAAGACTTCGGTGTAAACGGCGCAGTCGATCTGCGTCACAACATCGGTAACTTCGCACCCGGTGGCTACTACTCCACCTCGCCACCTGCCGTGACCAAAGACCTGGTTGTGATTGGCGGCCACGTGACCGACAACATCTCCACGGACGAGCCTTCTGGCGTGATCCGTGCGTACGACGTACGTACCGGCAAGCTGGTCTGGAACTGGGACAGCGGCAACCCGGAAAAAACCACACCGATTGCTGAAGGCGAAACCTACACCCGTAACTCGCCTAACATGTGGTCGATGTTCGCTGTCGACGAAGACCTCGGCATGCTGTACCTGCCGATGGGCAACCAGACGCCTGACCAGTACGGCGGCGACCGTACCGAAGATTCCGAGCGCTATGCCGCTGGCATCACCGCTCTGGACATCAACACCGGTAAAGTCCGCTGGTACCGTCCGCTCACTCACCATGACCTGTGGGACATGGACGTGGGTGGTCAACCGACCCTGATGGACCTCAAAACTGCTGATGGCGTGAAACCGGCTCTGCTGGCCTCCACCAAGCAAGGCAGCATCTACGTGCTTGACCGTCGCACTGGCGAAGCCATCGTGCCGATCAACGAGATCCCGGCTCCTGGCGGCGCTGTAGAAGGCGACCACACCGCACCGACCCAGCCTCGTTCGGACCTGAACATGATCCCGCCGGTCCTGACCGAGCGTGACATGTGGGGTGTGACCCCGTTTGACCAGATGCTGTGCCGGATCCAGTTCAAATCCCTGCGTTACGACGGCATGTACACCCCGCCATCGCTGCAAGGTTCGATCGTGTATCCAGGCAACTTCGGCGTGTTCGACTGGGGTGGCATTTCGGTTGACCCGGTTCGTCAGATCGCGTTCCTGAACCCGAGCTACATGGCGTTCACCTCCAAGCTGGTTCCGCAGGCCGACGTGGCTGCAATGGGCCCGCGCAAAGGCGAAACTTCCGGCGTTCAACCGAACAAAGGTTCGCCTTACGGCGTGATCCTGGAGCCTCTGCTGTCGCCACTCGGCCTGCCTTGCCAGGCACCGGCGTGGGGTTATGTTGCTGCGGTCGACCTGACCAACAACAACCTGATCTGGAAACACAAGAACGGCACCGTGCGTGACAGCTCGCCGGTTCCAATTCCGCTGTCGATGGGCGTTCCAAGCCTGGGTGGCACATTCACCACGGCGGGTGGCGTAGCTTTCCTGAGCGGTACCCTTGACCAGTACCTGCGTGCTTACGATGTAAGCAATGGCAAAATGCTGTGGGAAGGTCGCCTGCCTGCTGGCGGCCAGACCACCCCAATGACCTACACCGGCAAGGACGGCACCCAATACGTGCTGGTCATGGCGGGCGGTCATGGCGGTCTGGGCACCAAAAAAGGTGACTATGTCATGGCGTTCAAACTGGCTGAGTAAGTTTTTCAGCGGGTTTTAAGAAAGGCGGCTATCTCTCGATAGCCGCCTTTTTTTGTGGGCGTTTTTCACTTAAAAACGCTCTCCCGGAATGATGCCTTTCCAAGCCTTGAACACCACGTGTAGTCGCTGCCGCAGGCTGCGATAAGGGCCGAAGGACCTTCAAACAGGGTCGCTGCGCAACCCGTCGCAGCCTCGCTTCGCTCCTCAGCGGCTACACGCCAATTGACGATGAAAATCTGTTCACCATTGAAACCACTGGCACTGCGCCCCATCTAACACCCATACCCAATTGTGCAGGTGCCCCATGAGCGACCAGCAAGAATTTCCGGACAACACCACTGAGTACACCGATGTAGAACACTCCGAATCCGAACACCAACCCCACTCAGGCGGGACTGAGCTGGCATTGCCCGAGCAAAATCTGCCGGACAAGGTGTACATCATCCCGATTCACAATCGCCCGTTCTTCCCGGCACAAGTCTTGCCGGTCATCGTGAATGAAGAGCCTTGGGCTGAAACCCTCGAATTGGTCAGCAAGTCACCGCATCACTCTCTGGCGCTGTTTTTTGTCGACACGCCACCTGAAGATCCTCGCCATTTCGACACCAAAAGCCTTCCGGAATACGGGACGCTGGTGAAGGTTCATCACGCCAGCCGCGAAAACGGCAAATTGCAATTCGTGGCCCAGGGCCTGACCCGCGTGCGCATCAGCATGTGGCTCAAGCATCACCGCCCGCCGTATCTGGTGGAAGTTGAATACCCGCAGCAGCCCAAGCAGCCCACTGACGAAGTCAAGGCGTACGGCATGGCGCTGATCAATGCGATCAAAGAGTTGTTGCCGCTCAACCCGCTGTACAGCGAAGAGTTGAAAAATTACCTCAACCGCTTCAGCCCCAACGATCCGTCGCCGCTGACCGACTTCGCGGCGGCGCTGACTTCGGCCACGGGCAACGAGCTGCAGCAAGTGCTCGATTGCGTGCCCATGCTCAAGCGCATGGAAAAAGTACTGCCCATGCTGCGCAAGGAAGTCGAAGTCGCGCGGCTGCAAAAAGAGATTTCAGCCGAAGTTAACCTCAAGATCGGCGAACATCAGCGCGAGTTCTTCCTCAAGGAACAACTCAAGGTGATCCAGCAGGAGCTGGGGCTGACCAAGGACGATCGCAGCGCCGATATCGAGCAGTTCAAGCAGCGGCTTGAAGGCAAGACGCTGCCGGCCCAGGCGCAAAAACGCATCGATGAAGAACTCAACAAGCTGTCGATCCTGGAAACCGGGTCGCCGGAATACGCCGTTACCCGCAACTACCTGGACTGGGCATCGTCAGTGCCGTGGGGCGTGTTCGGCCAGGACAAACTCGACCTCAAGCACGCACGCAAAGTGCTTGATGCCCACCATGCCGGGCTGGATGACATCAAAAACCGGATTCTCGAATTCCTGGCGGTGGGCGCTTACAAAGGCTCGGTGAGCGGTTCGATTGTGTTGCTGGTAGGCCCGCCGGGTGTGGGTAAAACCAGTGTCGGCAAGTCGATTGCCGAATCCCTGGGGCGCCCGTTCTACCGTTTCAGCGTCGGCGGCATGCGTGACGAGGCCGAGATCAAGGGCCATCGCCGTACCTACATTGGCGCCCAGCCGGGCAAGCTGGTGCAGGCGCTCAAGGATGTTGAAGTGATGAACCCGGTCATCATGCTCGACGAAATCGACAAGATGGGCCAAAGCTTCCAGGGCGACCCGGCGTCAGCCTTGCTTGAAACCCTGGACCCGGAACAGAACGTCGATTTCCTCGATCATTACCTGGACCTGCGCCTGGACCTGTCCAAAGTGCTGTTCGTCTGTACGGCCAACACCCTGGACTCGATCCCCGGCCCGTTGCTCGACCGCATGGAAGTCATTCGCCTCTCGGGCTACATCACTGAGGAAAAGGTCGCGATCGCCAAGCGCCACCTGTGGCCAAAACAGCTGGAGAAGGCGGGCGTGTCCAAAAACAGCCTGAGCATCAGCGACAGTGCCCTGCGCGCAGTGATCGACGGTTATGCCCGCGAAGCCGGGGTGCGCCAGCTTGAAAAGCAGCTGGGCAAACTGGTGCGCAAGGCGGTGGTCAAGTTGCTGGAAGACCCGAAGGCTGTGATCAAGATAGGCCTCAAAGACCTCGAAGCTTCACTGGGCATGCCGGTGTTCCGTAACGAGCAGGTGATCAGCGGCACCGGCGTGATTACCGGCCTGGCCTGGACCAGCATGGGCGGCGCGACATTACCCATTGAGGCCACCCGCATTCACACCCTCAACCGCGGCTTCAAGCTGACCGGGCAACTGGGGGAAGTGATGAAAGAGTCTGCCGAAATCGCCTACAGCTATATCAGTTCCAACCTGAAACAGTTTGGCGGCGACCCCAAGTTTTTCGATGAGGCATTTGTGCACTTGCACGTCCCTGAAGGCGCCACGCCCAAAGACGGCCCGAGTGCAGGCGTCACCATGGCCAGTGCCCTGCTGTCACTGGCGCGCAATCAGCCGCCGAAAAAAGGCATCGCCATGACCGGCGAACTGACCCTGACCGGGCATGTTTTGCCGATCGGCGGTGTGCGTGAAAAAGTGATCGCGGCGCGCAGGCAAAAAATCAACGAGCTGATCCTGCCCGAACCTAACCGCGGTCACTTTGAAGAACTGCCCGATTACCTGAAAGAAGGCATCACCGTGCACTTTGCCAAGCGCTTTACCGATGTGGCCAAGGTGCTGTTTTAAAGGCTGTTTTTTGTAGCTGCCTGACCCAGGTGGGAGCGGGCTTGCTCGCGATGGCAGCAGCGTGGTTTGCCTGACAAGCTACGCTGCCTGCATCGCAAGCAAGTCCGCTCCCACATTTTTTGCCTGCAACACGTCGGTGAGATCTATTCTAGACATGTCTACTGTCATTTCTGACAGTAGACACCTGCACACTTTCTATCGTTAATAGAGCCCAATCACACAAAAATAACGCTGGAACCGACTATGCCACTTCATCATCCTGTGTATGAAAATCCGGATGTCCTCAGGCAGAACGAACCAGGGCAAAAGGTTTTCAACCCTAGAACCCGGGGAGAGCTCAAGGCCGAGTTGCTCGACCGCCCGGCTTTTACTGCCCAGGAAATGACATTCGCCAGCAGCCAAAAGAAAATTGTCATCACGGCCGAGTTCGATGACTTCGGCTCAACCCGCTATCGCGCTGTGTCCCTGACCCTGGACATCAATATCCAGTCCGGCATTTATGGGTTTAAAAAAGACGAACACGGCCCCATCAAATCGATGTCCTACATCGAATGCATTGAAGTCGATGGCCGCCAGGTTTATCACTTGAACCAGGCCGACGTCGGCACCTTGCACCTGAGCGTGGTCGAGAGTTGCTACAGCGCACGGCTGTTCACAATGGAAGGCCTGGACCACAACGGCAACAGCATGGAAATGTGTGGCGATTTCACCATCAGCCCACCCCATGCCTGTCTCTGACCGGTAGCCGACAAATGGCGCAGCCCCCGTCATGGGTTATGCTGAGTCATTGAGTTTGTCTGACCGGAGCCTTCAATGCTTTCTGCCCGCCTTATCCCTCTGCTCGGCCTCAGCCTGCTGGCGGCCTGTGCTCAACAGCCTGCACACAACGTTACCGTCGAAGCACAAAGTGATTGCCCCAAGCAACTGCACGTAGGGCAGCATCTGATTGTGTCCCTGCCCAGCAACCCCACCACCGGTTATCGCTGGGCCATTCAGGACTCCGCGGGCGGCGTACTGCGCAGCCTGGGCCCTGAGGTCTACACAAGCAGCGACGATGGCCAGTTGCTGGGCAGTGGCGGGCTCTCGACCTGGCGCTTCCAGGTGTTTGCCGCAGGCAGCGGGCGCCTGCGCCTGACCTCGCAACAGCCATGGGAGCCCGAAGCCGAGCCCGCACACGTATTCGACTGCGCGATCACGGTGAACTGATATGACGTGGCTGATCCTGGCGGTGATCGGCGCGGGCACTTACCTCTACGGTTTGAGCACCCATGACACGTTGCTCTGTTTACTGAGCAAACCGGTGCCCGTGCTGATGCTGCTCGGCTGGCTCCAGGACGCCCCGGCCAGCCCGTATCGACGCTGGATCAGCATCGGCCTGCTGTTTTCCTTGCTGGGTGACATTCTGCTGGCATGGCCCCAGGACCTGTTTGTGTTTGGCCTGGGCGCGTTTCTGTTCGCCCACCTGGCCTATCTCAAGGCCTACCTTGTGGACTGCCGGCGTCCGGCCTTGTTGCCTTTGGGGCTGGCGCTGCTCGCCGGAGGCAGCTTATTGACCGTAATGGCCTCCAGGGGCCTTGGGGATTTGCTGATCCCGGTGTGTGTCTACGCCCTGGCCATCAGCGCCATGCTGTGGCGCGCCCTCGCCCGCCTGGGCACACACGTACCCGGACGCTCGGCCTGGCTGGCAGCCGCGGGCGCGGTGGCGTTCGTGGTCTCGGACAGCCTGATCGGCATCGACCGCTTTGTGCTGCCTTTCAGCGCAGCGCCCTACCTGATCATTCTCACTTACTGGCTCGGCCAATGGGGCATTGGCGCCTCAGTGCATTCACAGAGCACTCGCTGAACGGTTTATCAGACAGAGCGCGCATCCGGGCGCTAACTTGGCTAAAATGCCGCCCCTTTAAAATTTCCCATCGCCGGAACCGCCGTGAGCAAAGAACCCGACCGTATTTTCGCCCAGCCCCTGGCACAGGTGCCGGACTTCGCCTTCAACGAAGACGTGGTGCGGGTGTTCCCGGACATGATCAAGCGCTCGGTGCCCGGCTACCCGACGATTGTCGAAAACCTCGGCGTGCTCGCGGCACAATTTGCCCAGCCCAACAGCGTCCTGTACGACCTGGGCAGTTCGCTGGGTGCGGTGACCCAGGCCCTGCGCCGACACGTGCGCACCGAAGGCTGCAAGGTCATTGCGGTAGACAACTCGGCGGCGATGGTCGAGCGGTGTCGCGAATACCTCAATGGGCAGAACTCGATGTTTCAGGAGTTGTTGCCCGTTGAAGTGATCGAAGGTGACATCCTGGCGCTGGAATTTGAGCCCGCGTCAGTGGTTGCGCTGAATTTCACCCTGCAATTTATCGCCCCCGATGAGCGCCTGGCGCTGCTTGGACGGATTCGACAGTCGCTGCTGCCGGGCGGCGCCTTGATCCTCTCGGAAAAACTGCGCTTCAGTGATCCCGAAGAGCACGCGCTGTTGACCGAGCTGCACGTTGCCTTCAAACGTGCCAATGGCTACAGCGATCTGGAGATTGCGCAAAAGCGCAGTGCCATCGAAAACGTCATGAAGCCCGATAGCCTCGAAGAACACCGTGAACGCCTGCTGGCGGCCGGGTTCTCGAAAGTCGTGCCGTGGTTCCAGTGTCTTAACTTTGCCTCGTTGATTGCCTTGCCATGATTGATCTGTCCCCACTTGCCCGGCGTCTGGCCGGCACTCCATTGGCTGAATGGGCCAACACCCTGCAGGCCCAGCTCGACGTCAAAATGGAGAAAGGCCACGGCGATCTGGAGCGCTGGCAAAGCGCGCTGGATGCGTTGCCCAACGTCAAACCCAGTGAAATCGACCTGCTTGACGGCCTGACCCTGGACACCGATTGCGACGACGAAACCCGTGCGCAGATGCGCCAGGCGCTGATGGGGCTGTCGCCGTGGCGCAAAGGCCCGTTCGACCTGTTTGGTGTGCACGTTGATACCGAATGGCACTCGGACTGGAAATGGTCACGCGTTGCACCCCATATCGACCTCAAGCACAAGCGCATCCTCGATGTGGGTTGCGGCAATGGGTACTACATGTGGCGCATGCTCGGCGCCGGTGCTCACAGCGTGATCGGAGTTGACCCCAACTGGCTGTTTTTCTGCCAGTTCCAGGCTGTACAGCGGTTCTTGCAGCAAGAGGCCGCGTGGCACTTGCCCTTCCCGTTCGAAGACCTGCCGCCGAACCTCGAAGGCTTCGACACGGTGTTTTCCATGGGCGTGTTCTACCATCGTCGTTCGCCCATCGAGCATTTGCTGGCATTGAAAGACTGCCTGGTCAAAGGCGGTGAGCTGGTGCTGGAGACCCTGGTGATTGAAGGCGATGTGAATCAGGTGCTGGTGCCTGAAGACCGTTACGCACAGATGCGCAACGTGTGGTTCCTGCCTTCGATTCCGGCGCTTGAGCGCTGGCTGCGCCGTGCTGGTTTCAGCGACGTGCGCTGCGTGGACGTGAGCGTCACCACGGTCGAGGAACAGCGCGCGACCGAGTGGATGAAGTTCCAGTCACTGAGCGACTACCTTGACCCCAACGACCACAGCAAAACCATCGAAGGCCTGCCTGCGCCGATGCGGGCGGTGATCATCGCCAAAAAGTAACCCCTACCTGTAGTCGCTGAGGAGCGGAGCGAGGCTGCGATCGGCCTGATGCAGCACTCCGATGCAGCCGTCGTAAAACCTGAATGCGCGGATTAACTGGAACACCGCGCTACCTGACTTTACGACGGCTTCGCCGCCGATCGCAGCCTCGTACTACTCGTCAGCGACTACATGCCTACGATGTCGGCTTGGCTCTTCTGGCCTTGAAGAACTCGCTCAAGACCGCCCCGCACTCTTGCGCCAATACCCCGCCTTCAAACACTACCCGGTGGTTGAGAAAGCCCTGGGTAAAGAACTGCCCCTGACTTTGCACAATCCCGGCCTTGGGCTCCAGCGCGCCATACACCACCCGCGCCACCCGCGAATGCACGATCAACCCCGCACACATGCTGCATGGCTCCAGCGTCACGTACAGCGTACTGCCCGGTAGCCGATAGTTGTTTACGGCTGTGGCGGCGTCACGGATGGCAACCATCTCGGCATGGGCGCTGGGGTCGCTGCCGCTGATCGGGCAATTGAACCCGCGACCGATAATTTCACCGTTTTGCACCAGCACCGCACCCACCGGCACTTCACCCAACGCTGCTCCCTGGGCGGCCAGGGCCAGCGCTTCGCGCATAAAGTCTTGATCGCGACTGCGGTCGATGATCTGGGGTTGACGCCCTTGTCGCATCAGGAAACCTCAATAGCGGCCATCAGGCCGGTTTCCATGTGGTCAATCACATGGCAGTGGAACATCCACACCCCGGGATTATCCGCCACCAGCGCCACGCGGGCACGCTCGTTTTTGCCCAACAGGTAAGTGTCGGTGAAGTACGGAATGATCTTTTTGCGGTTGGACGCCAGCACCTTGAAGCTCATGCCGTGCAAATGGATCGGGTGCTGGTACTGGGTCATGTTCTTGAGCTCAAAGATGTAGCTCTGGCCCAGTTTGAGCCTGGCAATGGGACGGTCGGCACAGGTCTTGTCCTTGATGTCCCAGGCAACACCATTGATCTGCCACAAGCTGGGTGGCTGATCGGGGCCCAGGTCCTCGGACACCGAACCGACCCATTCAAAGTTGAAGTTGATCTTCTCGGCGCTGGCAACGTCGGGCTCGGCAATCGGGTTGGCCGGCAATGCCGGCGGCCACTGCGTCGGAGCGTCATTGCTGGCGACCGAACGCAAGGTGCCCAAGCGTACCGGGCCATCACGCAACGAAAGCTCCTCGCCCGCAGCCGGGGCCTTGATGCCCAGGCAAATACGCATGCCGGGGCCCAGCCAGTAATCCTTGCCCAACGGCCTTGGCTCGACGGGATTGCCGTCAAGCGCATAGATCATGGCTTCGGCGCCGGGAATATTCAGACGGTAGGTCAGCGTGTTGTCGAGATTGAGGATGCGCACGCGAGTGATCTGCCCGGCCGGCAACTCAATGGTCGGCACATGGCTGCCATTGATCGTCGACAGTCGCCCGGCCGTACCGCCACGCGCCGCTTCGCGGGTAATGCTGAACGGCAGGAAGCCGCCCTCTTCATCCACATGCCAGTTCTTGATGCTCAAGGTGCGTTCGTGCTTGAAACCGGTGGGCTCGCGCTCTTCAACGATCAGTGGCCCGACCAGGCCACGACCCAGCTCTTCGCTGCTGTTGACGTGCGGGTGATACCAGTAGCTGCCCGCATCCGGCACACGGAACTTGTAATCGAAATATTCACCGGGCAGTACCGGCAATTGGGAGACGTAAGGCACGCCGTCCATTTCCAGCGGCAGGCGGATGCCGTGCCAGTGGATGGTGGTGGCGACCGGCAGATGGTTGATAAACCGCACCCGCAGCCACTCGCCCTGCCGTACCCGCAACTCGGTACCGGGTGCCGAAGGGCCGAAGGCCCAGGCCTGGGTCTGATGACCGGGCACCAGCTCGACATCCAGTGGCGCGGCAATCAGTTCGTAATCGTGACCTGCGTGCTCGGCAGCCACCTTGCCCAGCCAGTAACGCGAAGCGCCTCCTGCGCCAACACCCACCACTACCAGGCCGGCCAAACCACCGAGTATTTGTCGACGGGTAAAGGACATGGATTCAACTACCTCTCGTATCCGGCGCGGGCGTGAAGCCCGCAAAAGGCGAATACGATACACCTGCAATTGCGAAACAGTAAGGGCGGGGTGGCGAAGGGTCACAGTTGCCAGGCAAACACACACCCTGTGGGAGCGGGCTTACAACCCCACCACCAAATGCACCAGACCGCCCGGCAGGCTCAAGATCCCCGGTACGCCCGCAGCGCGCAGAGCCTGTGGGTCCATGCGCGTGACATCCGCCAGCTCCACGCGGATACGGGTCAAGGCCACCCGCTGCCCGGACTTGACGTTACGGGCACCGCCGAGCGCCGCCAATACGGCTTCGCCCAAAATCGATGCCGACTGGCCTGGTTCATCAGCCACCAGATCAGGGGTCAGGGCTTTCCAGAATGCTTTTTGCATTTTATCGAACATGTTCAGTACTCCAACGCGGTCATGGGCTGCACCCGTGATTGCAATGCCGCTCTCACCTGATCGGCACTTTCCAGCCCCAGCACATGCTGGGCCAGAGTTCGACACGCCGAGAACTCAAGCTCGCGAACCCGGGCCTTGATTGTCGGAATCAGCGGCACGCTAACTGACAACTCATCAACCCCCAGCCCCAGCAACACCGGCACCGCCAGCGACTCGGAGGCCAGCGCACCGCACACGCCAACCCATTTACCATGAGCGTGGGCGGCCTTGACGGTGCTGGCGATCAGGCGCAATACCGCCGGATGCAGGCTGTCCGCCTGGCTGGCCAGACGCGGGTGGTCACGGTCCATCGCCAGGGTGTACTGGGTCAGGTCGTTGGTGCCAATCGAGAAGAAGTCGACCAGCGGCGCAAACAGATCCGCCATCAAGGCCGCCGCCGGCACTTCGATCATGATCCCAAGCTTTGGCAGTGTGCTGATCCCCTGCGCCAGCGCCTGCTCTTCGAGCATCTGGCGGGCCATGCGCAGTTCAGACAACTGGGTGACCATCGGCAACATGATGTGCAACCGGGTCAGGTCGGCACTGGCCAGAATCGCGCTCAACTGTTCACGCAGCAGGTGTGGACGCTCCAGGCACAGACGAATCCCGCGCATGCCCAAGAATGGATTGGCTTCGTGCTCCATCGGTACGTAGGCCAGCGGTTTGTCGCCGCCCACATCCAATGTGCGCACCACCAGATTGTGTTCTGTACCCACGGTGCGGGCGATAGCGCTGTAGGTGGCTACTTGCTCGTCGTGGCTGGGGGGGCTGCTGCGCTCCAGATACAAAAATTCGGACCGCAACAAGCCCACCCCTTGCGCTCCAAGGGCCACAGCCTGCTCGGCCTCGGCCAGGGACGCGATATTGGCGCTGACCTCAACATGCCGCCCGTCCCGGGTGCAGGCCGCCAAAGTGGCCTGTTGCAGGTCCCGTTGCTGACGCTCGTGCTGCCGGGCACGCTGGAGAGTGAGCTGCTGGATGCGTTCAGGGTCCGGGTTCAGGTGCAACTCTGCCCGATCAGCATCGAGCAGGACCGGGGTGCCATTGGCCAGCGCCAGCACCTGGGGCAGCATCCCGCACATCGCGGGCAAGCCCAGCGCCCGGGCCAGAATCGCAACATGGCTGGTGGCGCCCCCGCCGACGGTGGCAAAGCCCGCCACTTTGCGGGTATCCAGCGAGGCGGTCTGTGACGGGGTCAGTTGTTCGGCAATCAGGATGGCGTGGTCGGGTAATTCCAGGGCATGGTCCTGCACGCCCAGCATGAGCTTGAGCACCCGCTGGCCAACGTCTTCCAGATCCAGCGCGCGCTCGGCCAGCAAGTGGCTGCCCAGTCCCTTGAACAGTGTCGAAGTGGCCTGCGTGGCGCTTTGCCAGGCGAAAGCTGCGCTCTTGCCCTGATCGATCAGCCCAAACGCCTGCTCCAGCAAACCCGGGTCTTGAAGCAGCTCTTGATGCGCCTTGAAAATGTCGGCCTGAGCCTTGCCCGGGGCGTTGTCACACAGGGTTTTCAGCGCGTGGGCGGCCTCTGCCAGCCCCTGCTCCAAATGGTCGCGCTCGAGGGCGGGATGCGGCGCGAACTCCGTAATCTGCAGCGCGCTTTCGTTGAGCTGCACCACATGACCGAAGGCCGAGCCCGGTGAAGCGCAAACCCCGCACAACACATCGGTTGCAGCCTGCTCAGACGCGACCGCTGGCGACGGCTCGACCGGCAGGGCCGCAACCGTCTCGCCGCAACCGGACGCCAGCAGCTCGGACAACACCTTGAGGGCTTGATCGGCATCGGCGCCAGCGGCGCTGAGGTAAACACTGTCACCGTGCACCGTCTGCAAGGCCATGATCGCTATCAGCGACTTGGCGTTGGCGCTATCACCCTGCTTGTGCAGATGGATGGTTGACGCAAAGCCTTTCGCCGCCTGGGCGAACACCGCTGCGGGGCGGGCGTGCAGGCCGTTGGCATTGGGCAAGGCCTGGGGCGCTGAACGGTGTGCGGCCGTGCTCAAATCGTCTGCCACGGCCACGGCTTCAGCCTGCGCCAGCTGCACGCTCAACACCGGCTGGCCACTTTCAACCAGCTCGCGGCCTAAACACGTAGAAACAAAGGTTTCGCCGCTCACCACCAGCATCAACGTCAACAGGCTGCGGGCATGCAGCGCGATGTAGTCCGCATCGAACTCAATCAGCGCCTGTCCCGCAGTCACCTGCTGGCCTTCCTCGACCAGCGCGGTGAACCCCTTGCCGCCCAGACTCACTGTATCCAGCCCGATGTGCAGCAATACCTGCACGCCATTGTCGCCCGTGATGCTGACCGCGTGCCCGGTGTGCTGCAGGTTGCTGATCACTCCGGCCAGCGGCGCGCAGAGCACCTGCGACGTTGGGTCGATACACAGGCCGTCGCCAATCAGGCGACTGGCAAATACCGGGTCAGGCACGTTATCCAGCGCCATCAGCACACCGGACAGTGGCGCCAGCAATTGGAGTTGTTGGGATGTGACCATGACTTCACCTGCAGTTGATTCGGTTAAATGCCGATGGAGCGCGAGCTCCGACAGCCCGCTTATTTCCACCAGTATTCGACTTGCAAACCGGCATTTGAGCCATGCCGCGCCGTGCCGAACGCGCCGGTATCGGACACGGCCGAGCCCGCGTCCAGCTCATTGGCCGCCCGTTGTGCGGCAGCGTTCCAACTGGCATAGGTGTAATACAAGCGCACTTCAGGACGCGTCCAGAAGCCCGGCCCCTTTGGCGACCAGGTAGGCGCGAAGGTGAACTTGCTCAGCTTGCGCGTACCGTCCGCAGCCTTGACCTGATCATGCCCCAGCTCGGTGACCAGCTTGAACTGCTCGCTGATTGCGTAGGCCGGGCGCACCCCCAGGGACAGCCATTCCTGATTGCCGCCGTCAGGGCGAAAATCCTTCTGATACACCGCCTCGATCTGCCCGCCGAAACGCGGCGTCACTTGCCAGTCAAAAAACTCGACAACGCGATAACGCTTGCTGCTGTTATCCAGCCGAAAGTCACCGGTGTAACCCAGCCCGGTGCCGGAGCCTTCGCCATACTGCACGGCAAACTTGTTTTTGCCGCCCAGAAACTCGCTCTGTACATGCTGCGCGGTAATGGCCCAGCCGCTGTGGGCGTCGGTGCGCTCGGGCTTGTCCAGATAACTGAGGCCCAACTCCAGCTCGCCGCCGGGGTTGGTGTTGAAACCGGCCACGTTGAAGTCGTGACGGGTCACGTAGTTTTCCTGGTAGAGATTGTCTTTGCGCGACAGGGCGTAGCTGTATTTCAGGCCGCCGATGAGCACGTCTTCGACACCGGCACCGGTGGCGCTCTGGTTCCAGTAGTAGAAGTCAGAAATATGGATGTCGTTACGCTTGTAGTAGCGACGCCCGGCCCACAGCGAGCCGCCGTTGAGGCTCGGCAGGCTGGACCACTGCGCGTACAACTGCGGCAGGCGAGCCGCCCCGTTGTCGCCCTGAAAAGTCAGCTGACGGTCGTACTGGTTGTACAACGAAGCCATGCCATCGACGCTCAGCACCGAGCCGTCGTCGAAGCTGTACACGTCCTGGCGCAGTTCAAGCTCGGCGTACTGCTCACATTCATTGCCCAGCCGGTATTTGGCCTCGGCACCGGGCAGTTTGAAGCACGATTGCTTGCCGCCATTGAGTGAGTTGCCCACGCCACTGCGCAGGTAACCGGCGAACTCCAGTGCGCTGGCTGACAGTGGCGCCAGCAGGCACAGGCTGGCGATGCAAATGCTGTGGTTGAGTGAAGATTTCATGGGACGACCTTTTTTATTTTTATGTGATTACAGCCATATTTTTGTGGAATCCAGCTTCAGGTGTTCAGGTGCAGCACGAAAGACTCATACGGGCGCAGCGAGATGCTGTGACTGCGCACCGGGCAGTCGTCGTAGTTGCTGACCAGCAGCCGTTGGTTCATGCCCGCGTCAATCACGCCTTGCGGCAGTTCGATGGCGCAGGGTGTGCCGTAGAAGTTGTTGATCACCAGCAAACACTCGCCGTCACCCTGACGCAGATACGCCCACACCTGGGAGTGCTCAGGCAACAACAGGCGATACTCACCGTGTTGCAGCAATGGCTCATCGCGGCGCAAGGCGATCAAGTGCCGGTAGTGATGCAGTACCGACGACGGGTCATTGAGCTGATCTTCAACGTTGATGGCGTGCGCATTGGCGGGAATACCGATCCACGGTTCGGCACTGCTGAAACCGGCATTCGCCTGGTGATCCCATTGCATGGGAGTGCGGCTGTTGTCCCGCGACTTTTGCTTGATCGCGGCCATGCATTCATCGTGAGACACGCCTGCTTCGCGCTTGAGTCGATAGATGTTCAGGGTTTCCACATCCCGGTACTGCTCGATAGCCTCGAACCCGGGATTGGTCATGCCAATCTCCTCGCCCTGATACACATACGGCGTGCCTTGCAAACAATGCAGCGCGGTGGCGAGCATCTTGGCTGAGACCACACGGTGTTCACCGTCATCGCCAAAGCGCGAGACCACACGCGGCTGGTCATGATTACACCAGAACAAGGCATTCCACCCTCCGCCCTCCTGCATGCCGACTTGCCAGTCCGAGAGGATGCCCTTGAGCTGCAAAAAGTCGAAATCGGCCCGTACCCACTTCTGCATGTTCGGGTAATCGACTTTCAGGTGATGAAAATTGAAGGTCATCGACAGCTCTTTGCTCTCGGGTCGCGAGTAACGGATGCAGTGCTCAAGGCTGGTGGACGACATCTCGCCGACACTGACCAGATCGTGCCCCTCGAACACTTCGCGGTGCATCTCCTGCAAGTACTCGTGCACCTTCGGGCCGTCGGTGTAGAAACGGCGCCCGTCGCTGTTGTCCTGGGGGAAGTGAGCCGGCTTGGAGATCAGGTTGATCACGTCCAGACGAAATCCGCCCACGCCCTTGTCCCGCCAAAAGCACATCAGTTTGTACACTTGCGCCCGTACGTTGGGGTTGTCCCAATTGAGGTCGGCCTGGGTATGGTCAAACAGATGCAGGAAGTACTGGCCGGTTTGCGCCTCGTATTCCCAGGCCGAGCCGCCGAACTTGGATTCCCAGTTGTTCGGCTGGTCGCGCCAGATGTAATAGTCGCGGTACGGGTTGTCGAGGCTGCTGCGCGCCTGCTGGAACCACTCGTGTTCAATGGAGGTGTGATTGACCACGATATCGAGCATCAGCTTGATGCCCCGGGCCTTGGCCTCGCTGATCAGCAACTCGCAATCGGCCATGCTGCCGTAGCTCGGGTCGATGGCGTAGTAGTCGCTGATGTCATAGCCGTTGTCACGCTGGGGCGAGCGCAGGAACGGGGTCAGCCACAGGTAGTCAACGCCCAGCCATTGCAGGTAATCGAGCTTGTCGACTACGCCCAGCAAGTCACCGGTCGGGTTGCCCGCGTGGCTGTAGAAGCTTTTTGGGTAGATCTGATAGATCACCGAGCGCTGCCAGTCTTGCATAAAAGAATCCTGCTCAATGGGCTCTGTAGTCGCTGCCGAAGACTGCGAGCCGGTAAACGTTCGACAGCTCGCAGCCTTCGGCAGCGACTACGGGATAGGGGTTTAAACGACGCGATAACCGGGACGAATGATTTTCAGGCTCAGGGCGCAAGTCAGGACAAACGGCACGACAATGGCCACCAGCATGCCGATCACAAACATCGGGATGTACTGCGGAATGATCGAGATAAAGCCCGGCAAGCCACCGACGCCAATGGCCGAGGCCTGGACCTTGTTCAGCGACAGGAAAATGCTGCCCAGGGCCGAACCGATCAGCGCCGCATAAAACGGGAATTTGTAGCGCAGGTTGATCCCGAACATGGCCGGCTCGGTGATGCCGAAATACGCGGATACCGCGGAGGTCGAGGCCATGCTGCGTTCACGCACATTGCGGCTCATGTAGAACACGCCCAACGCGGCGCTGCCCTGGGCCAGGTTGGACATGACGATCATCGGCCAGATAAACGTTCCGCCCTGGGTAGCAATCAGTTGCAGGTCAACGGCAAGGAACATGTGGTGCATGCCGGTGATCACCAGCGGTGCGTACAGCAGGCCGAAAATCATCCCGCCAAGCACCGGCGCCAGGTCAAACAGCATGACCACGCCTTCGGTGATCAGAATTCCGAGGTGGCGAGTCACCGGGCCAATGATTGCCAGCGCCAGCACGCCCGTGATGACGATGGTGGTGATGGGCACGACCAGCAGTTGAATGGCATTGGGTACCCGCGCCCGCAGCCATTTCTCGATCACGCTCATGACATACGCCGCCATCAGGATCGGCAGGATTTGCCCCTGGTAGCCCACCTTCTCGATCTGGAACAGACCCAGGATATTGAAGTACGGCAGGCTTTGACCGTCCAGCCCGGCCACGGCCTTGCCGTAGTTCCAGGCATTGAGCAGGTCGGGGTGGACCAGCATCAGGCCCAGCACGATGCCGAGAATTTCGCTGCCACCAAAACGCTTGGCAGCCGACCAGCCCACCAAAGCAGGCAAGAACACAAAGGACGTGTTGGCCATCAGGTTGATCAGGCTCCATACACCGTCCAGTGACGGGTAGGCATCGAGCAGGGTTTTGTCGGCAATGAACATGCCTTGGGCGCCCAGCAGGTTGTTAACCCCCATCAACAGGCCGGCAATGATCAGTGCAGGGAGGATGGGCATGAACACATCGGAGAACACCCGCACCAGACGCTGCATGGCGTTGGCCTTGTCGGCGCCCGTCTGTTTGACATCGGCGATGGTGGCTGCGGCCAGGCCGGTCTGTTCCCGCAGGGCGGCATAGACCTTTTCGACTTCACCGGGGCCGATCACCACTTGATACAGGCCGCCGGTAAAAAAGGAGCCTTTGACCAGATCGATCTGGTTAAGGGTTGCGCTGTCGACCCGGCTTGGATCCTTGAGCGCCAGACGCAAACGCGTGACGCAGTGTGCGGCCTGCTCAACGTTATCGGCGCCACCGAGGCTGTGCAGCAACTCGCTGGCGATCTTGGAATAGTCGTGGCTCATGCGTTGTCTTCCGCTTGAATTTTTATTATGGAGCGTCGTTTTGGCAGCACGCCGAAGCGAAAAATACTCGTCTGTACGAGTTAAAGCAACAACTGGTACAGACGAGTTTGCATTTTTTTACTTGCTCCCCCGGGTCTGCACTTGCGCTGCCTACCCCCTGCCCTTAAGGTTCGGGCCCAGAGCCCCAACGGCATAGAGCCCTCGCCATGACTAAATACAATCAGATCTACACCGATCTGCTTGCCAGCATTACCACTGAACGCCTGGCCCGCGGCGCACGCCTGCCATCCGAAGCCGAGTTGATGGCCCGTTATGACGCCAGCCGTGGCACGGTGCGCAAGGCCATCGAGCAACTTCAGGAACGCGGTTTTGCGCAAAAGATCCACGGCAAAGGCACTTTTGTGCTGTCATCCAGCCCGATCGAGTTTCAGTTGGGTGGCATTGTCAGCTTCCAGGAAACTTACCCGCGCCTGGGCGACAACGTCAGCACGGACGTCGTTGAATTCACGCAATTTGCGCTACTGGAGAGTGGGTTGTGCGAAAAGCTTGATGTGGAAGCAGGCAGCCTCATCACCCGAATCAAACGGGTACGCCGCATTGATGGCAAACGGGTGATCCTGGACATCAACCATTTCGTGAGCGACCTGATTCCGGGACTCAATCCAGACATTGCCCAGCACTCGATTTATGCCTACATCGAGCAAACCCTGAACCTGCAGATCAGCTATGCCCAGCGCACCATCGAAGCGGTGCCGCGCAGCAAGGACGATCAGCAGCATCTGGACCTGGACGGTCAGAGCCATGTCATCGTGGTGAGCAACCAGACGTTTCTGCAGGATGGGCGCCAGTTCGAGTACACCGAGTCGCGGCATACACTGGACAAGTTCTACTTTTCGGATGTGGCACGGCGCTAGAGCCAATCCGCCCTCACCCTCTCCCTTTGAGAGAGAGGGCGAAGTGCTCCGGATTTACTTCACCGCATACTTCGAACCACGCGGGCCATCCAGCTGGGCCTGCAACATCAGCCACTCGCGCTGAATAATCGAATACGGGATAAAGATGCTCACCCTCTGCGCGCCTTTCAAGCCGGACTGAGTGATCACATCGTTCAATGTGGTCGAGTAGAACCCTTCATTGATACCCACAATGCTGCCGTCACTGGCGATGACCGGCCCGCCCGACATTCCCTTGACCAGCGGTGCGTCGTGGATGCCATAAAGATCACCGCTATGCTCTTCGATATTGCGAAAGGGGGTTTGATACACCTTGCCTTTGCCCGTGGTGGTCACCAGATAAGGGCTCACCCCCACTGCGGTAATACTTTCACCCACACGCGGGGCCCGCCAGGATGGAAAGTGGCCGCTTGCCTTGTGCTTGATAAAGACCAGATCGCAATGCGTGCTACAACGGTATGCGACATTGGGGATAAACGGAGTGTGCGCTGTCGTGACGGCATACTCCTCGTTCCATTGCACGGCCGAGGCCATGTACATAAACGGCATGGGAAAGCCTGAAAAGACCGTAAAGTACGCGTCATTAACGGGCCCCGACAAGTCGGGCTTCACGAATCCGTTGCATCCTGCAGTGACAACTCCTATTAACAAGAAGGCCATGATCTTGATCATGATAAATCACCGACTTATAGGAAGAATGCAACTGGCTGTTATTGTCAGTATTTTGACAGCACAGAGAATAGCGCTCCTAACTGCTTGTTTTAGTGGGTCGCTGTATTACTTATGGCTGACAATTTAATAACGCGTATGAATCAATCGAACTAAGCCCAATTGCTTTTTGAGCAACCAGGGAGTTCAAATAATTGGCGCCGAAAATGTGCCGGAATCGAGGAGGACTACGCGCAGCCTTTCTGGAGAGATTCACCCGACGGCGCCACTCACTTTATGCAGGTCAAACCATAAGGAATAACGACATGCTCACGAGGAGCCTGCTGCTGGGTTTTTGCGCTGTGCTACTGATTGGTTGCACGGGAAGGGGCTTTCAACCGCCGCCAGGAGACTACACGCAATGGTACAAAAAGGGGGTAACCCAATCGGGCGTCGACAACGCCATGCGTGCTTGCGGGTATACCAATCTTGATGGCGTGGGCGACAAGTCGCCAATTGATGTTGTGCTGACGCGGTTCTACTGCATGAAAGATGCAGGGTTCAAGCGCAGGGATAATCTCGACCTGTGCAAGCAAGGACGCATCGGCGAATCACCGGTGTGCGAAGGCCGTCGGTAACCCGTCAGCCAACGGATTGCCAGACCCAAAAAGCCAAAAGCCCGCAATTACGCGGGCTTCAGGGTGTTCAGTGCTGCTTGGTGCCGGTCAGTGCCGGACGTCCAATCATTCCCACTCAATCGTTGCCGGCGGCTTGCTCGACACGTCATAGGTCACGCGGGAGATGCCTTCGATTTCGTTGATGATCCTGCCGCTGACGGTTTCAAGCAGCTCGTAAGGCAGGTGCGCCCAACGTGCGGTCATGAAGTCGATGGTTTCTACGGCACGCAGGGCTACAACCCAGGCGTAACGACGGCCATCGCCTACAACGCCAACCGACTTGACCGGCTGGAACACCACGAATGCCTGGCTGACTTTGTGATACCAGTCGGCCTTGCGCAGTTCTTCGATGAAGATGTGGTCAGCACGACGCAGGATGTCGGCGTATTCCTTCTTCACTTCACCCAGGATACGTACACCCAGGCCCGGACCCGGGAACGGGTGACGGTAGACCATGTCGTACGGCAGACCCAGTTCCAGGCCCAGACGACGGACTTCGTCCTTGAACAGTTCGCGCAACGGCTCAACCAGCTTGAGGTTCATCTCGTCCGGCAGGCCGCCCACGTTGTGGTGCGACTTGATGACGTGAGCCTTGCCGCTCTTGGCGCCAGCCGACTCGATCACGTCCGGGTAGATGGTGCCCTGGGCCAGGTACTTGATGTTGTCCAGCTTGCAGGATTCGGCATCGAACACGTCGATGAAGGTACGGCCGATGATCTTGCGCTTCTTCTCTGGATCGCTTTCGCCAGCCAGGTTGTTCAGGAACTGATCCGCCGCGTTGGCACGGATCACTTTGACACCCATGTTCTCGGCGAACATGGCCATCACTTGCTCACCTTCGTGCAGGCGCAGCAGGCCGTTGTCCACGAATACGCACGTCAGCTGATCGCCGATCGCCTTGTGCAGCAACGCTGCAACCACCGAGGAGTCAACGCCGCCGGACAGACCCAGCAAAACGTTGTCGGTGCCAACCTGGGCACGGATGTTGGCAATGGCGTCTTCCGCGATCTTCGACGGCGTCCACAAGGCTTCGCAGCCGCAGATGTCGAGGATAAAGCGCGACAGGATGCGACCGCCCTGCTTGGTGTGGGTCACTTCCGGGTGGAACTGCACGCCGTAGTAGCCACGCTCGTCGCTGAACATGCCAGCAATCGGGCAGCTTGGGGTGCTGGCCAGAACGTGGAAGTCGGATGGCATTTTGGTGACCTTGTCACCGTGGCTCATCCACACGTCCAGACCGAACAGGCCGTCAGCGTCGATATGGTCTTCGATGCCGTCCAGCAGGCGGCTTTTGCCGACCACGTCTACACGGGCATAACCAAACTCACGCAGCTCGGAACCTTCAACCTTGCCACCCAGCTGTTCAGCCATGGTTTGCATGCCGTAGCAGATACCGAAAACCGGTACGCCCAGGTCGAATACAGCTTGCGGCGCGCGAGGGCTGCCGGCTTCGTGCACGGATTCCGGGCCACCGGCGAGGATAATCCCCTTGGGTGCGAATTCGCGGATCGCTGCGTCATCCATGTCGAACGGGTGCAGTTCGCAGTAAACGCCGATTTCGCGCACGCGGCGGGCGATCAGCTGGGTGTACTGGGAACCGAAGTCCAGAATCAGGATGCGGTGAGCGTGAATGTCGAGGGCCATGACAAAATCTCGATTAATTACAGAAACGACACGGGGCTGAATCAAACAGCCCCGGTGACTTAATTCGTATCGCACCCGTGCATGAGCCCGGGTGCGACCACTATCAACCTACGCGATAGTTTGGAGCTTCTTTGGTGATCTGCACGTCGTGGACGTGGGATTCAGCCATGCCGGCACCGGTGATGCGCACGAACTCGGGTTTGGTACGCATTTGCTCGATGTCGGCACAGCCGGTGTAACCCATCGAGGAACGCAGACCGCCCATCAGTTGGTGAACGATTGCGGTCAACGAACCCTTGTACGCCACGCGACCTTCGATGCCTTCCGGCACCAGCTTCTCGGCACCCGCGGAGGAGTCCTGGAAGTAACGGTCGGAGGAGCCCTGGGATTGCGACATCGCACCCAGCGAACCCATGCCGCGGTAGGCCTTGTACGAACGGCCCTGGTACAACTCGATCTCGCCCGGCGCTTCTTCAGTACCGGCAAACATCGAACCCATCATCACGCAGGACGCACCGGCAACGATGGCCTTGGACAGGTCACCCGAGAAACGGATGCCGCCGTCAGCAATCAACGGTACGCCAGTGCCTTCAAGGGCAGCAGCAACATTGGCAATCGCGCTGATTTGCGGAACGCCTACACCGGCCACGATACGGGTGGTGCAGATCGAGCCTGGGCCGATACCGACTTTAACCGCGTCAGCGCCAGCTTCAGCCAGGGCCAGAGCAGCAGCGCCGGTGGCGATGTTGCCGCCGATCACCTGAACTTCAGGGAAGTTCTGCTTGACCCAACGAACGCGGTCGATCACGCCTTTGGAGTGACCGTGAGCGGTGTCGACAACAACCACGTCAACGCCAGCAGCCACGAGGGCGGCCACACGATCAGCGGTGTCCTTGCCGGTACCTACCGCAGCGCCAACGCGCAGACGACCTTGATCGTCCTTGCTGGCCAGCGGGTAAGCCTTGGCTTTTTCGATGTCGTTAACGGTCATCATGCCTTTGAGGGCAAATTTGTCGTCGACGATCAGCACGCGCTCGATGCGGTGCTTGTGCAGCAGTTCGCGGGCTTCTTCCTTGTCGGCGCCTTCCTTGACCGTGACCAGACGTTCTTTAGGCGTCATCACGTCACGAACGGTAGCTTCCAGACGGTTTTCGAAGCGCACGTCACGGGACGTCACGATGCCGACCAGGTCGCCATTGTGCAGTACAGGAACGCCGGAGATGTTGTGCTGGCGGGTCAGTTCAAGCAGCTCACGTACCGTGGCATCAGCCTCGATGGTGATGGGCTCTTTAACCACACCGGCTTCGAAGCGCTTGACCTTGCGAACTTCGTGAGCTTGCTGCTCGATGGTCATGTTCTTGTGGATGATGCCGATACCGCCTTCCTGAGCCATGGCGATTGCCAGACGGGCTTCAGTCACGGTGTCCATTGCGGCGGAAACCAGCGGAATATTCAGTTCAATGCCACGGGTCAAACGAGTCTTTAGGCTGACTTCGTTCGGGAGAACCTCGGAATAACCGGGGACGAGAAGGATGTCATCGAATGTGAGTGCTTCTTGGCTGATACGCAGCATCGCTGGGGCTCCCGAGCGGGAAAATGGAAGCGCGCCATTGTACTCAAAACACCTGAGCCTCTCAACGGAAACCTTTAGAGAGTTTTGCGCTAAGGGCCAATGATTAGCTGACTTTGAAGGCAGAAAAACAGTCGTGTAATCGCTGCCGAAGGCTGCGAAGGGTTGCGGAGCAACCCGTTAACGGGAAGCCGCGCGATGCCCTTCGCAGCCTTCGGCAGCGACTACAGGCTCACAGCTCGACTTTCACCCACGCCACCGGCTGATCAAGCCAGTCGGCAAACTCGTCGAGGAAGCTTTGCTTGAAACCCGCCTCGGCCCAGTTGTTGAAAATAAAGCCCAGGTTGGAAAACGCACACGGCTGCAAAAACAGAAAGCCGTTGATGTCGTCTTCATGGGCGCACAACGGGCAAATGAAATTGTCGGTTCGCCCCGGCATCCAGTCTTCGAGACTGTCGAACAACGCCTCCCCCACTTCCTTGCGGCACTCGGCGCAGCCGGCTTCTTCGAGAAAGCCCTTGGACGGTGTGTAGATGCAGCGCTTGGTAATGATCTCCAGGCCATTGACCGGCTGACCAAATGGCAGCGCCTCAGGGTGCAGCACCACCTCCCGGGCACCCGGTGCGATGGCATACGCCATGCCGTTGCCCGTACGTCCGCACGTGGTCAGTTCTTCTTCAATGATGTTCTTGCGCACCAGCCAGCGCACGATGGCCCTGGCACGGGGCTCATGCACCGGCAAGGTGGATATTTTGGGAACGATGATGCTTTGCGAGTTCATGAGATACGGCACATATACGTGGGATAAGGGCAACACACTGAAACGGTGGGAGCGGGCGCGCAGCTTAAAGCCTCACACCGCGAGGTCAAGCGCTCAGATAACGCGCAATCAGCGCAATCCCGCTGGCCAGTACCAGCCACGTCACCAGTCGCACAAAAGCCTCACGGGACAATTTGCGCGTCAGCCGACGCCCGACCCATAACCCCAGTGCCATGGCAGGCAACAAGCAGGCACCCAGCAACAGTAGCTCGCCGTCGGCATATACGCCTGCGATCACAAACAGGCTCAGGCGCACCACGGTACTGCAACTGATCAACGCACTTTGGGTCGCCCGCGCCGCTTCCTTGGGCAATCGCGCGTTGAGGTACAACGCATACAAAAAGCCGCCACTGCCAAACAGGGCGCCGAACAAGCCGCCCGTGATACCCGTGGGGATGGCCCAGCCGGCTGCCACCTGTGTCGGCTTCACCTTTACCGCCAGGCTGTACAAGGCGTAAGCGGTGATAAAAAGCCCCATCAACAGCAACAACAGGTCTGACTTGAGGCTAAGCAAAAATGTCACGCCGACCACGCAGCCGATCGCCATGCACGGCAGCAAGCGCAACAACTCGGGGCGCGCCACATCTCGCCGGGCAGGCAGCCAGTTGCCAAATGCCGCAACAAAATCCAGCAACACCAGCAACGGGATGATTTTGGACAAAGGCAGGCACAGAATCAGCAGCGGCCCCGCCACCAGTGCGGTGCCGAACCCGGCCACGCCAAACACGATATACGCCAGCGCAATTGCCAGCTCCAGCAACACCCACTCGCTACCCGTAAAAGGCAAATCCATTGCACTGCATCCTTGTATTTTTGTGCGCGGACTTTAACCGGGCAGGTGCAGACAGAACAATCCGCCCTTATGATGACCCGCATGATTAAAGACCCCTTTGCAAGACTCAACCTCGACCGAGAAGTCCTGACCGTCAGCCAGCTCAATGGCCGGGCGCGGGTGTTGCTCGAAGACGTGTTCAGCAACATCTGGGTAGAAGGCGAAATTTCCAACCTCGCCCGCCCCGCTTCCGGCCACGTGTATTTCACCCTCAAGGACAGTGGCGCCCAGGTGCGTTGCGCGCTGTTTCGCAACAACGCGGCGCGGGTGCGCCAGGCCTTGAAGGACGGCCTGGCGGTGAAGGTCCGGGGCAAGGTGTCGTTGTTTGAAGGCCGCGGTGACTATCAACTGATCCTCGATACGGTGGAGCCCGCGGGTGATGGCGCGCTGCGCCTGGCCTTCGATGCTCTGAAAGAAAAACTCAGCGCCGAAGGCCTGTTCAGCCCCGAGCGCAAGGTTGCCCTGCCTGCTCACCCGCAGCGCATCGGTATTGTCAGCTCGCCCACCGGAGCGGTGATTCGCGACATCATCAGCGTCTTTCGTCGCCGGGCGCCTCAGGTCGAACTGACACTGATCCCCACCGCCGTGCAAGGTCGCGAAGCCACGGCGCAAATTGTCCGGGCATTGCGACTGGCTGATGCTCGGGGTTTCGACGCCTTGATCCTGGCCCGAGGCGGCGGATCCCTGGAAGACCTGTGGTGCTTTAACGAAGAAGCCGTAGCCCGTGCCATCGATGCCTGTGTGACGCCGATTGTCAGCGCTGTCGGTCATGAAACTGATGTGTCCATCGCCGACTTTGTAGCGGACGTACGCGCGCCCACGCCCTCTGCGGCTGCTGAGTTGCTGGCACCGGACTCAAGTGACCTGCAACGCCGAATCGACAGCCTGCACCGGCGTCTGGTGATGCGCATTCGCGACCGTTTGATGCGCGACCGCTTGCGTCTGGATGGCCTGGCACGCCGCTTGCGCCACCCTGGTGAACGCCTGCGCCAGCAGGCCCAGCGCCTGGATCACCTGGACATGCGCATGCGCCGTGCGTTCGAGCGCAGCCTCAATACCCGCCGCGAGCGTCTGATCCGCCTCGAAACCCGACTGGCGGCACAGCATCCGGGGCGCCAACTGGCCATGTTGCGCCAGCGCCTGGACAGTCTGGCGGAACGCTTGCCACGGGCCATGCGCGAAGGCCTCAAGGCACGCCGCATGCAGCTGCAAAGCCAGATGCAAACCTTGCACGTGGTCAGCCCGCTGGCGACCCTTGGGCGCGGCTACAGTATTTTGCTGGATGAGCGTGGCAATGCCATTCGCAGCGCCGGGCAAACCCATAACGGCCAGCGCTTGAAAGCCAGGCTGGGCGAAGGCGAACTGCAAGTCCGGGTCGAGGACAATCACCTCACGCCCGTCACCCTTTCCTTACTGGATTAACTGATGTCACGCTTTCTTTCTGCCGTCCTGTTGCTGTGCCTGACCCTCAACGCGCACGCAGCTGACAGTTACATCACGCGCTTATTGAATAAACCGGTGCCGGGCGGTGTTGCCGTGATTGAGCTGGGGACCGGCGCGCAAGCACCCAAGGCAACCTATGATGGCAAACCGGTGCTGGTGATCAAGGAGCAGGACACCTGGCGGGCGATTGTCGGCATCCCGCTGACGGTAAAACCGGGCCCCCAGTCAATCATCAGCGGCTCGCGGGAACTGAGCTTCACGGTGGGCAACAAGAAATACCCCGAGCAGCGCATCACGCTGAAGAACCAGCGCCAGGTCAACCCCAACCCGGCTGACATCAAGCGAATCGACAACGAGCTGGCGATTCAGATCAAGGCTTACCGTACTTTCAGCCCCAACACTCCGAGCAACCTGCTGCTGGACAAACCGGTCAACGGACCGCTGTCCAGCAAGTTTGGTGTGCGCCGCTTTTTCAACGGTGAAGAACGCAACCCCCACGCTGGCCTCGACTTTGCCGTACCTGCAGGTACGCCCATCAAAACCCCGGCGGCCGGTAAGGTGATCCTGATCGGCAACTACTTCTTCAATGGCAACACGGTGTTCGTGGATCACGGCCAAGGCTTCATCAGCATGTTTTGCCATATGTCGAAAATTGACACCAAGGTTGGCCAGCAACTGGCTCGTGGCGACGTAGTGGGCAAGGTCGGCTCCACCGGACGCGCCACAGGCCCCCATATGCACTGGAACGTCAGCCTCAATGACGCCAGGGTTGACCCGGCAATTTTCATCGGGGCCTTCCAACCCTGATTACGCCATAAAAACAGGGCATGCCTCGCAGCACCCGAGGTATGTCCTGCCTTGAAGTTGCGCAATATTAGATTTACACAAAACAAAATACAGCAATTAAAACTCGTATTTTCTTCACATACGAGCATTTATCTCAATGTTTTTTATGCGCTTGCCATCTCTCAGTCCAGTGGTTAGGGTTGAGCTTATGAAAACCTCTCACACCCTCATCCTGCTCCGCCAACATCGCAGCCTTTGCCTCGTCAGCGCACGACTGCAAAGCTAATTGCGGTGCCTCGCCCTCTGCTTTGTATTTTTCCGGCTGGCCGCGTCTGAATAGTCGGCACGCATATTAAGGATTGCCTGATGACCATGCTCAAAAACCCGTCTTCCAAATACCGCGCCTTCCCGGTCATTGATTTGCCTGATCGTACCTGGCCATCAAAAACCATCACCAGTGCGCCTGTCTGGTGCAGCTCCGACCTGCGCGATGGCAACCAGTCGCTGATCGAGCCGATGGATGCGGTAAAAAAGCTGCGCTTCTGGAAGACCCTGGTCAGTGTTGGCGTAAAGGAAATCGAGGCATCGTTCCCGGCTGCGTCGCAGACCGACTTTGATTTTGTGCGCACCCTGATCGAAGACGGCCACATCCCGGACGACACCACCATCCAGGTGCTGACCCAGGGCCGTGAAGACTTGATCGCACGCACTTTCGAGTCGTTGCGTGGGGCGAAAAAAGCCATCGTTCACCTGTACAACGCCACCTGCCCTGCGTTTCGCCGCATCGTGTTCAATCAGGACAAGGACGGCATCAAGGAAATCGCGGTCAGCGCCGCCAAGCTGTTCGTCAAATACGCCGCCCAGCAGCCCGAAACCCACTGGACATTCGAGTACTCGCCAGAGACGTTCAGCGCCACTGAGCTGGAGTTCGCCAAGGAAGTCTGTGACGCAGTGATCGAGGTCTGGAACCCGACACCTGAGCACAAGATGATCCTCAACTTGCCTGCCACTGTTGAGTGCGCCACCCCTAACATCTACGCCGACCAGATCGAGTGGTTCGGCCGCAACATCAACCGCCGTGACAGCGTCTTGATCAGCCTGCACACCCACAACGACCGTGGCACCGGTGTTGCCGCAACCGAACTGGGCCTGATGGCTGGCGCCGATCGTGTCGAAGGCTGCCTGTTTGGCAACGGCGAGCGTACCGGCAACGTCGACCTGGTGACGGTGGCCTTGAACATGTACACCCAGGGTCTGGATCCACAACTGGACTTCTCGGACATCGACGGTGTGCGCAAAGTGGTCGAAGAGTGCAACCAGATTCCGGTTCACCCTCGTCACCCGTATGTGGGCGACCTGGTCCACACCGCGTTCTCCGGCTCGCACCAGGACGCTATCCGCAAAGGCTTCGCCCAGCAAAAACCGGACGCCCTGTGGGAAGTGCCGTACTTGCCAATCGACCCGGCGGATATTGGCCGCAGTTATGAAGCCGTGATCCGGGTTAACAGCCAGTCGGGCAAAGGCGGAATTGCTTACCTGCTGGAGCAGGAATACGGCATCAGCTTGCCACGCCGCATGCAGATCGAATTCAGCCAGGTCGTTCAGCGCGAAACCGATCGCCTGGGTCTGGAAATGACGGCTCAGCAGATTCACAACTTGCTTCGCACTGAGTACTTGCAGGCCAATACGCCTTACGCGCTGGTCAGCCACCGTTTACAGGAAGAGAACGGCCATAGCGCAGTCGAGGTTGAAGTGTCGGCCAAAGGCGATGGCGAAACCAACCTGCGCTGGAGCGGCAAGGGCAACGGCGCGCTGGAAGCGCTGGTCGCTGGCCTGCCGGTCAACGCCGAAATAATGGACTACAACGAACACGCGATTGGCGCGGGCACCAACGCCAAGGCTGCGGCTTACATTGAACTGCGGGTCAATGGCGGGCGTGCCGTACATGGCGTGGGTATTGATGAAAACATCACCACGGCAAGCTTCAAGGCCGTGTTCAGCGCCCTGAACCGCTCGCTGACCGAAACCGAGGCTAAAGCGGCGTAAGCATTGGCCCGAAACGCAAAAGCCCCCAAGGTGAACGCCTTGGGGGCTTTTTATTTAATCGATGCCCAGGACCGGCAATGACTAGCCTCTGTGGGAGCGGGCTTGCTCGCGATTCAGGCGGCGCGGGTTGGCAGACAGACCGCAGTGATGCCGCCGCGGGCAAGCCACGCTCCCACAGGTTTTAAGTCGCACACCGTCTGATAACGGCTTCCACACATCAGCGCAGCTCGAAATCGTCCGCATCCAGGTTGGCCGGGAACCGCTCACGATAGGCCCCCAGATCGGCCGCGTTGAGGCTCATGGTGAACACCCCGTCCGCCTCCCCGGCACTGAGCAGTGACTCGCCCTGGAAGTCGAAGATATGACTGTCGCCCGTGTAGACCATCCCTTTGCCGTCCGTGCCCACCCGATTCACCGCTGCGACGTAACAGAGATTTTCGATGGCCCGTGCAGGCAATAAGCGGTTCCAGTGCAATCGACGCGCCCCTGGCCAACTGGCGGTATACAGCAACAAGTCGGTGTCGTGAGGGTCGCAGCTCCACACCGGGAAGCGCAGGTCATAGCAAATCAAAGGGCGAATACGCCAGCCTTTGACCTCGAACTGAACCTGACGCTCACCCGGGGTGAAATGCTCATGCTCACCGGCCATACGAAACAGGTGACGTTTGTCGTAGTGCAGCGCTTCGCCATCAGGGCGGGCCCACAACAATCGATTACGGTGGCTGCCATCTGCCGCACGCACAATCACGCTACCTGTGACCACGGCATCAAGCCTTTTTGCCTGCTTGCGCAGCCACTCGGTGCTTGGGCCGCCTTCAGGTTCAGCCAGGGTTTTGGATTCCATGCTGAAGCCGGTGGTGAACATTTCGGGCAGCACCACCAGGTCGGCGCCCCGAGCATGCTCAAGCAGCTCGTCGAAATGTTCAAAATTGGCCTGACGGTCATGCCAGGCCAGCGTGGTTTGCACCAGTGCCACGGTTAAATCGGGTAAACCCTTCAGATCACGCATAGTTTTTCTGCTGCTTCGCGCAGCGTCTCCTCGCGTTTTGCAAAACATAGACGAACCAGCCGCTGCCCTTCAGGCGGGGTCTGGTAGAACACCGACACCGGGATAGTGGCCACCCCGTGTTCGCGGGTCAGCCATACCGCCATGTCGACATCGTTGAGGTCCGGGCGAACCCGGGAGTAATCCACCAACTGAAAATACGTACCTGCCACCGGCTTGAAGGTAAAACGCGACGGGCTGAGCAAATCACAGAACAGGTCGCGCTTGGCCTGGTAAAACCCTGGCAACTCTTCAACGTGCTCCGGGTGATCGGCCATGAAGTCTGCCAACGCATACTGCAAGGGCGTTACTCCGCAAAAGCTGACGTACTGGTGAACCTTGCGCAGTTCAGCGGTCAAGGCAGGCGGCGCAACGACGTAGCCTGTTTTCCAGCCTGTCACGTGGTAGGTCTTACCGAATGAGCTGACAACGAATGCGCGATGGTACAACTCAGGGTGGGACAAAACACTGACGTGGGGCACGCCATCGAACACCAGATGTTCGTACACCTCATCGCTGATGAGGTAGATATCGCGGTCGGCAATCAGGCGGGCCAACTGGTCCAGTTCGGCACGACTGATCAGGGCACCGCTTGGATTGTGCGGGCTATTCAGGATGATCATGCGCGTGCGCGGGCTCAGGGCATCTTCAAGTTGTTGCCAATCTATCGAGAAGTCTTCCAGCCCCAGTTGCACATGCACGCAACGGCCACCCGCCAGCTCAACCGAGGGCTCGTAGCTGTCGTAGCACGGATCAAAGACGATCACTTCATCGCCGGCATGAATCACGGCCTGGATTGCGCAGAAAATGGCCTGGGTCGCGCCAGGCGTGATCGTCACCTCGGTGTCAGCATCCACCTTGACCCCGTAGCTGCGGGAAATTTTGGCTGCCACCTGCTCACGCAAGGCAGGCAAGCCGGTCATGGGTGAGTACTGGTTATGGCCACTGGCAATGTGCTTGCCGACCGCGTCACGCAATGCCTGCGGGCCGTCGAAATCGGGGAACCCCTGAGACAGGTTAAGTGCGCCGGTTTCTGTCGCGAGCTGCGACATGCGCGTGAAAATAGTGGTGCCTACATTCGGCAACTTGCTGGTGATCATGGCCGTTCCCTGTTGAGTTCCCGGCACTGACTACGGCGCAGGACCCTCCGAGAATAGCCCAAACGTCAGACACGAAAAAGGGCCCTTTCGGACCCTTTCTCAATACGCTAGAACCTTGCGCTATCAGCGCTTGTCTTTGCGGTTTTTCTCGGCTTTCTTGTGGTGCGACATCATGCGGCGCTTCTTGTTGACCTGACGGTCGGTCAGCGAGTTCTTGTTGCCTTCGTACGGATTCTCGCCACCTTTGAACTCAATGCGGATCGGCGTACCGACCAACTTCAAGACACGACGGTAGGTGTTTTCGAGATAACGGACGTAAGACTTCGGAACCTTCTCAACCTGGTTACCGTGGATCACGATAATCGGCGGGTTAGCACCACCCAAGTGGGCATAACGCAGCTTGATCCGGCGGCTGTTGACCATCGGTGGCGCGTGCTCACTGACCGCATCTTCCAGGATCTGGGTCAGACGGTTGGTCGGCCAGCGGGTAACCGCTGACTTGAAGGAGTTCTGCACCGACTGGTACAGGTTGCCCACGCCAGTGCCGTGCAGCGCCGAGATAAAGTGAATATCGGCGAAGTCGACGAAGAACAGGCGACGCGTCAGCTCGACTTTAACGAAGTCGCGCTCGCTCGGGGTCATGCCGTCCCACTTGTTGATCGCGATGACCAGAGCCCGACCGGCCTCCAGCGCAAAGCCCAACAGGTTGAGGTCGTGGTCAACCACGCCTTCACGGGCGTCCATCACAAAGATCACCACGTTGGCGTCTTTGATCGCTTGCAGGGTTTTGACCACGGAGAACTTTTCAACTTCTTCGTGGATCTTGCCGCGCTTGCGCACACCGGCGGTGTCGATCAGCGTGTACTTCTCGTCGTTACGCTCAAACGGGATGTAGATACTGTCGCGGGTAGTGCCTGGCTGGTCATACACGATTACCCGGTCTTCACCGAGCATGCGGTTAACCAGAGTCGACTTGCCAACGTTAGGACGACCGATGATGGCGATCTTGATGCCGTCTTTTTCGCTTGGGCCAGGAATGCGCTTGGCTTCCTCACCTTCGAGAACGACTTCTTCTTCGCCGTCTTCAGGCTCTTCTTCGTCACGCGGGAAGTTGCTCAGGGCAATTTCCAGCATCTGGGTAATACCACGACCGTGAGCACCGGCGATTGGAATCGCGTCGCCCATGCCCAGTGGCGCGAACTCGGCGCGAGCCATGTCCGGATCGATGTTGTCGACCTTGTTGGCTACTACGTAGGAACGCTTGTTACGTTTGCGAAGGTGTTCGCCGATCATCTGGTCAGCGGCGGTGAAGCCTGCTTTTGCATCTACCAGGAACAGAACGACATCAGCTTCTTCGATAGCCAGCAGCGACTGCTCGGCCATCTTTTCGTCCATACCGTGCTCGTCACCGGAGATACCGCCGGTGTCGACCAGAATGTAGGAACGCCCTTGCCACTTGGCCTCACCGTATTGGCGATCACGGGTCAGACCGGACAAGTCGCCAACGATGGCGTCACGAGTCCTGGTCAGGCGGTTGAACAAGGTGGACTTGCCGACGTTTGGTCGGCCCACCAGGGCGATTACGGGAACCATGCGGCTCTCCACTTCGTTATTTCAGAAAATACAAAAGCCGCTGCAAGGCAGCGGCCAGAGTTCGGAACAGCACAAATGTGCCGCAAACCTTGCCAGAGCAAGGCTGCCCGAGGCCCTGAAGCCTCAAGCATAGACGCCTTAGCGAATGGTCAGGGCTTCCAGTTTGCCGCTGTTACCAAACACGTAAATCATGTCACCGACCACCAGCGGACGCGCCCGAAGGCCATCACTGTCAACGCGGGTACGGCCCACGAAACGACCATCGACCTGGCTCAGCAGGTGCAGATAGCCTTCCATGTCACCGACCGCCACGTAGCTGGAGAAGACTTCCGGTGCCGACAATTGACGGCGAGCCAGAGCATCATTGCTCCACAGTGAGGTGGTCGAACGCTCGTCAACGCCTTCTACAGTGCCCGACGCCAGGCTGACGTAGACGCTGCCAAAGCCCTGAGCGACACCTGAATAGCTGGAAGCATCGCGTTGCCAGAGCACGCGACCCGATTCCATTTCAAGCGCAGCCATACGGCCCTGGTAGCTGGCGACATACAGTGTACCGCCAGACATCAGCAGGCCACCGTCGATATCGACAATGCGTTCAAGCTCGGAGCGACCTTGCGGGATGGCAACACGTTGCTCCCACACAGGTACGCCGTTGCGCGTATCAAGGGCAACCACTTTACCGGTCGACAGACCGGCAATGGCCAGGTGATTGGTCACCAGTGGTGCGCCCGTGCCACGCAAGGTCAGCACGCCCGGCGTGCTGTCATACGTCCAACGCTGATTGCCGGTGGAAGCATCCAGGCCGATCAGGCGATCGTCCTGGGTCTGTACCACAACGATATCGCCGTTGGTCGCAGGAGGTGCAAGCACTTCGCTGTTGACGCGAGAGCGCCATTTTTCTTCGCCGGTACTGGAATCCAGGGCAACCACGTCACCTTGCAAGGTGCCGAGCATGACCAGGCCATAGCCCAGGCCAACTGCGCCTGAAACCGGCAGTTCGAGGTCTTTTTTCCACTCAACGTCGCCGTTCATGCGGTCCAGAGACATCACAACACCCGTTACGTCTGCGGCGTAGATGTTGTTACCTTCAACCGCTGGAACCAGCATGTTGTAGGTTTTGCCCTGACCGTCACCGATCGAGCGGCTCCACTGCTTTTGCAGCACGACTTCTTCTTTGAAGTCGGTCAGCTCGGCCGGTGGCAGTTCTTTTTTGCTGTTGCTGCTGCAACCCGCGGCCAAAACGACCAGAGCCAGCAATGCCGCATGTTTCCAACGCATCACGTCACGCATCCCCTTTGGCCAGGTCATCGAGCTTGATTTGTAAGCCACCTACCGCTGCTTCATCCGACAAGGCGGCCTTGGCTTTTTCGTAGGCTGCACGTGCGTCGTCGGCACGGCCCTGCTGCACCAGCAAGTCGCCCTTAAGCTCTTCGCGGCTGGCCAGGAATGCTTTGTCCGAATCACCTTCAAGCAGTTTCAGGGCATCATCGACCTTGCCCTGTGCCGCCAGAACCTGGGCCAGACGCTGACGCGCCACTTCAGCCAGGGTGGCATTGGCCGGTTTGTCTACAATGGCTTTCAGCTCTGCGGCCGCGTCATCGAGTTTGCCGTTGTCCACTGCGACCTTGGCCACGAACAGACCGCCAAATTGCGCATAGGCAGAGCCTGCGTATTCGCTTTTCAACTTGTTGGCCAAATCAGCCACACGGGCCACATCGGGCTGACCGTCAGGCGTGAGTGTGGTCTCTAGCAACTGTTGGTAGAGAATCGACGCACCCTGCGACTGATTCGTCTGATACTTGTGCCAAAACTGCCAGCCGAACACCACCACCAGCGCCAGCATGCCGCCAGTGACCAGGGGTTTGCCGTTACGCTGCCACCAGTCTTTCAACTCGCCCAGCTGATCATCATCGTTACTCGACACCCCAACACTCCTTAATTCGATAAATCGGCTGTTTTACAGCTTCAACCCTGCACGACGCAGGTGGCCAGGTGCTCGGAAAGAGCATCCCAGGCAATCGTTTGTTGTTCGCCCTGGCCACGCAGGGGTTTTAAACCTACCACTTGCTGGGCCAATTCGTCGTCACCCAGGATCAGCGCGTACAGTGCGCCGCTCTTGTCAGCCTTTTTGAACTGGCTTTTGAAACTGCCTGCACCGGCATTGATCTGCAAGCGCAGGTTCGGTAGCTGATCGCGAACACGTTCGCTCAAAGTCAGGGCAGCCAACTCGGCAGCCTCACCGAAAGCACACAGGTAGACATCGACCTGACGCGCGATTTCTTCGGGGATCTGTTCAAGGGTTTCGAGCAGCAGGATCAAGCGCTCGATGCCCATGGCGAAACCGACACCCGTAGTAGGCTTGCCGCCCATTTGCTCGACCAGACCGTCATAACGGCCGCCAGCACAGACGGTACCCTGGGCGCCCAGTTTGTCGGTGACCCATTCGAATACGGTTTTGCTGTAGTAATCCAGACCACGAACCAGTTTTGGATTGATCGTGTAGGGAATGCCCGCTGCATCGAGGCGTGCCTTGAGCCCCTCGAAATGCACACGGGATTCTTCGTCCAGATAGTCAACCAGCTTCGGCGCGTCGACCAGAACAGCTTGAGTATCGGCATTTTTGGTGTCGAGAACGCGCAGCGGATTGGATTTCAAACGACGCTGGCTGTCTTCGTCAAGCTCGCTCAGGCGCGAGGACAGGTATTCGACCAGAGCTGCGCGGTAGCGCCCACGGGCTTCGCTGGTGCCCAGGCTGTTAAGTTCGAGCTTGACCGCATCGCGGATACCCAGCTCGCCCCACAGGCGCCAGGTCAGCACGATCAGTTCGGCATCGATGTCCGGGCCATCAAGGTTGAACACCTCGACACCAATTTGATGAAACTGGCGATAGCGCCCTTTTTGCGGACGCTCGTGGCGGAACATCGGACCGATGTACCACAACTTTTGTACCTGGCCGCCGCCGGTGATGCCGTGCTCAAGCACCGCACGCACGCACGCCGCAGTACCTTCAGGGCGCAAGGTCAGCGAATCGCCGTTGCGGTCCTCGAAGGTGTACATCTCTTTTTCGACGATGTCGGTCACTTCACCGATAGATCGCTTGAACAGCTCGGTGAACTCAACGATTGGCATACGGATTTGCTTATAACCGTAGTTATCCAGCAAACGCGAAACCTTGCCCTCAAAGTAACGCCACAGAGGCGTCTGCTCCGGCAGGATGTCGTTCATGCCACGAATGGCTTGCAATGACTTGCTCACAATAAATCCTTTATTCGTCTGGTTAGCCGCGCGCGATAACTGCAGCGTCAGCTTCGACCTTTTCGGCCGCCCTCTGCCGGATCAGTCTTTCGAGCTGGTCCACCAGATTGTCATTCGTCAGTTTCTGCGACGGCTTGCCGTCAATGTAAATCAGGTTGGGTGTACCACCGGTGAGCCCCACATGGGCTTCCTTGGCTTCGCCAGGGCCGTTGACCACACAACCGATCACCGCCACATCCAGCGGCACCAGCAGGTCTTCAAGACGAACTTCAAGTTCGTTCATGGTTTTCACCACATCGAAGTTCTGCCGAGAGCAGCTTGGGCACGCAATGAAGTTGATGCCACGCGAGCGCAGGTGCAGGGACTTGAGGATGTCGTAGCCGACTTTTACTTCCTCTACCGGGTCTGCCGCCAACGAGATACGGATGGTATCGCCAATGCCTTCGGCGAGCAGCATACCTAGGCCCACGGCAGATTTCACTGTGCCTGAACGCAAACCACCGGCTTCGGTGATCCCCAGGTGCAGCGGTTGAACGATTTCCTTGGCCAGAAGACGGTAGGCCTCAACAGCCATGAACACGTCGGAAGCCTTCACGCTGACCTTGAAGTCCTTGAAGTTCAGACGTTCAAGGTGCTCGACGTGGCGCAGTGCCGACTCGACCAGAGCAGCAGGTGTCGGTTCGCCATATTTCTTTTGCAGGTCTTTTTCGAGCGATCCCGCGTTGACGCCAATACGGATCGGAATACCGCGATCCCGTGCCGCATCAACTACTGCACGCACACGGTCTTCACGACCGATGTTGCCCGGGTTGATCCGCAGGCAATCCACACCCAGTTCCGCTACGCGCAGGGCGATCCGGTAATCGAAGTGGATGTCGGCAACCAATGGCACCTTGACCAACTGCTTGATCCGGCCAAAAGCTTCAGCGGCGTCCATATCCGGTACGGAAATCCGTACGATATCAACGCCTGCTGCCTCCAGGCGGTTGATTTGGGCTACGGTTGCAGCGACATCATTGGTGTCACTGTTGGTCATGCTCTGTACAGCGATAGGGGCGTCGCCACCTACGGGTACATTGCCGACCCAGATTTTGCGCGATTCGCGACGTTTGATTGGTGATTCGCCGTGCATGACTTATTGACCTAACTTCAGGCGAGCAGTCTCGCCACTGGTGAAAGGAGCCACATCCACAGACTGACCGTTGTAGGTCACCTGTGCGCCACGGGCAAAGCCCAGGCGCAGGGTCAGTGGAGGCTTGCCGCTCACTTCTAGATTTTCGCCTTTGCGCTTCAGTCCACCGAACAGCACTTTACCCGTAGCGTCGGTTACCTGCGTCCAGCAATCAGCGGTGTATTGCACTGCCACTTTGCCTGCACCCGCGACCGGAGCCACTGTGGCCGCCGGTGGCGTGGCTACAGGTGCGACAACCGGGGCGACTGCAGGAGCGACAACAGAAGGTGCAGGCACCGGGGCTGCCACAACGGGGGCCGCTGCTGGCGCTTGAGCCGCCGCAGGCAGTGCCAATGCAATGCTTGCCGCCTGCTCTGGAGCAGACTCGGTTACAACCGGAGTTTCACCTTCAGCCTTGGCCTCGGCGACGGCCTGGTCTTCAGGCTCGTCGAGCGGATGGATGCGGGTTGTGCCGTCTGCACCTTCAACTTCAACGTGTTCCGGGGTCAGGCCAATCAAGTCCTTGGCACGCATGGACGTTTGATCCTGCCACCAGATAAAACCGCCACCGATCACGGCAATCAGCAACAACAGGCTGACAATACGCAAAATGGTATGGGACACCCGCACTGGCTCTTCTATACGGCCCAGGCTGTGCACGTTGCTGCCGTTGGCATCAGTGCCGGTATACAGGTCAAATTCACGTACCAGGCTGGCCTGATCCATGCCCAGCAATTTGGCATAGGTCCGGATATAGCCGCGAGCAAAGGTATGCCCTGGCAGCTTGTCGAAAGCGCCCGTCTCAAGGTTGCTCAGGGAGCTGGCCGTGAGGTTGAGTTTCAAGGCGACTTCAGCCAGCGTCCAGCCATTGTTTTCACGGGCCTGACGCAGGGTCTCACCGGGATTGACACGAGTCGCTGCTAGAACTTCGGGTTGCGCCGCTTTCATCATTGCTCCGACAGGTATTGCTGATATTCCGGCGTGCCGGGATAGAGTCGTTGTAGTTGCTGGCCATGGTTGGCAGTTGGGGTGCGGTCGTCGAAAACACTCGCCAGTCGCGCACCGAGCAATAGACTACGTGCATTTTGCCCGCTAAGCAGGCTAAAACGATCGTAAAAGTCACGTGCTGATACATATTGCTTGTCTTGGTATGACATCTGAGCCATTTCGAGTAGCGCGCGCGGTTGCCGAGGGTTCAGGCGCAGGGCTTTTTCAAGCTCCTGGCGGCCTCTCTCTCGCTGCCCCAACTCAAGCGACGTTATACCCAGGTTCTCGAAAATACGGGAACGCTCAGGATAAAGGTCATCAGTCGCAGCCTTTTGAAACTGGACACTGGCTTCCTGATAGCGCTGACGCTCAAACAGGAAACTGCCGTAATTATTGAGGATTCGCGCATCACCAGGCCGCCCGTTCAATGCGGTACGAAATGACTTCTCGGCCAGCTCGAACTCCATTTCGGACTGAAACACCAATGCCAGTGCGGCGTTGGTGTCCGGGTCCGCCTTGTCGAGTTCCAGGGCTTTGCGCAAAGGAACTTTGGCCTGTTCGACCATGCCCTGCTGCAGATAACCCAGGCCCAACTGAACATAAGCCTGACGCGCCTCGTTACGCCCTTTGTCGCCCATCATCGAGGTTGAATCGCCCGATGATGCACAGCCAGCCAAAAAGCCGACCAAAACGACGGAGAGCGCGGCGCGCAGGATCATGGATGTCCTCTCTCAGGGCGCGGACGCAGCGCTTTGTGCCGAATCGGCATCGGCGCTGAGCTCACGTGCCGCAATCAGGCGCGAGCTGCGGCGCGTGCGGTCATTGACCTGCCCCACCAGTTGGCCGCATGCCGCGTCGATGTCTTCACCACGGGTGGTGCGCACGGTCACGTTATAGCCAGCTTGCTGCAACAGCTCCTGGAAACGGCGAATGGCGTTGTTGCTTGGACGCTCATAACCGGAATGCGGGAACGGGTTGAACGGGATCAGGTTGATCTTGCACGGCGTGTCTTTTAATAGCTCGATCATTTCGCGAGCGTGATCGACGTGGTCGTTCACGTCCTTGAGCAAGGTGTACTCAACGGTCAGCACACGCTTTTCACCCAGGGTCGCCATGTAGCGGCGGCAGGAATCAAGCAGCATGGCCAGCGGGTACTTCTTGTTGATCGGCACCAATTGACTGCGCAATGCGTCATTGGGTGCATGCAGCGACAACGCCAGGGAGACGTCGATGTGCTTGGCCAGCTCATCGATCATCGGCACCACGCCCGAGGTGGACAGTGTCACCCGGCGCTTGGAGATGCCATAGCCCAGATCATCCATCATCAGATGCATGGCGGCGATAACGTTGTCGAAGTTCAGCAGCGGCTCACCCATGCCCATCATCACCACGTTGGTGATGGCACGGTCGATGGTTGCCGGGACGCTGCCAAAGGATTTGTTGGCAATCCACACCTGGCCAATGACTTCGGCGGCGGTGAGGTTGCTGTTGAAGCCTTGCTTGCCGGTGGAGCAGAAACTGCAATCCAGGGCACAGCCAGCCTGGGACGAAACGCACAATGTGCCACGCTTGCCCGAGGGAATATAAACGGTCTCGACGCAGCTGCCGGACTCTACACGTACCACCCACTTGCGGGTGCCGTCGGTAGAAATGTCCTCGCTGACGACTTCAGGTCCACGAACCTCAGCAATGGCCTTGAGCTTGTCGCGCAAGGCCTTGCTGACGTTAGTCATGGCGTCGAAATCATCGACGCCAAAGTGGTGAATCCACTTCATGACCTGACCGGCACGGAAACGCTTCTCCCCGATTGAGTCGAAGAATTTCTCCATTTCCGGCTGAGTCAGTCCCAGCAGGTTGGTTTTGCCAGTCGTTGCAATCATGTCTTCACCCTCACTCACAAGCTAATACTTAGCGAGTGGTTACTTCAGTAGCTGCGAAAAAGTACGAGATTTCACGAGCTGCAGCCGCTTCAGAGTCGGAACCGTGAACAGCGTTAGCGTCGATGGATTCAGCGAAGTCAGCACGGATAGTGCCGGCAGCTGCTTCTTTAGGGTTGGTAGCGCCCATCAGTTCGCGGTTCAGAGCGATAGCGTTTTCGCCTTCCAGAACCTGAACAACAACCGGACCGGAGATCATGAAAGCAACCAGGTCGCCGAAGAAGCCACGAGCGCTGTGCTCAGCGTAGAAGCCTTCAGCTTCGGCTTTGGACAGTTGCTTCAGTTTGGAAGCTACAACCTTCAGGCCGGCTTTTTCAAAACGAGTGGTGATCTCGCCGATAACGTTTTTTGCAACAGCGTCAGGCTTGATGATGGAGAAAGTGCGTTGAACAGCCATGGTGTAACTCCAGAAACAGTGATTTAAGCGAAAAATTAAACCCGCGAATTATACGCGGGTTCTTGGGTATTTCATAATTACGTCGATTACAAGCTTAGTCGGCTTCTTCGATCCACAAACCCTGAATGGCTTCGAGAACCTTCTCACCGCCACGATCAGGGATATCGTCGAACTCAGGCAGCGCCATGACCAGATTGCGCAGCGTGACGAAATTCACCGAAAGCGGATCGACGTCCGGGTGAGCTTCAGCCAGCTGAATCGCGATTTCCTGCACATCAACCCATTTAAGGCTCATGACAACCCCTTATCAGTGCGGCGCTTCGGCAGCATGGTTAAGCGAATACTTCGGAATCTCGACAGTGATGTCCTCGGTGCCGACGCGAGCCTGACAGCTCAGGCGCGAAGTGGCTTCCAGACCCCAAGCCCTGTCAAGGTAGTCCTCTTCCAGCTCGTCAGCTTCGTTCAGCGAGTCAAAACCCTCGCGAATCACGCAGTGACACGTGGTGCAGGCGCAAACGCCACCGCAGGCACTTTCGATTTCGATGTGATTGTCGTGAGCCACTTCGAGAATGGTCTTGCCGGTCTCAGCCTCTACAACCATACCGTCCGGGCAATGCTCGGCGTGTGGCAGAAAAATGATCTGCGGCATCAGTTATTCCTCGATTTCATTCAGGTTGCGACCCGCCAGGGCGGCCTTGACGGTCAAGTCCATGCGGCGGGCAGCAAAGGCATCGGTCACTTGCGACAGACGCTTGGTCTGCTGCTCAATGGCGTAACCATCGGTGCCTTTCAATAATTCGGATAATTCCTGCATTTGCAGTTCGATGACCATGCGCTCTTCAGCATCCAGCAAGCGCTCACCATCGACTTCAAGGGCCGCTTGCACAGCCTCGATCAGACGCTGGGCATCCACTTGCTGCTCACGCAATACGCGAGCGACCTTGTCGTCGCTGGCGTACTGGAACGAATCCTTGAGCATCTTGGCGATTTCGCCGTCGGTCAGACCGTATGACGGCTTGACCTGGATATTGGCTTCAACGCCTGAACCCAGCTCACGTGCAGTCACACTCAGCAAACCATCGGCATCCACCTGGAAGGTCACGCGAATTTTCGCAGCACCGGCAACCATCGGCGGGATACCGCGCAACTCAAAGCGTGCAAGAGAACGGCAATCGCTGATCAGCTCGCGCTCGCCCTGCAGCACATGAACCATCATGGCCGTCTGGCCGTCTTTATAGGTGGTGAAGTCCTGAGCACGGGCCACCGGAATCGTGGTGTTGCGCGGGATGACCTTCTCCATCAGCCCACCCATGGTCTCAAGACCCAGAGACAACGGAATCACGTCAAGCAGCAGCAGTTCGCCACCGTCACGCTTGTTGCCTGCCAGGGTATCAGCCTGAATCGCCGCACCAATGGCGACCACTTGATCAGGGTCGATATCGGTCAACGGCTGACGGCCGAACATCTCGGCAACGGCCTCGCGCACACGGGGCACGCGGGTAGAACCACCCACCATGACCACTGCCTGGACGTCTTCAATCTCGATATTGGCGTCGCGCACGGCACGGCGGCATGCCTTCAGACTGCGTGCAACCATGGGTTCGATCATTGCGTTAAAGGCTTCACGGGTCAGCTCCGAGTGCCAGTCACCGAAGGCAACGGCCACAGAGGACGCATCGGTCAGCGCTTCTTTGGCGGCACAGGCTGCCTGCAACAAGGTGCGCTGCGTGCCCGGATCGAGGTCAGCAGACAAACCGGCCCGCTCTACCATCCAGCTGGCAATTGCATGATCGAAGTCATCGCCACCCAGCGCACTGTCGCCGCCGGTAGCCAAGACTTCAAACACACCGCCGGTCAGGCGCAGGATCGAAATATCGAACGTGCCCCCGCCCAGATCATAGATAGCCACCACACCTTCAGCCGACTGGTCCAGACCATAGGCCACGGCAGCCGCTGTCGGCTCGTTGAGCAAACGCAAGACATTCAGACCGGCCAACTTGGCAGCGTCTTTGGTGGCCTGACGCTGGGCATCATCGAAATAGGCCGGAACGGTAATCACCGCACCTACCAACTCGCCACCCAGGGTCTTTTCAGCGCGCTCACGCAGTACTTTCAGGATTTCAGCAGACACTTCAACCGGGCTTTTCGGGCCTTGCACAGTGTCGATAAACGGCATGTGCGACTCACCACCTACAAAGTGGTAAGGCAGCTGCTCACCCAATTGCTTGACGTCGGAAAGACCACGACCCATCAAGCGCTTGACCGACAGCACGGTATTGAAAGGATCGCTGGAAGCCGCCAGACGCGCCGACTCACCCACCTCGACGCGATCAGCGTGATAGCGCACGGCAGACGGCAAAATAACGTTGCCATTTGCGTCAGCCAAAGGCTCGGAAAGGCCGCTGCGCAATGCAGCAACCAGCGAATTGGTAGTGCCCAAGTCAATCCCCACAGCCAGACGTCGCTGGTGCGGTTGAGGACTTTGGCCGGGTTCGGCGATCTGCAGTAGGGCCATCGTAATCAGGACTTATCTGTAATCAGGCGTGCAATCAGGGAAGCACGGAGTTAATCGTCGAGGCGCTCTTCTAACTGGCGCACTTCGTAGTTGAGCTTGTCGAGGAACTGCATGCGCCGCATCAGGCGCTCGGCCTGCTCGCGTTGCGCAGCATCATCCCAACAAGCAGCGAAGCTGTCGTTCAATTCGTTCTGAGCGACTTTCAGTCGACGCTTGAATGCTGCAATACCGGCCATATCGGCGCTGTCGTGCAAATCTTCAAGTTCTTCGCGCCACTGCATCTGCTGCATCAGAAACTCGGGATCGTGCACCGTGACTTCCAGCGGCAATTCGCCACCCTGTAGCGCGAGCAGGTAACGCGCACGCTTGGGAGGGTTTTTGAGCGTCTGGTAAGCCTCATTGAGGCTGGCGGACTGCTCCAGCGCCAGACGCTGCTCGCGCTCGGAAGCATCGGCAAATCGATCCGGGTGAACACCGCGCGCCAACTCTCGATAACGCACAGCCAGCTGATCGAGATCCAGATTGAAACTCGGCTGCAGCTCAAACAAAGCAAAATGACAAGGAGTACCCACGACTAGCCTCAGATGTTGAAGCTTTCGCCGCAGCCACATTCACCGCGCACGTTAGGGTTATTGAACTTGAAGCCTTCGTTCAGGCCTTCCTTGACGAAATCCAGTTCGGTGCCGTCAAGGTAGGTCAGGCTTTTTGGATCAATGATCACTTTTTCGCCATGGGTTTCGAAGACCTGGTCTTCTTCACCCACTTCGTCGACAAACTCCAGCACATAGGCAAGACCGGAACAGCCTGTTGTGCGAACACCCAGACGAATCCCCTCACCTTTGCCGCGCCCGTCAAGGGAGCGGCGAATGTGTCGAGCAGCCGCTTCTGTCATGCTGATAGCCATCGTGACTCCTTACCTTTTGCCAGTTTCTTCACCCCGCCTGCGCCATTAACAGGCACACGCAGCGAGGATCAGATCAAACCTTTCTTCTGCTTGTAATCGCGAACAGCTGCCTTGATGGCGTCTTCAGCGAGTACCGAGCAGTGAATTTTTACCGGCGGCAAAGCCAGTTCTTCAGCCAGCTGAGTGTTCTTGATGGTCTCTGCTTCATCCAGAGTCTTGCCTTTCATCCACTCGGTAGCCAGGGAGCTGGAAGCGATTGCCGAACCACAACCATAGGTCTTGAACTTGGCATCTTCAATAATGCCCTGCTCGTTGACCTTGATCTGCAAACGCATCACGTCGCCGCATGCTGGAGCACCGACCATGCCAGTGCCGACATCCGGGTCTTCCGCGTTCATCTTGCCGACGTTGCGCGGGTTCTCGTAGTGGTCAATGACCTTTTCGCTGTAAGCCATGGTACTAATCCTCACTCATCAGAGAGTCGCTCTTGAGACGCTGTAAATGCTGCTGTTCGCTGCGCTTACAGCGTCTACTTTACGGCGACTTAAATTGTTAGTGCGCCGCCCATTCGATTTTCGAAATGTCGATGCCGTCTTTGTACATGTCCCACAGCGGCGACAGTGCGCGCAGCTTGGTAACAGCCTCGCAAACCTTCTGCGCGGCGTAATCGATTTCTTCTTCGGTGGTGAAACGACCGAACGTGAAACGAATCGAGCTGTGTGCCAACTCGTCATTGCGGCCCAGGGCACGCAATACGTAGGACGGCTCAAGGGAAGCGGAAGTACAGGCCGAACCGGACGACACAGCCAGATCCTTGAGCGCCATGATCAGCGACTCGCCTTCAACGTAGTTGAAGCTCAGGTTCAGGTTGTGAGGTACGCGATGGACCATGCTGCCGTTGACGTACAGCTCTTCAAGGTGTTCAACCTGCTTGAAGAAACGGTCGCTCAACGCCTTGATACGGACGTTTTCGGCCGCCATTTCTTCTTTGGCGATCTGGAACGCTTCGCCCATGCCCACGATCTGGTGGGTGGCCAAGGTGCCCGAACGCATGCCACGCTCGTGACCGCCGCCGTGCATGGCAGCTTCGATACGGACCCGAGGCTTGCGGCTTACGTACAGCGCGCCAATGCCTTTAGGGCCGTAGGTTTTGTGTGCCGAGAACGACATCATGTCGACTTTGAGCTTGGCCAGGTCGATTTCAACCTTGCCGGTAGACTGTGCAGCATCAACATGGAACAACACGCCGCGCGAGCGAGTCAGCTCACCAATGGCAGCGATGTCGTTGATGGTGCCGATTTCGTTGTTCACGTGCATGATCGAAACCAGAATGGTGTCGTCGCGCATGGCCGCTTCAACCATGGCTGGCGTAACCAGACCATCTGTACCCGGCTCGATGTAGGTCACTTCAAAGCCTTCACGCTCCAGCTGACGCATGGTGTCGAGAACGGCCTTGTGTTCAATCTTGTCGGTGATCAGGTGCTTGCCTTTGGTGGCATAGAAATGCGCAGCACCCTTGATTGCCAGGTTGTTGGCCTCGGTCGCACCAGAGGTCCAGACAATTTCACGGGGGTCGGCATTGACCAGATCAGCAACCTGACGACGACCGTTCTCTACCGCTTCTTCAGCTTTCCAGCCAAATACGTGGGAACGCGACGCCGGGTTACCGAAGTTCCCGTCAACCAGCAGGCAGTCGCTCATTTTTTGAGCAACACGCGGATCAACCGGGGTAGTGGCTGAGTAATCGAGGTAAATTGGCAACTTCATGGACTATCTCCTAAATCAGGCTGGCTGGCGCACCGTCGTTTTTAAGCAATCACTCGACGGCGGACGCTTCGATCTTATCCAGGTGCGGCACCTTGCCATTACAGCGGCGCTGATCCTGACGCTGGGCTACCTCTTGTACCTCACGGCGAGTGACAAGATCAGCCAAGCTGATACCACTGAGAAAATCGTGTATTTGCAAGCTGAGGTCGCACCACAGGTGGTGGGTCAGGCAAGTATCGCCGGCATGGCAATCGCCAAGACCCTGGCAACGCGTTGCGTCGACCGACTCGTTCACGGCATCAATTACCTGAGCCACTTGAATGCTTTGCATCTCGCGCGACAGCTGATAGCCGCCACCCGGGCCACGCACACTGGAAACCAGGCTGCTGCGGCGCAATTTGGCAAACAGTTGCTCAAGGTAGGAAAGAGAAATGCCTTGGCGCTCGGAAATATCGGCCAGGGACACGGGCCCGTGCTGTGCGTGCAACGCCAAATCGAGCATCGCAGTTACGGCGTAACGGCCTTTTGTAGTCAGTCTCATGGACAGGTACCACGGAATTCGGAATGGGGCGAGTATGCTATTCCCGACTATTTAAGTCAACTATTAGACCTAGTACTTTAGTCGGGATTACCCGCAAAAGAGCGCGCGCATTGTAGCAGGGTATGCGGCGTAATGGCACACGACACGCATCCTGTGGAAGCGGGCTTGCTCGCAACGGCATCGATGCGATGTTTCAAGCAAACCCCTGTGATGCCATCGCGAGCAAGCCCGCTCCCGCCCATCATTCAGCCCACAACCCTCACACCGCCTTGCTTTCATCCTTGTCTTTTACACAGGCAAAGTCTTCTTCGCGCAGCTCAGGCAGATCTTTCGCACAATAAGGACTACCCAGATCCTTCAGCGCACCGCACATGCCATCCAGCTTGCCGTCGACCGCCTGCAAGTGATCCAGCAACCGAGCAATGGCACGGGCAACCGGGTCGGGCATGTCTTCACTGACGCCGTAGGCATCAAAACCGATCTTCTCGGCCATCGCTTTGCGCTTGGCCTCGGCCTCATCGTCACTTTTGACAATAATGCGCCCCGGAATACCCACCACCGTCGCACCCGGCGGCACCGCCTTGGTCACCACCGCATTGGAACCGACCTTGGCACCCGCCCCGACAGTGAACGGCCCGAGCACCTTGGCGCCCGCCCCGACCACAACACCATCTTCCAGCGTCGGGTGGCGCTTGCCCTTGTTCCAGCTTGTGCCACCCAGGGTCACACCCTGGTACAGGGTTACGTCATCACCGATTTCCGCGGTTTCCCCAATCACAATACCCATGCCGTGATCGATGAAAAAACGACGCCCCACCTTGGCCCCCGGGTGAATTTCAATCCCGGTCAGCCAGCGCCCGAAATTCGACACCAAACGGGCCAGCCACTTCCAGCCGGCCTGCCACAACAGCGCCGACAAACGGTGAATCCAGATCGCATGCATCCCCGGATAGCACGTCAGCACCTCGAAAGCGTTACGCGCCGCGGGATCACGATGAAACACACTTTGGATATCTTCACGCAGACGCTCAAACATCATTAATCCTTGCGCTTGAGCAGCTCGCCACGGGCTGCTTTCTGGGTTTCGGTGAGAATGCCGCGCAGAATGTTCATCTCTGCACGACTGACCGCACTGCGCCCGTAGAGCCGACGCAGGCGCGCCATCAGGTGGCGCGGCTTTTCGGGATCCATAAATTCAATGGCCACCAGGGTTTGCTCCAGGTGCTCGTAAAAGCGCTCCAGCTCATCCATGGTCGCCAACTCGCCACTTTTGGTGGACGCCACTTCCTCTTTCTCGATCTTGCTCGGCTGCCCCTGGCTCGCGAGCCAGGCCATGCGGATTTCATAGCTCAATACCTGCACGGCCGCGCCCAGATTCAGAGAACTGAACTCAGGGTCGGACGGGATATGCACGTGAAAGTGACAGCGCTGCAACTCTTCATTGGTCAGGCCGGAGTCTTCACGACCAAACACCAACGCAATCTCAGCGCCTTGAGCCGCTTCCTGAACCACTTTCTGCCCACACTCGCGCGGGTCCAGCAGCGGCCAGGGGATGCGGCGATCACGGGCACTGGTACCCAGAACCAGATTGCAGCCCACCAAGGCATCTTCAAGGGTCGCGACTACTTGAGCATTTTCGAGAATGTCACCCGCACCTGACGCCCGCGCATCGGCTTCATGGTGAGGAAACAACCTTGGCTCCACCAGAACCAGCCGCGACAACCCCATGTTTTTCATGGCACGCGCAGCACCGCCGATGTTCCCGGGATGGCTGGTATTGACCAGAACGACACGAATATTAGGCAACAAAGGAAGCGCTCACAGACCAGCAAAAGGGAGCAAATCTTACCTAAGCAAAACGCCATAAGCTACGAAAGCTAACGCAAACCTTCATCTGCCAAAGTTTTCTGATAGAATATTCGGCTTTCTTTAACAACCTTAGGTGAAACGTCCATGCAGCCCATGCTGAATATCGCGCTGCGCGCCGCCCGCAGCGCCAGTGAATTGATTTTCCGCTCCATCGAGCGCCTGGATACCATCAAGGTTGACGAAAAAGACGCCAAGGATTACGTCTCTGAAGTCGATCGTGCTGCTGAACAGAAAATCATCGACGCCCTGCGCAAGGCTTACCCGACGCACGGCATCCTCGGTGAAGAAACCGGCATGCACCCAGGCAGCGGTGAAGGTGAAGACTATCTGTGGATCATCGACCCACTGGATGGCACCACCAACTTCCTGCGCGGCGTTCCACACTTCGCCGTCAGCATCGCCTGCAAATACCGCGGCCGCCTTGAGCACGCAGTGGTTCTCGATCCGGTTCGCCAGGAAGAGTTCACCGCCAGCCGTGGCCGTGGCGCCCAACTGAACGGTCGCCGCCTGCGTGTAAGCGGTCGCACCAGCCTCGAAGGCGCCCTGCTGGGCACCGGCTTCCCGTTCCGCGACAACCAGATGGACAACCTGGAAAACTACCTGGGCATGTTCCGCAGCCTGGTTGGCCAGACTGCCGGCATCCGCCGTGCAGGCGCAGCCAGCCTGGATCTGGCTTACGTGGCTGCAGGCCGTTTCGACGCCTTCTGGGAGTCGGGCCTGTCCGAGTGGGACATGGCTGCAGGCGCACTGCTGATTCAAGAAGCAGGCGGCCTGGTCAGCGACTTTACCGGTAGCCACGATTTCCTTGAAAAAGGCCATATCGTTGCCGGTAACACCAAGTGCTTCAAAGCTGTACTGACTGCAATCCAGCCGCACCTGCCGGCTTCGCTGAAACGCTAAGCGAAACCCGCAGACAAAAAAAAGCACCCTTCGGGGTGCTTTTTTTTGGCCTTGAAATTGCCCCCTGCAGGAGCGGGCCTGTTCGCAACGGCATCACCGCGATTTGCCTCACAGACCGCGGCGCCCGCATCGCGAGCAAGCCCGCCCCCCACAAGAACCTAATTCAGGATCAGCTTGCCTTCCTTGTCCACGGCAATTTCATTGCCCGGCTCGCGATCCATTCGCACCTTGCCTTCCTTGCCGTTGAGCGAATAACGCACGTCATACCCGACAACCTTGCTGCTGATGTCATTGACCGTATTGCAGCGCGTCTGCGTCGTGGTGTAGGTATCACGCTCCTGCATGCCTTCCTGAACCTTGTTGCCGGCGTAACCGCCACCGACAGCACCGGCAACCGTAGCAATCTTCTTGCCGGTGCCACCGCCCACCTGATTACCCAGCAAACCGCCCGCAACAGCGCCGATCACGCTACCGACGATCTGATGCTGATCCTTGACCGGCGCCTGACGCGTCACAGTCACATCCTTGCACACCTCACGCGGCGTTTTGACCTGCTGGTTGACCGGCACAACTGCCAGCACCTGCGCAGACTCAGGGCCTTTAACCAAGCTGTAAGTGGCAAAAGCGCCACCGGCTGTAACACCGACAGCACCCAGTACAGCACCTACCAGCAATGACTTGTTCACGTGAACCTCCAGACCATCATACGTAGGAAAATCCCACATCAATCCCAGCCTTGGAGCACAAAAAAAGGCGCGAGTTCAATACTCGCGCCTTTTAGGTGACAACCTGCTTATAACCAGAGGTTATGGACGGTCGTCGATCTCTTTCTCAGTCGCCGCAGGCGGAATCAAATCCTCTGCACTGAGGTTCAGCCAGATCAGCACCACGTTCGCGATATAGATCGACGAGTAAGTACCCGCCATCACACCAACGAACAGCGCAATCGAGAAGCCCCACAGATTATCGCCACCGAAGATCAGCAACGCCGCAATCGCCAGCAATGTGGAGACCGAAGTCGCCACGGTGCGCAACAGGGTTTGCGTGGTCGAGATGTTGATGTTGTCGATCAGGCTGGCCTTGCGCAACACCCGGAAGTTCTCCCGAACCCGGTCGAATACCACGATGGTGTCGTTGAGCGAGTAACCGATGATCGCCAGCACCGCCGCCAACACCGTCAGGTCGAAGGTGATCTGGAACCAGGACAGGATACCCATGGTCACGATCACGTCGTGAACCAGGGACACAATCGCGCCGACCGCGAACTTCCACTGAAAGCGGAACGCGAGGTAAAGCATGATACCGCCCAGTGCCATCAGCATGCCGAGGCCGCCCTGGTCACGCAGCTCTTCACCTACTTGCGGCCCAACAAATTCAACGCGCTTGATGACCGCAGGGTTGGACGTGTCGGCCTGGCCCAGCGCAGCCGCTACCTTGTTTCCCAGCAGCGGATCGTCGCCCGGCATACGCACCAACAAGTCGGTGGTTGCACCAAAGCTCTGCACCACGGCGTCATGGAAGCCGGCCGAAGCCAGCTCCGTACGCACCTTGGTCAGGTCAGCCGGCTTCTCGTAGGTCAGCTCAATAAGCGTACCGCCGGTGAAGTCCAGGCCGTAGTTCATGCCCTTGTGGAACATGCTGAACAAAGCCAGCACGGTAAGCAGCACAGTGACGCCGAACGCTACGTTGCGAACGCCCATGAAGTTGATTGTACGTAACATGGCAGCCCCTTAAATCCACAACTTCTTGAAGTCCCGACCGCCATACACCAGGTTGACCAGTGCGCGGGTGACCATGATGGCCGTGAACATCGAGGTAAAGATACCCAGCGACATGGTGACCGCGAAGCCCTTGACCGGCCCGGTACCCATGGCAAAGAGAATCCCGCCGACCAGCAAGGTTGTCAGGTTGGAGTCAACGATGGCGGTAAAGGCACGGTTGAAACCTTCGTTGATCGCCCGCTGCGGTGTCATGCCATTGGCAATCTCTTCACGTATACGCGAGAAGATCAGTACGTTGGCATCGACCGCCATACCCATCGTCAACACGATACCGGCAATACCCGGCAGGGTCAGGGTTGCACCCAGCACCGACATCAGAGCCAGCAGCAAGACCATGTTGCCCGCCAGCGCCACCGTCGCGATCACACCGAAGAAACGGTAGATGGCAATGATGAAGAGGGACACGAACAGCATGCCCCACAGCGAAGCATCGATACCCTTGGTGATGTTGTCAGCACCCAGGCTAGGACCAATGGTGCGCTCTTCAGCGAAGTACATTGGCGCTGCCAGACCACCGGCACGCAACAGCAGTGCCAGCTCGGAAGCCTCACCCTGGCCATTCAGGCCAGTGATCCGGAACTGACTGCCCAGCGGCGACTGGATAGTCGCCAGGCTGATGATCTTTTTCTCTTCCTTGAACGCCTGGACCGGCACGTCCTTCTCAACACCATCAACCACTTTCTTGGTGTAAGTCGTCACCGGCTTCTGCTCGATGAAGATTACCGCCATGCTGCGGCCAACGTTGCTGCGGGTCGAACGGCTCATCAACTCGCCGCCATGACCATCAAGCTTGATGTTCACCTGCGGACGGCCGTGCTCGTCAAAGCCGGCCTGAGCGTCGGTCACCTGGTCACCGGTGATGATCAGGCCACGCTCGATCTGCGCGGTCGGACGGTTGCCCTCACGGAACTCAAAGGTCTCGGACGTAGCCTTGGAAGCACCCGGCTCAGCAGCCAGACGGAACTCAAGGTTGGCCGTCTTGCCCAGGATACGCTTGGCTTCGGCAGTATCTTGTACGCCTGGCAGCTCAACCACGATGCGGTTGGCACCCTGACGCTGAACCAAAGGCTCGGCAACACCCAACTCGTTAACCCGGTTACGGACGGTTGTCAGGTTTTGCTTGATGGAATATTCGCGGATTTCCGCCAGCTTGGCCGGGGTCATCACCAGACGCAGAACCGGCTGACCATTGAGGTCTGCAGCAGTAATGTCGAAGTCATTGAAGCTTTTGCGGATCAGGCCACGCGCTTGCTCACGGGTAGCTTCATCAGTGAAGCCCAACTGAATGGCACCGTTGAGTTGCGGCAGACTGCGATAACGCACTTTCTCTTTGCGCAGCAGGCTTTTGACATCGCCTTCGTACACTTTCATGCGTGCATCGACAGCTTTGTCCATGTCCACTTCCAACAGGAAGTGCACACCACCCGACAAGTCCAGACCCAGTTTCATTGGGTGAGCACCCAGACTACGCAACCATTGCGGCGTGGTCTGCGCCAGGTTGAGCGCTACGACATAGTCGTCACCCAGGGCCTTGCGTACGACATCCTTGGCTGGCAACTGGTCGTCTTTCTTGACCAGACGCAGCAAGCCACCTTTGCCATTCTGGGCCAGAGTGGCGCCCTTCACGGCAATGCCAGCATCCGTCAACGCCTTGGTGGCGCGATCCAGATCAGCTTGAGTGACCTGCAGGGCCGTGCTCGCACCCGACACTTGAATGGCCGGATCATCAGGGTACAGATTGGGAGCGGAATAAATAAAACCGATCGCCAGCACCGCCAGGATCAGTATGTATTTCCACAGAGGGTATTTGTTCAGCATCAATCACGCCGCCCGCTTAAAACGCGGGGCGCCTTGCGCGCCCCGTCGATTGTTAAAAGTTGAAACTTAGATCGCTTTCAGCGTGCCTTTAGGCAACGTGGCTGCAACAGAGCCTTTCTGAATTTTCAGCTCGACAGTGTCAGACACTTCGATAACAACAAAAGCGTCAGAAACCTTGACGATCTTGCCGGCGATGCCGCCAGTGGTCACGATCTCGTCGCCTTTTTGCAGGTTACCCAGAAGGGCTTTCTGCTCTTTGGCGCGCTTGGCCTGTGGACGCCAGATCATCAGATAGAAGATGACCAGGAAGCCGACCAGGAAAATCCATTCAAAACCGCCACCCATAGGGCCAGCAGCGGCAGGTGCAGCAGCGTCCGCGAAAGCGGAAGAGATGAAAAAGCTCATTAAGCACTCCAGTTGCAATGTTGTTTCTTAAAGGTCCGAAACTCAGTCCAAAGGCGGCACAGGAAGCCCGCGCTTGGCATAGAAGGCGTCGACAAAGGTGGCCAATGTACCCTGTTGAATAGCCTCGCGCAAACCAGCCATGAGCACCTGATAGTGCCGCAAATTATGGATGGTATTGAGCATGCTACCCAGCATTTCGCCGCACTTGTCCAGATGATGCAGATAAGCGCGAGAGAAGTTCTGGCAGGTATAGCAATCACAGGTCGGATCCAGCGGCGAATCATCATGGCGATGGAACGCATTGCGGATCTTGATGACACCGGTGTCGATAAACAGATGCCCATTGCGGGCATTGCGGGTTGGCATCACGCAATCGAACATGTCCACACCGCGGCGCACACCCTCAACGAGATCTTCCGGCTTGCCAACCCCCATAAGGTAACGAGGTTTGTCAGCGGGCATCATCGCGGGCAGGTAATCCAGCACCTTGATCATTTCGTGCTTGGGCTCGCCTACGGACAAACCGCCGATGGCCAGGCCGTCAAAACCGATTTTGTTCAGACCTTCGAGCGAGCGCTCGCGCAGGTTCTGGTGCATGCCGCCCTGAACGATACCGAACAGAGCCGCCGTGTTGTCGCCATGGGCATTCTTGGAGCGCTGCGCCCAGCGCAACGACAGCTCCATGGAAACGCGGGCCACATCTTCATCCGCCGGGTACGGCGTGCACTCGTCAAAAATCATGACCACGTCGGAGCCCAGGTCACGCTGTACCTGCATCGACTCTTCCGGCCCCATGAACACCTTGGCGCCATCTACCGGCGAAGCAAAAGTCACGCCCTCTTCCTTGATCTTGCGCATGGCGCCCAGGCTGAACACCTGGAAACCACCCGAGTCAGTCAGGATCGGACCCTGCCATTTCATGAAGTCGTGCAGGTCGCCGTGCTTCTTGATCACTTCAGTGCCAGGACGCAGCCACAAGTGAAAGGTGTTGCCCAGAATCATCTGCGCGCCGGTATCGACGATATCGCGCGGCAACATGCCCTTGACCGTGCCGTAAGTACCGACCGGCATGAATGCCGGGGTTTCGACCACGCCACGGGGGAAGGTCAAACGACCGCGACGAGCCTTGCCATCAGTGGCAAGTAGCTCGAAAGACATACGACAGTTGCTCATGCTTGATCCTCAGGGGCCGGGGCAGGAGCCGTCGGCGCAGGATTGCGGGTGATGAACATTGCATCACCGTAACTAAAGAAGCGGTACCCATGCTCAACCGCAGCCTTGTAGGCCGCCATGGTTTCGGGATAACCGGCGAACGCCGAAACCAGCATCAACAGCGTGGATTCCGGCAAATGGAAATTGGTCACCAGCGCATCGACCACATGAAACGGTCGGCCCGGGAAAATAAAGATATCGGTATCACCACTGAACGGTTTGAGCACGCCATCACGGGCGGCGCTCTCCAGCGAACGCACGCTGGTGGTGCCCACGGCAATCACCCGCCCGCCACGGGCACGGCATGCGGCCACGGCATCAACCACATCCTGGCCCACTTCGAGCCATTCGGTATGCATATGGTGATCTTCAAGACGCTCAACCCGCACCGGCTGGAAAGTACCCGCGCCCACGTGCAAGGTCACAAATGCCGTCTCGACGCCCTTGGCAGCGATAGCCTGCATCAGCGGCTCGTCAAAATGCAGGCCTGCCGTTGGCGCAGCCACGGCACCCAGGCGCTGCGCGTACACGGTTTGATACCGTTCGCGGTCAGAGCCTTCGTCCGGACGATCGATATAGGGCGGCAATGGCATGTGCCCGACACGGTCCAGCAGGGGCAAAACCTCTTCGGCAAAGCCCAGTTCGAACAACGCATCGTGACGTGCCAGCATCTCGGCTTCGCCACCACCGTCAATCAGGATTTTCGACCCTGGTTTTGGCGACTTGCTGGAGCGCACATGGGCCAGCACGCGGTGGCTGTCGAGCACCCGCTCAACCAGAATTTCCAGCTTGCCGCCCGACGCCTTTTGGCCAAACAAGCGAGCCGGAATCACCCGGGTATTGTTAAACACCATCAAGTCGCCCGGGCGTAAATGCTCAAGCAAATCAGTGAATTGACGATGTGCCAGTGCTCCGCTCTCCCCATCAAGGGTCAGCAGGCGACTGTTGCGGCGCTCCGCCAAAGGATGGCGTGCGATGAGCGAATCAGGGAGTTCGAAAGTAAAGTCAGCAACGCGCATGATAGGTTTCGTCTAGCAGGGCCGGGGAGTTTAACGGACTTAGTAAAAATAGACCAATAAGTTGTTGACCGACCTAAACCTCATCTCTATACTTCGCCGCCATTGAGCCCTGATGGCGGAATTGGTAGACGCGGCGGATTCAAAATCCGTTTTCGAAAGGAGTGGGAGTTCGAGTCTCCCTCGGGGCACCATATAGCAGTACCTGCAAGTCTCTACCAGGACTTGCAGCACAGAGAAACCGGCCCCCGAGCCGGTTTTTTTGTGCCTGACGATCTACCCCTGTCTACCCCTATCCGTTGTATCCCTGTATCCCCACTTGTATCCTGAGAAAAATACCGAACTTTGGGATACAAGGATGAAGCGCGCAGACATCAAGCGCCGCCCTCTGGCCGATACCACGCTGGCCGGGCTGGAGGCAGAGTCAAAAGAATATCGAGAGCTTGATGGGAGCGGTCTCTACTTCCGGGTAAAGCCTGACGGCGGCAAATCCTGGCAACTGCGCTACAAACGTCCGGCGGGCAATTGGGCCTGGATGGGGCTCGGGGGTTATCCAGAGGTCAGTGGTGCCGTGGCACGAGAGAAAGCTGCTGAACTACGCAAAGTAGTGAGTAGCGGTGCCGACCCTCTGGAACAGAAACGTTCTGCCAAAGCTGCCATCGACATTGCCAAAGCCCGCACTTTTCGCGCAGCCGCTGACGCATGGCTCAAGGCCAAAGAAGAAAAAGGCCTGGCACCCTCCACCCTCAACAAGATCCGCACCTACCTCGACAAAGACATACTCCCGGCACTTGGCGACAAACCTCTCGACGACATCACCCGCACCGATTGCGCCGAACTGCAGGCCAGCATTGAGGCTCGTGACGCCCACAACGTTGCCGAGAAATGCCGCACCTGGGTCAATCAGATCTTTGGCCGGGCCATCGGCTTGGGACTGACAGAGAACGATCCGGGGAGCCGCTTGCGGGATATTGCCGCGCAAGCTCCCAAGACTCAGCAACACCCTCACCTCCTCGAGCACGAGCTGGGTGAGTTTGTTCAGGCACTCAAAAACACCCCCAGCAGACTCACCGCTCGCACAGCGGCATGGCTTTGCCTGTGGACAGCCTCAAGACCGGGCATGGTCCGCTTTGCTGAGTGGAAAGAAATCGACCTTGAAAAAGCCCTGTGGACCACACCGGCAGAGAAAATGAAGATGCGCAGGGATTTTGTCAGCCCTCTACCCAAGCAAGCTATAGAGGCTCTGAAGGAGCTACAGGCATTAACAGGTCGTAGTAGGTGGCTATTCCCAGGAGTCGGCGCGAAGAACCCGACCATCAGCGAAAACACTATTAACAAAGTGTTCTCCACTATTGGTTACAAAGGTCGTCTTGTAGGTCATGGCACTCGACACACCGCGAGCACACTCCTGAGGGAGCATGGCTGGCCAAAAGAGCATGTGGAGGCTCAACTGGCACATAAAGAACAAGGCATCTCCGGGGTTTACAACAAGGCCCAGTATCTCGATAACCGAATCAAAATGATGCAGTGGTACGCCGACCACCTTGAAGATCTGAGCGCTGGGAATGTGGTGCACGCAGACTTCGGGAAAGCGATATGAATATACAACCCCTACCTTCCATAAAATCCGGTGTTACGTGTGTAACTCGTGTAACGAAAACAACCAAGTACATGAAAATAAAGGATTTTTTATTCGTAACACTCTCTACACACACAAACTCAGCAACGTGTAACGCGCCCAATCTGTGTAACAGCAGCAGCTCACAAACCTACCTGCAGGTGCTCACACCCCGACACTTCTATCGCTGGTTTCATGCTCAAAAATGGGGCTCGGGGCAATCTGAATGAATTTCGAATTTGGCGTGGATACTGATGATCTAAAGATTGCAGGCTACAACGTGAAGTACTTACTTTGGGATATGGACGAAGCTGAAGCAGCTGTGCACAAGCTAGCGCTTTACCCCCAATTCTACGATCACTTCTATGAGGCATTTGATGTAATCAACATGGCCACCTCGTTCTGGCTCGACGAAGGAAGCTATACAGAATATGCCGAGTCCACGATCCAATCAGTATTTCATCTTCGCGACGTGATCGTGCAAGAAGCCAGCTTTATGCAGGCAGCATCCCTTCCAAGGGCTGTTCGCAATGTCATAGGCGTTGATCACCCTGCGACTGATTCACAGCTCACTGCAACCGTGGCACTGGTCTACAGCGTGGAAGCAGTGGAGATCTTGGCCAACTGGCTTTTCAACCTCGAAATCATCGTCGAGGGGATCGACGCAGAGCTAATTGAACAATTGAAAATGATGCCTTCGCGGGAATACCTAGACCTAGTTGAGAGACAAAGAGATCTCAACAGCGGCCTGGAAATCTATGCCCGGGAACAATTCGCCATCAGAAAAGGGGATGCTGAAAACGCCCTTCAATTGGCTGGCCTTTATCAGCAAATTGAAAACATCGATGTTTCGGTTAAGGGATTCAATGTTTCAAGCGTACTGCACGACATCGTAAGCACTGCGTTCTCTTCCAAAGCCTCGTTACGGTCAAGTGCAGCTGGCAAAGGCAATAAATCTCCTGACTCTGTGAAACAGCAAGAATCTCAGGATTTAAAGGACAGGATCATAAAGTCAGCCAAGCGGCACCTTCAAGCCAATGCCCAAAGCACAAAAACAGAACTCGTGAAAGCCCTTCATGCGGATGGCATTGCATCTAAACCGACTATTCGAAAGTACGTCGACGAGGGTAATTTCTTTCCTAAATTAAAATGAATAGCCAGGAAAGCAAACCATGTTTGCTTTCCGTTGCGTTCGTACCCTGTGCTGACTCTCACTTGCTAGGCACAGCTATGACGGACTATCTCACTCCAAAATCAAAAGCCCTTTCTCTCCGCGATCCAGGGACAACCTTGATCCGAATCACCGAAGTAATGGCCATCGTAGGCCTTGCTCGCCCCACCATCTACAAGCTTATGCAGCAACCCGAAAGCGGCTTCCCTACTCCAGTAAAACTAAGTAATAGCAATGCCCGCGGCGCACCTGTTGCTTGGGTACTAGGGGAAGTTCAGAGCTGGACTCGCGCCCGTACCCATTGTCATTGACGGTCTGAATGAGGCAGAAGACCCAAGAAACTGGAGGGATGAACTCGCCAGAGCGGAACAGCTTCTGGAGGACTTTCCGTACGTTCTACTGGTTGTCACTCTACGCAATGAGTTCGCGCAGATCTGCCTGCCGGAGGACTTTCCTCAAGTTGAGCACAACGGATTCCAAGAAGCCCCGAAGACGGCCATCGACAAGTACTTCGAGTATTACAAGATCGACGCCACCGATGCGGATCTGCCAATCGAGTTCTTGCAGCACCCGTTGACGCTGAGAATCTTCTGCGAGGTGGCGAACCCTCGGCACCAGCACATTGTCGGGGTGGAGGCGCTGCCCAATTCGCTGGCAAGCCTGTTCGAAGCGCACTTCAACAAAGTTGCCGAACGAGTTGCTGAGCTTTCAGCGACGGCGAATCGCATCTTTCAGGATGAGGTGCAAGATGCGCTGCTGACTATTGCGGGTCTCCTCTGGGAGGGCAACGCGAGAAGCGTGGAGTTCCAAGCTGCTCGGACGGCAGTTCGAGACGTGGGCCGTTGGGACGCCAGCGTCATTCGCGCGCTGGAGTCAGAAGGCGTCCTCGTTCGAACGACTTCTTCAGACGGTGGCCAAGGAATTGCGTTTTCATACGACCTGATGGCTGGACATATGATGGCGCGCCACCTGCTTGCCAGGCCGGCCTTAACACAGTGGCTGCAAAGCGATGAAGGACGCACGCAGTTCCAATTCCGTGAGCCTGGATCGCATACTTTCGCCTATGACGTGTTCCAGGCTCTAGTTGGCCAATATCCGCAACACTCTGGCAGGCGCCAGCTTTGGCAAGACGTGTCGGACGAGAATCTCGTCATGAATGCTCTGTTGTTGACGGCGCAATCAGACCCAAGGCAAATCGGGCGAGAAACGGTAGAACGGTTCGCGCGCGCAATGCAGGAGTCGAAGCAGTTCGCATGGAGAGCCTTCAAGAGACTTCGGAGTACCAGGGCAGCGCGAGCGCATCCGTATGATGTGGATTTCTTGCATAGCGTGCTCTTGGCCATGCCCAACACGCAGCGCGATCTTTTCTGGACGGAGTGGGTTCGCGAGACGTCTGAGGAAATTGAAAACGATTTAAAATTCCTGTCGACCAGATGGAAGTCGGGTGACCTAGACGAGCGCGAGATTCGGCGGGCACGCTGGGTGATGTGGACGCTGACATCTACGTCCAGAAGCCTTCGGGACGTGGCCACCAAGACCCTGTACGAGTTCGCCGCCAAGCGGCCTACAGAGTTTTTCCGGCTGGCAGTGGAGGCAATTGCCGTTTCAGATCCATACGTCCCCGAGCGGATGTTCGCCGCAGCCTACGGTGCGGCGCTGACCACTTGGTCGGACATAAATGCTGTGGAGATGCGTGAGGCACTGCCGAGAGTCGCTCGTGAGATTTATCAAGCGATGTTCGCGCCTGGCGCGACGCATCCTACCTCGCATGCTCTCTATCAGCAGTACTGTCTGGGAACCATTGCCATAGCGTGGGCGGTTGATCCGGCTTGCTTGTCTGAGGAGGAGGGAACTCATCTCCTTCCACCGTTTGGCCATCTGCCCAGTCCGTTTGAGAACATGCCGCAGTACGACTTGGCGGTGATCAAACGTGCGAAGCGCGCGGCGATTCGAATGGACTTCGGCAACTACACGATGGGGCGTCTGATTCCAGGTCGGTCGAACTACGACGACCGCAACCCAGAGTACCAGCGGGTGCTGCCAGCAATCGTTTCGCGAATGCTGGTGCTTGGCTATGACCCCGAGCAGTTCGAAGCTGCTGATCGGCAAATGGACTCCGGCCCTCGTATGGGAAATGACAAGCACAAGGTCGACAGATACGGGAAGAAGTACGGCTGGATCGCTTACTTCGAGATGTGGGGTGTCCGGTACGCGCGGGGCCTCCTTGCCGAAGAGCGCAGTGCTCGTCCTTCAGATGCGGACATCGACCCGACGTTCCCGCTTGAGGCCGCGAGCATCGACCTGCCGCTTCCAGTCTTGTTCAGCGGTCAGCCTACGGATACTGGCGACTGGATAGTGAGAGGTCCGCAACCAGACTATCGTGGCATCCTTGAATTAGCGGAGATTGATGGCCTGACGGGGCCGTGGGTCGTACTTGACGGGTTCCTCGAACAGAACGCCCCCGCTGATGACAGACAGGTCTTCACCTTCCTCCGAGGTGTGCTCGTGGACAGCGGAGAAGTCGACCGCCTGTGCACGTTGTTCACTGGCCTCGAGTACCCCGGCAATGACGCCATTCCGGGCGAGCCAAGCTACTACTACACCTATGCGGGTGAGATGCCTTTCTCTTCGATTCCGGGACTGCCTGTCACTGATGAGCAAGAGGGTGACCGCGCCGAATACATGGTGTCCGCTGATAGGTGGTCAAACAATGGCGTCGTGGTCGACATCCCAGTGCAGAAGTACAACTGGGAGAGCTACCACAGCGTGGTGAACCAGAACAGCGGTGCATGCCTGCCCTCTAAACAGCTCTGTCAGGCTTTGAGTCTCAGGTACTGCGACAACAAATGGGACCTGCACGATACTGCAGGCGTGGCGTCCCTGTACCGCGAAGTCGGCGAGTATGGCTCGCAGGTCAGTGGCTTTTTCAGCTATCTGCGTCGTGACCTTCTTGATAGCTACTTGACGCAGTCCGGCAAGACGCTGGTATGGCTAATGTGGGGAGAGCGTGGCCTCCATCACCGGTCAGTAGAGACGCACAACCTGCACGAGTACTACGCGGACCACCAGCATATTCACAAGCGCACTCACATCTATCAGCCTGCTTCGAGCACTCAATCGTAGACCGAATCAGGCGAGGGGACGCCGCCATTCTTGGGCGCAGTAGATGTTTTATGTAGGGCAGGGAGCCGGCAGCGTATTCATTACTCGGTGCTGGATGCACCGTTCGACAGCCTGAGAAGGTCGCGGCACCTTCAAATCAGCGCCTCGAATGTCCGCTCTCCGGGGCACCATTGCAGGCACAACCGGAGAGCACACCAAGTGGACTCGCAGGCATTAGCTTTCGAACCGCATCGGACTTCAGTGTCTTACAAGCGGTTAGTCAACCAATTACACGCCGATGACCGCTGGTGACAATCGCGGTCGGTAGGCACACAAACATCTATGGCCAGTTAAAACTAGGTGTTGGCTACCTGCGTCTGGCCGAAAGGGGCTTCTTCGTGGCTATGTGTTTGGGACAGTGAGTGTCGCTTCTGGGTCGAAAAAAGGTCGCTCGGAACGACTGCTATTGGCCGATTGCTGCCTCAGACCAACTACAAGCTTGGGGTCGATAGCGACCACTCCTAGGGGATACCACATGTAACACTCGCAGCTCTTGTAACACTTGCCTACGAGTACTAATCACAGCGATGTTACAACCAAAAAAAACCTTTAAAATCAGTTATATAAATTTATCCGTAACACACGTAACACACGTAACACCGCTTTCGAGAGACCATCCCCTAGCCCCCCAATCGGTGGAGCCTTCAGCGATAGGAGCAGAGGTACTTCCCGGCGCGTCAAAAGTACCGGGGGCCCCTGGTACTTATTGCTAAGTACGGGGCAGGAAACCCGCGCGATTGTGTTAGAGGAAAAGTGCACAGCTTAGTGAACAGGTGAACCGGGTGAACTGCTGGTTCACCAGTGCATTTGCACTACGGCTCAGGAGCCGCTGGGGACCCTGGGCATTTCGAGGAGACACGGGACAGGAAACCCGCACGAAATCGTTAGTGGCTGGGTTTCAAAGTTTGTTGACCACACTTGACCGGTTGACCCAGTTGACTCGCCTAAGTGTTCACTATCAGCAACACATCCAGTGCCCTACGGTGTTCCAAGTCCCCCTCTCCTCTTTTCTTCAATACCTTTCAATTTCAACGATTGAAATTTCAATAAGCTGGGTGCCCTGCTGCTAAAAAAATCCCGCGGGTTTCCTGCCCCGTATGGTCAAAAAATCCTCAGGGGCCCCCGGTAGTTTTGAGAGGTCGAGGACGAATTCTTGAGTGGGTGCTGCACACAACAGGTGGATCAGTAAGCGAGTACTCTCACATGTTCACTCATACTGATCAGGCTCTATACCAACATTCACTCGGTAGCTCACCGGAGTTCTGGGCAGACCTAACAGCTCATAACCAGACAGCCTATAGTCGTAATGTTTGCTCTTCCCATTACCCAGAGAGTGAACCCGCACAAGTTCAAAACTCTCCGGGTTGGCTGCCGCAAAATTCACCTCATTTTCAGAGATAAAGAAGGCTGTATTAGCATCGCCTGACGTGGTTTTGACCTCTAGGTAATACGGGGTGATCCCTGAGCCGGTGTCTCGCACTGAGCGAATGTCATAACCTGCACCATCACCCTCAGTTAGGGATACATGCACAACCTGACTGACGTATTGCTCACCATGCTCGGCATGCACGCGCAGCCTTTCTCGCTCAAACACTAGCAACTCACCTGCGAGGCCAAGGTTCTGATTGTCCGTAGCCTCCTGCAAGTAGTCCCGTTTACGCGAATAAGTGCCTTTGACCTCACCAGTAGTTGGGGGCTTCGCTTTACGCTTGGTCGGGCTTCGTGTGCCGCCATAGGTAGAGTTTGAAGAATCAAAGCCATTATTGGGTGGCGGGGAAAGAATCGGCAGATCCACTACACCGTAGGCAACATGGGTTGCTGATTGGGCTTGAACCTTGAAGAGCTCGGCAAGCTTGTCAGCATTTTTCTTCAGGCGCCCACCAGTGCCCATTGGGGCATATGTAAAGCCAACATCCTTCATCGCATTGAGGGACAAGCGATTGCTTGCCAAGTGTGCAATATGAGCGCCCAGGTCAAGCTTCTCTTCCGAGCATTGATCAATCATTGCCTGCACTGCTTGTGCAGGAATTTGACCAACATCCCCCAACCAGAGCACATCAGAAAAGTGCACTAAATTCGGCCACATCATTGGGGATGAGACGTTCGAATTTTGGCTTTCAATTACTTCAGAGAGCCAGCGAGGTTCTGTTTTCTTCGAAATACGCTCAACAATCCCAGCCCCAATAAAGCCAGAAGTCTTCGTTTTTGAGCTGTGATTACTGACGAAATTGCTGTTCGGAGGAATCGACTGAAAGACCAGGACATCCCCCTTTTTCAGCTCACTCCAGACACTTTCTTTGTCTGCATCAAACCCCCAAAACCCAGTTGCCAAAGTAGTCAGCCAATGCTCAATCGGGCCATTGGCCTTGCGAGCTTCACCCTTTGTAATTTCCTCAACAATCCGAGAAGTGATGTCCATTTCTAATTGACGTCCTTAGAGCTCATTGTATTTTTTGGCATTCCCGCGAGCTTTGTCGGCGGGGTATTTATCTGCATTGATTTTGAGCTTCCGATCGACCACATCCTGGAGGTTCAAAGATAGAACATCAGCAAGACGCAACAGATACAAGGTCACGTCTGCGACCTCCTCCTCAATCCTGCGCATGCGTTCAGCATCATCCTTGACCGAGCGTGCCTGCTCATCCGTTAACCACTGAAAATTCTCGAGCAACTCGGCTGCCTCCACTGCCAGAGCAGAAGCCAGGTTCTTTGGGGTATGGAACTGCTCCCAATCCCGTTCCTTCGCGAAGTCACGTAGTTGCTGCTGAACCTTCACCACGTCCATCTTATGTCCCTCTGCCTGCCATTTAGAAATAGGCTCCATTACCTATCCGGACTGCTGCGTTGCGCAACAGCAAACCACATTAAGAGGATAAAGATTCGGTCAGCACCCACAACCATGTATCCCTGCCTGTATCCCTAACCGAAAAATATCGCTGCAGGCCACGTTTTATATAGAACACACGAGTCTCCCTCGGGCACCATATAGCAGTACCTGCAAGTCTCTACCAGGACTTGCAGCACAGAGAAACCGGCCACTGAGCCGGTTTTTTTGTGCCTGAAAAACACCTCGGGCACCCCGGCCTGTATCCCAAACAAACCCATTGAATTCGGGATACAAGCAACCGCACCAACCAGCGTTACGGGATCTCTGGCTCGACTAGCCTCGCCAGCAATACCAGGGATTCCTGCCACCCGAGATAGCAAGCCTCGGGTGGAATGATCCCGGGGATGCCCTCTTGCACCACGCTCAATTCAACTCCGCAAAAGACCTCTCGCAAAGTTACCGTTGTCTGCATCACTCCCGGCAGGTCAGGATCATCAAAGGTGTCCGTGTAGCGGATCAGTTCATGGGGCACCAATTCAACGTACTCCCCGCCAAACGAGTGGACCTGACCGCTGTTGAAGTTGGTAAACGACATTTTGTACGTCCCGCCCACCTTTGCTTCCAGGTGGTGGACCTTGCCCGTGAATCCGTTCGGGGGCAGCCATTTGACCAGGGCATCGGCATCCAGAAATGCACGGTAGACGCGCTCTGGTGTTGCTTTGATGACGCGGTGAAGCCGGATCACATGCGTGGCCATGACAACTCCTGAAGTTATCGGATATCTCGGCTCTATAGCTTAGAAGACCACCCGCCCCTCGGGGCTTACGGTGACGAGTGACCTTTGTTGCACACGATCGCCTCCAGGACATCAACGCTCGCGAACATTGCGGTAAAGCATCAGGCGCGCACTTTCATGCAATCCCAGGGTCAAGGCTTGCAGGCGTTGAAACTCTTCAGGGTGCTGCTGCGCCACATCCTCCCTGGGAGTTTGCGACGCCAGGTCATGCAGCGTCGGTGAGCTGCCGTCGTGCTGCATTTGCAGCAGGAAGTCCTTGGTCACCCCTCCGATCACCGGAAAGGTCCCTTCGCTCAGTACCAACGGCACCATTCGCTCTCCCTCCGGCACAGGCTGCTGGATATCCCTGCCCATCGCACCATTGAGAAAGGGAATACCGGCCATGCCCGCCACGGTCGGCAGCAGGTCCGACAGACCAACCGCCTCTTCGATCACTTTGGGCTGCAACCTGCCTGGCGCGTAGATCAACAGCGGCACGTTGTTACTTTCAAGCCCCAGTTGTTCAAAGGCCGGCGCCATGTGCGGTATCTGGCTGATGCGGGTGTTATGGTCGCCGAAGAACACAAAAATGGTGTTGTCGTGGTAACCCCCCGCCTTGGCAATTTCCATCAGCCGACCAATGTTGTAGTCCAGCAGGCGCACGGCGTTGTATTGCTCGACACTGCGCGAACCAGCGGCCTGGACCTGTTCCAGGGAAAGATCTTTGACCACGAAATTGTCGTTGCTGGCGGGTATGGTAAATGGCCGGTGATTGCCGGAAGTCTGCACGTAAGCAAAGAACGGCTGGTCCCTGGCTACGGCGCGCAAGATGTCGTCACTCTCCTTGAACAGGTCCAGGTCGGAGATGCCCCACACATCCACCCGCGGCGAGCGCCAGTGACGCTCATCATAAAGCTTCACACCCTCGATACTCTGCCGGATCAATCCATTGATATTGGCCCAACCGGCATTGCCGCCGATCATGTAGAACTTCTGGTACGCCTCGAAGGCATTGATCAATGTGTGTTGGCGGGTAATCAGGGGGTTACGGGTTGCGGTTTCCTGGCGGGTGACGTCAGGCACACCGGTAATGCTGCCCCAGACCGTTTTCGCAGTGCCGGTGACCGGCACGTAGAAGTGTTTGAAGAACCAGCTCTGACTGGCCAGCCGGTCCAGATTCGGCGTGGGGTTGAGGGGGTTGCCGTAAGCACCCACGGCGCTGGTTCCCAGGGATTCAAGCATGACGAACATGACGTTGGGCGCACGCTCACCGGCAAATCGGTAAGGCTGCACGGCTTGCTCACGCACAAAGCTCAATTGCTCGGCATCGGGCCGCGTCACGCCCAGGTAGTGCGCCACTTGCGGGTAATGCTCTCGAACTTTGGCTTCATCGAATTGCGACTGCCCGACCCTGAGGGTGTCGAACAAAAACAGCACCGGGTTAAGGCCGACGGCGGCGATCTGGTTATTGCCGGAAAAGAAAGCATCGCTCCAGCGCAGAGGCACCGGGTTTTCCAGGTTGAGATTGGCCACGCGTCCCAACAGTGAAAGCAGGATGGCAACGACGCCGATCACGGCCACGGACGCTATGGCAACGACGCCTGCAGACTGCTTTTCACGATCCAGGGTGATCCGCTCAAGACGAATCAGCGCGTAGGTCCACAGCACAACGGCCATCAGCCAGCTCAGGGTTATCCACAGCACCGGATAGGTTTCCCAGACCATCTGCCGTGAAATCTGCGCGTCCTCCAGGTAACGCAGCACTGTGGCATTAAGACGTACGCCCAGGTAGGCGTAATGACCAAAGTCGATGATGTACACCAATCCGACTACGCCCAACACCAGCAACAAGTAGCCGCGCGCCAGCCAGCGCAATGCTCGCGTGTTCAGCAGGTTCCAGCGCGGCAGCCATGCCAGCAGAGCCAGCGGCAGCAACATCAGTACGGCCAGGCGCAGGTCGAAACGCAGGCCAATGCCCAGGGTTTCCAGCAGCGCGGCCTCTTGCAGGTCCACACCGGAAAAGCCCAGCACAAAAATCAGCCGCAGGCAGACCAGCAACGCAAATACCAACCCGATGGCGCATATGCCGTAACGCAGGCGCCGTGAGTACAACCCTCCCATCATTGACCTCGCTGCAGTTTTAAAAGAGGACGCCAGCCAGCCATCACCAGCATCCATAGCCCGACCACCAGGCAGTAGCCTGTCAGCAACGGGTCGATCAGATAGTCCCAGTAGTTTTCCGAAGCCTTGAGCCGCAGGGTAAAAGCCACGGTTGCCGCCGCCAGCATCCACACCGCCAGGCTATTGCGCAGCGCCAGCATCAGCAGGGCCACCGCCCCCACCAGCACAATCATCGGCCGGGGGTTGAAGCCCCAGCGGTAAGGATCGAAATAAGTCAGCCCCAGAGTGGCCGGATACAGAACCAGACTCAGGGCGCCAAACAGCAGCACCACCTGCAGTCGCTGCGCGCTCTTGAGTGGCTGCACCACACCCAGGCGGTGCAAGCAGACCCACGCCAATAACACCAGAGTGGTGATTGCCAGGTCATCGGTAAAGCTGCGCACATAACCCGCCAGCGCCAGCTCATTGACCGGAATGAAACTCACCACCACCAGTACCGGCAGCAACCAGGGACGCCAGCGCGCACCGAAGCGCACAGTACTGATCAGTACAAAACCCAGCAGGACAAAACTCAAATGGGCTTGCCACATTGAAAACATCACAGTCGCTCCGCCAGCCAGGCCTCATTGAAGCTGACATGTTTGATAAACGTGTTATTCCACGAGTACACCAGGTGGTACATGCCATCCGGGCTGCGACTGAAGTACGGATACTCGTATTCGAATTCACAGCCACGGGGCTTGCACACGCGGTAATCCAGGTTGCTCAGAAAACGCTGCGCCAGGCCCAAACGGCGGGCGCCGCTGGACGCACGAAACCCTTCGCCGATGATTTCCTTGTAAGCCTCAGGGGAGAACGGTTGACCCAGCGGGTCGGGGGACTGGTCCAGTTCCACCAGGGTGCGCCACTGATCAAGCTGCGCATCGGTGCCGTACAGGCTGAGTTTGAAGCGCCCGTCCTCAAGGTCATTGAGGGCCACCAGCAAACCGTCGTCCGCCGTACCGATTGCCGACAACGACGAATTGGGGTTGGAAGGTTCCAGCGGATACGGCTCACTCCAGGTCTGCCCGGCGTCTTGCGTGCGGCTGGCGAGCACCCGGTGATGGGTTTCACCGGCGTAGCGCAACATGGCGATTGCACGCTGGCCATCCTGAGCAACGATGGTCGGTTGCAGTGAGTGCTTGCCACGGCTGATGCGGAATTTATCGATGACTGCACCGTCGGCGCTCAAGTACAGGTACTCGGCAAACTTGCCCATGAACTCGTGGTACACCGGCAGGCCAATCGAGCCATCGGCATGAAACACAGGGGCAGCACGCACCAGGGTGCTGATGTTGAAGAACGGTGACGTCACCAACTGCCGGGGCACCGACCAGTTCGCACCCATGTCTTGCGAGACCATCACATTGATCGCGCTGGTGGCCCAGCCGCCCACCGACACCGAGACATAAAACATCCACAGTCGATTGTCAGGTCCCAGGGCGATGACCGGGTTGCCCAACTTGCGTATATAACGCCGGGTGCCGTCGCGGGTTGTCTCACGGGTAACCAGTATTTGCTCCGGGCCCCACTCGGTGGTTTTGGCATCAAAACGTGCAATGCGTACCTGCACGTCGGCAGCGCCCTCCCGGGAACCGGCAAACCATACCGCCATCAGGTCGCCGCCTGGCAGGGCCGTGACGGAGGACGAATGGACAAAGTCATTGAGATGGGAGGATACAAAGCGACTGTTGAATTGCGGGGCGTCCGTAGTGGACCCCCCTTCCTTGTCGGCCAGGGCAAAAGGCGCCAGCACATGGGGCGGATGGCTGAGCCATGCGGCAGAAAACACCAGTAGCAGGCAGCTGATCAGTAAAAACGGGCGCATAGAAAACCTGTTGAAAAGAGAGTTACTGAACAGGGTCATCCGGCAATCGCCTCCTGCGGCCGGTGAGCATGGATAACGGCAGGTTGTCCCGCACCTGGATACTTTCAAACAACGCCGCCAGCACATGAATGATCACCAGGGCCAGCAGCACATTGGCCGTGGCTTCATGCAAAAGCAGCGGCCAGTCGGCGCCCCACAAGGCGTCGACTTCCTGCATCAGAAAACCGCTGACACCCAGGGTCAGCAGGGCCAGCAACATCAGGATCATCACCAGCGCCCCCAAGGGCGAATGGCCAAGGCGATGCTGCGCACGGCCATTGAGCAGCGAACGCACATGGCCACTCAATCGCGCAGGTGTTGGCCAAAAGTCAGCCCAACGCGCACTGCGCGGGCCAACAAATCCCCACACCAGCCGCACCAGCAGCCAGGCCACGGCGTAATAGCCCAGCCAGACGTGCCAGTCGTCACCCGCTTCATTGAAGAAGTAATTGGCGACAAAGACTGCCGCGATGGAGAGATGAAACACCCTCACCAGCGGGTCCCAGAGGCGCAGGAATTGCTCCGGCATCAGCCCTTGATCTCGGCCTTCACGGCTTTACCCGTCACAGGGTCGTGATAGATCTCGACCTTGCGTTTGTCTTTGTCAAAACCGTAGATCTCGTAGCAATTGCCATCGGTGATCTTGAACTTGCTGATCTCGTAACCCTGGGCTTTCAGTTGTTCCTGAAAAGCCTTCGGGTCCTGCCATTGCGAGCGCTCGGCAGAGGTACATTGCGGACCGGCGATTGCCAGGGGGCTGGCAATCACCAAGGACAGCAGGAGAATTTTGCGCATGGAAATACCCTCAGTAGACGTAGGAAATCCACTGTGCAAAACCAACCTTAGGAAAAGCTTAGTTGGCAACGAGCTGTAACATCTTTCCGGGAATAGCCCCGGCCTGAACACGGCATGATGCCGCCGTTTCCTACAGAGATTGTGCTATGCGCCTGCTCCTCGTCGAAGATGATCGCGCCTTGGGCCAAGGCATTCGCGTGGCGCTCAGCGCCGAAGGCTATACCCTGGACTGGCTGCAAGACGGCGTCAGTGCCCTGCATGCCCTGCGCAGCGAAAGCTTCGATTTGCTGCTGCTCGACCTGGGCTTACCGCGCCTCGATGGCTTGACGCTGCTGCAACAACTGCGCGCCGAGCAACACGACATTCCGGTGCTGATCCTCACGGCCCGCGACGGTACCGGGGAACGTATCGCCGGCCTCGATGCAGGCGCAGACGATTACCTGATCAAACCCTTCGACGTTGAAGAGCTGAAGGCCCGTGTCCGCGCCCTGTTGCGCCGCAGCCAGGGTCGGGCACAACCGCTGCTCGAGCACACCGGTATCAGCCTCGACCCGGCGACCCAGCAAGTCAGCTACCTGGGCCTGGACATCATCGTCACCCCGATGGAATACCAGTTGCTTCATCAACTGATGGTGCGCCCCGGCAAAGTGATCACCCGCGAACGCTTGTCCCGCGCCCTTTATGGCTGGCAGGACCGGGTCGAAAGCAACACCCTGGAAGTGCTGATTCATAACCTGCGCAAAAAGCTGTCCGTCGAACTGATCCGCACCGTGCGTGGTGTCGGTTATGTGATGGAGCTCAAGCCATGAACTCGGTGCGTGCGCGCATTCTCATCCCGGTACTGATCCTGATCCTGCTGGGCGATGCCCTGATCAGCTGGCTGGTGTTGCGCGACAGCCACCATGAAATCGAAGAAGTCTATGACGCCCAGCTCGCCCAAACCGCCCGTCTGCTGCAAGGCGTACTGAACCAGCACGAGCCGGGCGAAAACAACTGGGACCGCCTCTACCGGGCTTTTGACGACGCCATGAGTCGGGTAGGCGAGGACGGTCCGGCCCATCCTTACGAAACTCGCCTGACCTTCCAGGTCTGGCGTAGCGACGGCCAACTGCTCGTGCGTTCTGCCCAAGCGCCAGTCCTGGAGTCACCGCCCACCACGCTGGGCTCCCACGACATCATCGAAAACGGCAATGACTGGTGCGCCTTTCTGCTTGCCGACCCGCAACAGGGCTTGCTGATCTGGGTGGGCGAGCGCGATGACATTCGCCAGGACCTGATCCAGCGCATCGTGCGCCACACCCTGTGGCCCACCCTCATTGGCGTTCCCCTGCTGACCATCCTTATCTGGCTGACCATCGGCTGGGGCCTCACCCCACTGCGCGCGATGGCCAGCGCCATTCGAGGACGCAGTACCAACACCTTGCAAGCGCTGAATCTCAAGCCGTTGCCAAGGGACCTGGAGCCGATGCAAACCGCGCTGAACCAGTTGCTGGTGCAGATGGACAACCTGCTGGAGCGAGAACGGCGATTCATTGCCGATGCCGCTCATGAGCTGCGTACACCACTGGCCATACTGCGCATACATGCCCAGAACGCCCAAGGCGCCGCCACCCTGGAACAGCGCCAGGAAGCCCTTGATTTCCTGGTGAGCGGCGTTGACCGGGCCACACGAATTGGCAGCCAGTTGCTGACCATGGCACGCATTGAGCCGAGCCTGAACACCACGACTCGCAGTACCGTGCAGTTGACCGTATTGGTGCGCGAAGAGCTGGCAGAACTGACACCACTGGCGATGGAAAAAGGCGTTGAGCTGATACTGGAAGGTGATGAGGAGTGCCGGGTTGAAACCGACCCTGTGGCCCTGGCCATTGCGTTGCAGAACCTGGTCACCAATGCGCTGAACTTCTCGCCAGCGGGTAGCGAGGTCAAGGTCCTGGTCTGCGCACAACCCTGCGGGGGCATCCATTTGCGGGTTGAAGATTGCGGCCCGGGTATCGAGGAACAGTGCGTCGAGCGGCTGTTCGAACGCTTTTACAGTCAGGGCCACGCCAACGGCGCAGGTCTGGGGCTGGCCATAGTGGAAATGATTGCCCGTAAAATAGGCGCCAGCCTGCAACTCTATAATCGCCCCCAGGGTGGCCTGTGCGCCGAACTGCGTCTGGAGCCGTGTATCCCGGCTCGTGTGGTGCCCTGTACAATCGCGCCAGCCCACACTCCCCTGATCAAACACTGAACTGACTAAAGGACCCGGACTATGGAATTGACGCTGGAGGCAGTCGCCCTTTTCTCTCTCAAACTGGTGCATGAGACAGACGGTGGCAGCCCGATTTTGCGCGACGATCCGGCCATGAGCGACTACCAGCGGGACGTCTTTGCCTTTGAGCTGAACAAGGGCAACTTCGACGCCATCCAGCTTAAAGTCGAGCGATGCCTGGACCTGGCGCTTGAGGCGCTGGGCGGTGCGCATACGGCCATGGGACGAGAGTTGCTCAAGCTGTCCGGCGATTTCACACAGGCCCAAACCCTGGAACAGATGCACCCCGCGCTGCTGACGCTCAAGGATTACCTGAAAGAGGTGCAGTGATCACTGCCCCTGGAATGTCTCAATGTAGGCCAGCAGGTTCTCGATTTTCTCGGAGTCCCTGATCCCCCAGAAGATCATCCGTGTACCGCTCACCACCTTTTTGGGTGCCTCGATATACGCCGCCAGTTTTTCCCGCGTCCACACCACGCCGGAGTTCTTCATGGCATCAGAATACTGATAGCCCGCGCTCGTGCCCGCCAACCGCCCGATCACGCCATTGAGTTGCGGGCCAAAACCGTTCCGGGCGTTTTCCCCGATGCTGTGACAACCACCACAGGTATGGCGTTCAAGATTGCGGAACGCGCTCGATATAAGACTTGAAACACTGCCCCTTCACCTTGTTGCTGAACTTTTCTGCAGCAGCCCATTGTTTTTCTTTTGTATCTTCTACCGGGTATGCCTGGGCTTCGCGTAAAAATCGCACGCGCATTTTCCTGGTGATGTCCGAAGGCTCATGGTAGGCATCGTAAACATAATCAACGGGCCTGCCCTCCTGTCGACTCAACATGATTGAGGCCGCATCAAGTGCCCAGCCGTCGCAATAAGACACTTCGCCGTTACTGAACTGGATAACGCCGTCCTTCATGGTCCAGGCCCCGGCTCCGCCCGCTACGAGCAAGCCCATTGCAGCTACCAGGGCTGACGCTGTCTTGCGCATGTTCATCTTCCTTCCCTGAAAAAACCGGAGGGTATCACCGCATCAACATAAATGCTGAAAGCCTCTCGTGCTGCCCCTTGGCCTTTTTTTAGCCAGCAGAAAAGCGATGATCGCGGCCCGGCATCAATGTGGAGGATCTTGCCGATGGAATTGCCCCTGGACGGACTCAATATAGGCCAGCAGGTTGTCGATCTTCTCCTGGTCGCTGATGCCCCAGAAGATCATCCGCGTGCCGCTCACCACTTTTTTCGGGGCTTCTATGTAGGCGGCCAGTTTTTCCCGGCTCCACACCACGCCTGAGTTTTTCATGGCGTCGGAGTACATGTAGCCCTCGCTGGTGCCCGCCTGACGTCCGATCACGCCATTAAGCTGCGGGCCAAAACCATTGCGCGCGTTAACCCCGATGCTGTGGCAACCGCCACAGGTTTTAGTGAACAGCTTGCCCCCCGCTTCAGCATCCCCCGCGGCTATCGCACCGTTACTCAAAAAAACGGCACAAAAGCTCAGGGTCAACACGGCTGGGTACTTCATCGGCAGCTCCATCAGGTGAGGGTGTTCAGGCTCAGGCGGCAATTATGCCTGTACGGCTGCGCCGACACCTTGCTGGCGGTCAAAATCTGCTCTTACCCCGCAAATCCGCCTTCATCCAGAAACGTGCGCTCCTGCCCGGTGGTTTCGCGCCCAAGCACATCATTGCGATGGGGAAAGCGCCCGAATTGACGGATGATATCGGCGTGCTCTTGCGCCCATACGCTGGCTTGCGGGCCAAGGCTGTGATGCAGTTGCAACGACAGCTGCTGGTCGGCAGCGTCTTCGGAGTGCTCGAACGGCAAATAACAGAACAGCCGCAAGTCTGCTTCAAGCGCCTTGTCCATGCCGCCATCGATCATGTGCCGGGCGTAAAAGCGTGCCAGCGGGTCGGTGGCAAACATGTGCGCAGTGCCGCGAAATGAATTCCGCGGATACTGGTCCAGCAACAACAGCAAGGCCAGCGCGCCTTCGGGCTGCGCCATCCAGTGCTCAAGCTCGCGCCTGGCGGCTTGAAAATGAGCCCGGTAGAAGGTCTCGCGAAATACAGCATCGAATGCCTCATCCTTGGCGAACCAGTGCTTTGGCCCTGCCTGCTTCCAGAATTCAATCACCGCACCCGGCGTTGTTTGCCCATTGCTTTCGGTGGTTGCCACGGTCTTATCCTCAGTAGTTGACCAAGCCTCAACTGTAGGTCTGCTCCGCCAGCAACACCACTGCAATCAGGACCATCACCGCGCCGGACACCCGGCTGACGTTTTTCGCAGCAGCAGGCCGGGTCTGCAACACGGCCCGGGCGCTGAAGCCGACCATGAGATACACCACCGCGCAACTGACCGCATGCAATGCACCCAGGGCAATGATTTGCGTGGGTATTGGCCAGGTCGACAGCGGGTCGGTAAATTGCGGCAAAAGGGCAAGAAACAACAACAGCACCTTGGGGTTCAGGCCGCTCACGCACAAACCTTTCCAGGCCCAGCGCGACCACGAGTCGGATACCTGCCCCTGCCCCGACTGAGGTGTCGCGGGGTCTCTGAGCATGCAAACCCCCAACCACAGCAAATACACGGCCCCGGCAACTGTCAGCCCGGTAAGAATCATCGGATTGCGCGCCACCAGGCCCCCCACACCCGCCGCCACAATCACCGTGGCCAGCAGATGCCCCGACAACATCCCCGCCACCGCAGGCGTCACCAACCGTCCTCGCATGCCCGCAGAAATGGCGTAAGCCCAATCGGCGCCGGGAGTAATGATGAACAAAAATGACACCGCCCAAAAAGCGGCCAAGACGCTGAGAGTCAAAGGGATTTCCTTTCTACGCTGGAATCGTGATGGTTTTTCAGGTGCCGCAGCCCCCTGCCTCTGCCAGCGTCAAAAGCGCCAGCGAGTAAAAGAAGAATAAGGAAATGCTGGTAGGATTATCTTTCGTTTATCCCAACCTATAGCCATCACAAGGGAAGGTTCTTCCACGTGGACCGAATAGACAGAAAGATTCTTGCGCAGCTACAAGCCGACGGCCGACTTTCGGTTACCGAACTGGCAGAACGGGTTGGCCTTAGCCTCTCGCCCTGCCATCGCCGCGTGCGGGCGCTGGAAGACTCAGGCGTGATCCTGGGCTATCGGGCCCTGCTGGCCCCCAGCGAGTTGGGCCTGAATTTTTCCGCGATGGTGTTCGTTACCCTGCGTGAAGTGACCCGTCAGGCGATTGCTGACTTTGAAACGGCGGTCATCGAAACCTCACAAATCGTCGATGCCCAACGGCTGTTCGGCGACCCGGATTATCTGCTGCATGTGGTCGCAGCCGATCTGCCAGCCTTCCAGCAGCTTTACGACGAGCGCCTGACCTCGCTGCCCAACGTCCAGCGACTGACCTCAACGCTGGTGATGAAGCGGGTCATTCAGGACCGCATGCTGCCGCTGTGAGGCTGCATAAAAACATGTGAAAGCTGGCTTGCCTGCGATGCAGACGATGCGCTGTCACTGCAAGACCGCAGTGATCCAATCGCGAGCAAGCCCGCTCCCACAGGGCGAGTGCAACCCGAACATTAATCCGCCAACGGAATCAACCCTGCTGCCAGGGCATCCAGCAAAACACGGACCTTGGGCAATGCCTGACGGCTTTTTGGCCACACCAAATTGATCGCCAAACCTTCGCTCGCCAGGTGGGGCAGCACTTCGACCAATGAACCATCGGCCAAATGCTGCTTGATCAGCCAGGTGGGCAACTGGGCGATGCCGCACCCCGCCAGCACCGTCATCACTTGCCCTTCCCCATCTCCTACGATGTACCTGGCGGGCATCACCCGGCGCTCTATGTCTCCGGGGCGGCTGCCTGCAAAGTTCCAGGGGCTGACCGTGCCGTCGGCCCGCCCATAGGCCACACACTGGTGATGCTCCAGATCGCGGTCGGTCAAAGGCGTGCCGTGAGTGCTCAGATAAGCTGGCGCGGCACAGAACACATGGCGCTCACGGCCCAGAAAACGGTGTTCCAGCGCAGCAGGCCAAATATCCGGCCCACCCACCCGCACGACGATATCCACACCCTCTTCGACCGGATCGATAAAGCGGTCCGAGAACGAAATGTGCGGCAGCAACAGGGCATGTTTCTGGACACACTGCAAAATGACCGGCACCGCCTGCAACCGCCCAAAGGCTGCAGGCAAGTCGATGCGGATCCTGCCTTGCGGCTCGGCATTATCGGCCTGCATGGCCAGCTCGGCTTCTTCCAGCTCGGCCAGCACCCCGGTGCACGTGCGATAGAATGCCGCCCCGGCATCAGTCAATGCCAAGCGCCGGGTGGAGCGCTGAAACACACGTACCCCAAGCCTGTTTTCCAGGCGTGCGATGGCCTTGCTGATCGCCGAAGCGGTCAGGTTCAAGCGCTCGGCAGCCGCCCTGAAACTGCCTGAATCCGCAACACAGACAAAGACATCGATACCCTTCAAGCGCTCGGAAGAAAACATGCACGCCCCGCCATTGGTGAATTCAGTTCATCTCATTCGATATAATGTATCACAAATACGCCTGCACTTCCCCAGTAAGCTTGGCGCCAAGCCCTTACCCAAGCATCAGGCACTTTTTATGACCTCGCACAAACCCACCGTTCTAATCACCGGCGCCACGGGCCAGATCGGCGGCGACACCCTGCGCAACCTCATGGCCGACGACACCATCACGCTGGTCGCGGCAGTACGCTCCCCCGCCAAGGCCAAGCCCTTTGAAGACCAGGGCATTCGCACCGTGATCCTGGACTTCGATAAAGAAGAGACCCTGGCCCCGGCGCTGCAAGGCATCGATCGCGCCCTGCTCGTGACCGGCTATACCGTGGACATGCTGCGCCAGAGCAAGGCGTTTCTCGATCAGGCAAAACAAGCCGGGGTGCAGCACATGGTGCATCTGGGCGCCTGCGGGCGTGACGACACCACCATCGGCCATTGGGCCTGGCACCAGTTCGTGGAGCGCTATATTGAATGGTCGGGCTTTTCGTTCACCCACTTGCGGCCCGAGTGTTTCATGCAAAACCTGCTCAGCTACGATGGCACCCAGGCCGTAAAAGCCGGGGTCATCGAGCAATACACCGGTGATACGCCATTCAGTTGGGTAGATGGCGAAGACGTTGCCCGAGTAGCGGCACAAGCACTGCTCAACCCGGCAAGACATGGGGGCAAGACCTACCGCCTGGGCTACGACGTGCAATCCTATGGCAATATCGCGGCCATCATGACCCGGGTGCTGGAGCAGCCGTTCAGCTACAACGCCCAGTCACCGGACGTATTTCTGGACAACATGCGCGCAGCCGGAGCCGAAATGGCCTACATGACGTGCGTAAAAGACAACTTCGCACGGATGGCTGCCGGGAAGATTCCCGGGGCCGACGAGACCTTTGACAACTTCTTCGAAATCACGGGCCGCCAGCCGGTGCGCTGGGAAGACTTTGTGCAAAAGCACCGCAAGGTTTTTGCCTATTGATACAGCCCTTTAGCCGCTGCCACAGGCAGTGGCTAAAGGGTCTGTGATGCAGGCCGCAGGGCGTTACGCCAGTTGCTGACGCATCGCCAGTTCAACCCCGCGAATCTCGGCCAGGCCTTTGAGGCGACCGATCAGCGAATAACCGGGGTTGCTCTTGCGGTGCTGGTCATCGAGCAACTGGTGGCCGTGGTCCGGGCGTAGTGGCAAGCGCGGGCCGCCTTCACGTTCACGGCGCAGGTCCTCAGCAACCAGCGCACCAATCACCCCGACCATGTCCACATCGCCACCCAGGTGATGAGCTTCGTGGAAGCTGCGCGGATCCGCTTCGCGGCGGGTCGAGCGCAGGTGGGTGAAGTAAATGAAGGGCGCAAACTGTTTGGCCATCGCCACCAGATCATTGTCTTCACGCACGCCATAGGAGCCGGTGCAGAAGGTCAGACCGTTGGCCGGGCTTGGCGCAGCATCCAGCAGCCATTGCGCGTCTGCCGCGGTGGACAGGATACGCGGCAGGCCCAGCAGCGCCCGCGGTGGATCGTCCGGGTGAATGGCCATGCGCACTCCCGCCTCTTCCGCGACCGGGATCACTTCACGCAAGAAATACCCCAGATGCTCGCGCAATTTCGCTTCGTCAATATCGGCGTAGGTGCGCAGTAAGGCGCGGAAATCTTCCAGGGTGTAATGCTCTTCGGCACCCGGAAGGCCTGCAATCAGGGTGTTGACCAGCTTCTCGCTCTGCTCGGGGGTGAGTGCGTCGAAATAGGCCTGGGCTTGCTGGATATCTTCAGTGCTGTACTCGGCCTGTGCTCCCGGGCGCTGGAGGATAAACAGGTCGAAAGCGGCAAAGGCGGTCTGGTCGAAACGCAGCGCCCAGCCGCCATCTTCCATCTCCCAGGCCAGGTCGGTACGGGTCCAGTCCAGCACGGGCATAAAGTTGTAGCAGACAATATCGATGCCGCAGCTCGCCAGATTGCGCACGCTCTGCTGGTAGTTGGCGATGTACTCGTCACGACGGCCACAACCGCGCTTGATGTCCTCATGCACCGGAATGCTTTCCACCACCGACCAGGTCAGGCCGGCGTCTTCAATCATTTGCTTGCGTGCGGCAATCGCTGCCACTGGCCATACCTGACCATTGGGGATGTCGTGCAATGCAGTGACAATACCGGTCGCTCCGGTCTGGCGCACATCTGCCAGCGAAATCGGGTCCTGGGGGCCAAACCAGCGCCAAGTCTGTTCCATGTCTATCTCCCTTCTTGTTAGTTGTGTGCTGCAAAGTTTTTTAAGTGGCCAGCCATGCCGGTGTGTTCAATGGCGCTGTACGCCCGGTGAACCGCATCACGAAAGGCTGGACGCGCCGACAGTTCGGCCGCAAATACCTGATGCAGATCAAGAAACCCGTCGACTCGCTGAGCACCTTCCAGGCTGCCCGCCAAGTCGGCGAAAACGGCGTTTAGCGGGTCATCAACGACATGCGGCAAAGGCTGCGTGCAGTAGTGGATCCAGGCCGCAATCCCCAATGCGATGCAGTCAATGTCACGCCCGGCATCAAGCAGCTGCTGCGCGCCTTGCAACCACCGCTGCGGCAGTTTTTGCGAGCCATCCATGGCGATCTGGCGCAGGCGATGTTGCAGGCTGTCGTTGGCAAACCTCGCGCAAAGATCACGGGCGTAACCTGCGGTATCAATACCCACGGGCATGGACAGGGTCGGCGCTGCTTCCTCGCCCATGTAACACTGGATAAACCGCAGCAGATCAGGATCGCTGATCGCGTCGAACACCGTCTCGTACCCCGCAAGCAAGCCGATATAGGCCAGCAACGAGTGACTGCCGTTGAGCATGCGCAGCTTCATGGTTTCGAACGGCCGCACATCAGCGACCATCTGCACGCCCTCCACTTCCCAGTCGGGGCGGCCCTGAGGGAAGTGGTCCTCGATCACCCACTGGCTGAAGCTTTCGCACACCACTGCCGCGGGGTCCTGGCAACCGAGCTGCTGCAGACCGCTGAACGCCTGCGCGTCCATGGCCGGAACGATGCGGTCGACCATGCAACCGGGAAACGCCACCTGCTGCTCGATCCACTGTGCCAGCTCGCTGCCTGGCTCCTCCAGCCCCATAACGGCCTGACGGGTACGCTGACCGTTATCCGGCATGTTGTCGCAACACAGCACAGTAAAAGCCGGGATGCCTGCCGCATGTCGGCGGCGCAAGGCCTCCAGCACAATTCCCGGTGCCGTACGCGGTGTCTGCGGGTGGGCAAGGTCATGGACAATCGCCGGATCCTGCAGGCACAACTTCCCCGTAGCCGGGTTCAGGCAGTAGCCTTTTTCGGTGACAGTGAGGGTGACAATCCGCGTGCGCGGGTCGGCCATACGCTGCAACAGTTGCTGCAGCTCCTCACCGCCATCACCGACATACAGGGCTTCGCGCATTACCCTGATATCGCGCAATGTCACCTGTTCGCGATCACGGTATTCAGCCACCGTATAGCGGCATTGCTGTTCGCGCAGTTGCTCCACCAGCGTGCGATTGGAGCGCAAGTTGGCACTGCACACCCCCCACGGGCTTGCACCGTGGCGATTGAGATGGCGCTGCAAATAGACCGCTTGGTGGGCGCGATGAAACGCCCCCAGGCCCAGGTGCACAATCCCGATATCAGCCGCTGTGGCCACCGAAGGTACTCGTTCAACGACAGGCATCGACCTTCTCCTCACGCCGAAGCAGGCAAGACGCTGCCTGCTGGCGGCAGGGCTTCATCGATGACCGGAAGCGGTTTGACATAGCGCGCCACACACACTGCACCGATGATGGTCAGCAACCCCGCCAGCAGGAAGGCGCTGGTGAACGAGCCGGTGAACTGCACCAGAAAACCGGTCAGGGTCGGGCCGATGATGCCCGAGGTATTGGCCAGGAAGTGCATGAAGCCACTGACACCACCGACGCGGGCGGCAGGCACCGTGTCCTGGATGATTGCCCAGTAAATGGCACCGGTGAGGTACAGGAAGAACACCGCCAGCGCCACCAGAGCGACCGCCGGATACAGGGTTTTGACGATCCCGGCAAAGCCGATGCACACGGCACACGCCAACAGACAGGTCACCAGCACTACCTTGCGCGAAAACATCATGCGCCCGGTTTTCTTGAACACGAAGTCGGAGATAAAGCCGCCCAACGCCAGACCAAGGAAGCCCAGCACCCAAGGAATAACCGTGGCGATACTCATCTCCTTGACGTTAAGGCCGTGAGCCATGGTCAGGTAGCTGGGGAACCAGGTGAGGAAGAAGAACAGCGTGTAGTTGTACGAGAAGAACGCCAGCGAAGTGAACAGTACTGTCGGTTGCTTGAGGTAGTAGCGCAATGGATGAACCGGCTGGGCCGCCAACTCGCTCTGGCCTTCGCCCTGAGCGATCTCTTCAGCGATTTTGCCGGTTGGCTTGTCCTTGACGAACTTGTACCAGACCGCGGCCCATACCAGACCAATCAGCATGATGATGATAAACGACACTTTCCAGCCGTAGCTGATGGCGATAAAGCCCACTACCGGCCCGGAAATCGCACCACCCAAAGGGGTACCGGACATGGACGAGCCTAGTGCCCGCGCCCGCTGCTTGGGGGTGTACCAGTTGTTGACCATCTTGCTGGTGGTCACGCTGAGCGGGCCTTCACCCATGCCGAACAGGATGCGGATAAACACCAGCGACATAAAGCCCACGGTCAGCACCGTAAGGCCACTGAACAGCGACCACAGCACCATGGCCAGCAGCAGCGTGGTTTTTGCGCCGTAGCGGTCGGCCGCCCAGCCGCCGATAAAGTTGAATGCCGCATAACCGACAAAGAAACTACTGAAGATCATGCCCATCTCACCCGTGGTCAGACCGTAGTCTTTCTGGATGAAGGGGGCGGCGACGGACAATGCCGAGCGATCCAGGTAGTTAATGACGCCTGCCAGGAACAGCATGATGATGACTAAGGTACGACCTTGACCAAACATTGGAACCTCCCGCTTGTTGTTTTATTCGGTGAGGGTGCTCGCTGGGAGCACGTGAAACTGTGTGCGGTACGCAAAACTCGTAGCAGTTGCCGAAGACTGCGTCCGGCAGCGAAGCTGTCGTAAGGTCAGGTTCTTCGGTGTGCCAGGCAAACCTGAAACGCCGGGTTTACGATGGCTGCGCGATCGGACTTAGCCTGCGGCAACTGCTACAAGATCTCCTTGGGGTTGAGTTGCACCAGCACCTTGCGCGTCTGCTCGGGATGGTTCTCGATCAAGGCAATCGCCTGCGGCATTTCATCGAAATGGATGCGGTGGCTGATCATTTCCTGAACCTGCAATTTGCCGCTGGCGATCAACTCGATCACCCGAGCGAACTTGCGGTTGTTCAGCCGCGAACCCACCAGGGTCAGTTCTTTCTTGATCATTTCCAACTGCACCAGATCGGTTGGCGTGGTGCTGAACCCCAGCAGCCCGATACGCCCCGCCGCTGAGGCAATGCGCACCATTTGCGGCATCAATGCGGGAATGCAAGCGGCGTCGACAATCAGCGGCACACCTTCGCCAGCGGTCAATTCGCGCATCGTCGCTTCGACGTCCACGTCCTTGCCGTTCAGGGTGCGGCTGGCCCCAAAGGCACGGGCGGTTTCAAGGCGTTCGTCAATCACATCGGTCACGGTGATGTCGGTCAGGCCCAGTGCCCGCGCCATTTGCACCAGGGTCAGGCCGATCACACCAGCGCCGTAAATCAGCAGGCTGTCACCCGGCTGCGGCTGCATACGGTCGAGCACGTTAAGGGCGATGGAGTACGGCTCCACTAAAGCCGCATGGCTGAGTGACATGCCGTCCGGCAAGCGATGAACATTGCTCGCCGGCACGCAGACCTGCTCACTGAAACCGCCGTCACGGTGTACGCCGATCACTTGCAGCTTGGTACAGACGTTGGGGCGATTGATCCGGCAGGGGTAGCAGGTGCCGCAGCTGATCACCGGGTCGATGCACACGCGATCACCGACCTTGATCTGGGTCACATCCGCACCCACGTCGCTGACCACTCCGGAGAACTCATGGCCGGTTACCCGCGGGAAGCGCACAAAAGCGTTCTGGCCGTGGATGATATGCAGGTCAGAGCCGCAGATACCGGCATAGGCCACATCGACCTTGACCTCATTGCGCGCCAGTTGCGGGGCGTCGACCTGGGCCAGGCCGAACTCAAAGGGAGCTCTTACTTGAAACGCTTTCATCGGGTAACTCCTGCCAGGGCATGACGCCCCGTTTTTTATAGTTATTAAACAGTCGAGCAATAAGCTTTTAAGCGGTATTACCAGTGCCAGAGCGTGCCGTCTTCCAGACGATTGACCGGCAGGCTGGCGCGTTTGTAGGGGTATCTGGCAGCCAGTTCTTCGTTGATGTCGACGCCATGGCCCGGTGTTTCACCTGGCGTGAAATGACCGTCCTCAAAGCGATAGGCATGGGGGAAGACTTCATCGGTCAGCGGGTCGTGAGGCATGTGCTCCTGGATGCCGAAATTGGGCACCCAGGTATCGAAATGCAGCGCCGCGCCCATGGTCACCGGCGACAGGTCGGTGGCGCCATGAAAGCCGGTACGCACCTGATACAGCGCGGCAAAATCAGCGATCCGCCGTACATGAGTGATGCCACCCGCGTGCACCAGGGTGGCGCGGATATAGTCGATCAACTGCTCCTGAATCAGCTCGCGGCAGTCGTGGATCGAGTTGAACACCTCGCCCACCGCCAGCGGTGTGGTGGTGTGCTGGCGGATCAAACGGAAGGCTTCCTGGTTCTCGGCCGGCGTACAGTCTTCGAGCCAGAACAGATTGAACGGCTCCACCGCCTTGCCCAAGCGCCCCGCTTCAATCGGCGTGAGGCGATGGTGGACGTCATGCAGGATGTGCAGGTCGTCACCAAAGCGCTCGCGCACGGCGGCAAACAGCTTGGGCACATGGTTGAGGTATTTGGCGGTGTCCCACACATGCTCTGCTGGCAGGTCGCTGTCGGCTGGTTCATAGCGTTCGCCGCTGCGCTTGGCTACGCCATAGGTGGTGGCAATGCCGGGTATACCGCATTGCACACGCACCGCCTTGTAGCCCAGTTCAACATGACGGGCGACTTCGTCCAGGCAACCTTCGATGTCCTTGCCGGTGGCATGCCCGTACACCATGACCCGCTCGCGGCTCTTGCCGCCAAGCAACTGGTACAGGGGCATATTGGCGGCCTTGGCCTTGATATCCCACAGCGCCACGTCGACAGCGGCAATCGCGGTCATGGTGACCGGGCCACGGCGCCAGTAGGCACCGCGATACAGGTATTGCCAGATATCTTCGATGCGTTGGGCATCCCGCCCGATCAGCGCAGGCAGCACGTGTTCTTCGAGGTAGGCAACGACTGCCATTTCGCGGCCATTGAGGGTGGCATCGCCGATGCCGTAGACCCCGGAATCGGTGACAATTTTCAGGGTGATCAGGTTGCGACCCGGGCAGGTAACAATCACGCGCGCTTCAACAATCTTCATGGGTTCAGGCCTCGGCGACAGAAGAAAAGACAGGCATGTGCAGGTTCGGCATGGCGCCTGCCGGGATCAGTGCGCCGGGGTGCTGCACCACTTCCGCCGCCAGCTGGTGCCCCCAGCGCGCGGCCAGTTGTGGCGTACCGCCTTGCAAGCGGCAGGCAAGGTAAGCCGCACTGAATGAGTCGCCTGCCGCCGTGGTATCAACGATTCGCTGCACCTTCTCGGCGGGCACCTCGTAACGGCCGGCGGCGCACTGGATCAAGCACGAATCCGGACCACGCTTGAGTGCCACTTCGCCCACCCCAAACTGGGCATAAGCGCGAAACAAGGCCTCGTGATCGGCATAACCGAACAACGCGGCGTCATCTTCCCAGGTGATCAGGGCCAGATCGGTCAGGCGCAGCATGTCGCTGTATGCCTGGCGCGCTGAAGGCGCATCGGACCATAAATGGGGGCGATAATTGTTGTCGAAGACGATGCGCGTGCCGCTCTCGCGGGCCAGACGCAGGGCCAGCATCAGGCGTTCGCGGCCGCCGGGGGTAAGGATCGCCAGGCTGATGCCGCTCAGGTAGACATAGTCGTAATCGGCCAGAGCACGCAGAACGGCATCCGCCTCAGGCCCGTCGAAAACCCGCCGGGCGGCGGCTTCGCCACGCCAGTAGGCAAAACGGCGTTCACCCTGGTCATCGGTCTGAATGAAGTACAGGCCCGGCAGCGCATCCTTGATCACCCGCACATGCTGATCGCCGACACCTTCATCGCGCCACAACTGACGCATGGCCGTGCTGAAAGCGTCCGCGCCAATGGCGGTTACATAGTCGGCAACAATTCCGTTACCGGCGCCCAGGCGGGACAAGTACACCGCCGCATTGAGCGTATCGCCACCGAAGGTCTGGCTGAACACGGCACCCGGCTGGCCGCGCATCTCAATCATGCACTCGCCCACCAGTGCCACCCGCAGGGGCTGGGTCAAATTGGCCTGTGGGCAATGCCCGAGGGTTACCGTCATCTCTGCGCGCCTTGTTTTTATGGGTCGCTTTGCGTCGACACAGGCACCGGAGGGTGACAGTGCGTCGAGCTGATTATTATTTTTGGAACGGCGTTTCATTTTTTCGCTTGAGGTCGAGTTTAATCAAAATCCGAACACCGTCAAGAAAAATGAAACAGCGTTTCGATTCTCTACGGTATATCCTTGTTTTTTTAAATTGCGTTGGAGCCTTCATGGACAACAGCACCACCCAGAACAACGATCTCGTCTCTGCCGTCGGCCGGACCATGGCTGTGCTTGAAGCCCTGGCCGAACACCCGGAAGAGAGTGGCGTTTCCGAAATTGCACAGAAGCTGGACATGTCAAAGAGCACGGTCTATCGCTTTTTGCAGTCACTCAAGGCGCGTGGTTATGTGGTTCAGGATGCGGAAGACCGCTACCGCCTGAGCGTGCGGCTGTTCGAGCTGGGGGCCCAGGCCCTGCCCCATCTGGATATCGTGCGCGAAGCCGAACCTGGCATGCGCCGCATCAACGAACTGACTGGCGAGACCGTGCACCTGGGCATCCTCGACGAAGGCAGCATCGTCTACGTGCACAAGATCGACTCCAAATACAACTTGCGCATGTACTCGCGCATCGGGCGCCGGGCGCCGTTGTACTGCACCGGCATCGGCAAGGTACTGCTGGCCTGGCTGGAAGAAGACGAACTGCTTGCGCTCCTGCGTGAAGAAAGCTTCGAGCGACGCACCGCCAATACCCTCACCAGCATCGACGCCTACCTGCAGGAACTGGCGCTGGTTCGCGAGCAGGGCTATGGCGAAGACCATGAAGAATTCGAAGACAACATGCGTTGTCTCGCAGCCCCCATCCGCGACCGTTTCGGCCATGTGATTGGCGGCATGAGCGTATCGTTCCCGTGCTTTCGCTTTCGCGAAGAACTGAAACAGGACTATGTGAAACAGCTGATGGTGGCTTCGCAGCAGGTTTCAAGTCAGTTGGGCTGGCATCCGTAAGGGTGAAGCAAGGGGCTGCAGCGCTGCGCAGGAAAGTGCAGCACTTGCCTCTAACGCGAATAAAACACAACTGCAACAAGCTCCTTGGATGCGATAAACTGCCCGCCGTTTAAAAGTCGGCAAGGACTCTACCCGGCCTGCCTCTCGCACAAGGATCGTCATGTTAAAACCCTCATTCCCCCTCGTCCTTGCCGCCCTGCTGGTGGCCGGCTGCCAATCCAGCACCCGCGCCCCGGACAAACCGTCCAGGCTCACCCCAGCCCAGGAAAAGGAGCAGGCCCTGCAACGCGGGGTTTATGAAAAGCTGATCAGCAAGGTGCTTGCCCGAGAGGCTGATCTGGCTAACGCCCAGGGCCGCAATGGCAGCTTCAACCTGGTAATGACCGTTGACGACAAGAACCGCATCATCGGTTGCGACACTCAACCCAACACGAAACTGGATAACCGGATCTACCCCTACAACCGCACACTGGCGACCGATCTAGTGTCAATCTGCTGGACCGCGGTGTTCCCCGAGCTGCCTTCATCACTGATCAGTACCAGGACCAGGACGGCTAAAGTCGTCGCTCCGGTCGCGGTTTATCCCCTCACCGGGCTCAGTGCCGAAGACCGCGAACAACGCGCGGCAGCGTTGCTGGACAAGGCGCAAAATAACTTTCTGTTCAAGCACTTGCTTGCCCCGCTGCCCATCGACAGCATCGGTGTCGCCACGCTCATGATGATGAGCGACAGCACAGGCAAGGTGCTTGAATGTGCGGCCAGTCTGGATCCCCATGCCCTGCGTCCCGCTGAGTTCAAGCAGGACGATACCTTGCTTGCCAGCCTGGTCCAGCGCTGCAAGCAAATGAACCTGAGCACCATGCCGGGCTTTGAAGCGAACGCCAGAGGGATAGGCAGCGCATTCCATAGAATCGAGTACTCGCCCTGGAAAGCCGGACTCAAGCCCCCTGCGACGTCAAATTCCGAGTGATGCCATCGCGAGCAAGCCCGCTCCCAAAAGGGGCTGTGTGAAGCGCTGTGTTCTCACAGGCTTCTCACACTCACAAACCCGGAGTTCAGCCCGAACACCTCAACCCCCTGGGCAGTGGATTGGCCAATCGTGACCTCCCGCCGCACCACTGGCGCGTCCAGGTTTTCACGGTGCTCCACGAACATGGCATCACCGGCCTGTTCCACGGCTGCGTGGGGGATGATGAAACTGTTCTCGTTGCGGTATGTCACGATGGTCATGTGGACACTCATGCCCAACCGGACGTTCTTGAAGTCCCCGTTCTCGGGGGCATTTACGGTGATGGTGATAGGGAATGTCGCCGAACTCTCGACACTTTCATCCGGTGTGGCGATCTGACTGATAGCACTCACCTGACCGCTTAGCTGAAGCCCCGAAAAGCCTCCTGCGGACAAAGCGACCTTCTGCTTCAGGGAGAACGTGTTCACGTCTGCCTCCGAAACCTGAGCGACAACCTTGAGCCCACCCATATCAGCCAGTTTCATCAGTTGCTGGCCCTTGGCAACAAGCACGCCCTTATGCAGCGCGCTCACTTCCCCTCCTGCCGGCTGCGGCCCCCCCATTGACAACACAACCCCCGAAAACGGAGCCGCAAGCGTCTTGTGCTCCAGCAAGGCACTGAGTTGTTGGTGAACGATTGATGCATTCTGATATTCCATCTCGGCAATGGTGCGGGCCTCTCCCTTGCCCGAAGCCAGCACATACTTGAGCTGCGCCCGTGTAGACGCCAGTTCCAGGGATTGCAACTGGCGTTGCTGCTTCAAGGCATCGAGTTCGTTACGCGCAACAATACCTTTTTGATACAACGCTTCGACCTGAGATAACTCAAGGTCAAGAGTCTGCATGGACAGTTCTGCCAGCCTGAGCATCTGCCGTGCTTGCATCGCTTCCTGGCCCGTTGCCCAGGTGCGATAGGTTTCAACTACCTGCTGCGCTTTCAACTTGCTGGCCAAGGCGTCCCTGACCTTGATTTCAAGAAGGGCCGTATCGAGCGCGAGCAAAGCCTGGCCCTTTTCTACCGGCATGCCCGGGCTCAAGTCATTGGCGGACACAACCCCCTCAAAAGGCGCACTGACAATGACGGTCTCAAGCGGCTCGATTTTGCCGACCAGGCCGATTTCATGTTCCAGTTTCTGGCTGCGCACAGCCACCCAGTCAACCGCTTCGTCCGGCGTACGGGGCAGGCCTGTCAGCAACACCAAGGCCAGCACCAGCCCTCCTGCGGCCAGACATTTACTGCGAGCGGTCATGGCCTTGACGGGATCAAAAACGCTCAAGTGAAATCTCCCAGTTTTCCAGCATGACACCCAGCAGCAGATCAAGCTGGGCTCGGGCGTCCAGATATGAAATCTGCGCACTCAAATCGGCATCTTCAGCCGCACGCAGGTCGGCTTCAAAACTGATGATTTGAAAGTTGCTGGATCGGCCGGCGTTCAGCTTGTCGTGCTCGATGGCCAGCTTGCGCCTGGACAGATCCATGACCCGCTGCGAAATTCCAAGCTGACGCCACAGGGTGTTCAGGCCGCGAACCGCATCGGTGGTCTGGCGCTGCAAATCAATGCGCGCCTCTTCCTGGAGCAACTGCTGTTGCTCCAGCATGCTCCGGGCGTTGACCTGGCCTTGTCGGATGCTCATGTCGCCAATGGGGATCTCCAGTTTCAGACCGGTGTAACTGTCCCACGCCCGACTGGAGCCATTGATGCTGTGCTGGTCCCGCTGCTGATTGACCCCCGCCACCCACGATACATCCCACCGAGCGCGGTCTTGCGCGACCAACAGGTTGATGGCCGCCTGCTCGCTTTGTAGCAATGTTGCCAGGTATTGCGGCTGCTTGGCCTGCGCCATCTGCAACGCTGTCCCCTGGTCAATCTCAAGCGGGGTCACGTGCAGAGTGTCACTGGCCAACACGGGGGTCGCCAGGTCGAGGGCCAGCAACTTGAGCAGTTGCAATCGACTGGCCTGCAGCTGATTTTTCGCCTCTTCTACGGCCAATTCCTGGGTCGCGATATCCGCCTCGATCTGAATCACGTCAAATTGCGCCACTCGCCCTGCAACGATCAGCAACTGGTTGACCTCAAGTAATGCTACGGCCCTTTTGAGTGCCTCCGTGGCAAGGGTCACCTGGCTTTGGGATTTCATCAGCGTGCGATAGGCCGCGATGATCTCGTAAATGGTTTGCGACACACTCGCCTGCACATTCAGCTGGTTGACTTGCTCGGTCAATTTGGCCAGGCGCAGGGGCGCCGTCGTGACCTCTTTGCCTGCCCCCCTTAGCAACGGCTGGGTCAATGTCAGCCCCAGGCCCTCACGGCTCAGATCACCTGAGTTCTTCGTGGCATTGAGTTGCTGGTTCCAGCTCAGATCCAGACTGGTCCCGTACTCCCCCAGCACACTCACCGAAGGCGTAAGGTCCGAAGCGCGGCTACGATCGCTGCTGCCCCTCGCAAACGTATAAGTCCCCGTGAGCTTGAGTTTGGGGTTGAACATGTTGTCCACCAGCCGCAACTCAAACTTTTCCCGCACGCGCTGGAGCTTGAGGCTGCGGATGCTGTAGTTGCGCCGCAGCCCCAGCGCGACGGCTTCGGCCAAGGACAGATCGATTGAATGCTGGCTCTTCAAGACTGCGCCTTGCGCCTCACTGTGCGGGACGCCTGCCTGTGCAAGCGTCAGCGATGACGGAATGGAAATCGCACATGCAGCACCTAGCATCACCGCTGTTTTAATATTCACGCAGGGCCTCCACCGGGGTCAGGCGAGAAGCCGTGATGGCAGGTTTCAAACCAAAGAACACGCCCACCAGAACAGTACTGGTGATCCCCAAAGGGATAGCGTTCACGGCCAGGGTAAACGCCCAATCCGAGAATCGGGCATAGAGGTAAGCCAGCGCCATGCCCAGGCCTGCACCCAGCACAGCCCCAAAAAAACTGAGCGTCACGGCTTCGATCAGAAACAGATTGCGGATGTCCTGGCGGCGGGCGCCAATGGCCAGGCGCAGCCCGATCTCCGTACGGCGTTCAGAAACATTCATGTACATGACATTCATCACCGCCACACCGCCACCGACCAGGGTGATAACGCCCAAGGCCAGCAAGAGGCTATGGAAAGTACGGGTTTGCCGGTTCATGCCCTCGATCATTTGCAGCGGAGTCACCACCTCAACGGTGCGGGACTTGAAGGCACGGGCCAATACTTCGCGCAACCTCGACGCTACGCGTTCACTCGTGTTGTAGAGGGGGAAGCGAACAACCAGGTCATCGATCCTCGCGTTACCCGACACACGAGCCATGCCCTGCAGGGGCACAAATACCGACAGGTTGGCGTAGACCGGGCTGATCAGTGATTCGGTTCGCGGTTGCAGCACCCCGATCACCTTGAACAGATAGTGGTTGATCTTGAGCCAGTCACCGGTCTGGATCATGGCCCCACTGCGGCTCAGTGATGCCGCGACTTCATGGCCGAGTACCACCACATTCTCGTCCTGATCAAAGGGGTGCAAAAAGCGTCCGTGCGCCAACGACAGCTTCATCACGTCAAGCAGAACAGGTTCGGTGCCGACAAGGCGGATATCGCTGCTCTGACGATTGAATCCGGCCTGGGCAACAGACATGGCGGTGGGGGCGATCAGCAGCCCCTCAAATCCCAGCCCCTTGATGGTTTCAGCCTCAATGGACAAAGGTGAGGCTTGCCCCCCCTGTTTGACTTGCAATCTGACCGCCATTGTATCGACGCCCATGTCATGGAAGACCTTGGCCACATCCTCCCGGGCGTTATGCCCAATATTGATGACCGCGATAATCGAAGCACTGCCTATGACGATGCCCAGCAACGCCAGCGTCGAGCGCTTGCCCAGCGTACGAAAGCTGTCAATTGCGTCCCCGGCCGCGTTAACCAGTGAGGGGGCGATCAAGGAGATCAAAGGTCGCACTGGCCAACCTCTTCAACCCGGCCGCTGTGTACCCTGACTTGTCGGCGCATGAGGCGCGCAACCAAGGGGTCATGGGTGACGATCAATAACGTGACGCCCTGTTCTTTCTGGATCGACAACAGCAGTTCAAGAATTTCGCTGGCCGTCTGGCCATCCAGGCTGCCGGTTGGCTCATCGGCCAAGATCAAGGTGGGTTGCCCTACCAGGGCCCGGGCAATCGCCACGCGCTGCTTTTGCCCTCCGGACAAATCTGCAGGCTTGTAGCAAGCACGATGCGCCATCCCGACGCGTTGCAACATCACCATCGCCTGCTCCAAAGAGCGTGCGCGGTCGAACCAGCGATATCGAAGCGCCAAGGCTACATTTTCGATCACGTTCAAACGGGGGATCAGATTGAAGTTCTGAAAGATAAAACCAATGTTCATCTTCCGAAGGCTTGCCAGTTCGTCACTCTGTGCTTGTGTGACCGGGCGTCCCATAAACAGGTATTCACCCTCATCGGCAAAATCCAGCAGGCCGATAATATTCAACAACGTACTTTTACCGGACCCGGATGCCCCGACGACGGCACAGGCATCTCCAACATCGACACTGAAATCAATGCCACTTATAACGCGACTTGGTTGCCCATCATGAACATAACTTTTACCGATGCCTTTTAAAGAGATGCAAGGGTTGAGTATCACCCCCATAAATAGCCCTCACCGATAACTTTCATCTGTTCATCCACACAGGCAACCGTAAAACACACCCGGTCTGCGCACAGAACTAAAAGCACACAGGCATTACACTGCAATGCCTGTGTGCAGGTGTAAGTCCAGATACTTAAGGATTCAAAACCTTGTACACATTACAGCTAGGGTCCGCACCGGATTTGTCGAATACAAACTCGAACCCGACTTCTATGTTGTCCCGACCATTAAAGTATTTGGCCAAAATCTTGGACAACTGATGCCACTGACCGTCCTGCTTCAAGTCATCGTTGGATTTGATTTGATTTTCCCAACCCAGCATGGGCACCTTGCTATGCCCCATTTTCAAATTGGCTTTATTACCGCCACTCTGACCATTGAGCTTTGTGATCTTGTAGTCTATTGCATAAATACTTTCAGGCCCACCAGCGCCCATGTAGTAATGACCTCTCACTTCGCCCAGAAACTTGCCTGAGGAAGGCTTGCAGGACAATTGAAAGGGGATCTCTTTTAACGGAGCTGCAACTGCAGAAAAACTCATCACAGACAAGGCAATCAAACCAATCCGCACTGGAAGTTTAAACATGACGCTTACCCTCATAAGTAAATATCTAAATTTGGCTTATCAGTAAATCTAAGCGCCGCAATTAATACATGCCGCTGACATTACAAAACACAGGATAAATTACTTGGCAAAGTAGGATTATTCCTAATTAGCGCATAACACAGCAAACTACTTGCTACCGACTATTATTAAACACCTCACTCAGAAACTGCATAGCCACCACAACGAATTTCACGCAGATCATTTGCACGCATAAAAAAACCCCCGCGCTCCTCTCGAAGGCGGGGGTTTTTCAGTCTGGCTATCTTAGTGCGCGTAAGTCAGCAGCAACTCGGCGGGCGCTTTGAAATCCAGGGACATCATGACGCTCAGTGCGGTAATGGTGAAGATCGAGAACACGAACAGCTTGCGTGCCCAGACCTTGTCGTCGACGGCCTTGTAGCCCGTCCACGCCATGTACAGCCAGTACATGCCCATCGCAGCAGCCACGGCCATGTAGCTCATGCCGGCGTATCCGCCGAGGGTGAGCATCAGGGTCGCGATCAGGAACGCGAGGATGTAGAGCAGGATGTGCTTCTTGGCAACTTTGATCCCGCGCTTCACTGGCAACACCGGAATCGATGCAGCCAGGTAATCGTTGAAGCGGAAGATCGCAATGGCGTAGGAATGCGGCATCTGCCACAGGCTGAACATCACCAGCAGGGTCAGTGCGGCCATGTCGAAGCTGTTGCTCACTGCGACGTAGCCGATAACCGGTGGCATCGCACCCGACAGACTGCCAATCAGCGTGCCGTGAACCGACTTGCGCTTGAAGTACAGGCTGTACAAACCGACGTAGATCACAAAGCCGATCGCTGCGAACAGAGCCGCCAGCGGGTTGGCTACGCGATACAGCAGGGCAAGGCCGGCGACCCCCAGCAAGGTGGCGTACACCAGTGCCACCTTGAGGGAGATCAGACCCTGGACCAGTACGCGGTTCTTGGTGCGGTCCATCTTGATGTCAATGTCGCGGTCGATGCAGTTGTTGAACACACAACCGGACGCTACCACCAGGGAGGTGCCGATTACCGCGGCCAGGAAGAGGGCAAGATCGAAATGCCCCTTCGAGGCCAGGAAAAACCCGCCTGCCACAGAAAGCACGTTACCGAAAATGATCCCCGGTTTGGTGATTTGGATAAAGTGCTTAAAGGACATCGGGTCTTACCTCACTTCGCCATCATTTCAGTGTGGATGCTGAACATGATCCACAGGGACAAGCCCACCAGCAGCACAATAACCAGGGCCGCGAATACCAGCGCCGTGACGTTGTTGCGTTGAGCAGGCGAACGGTCCAGGTGCAGGAAGTACACCAGGTGAACAACTACTTGCACCACGGCGAACAACAGTACGATCGCCAGCGTGGTGAATTTTGGCAGCGATGGATACATCACCAGCCCAAACGGAATAACGGTCAGGATCACCGACAGGATGAAGCCGATTGCATAGGACTTCACGCTGCCATGATTGGCGCCGTCGGAATGTGCGTTAGCCATTACAAAGTCCCCATCAGGTAAACAACGGTGAATACGCAGATCCAGACCACGTCCAGGAAGTGCCAGAACAGGCTCAGGCAGCTCAGACGGGTCTTGTTGGTCGAAGTCAGGCCATTTTTCTGCACCTGATACATCATGATCGCCATCCAGATCAGACCGCTGGTCACGTGCAGACCGTGGGTACCTACCAGGGTGAAGAACCCGGACAGGAAGCCCGAACGGCTAGGGCCGTAGCCTTCGGAGATCAACAGGTGGAACTCGTTGATTTCCATGGCGATGAAGCCTGCACCGAGCAGGAAGGTCATGCCCAGCCAGAACAGCACTTGCTGCTTTTTGCCCTTGAACAACGCCAGCATGGCGAAGCCGTAGGTGATCGAGCTGAACAGCAACAGGGCGGTTTCACCCAGTACGTATGGCAGCTCGAAGATGTCGTGGCCCGACGGGCCACCCGCTACGTTGTTAACCAGAACTGCATATACCGCGAAGATCGACGCGAACAAAATGCAGTCGGTCATCAGGTAGAGCCAGAAACCAAATATGGTTGTCTCGCCCGCGTCGTGGTGTTCCTCGTGCTCATGGTCGTGACCATGAGCGTGTCCAGCAGTGGTCGCTAAGTTCGACATGGTTTAAGCCTGTTCCAACTTGGTTTCAACACGGGAAGCCGGGATTGCTTTTGCGGCTACCAGACGCTTGTGCTGCTCAGCCTCGATACGCTCGATGGTCTCAACCGGCACCATGTAGCCTTGGTCATCACGGGCAGCGTGGGCAACGAAGACCACGACAGTGCCGACCAGACCCACGATAGCCAACCACCAGATGTGCCAGATCATTGCGAAACCGAACACGGTCAGCAAAGCACCCATGTACACACCGGTTGCGGTGTTGTTAGGCATGTGGATCGGCGAGTACTTGGCCGGGGCCTTGTACGCAGTACCGTTTTCCTTGGCTTCGGTGAACGCGTCGATGGTGTCGACTCGTGGCACTACAGCGAAGTTGTAGAACGGAGGTGGCGACGAAGTCGACCATTCCAGGGTGTGGCCATTCCACGGATCGCCGTGCTCGCAGGCGTTCTCTGGCAGCTTGCGGTCACGCACGCTGACGTACAGCTGGATCAGCTGGCAGGCAATACCGATAGCAATCAGTGCTGCGCCGAACAGGGCAACGTACAGGTAAGGCACCCACTCAGGGTTGGTGCTGGCGTTCAGACGACGGGTCATGCCCATGAAGCCCAGCGCGTAGAGCGGCATGAAGGCTACGAAGAAGCCGACGCACCAGAACCAGAACGCTGCCTTGCCCCACTTCTCGTTCAGTTTGAAGCCGAACGCTTTAGGGAAGTAGAAGCTGAAGCCTGCGATGTAACCGAATACCGCGCCGCCGATGATCACGTTATGGAAGTGAGCAATTACGAACAGGCTGTTGTGCAGTACGAAGTCAGCACCCGGGATGGCCAGCAGTACGCCGGTCATGCCGCCGATAGCGAAGGTCACCATAAAGCCCAGGGTCCACAGAACCTGGCTGGTGAAGCGCAGACGGCCCTGGTAGATGGTGAACAGCCAGTTGAATAGCTTGACCCCTGTCGGGATCGAAATCAGCATCGTCGCCAGACCGAAGAAGGCGTTGACGCTTGCACCCGAACCCATGGTGAAGAAGTGGTGCAGCCAAACCATGAAGCCCAGTACCGAGATCGCGCCGGAGGCGTAGACCATCGAGTGGTGACCGAACAGACGCTTGCCGGTGAACGTGGAGATAACTTCGGAGAAGATACCGAACGCCGGCAGAATGAGGATGTATACCTCAGGGTGACCCCACGCCCAGAACAGGTTGACGTACATCATTGGATTGCCACCAAGTTCATTGGTGAAAATGTGGAAATCCATGTAGCGGTCAAGTGTCAGCAGCGCCAGGGTAGCGGTCAGGATCGGGAACGAAGCCACGATCAGAACGTTTGCCCAGGTGCAGGTCCAGGTGAAGATCGGCATGTCCATCAGCTTCATGCCAGGAGCACGCATTTTCAGCACGGTCGCCAGGAAGTTAACCCCGGTTAACGTCGTACCTAGCCCCGATAGCTGGAGTGCCCAGATGTAGTAGTCCATCCCCACGCCTGGGCTGTACTGCAAGCCCGACAGCGGCGGATAAGCAACCCAGCCGGTCTTGGCGAATTCGCCGACGCCCAGGGACAGGTTGATCAGTACAACGCCGGACACCAGCAGCCAGAAGCTCAGGGAGTTCAGGAACGGGTAGGCCACGTCACGGGCGCCGATCTGCAGCGGCACTGCAAGGTTCATCAGGCCGGTGAAGAATGGCATCGCCATGAAGATGATCATGATCACACCGTGAGCGGTGAAGATCTGGTCATAGTGTTCAGGTGGCAGGTAGCCAGGTGAACCCTCGGTGGCCATGGCCAGCTGGGTACGCATCATGACGGCATCGGCAAAGCCGCGCAGCAGCATGATCATGGCAACGATGATGTACATCACGCCGATTTTCTTGTGGTCGACTGACGTTAGCCATTCGGTCCACAGGTAAGTCCACTTCTTGAAGTAGGTGATTCCCGCAAACAGCGCCAGACCACCGAGCGCGATCATGGCAATGGTGACCATGACAATCGGCTCGTGGAACGGGACCGCTTCCCAACTTAATTTACCAAACATCGTTTACTCCTCTGCCCCGGCAGCTGAATGCGAACTTGTGTCCACGCCATCGATCACGGCTACTTCTTTCTTCTCGTGCTTGACCGGCTTGCCTGGCGTCATACCTTCGTACTTGTCGACGATTTTCTGAAACAGGTTCGGTGTGTACGAGGAGAACAGCTCAACCGGGTTGTTCTGGCTTGGTTTGCTCAAGGTTTCGTATTCAGCTTGGTCAAGCTGTTTAGGTGATGCTTTGACTTCACTGACCCAGGCATCAAAGTCAGCCTGAGTAGTCGCGATCGCTTTGAATTTCATGCCGGTGAAACCAGCGCCGCTGTAGTTGGCAGAGATGCCTTCCATTTCAGCGTTGCGGTTGGCAATCAGATGCAACTTGGTCGTCATACCGGCCATGGCGTAGATCTGACCGCCCAGGCCCGGAATGAAGAACGAGTTCATGACCGTGTCAGAGGTGATACGGAAATTGACCGGGGTATTGGCCGGGAACACGATCTTGTTGACGGTGGCGATACCCTGTTCCGGGTAGATGAACATCCACTTCCAGTCCATTGCCACCACTTCGATGGTAATCGGCTTGACGTCAGATTCGAGCGGACGATACGGGTCCAGCGCGTGGGTCGATTTGTAGGTGATCACGCCCAGGGCGATGATGATCAAAATCGGCACGGTCCAGATCACAACTTCGATCTTGGTGGAGTGCGACCACTTCGGTGTGTAGGTAGCGCTGGTGTTCGACGCACGGTATTTCCATGCAAAAACCAGGGTCATAATGATGACCGGCACTACGACCAGAAGCATCAGCAATGTTGCAGTGATGATCAGATTACGTTCTTCGACCCCGACCTGCCCCACCGGATCCAGTAGTGTCCATTTGCAACCTCCCAGCAGCAACATGCCGAAAAGTGGCAAAAAGCCAAGGAGTCTGGGGTACCTTTTTTTAGTCATCTCACGACCTCTAAAACAGCTTGCACAATGCAGTTGGTTTTTTTCGCCAACACTTCGCCCTGCCAAGGGTTGGCTCTTTTCCGGAATTGAATAAAAGCCTGCTCTATCACCATCAGGCGAACGGGCAAATTCCGGGTTAGCAGTGATTTCTTATTCGATACGTGGTCAATGGCCTTGTCGACCAATTCCATTTGGTGCGGAACTTAGAAGGGTTGCCAGTACCTGGGAGTCGCATGGGACGCCTGTATTGAACAACCCAGTCGGCCTTCAACTTCCCGCTTTGGCTCAGGGATGAGCAGGCTGGACGTTCAGTGCGGGCGATTGTAGTTAGGTAGCTCTCTATAAACCATGTCTCATCCGGAAATAATTCATCTCGGCACCGGTAACAATCCCTACCTATTATTACGCCCCGCGCTTTGACACCCCCCTTACTCGTGGCTGTAGCACGCCATTACCCCTAGATTTCAACGCCCCTTTTTAGCGCACGACAACCACCCCCCTACCCCTCCTGAACGCCCAAATAAAAAGGGCTACAGCCGATTTGCGTTGAGTCTCGCCACGTACTTTTCAACCCCGTCATCAGCGTCAAAACGCCTCAGAGCCGTTACACGAAGTCATACGTTTAAAAGACCGTCTGTCAGACGAAGACACGCCCTGCGACAAACTCTCCGTGACAATATGTCGCAGTACTGCGCACCCATTTTCGCCCCCCGGATAACACCCTCTTTACATTTGTGCGCGGACAAAAAAACGCCCCGCACATCCAGAGGAAGAACGAGGCGCCTCATGCCAAATTTAACGCTTTGCTTAGCTGGCTTTTTGACGGTTGCGGTAAATGCCCAGAGGCACCAGCACGGCAGTCATCACAAAGGCCACAAGTGCCCACTGCGCCAGCGACAGGCCGAGCACTGGGGGGTAAGGGGTTGAGCAAAAGCCGTCCACCTGAAACCCCAGCGGGAAGATCGCCGCCAGCGGCAAGCCATCGACAATCGGCTGCAGCGCGTCAAGACCGCAGCTGACTGCCGGGTTGGCCAGGATGTAGACGTGACGTCCGGCAGCGGCGATTCCACCAATGGCGCTCAACACCACCAGCACTTCCAGCACCGTAAGGCTGCGCCGGGTAGGCATCGCGGCGCCGATAAAGGCAAAGATCGCGATCAGCAGCAGGGCATAGCGCTGCAGGATACACAGCGGGCAAGGCGCCTCGCCGAGCACGATCTGCATATAGAGGGCGCCGCCGATCAGCGCCAGGCAAATCAGCCCGAGCAGAACCAGGAAGCGCTTCTCCCGGCCCAGTTGCAACATGTCATTCGTCATCCCGCGTCCCTTAGCCTGATTGTGTGTAAGCCGCGCAGTTTACACCCAGACCTGATGCCTGGATGTATCTGAACGTTACCGGAAAGGTCGCGCAAGGGGATTAATGGGGGATTAAGGTTACTTCAGCTCTGCCGCCGGGCCGAAGAACTCGTAGCGGCTTTGCTTCTCAGGCACACCCAGTGCTTTGAGGTGACGCTTGACCGCCCCCATGAAGCCTTTGGGCCCCAGGAAATATGCATCCAGGTCGCGCTCTTGCGGTAACCATTGCGCCAGCACTTCCTCAGTCAAAAGCCCTACATGATTTGCAGAATCCCCCTGCTCGTCGTAGCAGTAAAAACGCTTCAATTGAGGGTGCTGATCGGCCAGTTCATCTACCCAGGTGCGGAAGGCGTGCACATCGGCATTGCGGGCACAGTGGATAAAGTGAATCGGACGCTGAGTCGCCAACGCAGCCTCAAGCATCGTCAGGGTCGGCGTAATACCCACGCCACCGCTGATCAGCACCAGCGGTTTTTCGCTGTCGGTCAGGGTGAAGTCGCCCGCAGGCGGGAACAGTTCCAGGGTGTCGCCTACGTTCATCCGGTCATGCAGGAAGCTGGAGACGACCCCGCCGCTCTCGCGCTTGACGCTGATGCGGTAGCGACCGACCTGGGCCAGCGCAGAAAGTGAGTAATTGCGGCGCACTTCCTGACCATCAATCATCAGCTTGAGGCCGATGTACTGACCCGGAGCAAATTCAAGGATTGGCTGCTGATCGACCGGACGGAAGTAAAACGAGGTGATCTCAGCGCTTTCCTGGATCTTGGCCGCCAGCTTGAACGCTCGCCCGCCGCGCCAGCCGCCGGGGGCAGCCGCTTTTTCGTCGTAAATGGCGGCTTCGGCACCGATCAGGATATCGGCCAGCTGGTTATAGGCCGCGCCCCAGGCACTCAATACTTGAGGGGTCGCGATATCGCTGCCCAGAACTTCCTCAATCGCCCGCAGCAAGCAACTGCCGACAATCGGGTAATGCTCAGGAAGGATTTGCAGCGCAACATGCTTGTTGATGATCTTGGCCACCAGATCGCCCAACTGGTCGAGCTGGTCGATGTGCCGTGCATACATCAATACGCCGTTGGCCAATGCACGGGGCTGGTCGCCACTGGCCTGGTTGGCCTGGTTGAACAGCGAGCGCACCTGCGGGTACTCCGACAGCATCATGCGATAGAAATGAGTGATCAGCCCCTCACCGCCGCTTTCCAGCAATGGCACGGTGGATTTAACGATGGCACGATCCTGAGCAGTAAGCATAAGGTAACTCCTGGGCACGTAGGCTTTAGCAATTACCCTTTACCTATCAGCTTTCGTGCCAACATTTAAACCGTTTAAAATCAATGAGTTAAAACACATATAGTCATTTTGACTCAATCTGATTTATAGTCATAACGACTATACGAGGTCAAAATGACTGCAAAACTGCTACTCACCACCTTGCTACCGCTTGTGGCCGACTTGTCCCGCGATCTGCCCGAAAGCGAACGCTATAGACGCCTGCTGCAAGCCTTGCGCGCCCTGCTCCCCTGCGATGCGGCGGCACTGCTGCGCCTGGACGGTGAATGGCTGGTGCCGCTGGCGGTCGACGGCTTGAGCCTGGACACCCTGGGGCGGCGCTTTAAAGTGAGCGAGCACCCGCGCTTTGAAGCACTGCTCGCCAGCCCTGGCCCGACACGCTTCCCCAGTAATTGCGAACTGCCAGATCCCTATGACGGGCTGGTAGACGGGTTGGCGGAGCACCTGGAGGTTCACGACTGCATGGGCTGCCCGCTGTTCGTGGACGAGCGTCCCTGGGGACTGCTGACGCTTGATGCCCTGGACCCAAAACGCTTTGAGCCGATCGAGCTGGACGACCTGCAGGCCTTTGCCAGTCTGGCCGCAGCCACGGTCAACGTGGCTCAACGCATCGAGCGCCTGGCATTGCGGGTGGAAGATGAACAACAGAAAGCCGAACTCTATCGACAGGCCAACGGTTCACCCAATAAAGAACTGATCGGCCAGAGCAAGATTCACAAACGCCTGCTTGAAGAAATCGCCCTGGTGGGCGGCAGTGACCTGACGGTGCTGATCACCGGCGAAACCGGTGTCGGCAAGGAACTGGTGGCACAGGCCATTCACGCCGCCTCGCCACGGGCGGATAAACCGCTGATCAGCCTGAACTGCGCCGCCCTGCCCGACACCCTGGTTGAAAGCGAACTGTTCGGTCATGTGCGCGGCGCCTTCACCGGGGCAACCAATGACCGGCGCGGAAAATTCGAACTGGCCAACGGTGGCACCCTGTTTCTGGATGAAGTGGGCGAGCTGTCACTGACCGTACAGGCCAAGTTGCTGCGGGTGCTGCAAAGCGGGCAGTTGCAGCGCCTGGGCTCGGATCAGGAGCACCAGGTCGACGTGAGGCTGATCGCGGCAACCAACCGCGACCTGGCCGAAGAAGTGCGCAGCGGGCGCCTGCGGGCGGACTTTTATCACCGCCTGAGTGTTTACCCGATCAGGGTGCCGGCATTGCGTGAGCGCGGGCGGGATGTGCTGTTGTTGAGCGGTTTTTTCCTGGAACAAAACCGTTCGCGCATGGGCCTTGGCAGCCTGCGCCTGAGCCCGGACGCGCAAGCTGCACTGGTGCAGTATTCCTGGCCTGGCAATGTGCGCGAGCTGGAGCACTTGATTGGCCGCAGCGCCCTTAAAGCCCTGGGCAGTTGCAGCACGCGACCACGCATTCTGACCCTGACCGCCGCCGACCTGGACTTGCCAACCACCCCGCCAAGCGCTGCGGTGATTGAGCCTCAGGGCGCACTGCAGACCATTGGCGACTTGCGCCTGGCGACAGAGAACTACCAGCGCCAGCTGATCAGCGCCTGCCTTGAACGCCATCAACACAACTGGGCCAGTGCTGCGCGGGAATTGGGCCTGGACCGGGCGAATCTGGGGCGCATGGCCAAACGACTGGGCCTCAAGTAAAGCGCTTAACCTGTAGTCGCTGACGAGGCACGAGGCTGCGATGGGCTGCGCAGCGGCCCTAAGCGGTGGTCCTGCGGCCCACATCGCAGCCTCGTACCTCGTCAGCGGCTACAGGAAACTGCGTTAAGGTCGATAACCCTGTATCGCTCCCACCACAGAAGGTTTTTATGTCATCGAACAATGCCCGCGCAGACTCACTTTCCCTTCTGCTCTTCACTCTGCGCAGCGGCAAGTTGTTGGCGATCAACCTGCTCAAGGTCAGTGAAATCATTCCCTGCCCGCCGCTGACCAAAATGCCCGAGTCGCACCCCAACGTGAAAGGCATTGCGGTGTTGCGTGGCACGGCGTTGTCGGTGATTGATCTAAGCCGGGCCATCGGCGAGCAACCGCTGCTCGACCCGGATGGCGGCTGCCTGATCGTGACCGATGTCAGCCGCTCCAAGCAGGGCCTGCATGTTCAAGCCGTGAGCAAAATCGTGCATTGCCTGAGCACGGACATTCGCCCGCCGCCCTATGGCTCCGGCAAACGCTCGTACATCACCGGTGTCACCCAGGTCGACGGTGTGCTGGTGCAGGTGCTGGATATCGAAAAGGTGATCCACGGCATCGCTCCGGCAAAAGTCGAAGGCGCCGACCAGGACCTCAGCAAGGAAGACTCCAGACTGCTGGCCAACGCCCGGATCCTGGTCGTCGATGACAGTCAGGTGGCCTTGCAACAATCGGTCATTACCCTGCGCAATCTTGGCCTGCATTGCCACACGGCGCGCAGCGCCAAGGAAGCCATCGAACGCCTGCTGGAACTGCAAGGCACACCAGACCAGATCAATGTGCTGGTGTCCGATATCGAGATGTCGGAAATGGACGGTTATGCCTTTACCCGCACCGTGCGCGACACCCCGGACTTTGCACACCTTTATGTGCTGCTGCACACCTCGCTCAACAGCTCGATGAACAGCGAAAAAGCCCGTCTGGCCGGGGCCAATGCGGTGCTGACCAAGTTCTCGTCACCCGAGTTGACACAGTGCCTGATCCTGGCGGCGCGCACCGTTGCCGAGCAAGGTTACTGAGGGACATGAGCGATTACTGCCTGCTGTTGCGCAAAGACCTGACTCGCCCGCTGGCAGCTGCGCACTGGCCTGAAGATGTCACCCTGGTTTCGCTGAGCGATGACCTGTTGCAACCGGCGCATGCCTTGCTTAGCCAGGGCTACAGCGACGGCAGTGGCCATGTTGATTCGTTCGGGGAGTGGAGCCACAGCCTGCTGCACGACGCCGAATTCGACCCGCAGCTGTGCTTGATCGCACTGCGTTCAGGCGTTGTGGTGGGGGTTGCGCAAGGCTGGACCAGCGCTTATCTGAAGGATTTGGTGGTGCATGCCCGGCATCAAGGGCAAGGCATTGGCCAGGCGCTGCTGGCGAAGGTGTTTGCGGTGTACGCACAGCGCGGTGAGCCCTGGGTTGACCTGAAGGTCATGGAGGGCAACACCAGGGCCCGCCGTTTGTACGAACGGGCCGGGATGATTCAGGTACAGCGCATCGAGCTATAAATCAGCGCTTGCCCATGGTTTTACGTGTGCCGTGTGGCGGTGCGCCCGGGGTTGTGTCGTGGCCGCCGAGGCCGCTTTTCTGGTAGTACGCCTTGCCCTGGGACTTGGCCTTGGCAAACTCGGAAGGCTTGAACGGGAAAGTGAACGCCGGGATGACCGGTTTTTTCGGGGTCTCCACAGTGGTTTCATTCTCAACCAGTTCAGCGTCCAAGGCATCAGGAGCCGTCGATTGTGTAGGAGTAGTCATGAAAGCTCCGAAATGCGGTAAAAAGTCAGGCCAAGTGGCGCAATGCCGCGCAGTATACCTGCGCGCCCCCTGTGCGTTGCACTCACTGGTCGTAAAAATCATCAATCTGCTCTCACCAAAATGACCTGCAGGGTGTTTTACCCAGGGCTAACTGTCAGCACTGTCAGTTAGCCGTCACCGTGCTGACCGGGTCGACGCGCTATAACTGAATGATCAGCCCCCACTCCACGCACATGGCGTCTATCCGGCATGCCGACCACAACTAGAAAAATCTTGCTGGGCACCCTCGTTGTAGCCCTGATCGGTGCTTCACTCTTTTGGCTCAACCGCCCCGCACCCGGCAAGTCCCCGGGCGCAGCTCCAGTGCCGGTACGGGTTGTTCAAGTGCTGCAACAAGACGTACCGCGCTATATCAGCGGGATTGGCGCGGTGTTGTCACTGCACAGCGTGATGATCCGCCCGCAAATCGACGGCATTCTCACCGAGATACGGGTCAAGGAAGGCCAGGAGGTCAAGGCTGGCGATCTTCTGGCAACCCTGGATGACCGCTCGATCAAGGCCAGCCTCGACCAGGCCAGGGCCCAACTGGGACAGAATCAGGCGCAGCTGCAAGTGGCACTGGTCGACCTCAAGCGCTACCAGTTGTTGAGCGTGGACAACGGCGTATCCAGGCAAACCCTCGATCAGCAACAAGCGCTGGTCAACCAGCTCAAGGCGTCGGCGCAAGGTAATCAGGCGGCTATTACGGCGGCGCAGGTGCAGTTGTCGTACACGCAAATTCAATCACCCGTCACCGGCCGCGTGGGGATTCGAACGGTAGACGCGGGCAACTTCCTGCGGGTCAGCGATTCTCAGGGGCTGTTTTCCGTCACCCAGATCGACCCCATCGCCGTAGAGTTTTCGCTACCCCAACAACAGCTCCCCCTGTTGCACGACTTGCTCACGGCCAAAGACCCGGCCCGGGTCAAAGCCTTTATCGGCAACGCCGACAGCAGCGGCACGCCGCTGGGCGAAGGCCGCTTGAGCCTGATCGACAATCAGGTCTCGGCAACCACAGGCACGATCAAGGTCAAAGCTCAGTTCGACAACCCCAAACAAACCCTGTGGCCCGGCCAGCTGGTCAATGTCCAGATCCAGTCAGGGCTGGCAACGAATGCGCTGGTGGTCCCGCCTCAGGTGGTGCAGCGCGGGCTGGACAACTACTTCGTGTACAGGGTCCAGGCCGACAAGGTCGAAACGGTGCCTGTGCTGCTGGTCTATCAAGACACCGAGCAGAGCATCATCACCGGCGTCAATCCCGGGGACACACTGGTCAGCGATGGCCAGTCGCGGCTCAAGCCAGGCTCGCGGGTTGAAATATTGAGTGAGCCTACGCCCGCTCAGGTGCAGCCATGACCAACAGCCGCTCGCTGTCCGCCTGGTGCGTCGACCACCCCGTCGCCACGGTGCTGCTGACGTTTGCACTGGTGCTCGTGGGGCTGATTGCCTTTCCACGCCTGCCAATCGCGCCATTACCCGAAGCCGAGTTTCCGACCATCCAGGTGTCGGCACAGCTGCCGGGCGCCAGCCCGGACACGATGGCGTCATCCGTGGCCACGCCGCTGGAAGTGCAGTTCAGCGCCATCCCCGGCATGACCCAGATGACCTCCAGCAGCGCGCTGGGCTCGACCACCCTGACCCTGCAATTCACCCTCGACAAAAGCATCGACACCGCCGCGCAAGAGGTTCAGGCGGCCATCAACACCGCGTCCGGCAAGTTACCCAAGGACATGCCGACCCTGCCGACCTGGAAGAAGGTCAACCCGGCCGACAGCCCGGTGCTGATACTGAGCATCAGTTCATTGCACATGCCCGGCACAGAACTCAGCGATTACGTCGAAACCCTGCTGGCGCGCCAGATCAGCCAGATTGATGGCGTGGGCCTGATCAACATCACCGGCCAGCAACGCCCGGCGATCCGGGTCCAGGCCTCGGCCGACAAGCTGGCTGCCATTGGCCTGACCCTGGCCGATATTCGCCTGGCTATCCAGCAAACCAGCCTCAATCTGGCCAAGGGCGCGCTGTACGGCCCGTCGAGCATCTCCACCCTGTCGACCAACGATCAGTTGTTTGATGCGGACGAATACGGCCAATTGATCGTCTCGTACAAGGACGGCGCGCCCGTGCAACTGCGTGACGTGGCGCGAGTGGTCAACGGTGCAGAAAACGATTACGTACAAGCCTGGTCCGGGCACCAGCCGGGTCTGAATCTGGTGATCTCCCGCCAGCCGGGGGCGAACATCGTTGAAACCGTAGACCGCATCCAGGCCGCCCTGCCCGGCCTGCAAGCCATGCTCCCCGCCTCCGTCGAAGTGACCGTGCTGAGTGACCGCACCAAGACCATTCGCGCGTCCTTGCATGAGGTTGAAATCACCCTGCTGATTGCCGTGCTGCTGGTGGTTGCGGTGATGGCGCTGTTTTTGCGCCAGTGGTCCGCCACCCTGATTGTGTCGGCGGTGCTCGGGGTTTCGCTGATCGCAAGCTTTGCCCTTATGTATGTGCTGGGCTTCAGTCTCAACAACCTGACACTGGTGGCGATTGTGGTCGCCGTGGGGTTTGTGGTCGACGATGCGATCGTGGTGGTGGAGAACATTCACCGCCATCTGGAAGCAGGCGAAAGCATGCGCGACGCCGCGATCAAGGGCTCCAGCGAGATTGGTTTTACCGTGGTCTCCATCAGCTTTTCGCTGGTGGCCGCGTTTATTCCATTGCTGTTTATGGGCGGCGTGGTCGGGCGGCTGTTCAAGGAGTTCGCCCTGACAGCGACCTCGACCATCCTGATTTCGGTACTGGTGTCACTGACCCTCGCCCCGACGCTGGCGGCCCTGTTTATGCGCTCGCCGGTGCACAAGCCAGATGCCAGGCCGGGCTTTGGCGAACGTTTGCTGGCGGGGTACGAAAAGATCTTGAAGCGCGCCCTGGCGCACCAGCGGTTGATGCTCGGCATTTTTGGCGTGACGCTGGCCATGGCCATCGCCGGGTACGTGCTGATCCCCAAGGGTTTCTTCCCGGTACAGGACACCGGCTTCGTGCTCGGCACCAGCGAAGCGGCGTCCGACATTTCGTTCCCTGACATGACACAAAAGCATCTGGCGCTGGCCAACATCATCAGCAACGACCCTGCGGTCCAGGCTTTTTCCCACTCCGTGGGCGTCACCGGCAGCAACCAGACCATCGCCAACGGCCGCTTCTGGATTGCCCTCAAGGACCGGAGCCAGCGCGATGTGTCGGCCAGCGAATTTATCGACCGGATTCGCCCGCAACTGGCCAAGGTGCCGGGCATCGTGCTGTATCTGCGCGCAGGCCAGGACATCAACCTCAGTTCGGGGCCAAGCCGCAGCCAGTATCAATACGTGCTCAAAAGCAACGACGGCCCGACGCTCACCACCTGGACCCAGCGCCTGACCGAAAAACTGCGCGCCAACCCGGCCTTTCGCGACTTGTCCAACGACCTGCAACTGGGCGGCAGCATCACCCACATCAGCATCGACCGGAACGCTGCAGCCCGCTTCGGCCTGACCGCTACCGATGTCGATGAAGCGCTGTATGACGCGTTCGGCCAGCGCCAGGTCAATGAATTCCAGACCGAGACCAACCAGTACAACGTCATTCTGGAGGTGGACGCGCAGCAGCGAGGCAAAGCCGAAAGCCTGGGCTACTTCTACCTGCGCTCGCCGCTGACCGGGGACATGGTGCCCCTGTCTGCCGTGGCCAAGGTAGACGCGCCTGCGAGCGGGCCGCTTTCGATCAGTCATGACGGCATGTTCCCGGCAGCCAACCTGTCGTTCAACCTCGCGCCCGGCGTGGCCTTGGGCGATGCCGTGCTGATGCTCAATCAGGCGAAAAACGAAATCGGCATGCCGAGCACCATCAGCGGCAACTTCCAGGGCGCCGCACAGGCGTTCCAGAGCTCGCTGGCCAGCCAGCCGTGGCTGATTCTGGCGGCGCTGGTGGCGGTGTACATCATTCTGGGGGTGCTCTATGAAAGCTTTGTACACCCGTTGACGATCATTTCGACCCTGCCATCAGCCGGGCTCGGTGCGCTGCTGATGCTGTGGATATGCGGGCAGGACTTTTCAATCATGGCGTTGATCGGGCTGGTGCTGCTGATCGGTATCGTCAAGAAAAACGGCATCCTGATGATCGACTTTGCCCTGGATGCCCAGCGCAATCGCGGCCTGAGCCCGGAAGATGCCATCTATGAAGCCTGTATCACCCGGTTCCGGCCGATCATCATGACCACCCTCGCCGCCCTCCTCGGCGCCTTGCCGCTGATGCTCGGCTATGGCACCGGCGCAGAACTGCGCCAGCCCCTGGGGATTGCCGTGGTTGGCGGGCTGCTGGTGAGCCAGGCCCTGACCCTGTTTACCACACCGGTCATATACTTGTGGCTTGAGCGGCTGTTCCATCGTTCCAAACCGATCACTGAGGCAGGTTATGCGCGTTCTGATCGTTGAAGATGAAGAGAAAACCGCCGACTACCTGCACCGCGGGCTGACCGAGCAAGGTTATACGGTGGATGTTGCCCGCGACGGCATCGAAGGTCTGCACCTGGCGATGGAGAGCGATTACGCGGTGATCGTGCTCGATGTCATGCTGCCCGGCCTCGATGGCTTCGGGGTACTGAGGGCCCTGCGCGGGCGCAAGCAAACCCCGGTGATCATGCTGACGGCACGGGAGCGGGTCGAAGACCGGATTCGCGGATTGCGTGAAGGCGCCGACGACTATCTGGGCAAACCGTTTTCATTTCTGGAACTGGTGGCCCGCCTGCAAGCCCTGACCCGTCGCAGCGGTGGTGGTCACGAACCGGTGCAGGTCACTGTCGACGACCTGTGGATAGATCTGATCAGCCGCAAGGCCAGTCGCGCCGGAACCCGCCTGGATCTGACCGCCAAGGAGTTTTCGTTGCTTAGCGTACTGGCGCGGCGCCAGGGTGAAATCCTGTCCAAGACGGCCATTGCCGAGATGGTCTGGGACATCAATTTCGACAGCGATGCCAACGTGGTCGAAGTGGCGATCAAGCGCTTGCGCGCCAAGCTCGACGGACCGTTCGAGCACAAGTTGCTGCACACCATCCGTGGCATGGGTTATGTGCTGGAGCGGCGCGGTGATTAAGCGGTTCAAGGCCCTGGACTCCATCGCCATGCGCTTGAGTGCGATGTTCGCCCTCGTCGCGCTGCTGGTGTTTGTGTTGATTGGCGGAGCGCTTTACCAGCAGGTCGACAAAAGCATCGGGCGCCTGCCCGAAGCGGAACTGGATGCGCGATACAGCGTGCTGGAATCGTCCGTCAATCGTTACGGCACGCCCGAACACTGGGCCAAGATCAGCGCCAAGCTCAAGCTGCTCAGCGAAGAGGACAAACGCATCCGGTTCTGGGCCATCAGCGCTGATCCTTCCTATGAATACGGCAACCCCGAGGCCACAGTGCGCGAATTCGCCCAAGGCCCGGTCGGCGTGCGGGACTTGCGGCTGCCTGGCCAGGCTGACCCGTTCAAGGTACTCATCAGCGAGATTGCAGCCAAGGAACAGCGCCCGGCACTGCGCTTTTTGATTGCCATCGATACGCACACCTTTCGCCAGACCCAGCACCACCTGCTCATCGCGCTGGTCAGCCTGGCGGCTGTTGGCGTGCTTCTGGCCTCGCTGCTCGGCTATTGGGTGGCGCGCATTGGTCTCAAACCGTTGAACGATTTATCCCAGGAAGCGCAAAAACTGGCTCCGCCGCGCTTGTCCGGGCGCTTGCACCTTGCGCCGCTGGCGCCGGAGCTGGACCAACTGGTGAGTGCCTTCAATGCCACCCTGGACCGGGTCGAGCAGGCCTACACCCGCCTGGAGTCATTCAATGCCGACGTGGCCCATGAACTGCGCTCCCCGCTGACCAACCTGATTGGCCAGACCCAGGTCGCACTGACGCGGGGACGTTCGGCCGAGCACTACTTCGAGGTGCTGCAATCCAACCTCGAGGAACTGGAGCGCCTGCGCAGCATCATCAATGACATGCTGTTTCTGGCCAGCGCCGACCAAGGGAGCAAAGCGAACAAACTGATCCACGCCTCCCTGGCAGACGAAGTGGCCACGACCCTGGATTACCTGGAGTTCATTCTTGAGGATGCGCAGGTTGAGGTGAAGGTCAGCGGCGATGCCCAGGTCAATATCGAAAAAGCCCACCTGCGTCGGGCGCTGATCAACTTGCTGAACAATGCCGTGCAACATACCGAAGCCGGGCAATCGATTGACGTTCAGATCAGCCACACGGCGGATCAGGTGACCATCAGTGTCAGCAATCCTGGGGAGCCGATTGCGCCAGAACATTTACCACGGCTGTTCGAGCGTTTTTATCGGGTAGATGCGGCCCGCTATAACAGTGGTGCCAACCACGGCCTGGGGCTGGCCATCGTCAAAGCCATTGCGCAAATGCACGGTGGCGAAGTGTTTGTACGCAGCGGCGGTGGACGCAATACGTTCGGGATTTATTTACCGATTTAACCTTGTGGGAGCGGGCTTGCTCGCGATGCAGACGCCTAGGTCAACCAGGTCAATCAAGGTGATGCCATCGCGAGCAAGCCCGCTCCAACAGTGGCAAAGCGTCTAGCCCGCACTCCTCACATTTGTTACCTAAAACGCAAAAGTCCTTGTCTAAAACAAAGCTTTTTCGACCCCGCCTGCCACTATAGATTTAGCCCATCACACAGCACTTGCTAAGCAAGAAGGTCTTTGAAATGTCCAGCAGTATGGGTATGGCCAGCGTTTTCGTTTTGTCGTCTTTGTTGTTGTCGCCTTTGGCCATGGCGGAAGAATCACCGGCATTCGTCGCACAAAATGCGGCACGTGCAGCTTCTTTTGAACAGAACCAGGCAGAGCTGACGGCACGCCATCAAAACGACGCCGACCACTCGCAAACACAAGCCAAAACCAGCGTTTCGGATGAAGCCAAAGACAGCTGATTCCCCCCCTCCAGACTTCCCGACCCAGTCAGTCATCTGCCAAGCATATGACTGATTGTTTCAAAAGCCGCTACCATAGCGGCTTTTTTTTGTTTTAAAAAAAAAGCACTGCCTCTCTGGAGTGCGATCAGGGACAACCTGTTTTTTGATCAAAATAACAACTGCCGCCACTTTCAAGGAGCAACTCACTGGTGAAGTACTCACTCAAACTCAGTCCGTTATTCATTGCCCTGGCTGCAACGATCCCCCCTTTCGCCCATGCAGGTGACGACGCCGCAAAAGACGGTTTTATCGAAGGCTCAAGCCTGAAAATCAACACTCGCAACTACTACATGAACCACGATATCCGCAGCCCCCATGCTGAAGACAGCAAGGAATGGGGCCAGGGTTTTATTGGCAAATTTGAGTCGGGCTTCACCCAGGGCACGGTCGGTTTCGGCCTGGATGCCTACGCCCTGCTTGGGCTCAAGCTCGATGGCGGTGGCGGAACGGATGGCAGCAGCATCCTGCCGGTCAGTGATGGCAATGGCAAAGCGCCCACCTCTTTCTCGTCTGCCGGAGCGGCACTGAAAATCCGTGCCTTTGATACCGAGCTCAAGGCAGGCGACCTGTTTTTGACCAACCCGGTGATTGCCGGCGGCGAAACCCGCATGCTGCCCCAGACCTTTCGCGGTGTCAGCCTGACCAACAACAGTGTCGATGGCTGGATGTTCGAAGGCGGCCAGGTCAGTTTTGAAAAGCCCTACAACCAGAGCGGCATGCGCCGCCTGACTACCACCTACGGCAACCTTGGCGATCAGAGCAGCAAGCACATCACCTGGGCCGGTACTTCCTGGAGCGGCGTGCCCGGCGTTACCAGCAATTTATATGCGGCGCAGTTGCAGGACATCTGGAACCAGTACTACTACGACCTGGATTACACCTATGCACTGACCGAGAGCATCAGCCTCAATCCCGGCCTGCACTTCTATCACACCCAGGACACCGGCAAGGCGCTGCTGGGTGATATCGACAACAACACCTTCAGCCTGCACTTTGCAGTCGGAGTAGACGGACACAAGGTGACGGCGGTCTACCAGCGGGTCAACGGCAACACACCTTTTGACTATCTCTATCAAGGTGACAGCGTATACCTCGACAACTCGCAGCAGTACTCGGACTTCAACGGCCCGAATGAGCGCTCCTGGAAGCTGCAATACGAATATGACTTCGCCGGGCTTGGCCTTGCCGGGCTGACGGCCAGCGCCTCGTACTCTCGCGGCGAACTGGATTTGACCAAGGCTGACGCCAACAGCATCGGCTACAGCAACTGGTACAACCCCGAAGGCAAGAATGCCCACCACTGGGAGCGCGACCTGGGGCTCAAGTATGTGCTTCAGGAAGGCAAGGCCAAGGATCTGGCAGTGAGCCTGCGCTGGGCAACCAACCGCGGCAACACGGCTTACCAGAGCGTCGACAATGATGTCGATGAGTACCGGGTAATCATCGACTATCCTATTGATGTGTTTTAATCCTTGACCATAAGGCCAGCTTTTTAGCTGGCCTTATCTCTGTAAGGCATCCCCTTACGGCAGGGCAAAAATCGTATCTGTGAGGGTAAGCCCATTCCTTTTTCCCCGCGTTCACACATCATCACCCGACGCATGCTGGTCGGGGCCAGCGCCCTCTCGGTGCTGGCCATCCTCAGCATCGTTGGCTATTTGCTGGTCAGGGAGTACCGCAACACCGAGCAAGACGCTGCACGCGCTGCGCTGAACATTGTGCAACTGATCAGCCGGGATATTCGCAACACGCTCTCGATCTACGACACCTCCCTGAGCAACCTGATCAACTTGATGCAAAGCCAGGCATTGGCCCCTCTTTCGCCACAGACTCAAAAGTCGGTGCTCTTCGACAGGGCTATTGAGGCGCCCTCCAACGCCGGGTTCTTTGTACTCGATGCCGAAGGCAAACTGATTGCCAGCTCTCGCCCTCCGGTGGCCTCGCTGGACGACGCCCGCCAGCAGCCCTGGTTCAAGGTCCACCTCACTGCAAAAAATGATGAGCTCTACATCAGTCGCCCCCTGCTTGTCAGCGAGAGCCCCAATGACTGGAACCTGATTTTGAGCCGTAGAATTACAGCCCCCGACGGGCGTTTTGGCGGCGTTGCCGTCGCCCAGATGAAAATAAGCTACTTTCAGAATCTGTTTCGCGGGCTGGACCTTGGACCGACAGGAAACATCAGCCTGATCAGCACGGACGGTATCCTGCTGAGCCAGTCTCCGGCGGCGACCAAGTTTTACACCGGCCAGGACCTGAGCCAGTCGCCAACCTTTCTGCGCTTTCTCACCGAACGCTACGGCAGCTTTACCGCCATGTCCGGTGCCTACAACCTGAAACGCCTGTACAACTTCGCGCAGGTCAACGAACTGCCCATGGTGGTCGTGGTTGCCTTGTCGACCGAGCACATTTTCAGTAACTGGCAGCACACGGCCCTGTTGATCGGCAGCGCCACCCTGCTGCTCTGCATGGGCCTGCTATGGCTCACCTGGCTCCTGGTCCGCGAACTGCGCCTGCGCCAACGCGCCGAGCTGGAGCTTGCAACCCTGGCCTCCACCGACCCGCTTACCGGGCTGGCCAATCGGCGCATGCTGGACAAAACACTGGATATGGAATGGCGACGGGCGCAACGCACGGGCGCGCCGCTGTCACTGATCATGATTGATATCGATCATTTCAAGGCCTTCAACGACAGCTATGGTCATCAGGCCGGTGATGAAGCCTTGCGCCAGGTCGCACAGGCAATCAAGGCCCACGTGCGCCGCCCCGCCGATCTGGCTGCCCGCTATGGCGGCGAGGAATTTGCCGTTGTCCTGACCGAGACCGACGCCGCGGGTACTCGCCTGCTGGCTGAAAAGATTCGCAGCGCGGTGGAGCACATGGAGCCTGCCAACCTGGCAACCCACAAGCTCACTGTCAGCCTGGGTGCCTGCACCCGCTACGCAAAACCGGGTGACGCTCAGGACCAACTGATCAGCACTGCCGATAAAGCCCTCTATCAAGCCAAGAAGCGCGGCAGAAACCGGGTCATGGATATCAATGAAACCGGGCTCAATGCCCTGAAGCCTAAAACCACGGAATAACACCGGTACACGACGTAATCGCAACCAAAAAAAAGGCCACCCGAGGGTGGCCTTCAAAAACTAGAGAAAGAAGTTTTACTTAAACTGCCGCAACCGGACGCATGTACGAGATCGGTGCAGTGCTGGCATCTTCAAAGGTCACGACTTCCCACGCATCGGTCTGCTCAAGCAGCTTGCGAATCAGCTGGTTGTTCAGTGCATGGCCAGACTTGAAGCCCTTGAATTCACCGATCAGGCTGTTGCCCAACAGGTAAAGGTCGCCAATGGCGTCGAGGATCTTGTGCTTCACGAATTCGTCTTCATAGCGAAGGCCGTCTTCGTTCAGTACACCATCCGCGTCGACCACGATCGCGTTTTCTACGCTACCGCCGAGTGCGAGGTTGTGCTTGCGCAGGTACTCGATGTCACTCATGAAACCAAAGGTACGTGCGCGGCTGACTTCTTTTACAAACGAAGTACTTGAGAAATCCACGGTTGCACTTTGGGTGCGGTTACGGAAAACCGGGTGATCGAAATCGATCTCGAAGCTCACCTTGAACCCTTCGAAAGGGACGAAAGTGGCGCGCTTGTCGCCATCTTCCACTGTCACTTCACGCAGGATACGGATGAACTTCTTCGGCGCGTCCTGTTCTTCCAGGCCGGCAGATTGAATCAGAAACACGAAAGGCCCGGCGCTACCGTCCATAATCGGGACTTCAGACGCGGAGAGTTCGACGTAGGCGTTATCGATCCCCAGGCCAGCCATGGCCGAGAGCAAGTGCTCTACCGTGTCTACTTTTACATCGCCGTTGACCAACGTGGTCGACATCGTCGTCTCGCCGACGTTTTCCGCGCGCGCAGGGATCTGCACAACAGGGTCAAGGTCTGCACGACAAAACACGATGCCGGTATCCACAGGCGCAGGCTTGAGGGTCAGGTAGACCTTCTCACCGGAGTGCAGGCCGACACCTGTGGCACGGATAATATTTTTCAGGGTGCGTTGTTTAATCATGGCATTGGCCGCTTCAGCGCAAATTGCGAACTGGTATCAACAAAGGCTGGCGATAATAGCAGACCGAGCCTTTGCTGAACACCAATCACCTTAATAGCCCTGATTGATTTCATTAATCAGCCTGTCGACGCAGGAAAGCCGGGATGTCCAGGTAATCCAGATCGTCTTGAGGATTGAGCTTGGCAGCGGTCGTCGCGCCTTGCTGTGCCTGGTTACGCATCACGGTCGGACGGTCCAGGTCACGGTAGTTGACCACCGGCTGTTCCTGACGCTCGGTACGCGCTTCCTGACGAGCAGGTGCGTTGTGTGCCGCAGAAGCTGCGTACGAGGCTTGAACGCTGTTGTCGATGACCTTGACCGGCTTCTCGATTTTTGCGCCCAGACCGGTAGCAACCACGGTCACATGCAGTTCGTCGCGCATGTCCGGATCGATAACGGTACCGACCTTCACCATCGCGTGCTCGGAAGCAAAGGCTTCGATGATGCTACCCACGTCGGAGTACTCACCCAGGGACAGGTCAGGACCGGCGGTGATGTTGACCAGGATGCCGCGAGCGCCTTCCAGGTTTACGTCTTCAAGCAACGGGTTGCGGATAGCCGCTTCGGTCGCTTCACGTGCACGGTTCGGACCGCTGGCGCAGCCAGTGCCCATCATTGCCATGCCCATTTCGCTCATCACGGTACGCACGTCGGCAAAGTCGACGTTGATCATGCCCGGACGCTTGATGATGTCGGAGATACCGCGCACGGCACCGGCCAACACGTCATCGGCCTTGGCGAAAGCCGACAGCAGGCTTGCGTCCTTGCCCAGGATGGTGAGCAGTTTTTCGTTCGGAATCGTGATCAACGAATCGACGCTTTCGGACAGTAGACGAATACCTTCGTCAGCGATCTGCATGCGCTTGCGACCTTCGAACGGGAACGGACGAGTCACCACCGCAACGGTGAGAATGCCCATTTCCTTGGCCACTTCGGCAATGATCGGCGCAGCACCGGTACCGGTACCACCGCCCATGCCCGTGGTGATGAACACCATGTTGGTGCCCTGCAACACTTCAGCGATGCGCTCACGGTCTTCCAGAGCGGCCTGACGACCGACCTCCGGATTCGCGCCGGCACCCAGGCCCTTGGTCACGCCAGTGCCCAGTTGCAGGATGGTACGAGCGCCAATGCTTTTCAGCGCTTGCGCGTCAGTGTTGGCGCAGATGAATTCCACGCCTTCGATGTTGCTCTTAACCATATGGTTAACAGCATTGCCACCGCCACCACCAACACCGATAACCTTGATTACCGGGCTTTGCGGGATGTTGTCTACGAGTTCGAACATGGTCCCTCTCCTTTCAGTTCTCTAGTTTTTTTCGCCTACTTCTACCGCTTTGAATCTTTTTACAGCTCAAGCTTTAAAAGTTGCCCTGCACCCAGCGCTTCAGGCGCTCAAGCACAGGGGCTTTTTGTTCGTCACTGCTGTAGTTGTCGCGGTTGCTGATACCCGATATGGAAATACCGTCTGACTGCTTTTGCAGTCCGTACAGCAACAAGCCCACAGCGGTGGAGTAAATCGGATTGCGCACAACGTCGGTCAAGCCCTTGAAGCTGTGCGGCACGCCCAGGCGAACCGGCATGTGGAAGATCTCTTCGGCCAGTTCGACCGCGCCTTCCATCTTTGAAGTACCACCGGTCAAAACGATGCCTGCAGGGATCAGGTCTTCGTAGCCGCTGCGACGCAGCTCCGCCTGGATCAGGGTGAACAGTTCGTCGTAACGCGGTTCGACCACCTCGGCCAACGCCTGACGCGACAGCTCGCGCGGTGGACGATCGCCTACGCTCGGCACCTTGATGGTTTCGCCGGCGCCAGCCAGCTTGGCCAGTGCACAGGCGTAACGAATCTTGATTTCTTCGGCATATTGGGTCGGTGTACGCAGCGCCATCGCGATGTCGTTGGTCACCTGATCACCCGCAATCGGGATCACTGCCGTGTGGCGAATCGCGCCTTCGGTGAAGATCGCGATGTCGGTGGTGCCGCCACCGATATCGACCAGGCAAACGCCCAGTTCTTTTTCGTCATCGGTCAGCACCGAGTAAGCCGACGCCAGTTGCTCGAGGATGATGTCGTCCACCTCAAGGCCACAGCGGCGCACGCATTTCTCGATGTTCTGTGCAGCATTCACGGCGCACGTCACTACGTGAACCTTGGCTTCCAGACGCACGCCCGACATGCCCAGTGGCTCACGAACGCCTTCCTGGTTGTCGATCACGTAGTCCTGCGCCAGGGTATGCAGCACGCGCTGGTCAGCCGGAATCGCGACGGCCTGGGCAGCGTCGAGTACGCGTTCAAGGTCGGCCGAGCTGACTTCGCGATCCCGAATCGCCACGATGCCGTGGGAGTTCAGGCTGCGGATGTGGTTGCCGGCAACGCCGACAAACGCCGAGTGAATCCGGCAACCGGCCATCAGCTGCGCTTCTTCGATGGCGCGCTGGATCGATTGCACGGTGGACTCGATGTTCACCACCACGCCTTTCTTCAGGCCCCGGGACGGATGCGTGCCAATACCGACGATCTCGATAACGCCGTCTTCACCGACCTCGCCCACCAGCGCAACCACCTTGGAGGTGCCGATATCGAGGCCGACGATCATTTTTCCGCTTTGCACATTTGCCATGGGTCCTGCCTCTTCTTAATTCTTCGCGACAGCGGGTTGGGCTATCGTGGGTGCCACAGGTTCCCGCCAGCCGACGGCCAATCCGTTGGCATAACGCAAATCGATGCGCGCTATGTTTGTAATCTGTTCTTTCAGCGTTTTTTCATAGATGGCTATGAAGCGACGCATTTTTTCTACCAGATGATCGCGCCCCAACAGCAACTCGATCCCTGGCCCTGCACTGCCGGCTCCGGTGGTCAGGAACCAGCTACCGCGCTCACGCAATTCCAGCCGGGCAATTGAAAAACCCATCGGACGCAGCATCTGGCTCAACACCTGATACTGCTGCATCACTTGCTGCTGAGCCCGTTGTGGGCCAAACAGCTGCGGCAAATGCTCATAGTTGGCCAGCTCACGCGGGGTGAACGCCTGGCCCTGGTTGTTGAGCAGTGCTTCATCACCCCAGCGGGCGACCGGCAGTTGCTCTTCAAGGCGAATCACCACCTGGTCGGGCCATACACGACGAACTTCGGCGTGGGCGATCCAGGGCATTTGCTCAAGCTCGGTGCGCATGCCTGCCAGGTCTACTGTGAAGAAGCTCGCCGCCACATACGGAGCGATACGCTGCTGCACGGCTTGCTGGCTGATGTAAGTCAAATCACCCTGCACGTTGACATTGGTGATCGGCCGATCTGCATACGGCATCAAACGCTGTGCACCTTCGTAGGTGCCATAACCCAGAGCCACCAGCAGTACCGGCCAGAACAAGGCTTTCAAAAAGCCAAAATTGGCTTTTGGCAAACGCACCGACATCGGCTCTTTCGCCACCATCCGGCTGGCGCCACGCGGCACCGGCTTGCGGCCGGGAGCAGGTGGTTGATGACGAAGCGATGCACCTTGCATGGACTTAACCCCGCGCCTCTAAGCTTGCCGCCAGAATCGACAGCACCAACTGTTGAAAATCCAGACCCGCCGCCTTGGCCGCCATCGGCACCAGGCTGTGATCGGTCATGCCCGGCGCGGTGTTGACTTCCAGCAGCCAGAACTGGCCTGCGGTGTCCTGCATCACGTCCAGGCGGCCCCAACCGGCAATGCCGATCGCCTCGCAGGCTTTCGCCGTGAGGTCCATGAGCTCTTGTTCCTTGGCACTGTCGAGGCCGCACGGGATTCGATACTGGGTATCGTTGGCCACGTACTTGGCGTCGTAGTCGTAAAAGGTGTGCGGCGTACCCAGGGCAATAGGAGGCAACACCTGGTCACGCAGGGTGGCGATGGTGAACTCCGGACCCGAGATCCATTGTTCAACCAACACTTGCGAGTCGTACTTGCTGGCATCGGCCCAGGCGACGATCAACTCGTCAACATTATTCACCTTGGCCATACCGATACTTGAACCTTCATGTGCCGGTTTGACGATCAAAGGGAAGCTCAGTTCCTTGGCTGCACAAATACAGTCGGCTTCGCTGCTCAACACGGCGTGACGCGGCGTTGGAATACCCAGGCTGTGCCACACCTGCTTGGTACGCAGCTTGTCCATGGCCAGGGCCGACGCGAGGATGCCACTGCCGGTATAGGGGATGCCCAGGCACTCCAGCAGGCCTTGCATGCTGCCGTCTTCACCGCCACGACCGTGAAGGATGATGAACGCACGGTCGATCTTTTCGTGGGTGATGCGGGTGATGAAGTCATCGCCCACATCGATACCGAAGGCATCCACACCGGCGCTTTGCAGCGCACCCAGTACGGCATTGCCCGATTTCAACGAGACTTCACGCTCAGCGCTTTTGCCGCCGAACAGCACCGCCACGCGGCCAAAATCGGCAGGGGCAATGGTCGAGAACAGGTTGGCGTAGGCAGCAGTCATTTCAACTTTCCTTCACTGGTAGCAACAACAGCACCGGCGAACAGCGGGCTCTTGATAAGTTGCGGTGCCAGACGGCCGATATCGCCTGCCCCTTGGCACAACAGGATGTCGCCGGCGCGCAGCAGCGGCTTGACGATCGGCGCCAGCTCAACGCCGCGCTCGATGTAGATCGGGTCCAACTGACCGCGCTGGCGGATGCTGTGGCACAGCTGGCGGCTGTCAGCGCCCGGAATCGGCTCTTCGCCGGCCGGGTAGACTTCCATCAACAGCAATACGTTGGCATCGGCCAGCACCTGGACGAAATCGTCGTACAGGTCACGGGTACGGCTGAAACGGTGCGGCTGGTAAACCATCACCAGACGGCGCTCCGGCCAGCCACCGCGTACGGCCTTGATGACCGCTGCGACTTCCGTCGGGTGATGACCGTAATCATCGACCAGCATCACGCTGCCGCCTTCAACAGGCAGCTCGCCGTACACCTGGAAGCGACGACCCACACCCTCAAAACCCGACAAGCCCTGAACGATGGCTTCATCGCTGATGCCTTCATCGCTGGCAATGCAGATGGTTGCCAGGGCATTGAGTACGTTGTGGTTACCCGGCATGTTCACCGACACGTCCAGCGGCTCGCGGTCCGGGCGCAGCACAGTGAAGAACGTCTGCATGCCTTGCTGGCGAACATTGATCGCGCGCACGTCAGCCGCTTCACTGAAGCCGTAGGTGACGGTCGGACGCTTGACCAGCGGCAGGATTTCACGCACCACCGGATCGTCCAGGCACAGCACGGCCAAACCGTAGAACGGCAGGTTGTGCAGGAACTCTACGAAGGTCTTCTTCAGCTTGTTGAAGTCACCTTCATAGGTCGCCATGTGGTCGGCGTCGATGTTGGTGACCACTGCAACCATTGGTTGCAGGTGCAGGAAGCTGGCATCGCTCTCGTCAGCTTCGGCAATCAGGTAACGGCTGGTGCCCAGCTGTGCATTGGTGCCAGCTGCATTCAGGCGACCACCGATCACGAACGTCGGGTCCAGGCCACCGGCCGCGAACACCGAAGCCAGCAGGCTGGTCGTGGTGGTTTTACCGTGTGTACCGGCAACGGCGATGCCGTGGCGATAGCGCATCAGCTCAGCCAGCATCTCGGCCCGAGGCACTACCGGAATACGGCGCTCCAGGGCAGTCGCGACCTCAGGGTTGGAGGTATTAACGGCACTCGACACCACCAGCACATCGGCGTTGGCGGCGTTTTCGGCGCGGTGACCGATAAAAATTTGCGCACCGAACGACTCAAGACGCTCGGTCACAGGTGATGCATTCAAGTCCGAACCCGACACGTCATAACCCAGGTTCAGCAACACCTCGGCAATGCCGCACATGCCCACACCGCCGATACCGACAAAGTGGATACGACGGATGCGACGCATCTCGGGTTGTGGCATAGCTTTTTGATTCTCAACCATTGGCCACCTCCAGGCAGATATCTACAACGTTGCGGGTCGCATCAGGTTTGGCCAGGCGGCGGGCATTGGCCGCCATGCTGTTCAGTCGTTCCGGTTGCATCAAAACCTCTGTCAGGCGTGCAGCCAGTTCGGCTGCGCCAGTTGTCGCTTGCGGCATCAGGAAGGCTGCGCCCTCGCGTGCCAAAAAGTCGGCATTACGGCTCTGATGGTCGTCAATCGCGTGGGGCAAAGGCACCAGCAGCGAAGGCAGACCGGCCGCAGCCAGTTCACTGACGGTCAGCGCGCCTGCGCGACAAACCACCAGGTCGGCCCAGCCATAGGCATGGGCCATGTCTTTGATAAAAGGCTGCACATCAGCCTCGACACCGACCGCGGTGTAGCGCTCGGCTGTAATCTGGTCATGCTGTTTGCCTGCCTGATGAAACACGTCAGGACGAACGTCAGCCGGCAGCCTGGCCAAGGCTTCAGGCAACAATTTGTTCAGCGGTTCAGCGCCCAGGCTGCCACCCAGCACCAGCAGGCGCGTCTTGCGCCCTTCCAGTGCGGCCCGTGGCGCAAGGGTGAACAGTTCAGGACGTACCGGGTTGCCGGTGGTACGCAGTTTGTCGCAGGCCGCGAAGGTTTCAGGGAAGGCTTCGCACACGCGACGGGTCATGGGCACAAGCAGACGATTGGCCGTGCCGGCTACCGCGTTCTGCTCGTGAATGATCACCGGCACACCGCAGATTTTGGCTGCCAGACCGCCAGGTCCGGTCACGTAGCCACCAAAGCCCAGCACACACACCGGCTTGAGCTGGCGAATGATCTTGCGCGCCTGAAACAGCGCATTGAGCAGCACAAAGGGCGCTTTGATCAGCGACAGTTTGCTCTTGCCCCGCAAGCCCGCGACATTGATCAGGTGCAGTTTGAAACCAGCAGGTTCAACCAGTTCGTTCTCGATGCCACGGGGAGTACCGAGCCAGTGCACGGTGTAGCCCCGAGCTTCGAACTCGCGGGCGCAGGCCAGCGCCGGGAACACGTGGCCGCCGGTGCCGCCCGCCATGATCAGCACATTAGCGCCCATGGGTCGGCTCCTCATCGAAGTCGCTTTCTTTGAAATCGGTCTCTTCGCTACCCAGGTGGGTTCGACTCTCCCACTCGATGCGCAGCAACAAGCCCATGCACACACAGCAAATCACCAGCGAGCTGCCGCCATAACTGAGGAATGGCAGGGTCAGACCCTTGGTGGGCAGCAAACCGACGTTTACCCCGATATTGATCAGGAACTGGCCGATCCACAGGAACGACAAGCCGTACGCCATATAGGCCGCGAAATACTGTTTGGCGCGCTCGGCCCACAAGCCGATGTACATGCCGCGAACACAGACGAATACAAACAGGCCAACGGTCAGCAACGAGCCGACTACGCCCAGTTCTTCAGCCAGCACCGAGAACACAAAGTCGGTGTGCGCTTCAGGCAGGTAGAACTGTTTTTGCACGCTGTTACCCAAACCGACGCCAAGCCACTCCCCGCGACCGAACGCGATCAGTGCCTGGGTCAGTTGGTAGCCGGAACCGAACTGGTCGGACCACGGGTCGGTGAACGTGATCAAGCGCGCCATCCGGTAAGGCTGCGCCTGGACCAGAACAAACACCGCACCCACCGCCAGCGCCACCATCAGGGCGAAGCGGAACAGGCCGACACCACCCAGGAACAACATGGCAGCCGCCGCGCCCATCATTACAACCGTGGCACCGAAGTCCGGCTCCATGAGCAGCAGGCCAGCCATAGGCAGTAAAACAATGAAAGGCTTGAAGAAGCCCATCCAGCTCTCGCGAACTTCTTTCTGCTGGCGCACCAGGTAGCCCGCGAGGTAGATCACCACGAAAACCTTGGCGATTTCGGAAGGCTGCACGTTAAAGAAGCTGAACCCGATCCAGCGCATGGAGCCGTTCACTTCACGCCCGATACCTGGAATAAGCACCATCACCAGCAAGCCAAACGCACCGATCAGCAACAACCAGCCCAGGCGTTGCCAGGTCGCAATCGGCACCATCATGGTCATGATGCACGCGCCCAGACCGAGGACGATGTAAAACAGGTGGCGGATCATGTGGTACAGCGTGTTGCCCGACTGCAAGGCGGCAACTTCGGACGACGCCGAAGTAATCATCACCAGCCCAAGGCCGAGCAGGGTCAGGCAACCGGCCAGCAACGGAAAGTCGAGATCGATGCCACGGCCCGTGATCAGCGGCGAAGGATAAGGCTTGAGGATGCCGAAAATCATGCCAGCACCTCCACGGCACGGGCAAACAAATGGCCGCGCTCTTCATAGTTCTTGAACATGTCAAAACTGGCGCAGGCAGGCGACAGCAGTACCGCATCGCCAGGCTGGGCCAGCGCACGGCTTTGCTCGATCGCTTCGTCGAGGGAACTGACCCGAACTTGTGGCACCGAATCGCCCACCGCCTCTGCGATCAAGTCGGCATCACGGCCCATCAGCACGACGGCACGGCAGTACTTGGCGACCGAATCACGCAGGCCGCTGAAGTCGGCACCCTTGCCGTCACCGCCAGCGATCAGGATCAGCTTGCCGTCCATGTCCATGCCCAAGCCATCGATGGCAGCCAGTGCTGCACCGACGTTGGTGGCCTTGGAGTCGTTGTAGTAGCTCACGCCATCGAGCTCGCGTATCCACTGGCAGCGGTGTTCAAGGCCGGTAAAATTGCGCAGGCTTTCCAGCATGGCATCGAACGGCAAGCCCACGGCGTGACCCAGTGCCAATGCCGCGAGTGCATTGGCCTGATTGTGAGCGCCACGCACCTTCAGTTCGCGAACCGGCATCAGGTTCTGAAATTCAAAGGCGAGGTATTTTTCGCCGTTTTCTTCACGCAGGCCAAAAGCCTTGAAATCCGGCGCACTGAGGCCGAAGGTCCAGCACGGCTGACCTTCACTCATCAGTGGGCGCGTCAACGCATCCTGACGATTGACCACCACTTGCCTGGCACCACGAAAAATCCGGTGCTTGGCCAGGTGATAGGCAGGCAGGCCGCTGTAGCGGTCCATGTGGTCTTCGCTGACGTTGAGCACGGTGGCCACTTCAGCGCCCAGCTGGTTGGTGGTTTCCAGCTGGAAGCTCGACAGCTCCATCACGTATAGCTCGATGTCATCGCTCAGAAGATCCAGGGCCGGCGTGCCGAGGTTGCCACCGACCGCCACGCGCTTGCCGGCTGCTGCAGCCATCTCACCGACCAGCGTGGTCACTGTACTTTTGGCGTTGGAGCCACTGATTGCAACGATAGGCGCCTTTGCGTTACGCGCGAACAGGTCGATGTCACCCGACAGTTTCACGCCACGGGCCGCCGCTGCCTGCAGGGCCGGGGTCGCCAGTGCCAGGCCGGGACTCACGTAAAGCTCGTCGGCACGGCACAGGAATTCGACATCCAGTTCGCCACAACGCACTTCCACTTGCGGGTAGTCACGGCGCAGCGTGGCCAGCTCCGGTGGATTTTCCCGCGTGTCTGCCACGGCAAACGACACGCCCCGCTGCGCTAGAAAGCGCACCAGGGACATGCCGCTCTTGCCGAGGCCGACAACGATGCGGAAGTGGTCAGAAGCGATCAGAGACACAGGTTCTACCTCAGCTTCAACGTGGCAAGACCGATCAACACGAGGATCACGGTGATAATCCAGAAGCGGACGATCACGCGAGGCTCGGGCCAGCCCTTGAGTTCAAAGTGGTGATGAATCGGCGCCATGCGGAACACCCGCTTGCCGGTCAACTTGAAGGACGCTACCTGGATCACCACGGACAGGGTTTCCATCACGAACACACCGCCCATGATGAACAGCACGATTTCCTGACGCACGATCACCGCGATGGTGCCCAGTGCCGCGCCCAGCGCCAGTGCGCCGACGTCACCCATGAACACTTGTGCCGGGTAGGTGTTGAACCACAGAAATCCGAGACCGGCGCCAATCAGCGCACCGCAGAATACGATCAACTCACCGGCGCCCGGGACATACGGGATCAGCAGGTAGTCGGCAAATTTCACGTTGCCCGACAGGTAGCAGAAGATACCCAGCGCACCGCCCACCATCACGGTCGGCATGATCGCCAGGCCATCCAGGCCGTCAGTCAGGTTGACCGCGTTGCTGGACCCGACGATCACGAAGTAGGTCAGTACAACAAAGCCGATACCCAGCGGGATACTGGCGTCCTTGAGGATGGGCAGGATCAGGGTGGTTTCGACTGCGCTTGGTGCCGTCACGTACAGGAAGATCGCTGCACCCAGACCAAACACCGACTGCCAGAAATACTTCCAGCGGCTCGGAAGGCCCCGGGAGTTTTTCTCGATGACCTTGCGATAGTCATCGACCCAGCCAATGGCGCCGAACAGCAGGGTCACGATCATCACGACCCACACATAACGGTTGCTCAGGTCAGCCCACAACAGGGTACTGACAGTGATCGCAGACAGAATCAACGCGCCACCCATGGTCGGGGTGCCGGATTTGGACAAATGGGATTGCGGGCCGTCGTTACGGACCGATTGGCCGATCTGACGGTTTTGCAGGGTGCGGATCATCCACGGCCCCAGGCACAGCGACAAGGTCAGCGCGGTCAGCACCCCGAAAATCCCCCGCAGGGACAGGTACTGGAAGACCGCGAAGCCTTTGTAGAACTGTTGCAGATACTCCGCTAGCAGCAGCAGCATTAATGTTTCTCCCCGCTGGAACCGCACAAAGCCGCAACGACGTTTTCCATCGCAGCGCTGCGCGAGCCCTTGATCAAAATAGTGGTGTTTGTTTCGTGCTCAGCGCGAAGCGCCTTGATCAGGTCAGCCTGATTGGCGAAGTGACGAGCCTGGTGTCCAAATGCTGTGACGGCATGAGCCATCATGGGTCCCACCGCATAGAGCGCTGAAACTTTGTCGGCGGCATAAGCGCCTACTTCACGATGTCCTTGCTCCGCCCACTCACCCAGTTCGCCAATATCTCCGAGCACCAGGACGGTGCGGCCGGAAAAGGCGGCGAGTATATCAACGGCAGCGCACATTGAGGTGGGGTTTGCGTTGTAAGTGTCATCAATAATTCGCAGGCCATCAGCGGTCAGTTGCGCAACCGCGCGACCTTTGACCGGCAACACGGCTTCAAGGCCGGTTTTGATGCCAAACAACGAGATACCCAGGGCATGGGCAGCCGCTGCGGCCGCCAATGCGTTGGCCACGTTATGGTTGCCCAGCAGGTTGAGTTGAACCGGTTCGCCCCCCAGTGGACTGTGCAACTTGAAGCCCGGGCAACCCCGTGGGTCACGGGTCAGATCGCTGGCATGGAAGTCGGCCTGGGGGTTTTCCAGGGCAAAACTCAGCACTTTGCGCCCCGCTGCACGGCTCTTCCAGATGGCGAATGCCTTGTCATCCAGGTTCAGTACAGCGATACCGTCAGCATCCAGGCCTTCAATGATCTCGCCCTTGGCTTCAACGATTTTTTCCGGACCGCCAAACTCGCCCACATGGGCTGTGCCGGCATTGTTGAGCACGGCAACATGAGGTTTGGTCAAGGCCACGCTGTAGGCGATTTCGCCAACACGCGAAGCGCCCAGCTCAATGACTGCAGCCGTATGTTCGGTGCTCAGTTCAAGCAGCGTCAGCGGCACACCCAGATCGTTGTTCAGGTTACCTTTGGTCGCCAGTACCGGACCACGGGTACGCAGAATGCAGGCGAGCATTTCCTTGACGGTGGTCTTGCCACTGGAGCCGGTAATGGCCGCAACCGGTTTGTCAAAGCCGGCACGATTGAGCGCGCCCAACTGACCCAGCGCTTCTCGCGTGTCTTTGACCACCAGCTGAGGCAGTGCCGACTCAGGCACTTCGCGCTCGACCAGGGCGGCAACGGCGCCCTTGGCAGCCACTTCATTCAAATAATCGTGACCATCAAAGCGTGGACCGGTCAGGGCAATAAACAGCTGCCCCCTGGTAATTGCACGACTGTCGATGCTGACGCCATTGAAGCGGCAGTCCGCTTCAACCAGGCGCCCCTGCAGGGCAGTAGCCACTTCACTCAGCAACAGAGGCTTAAGCATGGGCAGCCTCCCAGGTATTCAGGGCTTTCTCGGCTTCTACCAGGTCAGAAAAATCATGGCGTTCGCCGTTGATTTCCTGATAGTCCTCATGGCCTTTACCGGCCAGCACGATCACGTCTTCGGCGCTGGCAGCGGCGATCAATTGAGCAATGGCATCACCGCGACCAGCGACAAAGGTGACGCTTTGTGGCGCGGTAAAACCAACACGAATGTCATCAAAGATCTGCGCGGGCGCTTCTGAGCGCGGGTTGTCGTCTGTGACCAACACACCGTCAGCCAAACGCTCAACCACTTGCGCCATCAATGGACGCTTGCCGCGATCTCGATCGCCGCCGCAGCCGAACAGGCACAGCAATTTGCCTTTGGCGTGCGGGCGCAGAGCCAGCAATACTTTTTCCAGAGCATCCGGGGTATGGGCGTAGTCGACCACCACCAGCGGTTTGGTGCCGCCGCCCAGGCGCTGCATGCGCCCGACCGGACCTTCAAGTTTCGGCAGCACGGCCAGAATTTCATCCAGCGCGTAATCCAGACCCAGCAAGGCACCTACAGCGGCCAGTACGTTGCTCAGGTTGAAGCGCCCGAGCAAGGAACTGCGCAGTAGGTGCTCGCCTTGGGCCGTCACCACGGTGGCGCGAACGCCGTCGTCATCGAAGGTCGCATCGCGGCAATACAGCGTGGCACTGCTGTCTTCAAGGCTATAAGTGATCAGGCGCGAACCGTGCTTTTCAGCGGCCAGCTGGCGACCGAACTCATCATCCAGGTTCAGTACGCGGCAACGCAGGTCCGACCAGGCAAACAGCTTGGCCTTGGCAGCGGCATAAGCCTCCATTGTGCCGTGGTAATCCAGGTGATCACGGGACAGGTTGGTCAGCACGGCAACGTCGAACGCCAATGCGCTGACACGCCCCTGATCCAGGCCATGGGAGGAAACTTCCATCGCGACAGCCTTGGCACCGGCCTTTTTCAGGTCGGCCAACATGGCCTGAACGGCAATAGGGTCTGGCGTGGTGTGGCGACCGCTTTGCAGCGCGCCATAAAAACCCGTGCCCAGCGTACCGACGATGCCGCAGTGCTGGCCCAGCAGGTCCAGTGCTTGCGCTACCAACTGGGTGACGCTGGTTTTACCGTTGGTGCCGGTCACGCCAACCAGATTGAGGTGACGGCTCGGCTCACCATAAAAGCGCCCGGCGATATCAGATAGCTGAGCCGCCAGACCTTTGACCGGAATCAGTGGAACAGAAGTGATTGGCAGTACATCTGCCCCCTCTACTTCATAGGCAACGGCAGCTGCGCCGCGTTTCAACGCGTCAGCGATATGTTCACGACCATCGAGCTTGCCGCCGGGTACCGCAAGGAACAGATCACCTGCGCGTACATTGCGACTGTCGAGAGTCAATTCACGAATCAGCAGATCGTGGCCGGCGTGAGGAAAAATCTTGTTCAGGCTCAGGGACATTAGCCGCGCCCTCCTTTGGCTGCTGCCGCAGCAGCGGCTGCTTGTTGCTCCGCTGCCGTCGGCAGGTTATCCGGGGTCACGTTCATCAGACGCAGAGTGCCGGACATGACTTTGCTGAATACCGGAGCGGAAACCAGACCACCGAAGTAGCCCGCCTTGCTCGGTTCATCGATCACTACAACGATCGCGTAACGCGGGTCGCTCATGGGGCCGAAGCCGGCGAACAGGGAACGATAAGAGTTCACTGCGTAGCCTTTGACGCCGCCGGAAGATGTTTTACGCGCTGTACCCGACTTGCCGCCAACGTGATACGCCGGCACCTTGGCACGCCATACACCGCGAGGGTTTTCGATCACTTCCTGGAGCATGCCCTGCACCGTTTTGGCGACTTGTTCGGGCATGACTTGAGTCGCATCTACAGGCTTGTCCTTGTCAGTCTTGAGCAGGGTCAGCGGGGCAAGCTTGCCGTTGTTGGCCAATGCCGAAAACGCGTGAACCAGCTGGATAGCGGTGACGGACACGCCGTAGCCGTAAGACAGGGTCGCGGTTTCAGCCTTGCGCCACTCGCGGTAGTTGGGCAGGTTGCCGACACGCTCACCCGGGAAACCCAGGCCGGTGTCTTGCCCCAGGCCCATCTTGGCCATCTGGCGGAAGATCGCTTCGCCACCGATATCGAAGGCAACCTTACTCATGCCCACGTTACTGGAGTTGATCAGGATGCCGGTCAGGTCGAGGACCGGACCTTCGGAACGGGATACGTCACGAATGGTGTACTTGCCCAACTGCAGGGTGCCCGGATAAACCTCTACCTTGTCGGTAGGCTTCCAGCGCCCGGTTTCCAGCGCAGCACTCATGGAGATCGGCTTGACCGTCGAGCCCGGCTCGAACACATCGATCATGGCGCGGTTACGCATCATCGCCGGTTGCAGGTTGCGACGGTTGTTGGGGTTGTAGGTGGGCTGGTTGACCATGGCCAGAATCTCGCCGGTCTTCACATCCATGATCACCAGGCTGCCAGCCTTGGCGCCGTTCTCGACCAGCGCATTGCGCAGTTCGCGGTTGGCCAGATACTGCAGGCGCAGGTCAATCGACAACGCCAAGGTCTTACCTGCCTTGGCGTTTTTAGTCACTTGCACGTCTTTGATCAGACGCCCGCGCCTGTCCTTGATCACTTGCCGCTTGCCCGGAACCCCGGCCAGCCACTCGTCATAGGCCAGCTCGACGCCTTCACGACCTTTATCGTCGATATCGGTAAAGCCGACCATGTGCGCCGTCACTTCACCGGCAGGGTAAAAGCGGCGGAACTCTTCAATGCCATAAACACCCGGCACCTTGAGGTCGAGCACAACCTGGCCCTGCTCTGGGGTCAGGCCCCGAACCAGATAGATAAATTCTTTATTGGCTTGCTGCTCCAGGCGCGCCGTCAGCACTTTGGGGTCTTGCCCAAGCGCGTGCGCCAAGGCTGGCCAACGGTCTTTGGCAACCTGCATTTCCTTGGCGTTGGCCCACAGGGTCGTCACCGGCGTACTCACGGCCAGCGGCTCACCATTGCGGTCGGTAATCAGGCCACGGTGTGCAGGAATCGGGATATGCCGCAGGCTGCGAGCATCGCCCTGCCCCTTGAGGAAGTCATGGTCGATCACTTGCAGGTAAACGATCTGGCACGCGATCGCGCCTACCAGCAGTGCCAGCAATGCCAGCACCACACGAAAACGCCACGGGTAGAGCGCGCCTTCGAGTTTGATCATGGCGCCACCATTCGAACTTCTGCTGCGCCTGGAATGCGCATTTTCAGTTGTTCGCTGGCCAATGACTCGATACGGCTATGGGCGGTCCAGGTGCTTTGTTCGAGAATCAAACGCCCCCATTCTGCCTGCGCCTTGTCCCGCACACTCAGCTCCCCGTACAGGGTGTTGAGCAACTGACGGTTCCAGTGGGCACTGTAAGAAACGCCCACAGCCGAAACCAGCACGCCAAGAAATAGCAGCAGCATGAAAAAACTTCCGCCGGGAAGTGGTTTGGCGAAGAGCTTGTTCAACGAAGCTTCTCCGCGACGCGCATTACAGCGCTGCGCGAACGTGGATTGGCTTTGAGTTCGGCATCGGACGCGGTCTGGGCCTTGCCGTGAATTTTGATTTTCGGAACAAAAGCGACGTGCTGAACGGGCAAGCCGCGCGGCAGGTTGTCAGGCTCGCCCTTGACCAGTTTGCGCATGAACAATTTGACGATACGGTCTTCCAGGGAGTGAAAGCTGATCACCACCAGACGGCCGCCGATTGCCAGGGACTCCAATGCAGCCTCAAGGCCAGCCTCAAGGTCACCCAGTTCGTTGTTCACGTGAATACGCAAACCCTGGAAGGTACGGGTTGCAGGGTGCTTGCCCTTTTCCCAGGCCGGATTGGCCACTTTCAAGACTTCAGCCAGATCACCGGTGCGCTCAAACGGCTTGATGTCTCGACGCTCTACCACCGCGCGAGCCATACGACCGGAAAAGCGCTCTTCGCCATATTCCTTGAATACGCGGGCAATTTCTTCCTGGGATGCCGTGTTGACGAACTCGGCAGCGCTGATGCCGCGGTCCGGGTCCATACGCATGTCCAGCGGGCCGTCATTCATGAAGCTGAAACCGCGCTCCGGATCATCAAGCTGAGGCGAAGACACGCCCAGGTCGAGCAGTACACCGTCGACCTTGCCGGCCAGACCGCGATCGGCAATTTCGGATCCCATTTCAGCAAAACTACGCTGCACAATAACAAAGCGGCCGTCTTCGGCCGCTAGCGCTTGCCCTGTGGCAATCGCCTGTGGATCTTTATCGAACCCGAGCAATTGCCCCTCGGGGCCCAGCTTCTGGAGTATCAGGCGGCTATGTCCGCCGCGACCGAAGGTGCCATCCAGATAGCATCCATCAGGACGTACGGCGAGAGCCTCTACGGCTTCGTCAAGCAGTACGGTGATGTGGTTGAAGCCGCTATCTATAGTCACAGGATTAAATCACGCAGTTCGTCAGGCATCGCGCCCGGTTGTTGAATGGCTGCAAGGTCAGCGGCAGAAACAGCTTCCCAGGCATCCTCGTCCCACAGTTGAAACTTGTTTAGCTGGCCTACCAACATCGCGCGCTTATCCAACTTGGCATATTCACGCAAACGTGGTGGCACCAGAAAACGACCGCTGCCATCGAGCTCAAGATCGACGGCGTTACCAATCAACAGACGTTGCAAACGGCGGTTTTCTTCACGCAACGAAGGCAGCGCCCGAAGCTTGGTTTCAATCAATTCCCACTCATCAAGCGGGTACACACACAAGCAGGGATCTACCGCATCAATGGTCACGATCAATTGCCCGGAACTTCGCGAAATCAGCTCGTCACGGTACCGACTCGGCATTGCGAGACGGCCCTTGGCATCGAGACTGATTGCGTTGGCTCCGCGAAACACTGATCGCATCTCCAAATATTAGCGTTTTACGTCTAGAAAACCCACTTTATGCCACTTTCCACCACTTATGCACACTATAGGAATGCGCCCACCACACCGTCAAGGAGCGGTCCACAGGAAAAGCCTTACATAACTGAGATTTAGGAGGGTAAATAGACGTAGAACAGTAAGCGGAGAGGTATTTTGACTAACGACGCGCTGCAAATTCAAAGCCCTGGACTTCAAACTTAAAGTAGTTTGTTAAGAGCAAGAGCTTTTCTGCATTACGTCGGAAAATTGTCTTACGAAAAATAGCGGGGGATAAACCGATTGCGAGTGTAGCAATCTGCTTGCAGGGCAAGCAGAAGAGAAAAAAGGTGGAGAGTCGATCTGTAAGCCGGGTTCTGTCGTGAACAGTCATTCGTCTACGATGGCCATCACTGGACATCTTTAGCAACCTACCCGGTCCCAGCGCGGGCCACGCCTTGGGACCCTATTTGGTCTTGCTCCAAGTGGGGTTTACCTAGCCACGAACTGTTGCCAGTCGTGCGGTGCGCTCTTACCGCACCTTTTCACCCTTACCGGCGCCGAAGCGCTTAGGCGGTTATTTTCTGTGGCACTTTCCGTAGGCTCACGCCTCCCAGGCATTACCTGGCACTTCGCCCTATGGAGCCCGGACTTTCCTCCCCCCCCTAATTTTCATAGAGGGCAGCGACTGTCCAATCGACTCTCCGGCGCGAAGATTAACTGTACAGAGCGTATAGAACAAGCGTTAAACGCCGCAAGGCAGGCTGAATTGCCTGAGTTGCGGCCTTTAGTCACGGGGCAATACATACAAAGATATCAAAACGCCATCACCCGATATCAATTGTTACTCCGCTTTCTGCTTTTCAAGTGCAACTTGGTACAAGACGTTTTTGCGTTCACCGGTTATTTCAGCGGCAAGTGCAGCCGCACGCTTGAGTGGCATTTCTTTAAGCAGCAAGTCGAGAATACGCATCGCCTCGCTACTGACCACTTCATCTGTTTCTGGCGCTGTCCAGCCGGCAACCAGAACTACGCACTCGCCGCGCTGCTGATTAGTGTCGCCTTCAACAAATGCACGCAACTCGGACAGGGGCAAACCCTTGAGTGTTTCGAACGTTTTAGTCAACTCGCGCGCCAGCAATGCCGGGCGCTCTGGCCCGAATACCAGCTCAAGATCTTGCAGGCACTCAAGAATGCGGTGCGGCGCTTCGTAAAAGATCAGCGTGCGGGGTTCTTCCTTCAGCAACTCCAGACGCGAACGACGTCCGACAGCCTTGGCAGGCAGGAACCCTTCAAAAATAAAGCGATCAGAAGGCAGCCCTGCCGCAGACAGGGCCGCGATCAAGGCGCAGGCACCCGGTACAGGCACAACCTTGACCCCCGCCGCTCGCGCCTGACGCACCAGGTGATAACCCGGGTCGGAGATCAGCGGCGTACCCGCATCAGAAATCAGTGCAACATCTTCACCGGCCAGCAAACGCTGGATAAAGCGGCTGCCCTCATCACGTTCGTTGTGCTCGTGACAGGCGCCCAGCGGCGTTGAAATACCAAAATGCTGCAGCAGGCGCAGGGAGTGGCGCGTGTCTTCGGCCGCAATCAGTGACACGTCACGCAATACCTTGAGCGCACGCGCACTGATGTCGTCCAGGTTACCGATGGGCGTGGCCACCACATAAAGTGAGCCAAGAACGGAATTCAAATCACCTGGAGCAGTCAAAACGCACACCTCATAAGAGTTAAAGGCTCCATTGTAGCGCGTAGAGCCCTCTTGAACGCACCCACCCTGCAGGCCGCAGAACGCCATGCAGGCAAACTTTCACCTGCACAACGTACAGATCACATCTAAATTCAGGCTTTATTGCCTCTAACATCGCGCCCCGGCCAGTGCTTGGGTACACTTCCCCACTCATTTGATCGAGTATCAGGAACACTACATGATCGCTTGCCTGCGGCTGTTCACTGCCCTCTGCCTCGCTGCCCTGTTGGCGGCTTGCGCCAGCTCGCCCTCGTCCAGCCTTGGCGAACTTCCACGGACCCCGGACGCCAGTCTCGAGCAGTTGCTCCAGCAGGCATCCGAAACCACCAATCCGGAAAAGGCCGCCCTGTTGCGCCTTTCGGCAGCCGACCTCGCCCAGCGCCAGCAGAATACTGCGCGTGCAGCGCAAATTTTGGCTCTGGTGCCAATGGATCAACTCAAGCCTGCCCAGCAAGTGTTTGCCAGCACGCTGGCAGCCGAGCTGGCGATGAGCCGCAATGACCACAAGTCCGCGCTGGCCGCCTTGAACCACCCAAGCCTGTCGATCCTGGGCCAGCTGCCAGCCGACCTGCAGGTGCGCACGCATACCGTCCACGCCCTCGCCCTCGAAGCCGACGGCCAAACGCTGGCAGCCGCACGCGAACGTACAGCAATGAGCCCGAACCTGACCGGCGACGCTGCCAATAGCAACAATGAAGCCATTTGGGCACTGGTGGCCGCCTTGCCGGTCGATCAGTTGCACGCGCAAAACAACGACGTGCTGGGTGGCTGGATGTCCCTGGCCCTGGCCATCAAGAGCGCGGGCACCCTGCAGGATCAGCAGAACGCCATTGATCAGTGGCGCGCGCAGAACCCAGCTCACCCTGCCGCCATCCAGTTGCCAGCCCCCCTGATCAAGCTCAAGGAACTGGCCAGCCAACCCCTGACCAAAATTGCCTTGCTACTGCCGCAGGACGGCCAGCTGGCCTCCGTGAGCAAAGCGCTGCGCGACGGCTTTATGGCTGCGCACTATCAGGCCCAGCAAGCAGGGCAAAACCCGCCAAGCATTCAGTTCTACAACAGCTCGCGCCTGACGTCCCTGGACGAGTTCTATCGCCAGGCACAAGCCGACGGCGTGCAACTGGTCGTTGGACCACTGGAAAAAAACCTGGTCAAACAACTCAGTGCTCGCCCGCAATTACCGATCACGACGCTGGCCCTGAACTATAACGAGGGCGCTCAAGGCCCGGCGCAACTGTTCCAGTTTGGTCTGGCAGCGGAAGATGAAGCCCGCGAAGTGGCTCGACGCGCACGCGCCGACGGCCTGACCCGTGCTGGCGCCATGGTGCCAGTCGGCGAATGGGGCGACCGGGTGCTCAAGGCGTTCCGCCAGGAGTGGGAAGCACACGGCGGCACCATTGTCGGCACGGAACACATCGACAAGCCCGTAGCACTGGCCCAGCAAGTCGCCGACCTGGTGCAATTGCGCAAAGGCGGCGGCTCCGCACAACCGACGCGCCGCCAGGACATGGAGTTCATCTTCCTGGCCGCAACCCCTCAGCAGGCACAGCAGATCAAACCAACCCTGAACTACCAGTACGCCGGTGATCTCCCGGTTTACGCGACTTCCCACGTATTCAGCGCCAGTGGCGACCAGAACCAGTACAACGACATGAACGGCATCCGTTTTTGTGAAACACCCTGGTTGCTCGATACAACCAACCCGCTGCGCCAACAAGTCACCGCACAATGGCCACAAGCGGGTGGCAGCCTGGGGCGCCTGTACGCGATGGGCATCGACGCCTATCGCCTGGCACCGAGCCTGGGGCAGTTAAAAGCACTGCCCGACACCCGGATTGACGGCTTGTCCGGCAGCCTGAGCATGAGCCCGGCACAGCGTGTCGAGCGTCGGCTGCCGTGGGCCGAGTTCGTCAATGGCCAGCCTCAACGCCTGCCTGCTACTCCCAACTGATGCCCGAGCGCTCAAGCCAAGACATTGGCAAGGATGCCGAGCGCATGGCGCTACGGCATCTTGAGCAACAGGGTTTGCGCCTGCTGGCGCAAAACTGGTCATGCAAGCGCGGCGAGCTGGATCTGGTCATGCTTGACGGCGATACAGTAGTATTCGTCGAAGTTCGTTACCGACAACACGCGCAATGGGGTGGCGCACTGGCCAGCATTGACGCACGCAAACGTCAAAAGCTGATACTTGCCGCCCAGCATTTTTTGCAGCGCCAGGCACGCTGGGCCGATCACCCGTGCCGGTTTGACGTGGTGACAATGGACAGCGCAACACCCCAATTGAACTGGCTACGGAATGCCTTTGACAGCCAATAACGCTGCCAGACCGATTCCAGCACCCTTTTTTAAACGATTTTGCTTTGCTTTGCTGGCTGCACATTCTTGTGCCGGGAAGTCACTCAGGAACACCTGGATCACGCCCGACCAGCCGCCCTACTTAAGGTCACATAGATGGACATGCAATCCCGTATTCGCCAGCTTTTCCAAGCCAGCATCGACACCAAGCAGCAGGCGATGGAAGTGCTTGCCCCCCACATCGAGCAAGCCAGCCAGGTCATGGTCAATGCCCTGCTCAATGAGGGCAAAATGCTTTCGTGCGGCAATGGCGGATCGGCAGGTGACGCCCAGCACTTTTCGTCCGAACTGCTCAACCGCTTCGAGCGAGAGCGCCCGAGCCTGCCGGCCATTGCACTGACCACCGACTCGTCGACGATCACCTCGATCGCCAACGATTACAGCTTCAACGAGATTTTCTCCAAGCAGATCCGCGCACTCGGCCAACCTGGCGATGTGCTGCTGGCCATTTCCACCAGCGGCAACTCGGCCAATATCATCCAGGCCATTCAAGCCGCCCACGATCGCGAGATGATCGTCGTCGCGATGACTGGCCGTGATGGCGGCGGCATGGCCTCACTGCTGCTGCCCGAGGACGTGGAGATTCGCGTACCTTCCAATGTCACAGCACGAATTCAAGAAGTCCACCTGCTGGCGATCCACTGCTTGTGCGATCTGATCGACAGCCAACTGTTCGGGAGTGAAGAATGACTTTTAATCGCCTTGGCCTGATAGCCCTGACCCTGTGTCTTGGTCTGACTGCCGGTTGCAGTTCGGTACTGACCGCCACCCGCGACAAGCCAATTGAGGATGATCGCGGCACCCGCACCTTCGGCAGCAAAATCGATGACTCCCTGATTGAAACCAAAGTCGCCGTGAACGTGGCCAAGGCCAACCCGGACCTGGACACCGGCTCGCATATCGTTGTCACCAGCTACAACGGCATCGTGCTGCTGGCCGGCCAGACCCCGCGCGCAGACCTCAAGGCCCAGGCCGAACAAGCTGCCGCCGCCGTTCAACGCGTGAAGAAGGTCAACAACGAACTGCAAGTCATGGCACCGTCATCGATCCTTGCGCGCAACAACGACGCCTGGCTGACCACCAAGATCAAGACCCAGATGCTGACCGACAACGCGATTCCTGGCTCACGGATCAAAATCGTCACGGAAAACGGTATCGTCTACATGCTAGGCCTCGTGACCAAGCAGGAAGCAGCCCGCGCCACCAGTCTGGTACAAGGTGTTTCCGGAGTGCAGAAAATCGTCAAACTGTTCGAGTACATCGACTGACAGCTCCCAACTGCCAGACACAAAAAAGGCGACCTTCTCAGGTCGCCTTTTTTATCACTTCACCACTTTCAGGCTTGGCCGGCCCGTAGGACGCGGCGGCTCGGTGCCTGGCGGCGACCCATCGTCATCCGGCTCAACCTCGTCATCAGCCTCAAGAGGCTCTTCCAGGTCGAACACCATGCCCTGGCCGTTCTCGCGGGCGTAAACGCCCAGGATTGCTGCAATAGGCACGTACAACGTATGAGGTACGCCACCAAAACGCCCTTCAAAGCTTACTGCTTCGTTGTCCATGTGCAATTGACGCACGGCGGTTGGCGAAACATTCAGGACAATCTGCCCGTCACTGGCAAAACCCGCAGGCACTTGCACCTTCGGGTAGTCAGAGTTAACCAGCATGTGCGGAGTGCAGTCGTTATCAACGATCCACTCATAGAGCGCACGCACCAGATAAGGTCGACTTGAATTCATCGAGGGCTCCTAAAGCCTTAGCGCATGTCGCGTTCGACACCAGACAAACTCGCCTGGAAAGCCTCACGCGCAAATTGGCGCTCCATATAGTCGAGCAGCGGCTTGGCTGGCCGCGGCAATTCAATACCCAAAACAGGCAAGCGCCAGAGTATCGGCAATAGGCAGCAGTCGACCAGACTTTGCTCATCACTGAGGAAAAAAGGTTTGTCGGCAAACAATGCAGAAACACCCGTCAAGCTCTCGCGCAATTCCTTGCGGGCCTGTACACGCGCAGGCTCCTTGGTCCGTGAATCAAGGATCAAATCAACCAACGCACACCAGTCACGCTGAATACGATGAATCAGCAGACGGCTATTGGCCCGAGCCACCGGATAAACCGGCAACAGCGGCGGATGCGGGTAACGCTCATCCAGATATTCCATCACCACAGTCGACTCCCACAACGCCAGGTCACGATCGACCAGGGTTGGCAGGCTGCCGTAAGGGTTCACTTCGATCAGCTTCGGCGGCTGACGGCCCGCCTCCACACTGATGATCTCGGCGCTGACACCTTTCTCTGCGAGCACAATGCGTACTCGATGGGAATAGTGGTCGGCGGGGTCGGAGTAACAGGCCAACCGATTGGTCACGCCCATGGCGGTCCTCCTCGCTTGTTGAAATTATCGGGAGCGGAAAAACGAACGCGCCCAAGGAACGCCTCTGATAACCGCAGAACCTGGGCAAGCCGGGTCGTTGGACCCCGCTTGCCACCCGTCCTGCACTGTTACCTTTTCAGAGACACCCTCGGGCGCGCACGATTAACAGCATTGCGTGTAACTATATCAGTGCACATCCTTCCAGTATTCGCGCTTGAGCAGATAAGCGAACACAAAGAGGAAGGCTAGGTAGATCAGCACGTAAGTACCGATGCGCTGATGCTCCAGCTTCACCGGGTTGGCTGAATAGGCCAGGAAGGTCACAAGGTTCTTGATCTTCTCATCGAACTGCTCTTCAGTCAGTGCGCCGGTTTTTGGCAGCACTGTCAGTTGGTCGCACGCTTCATGCGTCAAAGGCGTGCCGGTGAGCGGATCATACTGCTTCTTGCCGTCTTCGACGATCTGTACTTGCTTGCAACCCACAACCTGACGACCTTGCAGCGGCGCCAGAACGTTAGGCATACCCACGTTCGGGAAGACCTTGTTGTTCACACCCCAAGGGCGAGACGGGTCTTCGTAGAAAGCGCGCAGGTAGCTGTAAAGCCAGTCAGTACCACGGACACGGGCTACGAGCGTCAGGTCTGGCGGTGCAGCACCGAACCAGGCCTTGGCATCAGCAGGCTGCATGCCGATGTTCATGTGGTCGCCAATCTTGGCACCGGTGAACACCAGATTGTCGAGCATGACGTCATGGGGAATCCCCAGGTCGTCCGCCACGCGCTCGTAACGCTGGAACTTGGCACTGTGACAGCCCATGCAGTAGTTGGCGAACGTGCGCGCGCCATCCTGCATGGCAGCCTTGTCAGAAACATCGATGTCGACCTTGTCGAGCTGCACACCTTGTTCAGCCGCAAAGGAGAACACAGGCATAACTGCGAGCATCAATACAGCAAATAGCTTTTTCATCAGCCAGTCACCCTTTCCGGAACCGGTTTGGTCTTCTCAAGCCTGGTGTAGAACGGCATCAGAATGAAGTAGGCGAAGTACAGGAACGTACACACCTGCGACAGCAGCGTGCGACCCGGGGTCGGTGCCAATACACCCAGCACACCCAGAATCACGAAGGAGATGCAGAACACCCACAGCCACACCTTGCTCATCCAGCCCTTGTAGCGCATGGATTTAACAGGGCTGCGGTCAAGCCACGGCAGCACGAACAGCATTGCAATCGCGGCGCCCATGGCAATCACGCCAAGCAGCTTGTCCGGAATTGCACGCAAGATCGCGTAGAACGGCGTGAAGTACCAGACAGGGGCAATGTGCTCCGGCGTTTTAAAGGCGTTAGCCTGTTCAAAGTTCGGTTTTTCCAGGAAGTAACCACCCATTTCCGGGAAGAAGAACACAATCGAGCAGAAGATGAACAGGAACACCACGACGCCGACGATATCTTTCACGGTGTAGTACGGATGGAAGGGAATGCCGTCCAGCGGTATGCCGTTTTCGTCTTTGTGCTTCTTGATGTCCACACCGTCCGGGTTGTTGGACCCGACTTCGTGCAACGCCAGAATGTGCAGTACCACCAGCCCCAGAATCACGATCGGCAAGGCCACTACGTGCAAGGCGAAGAAGCGGTTCAGGGTAATCCCGGAGATCAGGTAGTCACCACGAATCCACTGAGTCAGGTCGTTGCCGATAACCGGAATCGCACCAAACAGCGAAATGATCACCTGGGCGCCCCAGTAGGACATTTGACCCCAAGGCAACAAATAACCCATGAAGGCTTCTGCCATCAGGGCCAGGTAAATCATCATGCCGAACAGCCACACCAGCTCACGGGGCTTCTGATACGAGCCGTAGAGCAAGCCGCGGAACATGTGCAGATAGACGACAACAAAGAACGCCGATGCACCTGTTGAGTGCAAATAACGCAAGATGGAGCCGTATTCGACGTCACGCATGATGTATTCGACAGAAGCAAAGGCCTCTTCTGCCGACGGCGTGTAACTCATGGTCAGCCACACGCCGGTCACGATCTGGTTAACCAGAACTAGCAATGCGAGGGAGCCAAAGAAATAGAAGAAGTTGAAGTTCTTCGGGGCGTAATACTTGCTGAGGTGGTCTTCCCACATCTTGGTGGCAGGGAAGCGGGCATCTACCCAATCCATGAACTTGCTCATTACGCGTTCTCCCCATCGAGGCCAACGACAACAATGTTGTCCGACTCATAATAGTAGGGCGGTACTGGCAGGTTCAGCGGAGCTGGCTGCGACTTGTAAACGCGGCCGGCCAGATCATAGTGCGAACCATGACAAGGGCAGAAATATCCACCTACCCAATCCTTGCCAAGATCAACAGGCGCGACCTCAGGACGGAACGTAGGCGAGCAACCCAAGTGGGTGCAAATACCGATCAACAACAGAATTTCTGGTTTGATCGACCGCAACTCCGGATTCACATAAGCAGGCTGATCAGATTGCTTGGAATCAGGGTCAGCAAGCTGCCCTTCAATCTTCTTCAGATTTGCCAGGATTTCCTCGGTGCGACGTACGATGAATACTGGCTGACCACGCCATTCAGCAATCATTTGCTGACCTGGCTCGACCTTTGCAATATTCACTTTCACCGGTGCGCCAGCGGCTTTCGCCTTGGCACTGGGAAACCACGACCCCACGAACGGGACCGCCGCCCCCACCGCTCCTGCAGCACCCACCACGGATGTGGCTGCTACGAGGAAGCGACGCCGGCCGACATTTACGCCGTCATTGCTCATTCAGTCCTCTCCCATCAGCTTTGTGGCCTGTTAAATCAGGCATCTACTAAATTTGCATCTGAACTTATAAAAATTTTGCAGAATGGTAATGAAAAGCCCCTACTCTGACAAGGTAATTACCGCTCTCGGGCGGCTACAAGCCTTGTAGTATAGGCGTTTGCTGGATGTGGCAAGTTGTCACACCAATAATTCATCACCCATAAAAAAAGCCCAGCTCCGAAGGAGACTGGGCTTTTTTGAACGAAGCTGCGAATTAACGCTTCGAGTACTGCGGACGCTTACGCGCTTTACGCAGACCGACTTTCTTACGTTCAACTTCACGAGCATCGCGAGTTACGAAGCCAGCTTTGCGCAGAGCGCCACGCAGGGTTTCGTCGTACTGCATCAGTGCGCGAGTGATACCGTGGCGGATTGCGCCAGCTTGACCACTTACACCACCACCGATCACGGTGACGTAGATGTCGAATTTCTCGACAGTCTCAGTCAGTTCCAACGGCTGACGAACTACCATGCGGGCAGTTTCGCGACCGAAGAAATTCTCCAGAGTGCGGTTGTTGATCGAGATGTTACCGGTACCTGGACGCAGGAAAACGCGTGCAGTTGCGGTTTTACGACGGCCAGTGCCGTAGTTTTGAGTCGCCGACATAATGAACTATTCCGTTAAAACTTCAGTTCTTGGGGCTGCTGAGCAGTATGAGGGTGAGCAGCGCCCGCATAGACTTTCAGCTTACGGTACATGTCGCGACCCAGTGGGTTTTTAGGCAGCATGCCTTTAACCGCGGTCTCGATCACGCGCTCAGGAGCTTTGGCGATCAGCTTTTCGAAGTTGATCGACTTAATCCCGCCCGGGAAACCGGAGTGAGAGTAGTACATTTTGTCAGTGGTTTTAGCACCAGTGACACGGATCTGCTCAGCATTGATAACAACGATGTAGTCACCGGTGTCAACGTGCGGAGTGTATTCCGGCTTGTGCTTGCCACGCAGACGGCTCGCGATCTCGGTGGCCAGACGACCCAGGGTCTGACCAGCAGCGTCGACGACAAACCAGTCGCGCTTTACTGTTTCTGGTTTAGCAGTAAAAGTTTTCATTCTTTATAGCCTCAGGGGCCGCCCTGTAAATTAGACGGCAGATCTTACTGAATAGTGCGTACTTTGACAAGTCAAAGGCAGCCGGATACAGACGCTATCGGGGGCTCGGGTCAGCGCGTCCGTTCAACGGCAAGATTCTTCGGCAGGCGGCGCATCACTTCCACTGCAGAAAGAGGTCGGCAATTATCCAGATTGCGCAAAAAATTACAACCTGCTTTTATGTTTGTTTACCCGAAGGAGCACCCGATGGACTACCGCAAGCTAGGCCGAACCGATCTGAAAGTAAGCGAAATCGCCCTCGGAACCATGACCTGGGGCGAGCAGAACACCCAGGCTGAAGCCTTCGAGCAAATCGAATACGCAAAAAATGCCGGCATCAATTTCATCGACACCGCCGAGATGTATCCGGTGCCGCCAAAGGCCGAAACCTACGCCAGCACCGAGCGCTACATCGGCAACTGGTTCAAGGAACGCGGGGATCGCGCCGACTGGGTGCTGGCGAGCAAGATCGCCGGTCCCGGCAACGGTATCGATTACATCCGCGACGGCAACCTCAAACACAACCGCACCCACATCGTGCAAGCCCTGGACGCCAGCCTCAAACGCCTGCAAACCGACTGGATAGACCTCTACCAGTTGCACTGGCCCGAGCGCAGCACCAACTTTTTCGGCCAGCTTGGCTACAAGCACAACGCCGACGAGGATTTCACACCGCTGGAGGACACCCTCCAGGCGCTGGACGAGCAGGTCAAGGCCGGCAAGATCCGCCACATAGGCCTGTCCAACGAAACGCCGTGGGCCACCATGAAGCTCCTGCAACTGGCCGAGAGCCGTGGCTGGCCACGTGCGGTATCGATCCAGAACCCCTACAACCTGCTCAACCGCAGCTTTGAAGTGGGCCTGGCGGAAATTGCCATTCGCGAACAGTGCGGCCTGCTTGCCTACTCGCCCCTGGCGTTCGGCATGCTGTCGGGCAAGTACAGTGGCGGCGCCCAACCGCCAAAAGGTCGCCTGAGCCTCTACAGCCGCTTCTCGCGCTATTCAAACCCGCAAGCGGTGGCTGCCAGTGAGCGCTACGTGGCTCTGGCCCGCGAACACGGTCTGGATCCGGCACAAATGGCACTGGCCTACGTCACCCAGCAACCGTTCGTCACCAGCAACATCATTGGGGCGACGACGCTGGAGCAGTTGCGAAGCAATATCGCCAGCCACGACCTGAAATTGTCGGATGAGGTGCTGGCGGGCATCGAAGCGATTCACAAGGACCAGCCAAACCCGGCGCCTTGATCAAAAAATATCCTGTAGCCGCTGCCGCAGGCTGCGATGGGTTGCGCAGCAGCCCCAAATGAAGGCCCTTCGGGCCTTATCGCAGCCTACGGCAGCGGCTACAGGTTTCTTCCTTGACCTCCCCCCTAGACACACAGGAAAAAAAATAAGACGATCCAGCCGTAAGTTGACCAATTTCACCTATAAGAATAATCAAAATATGTCTATGTCTAATCAACTCTCAACGCCCTTGCGGCGCGTCAGCATCCTGGCCATCGATCGGGTATTCGCCTCGACCCTGATGCATGCCAAGGACTTTTTTCATCTCGCCAGCCTGCGTCATGGCAAGCAATTGGGCCGCGGCCTTACCCCCACCTTCGAGACGCGGCTGGTGAGCCCCGACGGCAAACCCGCAGTCAGCTTCAGCAATGTAGTGCTCCCCGTCGATGGCGGCCTGGAAGACTCCGACATCATCATCCTCCCGGCTTTCGGGGAAGACTTCGACACAATCTGCCAGCGTTACCCGCAAGTCCTGCCGTGGCTGCGCGAGCAGCATGCTCGCGGCGCAGTCCTGTGCGCAGAGGCCACCGGGGTATTCTGGCTCGCAGAAGCCGGGCTGCTGGATGGCAAGGAAGCAACCACGTACTGGCGCTTTTTCGACACGTTTGCCCAGCGCTACCCTGAGGTTCACCTCAATCAGGACAAGCACCTCACTGACGCAGACAATCTCTACTGCGCTGGCGGGCCGACCTCTGCCTGCGACCTTTACATCTACATGATCGAACGTTTCTGCGGCGCCAACATTGCCCAGGCCGTGGCCCGCGACATTCTTTACGAGGTGCAGCGCAACTACACCCCCGGACGCATTGGCTTTGGCGGCCAGAAGCTGCACCAGGACGTGATCATTCTGCAAATCCAGCAATGGCTCGAAGACCACTTTGCCGACAAGTTTCGCTTTGAAGACGTCGCTCGCGATCATGGCATGAGCATCCGCAACTTCATGCGCCGCTTTCAGCTGGCCACGGGTGACAAACCCCTGCACTACCTGCAACGCCTGCGCATAGAAACGGCCAAGGGACTGCTTTCGGCCTCGCGCAAAAGCATCAAGACCATCAGCTACGACGTGGGCTATGACGACGCGAGTTTCTTTGCGCGACTGTTTCGCCAGCACACTGAGTTGTCACCGAACCAATATCGGCAACAGTTCCTGCAGGCGGGCGTAAAACAGGTGGCTTGAATTCCAGGTGACGGGCTTGATAGCCCGATGCTGAAGACGCCTTCCGGGTTCTTGAGAGCAAAAAAAAGGCCTGCAATGCAGGCCTTTTTTTCGACTAGGGTTTGTGCGCCCTGGTCAGGTATTCGTGAGACTGCATTTCCAGCAAACGGCTGAGGGTACGCTGGAACTCGAAGTTCAGGCGCCCGCCGGTGTACAAGTCCTTGAGTTCGACTTCAGCCGAGATGATCAGCTTGACGTTGCGATCATAGAACTCGTCGACCATGTTGATAAAGCGTCGGGCGATGTCGTCGGTTTTAACGTCCATCTGCTCCACACCGCTGATGATCACAGCGTTGAAGATTTTACCCAGCTCGATGTAGTCATTCTGGCTACGCGGGCCGTCGCACAACTCGCGAAAATCGAACCAGGCCACGTCATCGCAAGTGCGAAGGGCGCGAATGGTACGGTTTTCGATGATCAGGTCATCGCCTTCAATCGCCCGGGTAGAGTTGTGCGTCAGCGCCTTGAAGCTCTCGCGCAAACTTTTCTCGGAAGCCTCGTCCAGCGGAAAGTGAAACAGTTCGGCCTGCTCCAGATGACGCAGACGGTAGTCGACGCCGCTGTCGACGTTGACGATCTCGGTGTTCTGCTTGATCAGTGCAATGGCAGGCAAGAAGCGCGCGCGCTGCAAGCCGTCCTTGTACAAACCGTCCGGCACGATGTTCGACGTCGCAACCAGGGTAACGCCGTTTTTGAACAGCTCTTCCATCAAGGTGCCAAGAATCATTGCATCGGTAATGTCCGACACAAAGAATTCGTCAAAGCAGATCACCCGTGCTTCATCCGAGAAGCGCTTGGCAATGATGGTCAACGGGTTCTTTTCGCCATTGAGGGTACGCATCTCTTCGTGCACGCGCTTCATGAAGCGGTGGAAGTGAGTACGCATCTTCTGCTTGAACGGCAACGCGTCGAAGAACGTGTCGACCAGATACGTCTTGCCCCGGCCTACGCCACCCCAGAAGTAGATGCCCTTGACCGGCGTAAGCTCTTTTTTGCCGAACAGCTTGCCGAACAGGCCCGGCTTGCTTTGGGAAGCCGCCACCAGGTCGTCGTACAGGCGCTGCAGATGGCGCACGGCGTTTTCCTGTGCGGCATCGTGAAAGAAGTCCGGGCGTTTCAGATCAACTTGATATCGTTCTAGAGGCGTCATAATTCGTTAGCAAGGCAACAAAAACGGGCCGACACTGTAGCGACGGCCCTTGGGAATGGCAATCAAACCTGAGACGAAACGTCGCACTTTCTCAGTCTTGCGCGGGCAGCAGTGCCACTCGCAGTGCTTCGATTGCCCCATCACGTGACGAACTGTCTGCAAACGCCGGGCTGTCGGCCACACAGGCGTCGTCCAGCCAGACGCTGAAGCTCAGCTCATCAGTGCGCACATCCAGCGGTTCACCGGATTGCAACTGCTTGGTCACCTGACCCGCGGCTTTGCCATCGGCAAAACTGCGTGACAGCAACAATTGCTCGCCATCTGCGGCCAGCAGGCGGAAACGGAAACTGCCGTCTTCGTCGCGAAAGCTTACAAAGCGCGGGCCCTTGACGGCTTTCTTTTTGCTGGCGGTGGCGGTCTGAGCCACGCTGACAAATGAACGCAGACCCACCGCCTCACGCAGTTGCTCAAGGAATGGACTCGCGGTTTTACGGGCTTTTTGCGCGCCAGCCAGAAGAATGTCTTCCATATCGGCAGGTCGCGACATCAAGTCATGATAACGCTCGCGGGACTCACCCAGTTCGGCGTCCAGCTGCTTGAACAGGCGCTCTTTCGCCTCGCCCCAGCCCAGGCCCTGCAACAGCTCGCTGCGCAACTCTGCCGCCTGCTCAGGCGTGGAGAATGCCTGGTACAGGGTGAACAGGTGCGAGTTGTCCGGATCTTTCGGCTCGCCCGGCGCACGGGAGTCGGTAACGATGCGCGAAATAGCGCTTTTCATGTCTTTGGCGCTGCTGAACAACGGAATGGTGTTGTCGTAGCTTTTGGACATCTTGCGACCATCAAGGCCCGGCAAGGTGGCCACGCTTTCTTCGATCAGCGCTTCAGGCATGGCGAAAAACTCTTTGCCATTGCCGAACAGATGGTTAAAGCGCTGGCCAATGTCACGGGCCATTTCAACGTGCTGGATCTGATCACGACCGACCGGCACCTTGTTGGCGTTGAACATCAGGATGTCCGCCGCCATCAACACCGGATAGCTGTACAGCCCCATGGTGATGCCCGCATCCGGGTCTTCGCCATTTTCCAGGTTCTTGTCGACCGAAGCCTTGTAGGCATGGGCACGGTTGAGCAGGCCTTTGGCAGCGACGCAGGTCAGCAGCCAGGTCAGCTCCGGGATTTCCGGGATATCTGACTGGCGATAGAACGTTACACGATCAACATCAAGACCGGCAGCCAGCCAGGTCGCAGCGATTTCCTGACGCGAGCGCTGGATGCGCAGCGGGTCATCGCATTTGATCAGGGCGTGGTAGTCGGCCAGAAAGTAGAACGAGTCGGCATTGAGATCGCGGCTGGCCACGATCGCAGGGCGAATGGCCCCGGCGTAGTTGCCCAGGTGCGGCGTACCGGTGGTGGTGATACCGGTGAGGATACGAGTACGAGAGGTCATGGGTAATCGCTTATCAGGCTGCAATCAATTCGAAAGGCGTGGCGCTACCAACTCTTTGAGCTCGGGCAGCTTGCCGTGAAAAAAGTGTCCGCATTCTGCCACTTTCAGCAGCTCATGGGGGCGCGACAGGTGGTTTGACCAGTTATAGACCAACTGCGGATCAATCACTTCGTCGGCTTCAGGCTGGATAACCGTCAAGGGACACCCTTGCGGCAAGGGGTAGTCGTCACGCAAACGCGAGACCGCTGTAGCGATCATGAACAGATGCGACAGCTTTTCGCCCTCGGCCTCAAGTCGCCCGCCCAGGCTGGCCGCGACAAAGCCGCCAAACGAAAAACCGATCAGGGTGATGGGCAATTCAGGGTGTTTGGCGCGCAACCAATGAGCCGCAGCCAGTGCGTCGTCGATTTCGCCAGTGCCCATATCGTGACTGCCAGCGCTCGCGCCGACACCACGGTAATTAAATCGCAAGGTAATCAGGCCAGCATCACGGGCAGTGCGTTGCAGGGTCGAAACCACTTTATTCATCATCGTTCCGCCCTGCACCGGATTAGGGTGGCACAGCAGCGCAAGGCCCCTTGGCTCAGCAGAATCAAGGTACAAGGCTTCCAGTTGGCCGACCGGGCCATCAATTACTACGGGGGTTTCGCGGGTAAGCAAGAAGGAACTCCGTGACCTCAAATTGGGTCGACTCGTCTAGCTGATAGATTCTGTCTGACATATTTGCGAGTGCATCGCGGTATACAGCGCAGGTCCGAGCCGTTAACGTAAAGCAAAGCCGTTTATAGAGGAAGGACTCGTGGAACACTCGCTCTTGATTTGGTTGTTGCCGACTCTAGCCCTGGTTGCCGGTGTCGCCATTGGTTTTCTGGTTGCCCGTCTGTTGCCAAATGCCGTGCCTAACCGCACGCAGCGTCAGCTGGACGACATCCAGGAACGTTTTGACAGTTACCAAAGTGAAGTGGTTACCCACTTCAACACCACCGCCAATCTGGTGAAAAAGCTCACCCAGAGCTATCAGGAAGTGCAAGAACACCTCGCCGAGGGCGCCAACCGTCTGGCCCTGGACGAGCAAACTCGCCAACGCCTGCTGGCTGCTTTGCACTCCGATGTGCCACAACCGCATCGCGAGCGCATCACCCCGCCGCACAGCACCGAGCCGCCATTGGATTACGCCCCAAAAAGCCCCAACGGCCCGGGCATGCTCGATGAGCATTACGGTCTGAAAAAGTAAACATTGCGCTCAATAAAAAGCCCCGCGATCTGCAAGGATCGCGGGGCTTTTTTTGTACGGCTTGCGACTAACCCGTAGCAGCTGCTACGAAGTGCCTTGCCTTTACGGGTACTGCTGCACCTGGCCTGGCTGCTGGTATTGCATGCCCGGGATCGGCGCCAGGGTGACTTGAACGCGGCGGTTTTGCGCACGACCGTCAGCCGTTGCGTTGCTGGCAATCGGGTCGGCAGGGCCGGCGCCACGTACCGACAGGTACTGGCCGCTGACACCCTGGGACGTCAGGTAGCTCGCCACGCTTTGCGCACGCTGCTGCGAAAGCTGCATGTTGTAGTTGTAGTTACCGGTGCTGTCGGTATAGCCCACGATCTGAATCTGGTTCTGGTTGTTGAACTGCTTCAACGAGTTCGCCAGGTTGTTCAGCGGCTGATAGAAACTTGGGGCGATGTTGGCGGAGTTGGTGGCAAAGGTAATGTTGCCCGGCATCACCAGTGTGATGTTGTCACCCTGACGCTGAACTTCTACGCCCGTGTTGGCCATGCTTGCACGCAGTGCCGCTTCTTGCTTGTCAGCGTAATAGCCATAACCCGCAGCACCCAAACCCGCCACGGCGGCGCCGATCAGCGCACCCTTGCCACGGTTGTTGTGGTCGATGGCAGCACCGGCCACAGCACCGGCCAAGGCCCCCAGGCCGCCGTAGGTGGCCGTTTTGCTCAAGCCCGTCCCCGAAGAGGCCTGGCCCTGATTGTCATACGGGTTAGGCGTAGCGCAGCCGGCCAGCAAGGCAACAGCGCTTGCTGCAACAATCAAACGACGCGAGATGAACATGGTGACGCTCCTGATCAAACTTTCTGAGGGGGCAAAGGCCATTGGCGTTAGACCTTTATAAGCCTTGGAACACGACCAACGGTAAAAATTCCTTTGGCCGCAAACATTCGCACTCAACGAACAATAGCCGCCCGAACGCCACCTCACAAATCCATGTACCCGCTCTTGCAGTTACTTTTTCGACGCTTTGCTGCTCACCGGAATATGCAGGTAAGACATCACGCTTTCGGTCAGTTCGGTTGCCAGTTTGACGGCTTCTTTATTACGCGCCATCACCCCTGCAACCAGCCCTTCGATCAAAGCGAGCACCGCAATGCTGGAGCTGGTCATCACCGGATGATCGGCAGGCGCAAACAGTACGTGCTCGGCAATACTGGCCAACGGCGAGGCCGGTGAGTCGGTGATCGCCAGCACACAGGCGCCCCGCTCCCTGGCAAAGCGTGAAAGCTGCAGGGTGTCGATGGAGTAGCGCGGCAGGGAAATAGCCAGCATGACGTCCTGATCGGTGATCGCAGCCAGGCGATACGCGGCGTTTTCATTACCGCCCTCCATGCTGATGGCCGTCGCATCGGCACAGAACGGCATCAGGGTCGAAGCTGCCAGGCCCGCGAAGTAGACGCTATTGCCAAAGCCCAGGATGTAGATCTTGCGCGCCTTGATCAGGCTCGTGACAAAGGCTTCAAACGTATCCGGATGATTGTTGGTCGCCGCAGTGGCGAGGTTGCTGCTGGCGCTCTGGATTTGCTCATGCAGGCCAAATGCACCGTCAGGACGATGGGCCAGTTCGTTGCGAAGCTTGTCTACCGGCGACACCACTTGCTGCAACGTCGCCACCAGCTCGGCCTTCATGCCGGTGTACCCCCCCAGGTTCATGGCCTTGGCCAACCGGTTGACCGCGGCCGGGGATGTGGCCGTTTCCTGGGCCATTTCCTCAATCGTCAGCGTTGCGGCCCGCAGCGGGTGACGCAGGATAAAGTCCGCGACCTTGCGCAATGAAGGCTGCAAGTGGGGCGCGACCTCTGCCAGCTTGCGCATGACCGGAGCCGCATAAATAGTGGTGTTTTTGGATGGGCTTGGCATGTCCGGCTCAACATTTCCTGTGGATAAAAGAAGGGGCTGTGCCCAATCAATGGTGCGAGCGGGCTTACGTGGGCCGACCGAGTGTATCCCAAGCCCACCCCGGGTGCGCAGCCCGCAAGCCGGGGCCGATGATGCTGATCACATCCCCCGCCTTTGCCTCCAGAGACACACCCTTGAGCACTTCATGGGAACCGTAGCTTTTGTGCAAATCGCGCACTTCAAGTTTGTACATGATGTCCACTCTCCAGGATCAGTCGCTCAGCAGGCGACCTTGGCGAATAAGGGTGCTGCCAGCGACTTTGGCCAGCCACAACCCGGGCTGGGCAAAGCGCAGGCGCTCGCGGGCATAGAGGATGCCGTCAGTGTCGGCACGCACCACGCTGTGACGGTCAGTGATCGGGTCGATCACTTCAAACAGTGGATCGCCCACCGTGACCCGAGCCCCCAGTGGCTGAATAAAACTCACCACCCCTGGATGGGGTGCATAGGCGTACTGCGCGCCTGCAAACGGCGTCGCCTCGCAACAGTCGGTTGGAGCCGTCGACCAATCACCATTGATCAAACCCTGATCGGCGAGATACCCCAAAATTGCCTCGGCGCTCTGTGCACACGGCTCGGCCTCGGTATCCGCCATGCCGCGCAACTCAATGGTTGCAGCCACACACGCCAACGGAATATCCGCTTCGGGAAAGCGCCCGGCGAGCTGCAGCCAAGGGATCGCACACGCCTCATCAAACGCGCTGCCGCCTGCATCCTCCGCCAGCAATGCGGCACCGGCCTGCAGCCGGGCAGCCAGTGACTGCAGGCGCGGCCAGTTTTGCGGCATGGCGTACAGCAGCATGATCGACTCGAAGTCACAGTGCAGGTCCAGCACCACATCAGCGTCACAGGCATGGCGCATCAGCAGGCAACGCAAGGCATCCAGCTCAGAAGCCGGAGCCGGCAACTCATCCAGGACAGCGAGCATGGCGCTGCGTACCCGCGCGATATTGGTGCCAGCATCCGCACCTAACTGCCCCTCCAGCCTGTCTGCCACGGCGTCGGCCAGGGCCGGAAAGTCACGATTGAAATTCTTGCCGCTGGAAAACTCGAAACGCCCCTGATGGGTGGCCTGGAACATCTGGCCAATACCGATGGGATTGGCCATGGGCACCAATTCGACCACCCCATTCAGACGGCCCTGCTCTTCAAGCTCGAGCAGGCGGCGCTTGAGCTCAACGGCAACCCGCATCCCCGGCAACTCGTCGGCATGCAAAGAGGCCTGGATATAAGCCTTGCGCTGCCCCTGGCCAAAACGAAACAGGGACAAATGGCGTTCGGTGCCCGAAGCAGTCCACGGCAAAAGGTACTTGATGTGTTCCATGAATATTCCTTAGTGCTTGCGCGGTGCCAGATACGCCAACCAGCGGCGCTCGGCGAGCTTGAACAGACGAACCAGAATGAACGTCAGGACCAGATAAAAAATGGCCGCGGTCACAAAGGCCTCAAACGGCAGGTAGTAGCGCGCACTGACCGTACGCGCGGCGCCGGTGATGTCGACCAGGGTGACAATCGACGCCAGGCTGGTGGTCTGCAGCATCATCAGCACTTCGTTGCTGTACTGCGGCAACACACGGCGCAGGGCCGACGGCAGGAGAATCCTGCGAAACAGGGTCGCCCGTGACATGCCCATTGCTTTACCGGCCTCGATCTCGCCGTGGGGGGTTGATTTCAAGCTGCCCGCCAACAGTTCAGCGCTGTAGGCACTGGTATTGATTGCAAAGGCCAGGCACGCGCAAAAGGTGGCACTGGAAAGGTAGGGCCACAGCACGCTTTGGCGTACCGCCTCAAACTGCGCCAGACCGAAATAGATCAAAAACAACTGCACCAGCATCGGCGTGCCACGGATAACGTAGGTGTAAACCCAGGCCGGAAAGTTGATCAGGGGCGAGCGCGAAACCCGCATCAAGGCCAGCGGAATGGCCAGCATCAGCCCGAAGAACAGTGAAATCAGCAGAACTTTGAGAGTCACCAGGGCGCCACTGAAGTACAGCGGCAGGCTTTCCCAGATCAGGTTGTAGTCGAGCATCATGAGGGACTCCCAATCACAGTTCGGGGGCTTTTATGCCGACCGAAAAGTGTCTTTCCAGATAACGCAGCACCAGCAAGGACACGCTGGTCAGCATCAGATACAACACCGCTACGGCGAGGAAAAACGTAAACGGTTCGTGGGTCGCATCCGCTGCGTTCTTGGCTTTGAACATCATGTCCTGCAAGCCGATAACCGAAATCAACGCCGTGGACTTGGTCAGCACCAGCCAGTTGTTGGTGAACCCCGGCAGGGCGAAGCGGATCATCTGCGGCACCAGAATTCGCCAGAACACCTGTGAACGGCTCATGCCATACGCCTGTCCCGCCTCGGCCTGACCTGCGGGGATGGCCATGAAGGCACCCCGAAAGGTTTCCGACAGATAGGCGCCGAAAATGAAGCCCATCGTGCAGACACCCGCGATAAAGGGATTGATATCGATGTAGCCGGTGTAGCCCAGCGCCAGCGCGATGCGGTTGATCAGGTCCTGGCCGCCATAAAAGATCAGCAGGATCAGCACCAGATCAGGGATACCCCGAATCACCGTCGTATAGCCCTCCCCCAGCCGCGCCAGCCATTTGACCGGAGACAGGCGAAAGGCCGCACCCACCAGACCCAGGGCAATCGCCAGGGCCATGGATGTCAGGGCAAGGTTCACGGTCAGCCAGGCACCATCGAGAATGCTCGATCCGTAGCCGTGGAGCATGATGAAATTCCTCAGGCGAACGCCAAAAAAAGCGCGAGACCAACCCCTGCCGCCCCCCTGAAAGGAGGCGACTTGAGGGTTGCGGGGTTACTTAGCGTTGGCCGTAGATGTCGTACGTAAAGTACTTGGCCATGACCTGGTCGTATTTACCGTTGGCACGAATCGCATCAATGGCTGCGCTCAGGCGTGCAGCGTTGGCGGTGTCGCCTTTGCGCACCGCAATACCGGCGCCACGTCCGAAGTATTTCGGGTCGTTGATGTCCGGGCCAACCAGGGCGTAATCCTTGCCAGCCGGGGTTTTGATAAAACTCTCGTCGGTGTAGACGATGTCCGCCAGGGTGGCGTCCAGACGGCCCGAGGCCAGGTCGAGGAAGGCTTCATTCTGGGTGGAGTAGCGCACGACCACGACGCCCGCCGGCTCCAGCTGTTCGGTTGCAAAGCGGTCATACGTCGAAGAACGCTGCACGCCGAGACGCTTGCCCTCGAGGTCAACCTTGGGGTCGGTGAGCACATTGCCCGCCTTCATCGCGAACTTGCCGGGGGTGTGGTAGTACTTTTTGCTGAAGTCCACCGACTTGAGGCGGTCTTCGGTAATCGACATCGAAGACAGCACCGCATCAACCTTGCGCACCTTAAGTGAAGGGATCATGCCGTCGAACTCCTGGACGACCCAGGTGCATTTGGCCTTCATTTCTTCACACAGCGCATTGCCGATGTCGTAGTCAAAACCACTGACTTCACCCTCAGGGGTTCTGAAGGAGAATGGCGGATAGGCCGCCTCGATGCCGATGCGCAGCGGCGCTTCATCGGCGTGAGCCATAAGGCTCGCAGCGCAAAGTGCCAATACACCTAGAAGTTCTGTCTTTTTCAAATTATTGACTCCTGAAGGGGCGCCATCCGGGCTGGCTCGGTGGTTAAAACCCATGAGGGTGTGCGCCTATAAGTGACATGTATTATTTCAGAAATCAATATCGTGAAAATAAATATATCACCTACAGACAACATCTCTCCTTGTGGGAGCGGGCTTGCTCGCGATGGCATCACGCAGTCATGCAGGCAGACCGCGTCGTCTGAATCACGAGCAAGCCCGCTCACACAAAAGAGAGAGGGGGTGTCAGAACTTCACGCCCAGCGTCAACGCTACAAAATCCCGGTCACTGAGGGTGTTGTAGCGCCCGCCAAAGAAATTGGTGTACGACAGGCTGCTGGTGTAGGTGCTTTGGTATTCGCCGTCCAGACCGAAGGTGATGGCTTTGCGACCCTCTTCGAAGTTGGCATTGGGGCCAGGGGAATAGCCGCTGATGTCATGGGACCAGCCCAGATTGGGCTTGAGGTTCACACCGGGCAGGACGCTGTTGTATTCCCACACCGCCCGGCCACGGTAGCCCCAGGAAGTGGCAGTGGTGAAGCCGTCGTTGCCGTCTGAACCGAACACCGGGTCCCGGCCATAACGCAGGTCTGAGGGGCTATCCAGTCCGCCCACATACGTCACACCCACTTCACCGGTCACGGTCAGGCGATTGGCCCCCATGGCGTTGTCGAAAACATGGCTGAGCGAGGTCTGGAACCGGGTAATTTCCTTGCGCCGATAGCCCTGCACATCCGCGCCGGGAGTCACGGTCAATGGCGATGCGTCTGCAAGCCCGGGCAGCAGCGTGACATTGGCATACAGCAGGTCATTGCTGTTGAGTTGCACCGGCGCATTGGGGCGATAGCTCAACTCGCCTTTCCAGCGCGTGCCTGTGGATAACGTCGTGGCGAAGCTCAAACCATACAGACGGATATCTTCGGGGTACTCGACGTAGTAGCTGGAGTTACCGGCGACGATCATCGGCGCCAGCGCCCCTGCACCTGATGCCGCGTTGTAGGCCGACTGCGGCGCAGCGCCCGCGCTGAGGATCGGGTCGCGGCTGTGGTAATTCATGAAGTAGGCACCAAACTCGGTGTCCAGCGGCTCAAACACATAGTGCATGGCCACGCCAAACTGGCCGCTGTTGCGCGCATTGCGATCGGCTCCGCGACGCACCAGAACGCCCTCGCCGTTCACGTCGACACCCGCGCCGGTGAGGGCCGCGAGGTCCGCCACATCGAGCGCTGAGCGCTTGCTCATCACGCGATAGTTGCCGCTGCAACCGTCAGCCATCACGTCGGACCGGGAGAAAAACGTCCCGCAGTTATCCGCTTCCGATTGCTCCCAATCCAGTTGATAAAAAGCGTCGGCCGACAGATTGTCGGTCAGGTTTTGCGAGATATAGAACAGGTTGACCGGCACCAGACCGTCTTTGTATTCAGTACCGGGACGCCGATAGGCAGACGCGTCAGTGGGGTTGATCCCATTGATCCCGCCACCGATAAATTCGCTTTCGCCCCAACTGACCACCTGCTTGCCCAGACGTACCGCGCCAGGCTGATCGGCAATCGCGTAGTTGTGATACACGAAGGCATCCAGCAGTTGTGTACCGGCAGATTGGGCACTGGCTTTTCGTCCGCGGTCACTGATGGCTTTGAAGGGGCGACTGTCGTCTTGCAGTTCGAAGTCGTACCAATACTTGCCACGCACGAACAGGCCACTGTCACCGTACTTCAGCTCCAGCGCGTGCATGCCGGTAAAAATCTTTGAGAAGGTTTCGCCGCGCTTGAAGTTGAGGCGGCCATCATCCGAGATTTCGGATTGCCCCTTGCCGCCATTGTTGGCGCCAATCAAGTTACGGTCGGCCTTGGCGGTGGACCAACTGGCACCGATGGACAACTCGGAATCGATCTGGCCCTCGACCGGGCCGATATTGAAGCTTACGCCCCAGGCGGACGTCGACGCGAGGCTGACTGCCAGCGCCAGCTTGGCGCGGCGCCAGGACCGGTTGACTGAGGACATCGATACTTCTCCGTGGGCACACTGCAATTAGCCCGCAAGGATGAAGCAAATCCAGATTTTGACAAGAACACTCCCGCCCCCGTAGTCGCTGCCGAAGGCTGCGAGCTTTTAATTAATCGCTATCAGATCAAAAGCTCGCAGCCTTCGGCAGCGACTACGCATAGCGATCAGTGCATCTCGGTAAACGCCAGCTTCACGCCCAGCGCCACCAGCACTGCGCCCATGGTGCGATCAAACCAGTGGCCCATGCGGGCAAAGCCGGTGCGTACGCGCTGATGGCTGAACAGCATGGCGACCATGCAAAACCACAGCCCGGTGGCAACCGCGAGGTACACGCCGTAGCCCGCCTGGATCGACAGCGGCGTATGCGGGTTGATCACCACGGTGAACAACGACAGGAAAAACAGTGTCGCCTTGGGGTTCAGGCCATTGGTGACAAAACCCGAAGTGAACGCCCCGCGAGCCGTACGCTCGCCCACCGGCAAGGCGGCGGCCAGTGCTGCCGGATCGGCCGGCTTGGCCCGCAGCGCCTTGAAGCCGATGTACAGCAGGTAAGCCGCGGCCAGCCACTTCAGGGCGTTAAACAGCACAATGGATTGCGACACAATGATCCCGATGCCCAACAGCGAATAACCGACATGGACGAAAATCGCCGTGCCAACACCAAAGGCGGTAAAGATGCCGGCGCGGCGACCGTGGGTCACGCTCTCGCGAACCACCACGGCAAAATCCGGCCCGGGGCTGGCCACAGCCAACAGGTGAATCAGGGCAACGGTCAAAAATTCTGTCCAGTACATGCACGGCTCCATTACAAATTGTTTCTTCTGTTAGGCTCGCCACATTACGCCTTCATTTCACAGCACAAAAGGTACAGTTGATGACTAACACTCAGCGCGCCGTATTCCTTGATTACACCTCACTGGATCTGGGCGACCTCGACCTTGACCCGCTGCGTCGAAGCTTCGGCGATCTGCAGGTGTGGTCGGACACCACCCCCGGGAATGTGATCGAGCGTCTGCAAGGCGCCAGTGTAGCCATCAGCAACAAAGTCCAGCTCAACGCCCACACCCTCGCCGCGTGCCCGGAGCTGAAGCTGATTCTGGTAGCCGCCACCGGCACCAACAACGTCGACCTTGAAGCCGCCCGCGCCCAGGGGATTACCGTCGCCAACTGCCAGGGATACGGCACGCCCTCGGTGGCACAGCACACCCTGGGCCTGCTGCTGGCACTGGCGACACGCCTGGTCGACTACAACAAGGCCGTGGCCGACGGCCAGTGGCAGCAAGCCAAACAGTTCTGCCTGCTGGACTTCCCGATTGTGGAGCTGGAAGGCAAGACCCTGGGCCTGTTCGGCCATGGCGAGCTGGGCAGTGCGGTGGCCAGGCTGGCCGAAGCCTTCGGCATGCGCGTATTGATCGGCCAGATCCCGGGCCGCCCGGCCCATGCCGACCGCCTTACGCTGGACGAACTGCTGCCCCAGGTCGACGCCCTGACCTTCCACTGCCCGCTCACTGAACACACGCGCAACTTTATCGGTGCCCGCGAGCTGGCACTGCTCAAGCCCGGTGCCTTTGTGGTCAACACCGCACGCGGCGGCATCATCGACGAACAGGCACTGGCCGACGCCCTGCGCAGCGGCCATCTGGGTGGTGCGGCGACCGACGTGCTGAGCGTCGAACCTCCCCGCGACGGCAACGTGTTGCTGTCAGCCGACATCCCGCGCCTGATCATTACCCCGCACAGCGCGTGGGGCAGCCGCGAGGCGCGCCAGCGCATCGTCGGCCAACTGGCACAAAACGCCGAAGCGTTCTTCAACGGTACAGCGCTGCGGGTCGTCAGTTGATAGACTGCGCCCCTTTTTGAGGAGCAGATTATGGATCCGCGCAGTGAAGTACTGCTTCGTCAGCCTGAATACTTTCAAGGTTCGGTGCTGTTGGTCGGCTTGCCGGCTGACGAACTACTCGGCGAATTGCCCGATGCCCACGGCTGGTGCTGGCATGCCGGTGACCAGGCCGTGCTCGACGCCCGTTTTGAAGGCCGTGTGCAGTTTGGTGTCGAAATCCCTGAACGGGCATTCGACACCGCCGTGGTCTTTCTGCCCAAGTCCAAGGAACTGAGCGACTACGTGCTCAAGGCCGTGGCCGCTCGCTTGCCCAATGCCGATGTGTTTCTGGTTGGCGAAAAAAAGGGCGGCATTGAAGGCGCCTCCAAACAACTGATCCCGTTCGGCAAGCCGCGCAAACTCGACAGCGCACGGCACTGCCAGCTGTGGCAAGTGACGGTGGACAACGCTCCGCCAGTGCCCGTGCTGCAAGAGCTGGCGCAACATTACGAACTGCCCCTCGCCGAAGGCCCGCTGAAAGTCGTCAGCCTGCCTGGCGTGTTCAGCCACGGGCGCCTGGATCGCGGCAGCGCCTTGCTGCTTGAGCATCTGGACAAACTGCCCAGCGGCCACGTGCTGGACTTCGGCTGCGGCGCGGGCGTGCTCGGCGCTGCAGTCAAGCGGCGTTACCCGCACAACACCGTCACCTTGCTCGACGTGGATGCTTTCGCCACTGCCAGCAGCCGCCTGACCCTTGCGGCCAACGGCCTGGAAGGCGACGTGATTACAGGTAACGGTATCGACGCAGCGCCCATGGGCTTGAACTCGATCCTGAGCAACCCGCCGTTCCATGTCGGGGTGCACACCGATTACCACGCCACCGAAAACCTGCTGCAAAAAGCGGTCAAACATCTGAAAACAGGTGGCGAACTTCGGATTGTGGCCAACAGCTTCCTGCGCTATCAACCGCTGATCGAAGAGCATTTCGGTGCCTGTGCGGTCAAGGCTGAAGGTCAGGGTTTCCGGATTTACAGCGCCAAGCGCCGTTAAACACATTGTGAAATAAGGGCTTGCCGGATCGGATTTGCCTAGGCAGAATCCGCTCCGTCCTAGGGGAGTAGTCTCCCACGAGCGCCATGCTCGTCCGGCATACGTCAACATACTTGGTCAACAGACCATGGCGTATGCGACCCAGGTGTCCGCACAGACGGACCGGGGTTTGACAAGACCTATGACACGAACACCTTACCCGGGGCGGGAAGGCTGTACGTGTCATAGCCGTGTCGACCCGCCCCTGGAAGCCACCTGATGATGCTCGATTCCTTACTCGTTCCTACCGCAATTGTTGCCTTGGCCGAAATCGGCGACAAGACGCAGCTGCTCGCCCTCATTCTTGCCGCTCGCTTTCGCAAACCCTGGCCGATTATCGCCGGCATCGTGGTCGCGACCCTGGCCAACCATGCCGCGGCCGGTGCCGTAGGCGCCTGGTTCAGCACCTTCTTCAGTGACGCCATGCTGCACTGGATCCTCGCGGCAAGCTTTACCGCTACTGCGTTGTGGACCCTGGTGCCCGACAAGATGGACGACGACGAAGCCAGCACCGCGCGCAAGTACGGGCCTTTCGTTACCACCCTGATTACATTCTTCATTGCCGAAATCGGCGACAAGACCCAAGTGGCGACCGTGATGCTCGCGGCCCAATACCCGGACTTGTGGCTGGTCATTATCGGCACCACCCTGGGCATGCTGATTGCCAACGTGCCGGTGGTTCTGGCGGGTAACTTTGCCGCTGACAAACTGCCGCTGACCCTGATCCGCCGCCTGGCAGCCACCGCGTTTGTCGTACTGGCCATCGTGGCTGTGTACAAGGCGATGCAGATCAGCGGCTGGGTTTAATGACTTGTAGTCGCTGCCGCAGGCGGCGACGGGGTGCGAAGCGACCCTGAAGGTCCTTCGGCCCTTATCGCAGCCTGCGGCAGCGACTACAGGAGTGCGCAACGCCCGAAGTTACTGGGTTTTCGGGGCTTGCTGATAAAGCGGCATCACCTTCGGAATCGCCCCTTGCAGCGCTGCAATCCGGCTGCTGGAGGCCGGGTGAGTGCTCATGAATTCAGGCGGTGCATCCTGTGATTGCTGAGCCATTTTCTGCCACAGGGTGATCGCCGCATTCGGGTTGTAACCCGCACGTGCTGCCAGCTCCAGGCCGATCAGGTCTGCTTCGTTTTCATTGCTGCGACTATTGGGCAAGGTCAGGCTGTAGTTCACCACCGTGTCGGCCAGCCCCAGGCTGTCCTGCCCCAACCCCAGCAATGCGCCAGCACCTTGCTTGGCTATCTCGATGCCATAAGCCTTGGACATGGATTCACGCCCGTGCTCACGCAAGGCGTGGGCAATTTCATGGCCCATGATCGCGGCGATTTCATCATCACTGAGTTTGAGCTGATCGATGATCCCGCTGTAAAAGATGATCTTGCCGCCAGGGCCACAGTTGGCATTGAGCTCGTCACTCTTGATCAGATTGACTTCCCAGTTCCATTGCGCGGAATCCGGGCGAAAGGCCGGGGCCTGGGCAATCAGTCGGTTGGCGATTGCCTGCAAACGCCTGGCGTTGGCGCTGGTCTTGTCCAGGGCGCCCTTGGTGCTCGCCTCGCTGACTGTCTGCTGATAAGACTGCGCGTACATCTGGTCAACCTGCTGGCTCGACAGCATGCTGAACATGTACTGCTTGCGTTCGACACCGACCGCACCGCCATTGGTGGTATTCACCGCCTGGCAACCGCCGAGCAATAACCCGGCCCCCATCGCGCACACTACCGCTAACTTACCCATCGAAGATCTCCATAAAGAGGGTGCGCATCGTATCTCAACCCGGCGTCAGGCACTCGGGCGCATTGAGCTTTGGATCATTGACCAGATTGGCCAATGGTCGTTCGCGCAGCGGCGTCTGCGGGCTGGCCAGCAGCGCCTGCAGCACATGAAGAGGGGTTTGAGGGTCAAGCCAGGCCTGCTGGCCCGCCTCATCCAGAATCAATGGACGGCGCTGGCTGGCCGCGGCCTGGGTAATCACCGCCGTACTCAGCCACACATGCCCCTCTACCGGGTAAGCCTCCCAGATACCGGCAAAAAACAGCGAAGCACCCTCTCCCGGAGTCAGCCAGTAAGGACGTTTGCGGGTGGTGCCGCGCCATTCGTAAAAACCGTTGGCCGGGATCAGGCAGCGCCGCTGGCGCAAGGCGTCGCGAAACATCGGCTGTTCGGCCACGGTTTCAGCCCGGGCATGGGCAGGAGTGCGCGACAGGTCGGTCAGCCAGGCAGGGGTCAGGCCCCATCGGGCCCGTGCCAGTTCGCGCTGGCCAGGCTCTGCACCTGCACGCAGGATCAATACCGAATCATTGGGCGAAATATTCCACTGGGCCTGCTGATCCGCCGGAAAACCGGGCAAGGCTGCAAACGCAGGGTTCCAGCGAAACAGGGCAAAACGTCCACACATGGGGCAGCACAACTCTTCATCTATAGATCAGTGAAATAACGTCGCCAGTTTCAGCAGTCCAGCACATCGGGGAAACCCTCGGGCTCATCGCCCGCCACCGGTGACGCGGCATTGTACGCATCGATCAACTCCCGCGCGTATTGCGCGCGATCATTGGCAACCGCCAAACCGAGCAGGCCGAACACGGGCAGCTCGCCGGTGGCACCGATCAGGTCGCGTCCCTCAAGCCGCGCCTCCACCCCTTCACTGGCAAGCATGCCCAGCAACAGCTCGGCTTCCATCAGGTTTTCGGGCTCGTAGATGCGCTGCATGATTGTCACTCGCTACTCATTCTCGGTGTGCACATCGAGCATCCACTCATGGCCATCGGTCTGAAGATGGAAAAGGATCGGCCGACAGCACACCGGGCAATCTTCAATGTAGCTCTGATCGCCACCGGAAAGGTCGAGCACAGCTTCTGCCTGCTCGCCACAATAGGGGCATTCATAGTGCTCAGTTTCAAGCATCGCGGTCTCCTGAGTGACTTGTGCGTATAATCGCCTGTCTATTAGCAGGGCTATTTTTGTGCCCTGCCCTGCGTACCAACCCTAGCCGTTTCCAACAAGAGAGCATGATGGGCGAATTCGATACCATCCGACCTTACGACGACGCCGAAGTCCCAGCAGTGCTGGCCCGGCTGCTCAGCGACAAGGCGTTTCTAGATATCCTGACCCACTTTCGCTTCCCGCGCCTGGCAGGCGCTTTCGGCTGGCTGTTAAAACCACTTATAGCTCATCGCCTGCGCAAAGAGTTCGCCAGCGTGACTTCGGTCGCCACTTTGCAGGACAAGGTCGAGGTTTACGTCGACCGCACCATCGAACATGCCACTGACGGCGTGACCTATACCGGCGTCGAGCAGTTGAAGGCTGGCAGCGCCTATCTGTTTTTGGCCAACCACCGCGATATCGTGATGGACCCGGCGTTCGTCAACTACGCGGTTTATCACGCGGGCCTGCCAACGCCGCGGATCGCCATTGGTGACAACCTGCTGCAAAAACCTTTTGTCAGCGATTTGATGCGCCTGAACAAGAGCTTCATCGTTCACCGCTCGATCACCGGACGCCGTGAAAAGCTGGCGGCTTATCAGCTGTTGTCGGCCTACATCAACCACTCGATCCGCAACGACTGCCAGTCGATCTGGATCGCCCAGGCTGAAGGCCGGGCCAAGGACGGTGATGACCGTACCGACTCGGCGATCCTGAAGATGTTCCACATGAGCCGTAAAAACGAGCCGTTTGCCGAGGTCATTCAGTCACTGAACCTGACCCCGGTATCGATCAGCTACGAATACGACCCCTGTGATCAGGCCAAGGCTCGCGAGCTGTATATCCGCGCCACCACGGGCACTTACAGCAAGGCCCCGGGCGAAGACGACACCAGTATCGCCAACGGCATTACGGGCTACAAAGGACGCGTACACGTGAACTTTGCCGCCCCCATTACCGAGCTGTTCGAGGACAGCAAATTGCTGGCTGCTGAAATGGATCGCCATATCCTCAGCGGTTACCGCCTGTTCCCGGCGCACTACCTGGCGTATGCGCAGTGGGCTGATGCCGAGCCCGAGTTGCAAGTGCCGACGGCTGCCGAGGTCTTCGGTGCCGAAGAGCTGGCCAAGGCCCAGCAGGAGTGGCAGCGCCGCCTGGAGGCCTGCCCGGCCGAGCATCGCCCGTACCTGGTGCTGCAATATGCGATGCCGGTGCGCAATCAGTATCGGATCAAGGCGGGGCTGGCGTTATAAAAAACTCTGTAGTCGCTGACGAGGCACGAGGCTGCGATAAGGCCCGCAGGGCCTTCAGATTGCCAGGGCTGCTGCACAACCCATCGCAGCCTCGTCCCTCGTCAGCGACTACAAAGGGCCGTTAAATTCTGCTGTCACCGTATCGTCATGAAGAGAGGCCACTCTGTGGCCCCTCGACACCGACACGGAGCTTGTCATGCTGCACGCAGAAAACCAGGACCGCCTTTATCTGATCGCCCCCAGCGACGAACAGCAGGCACTGATCGAGGGCTTGGCCTTTAATGTTCAGGATCGCCACTGGCTGGTCTATTGCGCCCTGAGCGGCCATACCCATGCCGATTTGCCTGAGCTGGACCTGCTCACCGGCGTCAGCCGCCTTGAGCTGTATGCCGAAGCCGCCTGAAGTCTTCAAACACAAAAAAGCCCGAACTCACCGAGTTCGGGCTTTTTGGTTTACAGCGCTTACTCGCCGAGCAAACGACCGATGGTCGGGTCCTTGAACACACGGGTCAGTGCGTCACTTAGCACATCGCTCACCAGCTTGGTGTTGGTTTCCTGATTCGGCGCCATGCCGAAGCGCTGATCAAGGGAAGCGCCATAACGACCGCTGTAAGAACGGCCACCGTTCTTCACGTCAGAGCGGAAGGTCGCGCCAATGGTCGCTTCGGTCACGTACATGGTGTCCTTGGGCGACTGATACTTCAGTTCGGCCAGGGTCACGGTCAATGTCGGGGCATTCATTGCGTTGGATGTCGGCGTGTAGCCCAGCAAACGCACGGCGGCTTCAGCCTGGGCTTGCAGCTTGGGAATCACGTCGGCACTGCTGACGCTGATCGCGCTGGTCTCAGGGTACATGCCACCACGGGTGCCCAGGGTTGGCGAAGGACGACCGTCCACTACACGTACCACTACCGGCTGGCCACGACCCACTGGCGCAAGCTGGGTGGTCAGTTTGGGTTGCGGGCTGAGTTGTTGCGGGCTGTGGGCGCAGCCGACCAGAGTCAAACTGGTCACAGTAATCAAACCGAACAACAGGCGTTGCAACATGCTCATCTCTCCAGGACTGGGTAACACAGGCCGTCAGTATAGGGTGCTGTGCGCCTGCTAACTAGCCGCTTGCTGTCACCACCCTGTCATCGCCATTACATCGTGATGTCACGTCAACAGGGCATTGTCTGAATGACTGACTCAACAGGAGCTGCCATGAACATGTTCTTATCGTTGCTCGGCCTCAATCGCCCTCACCGCTGCTTCGCCCGCCTCGACACGACGGGGCGCTGCCAGGCTTTCAAGCAATGCAAACAACCGCCGGTCGGCGACTGCTGGGTCGAAATCGAAGAAATCCGTCTCAACTGGTTGCACCAGGTACTACCCGCGACCGCCCGTATTGCCTCGCCCGCACCACGTTCGGCAGTGCAACCCCTGCTGGGACTTTGACCAACGCACCAATAAAAGTCATTTAACAGGATCAATTGCCCGCGTTTCTTCGCTACAATCTCCCCCCGATTATAAGGACGTCTCCTGATCGGGCCTCGCAGCATCGCTAATGCGCTTGTATTAGCTCCCCCGCACCGCCCACAGAGAGCCGCCCACACAGATCATGTGAAGCTGGCGCGCTTGAATTTCTTTGCGTAATCCCCACTTTTTACATGGTCTGCCAGAGCTGCCATAACGCTCGGTCACCGGGTTCGGTGCCAGGCTTGCGGCAGCCCTTTTTTGAGGTTCACGTCTTCAAGAGAGCGTGAAAAAAAACGGGTTTCACAACTTCACAAGAGTGTGGCGAGCAAATGAAAAGTTTTGCGTCTGAACATGCACCATTAGCGTCTGATATTGCCCCACCAAGCAGGACCGAAGTCGGCTCCACAGCACAAGACTGAAGCCTGTCCGCTTACGGATTTGGTTGCACAAACGGACGCTCTAGACCTTAAGTCGAATTGCCTCCCGAGTACTGAAATGCGTTCATATGAACCTCGAAGGCCCGGTCGGAGCGTGCGCTCAAGTTGCAAGAAATTGCGAAGAATCGGACATGGCGATCCTGGCCATGAGTGACCCGGGGCCAATCAGAACCACGCCCCCGGAACACCTGGCAGCTATGCCGTCAATTTGGTGCCGTAGATTTTGGAGACGCGTTAATGGCGCATAACGAAGCAGTCGACGTAGTACTGGTTGGAGCGGGCATCATGAGTGCCACCCTCGCCGTACTGCTCAAAGAGCTCGACCCCGGCCTCAAGCTGGAAGTTGTTGAGCAGATGGACTCAGGTGCAGCGGAAAGTTCCAACCCGTGGAACAACGCAGGTACCGGTCACGCTGGCCTTTGTGAGCTGAACTACACGCCGCAAGCGGCTGATGGTTCGATCGACATCAAAAAAGCTGTGCATATCAATGCCCAGTTCGAAGTGTCGAAGCAGTTTTGGGCCTATCTGGCACAGAAAGGGACTTTCGGTTCGTGCAAATCCTTCATCAGCCCGGTGCCTCACCTGAGCTACGTTGAAGGCGAAAAAGGCGTGTCCTTCCTGAAAAAACGCTTTGAAGTGCTGAGCAAGCACCATGCGTTTGCAGACATGGAATACACCGAAGACAAAGCCAAAATGACCGAGTGGATGCCCCTGATGATGCCGGGCCGCCCTGCGGACCAGCACATCTCGGCCACCCGTGTACTGCACGGCACTGACGTGAACTTCGGCGCCCTGACCAAGCAACTGCTCAAGCATTTGGCCAGCGCGGCAGACACCCAGATCAAGTACAGCAAGAAGGTCACTGGCCTCAAGCGCAATGGCAGCGGCTGGACGGTGAGCATCAAGGACACCAACAGCGGCAACACCCGCCACGTTGATGCCAAATTCGTGTTCCTGGGCGCTGGTGGCGCGGCCTTGCCGCTGCTGCAAGCTTCGGGCATTGAAGAAAGCAAAGGCTATGGTGGCTTCCCGGTCAGTGGCCAGTGGCTGCGTTGCGACAACCCGGAAGTGGTCAAACTGCACCAGGCCAAGGTTTACAGCCAGGCCGCAGTGGGTTCGCCGCCGATGTCGGTACCCCATCTGGACACCCGTGTGGTGGATGGCAAGAAGTCGCTGCTGTTCGGACCTTATGCCGGTTTCACCACCAAGTTCCTCAAGCACGGTTCGTTCCTTGACCTGCCGATGTCGATCCGTCTGGGCAATATCGGGCCAATGCTGGCCGTTGCTCGCGACAACATGGACCTGACCAAGTACCTGGTCAGCGAAGTGCGCCAATCGATGGAGCAACGCCTGGACTCCCTGCGTCGTTTCTATCCACAGGCCAAAGCCGAAGACTGGCGTCTTGAGATTGCCGGGCAACGGGTTCAGATCATCAAGAAAGACCCGAAAAAAGGCGGCGTGTTGCAGTTCGGTACCGAACTGGTTGCGGCCAAGGACGGCTCGCTGGCCGCTCTGCTGGGTGCCTCACCGGGCGCTTCGGTAACCGTTTCTATCATGCTGGACCTGATCGAGCGTTGCTTCGCGCAAAAAGCCACTGGCGAGTGGGCGACCAAGCTCAAGGAAATCTTCCCGGCACGGGAAAACGTCCTTGAAACCGACGCCGAGCTGTACCGCGAAATCAGCACCCGCAACTCCGAGTTGCTGGAACTGGTTGAGCCACAGAGCGCCAACACCAGCATCGCGTAACGCAACACCGGCGTAGTGATACGTCAAAAAAAGCCCCTCGTCCTGTTTCAGGCCGAGGGGCTTTTTTGTTGTTCTGTGTGGGAGCGGGCTTGCTTGCTCCCACAGAGTTGATCAGCCGCGGGCCTGGTTGATCAGTTCAATGTATTCGTCAGCGTTGCGCTGATCCCTGATGATGTCCACGAACGTCTGGCCGTGCTCGTCTTTGCCATCCAGGTCAAAACTGGCTTCCTTGAAGAACGTCAGGAAACGCCCAAAGTCATCGATACGCAGGCCACGATAGGCTTTGATCAGTTTGTGCAGCGAAGGCGAAGTAGCATCCACAGGCTCAAAATCCAGGAACAACTTGATCTGCTCGTCGCCGATCTCATCACCAATCAACTGCTTCTTGTCTTTACGCATGTCCGGCTCCAGCCTGCTGATACTTCACGGGCCCGCAGTTTACCCAAGGCTCAACGTGCGCGCACGCTACCGGTGTGCAAGTCGGCCCAAATATGGCCGTTGGCATAGGTCAAAAACTGTACATAGAGCGTGTCGTTGCGCAGCAAATCAATCACGACGCGGTATTGGGACAGCGGATAAGAAAGGCTCAGGGTTCGCGTTTTACTGTCAAACGCGGGCTTTTTCAGGCTTTTGCTTTCACCATCAAACGAAATCAGCACCTGACGCACCGTCGCGCCCTGGCTCATGGGCTTGCCTTTGAGGCGCACCAATAATGGCGAGGTCACCGGGATCGGCTGCTGATTGGATTGACGCTGGCTCCCCACCACCACCGAATAGGAGGTGACCAGCATCAATTGCTGTTGTTCGGGTACTTCGCTGCGTAACTGCAAGTCATCGGCAGGCAGAAACTGCCCGTGCAACAGCGGTGTTGCAACCGGTGCCGCCGCCAGAGGCAGGCTGGCCAGCAGCAGGCTCAACGCTGCGCTGCGAAATAGAAGGCTCATGTCAGGTTCCAGAAAGCGGGAAGCCGCACTCTAGCATGATGCCCGCCCGCCTCACTTACTGCGCCATCAACTGCCCCTCGACAATACGTACATGACGCGGATGAAACCGCGCAAGACTGCTGCGATGGCCCACGCTGAAAATGCTCAAGCCCGGCAACTGGTCAATCAGAGCCTGGTACAACATGGCCTCATCTTCCTCGTCCATTGCCGAGGTCGATTCATCCATATAAAGCCACTGTGGTCGAAACAGCAGCACACGGGCAAAGGCCAGCCGTTGTTGCTCACCACCCGACAACACACGTTGCCAGTGATCGACCTCATCAAGCCTGGGAATCAGTTGCTCCAGACGGCAGGTACGCAGGACCTGTTCATAACGTTCGGGGGCGTAGGCATCGCCGGTCTGTGGATAACTCAATGCGTCACGCAAAGTGCCTATGGGCAAGTACGGTTTTTGCGGCAAAAAAAGCGACCGTTCACGGGGCAAGCGAATGGCCCCGCCCCCTTGCGGCCAAAGCTGGCCCATGGCGCGCAGCAACGTACTTTTGCCGCTGCCGGAACGACCGCTGAGCATCAGTCGCTCGCCCGGCTGCACCTGCAAATTGGCGTTGTGCAGCAGAGGGCGACCATCGGCCAGCTCCAGGCTCAGGTCATTGATCTTCAAGTCCTCGCCCACGTGTTGCACATCGATCGCTGGCAGACGCTGTTCGTTTTCGGTCATGGCCTGACGAAAGCTCAGCAGACGATCACAGGTGGCGCGCCACGACGCCAGGGTGACGTAGGCATCAATAAACCAGCTGAAGTTCTCTTGCACATTGCTGAATGCCGAGTTGATTTGCATCAGCCCACCCAACTCGATCTTGCCCGCAAAGTAACGCGGGGCCGCGACGACAAACGGAAAGATGATGGCGATTTGCGAGTAGCCCGCCGTGAAGAACGTCAGGCGTTTTTGCACCTTCATTTGCGTCCAGAAATTCTTCCAGACCTTATTGAAGCGCGCGCTCAACCGCTCGTGCTCATTGGGCTCGCCGTTGTACAGCGCAATGCTCTCGGCATTTTCGCGCACCCGCACCATCGAAAAGCGCAGGTCTGCTTCGAAGCGTTGCTGCTGGTTGCTCAAGCCAATCAGGCGTCGGCCAATCACGTGGGCCAGCCAACTGCCGACCGCGGCGTACAACAGCGCACACCAGAACATGTAGCCGGGAATGGAGATGCCAAAGACTTCGATGCTGCCCGACACGCCCCACAGGATGATCGAGAACGACACCAGGCTGACCAGGTTTCGAATCAAGCCCAGGCCCAGGGTCAGGGTATTGTCGGTGAACGAATTCAGGTCTTCACTGATGCGCTGGTCAGGGTTGTCGGTGTAACCGCCCTGCTCCAGCTGGTAATAGTTTTTATGGGCCAGCCAGCGCGCGAAATGCTGCTCGGTCAGCCAGCGTCGCCAGCGAATGGTCAGCATCTGGGTCAGGTAAAGCCGGTACACCGCGCCGACAATGCCTGCCGCTGCAATGATCCCGAAGTAGCCGATCAGGCTCCAGAATGCCGTGGCGTCCTTGTTTTCCAGGGCGTTGTAGAAGTCCTTGTACCAATGGTTGATCCACACGGAGATGCCCACGCTCACCAGCGACAAGGCAATCACTGCGATCAACAGCAACCACGCCCTGAGGCGTTCTTCACTGCGCCAGTAGGGCGTTATGAGCCCCCAGACCCGAGGTATGAAATCCCCACGCACAGCATCATTCACTACAGAAGGCTCAGCGTTCTGATTCATGGTTCAGGCTCGTTGGGAGTAAAGAGCAACCTGTAAGCCGGTCAGGACGACCGGCCCACGACGCAAGGACGCGTCTTGATACAGGTTAGAAGCTGCTGGCGTTTACGTGCAAGGCGCACTGCAAACGTTACAGCTCCCGTTCAGCGTCGCACCGGACGCTTCTGCAATTTACGCTGCAAGGTACGGCGATGCATGCCCAAGGCACGGGCTGTGGCCGAGATATTGCCTTCATGCTCACCCAGCACGCGCTGGATGTGTTCCCACTGCAGGCGGTCAACCGACATCGGGTTGTCCGGCACCAGCGTTTCGAGGTCGGCATGCTGGGACAGCAAGGCGGCGAGCACGTCATCGGCATCGGCAGGTTTGCACAGGTAGTTGCAGGCGCCGCGCTTGATCGCCTCGACGGCGGTGGCGATGCTGGAATAACCGGTGAGGATCACGACCCGCATCTCCGGGTCGAGTTCCAGCAGCTTGGGCAGCAGGACCAGGCCCGAATCGCCGTCCATTTTCAGATCCAGAGCCGCATAATCGGGCAGATCCTGCTGAGCCAGGATCAGCCCTTCTTCGGCAGAACCCGCCGTGCTGACGCGAAAACCGCGACGGCTCATGGCGCGAGCCATGACACGGGTAAAGGTGGCGTCGTCATCTACCAACAACAAATGCGGCAGTTCTTCGCCTTCGACCTGAATTTCTTCACTCATTTTCATTTCCTCGGGCGACACGTGGCAGGCGCAGCTCAGTGAGCGTTCCGCCATCCTCATGACTGTAGAGTTTTACCGAGCCGCCAGCGCGGGTCACGCTGGCTTTACTCAAGAATAGGCCCAGACCGAAGCCTTTGCCCTTGGTGGTAAAAAAGGGTTTGCCGATTTGCTCGGCGATGGCCAACGGTACACCCGGACCGTGGTCACGAATACTGATCGTCAGGTCCACTGCATCCCAATCGACAGTCACTTCCAGCCCTTCAGGGCAGGCATCGGCTGCATTGTTGAGCAGATTGAGCAGCGCCTGAGTCAAATCCGGAGCCGGCGCCAGGCGCGGAACCGGCGCATGGCCCAGACACTGGAAGCGGTAAGTGGCTTCAGGGCGCATCAAGTGCCAGCGGTTCAGGGCCTCATCCAGCCACTGGGTGACATCCTGGACCTCAATCGCCAGGCGACGATTGGCCTCGGCGGCACGCACCAATTGCTGCAGGGTTTCCTTGCACAGCTTGACCTGATCCTGAAGCACGCTCAGATCATCCTGCAACTCAGGGTCCTGGTGATCGCGGCGCATCTCTTTGAGCAGCACACTCATGGTCGACAACGGCGTACCCAGCTCATGAGCCGCCCCGGCAGCCTGGGTTGCCACCGCCAGCAACTGCTGGTCACGCAGGCCTTCCTCACGACGCAAGGCGCGCAGTTCTTCCTGACGGCGCAGCTCTTCGCCCATCTTGGCCGCGAAGAAGGTAATCACTGCCGCAGACAGCGCAAAACTCAGCCACATCCCGTAAATCTGCAGTTTTTCGCGGAAAAACGGCACGGTGTCTATGGGGTAGAACTGCATCAACAACAGCGTGTAGAGCGCCAGCGCAATGCCGGTCAATACCAGCGAATAGCGCCAGGGCAGCGTGACCGCAGCGATGGTCAGCGGTACCAGATAGTACGAAACAAAAGGGTTGGCCGAGCCACCGGAGAAGTACAGCAAGGCGCTGTGGATAAACAGGTCGCAGGCCAGTTGCAGCGCGTACTCAAGCTCTGTCACCGGCCAGGTTGTGCGCAACCGGATCGCGGTAAAAGCACACAACAGCATGGAAAATCCAAGAGTGATGCTCAACTGAAACCAGGGCAGCGGCAGCAAATTGAACAGATAGGCAAAGCCCACTGAACCCGCTTGCGCGGCCAGCACCAACATGCGGATAAACGTAAGACGCCACAGGTTCTGGCGAGTGGCGGACAATAACTGAACGGGGGCGAGCATGAGCTCTCCTGATGAGCGCTCCAGGCGGATCGCCGAGAGTATAACCAAGCGGGCAGCCCCACAGGCAAAAGTGCGGCAAAGAGCCACAGTGTTTTTTGTGAAAAAGCGGCTAATGGCCTGCATCTGGGCAAACTGTGTGGGAGCGGGCTTGCTCGCGATGGCTTCGACGCGGTCTGGCTGACAGACACTGGTGCCTGCTTCGCGAGCAAGCCCGCTCCCACAGTGGACAAAGAAGTAGCCGCCAAATGTATCGAAAATGTAATCGGGCGAACTGATGGCCACTGATTAGAGTCATATAGCCATTACTGTCCTCATTCAAGGAGCTTCCATGTCCAACTTTCAACGCACCGCGGCCCTTTTGACCCTGAGCATCGGTGCACTGGCCAGCCTGCCCGCCCTGGCCGATGACATTCATTACAACCAGATTTCCCTGCGTGCCGAGGCCAGCCAGGAAGTAGCCCGCGACTTGATGATCGTGACCCTCTACACCGAGGCGCAAAATACCGATGCCGCCAAGCTGGCCGCAGAAATCACCACCTCGATGAACAAGGCCATCGGCCAGGCCAAGTCCGTCAAGGAAGTCACCCTGCGTCAGGGCAACCGCAACAGCTACCCGATTTACGACAACAAAACCCAGAAGATCACCGGCTGGCGCGAGCGCGCCGAATTGCGACTGGAAAGCACCGATTTCGCCGCCCTGTCCAAACTCACCGGGGATCTGATGCAAACCCTGAAAATGGGCAGCATGCAATTCACCGTCGCCAGTGCCACCCGCAAAACCAGCGAAGACGCGCTGCTCAAGGATGCCGTCAACGCATTCAAGGCCCGCGCTCAACTGGCCACCGACGCACTGGGCGGCAAGGGCTACAAAATCGTCAACCTGAACCTCAACACCAATGGCTACCCGCAGCCTTACATGCGCAGCGAAATGATGATGAAAGCCGCCGCGCCGGCGATGGACTCTGCACCGACGCCGGAAGTCGAAGCCGGCACCAGCGAAGTCAGCATGAGCGCCGATGGCGTGATTGAAGTCCAGATGCAGTAAGCCTATACGTCCTACAAACCCCTGAAGCCTTGAGGCTTCAGGGGTTTTTTTTGCCCTCAGGAAAATACCTACAGACCGTCCTAGTATTAAAAAGCAAAAGCCTACAGATGCTGTCAGCACCGACTTACATCTTTCCAACGCAAGAGTCTAGATAAGTAACAACGCCGTACCAAAACAGTGCGTGCAGGTCCCTTAACTTTCTAAAACACGTAAGAAAATGAGTCAAAAATCCAGACGCAAACGATCAAATGCGTCATAACTTACAGATAAGCGACATTCTTGTACGATCGTTCCACGTTTTAAGACTTCAGCCGCTTACACATATTGCAATGGGTACGGGCTGTGCATAAGTATCGCCGGGTCGACTCACAAGGTCGTCCTCAAACCAAAAATGACAAAAATCATGAGGCCACCATGTTCAAACACGCGGTCATTCCGTTTTTAGTAGGCGCCAGCCTGCTGGCAAGCGTACCTTTCGCCCACGCAGCGACCAACCTGGTGTTCTGCTCTGAAGGCAGCCCGGCGGGTTTTGACCCGGGCCAGTACACCACCGGTACTGACTTCGATGCGTCGGCCGAAACCATGTTCAACCGCCTGAGCCAGTTTGAACGTGGCGGCACCAAGGTAGAGCCGGGCCTGGCAACCAGCTGGGATGTCTCGCCCGACAACCTGACGTGGACCTTCCATCTGCGTGATGGCGTCAAGTTCCACACCACGCCGTACTTCAAGCCAACCCGCGACTTCAATGCCGACGACGTGCTCTTCACCTTCAACCGCATGCTCGACATCAACCAGCCGTTCCGTAAGGCCTACCCCACCGAATTCCCTTATTTCACCGACATGGGCATGGATAAAAACATCGCCAAGGTGGAAAAGATCGATGACAAGACCGTCCGCTTCACCCTGAATACGGTCGATGCCGCGTTTATCCAGAACCTGGCCATGAGCTTCGCCTCCATCCAGTCCGCTGAATACGCCGACAAACTGCTCAAGGAAGGCAAGCCTGCCGATATCAACCAAAAGCCGATCGGCACCGGACCGTTTGCCTTCAAGAGCTACCAGAAAGACTCGAACATCCGCTATACCGGCAACAAGGACTACTGGAAGCCTGAAGACGTCAAGATCGACAACCTGATCTTCGCCATCACCACCGACCCGTCGGTGCGCATCCAGAAGCTCAAGAAGAACGAGTGCCAGGTCACCCTCTTCCCGCGCCCGGCTGACCTCAAGGCCCTTGGCGAAGACCCGAACCTGAAGATGCCCCACCAGGCAGGCTTCAACCTGGGTTACATCGCCTACAACGTGATGGACAAGATCAAGGGCAGCAACGAACCCAACCCGATGGCCCAGCTCAAGGTCCGTCAGGCAATGGACATGTCGGTCAACAAGCAGCAAATCATCGACTCTGTGTATCAGGGCGCAGGCCAGCTGGCCGTTGGCGCCATGCCGCCGACCCAATGGTCCTATGACACCAGCATCAAGGACGCACCGTTCGACCCGGTAAAAGCCAAGGAACTGCTCAAGGAAGCAGGGATCAAGGAAGGCACCGAAATCACCCTGTGGGCCATGCCGGTTCAACGCCCGTACAACCCCAATGCCAAGCTGATGGCCGAAATGCTCCAGTCGGACTGGAGCAAGATCGGCCTCAAGGCCAAGATCATGAGCTACGAATGGGGCGAGTACATCAAGCGTTCCAAAGGCGGTGAGAACGGCGCGATGCTGATTGGCTGGAGCGGCGACAACGGTGACCCGGACAACTGGCTCGGCACCCTGTTTGGCTGCGACTCACTGGAAGGCAACAACTTCTCCAAGTGGTGTGACCCCGAGTTCGACAAGCTGGTGAAAGCGGCCAAGGCCACCACCGATGTTGCTGAGCGCACAAAACTGTATCAACAGGCGCAGCAGCGACTCAAAAGCCAGGTTCCGATGACACCCATCGCACACTCGACGGTGTATCAACCCATGCGCAAGAACGTAGAGGACTTCAAGATCAGCCCGTTTGGCCTGAACTCCTTCTACGGGGTCAGCGTCGGCAAATAAAAGGACCGGTGAATGCGGCTACAAGGCCGCATTCACTTATCTACCAGGACGGTGGAAATCACCTACAGCCTAAAGCCACTTCTGACTACATCAGAGGCTATAGGACGCCAAGACAATTCCTACAAGTTTGTCAGGCCTGACGCATTTACTGCGGGGGTATCGACGTCATAACGTCGACACACCGCCAGTCTATTGCGCCGGGTGAAGCACTGTAGCTGATGAAATCGACGCCCTGAACCGCACGCCTTTATCCAGGGCCGCGCTCAGGACTCAAAAACAAGAAAAAGGATAGGGAACGCCATGGGCAACCCTCTGGTTTTATCTGTATTACTCAGTGCTGGCGTACTTGCCGGCAGCCCGATCGCAAGCGCCGCCAACAGCCTGGTGTTTTGTTCCGAAGGCAGCCCGGCCGGTTTTGATACCGCGCAGTACACCACCGCTACCGATAACGACGCGGCCGAACCCATTTACAACCGCCTCGCCGAATTCGAAAAAGGAGGCACCGCCGCAGGCCCGGCACTGGCAAAAAGCTGGGATGTGTCTGAAGACGGCCTGACCTGGACGTTCCACCTACGCGACGATGTGAAGTTCCACACCACCAAATGGTTCACCCCGACCCGCAACTTCAACGCCGATGACGTGCTCTTCACCTTCAACCGCATGCTCAACCCCGACCACCCGTTCCGTAAGGCCTACCCGACCGAATTCCCGTATTTCACCGGGATGAGCCTGGACAAGAACATCGCCAGCGTCGAAAAAACCGACCCGCAGACCGTGGTCATGAAACTCAACTCGGTCGACGCCGCCTTTATTCAAAACCTGGCCATGAGCTTCGCCGCCATCCTGTCGGCCGAGTACGCCGACCAGTTGCTCAAGACCGGCAAGCCCAGCGATATCAACCAGAAACCCGTCGGCACCGGTCCGTACGTGTTCCAGCGCTATCAAAAAGACTCCAACATCCGTTACGCCGCCAACAAGGACTACTGGAACCCAAGCCAGGTCAAGCTCGACAACCTGATCTTCTCGATCAGCGTCGACGCCTCGGCGCGCATGCAAAAGCTGCGTAAAAACGAGTGCCAGGTCTCACTGAACCCGCGTCCTGCCGACGTTGCCGGCCTCAAGGCCGACCCGAAATTGCAGGTCATCGAAAAGCCCGGTTTCAACCTTGGCTACATTGCCTACAACGTCCAGCACAAACCGTTCGATCAGCTAGAGGTGCGTCAGGCACTGGACATGGCCGTCAACAAGGACGAGATCCTCAAGGCCGTGTACCAGGGCGCTGGCCAGAAAGCGGTCAACGCCATGCCGCCAACGCAGTGGTCCTACGACGAGACCATCACCGACGCCCCCTACAATCCTGAAAAAGCCAAAGAACTGCTCAAGGCAGCCGGGGTCAAGGACGGCACTGAAATCACCCTGTGGGCCATGCCCGTACAGCGCCCTTACAACCCGAACGCCAAGCTCATGGCCGAAATGCTCCAGTCGGACTGGGCCAAAATCGGGCTCAAGGTCAAGATCGTCAGCTATGAATGGGGCGAGTACATCAAGCGCACCAAGAACGGCGAGCATGACATCAGCCTGATTGGCTGGACGGGCGACAACGGTGACCCCGACAACTGGCTCGGCACGCTGTACAGCTGCGACGCGATTGGCGGCAACAACTACTCCATGTGGTGCAACAAGGAGTACGACACGCTGGTCAAGAACGCCAAGGTCATCACCGATCGCGACCAGCGTACGGTGCTCTACAAACAAGCCCAGCAGTTGCTCAAGCAACAGGTGCCGATCACCCCCATTGCGCACTCCACGGTCAACCAGCCGCTGAGTGTCAAGGTCGAAGGTTTCCAGGTCAGTCCCTTTGGGCGTAACGCGTTCTCAGGCGTCAGCCTCAAGGACTAACTCCCCCCGATAAATCCCGCTTTCAGCAGGTCACTTTTCAGGTGGCCCGCTGAAACTTCGCCTGTCGGGTAGCAGGCAAACGTTTGCAACGATTTAAAACGTTTCACAACAGCCGAGTCAGAACAAATAAAGACCGGCAATAAAAAAGAAACCAAAGAGGAGCCTCAACCATGAAACTTACCAGCAGCGCGTTGTTAGCCTTGTCCATCAGCAGCCTCACCGCGATGGCCAATGCCGATGAATTCATGCCCACCGAATTGAAAGCCACCAGTGCTCAAAGCGAGACCAAGGGCTTTCTCGAAGATCAGACCCTGGGCGGCACCACCCGCAACTGGTACGCCAATGAGCTCAAGCGTCGCGATGATCGCTTCAGCTACAACAATCACGGCACCCGTGAATCCACCCCGCGCCGGATCAACTGGGTACAGGGCACGATCCTCAACTACACCTCAGGTTTCACAGAAGGCACCGTCGGTTTCAGCACCCAGGTGGCGGCTTACAACGCTGTAGCTCTGGACCGCGACGCCAAGGACATTGCCGGGCCAAACAACCGGACCCTGACCCACAGCGATGGCGATGCCGTTGGCCAGTGGAGCAAGCTGGGCCTGGCCAATCTCAGCGCCCGCATCTCCAACACCACGCTGACCGTAGGCCGACAGAACTTCAGCAGCCCGACCATTGATGTGATCGGTAACCGTGCACTGCCCTCAAGCTTTCAAGGGGTGGGTTTGCACAGCGAAGAGTTCAACAACCTGTCCTTCGATGCCGGCTCCTTTGACCGCGTGTCCCCGCGTACCGAAGCCAGCCTGAGCAAATTTCGCAGCGAATACGGCGCAACCGGGGCGGAGACTGACCGCGCCAGCGTTGCCGGCCTCAACTACCAGCCGCTCAAAAACTTGAAGACCACGCTGTACGCCACCCACGTTGAAGACTTCTGGAACCAGTACTACTTCGGTGCAGTACACGACATGGGCGACAACGCCACCCTGGGCCTGAACACCAACTTCAACTACTACAAGACCCTCGACACCGGCAGCAAGGCCCTGGGCAATATCAACAACGACACCTTCAGCCTGGCCTTCGGCCTGAGCCATCTGGCTCACACCCTGACACTGTCGTATCAGCAAGTCAGCGGCGACGAGTACTTCGACTACCTGCACGAAACCAACGGCATTTACCTGGCCAACTCCCTGCTCTCGGACTTCAACGGCCCGAACGAGAAGTCCCTGCAACTGGCCTACAGCATCAACATGGCGCAGTACGGGATTCCAGGCCTGAAGTTCAACGCCTACCACGCTCGCGGTTGGGACATCGACGGCACCAAGTACACGGGCACCGCCTACGACGTGAAGAACATGGACGGCGAAACCCATTACGAGTACAGCGTTGGCACGTCCTATGCAATCCAGAGTGGCCCACTCAAAGCCACCGCGATTCGCGCCACGTACACCACGCACCGCGCCAGCAAAAACCAGTCTGACGGCAACATCAACGAGTTCCGCCTGGTGACCACCATTCCGTTCAACATTCTGTAAACACACCTTTTACACATTACGACTACGGCTGATTCCATGAATCAGCCGTAGTTGTTACGCAGGTAAACTGATTGGAGATGATTGCCATGAAAAGACTCCCGCTACGCACCGCCATCGCTGTGGCATTGCTGAGTACAGCAGTCAGTGTTTCGGCCAAAAATCTGGTGGTCTGCACCGAAGCCAGCCCTGAAGGGTTCGACATCGTCCAATTCACCACCGCCGTTTCCGCCGATGCATCGGCTGAAACCATCCTCAACCGCCTGGCCGACTTTGCACCCGGCACGACGGATGTGGTGCCTGCCCTGGCCGAACGCTGGGACATCAGCCCGGACGGGCTTGAATACACGTTTCACCTGCGCCCCGGCGTGAAGTTTCACACCACCGACTATTTCAAACCGACCCGAACCCTCAACGCTGACGACGTGGTCTGGAGTTTCCAGCGCCAGCTGGACCCGAACCACCCGTGGCACAAACTCTCGTTGGTCGGTTACCCCTACTTTGAAAGCATGGGTTTCAAGGACCTGCTCAAAAGCGTCGAAAAAATTGACGACCTGACGGTAAAAATCACCCTCAACCACCCTGAAGCGCCGTTCTTGCGCGACGTGGCGATGCCCTTCACTTCCATCTATTCCGCTGAGTACGCCGACCAGTTGCTCAAATCCGGTACAACCGCCGACCTGAACAACAAGCCCATCGGCACCGGTCCGTTTATTTTCGTGCGCTACAACAAAGATGCCCAGGTACGCTTCAAGGCCAATCCGGACTACTTTCGCGGCAAGCCACCGAGTGATGCCCTGATCTTCGCCATCACCACCGACAGCAACGTGCGCCTGCAAAAACTCAAGGCCAACGAATGCCAGATCGCGTTGTACCCCAAGCCCGATGACGTCAAAAACATCCGCAAAGACCCTAACCTCAAGGTCGATGAACTGGCAGCCCTGATGACCAGCTACATCGCCATCAACTCCAGCCACAAGTACCTGAACGATGTGCGCGTGCGCAAAGCCATCGACATGGCCTTCGACAAGCAAACGTACCTCAACACCGTGCACGGCGAAGGCAATGCACTGATTGCGATCAACCCGTACCCGCCCACCATGCTGGGCTACAACACCACTATTCAAAGCCCGCCCCGGGACCTGGACAAGGCTCGCGCACTGCTCAAGGAAGCAGGCGTGCCCGAGGGCACGGTGCTGACCCTGTTCACCCGTAACGGCGGCGGCCCGACCAATCCCAACCCGATGCTGGGCGCGCAGTTGTTACAGTCCGACCTGGCAAAGATCGGTCTGAAACTGGATATCCGGGTCATGGAATGGGGCGAAATGCTCAAGCGCGCCAAAAATGGCGAACATGATCTGGTCTCGGCAGGCTGGGGCGGTGACAACGGCGACCCGGACAACTTCCTGACCCCGATGCTCAGCTGCGAGGCCGCCAAAAACGGCGAGAACTACTCACGCTGGTGCAACGAGGATTTCGAAGCCCTGATCACCAAGGCCCGCAGCATCACTGAACCCTCGCAACGCGCAGAACTCTATCAACAGGCACAGGTGATTTTTAATCAGGATCAACCCTGGATAAACGTAACCCATCCTATGCTGTTTACTGCGATGCGCAAAAATGTTGAGGGCTATACCCTGAGTCCCCTGACCAACAACAACTTCGCCACCACCCAGGTGAAGTAGAACAATAAAAAACCCGCCAAGGTCTACCTGAACCCTGGCGGACCTGCCTAACCGGCTGATAAGGAACACCACACGATGTTTAGTTTTATTGCCCGCCGAATAGGGTTGTTGATACCCACCTTCTTCGGCATCACCCTGCTGACCTTTGCCCTCATTCGCATGATCCCGGGTGATCCGGTCGAAGTCATGATGGGTGAGCGTCGGGTAGACCCTGAAATGCACGCCCAAGCGATGGAGCGCCTGGGTCTGAACAAACCACTGCATGAGCAGTACATCGACTACGTCACCAAGCTCGCCCATGGTGATCTTGGCGAGTCATTGCGCACCCGCGAAAGCGTGTGGACCGAGTTTTCCGCGCTATTCCCCGCCACTCTGGAACTGGCCACCGCCGCATTGTTGTTCGCGGGTGTCCTTGGGTTGCTGGCCGGGGTTATCGCGGCACTCAAGCGAGGGTCATTGTTTGACCACGGGGTGATGGGGATCTCCTTGGCGGGTTACTCGATGCCGATCTTCTGGTGGGGCCTGATCCTGATCATGTTCTTCTCCGTAGGCCTGGGCTGGACCCCGGTGTCCGGGCGTATCGATCTTTTGTACGACATCGAGCCAAAAACCGGTTTCATGCTGATCGACACCCTGCTCAGCGACCAGCCCGAAGCCTTCTGGGACGCGCTGCACCACTTGATTCTGCCGGCCATTGTGCTGGGCACCATCCCGCTGGCCGTGATCGCGCGGATGACCCGTTCATCGATGCTCGAAGTGCTGCGCGAAGACTACATCCGCACCGCCCGCGCCAAAGGCCTGTCCCCGGCTCGCGTGGTGTTCGTGCACGGCCTGCGCAACGCCCTGATCCCGGTACTGACCGTGGTGGGCCTGCAAGTCGGCACCCTGCTGGCCGGTGCCGTACTAACCGAAACCATCTTCTCGTGGCCCGGTATCGGTAAATGGCTGATCGAAGCCATCGGTGCCCGGGACTATCCCGTGGTGCAAAACGGCATCCTGCTAATCGCCTGCCTGGTGATTCTGGTCAACTTCGTAGTCGACATCCTCTACGGCTTTGCCAACCCACGCATCCGTCACCAGCGCTGAGATCCTGACCATGAGCACTACTCCAAGCACCACCGAACTGGATCAAAGCCTGCTTTATCCATCGCCCTACAAAGAATTCTGGCATGCCTTCTCCAGAAACAAGGGCGCCGTTGCGGGCCTGATCTTCATGATCATCATCGTGTTCTGCGCGATCTTTGCCCCGTGGGTTGCCCCCCACAATCCGAGCGAGCAATACCGTGACTTCCTGCTGACCCCGCCGGTCTGGCTTGAAGGCGGCCAGTGGCAGTTCCTGCTCGGTACCGACGAGCTGGGCCGTGACTTGCTGTCACGCCTGATCGAAGGTTCGCGCCTGTCGCTGCTGATCGGTTTGTCGTCCGTAGTCATCTCCCTGATTCCGGGCGTGATCCTGGGCCTGTTTGCCGGGTTTTTCCCGCGCCTGCTCGGCCCGGGCATCATGCGTCTGATGGACATCATGCTGGCCCTGCCGTCCCTGCTGCTGGCGGTGGCGATTGTTGCCATCCTCGGCCCTGGCCTGATCAACACCGTCATCGCCATTGCCGTGGTTTCGTTGCCGTCCTATGTGCGACTGACCCGTGCCGCCGTCATGGGCGAACTGAACCGCGACTACGTGACCGCTGCCCGCCTGGCGGGCGCCAGCTTGCCGCGCCTGATGTTCATCACCGTGCTGCCCAACTGCATGGCACCACTGATCGTTCAGGCCACCTTGAGCTTTTCCTCGGCGATTCTCGACGCCGCTGCACTGGGCTTCCTGGGCCTTGGCGTACAACCGCCAACCCCTGAGTGGGGCACCATGCTGGCTTCGGCCCGTGACTACATCGAACGTGCCTGGTGGGTCGTGAGCCTGCCCGGTCTGACCATTTTGCTCAGCGTGCTGGCAATCAACCTGATGGGCGACGGCCTGCGCGATGCGCTGGACCCGAAACTCAAGAACGCCGCCTGAGGAGATTCCAATGTCACTGTTAGAAATCAAGAATCTCAACGTCCGCTTTGGCGACGCGACTGCCGTGCCGGTCGTCGATGGCCTGAGTCTGTCTGTGGATAAAGGCGAAGTCCTGGCCATTGTTGGCGAATCGGGGTCCGGTAAATCGGTCACCATGATGGCGCTGATGGGCCTGATCGAGCATCCCGGTATCGTGACCGCCGATGCGCTGAACTTCGACGGCAAGAACATGCTGACCCTCAGCGCCCGTCAACGCCGCCAGATCGTCGGCAAAGACATGGCGATGGTCTTCCAGGACCCGATGACCGCGCTGAACCCCAGCTACACCGTGGGCTTCCAGATTGAGGAAGTGCTGCGTCTGCACCTGAAGATGTCGAAAAAAGAGGCACGCAAACGGGCCATCGAACTGCTGGAAAAAGTCGAAATCCCTGGCGCCGCCAGCCGCATGGACGCCTACCCGCACCAATTGTCGGGAGGCATGAGCCAGCGCGTAGCCATTGCCATGGCGATTGCCGGCGAACCCAAACTGCTGATCGCTGACGAACCGACCACCGCACTGGACGTGACCATCCAGGCCCAGATCATGGACCTGTTGCTCAACCTGCAGCGCGAACAAAACATGGGGCTGGTACTGATCACTCACGACCTGGCCGTGGTCGCCGAAACGGCCCAGCGCGTGTGCGTCATGTACGCCGGTCAAGCGGTGGAGGTCGGCAACGTGCCAGGGCTGTTTGACGTGCCGGCGCATCCCTACAGCGAAGCCCTGCTGGCCGCGATCCCTGAACACAGCATGGGCGCCGCCCGCCTGGCCACCTTGCCCGGCATCGTGCCGGGGCGTTACGACCGCCCGAAAGGCTGCCTGCTGTCGCCACGCTGCCCCTATGTACAAGAGCAATGCCGTCAACAACGTCCTGAGCTGGAGCAAAAGGCTCACAGTCAGGTGCGCTGCTTCTTCCCCTTGAATCAGGAGGTGGCGTAATGACTGTTGTTCTGACCGCCCGTGACCTAACCCGTCACTACGAAGTATCCCGTGGCCTGTTCAAAGGCCATGCGCTGGTGCGCGCACTCAACGGTGTATCGTTTGAACTTGAAGCGGGCAAAACCCTGGCCGTGGTGGGCGAATCAGGTTGTGGCAAGTCCACCCTGGCCCGCGCCCTGACCCTGATCGAAGAGCCATCCTCCGGCTCATTGAAAATTGCCGGCCAAGAAGTCACGGGGGCCAACAAGGCCGAGCGCAAGCAACTGCGCAAAGACGTGCAGATGGTGTTCCAGAGCCCCTACGCCTCGCTCAACCCGCGGCAGAAAGTGGGTGATCAACTGGCTGAGCCGCTGCTGATCAACACCACACTGAGCGCCAGCGAACGTCGCGAGAAAGTCCAGGCCATGATGAAACAGGTGGGTCTGCGACCTGAGCATTACCATCGCTACCCGCACATGTTCTCGGGCGGCCAGCGCCAGCGAATTGCCCTGGCACGGGCCATGATGCTGCAACCCAAAGTGCTGGTGGCGGACGAACCGACTTCCGCGCTGGACGTATCGATTCAGGCGCAGGTACTCAACCTGTTCATGGATCTGCAGCAGGAATTCAACACCGCCTACGTGTTTATTTCCCACAACCTGGCGGTGGTGCGGCATGTGGCCGACACGGTATTGGTGATGTACCTGGGCCGCCCGGTAGAAATGGGCCCCAAGGAAGAGATCTACACCCGACCACTGCACCCCTACACCCAGGCGTTGCTGTCGGCGACACCCACCATTCACCCGGACCCGCTCAAGCCTAAAATCAAGATCGTGGGCGAGTTGCCCAACCCGCTGAATCCGCCATCAGGCTGCGCCTTCCACAAGCGCTGCCCGTATGCCACTGACGTGTGCAGCACTGACGAACCCATCTTGCGTCTGCTCGACAACCGCCAGGTTGCCTGCCATCACGCGGAGCAGTTTCTGACTGACTGACGCTTATGTGGGAGCGGGCTTGCTCGCTCCCACCGTTCAGAAACTACGTCTGGCTATCGCCTTCGTCGCCCTCTTCACCGTCATCGCCGTTATCACCGCTGCCACCGCCATCCGTGCCGCCGTCACCATCCGTCTGGTCGTCATCCCCCGAACTGCCGCCCTGCCCCTGATCACCCGGCTCCGAGTCCGATTTGTAGATGGCATGAACCGTCGGTCCCGGCACGCCAGTTGCCGAATACCCGGCCGGATGACTGGCCCAAGCTGCAGAAGCACTCATCGACAACAACACCAGCACTTTGAGCAACAACACAATGCGTTGAAAAAGCTTCATGGCGATTTCCATCCTTCGTGTGAGAAATACCTTTTAAAACTAGTTCGCCCCCTTCAGCTTTTCCAGAAACACACAGGTTGCGATATACCCATTCGGAGTTACGCAGGCGCATTTATCGATACTTTGTGGCGGGGCCTCTCCCCCTTGTAGCAGTTGACGAGCAGTGCGAGGCTACGTCCGGCTGCGTAGCAGTCGTAAAATCAATCAGCAGTGATGTATCAGGTGCATCGTACTTACCGGATTTACGACGATTGCATCGTCGGACGTAGCCTCGCACTGCTCGTCAACTGCTACAGGAACTTTTCTCGCCGTGTATTCACTACCTGAGGCAGGGGTTACAGAGGAAGTGAGCGTTAGGCAATCAAGTTAATAATCACGGATGCTTAGCCTGATAAAGAGCAATTAAACAGATTTGAAGCCGGGCTTACCGTTGGCGGCTCGCCATTCTTTAACTTTTTTAGTTATTGCCTCTGGTGTGCTGTCCAAATCCGACGCTGCATAGTAGATAAGGTCTGTGCCTTCAGGATGCTCCGTAATTTTTTCAAAGTGCTCCAAAAGTATGTCAAGACGCTCATCTGCTTCAGCAACATTTTCTTGGAATACTGTTTCCATAAACTCCAAAAATTCTGCTTCCGTATACTCAGAGAAACTACTTTTAAGACTCATCACTTCGCTCCCTTGTGAATATCCAGGTGACGTTTAGGGGTCAAAATCACCCAAGAGACTATTGAATCGCGCACCATAGTCGTGATCAATGGCCGCCTGATTGTGGATTTGTTCATTCATGAGTTCCGCAACAATATTGGGCTTTGCAACTTCACGAATATTGCTCGGCCCTCCCTCTCCTCTACGCGACCCTTCGTTCAACCCCCATGTGTTGTACCCATCACCAAACTTAATTTCAGATTCCCATTTCCCCACAATGGGACAGGGTGTCAATTCGTATGAACCGAGACCCATTTTTCTGTGAGGCTCCAAGTATTTATCCACTTCATTAGGCATTAAGCTGAACTCCTCTCATTGTAAACACTTACAAAACACCCTCTCTTGATAAGACCAATGAATGTATTTACGAGTGTTCTGCACACAAATTTAAGAGATACACCTCAATACCAAAGCAAGCATCTTTAAACAGCGAGAGAAACTTTCTATAAGTTTGTAGCCGCTGCCGTAGACTGCGATAAGGACCGCAGGGACTTCACGCCCCTTTCGGGCTCGATCGCAGCCTTCGGCAGCGGTTACAGAATCGCGGGCATAAAAAAAGCGAAGCCCCAAGGGCTTCGCTTTTTTTCAACCAGACGCCTGAGCCCTTAGTGGTGCTCACGGGTCGCACGGAACTTCACATCCGGCCAGCGCTCTTCCATCAAGGCCAGGTTTACGCGCGTCGGCGCCAGGTAGGTCAGGTGACCACCGCCATCAATGGCCAGGTTTTCCACAGCCTTGATCTTGAACTCTTCGAGCTTTTTCTTATCGCTGCAATCGATCCAGCGCGCCGACCATACGGTGATCGGCTCGTAGGAGCATTCTACTTTGTATTCGCCTTTCAAGCGGCTCGCGACCACATCGAACTGCAACACACCCACTGCGCCCAGGATGATGTCGTTGCTGCGCTCCGGGAAGAACACCTGAGTGGCGCCCTCTTCGGCCAGCTGCTGCAGACCCTGACGCAGTTGCTTGGACTTGAGCGGATCGCGCAGTCGAACGCGGCGGAACAATTCCGGGGCGAAGTGCGGGATACCGGTAAAGCTCAGGCTCTCGCCTTCGGTAAAGGTGTCGCCGATCTGGATGGTGCCGTGGTTATGCAAACCGATGATGTCGCCCGCAAACGCCTCTTCGAGCTGTTCACGCTCCGAAGAGAAGAAAGTCAGCGCGTCGCCGATTCGTACGTCCTTTCCGGTACGCACGTGACGCATTTTCATGCCCTTTTCGTACTTGCCCGAGCAAATGCGCATAAAGGCGATACGGTCACGGTGTTTTGGGTCCATGTTTGCCTGGATCTTGAACACAAAGCCGGTGAACTTCTCTTCAACAGGCTCAACGGTGCGCTCGTTGGCAACACGGGCCAATGGCTTGGGCGCCCAGTTCACAACGGCATCAAGCACGTGGTCGACACCAAAGTTGCCCAATGCAGTACCGAAGAACACCGGGGTCAACTGGCCATCGAGGAACTCCTGCTGGTTGAATTCATGGCAGGCGCCCTGAACCAGTTCCAGTTGATCGACGAAGCGCTGGTACTCGTCACCCAAGTGGGCGCGGGCTTCATCGGAATCGAGTTTTTCGATGATTTTGGTTTCGGTGCGCTCATGACCGTGACCGGCGGTGTAGACGATGATGTAGTCGTCTGCCAGGTGGTAAACACCCTTGAAGTCACGGTAGCAACCAATCGGCCAGGTGATCGGCGCCGCCTTGATTTTCAGGACCGCCTCGATCTCGTCCAGCAACTCGATCGGGTCGCGGATATCGCGGTCGAGTTTGTTGATAAAGCTGACGATGGGCGTGTCACGCAGACGGCAGACGTCCATCAGGGCGATGGTCCGTGGCTCTACGCCCTTACCGCCATCGAGCACCATCAGGGCCGAGTCGACCGCGGTCAGGGTGCGATAGGTGTCTTCGGAGAAGTCTTCGTGGCCCGGGGTGTCGAGCAGGTTGATCATGTGGTCGCGATACGGGAACTGCATGACCGACGTGGTAATCGAAATACCCCGTTGCTTCTCCATTTCCATCCAGTCGGAGGTGGCATGGCGGTCGGACTTTCGCGATTTCACCGTACCGGCGACAGCAATCGCCTTACCCATCAGCAAGAGCTTTTCGGTGATGGTGGTCTTACCCGCATCGGGGTGGGAAATAATAGCGAAAGTGCGGCGTTTCGCGACTTCGGCGGCCTGGTTGGTCATGGGAAATCGCCTGACGATTGATTCAAAAAAGGGCGCGGATTATAGCCTAAAACCGGGCACTACAGCCACCGTTGGTACCCTTGCCCGTCGGACAAGGGTGGCAATGTGCCGTAAATAATGTGAACCTTTTAAACAGTGGAGGCGTCCACTCTCCTGATACGACAAACCGTCAGGGGCTGAAATATCAGCAAGTTAGCCTGACGAGGCTGCGCTAATGACAGGTGATGAGGGCGCTTTTCGCACTCCCCTGTTGCTCTTCGCGAACATGATTGTCGGCAGCCAGAAATGGCATTGCCACACGATGATGTGTTCGCCGACTGAAAAAAAGGAGTCCGTCTGTGGCAAATCGCTATGGAAAAGGGCTTATTGGAGGTGCGGTTGTGATCGCGCTCCTGGCCCTGTTGGTCCACTGGATCGGCATCAGCACTATCGAACACTATCAAGATGATTTGTTGTTCTACCTGCAAGCCCACCTGTACCTGGTACTCGCTTCAATGCTCGCCGCCCTCGTTGTAGGGATACCCGCCGGCATTTTCCTCAGCCGACCGAACATGGTCGGACGTGCGGAACGCTTCATGCAAGTCTTCAACATCGGCAACACTGTCCCTCCGCTGGCCGTACTGGCCATTGCCCTGGGTTTTCTGGGGATCGGTAGCGGTCCTGCCATCTTCGCCCTGTTTCTGGCCTCATTGCTGCCCATCGTGCGCAACACCTATGAAGGCTTGAAAAACGTACAGGGTTCGCTCAAGGAAGCCGCCGTCGGCATCGGCATGACCCCACGCCAGGTGCTGTGGCGAGTCGAATTGCCCAACGCCGTGCCCATCATCATGGGCGGTGTACGGGTCGCACTGGCGATCAACGTCGGTACGGCACCCCTGGCGTTCCTGATCGGCGCCAATAGCCTGGGCAGCCTGATTTTCCCCGGCATCGCCCTCAACAATCAGCCGCAACTGATCCTCGGCGCAGCCTGTACCGCGCTGCTGGCATTGCTGCTCGATGGCCTGGTGATACTCATCAGCCGCCGATGGTTGGAACGCGGTCTGCGACCTGTTTAAGGTCCGGCTGAGCAAAGGAATACCCATGAAAAAAATAAGCTTCTTACTAGGCTGCATCCTGCTGTGCGCAGGAATTGTCCAGGCCGCAGAAAAACCCCTGATTCGTATCGGGGCGCGAGTGTTTACCGAGCAAACCCTGCTCGCTGAAATCACGTCCCAATACCTCAACAGCAAAGGTTACAACGCCAAGGTGACTGGCGGGCTGGGCAGCAGCCTGGCGCGCTCGGCCCAAGAGTCGGGGCAACTGGACATGGTGTGGGAGTACACCGGCGTATCGCTGGTGGCTTACAACCACATCACCGACAAACTCGACAGCCAGCAATCCTACGACCGGGTTAAAGAGCTCGATGCAAAAAAAGGACTGGTATGGCTGCACCCGTCCAAGTTCAGCAACACCTACGCACTGGCCCTGCCACAGAAAGTGGCCGAGGCGTTTCCGGACATCAACAGCATCAGTGACCTGAACAAGGCACTGCGTGACCCGGAAAACAAAAGCGCACTGGTGGCACTGGACACCGAGTTCGCCAACCGCTCCGATGGTTTGCTGGGCATGGTCAAGCTCTACGACATGGACCTGACCCGCCGCAATATCCGTCAGATGGACGCAGGCCTGGTCTACACCGCGCTGAAAAACGGCCAGGTATTTGCCGGGCTGGTGTACACCACGGACGGCCGCTTGAGTGCCTTCAACCTCAAGTTGCTGGACGACGACCTGCATTATTTCCCGGACTACACCGCCGCGCCGGTCGTGAGCAAAGCCTACCTCGATGCCCACCCGGACCTGGAAGCGCTGCTCAAACCCCTGGCCGATCTGTTTGACGACGAAACCATGCGCCAGCTCAACGCGCGGGTCGACGTGAACCACGAAAGCCCCTCCACGGTGGCCGCAGATTTCCTGCGCCAGCATCCACTCAACTAAGGAAAAGACATGGAATTTTTGAACGCCTTTTCCCATATGGACTGGTCGCTAGTCTTACAACTGACCCTTCAACACATCAGCCTGGTCGGCATCGCCGTGATTCTGGCGATCCTGATCGGCGTGCCGCTGGGTGTGTTGATGACACGCTTCCCGACACTGGCCGGCCCTCTGCAAGCCAGCGCCACCGTGCTGCTGACCATTCCGTCCATTGCCCTGTTCGGCCTGCTGCTGCCGTTCTACTCCAAGTTCGGCCAGGGCCTGGGCCCGATGCCGGCCATCACGGCGGTGTTTCTTTATTCACTGCTGCCCATCATGCGCAACACCTTCCTGGCCCTCACCGGCGTGGAACCGGGTATTCGCGAAGCCGCCCGCGGCATCGGCATGACCTTTGGCCAGCGCCTGCGCATGGTTGAACTGCCCATCGCGGTGCCCGTGATTCTCGCCGGCGTACGCACCGCCGTGGTGATGAACATCGGCGTCATGACCATCGCCGCCACCATCGGTGCTGGCGGCCTGGGTGTACTTATTCTTGCTGCAATCAGCCGTAGCGACATGTCGATGCTGATCGTCGGCGCCGTGCTGGTCAGTGTTCTGGCCATCATCGCCGACCTGCTTCTGCAATGGCTGCAACGCTCGCTGACTCCAAAAGGACTGCTCAAATGATCGAACTTCAAAACCTCAGCAAAACATTCCAAAGCAACGGCAAAGACGTAAAAGCCGTGGACTCGGTAAGCCTGACCGTCAACGAAGGCGAGATCTGTGTGTTCCTCGGGCCTTCGGGTTGCGGTAAAAGCACCACGCTGAAAATGATCAACCGCCTGATCAAGCCCACTTCCGGCAAGATCCTGATCAACGGCGAAGACACCACCGACCTCGACCCGGTGACCCTGCGTCGCAATATCGGTTATGTGATCCAGCAGATCGGCCTGTTCCCCAACATGACCATCGAGGAAAACATTACCGTCGTGCCGCGCCTGCTGGGCTGGGACAAGCAAAAGTGCCATGACCGTGCCCGCGAGCTGATGAGCATGATCAAGCTTGAACCCAAGCAGTACCTCAACCGTTATCCGCGCGAACTGTCGGGTGGCCAGCAACAGCGGATCGGGGTGATTCGCGCCTTGGCCGCTGACGCACCGCTGCTATTGATGGATGAGCCGTTTGGCGCGGTCGACCCGATCAACCGCGAGATGATCCAGAACGAATTCTTCGAGATGCAACGGGCACTGAACAAGACCGTGATCATGGTCAGCCACGACATCGACGAAGCCATCAAGCTGGGCGACAAGATTGCGATCTTCCGTGGCGGCAAGTTGTTGCAGATGGATCATCCCGACACCCTGCTCGCCCACCCGGCCGACGACTTTGTCAGCAACTTCGTGGGCCAGGACAGCACGCTCAAGCGCCTGCTGCTGGTCAAAGCCGAAGACGCGGCGGACAACGCGCCGTCGGTGAGCCCGGAAACCCCGGTGGCCGAAGCGCTGGAACTGATGGACGAACTTGACCGTCGCTATGTCGTCGTGACATGTGCCGACAACAAGGCTCTGGGCTATGTGCGCCGTCGTGACCTGCACCGCCAGAGCGGTACGTGCGGCCAGTACCTGCGCGAATTCACCGCCACTGCCGCGTCCGAGGAACACTTGCGCATCCTGCTGTCGCGCATGTATGAGTTCAACCGTTCGTGGTTGCCGGTCATGGACACCGAGCGTGTGTTCCAGGGTGAAGTGACGCAAGAATCGATTGCCGCCTACCTGAGCTCGGGCCGCTCACGTGGGGCCAAGACCAGCATTGTCTCGCCGGCGGATATTGCGTTGGCGTAACTGCTCTCGGCGCTGGCTTGCATCCCGATGCAGGCGACTCGATCGTTCTGCTTGACCGCGTTGAGGCCATCGCGGGCAAGCCACGCTCCCACAAGGACGAAAGCCCCTGTGGGAGCGGGCTTGCTCGCGACACTGGCGACTCGGTCACTCTGTTTACCCGCCCTTGCGGCCCCCGTAAAAGCGCTTCGCGCGAACTCCTCAGTGTCACAAAGGTCGGTTACTTAAATAACTGTCCGCGCCCCCACGACGAACGCGTACAAAAACGCGACATTTTTTGTTGATCTCAACGCACTCACCCCCTAAAGTTCGCGCCGAACATCCATGCTGGAAACGATCCATCCGGCTCAAGTACTGACGACGAGACAGCAAGGTCCATTTACCTTTTTTGCTTTCGGCGGACATGCCTTGGGAAGTAGGCGAACCAAAGTGGGGATACGGAGGATGTTCAGTTGCGCCCATTTATTTATGACGTTTGCCACTAGGAGTCCCTCAGCATGTCGATCAAGGTCGAAGACTATTACGCGCGCGATACCTTCAACAAAATGAAGGCCTTCGCTGACACCCAGGAAACCCCGTTCGTGGTGATCGACACCGCCATGATCAGCAAGGCTTACGATGACCTGCGTGCAGGCTTCGAATTTGCCAAGGTGTACTTCGCAGTCAAAGCCAACCCAGCCGTCGAAATCATCGACCTGCTGCGCGACAAGGGTTCGAGCTTCGACATCGCTTCGATCTACGAGTTGGACAAAGTGATGGACCGAGGTGTTAGCCCGGATCGCATCAGCTACGGCAACACCATCAAGAAATCCAAAGACATTCGCTACTTTTACGACAAAGGCGTGCGCCTGTTCTCCACCGACTCCGAAGCCGACCTGCGCAACATCGCCAAGGCGGCTCCAGGTTCGAAGATCTACGTTCGTATTCTGACCGAAGGCTCGACCACGGCTGACTGGCCTTTGTCGCGCAAATTCGGCTGCCAGACCGATATGGCCATGGACTTGCTGATCCTGGCCCGTGACCTGGGCCTGGTGCCGTACGGCATTTCGTTCCACGTGGGCTCCCAGCAACGGGACATCAGCGTGTGGGATGCGGCCATCGCCAAGGTCAAAGTGATCTTCGAGCGCCTGAAAGAAGAAGACGGCATCGTTCTCAAGCTGATCAACATGGGCGGCGGCTTCCCGGCCAACTACATCACCCGCACCAACAGCCTGGAAACCTACGCCGAAGAAATCATTCGCTTCCTGAAGGAAGACTTCGGTGACGACCTGCCGGAAATCATTCTGGAGCCGGGCCGTTCGCTGATTGCCAACGCCGGTATCCTGGTCAGTGAAGTGGTACTGGTAGCCCGTAAATCCCGCACCGCCGTGGAGCGCTGGGTTTACACCGACGTGGGCAAATTCTCTGGCCTGATCGAAACCATGGACGAAGCCATCAAGTTCCCGATCTGGACTGAAAAGAAAGGCGAAATGGAAGAAGTCGTGATTGCCGGCCCAACGTGCGACAGCGCCGACATCATGTACGAAAACTACAAGTACGGCCTGCCGCTGAACCTGGCGATCGGTGATCGTCTGTACTGGCTATCGACCGGTGCCTACACCACCAGCTACAGCGCGGTTGAGTTCAACGGCTTCCCGCCGCTGAAGTCTTTCTACCTGTAAAAACAGGCCCCCCGGCCAAGTGGCCGGGGGGCTGTCATTACCGTCTAGCGACTGATCCGCCGCAAGAAACGCTGAAACCCTGCCAGCTCTGCCGATGCCTGCTGCATCGCGTTATCGTTGACCTCTGTGGTCGAATGAACCCGGCTGATAAACACCCCAAGCCCTCTGACAACCAACCTCATGTTGTCAACCCAGTACGCCCGAGCCTCAACCAGTTCAGCGTGACGCCTGATTTTCTCTGCACGCTCTTTCAATACCCGAGCATCTGTCACGTTTTGGTTTTGCAGCACTCTCACGTCAGATAACGTGTCGTTTATTTTGTTGCGCGCCTGAGTCAACGCAAACAAGCGATAGCCACCGTCAAAAAAGCCAAGGTACTGCGTCAGGCGCTCAAGAGCCGCCACGACGACATCCGCCTCTGCCTTTCCAACCAGTGCCGACGTTAAAAGCGTCTGGATCTGCTCGGCGGTCGGCAGTAAATCCCTTATGTGATCCAGCCAGGTTCGGGATTGAAGAATAGTGACGGCAGCGTCTATAACCTGTTTATCTGCCCTCAACTTGTCTTTTTGTACTTGCAGCATGACCGCCTGTTGTTCCAACTCATCAAGCCTGGCTGCATCATACGCGAGCAAGGGATCAGAATAATGTTCCAGGTTGAGTCCTTCACCTTCATCGACCCATAATGCTATTTGATGTTTGGCGGCCCCAACAGCACTTACAATGCGACCGACCCGCAGGGCACAGGTATCATTGAGCGCACTTAATGCAGAGGCTTGCACTTCAACGGCCAACTCGGTATGAGCATGAATGGCCCCCCACTGTTCCAGCAGCCCATCGAAACCCGCGCTGTCCACCACCACTTCCAGATGGCGTACTTGATCGACAATAGTGCGCGCACTATTGCTCAGGTTTTTGGCCGCCAGATTCAAACGCTCTTGTAAAGATGGAATAAAATCGTATTCACGATTCACCGCCACCGCATTGAATTTTCTCAGCCCGGCAAACACACCCGGCATATCAGGATTTTCAAACACCATGAGTCCATTGTCCCTATTCATGAATTAAGTCCCTTCACTCAATGACGCCCATCAATAATTTCATTAAACGCGTTGGATATCTGCACGCTGTAGTCTTTAACACGCGTCCAGGGATTCAACAGTTGTGAAAAATCCAGTTTGAACCGGTGTAGCCGGGCAAGGTCATCCACCCCCTCCAACTGATAGGCCGCTTCATCGAGGTATTTGACAATGTAGCCCCAGACTTGCGCCAACTGCTTGGCCCCCTGCTCGGCGCCGAGCATTCGGCTGCGCAAATCTGTAAAGCGCTGCTGAGTGGCATCCAGCACAATGGCCAGCCTTTCCTGCTCATGACTGCCTTGTCTTGCGACTTCGCGCTCGGCAATCAGTTTGTTTTTTCGGGCCCGTGTCGCTTCGGCTTTCACACCAAATATCCCGCCCGTGATGGCCAAGCCTACAGGCCCCAGAAAAACCCCTGAATGGCCATACAACACTTGGGTTTTATAGTCCTTGATCAACTGATCAATTTCACCGTCCAGCTCTTTAATACGCGCGACCAGCACTTCGCGCTCCCTGGAGTGCCCTCTCCTGGCATACGCATCTAGCTTGCCGTTGACTTCGTGAATCAACTCGTCAGACAACACCCGCTCAAACTCGGCCGCCAAGGCACCCACCGCCGTGGCTTTATTAATATAAGCGTCGGTGTCTTTTTTAATCAGCAGCACATACTCCCTGACAATGCGGACGGCCTTGAGTTCTGTTGAGTTCAGAATAATCGCCTTCAACTCGGCTTCTTCTTTCTCGGTCAATTCATTAAGGGTGCCCGTGAGAAAACGCTCGAATTCGATCTTATTGATCAGCTCAATAATGCCATTGGCCGTCGTAATAAAACTGTCCGAAAACCTGTTAAGTTGCCGACTAAGCTCTTTTGTATCACGCTCCAGCGCCGACCATGTACCGGCGTGTTGCACAACACGCTGATGAAACGACTGGATACTTGCAGGCTCTAGCCCCGGCACGTTCTCTGTATTCGCCCCGAACCATGCCACGATCTTATTGTAATCGACCGGCAATGTTCGAGATTCACGCACATAAGCACGGACACTGTGTATATCACTGCGCCGAATAATAAACCCCAGTTCATCTTTTGAAACCGCGGCGTTCTTTTCACCCGCCAACACCTGAATATACTGCGAGGGCAAGTAGATGGCCGCTTCCAAGGACGTCATTTCCTCAAGCGGCCTGGCATCTTCAACACTCTCAACGAGGGCGTAATTATCACCTTGCATATTAAATCCCTTTAAATAATTATCCTGCCAAAACAGGATCAATCTTCAAAGGACATCAATCAATTACACCACTACCCGGCAACTCGTAAGACAACGATAAAAACAAAAAAGAATACGTACCCTAACAATCCATGGCCCATTCAGATCTTCTAAAACACCGCGTACGAGCATTACCCGCCGCGGCGTAATGACTATCAGTCGCCGCGGTCCTGCAGCGTATTGATGCGCGCTTGCCAAAGGTCGCTCATTGCCCTGACACGCGGCTCCCTGGCCTCCTGCAGGGCCAGGTAACTCACTCGCAAGAAGTTCAGGTTGCCTTGCGCCAATGCGCGCTCAAACCAGGTCAAGGCCTCATCAACATGACCGGACTCGGCGAGTACCGAGGCATGGCTGAACTGGCCACGAAAATCACCGCCAAGGGCTGAGCGTTCGTACCAGAAGCACGCCGCCTTTTTGTCTGCCGGGCAATACACGCCCTCTTCGAGATAACGCCCCAGCAGATTCATCGACTTGGCATGGCCAGCCTGTGCTGCCACTCCATACAAGGTGAACGCTGCACCCTGGTCTTGCGCCACACCGCGACCGGTAGCCAGCAAGTTGGCATAGTTGTAGAGCGCCCAATCCAAACCGGCCTCTGCTGCCTGACGATATTCCAGGCTGGCCAGCGTGCAATCCACAGGCCCGCCCCAGCCATGTTCCCAGCAACGTCCGAGCATGTTGCGGGCCATGAGGTGGCCGCCATTGGCCGCGATTTGAAACCAGCGCTTGGCCAGCACCGGGTCGCGCTCAATGCCCTGGCCGTCGAGCAGAATCTGACCCAGCAAGGCCTGACCGTCCACTATGCCCTCCTTGGCCGCCATCAAGATGGCCTGGGCAGCTTTCGCCGGGTTTTCAGCCAGCATGGCGCGCAATTGGTCACCATCGAGCACTTCTTCACGGCGCAGTTGAAAGTTCATGGCTAAACCTCGGCCCAGCGGCGCAACAGGTTGTGATAGGTGCCTGTGAGCTGGATGAGGGAGGGATGATCGGGTACGTCGCGGGTCAGTTGCTGGATCGCGCCATCCATTTCAAACAGCAAGGTGCGCTGGCTGTCTTCACGCACCAGGCTTTGGGTCCAGAAAAACGACGCAAAGCGCGCTCCTCGAGTAACCGCATTGACCTTGTGCAAGCTGGTGCCGGGGTACAGCACCATATCGCCAGCAGGCAGTTTGACTTGCTGCACACCGTAGGTGTCCTGAATCACCAGTTCACCGCCGTCATAGTCTTCGGGATCGCTGAAAAACAGGGTGGCCGACAGATCCGTGCGTACCCGCTCGGGGCTGCCTCTGGGCTGACGCACAGCATTGTCGATATGAAAGTCGAAGCTGCCGCCCCCGGTGTAGCAGTTCACCAAGGGCGGAAAGACTTTGTGCGGTAACGCTGCCGACATGAACAGCGGATTTTTCCAGAGCCGGTCCATCATCGCTGCACCAATTTCCTTGGCTAACGGATGGTCTTCGGGCAGTTGCAGATTGTGCTTGGCCTTGGCGGATTGAAAGCCGGCAGTGATTTTGCCGTCAGCCCATTCAGTCTGCTGCAGCGCCTCACGGATGCGCTGCACCTCTTCACGGGAGAACAAGCCGGGGATATGCAGCAACATTACGCAGCACCTGATAGCAAAGGGATGGCAATGGTATTGATTCTTATTGAATGTGTAAAACCCTGTTGCGCCCCTGTAGACGAACGAGTGTGAAAAAACCGTAAAGGCAATTTGTAAAGATTGTAAATTTAGCGCTAATAGTAATGCCTCTCAATTGATAGTCAGAATTGTTTGCCATATATTTCGCGGCTCAAATTCTGGGGGAAGGGATCTTAAAATGTCGCGCCAACAATTAAAAATACCCGTCAGCTCACCACGCTTGCTGGCTTCGGCCATCGGTGTTGCTATCACTGCGAGCTCTGCAGCCCATATGGCTCAGGCCGCTGAAAGCACTGAGAGCAAGGCACAGGGCAACAGTATTTCCCTTGGCGCGACTACCGTTACTGGCGAGCAGACCGAGCAGTCTTATCAAATCGAGAAAGCCAGCTCGTCCAAGTACACCGCGCCGCTGATCGACACCCCCCGCTCGATCACCATCATTCCGCAGCAACTGATCAAAGACACCGCAGCCACCTCGCTGCAGGACGCACTGCGCACAGTGCCGGGCATTACTTTCGGCGCAGGCGAAGGCGGCAACCCACAGGGCGACCGTCCATTTATCCGCGGGTTTGACGCTCAGGGCGACACCTATCTGGATGGCGTGCGTGACACGGGTGCGCAAAGCCGCGAGATCTTCGCCGTAGAAAACATTGAAGTTGCCAAAGGCCCGAATTCGGCCTTCGGTGGTCGCGGCGCGGCGGGCGGCACCATCAACATGGTGAGTAAAAAAGCCCACTTGGGTAACTCCATTGATGGCGGCTGGACCTGGGGTTCGGATCAGACCCAACGCTACACAATGGATGGCAACTATCAGTTCAGCGACACCGTTGCAGGCCGTCTTAACCTGATGAGCCATGAAAGCAACGTGGCCGGTCGCGACAAGGTCAATTACGACCGTTGGGGTATTGCGCCTTCCCTGGCCTTTGGTCTGGGCACCGATACCCGCTTCAACGTCGACTACTACCACATGGAAAGTAACGACCTGCCGGATTCGGGCATTCCTTATGGTTATTCCGTTGGCAATACCCACACGGCTGCCAGCCCGGACAAACCGAATAACGGTGGCGACAGCAGCAACTTCTACGGCCTGACTGACCGCGACTTCCGCAAAACCCGCGCTGATATCACGACCTTTGCGTTTGAGCATGATTTCAGTGACGACCTGCACATCAAGAACACCCTGCGTCACGGCAACTCCATGCAGGACTACATCCTGACCCAGCCGGATGACAGTAAAGGCAACGTCAACAATGGCAGCGTGTGGCGTCGTGCAAATACTCGCGTCAGCAACACCACGACCACGACCAACCAGACCGACCTGTTTGGTGATGTGTACATCGCAGGGTTCAAAAACAGCTACTCCACCGGCATCGAGCTCAGCCGCGAAACCAGCAGCAAGTCGTCCTATAACGTTAACACCGATACCACCCCAGGCAGCCCTGGCAACTCCAGCACTAACTGCACACCTGGCATGATCGGCGCACCTAGCGGCTGGAACTGCACATCCCTGGGCAACCCGAACCCGAATGATCCGTGGAGCGGCTCGATCGCACGCAACTACGCGGGCACCGATACCGCCAGCACCACTCGCGCCATTTATGTAATGGACACTCTGGAGCTGACTCCGGAATGGTTACTGAACATGGGCCTGCGTTACGACCATTTCGACACCAAGTACAAGACGTACACCGGTGCAGGCGCAACGACCGCTAAAGGCTCCGACACCAGCGACTTCTTCTCTGGCCAGTTGGGTCTGGTGTGGAAAGTACGCCCTAACGGCAGCATCTATGTGTCCTACGCTACCTCGGCGACACCTCCGGGTTCGATGGTAGGTGAAGGCAACGAGACCAATACATTGCCAGGCAGCACGGATCGTGCAGGCAATTTGCTGGCCAGCGACATGGAGCCGGAAGAAACCACCAACTACGAAATCGGTACCAAGTGGGATGTACTCAACGACCGCCTGTCCCTGGCAGCTGCGATCTTCCGTACCGAAAAAGAGAACACCCGCGTACAAACAGATGCCACCACCTACGAAAACGCCGGTAAAACCCGCGTCGACGGGATTGAGCTTTCTGCTACCGGTAAAATCACTGACAAATGGCAAGTCTTCGCAGGTTACAGCTACCTGGACGGCAAGCAGCAGGATGGCGGCCCTCTGAACAAGGCCACCGATGGCAACAAATTGCCTAACACGCCACGAAACAGCGCAAGCCTGTGGACTACCTATGCAATTACGCCAAAGCTGACTGTCGGTGGCGGTGCGTTCTACGTGGATGACGTCTTCGGCAACGTTGCTAACTCGACGTATGTGCCGTCCTACACCCGCTACGACGCAATGGCCAGCTACAAGCTGACCAAAAATATCGACCTGCAACTGAACGTGCAAAACCTGACAGACAAGACCTACTACGACAAAGCATTCTCGACTCACTTCGCCAATCAGGCGGCGGGCCGTACAGCCTTGTTGACCACCAGCTTGCACTTCTGATTCGAAGTTGAGCTGTACAGAGCCCCGCCCATCCAATGGTCGGGGCTTTTGTGTAGCCGCTGACGAGGCACGAGGTTGCGATGCGGGCCGCAGGACCACCGACGGGGGCTGCTGCAGCCTCGTGCCTCGTCAGCGGCTATAAGTCTTGAAACATTCAATTGAGCAAGCAAGGCGGTCGTCGTGTTTAAGAAAACACTTTTTCAGCTGCACTGGTTTTTCGGGATCACCGCAGGGCTGGTTCTGGCCTTGATGGGGATAACCGGCGCCACGGTGTCGTTCCAGGACGAGTTGCTGAACTTGCTCAACCCTTCGGTACTCAAGGTCGAAAAACTCGACAGCGGCGTGCTGCCACCCGCCGAGCTGGTGCGCAGGGTCGAGGCCACTGAAGGCAAACAGGTTTCAATGCTGTGGGTGGGCGTGGACAGCGGCACTGCTGCGCGAATTTTCTTCACCCCGCCACCGGGCGAGCGGCGTGGCCAGATGCGCTATGTCGACCCCTATACCGGCACCTATCAGGGTGAGGCCAACGGCCAGGGCTTTTTCGACCTGATGCTGCAACTGCACCGTTTTCTGGCCATGGGCCAAACCGGTCGCCAGATCACCGGCGCCTGTACCCTGATGCTGATTTTCTTCTGCCTGTCGGGGCTGTACTTGCGCTGGCCGCGCAAAGCGTTGAACTGGCGTGCCTGGTTGACGCTGGACTGGGCGAAAAAAGGTCGCAGCTTTAACTGGGACCTGCACGCGGTCGCAGGCACCTGGTGCATGATCTTTTACCTGCTGGCGGCCCTGACCGGTTTGTCATGGTCTTACGAATGGTACAACAAGGGCCTGCAAAAGCTGTTTTCCGACACCCCCAACAGCGAGCAACGCAAAGGCGGCCGTGGCCAACCAGGGCCTAGAGGGCCGGCTCCGGTGGCCGACTACGACGCAATCTGGGCCAGTATCCAGAAAGCCGCGGGACCGGGCCTGAGCACCTACAACGTGCGCATGCCGCCAGTGGCAGGACAACCCGCCACGGTGTTCTACCTGCTCAACAGCTCGCCCCACGAGCGTGCGTTCAACCAGATCACGCTCGACCCTGCCACCGGCGCGGTGAAAAAACACGATCGCTTTGAAGCCAAAAGCTACAAGGCACAATTGCTCAGCAGCATTTACGCCCTCCATGTGGGCAGCTACTGGGGCCTGACCGGTCGAATCCTGGTGACCATCGCCAGCCTGACCATGCCGCTGTTCTTTATTACCGGCTGGTTGTTGTACCTGGACCGTCGCCGTAAAAAACGTCAGATCAAACAGGCACGCAAGGGGTTTGCCGCGGTCAGCAACGATGCGCCGTCATGGCTGATCGGCTTTGCCAGCCAAAGCGGCTTTGCCGAGCAATTGGCCTGGCAGACTGCCGGACAACTGCAGGCGGCCGGTCTGCCGGTGCGGGTTCAGCCCTTGGGGGCGCTCAACGAAGACGACTTGCAACAAGCGAGCAACGCTCTGTTTGTGGTCAGCACCTTTGGCGATGGGGAAGCGCCCGACAGCGCCCGTGGTTTTGAACGCAAAATCCTCGGCCAGCCTCTGGGGCTGAACACGCTCAAGTATTCCGTGCTCGCGCTGGGCGACCGTCAATACCCGCACTTTTGTGGTTTTGCCACCCGGGTCCAGCAATGGCTGAGCGAGCGTGGGGCCCAAGCGCTGTTTAGCCCGGTGCAGGTCGACAGCGGTGATGCCGAAGCGCTTCATCAGTGGCAGCAACAGCTCAGCCAGCTCACCGGCGGCGCGCCGAGCGCCAACTGGCAGGCACCGAGCTACAACAACTGGAGCCTTGATCAGCGTGAACTGCTCAACCCCGGCAGCAGCGGTTCGGGGGTTTATCTGTTGGCGCTCACCCCACCCGATGGGAACGCCTCCTGGCAGGCCGGTGATTTGGTAGAAGTCATGCCAAGGCAGTCCACGTGGGCCGTCGAGCACTTCCTTGACGGCCTGGGCCTTTCGGCCAACTCCCCGGTGCAACTCGATGGCCTGCAAGAAACCCTGGCCCAGGCACTGGGCGGCCGCCAACTGCCGGACAATCGCGCTCACCTGGTGGGCATGCACGCCCAGGCGCTGGTCGACGCATTAGTCCCGCTGAACATGCGCGAATACTCCATTGCCTCGATCCCCGAGGATGGGTCATTGCAATTGATCGTGCGTCAGGAACGGCATGCCGATGGCAGTCTGGGGATTGGTTCGGGCTGGCTGACGGAACATGCCGCCATCGGCTCGGCGATCAGCCTGCGTGTGCGGCGCAACAGCGGCTTTCATCTGCCCGCCGAACCCGTGCCGCTGATTCTGCTCGGTAATGGCACCGGTCTGGCAGGGCTGCGCAGCTTGCTCAAGGCACAGATCGCCCAAGGACAGCAGCGCAATTGGTTGTTCTTTGGCGAGCGTAACGCCGAGCACGACTTTTATTGCCGCGATGAGCTGCAAGGCTGGCTGGCCAGCGGTGATCTGGCACGCCTGGATCTGGCATTTTCGCGGGATCAGGCACAGAAGGTCTACGTGCAGGATCGCTTGCGTGAGTCGGGTGATGAAGTGCGTCAATGGCTGGCAGACGGTGCCGCTATTTATATCTGCGGCAGTTTGCAGGGGATGGCCGCGGGTGTGGACCAGGCACTGATCGACATGCTGGGGGCTGAAGCGGTGGAGTTGCTGATCGAGCAGGGGCGCTATCGCCGCGATGTGTACTAGAGGTTTTCTCTCGGGTTACTAGCCCGACTCCTGTGGGAGCGGGCTTGCTCGCGAAAGGCTCAATGCGGTGAATCAGATCAACTGCATCAAGTCCATCGCGAGCAAGCCCGCTCCCACAAGGTATTGGCTACCAGGCGACTACGCCTTGGCTGTCTCCAGCGCCATTTCCACCGGCTCCGGCCGCTTGATCACTGCATACACCACCGCAGTCAACAGGCTGCCCGCCACAATCGCCAGCAAGTACAGCAGCGCATGGTTGATCGCATTCGGGATCAGCAGCACGAACAAGCCGCCGTGCGGTGCCATCAGCTTGCAGCCGAAGTACATCGACAATGCGCCCGTCAACGCGCCACCCAGGATGCTCGCCGGGATAACCCGCAGCGGGTCTTTGGCGGCAAACGGGATCGCACCTTCAGAAATAAAGCACAGCCCCAGCACCAGTGCCGCTTTGCCCGCCTCACGCTCGGTTTGAGCGAACTTGCGTCGCGCCAGGAAGGTCGCAATGCCCAGCCCGATCGGCGGCACCATGCCCGCCGCCATCGTGGCCGCCATCGGTGCATAACTCTGGGAAGCCAGCAGCCCGACCGAAAACGCATACGCCGCCTTGTTGATAGGCCCGCCAAGGTCGACACACATCATCCCGCCCAGCAACACACCCAACAGAATGGCGTTGGTGGTGCCCATGCTGTCGAGGAAGTGGGTGAGGCCCTCGAGCATCCCGGCAACCGGCTTGCCCACCACGTAGATCATCACCAGGCCGGTAAACAGGCTGGCGAACAACGGGATGATCAGAATCGGCTTCAAGGCTTCCAGGCTTTGCGGCAATTGCAGATAGCGATTGATCGCCTTGGCACAATAGCCCGCGATAAACCCGGCAATGATCCCGCCGATAAACCCGGCACCCAGCGTGCTCGCCAACAGACCGCCAATCATCCCCGGCGCCAGGCCCGGACGGTCGGCAATCGAGTAAGCGATGTAACCCGCCAGCAGCGGCACCATCAGTTTGAACGCAGCGTCACCACCGATTTGCATCAGGGCTGCCGCCAGCGTGCCGGGCTCTTTATAGGCAGAGATGCCAAACACGAAGGACAACGCGATCAGCAAACCGCCCGCCACCACCATCGGCAGCATGAAGGACACGCCGGTCAGCAAATGTTTGTAGACCCCGGCTTTTTCTTGCTTGGCCGGTGCTGAGCCGCCCGTCGCGGCGCTCTCTTGCTGGCCTTCGGCCAATGCCTTGTTCAGGGTGGCTTCGGCTTGTTTGAGGGCAATGCCGGTGCCGCAGCGGTAAATCTTTTTGCCGGCAAAGCGCTCGGCAGGCACTTCGATATCTGCCGCCAACAGCACCACATCGGCGTCCCGGATGGCCTCGGCGCTCAACGGATTGCGCGCACCGACCGAGCCTTGGGTTTCGACCTGCAGTTCGTAACCCAATCGCTTGGCCGCCTGCTGCAAGGCTTCGGCCGCCATGAAGGTGTGGGCAACACCGGTCGGGCATGCCGTGACGGCGACGATTTTAGGTGCGCGTTTCTCGCTCTCGACAGGGGCCGAGGATGGCGCAGGCGACGTGTAGATTTGCGCCTCTTTGATCCCGCGCAGCAACACGGCCTCTACATCCTGCAGGGCCTGGGCCGGGGTGCTTTGAAATACCCGTTTGCCAATAAAACGTTGCATGTCCAGCGGTGTACTGCTGACCAGCAAAACCCACTCGGCTTCGTCGAGGGTGGCCGCCGACAATTGACGTTCCGGGTGCTTGGGATCATGCACTTCAACGCTGGTGCTCCAGCCCTGGCGCTGCGCGGCGGCATCGAGCAAACGGGCACATAGCACGCTGGTCACCATGCCGTTGGGGCAGCCCGTCACAATGGCTAATTTCATGTGTATCCCTCTTATTCTTTTGTCAGGGGGCGAACGCGAACGCCGCTTTCGAGCGTCGCCAGGTGCGCCGCATCGCTGATACCAAAACCGATTTGAGTGACTGCCATCGCCGCAATGGCCGTGGCGGTTCGCAAGGTCTGTTCGGGGCTGTGCCCGCTGAGCAAACCGTGGACCATGCCCGCGAGCAACGAGTCGCCTGCCCCCACCGTGCTGGCTACGCTGACCTTGGGCGGCAATGCCTGCAAGGCCTCGGCGTGGCTGAACCAGTTCACACCGTCAGCACCGTGGGAAATAACCACGTGTTCAATACCCAGCGCCTGCAAACGAGTGGCCGCTTCGATCTGGGCCTCAAGGCTGCTGATATCGCTGCCCAAGGCATCACTGAGTTCTTCGGTATTGGGCTTGATCAACCAGGGGCCCGCTACCAAGGCTTCTTTCAAGGCCTGGCCACTGGTGTCCAGAATCACGTTCAAACCAAGCGCCTTCAAGCGCAGCACCAGATCATGCAGCCACTGCGGGCTCACGCCTTGGGGCAAGCTGCCGGCCACCACCACTGCATCATGGTCGGGTGCAATTCGATCGAGTATGTCGAGCAAAGCTTGCTGCGCCTGCGGGCTGACCTGCGGCCCAAGCCCATTCAGGTCGGTCACGCGACCATCGTCTTCGGCGAGTTTGATATTGCTGCGGGTTTCACCGGGCACGCGGACAAACCCGTCGACAAAGCCACGGCGCTTGAACAACGCATCGAATGCTTGCGCATTGTCTTCGCCCAAAAAGCCGCTCACCGTCAGTGTGTGGCCCAGGTCCGCCAGCACTTGCGCGACGTTGATGCCCTTGCCCGCGGCATGGGTCAGCATCATCGGGCTGCGATTGACCTCGCCCGGCTCCAGATGCCCAAGGCGCACGGTCAAGTCCAGTGCCGGGTTGAGGGTGATGGTCAGAATGCTGGCCATTAGAGCGCCTCCACCAATGCACGAACTTCATCCGGACTGCCAACAGTCAAGGCCTGGGCGGCCAGGGTTTTGAGGCGATCCATGCTCAACTCGCGCACCCGCGCCTTGACTTCAGGGATGCTGCGCGCCGAAACGCTCAGCTCATCCACGCCCAGGCCAACCAGTACAGGCACCGCCAGCGGATCAGCGGCCAGTTCGCCGCACACGCCAACCCATTTGCCGTGGGCATGGGCGGCACGGACGGTGATGTCGATCAGTTGCAGCACCGCCGGATGCAGGCCGTCGGCCTGAGCCGACAGGGTCGGGTGACCACGGTCGATGGCCAGGGTGTACTGGGTCAGGTCGTTGGTGCCGACGCTGAAAAAATCCACTTCCTTGGCCAGCACAGGTGCCAGCAAGGCGGCGGACGGCACTTCGATCATGATCCCCAGTTGCAAATCGGCCACCGGAATTTCCAGCCGCAGACGTTCGGTCATGTCGCGAGCAGCCCGCCATTCGGCCACGCTGCCCACCATCGGAAACATGATGCGCAGCGGGCGGTTGTCTGCCGAGCGCAGCAAAGCGCGCAACTGGCTTTCCATGACGTGCGGACGTTGCAGGGTAAGGCGAATACCGCGAACACCCAGAAACGGGTTTTCTTCTTTCTCGATCGGCCAGTACGGCAGCGGCTTGTCGCCACCCACGTCCAAAGTACGAACCACCAGGGGCCGCCCGTCCAGGCCATCCAGCACGCGGCGGTACTCAGCTTCCTGAGTGGCCTCATCCGGCGCCTGGGAGTGGGCCATGAAAATCAGCTCGGTGCGCAACAGGCCAATGCCCTCGGCGCCCTGCTCCACTGCACTGGCGACGCCTTTGCTTTCGCCGATATTGGCAAACACTTCAACCGGGTGGCCATCCTGGGTCACGGCCAGTTCGTGGCGCTGAGCAAAAGCGGCCAGCAAGCGCTGTTCGCGGCTGTCGCGCTCCTGGGTGGCACGCTGCAAGGCGTCGGCATCCGGTGAAACGTGCAAGCGACCGCGCTGGCCATCGATTAACAGCTGAGTGCCCGGCGCCAGTAACAACACGGCTTCGCCTGCCCCCACCAGCGCCGGAATACCCAGTGCACGAGCGACAATGGCGCTGTGCGCAGTCGCTCCACCGCGGGCGGTCAAAATACCCGCTACCCGTGCCGGATCAAGACGCGCCACGTCCGACGGGCCCACTTCATCCATCACCAGCACATAGGGCTGGTCAGGTTCGGCCGGGGTTTGCACGCCACACAACTGGGCCAGGACGCGGCGACCGATATCCCGCAGATCGGCCGCCCGCTCAGCCAGCAGTGCATCCTGCAAGGACTCTTGCTGGTGTGCAGCGGCTTCGATCACGGACATCCAGGCCGCTTCGGCACTTTCGCCCTGCTTGAGGCGCGAATCGACTTCGTCTGTCAGTTCCGGGTCGTCGAGCATTTCCTGGTGAGTGATGAAAATTTCGCGAATGGCCTTGGACTGACTGCGCGAAATCAGGCCTTCAATGTCCTGACGCACTTCGTTCAAGGCTTTTTGCAGGCGCTCGCGCTCAACCGCTGACGACTCGCCACGCAGCGGGTAGTCGAAGGTTTGCAACACTTGAATATGGGCCGGGCCAATGGCAATGCCGGGCGAGGCGGCGATGGCCTGCACCACGCTACCGGCAACCGGAGCGGTGATCAGCGTGGCAATTTCGGCCACGCTCGGGGCTGCTTCGACCAGGATCGGCAGCGGCTCGACTTCTTCGCCCAGACCGCCTTCGACAGCCGCCAACAGCGCGGGCAATGCGTCATTGGCAATGCTCGGCTCGGCAACAAACTCCAGCACCTGGCCGCGACGGGCACCGAGGCTGAGCAACTTGCTCAGGCTCTTGGCTGAAACTGCCGAGTCCTGCCCGTCAACGATCCTGACGCGGATTTCACCTTCAAAGCTTTTCGCCAGTTGCGCGAGAACCTTGGCCGGGCGCGCATGCAAACCGTGGGCGTTGGCCAAGGTAATACGGGCGCTCGGCCAGTCAGCCGGCGACTCTGCGCCCAGCACTTCGAGCACCGCACGACGGCTGGTGGCCCGGCCCAATTCGTGACCGCGACCGGCAATCAGCAACGCGCACAGGCGCTCCAGCAATGCCTGATGGGCTTCGCCCAGGCTGGCCAGGCAAAACAGACCGCTCAGCGGCTGGCCCAGGTAGCGCATCGGTTTGTCCGGCGTTACAAACGCCAGACCCGGACGCTTGACCGTCTGCTCGCTGTGCAGCCACCACAGGCCATCGCCCAGGGGTAGCGCATCAACTTGTTGCAGTACGGCGGCAAAGCCATTGCTCACGCAATCGGCCTGGCGCAACAGGCGTGCGCCGCGCCATACCAGCTCTTCGAAGTCATCCGCGGACACACCCAGGCCAATCATCTGGGCATCCAGCGCCAGTTCCTGGGGAGCGCCCTGGAGCAATTTGAGCAAGGCTTCGGCAGAGCTCGCGCGACGCAGGGCTTCGCCCAGATCGGTCTCGCCCAGGGCCCGGGTCAACAGTTGCAGCAAGCGCAGGTGCTCGTCGGACTTGGCCGCAATACCAATCGCCAGATACACCATTTGCCCATCGCCCCAATCCACCCCCTCGGGGAACTGCAGTAAACGCACCCCCGTGGTGAACACCAGGTCGCGGGTTTCAGGCGTGCCATGGGGGATGGCGATACCCTGGCCCAAAAAGGTCGAACCTTGAGCCTCACGCGCTTGCAAGCCGCTCAGATAACCTTCAGCCACCAAGCCATCGGCAACCAGTTTATCGGCGAGTAATTGCAACGCCGCAGACTTGTCCACAGCCGTCTGGCCCATGGAAATCTGCTCTATGGTGAGCTCGAGCATGCGTTCTCCTTTCCGGCGCTCTATGGCACCCGGTATTGTTTTGAATTAAGTCAGCTTAGGTCGCTGATCACGGGCTGTGTCTGCGGATGTGTGGCAAGCACATCGCTACCGGGATAAGCACCTTTAAATACGTCTGCTGAAACGTTTAATCAAGAATACCCGGCACGTTACTGCATAATTGCTCGCGCTTGAAGTCCAACTTGTCGTATTGATGGGTGCTCGCTGCGGATGTTGCAAAAAAGGCAGGACGCGAAGGGCAGACGATGGTCGGCTGCCTTTATCGGTTAGGATTGGCCAAAATGTCGACATGTACTACAAAAAATAAGGAATTTTCGGCGTGAAGCTCAGTGATATCGCTCATTTGGCAGGTGTTTCCGTAACCACGGCCAGCTATGTCATCAATGGAAAAGCCGAGCAGCAGCGCATCAGCAGCAGCACGGTCGAGCGCGTACGCGCTGTGGTCGAGGAACACGGCTTTACCCCCAACCCGCAAGCGGCCGGACTGCGCAGCCGGCACACGCGCACCTTGGGGTTTATCCTCCCGGACCTTGAAAACCCGAGTTATGCCCGCCTGGCCAAGCAACTCGAACAAGGCGCCCGTGCCCGGGGCTATCAGTTGCTGATCGCCAGCTCCGACGATGCCCCGGAAAGTGAGCGCCAGTTGCTCAAGCTGTTTCGTGCCCGCCGTTGCGACGCCCTGTTCGTGGCCAGTTGCTTGCCCGAAGAAGATAACAGCTACCGCCAGTTGCAAGACCTGGGCATGCCGATCATTGCCATTGACCGGACGATGGAGCCGGAGCGTTTTTGTTCGGTTATCAGTGATGACTGCGAAGCCAGCCTGCAATTGACCCGCAGCCTGTTACAGCCATTGCCCCGGCAGATTGTATTGATCGGCGCCCGTCCTGAACTGAGCGTCAGTCAGGCCCGTGAAGCCGGGTTCAAACAGGCTGTCGAAGGGTTTGAAGGCGAAGTCCTGATTGAACACGGCGCGGCCTTCAGCCGCGAATGTGGACGCCGGATCATCGATGAATTGCTGGCGCGTCAGGGGCACTTCCCGGATGCGCTGATCACGACCTCATACGTGCTATTGCAGGGGATGTTCGACGCATTGCTGGAGCACCCGACCCAGCGGCCGCCCTTGCGCCTGGCCACCTTTGGTGACACACAGTTGCTGGACTTCCTGCCGCTGCCCGTCAATGCCATGGGCCAGCAACACAAACTGATCGCCGAAACAGCCCTGAACCTGGCGCTGGCAGCCATTGAAGAGCAGAACTACGTGCCCGGCATTCATGCGATCGCACGTAATTTCAAACAGCGCATCCATCAGGCCTGAGCATGCAGTTGATCGACACCCACACCCACCTCGACTTCCCGGACTTTGACGCTGACCGCCCGCAGTTACTGGCGCGCAGTCGAGCGTTGGGTGTTGAAAAAATGGTGGTGCTGGGGGTCTATCAGAGCAATTGGCAGCGATTGTGGGATCTGGTGCAAACCGACAGCCAGCTGTATGCCGCCTTTGGCTTGCACCCGGTGTACCTCAACGATCATCGTCCTGAGCAGGTGATTGAGCTCGAGCAATGGCTGAGCCGCCTGGCGGGGCATCCGCAGTTATGTGCTGTGGGTGAAATCGGCCTGGACTACTTTCTTCCCGAGCTCGACCGTGACGGCCAGCAAACGCTGTTTGAAGCGCAGCTGCAATTGGCCGCCGACTTTCAACAGCCCGCCCTGCTCCACGTCAGGCGCAGCCATGCTCAGGTGATTGCGACACTGAAGCGCTTGCGGCTAAAGCGCGGCGGGATTGTTCATGCATTTGCAGGCAGTCGCGAAGAAGCCCGCGAATATATCAAGCTGGGATTCAAACTGGGTCTGGGTGGCGCGGCCACCTGGCCGCAGGCCTTGCGCCTGCGCAAAGTGATCGCCGATTTGCCGCTGGACGCCCTGGTGCTGGAAACCGACGCCCCCGACATGGCGCCTGCCATGCACCCCAACCAGCGCAACAGCCCGGAGTACCTGCCCGATATTTGCCAGGCACTGGCCGAGGTGATGGGCATCAGCCCGGAGCGTTTAGCCGAGGCCACTACGGCTAATGCCTGTGAAGTCTTTGGCTGGTCCCAAACCTGTAGTCACTGACGAGCCGTGCGAGGCTGCGATCGGCTGCGCAGCAGTCGCAAAACCATGCGCCCCGGTGATTCAGGCATACCGCCCTTACAGGGCTTGCGACCGCTTCGCGCTCGAACGCAGCCTCGCACGGCTCGTCAGCGACTACAGAGCATCAACAGGGACCGTGTGATGTCAGAGCAGCAACGCCCACACCGCAAAACACGCATACCAAAGCACCGCCGCGCGCAGCAACAAGGCCCAGAGGGTGTCGAGACTGCCCACACCTTCAGGCCCGGCCTGTGGCGCGGGGATTTCGGCAGCGGCACAGCCAGCCTTGTTGATCAGTTGCGCGGCGCTGATGTCCCAACTCAGCAGCTCATGCAGCATCACTCGACTGACCGCTGCGAAGTTGCCTACCAGCGCAAAACTCGCGGCCAGCAGCCGTACCGGCAACCAGTCAAAGGCATGACGCAACTGCCCGGCACGTTCGACCAGTGCCGGATTCTGGCTGTGCTCTGCCGCCAGGGCCAGCAAGCGATAGCTCAAGACCACCACAGGCCCCAGCAGGAAATACCAGAAAATCACCGCAAAAAAGCTCTGGTAGGCCTGCCACAACAAATGCCCCTGCACCTTCTCCAGCAATTGCTCGCCGCTGTCGGCACTGACGCCCAGATCACGCTCGGCAACATGGGCAGCCGCCTGCAAGTCGCCACGCCGCCAGGCGTCGCGAAACGGCCCGAGCCCGCCCAGCAAGTCGCCGCGCCCCAGGCTGTAAATCACCACCAGCAGGTGGATCGGCAGCGCCAACAGGCCATAAGCCACAGGGTGCAGCACCACCAGGAGCAGGCCCAACACGGCTGCAGGCAATGCAATCAGGATGAACAACACCCACCAGGGTTTATTGCCAAGGCCGGGACTGGCTTCGAGCTTGTGCAACTCGCGCAGCCAGCCACCGTCACATTGCAGGCGCTGACGCAAACCCGAGAACTTCTCGACCAGAATCGCCAGCAGTAACACCACAAAACTCATTGCTTCTCTCCTGTGTGCTGCAACGCGCTGCGAAAGCGCATCCAATCAAAAGCCGGCCCCGGATCCGTCTTGCGCCCCGGTGCAACGTCGCTATGACCACATATCCTGTGGGGGGTGATATCGGGAAAAGCCGCCTGCAATTGCCGGCTCAAGGCTGTCAACGCCTGATACTGCGCATCCGTGAAGGGCAGCTCATCGGTGCCCTCAAGTTCAATGCCCAGGGAAAAGTCATTGCAGGTCTCTCGCCCTTCAAAGCTCGAAACCCCCGCATGCCATGCACGATCAAGGCAGGAGACAAACTGTGTCACAGTCCCATCTCGCTCGATCAGGAAGTGCGCACTCACTTTCAAGTCCGCAATGCCTTCAAAGTAAGGGTGTTCTGTGACGTCCAGTCGGTTCTGGAAGAATTCCTGAACCTTGCCGGTGGCGAACTGCCCGGGGGGCAAGCTGATGTTGTGGATAACCAGCAGGGAGATTTCGTCACTAGGGCGCGCATTGAAGTTGGGGGACGGACAATGGCGCACTCCTTGAAACCAGCCGCTCGCGGGGTCCAATTGCATACAGGCTCCTTCAACAGGCAAAACGAAAGGCCCAGTATGCCGCGATGAGCGCGCCGATGGGGAGCAATCTGCGTACTACCCGTCTACTCCGGGCTGGACTGACGCAGACTGTCTATTACCGACTCCAGCGCCCGGTCAATCAATAAGCGGTCGTCGAGCGGCAAAACAGTCCCGTTGCGCAGCTGGACGATCAGATCGGTGCGGTTTCTTTCCATCACCTTGGCCCCGATGCGATTGACAAAAACATGCGTGCCGCCGGGCTCCAGGATCGTAATCAGCTTGCAACGCAGGGATGTGTTGTCGTCTTCCTGGAGTTCGATCCAGGTGCCGATACGCAACTGGCTGACCAGCAACAACCCAAGGTGGCCCTGCTCATCAAGAACGGGCAAGGGCAATGTCTGCGGCTCGGGTTCAAACGTGGGGCAACTGCGAGCCTGCGCCGCATCACGGGTGCGCTGCTCAAGCAACTCACTGCGGCTGTATTCGCCGCGGGTAAACATCAAAAAGTCATGCAGCAACGATTCAAGCAGCGCCGGGTTATTGCCCGCATACCGCACCAGTTGCAGTACCACGTGCTCGATTTTGCGATACAGCAGGTCGTTGCAGTGATCGGCACTCTCGCCACAGCCAATGGCGGCGCCAGCGATCACATTGAGCAAGCGACGGGCCGGGTGGCTGTCACAACTGAAAAAGTTCTGATCGCTCTGGGCGATCTGCAGCACCGGTTCGCGCAACAGTCCCAGCAGCTTTCTCAACGCAGGTGACAGGTTCCGGTCATCGCGGATGTAATCGAATAACAGCCCTACCAGGTAGCTCGCATTTTCACCGGTATCGGGTAATTCCTGCGCAAGGGCACCGGCTTTCACTGCGCAGCACGAGGTCTTTTCCGATAGGTCGGGTAACACACCCGTGGCGATCAACAACTGGTTTGCATCGGCGTACAGATGCTCGGTCCTGCTGAGCAGGTACTTCTCGAACAGGCGCAGCATGATGAGCTTGACCTTGATGTCCACGCCCTGATCCCGCTCGGCCTGCAAAAAGTACTCGCACAGCCGGGCCGGGCCCAGGGGGTTGTTCTGCTCATCCAGGGGGATGCAACTTAGGGTATTGAGACGAGTGCTCAACTGGCACAGGGCCAACTGGTTGCGGTTCAGCACCCGCGTCACCATTGCACTGGTCACTTGAGCCCGCTCAAGGTCATTGGCCATCAGTGAGAACGCAGCCTGTGCCGGGGCGCCAGCCTGTAGCGTGGGCTCACTGACATCGGGCCGGGTCAGACTGACAAAGGCATCAAACAGGTGCTCAAGAAAGCCGCGTTCAATGTGTTTGCGCTTGAGCCGCACATCGCGCATGGCTTCAAAAAACAGGCTCTGCTCGGTATCGCTTTGAGCCTTGTCGGCCATTTCAAACAAGGTTTCATCGGCATTGTCGAACAGCGCCTGCAATTCGATCCTGAGCTGCTGAGCGGCTTTGTCATGAACCTGCAGCAGGATCACAGGCAGGCGGGCAAGTGGCGAATGCATCGCCAACTCAGTGGCGGTCCTGTGCACAGGCCCCACTTTCCCGTCATTTTGCATCCTGGCCTCCCTGAAGGGTCTCTTCGCTTGCCAGTGAACGCTCGTGGTCAGAGCCATTTTTAACGCTCACAAACAGAAGCCGGCAGTGGCGCATGCACTGGCCGGTGTATCGAAATTAAGGCAATGGCTATACGTCAAACCTATGGCGCCAATCCAAAGGCGGATTATCTTGCAAAAGAAGGCGCTTGTACCAGTGGACTCTGCATTTGAATGACCAAGGGTGAGTATTAATGTTCAAAGTGCCGAAAGAAGCACATTGCAGGCATTTGCTTGTGACTCTGCGCACACCTTGGGTTCGCCAGCGGCATGGCCCTATAATCGGCGCACTTTGTTTGTGGAGCTCGTTATGCCGAATTTACGCCTGGCCGACCTCACTGCCGAAATCGAAGCCAACGTGCGTCGTGCGTTAGCCGAAGACATTGGCAGCGGCGATATCACTGCACGGCTGATCCCGGCCGAACGCTTGGCCAAAGCCACGATTATCACCCGTGAAACAGCGGTCATCAGCGGTACCGCCTGGGTCGACACTGTCTTTCGCCAGCTTGACCCCCGAGTTGCCGTGCATTGGCAAGTCGCCGATGGCGAGCGTGTGAGCCCCAACCAAGTGCTGTTCCACCTTGAAGGCCCTGCCCGCTCACTGCTCAGCGGTGAACGCAGTGCACTGAACTTTCTGCAATTGCTGTCGGGCGTGGCTACCCACGCGCAATACCTGGCCGATCAAGTGGCCGACACCCAGGTCAAGTTGCTGGACACCCGAAAAACCCTGCCGGGCCTGCGTCTGGCGCAAAAATACGCAGTGACCTGCGGCGGTTGCCACAATCACCGTATCGGTCTGTACGACGCATTTTTGATCAAGGAAAACCATATCGCTGCTTGCGGCGGCATTGCCCAGGCCATCAGCGCTGCGCACAAAATCGCACCAGGCAAGCCGGTAGAGATAGAAGTCGAAAGCCTGGAGGAACTCAAGGAGGCTCTGGCAGCAGGCGCTGACATCATCATGCTCGACGAATTGAGCATGGACGATATGCGTGAAGCGGTGCGCCTGAACGCGGGCAAAGCCAAACTGGAAGCCAGCGGCGGCATCAACGAGACAACCTTGCGCCCGATTGCCGAAACTGGCGTGGACTACATCTCGATTGGTGCCATGACCAAGGATGTCAAAGCAGTGGATTTGTCGATGCGCTTGAGCCTCTGAACAGCCCTGCTCCCACAGGTTGTTGCTGGTTGATCAAGACAGCGCAAAGCCCTGGCACTTCAGTTCATGCGCCAGTAGCCATTGCTTGGCCGCCAGCCCGCCGGCGAAACCGGTCAGTGCTCCGTTGCTGCCAATCACGCGATGGCACGGGATGATGATCGGAATCGGATTACGCCCATTCGCGGCCCCCACCGCCCGAGACGCCTTGGGCCGATCGATTTGCTGCGATAGCTGTCCGTAACTGGTGGTCACGGCGTAGGGAATGGTGGTCAGCGCTTGCCATACCGACTGCTGGAACTCAGTGCCCAGGGGCTTGAGCAACAAGTCGAATGTCAGGCGCTCACCCGCAAAGTACTCTTCCAATTGACGTCGGACTTCAGCGAGTTTGCCGGGCGAATGCACCCAACCGTCCAACGGCGTATGCGGCCGGCGCTCCAGTTCGAAACGCACTTCTCGCAGCCCTTCATCATCGGCGACCAAAAACAGCGGGCCAATGGGTGATGGCATTTGTTCGTAGTACACAGTTTTCATGTTCATACCTTTCGTGCAGACGCCGAGTCGGTGGCTGCGCGCCATAAATACATCACTGAATAGGCCCGCCATGGGCGCCAGCTTTCGGCCAGTGCCTGCAGCGCCCTGGTACTTAACGCACTGCCGCCGGGGTTGGCTTCGCGTCGCAGAATCAAGTCTGCAGCGGGAAACGCATCGGGGTGTTTGAGCACGCGCATGGCGATGTAGTGGGCGGTCCATTCACCAATGCCGGGCAGTTGCACCCAGCGGCTGATAAAGCGCTCTAACGATTGCTCCACCGCAAAATCGACGCGGCCATCGATAAGCGCACCCGCAATCCCCTTGATCGTATTGATACGTGCCTGGGTAATGCCCAGTTGCCCAAGGTCGGCATCTACCAATTGCTGCGGTCCCGGAAACAGTCGATCCAGGCCAGAACCGGCACCCGCCTCAATGGCAATTCCGTAGCGCTGCACGATACGACTGGCAAGGGTTCGCGCAGCGGCCACACTGACTTGCTGCCCCAGCACGGCCCGTACGGCTACTTCAAATCCGTCCCAGCCACCGGGCAATCGCAGGCCCGGATACCGTTCGATAACCGGCGCCAGCAGCGGGCTGAAGCTTAACGTGCGGGCGATGGCGAGAGGGTCGGCATCCAGGTCGAACATCCGTCGAATCCGCGTGACCACGCCCAGCATCTGGCTTGGCTCCACGTTGCGCAGTTCCAGTTGCAGCGCATGCTGCTCCCCCGGCCATTGGCTGATCCGCAGCCAGCCTGGCGCATCCGCCGTGCCAAAAACCCGCTGGTAACTGCGCCCGTCGACTCGCTCAATACCGGGCAAGGCCCGACTCTGTAAAAAACCCAGCAGGGCTGTGAAGTCATAAGGCGGGCGATACCCCAGTCGCAGTACCAGAGCCTTGTCCGCACGAGCCTTTGGGCTGCGCCTGAAGGCCCTGGGCTCGGCATGATTGGCCTCGGCAAAGGCCGCATTGAAACGGCGCAGACTGCCAAAGCCGGAAGCCATGGCCACTTCGGTGATCGACAGGTCGGTTTCGGTCAACAATTGCTTGGTAAATAACAGGCGCTGAGTGGAATGCACCGCCATCGGTGGCGCCCCCAAGTGCTGAACAAACAAGCGACGCAATTGCCTGCTCCCCACGTTCATGCGTTCCGCCAGCGCCTCCAGCGAATGATCCGCCAGATAACCTTCATTAATTAGCTTGAGCGCTCGCGCCACCAGATGCTCTCCCTGCAACCAAAGCTGATTGCCCGGCGCCAGCTCCGGCCGACAGCGCAGGCAAGGGCGAAAGCCCTGAGCTTGAGCCGCTGCGGCGCTGGGGTAATACACCACATTTTGCGCTTTGGGAGCTCGTGCCGGGCACACGGGGCGGCAGTAGATCCGGGTACTGAGCACCGCCGTAAAAAACACCCCGTCAAAACGCGCATCGCGGCTCAAGCGAGCGATTTCGCAGGCGGCGATACTGGGCGTGGACAGGCAGTCATCTGAGTTCATAAGCCGCACAATAGCACCGCAACTTTACCGGTTCTCGCCATTTTCGGACGTCAATGTGGGCCGTTGGTCAAACCGGTCTTGGTCCGCGATTGCACAGCACAATGCCCGCCAAACTGACCGGGCTACACCTGCGGTGCCCGTTAAATGGGCACCGCAGGAAAGCTCACACAACGCATTTTACTGACAGGCACCGCTGGCCAGGCAGGTGCCGTTTTGTGTCCAGGTCAGAGTTGCGCCCGAACCGCTCAACGTGGGGACCAGCACGCTGACCCAACCACCGGCGGCCTGAGTGCCGGCCATGGTAATCACGCCATCTATCACCGTCATGCCCGCCGCCAGGTTGTCAGTGGCTTCGGCCGGGGCAGGAATGCCGTTGGTGCCTGCATCGCAGACCGCCAGGTCATTGCTCTGGCTGAAGCACAGGGCAACAGCTGTCTTGTAGGTGTTGCCGATTGCGTTCACCTCGGCAAAACGGGTCTTCATGACGTGGTCGTTGTAAGCCGGAAATGCAAACGAAGCGATCAGACCAATAATCGCAACGACGATCATCAGTTCGATCAGGGTGAAGCCTTTTTGTTGTTTCACGCGGAGTCTCCGAAGAAGTGGCGCCAATCAGCGCCGTAGCAATGCTGTGCAGCCAGAAAAGTGCGCACAGGCTATCAAGGTTAGTGGGCCGATGCTCCACAACTGCATCACTGACACCTTTGGACACGCTCAAGGAGGCGGGCCCAGGCTCAGCGCATCTAGTCTTTGGACTCACAACACAGCAGGACGCTCAGCGTTCCAGGGATGGATGCATGGCAACACAGGCCATAAAGAACAAGCGCTACCAATGGGAGGGCTCTGACCTGAAGGGGTCTGTGATCAGCGGTCAAATCACGGCCGACAGCCACGCCATGATACGGGCCCGTCTCAGTCGCCAAGGTATTACCGTTAGTAAAATCCGGCGCCATGCAAACAGTGAGTCCCCTTCAGGAAAATCCATTACAGCACTGGAGATCACTCTGTTCACGCGCCAACTGGCCACCCTGATCAGTGCTGGCATCCCGCTGCTTCAGGCATTGGACGTCATTGCCAAGGGACTTGAACAACGGGCAATGCGCCAGCAGGTCATCGAGCTTAAGCAGGACATCGGCGCAGGGACCAGCCTGACGGCTGCGCTGCGCAAAAAGCCGGCCTGTTTTGACCCTCTGTTCTGCAGCCTGGTTGAAGCAGGCGAGCAAGCCGGGGCCCTCGACGTGCTACTGCGTCGCGTCGCCACCCACAAGGAAAAAACAGAAGCGCTGAAAAAGAAACTCAAGAAAGCCATGACCTATCCTGTCGCCGTACTGCTGGTGGCGTTGGCGGTGTGCAGCATTTTGTTGATTGAAGTGGTCCCGCAATTTCAGGGGGTGTTCCACTCATTCGACGCACAACTTCCCGCGTTCACCTTGTGGGTGATCGCCCTCTCGCAAACGCTACAAGTCTACGGTCTGTGGTTGCTGGGCATTCTAGGCGTTACCCTTGCGGGCTTGCGGCATCGCTACAAAAACTCTATTGCATTGCGCCAGCGCGTTGATGGGTGGCTGTTAAAACTGCCCGTCATGGGCAACCTGCTGCACTTGACGGCAATGGCCCGGTTTTCCCGCACGCTGTCGACCACCCTGACTGCCGGTGTGCCGCTGCTTGAAGCGCTGAATTCGGTGGCCAGCGCCACTGGCAACAGCCAGTACAAAGAGGCCGTACTGCGCCTCAGGCAACAGGTGGCGACAGGCAGCCAGATCCATGTGGCCATGGGCGCAGCCGGGGTCTTTCCGGGCATGGCTGTTCAGATGACCGCCATTGGCGAAGAATCCGGCACACTGGACAACATGCTTGACCACGTAGCCGCCTATTATGAAGGCGAGGTCGACACCCTGGTCGATAACCTGACAACGTTGATGGAGCCGGTAATCATGGTGGTACTTGGAGTCATGGTTGGCGGGCTGGTCATCGCCATGTACCTGCCCATTTTCAACCTGGGTCGAGTGATCTGAGCATGATGGATTTTTTGACCACTGAACCCGATGCTTTCATCGCCTGCACCCTGATCCTGGGGTTGCTGGTGGGCAGTTTTATCAATGTGCTGGTGTGGCGTTTGCCAAAGATGCTTGCACAGGACTGGCAGTCCCAGGCCCGCGAACTGCTGGATCTGCCAGCGCCCGCCGAGGGCCCTGTGTATAACTTGATGCAGCCCCGCTCCCATTGCCCTGCATGCCAGCATTCACTGCGGGCCTGGGAGAACATTCCGCTGCTGAGCTACCTGGTGTTGCGGGGTAAGTGCTCGAGCTGCAAAACGGCTATCAGCCTGCGCTATCCATTGACTGAGCTGTGTTGCGCGATCCTGTCGGCGTTTGTTGCCTGGCATTACGGTTTTGGCGTGCAAGCGGGTTGCATGCTCCTGTTGACGTGGGGGCTGCTCGCCATTTGCCTGATTGATCTCGACCATCAGATCGTACCCGACTCTCTGGTGCTTCCCCTGCTGTGGCTGGGGTTGTTGCTGAACAGTTTTTCCACGTTCACGACTCTGGAGCAGGCCGTATGGGGCGCGGCATTGGGCTACGCAAGCCTGTGGTCGGTGTTCTGGGTATTCAAGCTGATCACAGGCAAGGAAGGCATGGGCTATGGCGACTTCAAGTTGCTGGCCATGCTTGGCGCCTGGGGCGGGTTTACGGTTCTGCCCTTGACCATCCTGTTGTCCTCGCTACTGGGGGCGCTGGTGGGGTTGAGTCTTTTGGCCATGCGCCGGGCCAATACCTCGACCCCCATCCCCTTTGCGCCGTATCTGGCAATTGCCGGCTGGATTGCATTGCTCTGGGGTGGTCAAATAACCGGCTTCTATTGGCAGATTTCGGTTTGACACGATGACTCCACCTTCCAAACCCTGGATTCTCGGGCTGACCGGCGGTATCGGTAGCGGCAAAAGTGCCGCCGCCGAACATTTTGCCGCGCTGGGCGTACACGTGGTGGACGCCGATCATGCTGCACGCTGGGTTGTCGAGCCGGGGCGCCCGGCGCTGGCCACAATCGCAGAGCATTTTGGCGATGAGGTGCTGCAAGCCGATGGGCAGCTCAATCGAGGCGCGCTACGCAACCTCATCTTTTCCGACCCTGTGCAACGTCGCTGGCTTGAGGCGCTGCTACATCCGCTGATTCGTGAAGAGATCGCGAACAACCTGGCGCAGGCACAATCGCCCTACGCCATTTTGGTCTCGCCGCTGCTCATCGAGTCAGGGCAATACACGACAACCCAGCGCGTGCTGGTGATCGATGCACCCCAAGCCGTGCAGATACAACGCACATTATTGCGCGACAACACCACCGAGCAGCAGGTGCAGGCCATTCTCAAGGCTCAGGCCAGTCGCGAAGATCGCCTTCGCCACGCTGACGATGTGCTGGTCAATGACAACGATCTGAAGGCGTTGCAGACTGAGGTCGAACGCCTGCATAACTTTTATCTAACTTTGCGTGGAGGCCAACCATGACCAAACCTATGACCATAGACTGCCCGACGTGTGGCACAGCCGTGCAATGGGATACCACCAACGCTTTCCGCCCCTTTTGCTCGGACCGCTGCAAGCTGATTGACCTGGGTGCCTGGGCATCCGAAGAACACAAGATTCCGGTGAGCCCGGATGCTGAAGATGATCTGTTTTCAGAGGACCTGAGCGAACGCCTGCACTAAAAACGTGGGAGCGGGCTTGCTCGCGATTCAGGCAACTCGGCCTGTCAGGTAAACCTCAGCGATACCATCGCGGGCAAAACCGGCTCCCACAGGGCAAGGCCATTTATTCGGGGCCATCATCCTTGCCCGGCGCCGCCAGGTAGCGGGTGCGGTTGAAGGTCTCAAGCCATTCAGGGCAGAACACCACCAGCGCCGTGACCAGCATCCCGTTGATAAACGCCTCGGGAAAGATGATCAGCCACAGATAGCCGACAAAGTCCTCCAGCCAGAACGGCATGACGAACAACCCGTCCAGCCACAACACCCCCAGTACCGCCCCTACGCACAGCAACGCCGCCAATGCTGCGGCAAAAAAACCCGAGCAGAAGATATAGACAAAGGGATTACGCGGCTGCGCCCGCTCGACAATGCGAGCACAACCTTCGGTCACGGCGATTGGCAACAGAATCAGCAACACGCCATTGACGCCCATGGCGGCCAGATCCTGACGACCCAACAACACCAGCCCGGCTTGCGCCAGAAGCGCACCGACCACCGCCAGCGGCCAGTCGAGCAGCAATGTGACCACCGTCAAGCCAATAAAGTGATACGACACCCCGACTTCGAAGTCGCGCCGTACCAGCCACAGTAAAAACAGCCCGAATACCGTGCCAAACAACAGGTGCTGGCGACGCGTGTCGCTAAACAGCTCAACCCAGGGCGCGCGCCAGATGGCCCACAGTACAACGGGAACATAGATCAGCCAGCCGATCACCATCGTTGGCGTGGATAACACCTGGGTACTTATCATCTGCCTTGCCCTGCCTGTTCAAAACACACCGCTCAACCCTCCCTGTTGAATGCGCCTGAGTCTACACCCGGACTTTCAGTAACACCTGTTTCAAGGCTAAGCTGCGTTCATGGACGACTCAGACTATCTCCGCTTGCTCACCATCCAGGCCGAGCAAGCCAATGCCTTTTTATCCAATGCCCGCAAATGGGAGCGTGAGCGTTGGGTCTGCCAGCGCCTGCTGCAAGGGTTGAACATTCCCTATCACAACGAAGACTTCATCCAGGCGAGCCAGGAGCCCCCGGACGTGCTGTTTGGTGATGCGCGCTTTGAAGTGTTTTTTGTACTCGATGAAGGCCGGCGCCTGAACGATGAATGGCGCGAAGAGCTCCAGCGTCGCCGCAGCGCCTACTCCCTGAGCCAGCTGGTACGTCGCGAAGCGCGACCCAAGCGGATTCCGGCGAGCAAACTGTTGCAGCGCCTGGGCCCTACCCTGCACAAAAAAGCCAACAACTACCAAGAGCGCGATATCGACCTGGGACAGCTGGACATCATTGCGTTTTCCAGCCTCAAGCGCGAAGTCCTGGACCTCAACAGCCACTTCCCGCCTCCGACTGAATATTTGCGCCAGGGCTGGCGGTCGCTGTCACTGGTAGGGCCAACCTTTGCCCGCGTACTGTTTGCACAACCGGATGCGCCGGACTTTCTACGCAACAACCTGGGGCGCAGCATTATTTTCGATGTCGGTATCAGCTTGTGAGTCCCCTGCAGGAGCTGATTGCTGACGTCCCGCAAACCGGTCGAGTGCGCTGGATCGGGGTGCGCCCCGAGTCACGCGCCGACATGCTTGAGCTGGACGCCGTAGAAGCCCGGCGCGAAGCCGGACTGACTGGCGATCATGCCCGGCCCGGCGCCCGCAATGCCCGACAAGTGACGCTGATTCAGTGGGAGCACATCGCCGTCATCAACTCCCTGCTGGGGCGATCCGGGGAGCATCTGGTCCTGGCGCAGGATTTACGACGCAATCTGGTGATCAGCGGGATCAACCTGTTCAGCCTCAAAGGCCGACGTTTCAAGATTGGTCAGGCCATTTTTGAAACCACTGGCTGGTGCCAGCCGTGTGCGCGACTGGAGCAACGCCTGGGTCGGGGCACCTTCCAGGCAGTACGTGGCCACGGAGGAATCACGGCCCGGGTGATCGAAAGCGGGATCATTCGTCTTGAGGACGAACTGCGGGTCGAGCCATTGGGACCTGACGGCTATGCTTCTTTTCATCCCGGTTGATCAATGCTGTAGCTTTTACACTTCCTGCAACGTCTATTTGACGAGGCCAAAAAAATGCCCAGCCGCCTGAACCCAGATGATCTGAAGCATGTCGAAGAGTACCTGCAACTGCCACAACATCAGGTTGAGCGCCGGCCTTTCAGGCCCTGGCTGCTCCTTGCAATCGTGGTGATGGTGGTGATCGGCATGGGCCTTTTGAGCCGCCTCCTGAGTTACCTGGCGCTATGAGCTGCGTTGCGCTCGCCCGGGTCGGTTCAGGCACAGAATTCTTTTCAAGCCTTGTGAGTGATACCCATGACCCATCGTATTGTTATCGTCGGCGGCGGCGCCGGCGGCCTGGAGTTGGCGACCCGCCTGGGCAAGACTCTGGGCAAGCGCGGCAAGGCCAGCGTCACGCTGGTCGATGCCAACCTGACCCACATCTGGAAACCGCTGTTGCATGAAGTCGCTGCCGGTTCACTGAACTCATCTGAAGACGAACTCAACTACGTCGCTCAAGCCAAATGGAATCACTTCCAATTTCAGCTGGGCCGTATGAGCGGGCTGGATCGTGAGTTGAAAAAGATCTCATTGTCGGCAACCCTCGACGAAAACGGTCAGGAGCTGGTGCCTGCTCGCGACCTGAGTTACGACACGCTGGTGATTGCCGTTGGCAGCACTACCAATGATTTCGGCACCAAGGGCGCAGCCGAACATTGCCTGTTCCTGGACACCCGCAAGCAGGCCGAGCGCTTTCATCAGCAATTGCTCAATCACTACCTGCGCGCTCACGCCGGGCAAGGTGATGTACTCGAGCAGATCAGCGTCGCCATTGTCGGGGCGGGCGCAACCGGGGTTGAACTGGCTGCCGAATTGCACAACGCCGCACACGAACTGGCGGCTTATGGCCTGGATCGCATCAAGCCTGAAAACATGCATATCACCCTGATCGAAGCCGGCCCACGGGTATTGCCCGCACTGCCGGATCGTATTGGCGGGCCTGTGCATAAAACCCTGGAAAAACTCGGCGTGACCGTCCTGACCAACTCTGCGGTGAGCGAAGTCACCGCCGAAAGCCTGATTACCAAGGACGGCCAGGTGATTCCTGCAAGCCTCAAGGTATGGGCTGCCGGGATTCGTGCACCGGGCTTTTTGCAGGAAATCGCAGGCCTGGAAACCAACCGCATCAATCAATTGGTGGTGCGCCCTACCCTGCAAACCACCCGCGATGACAATATTTTTGCCTTTGGTGATTGCGCGGCCTGCCCGCAGCCGGGCACCGACAAAATGGTTCCGCCTCGCGCCCAGGCGGCCCACCAGCAAGCCTCGCTGCTGGCCAAGTCGCTGAAACTGCGGATTGAAGGCACCTCGCAACTGCCGGACTACAAGTACCGCGATTATGGCTCGTTGATTTCACTGTCGAGTTTTTCGGCTGTGGGTAACTTGATGGGCAGCCTGATGGGTACTGTCATGCTGGAAGGCTGGTTGGCGCGGATGTTTTATATCTCGCTGTATCGCATGCACCAAATGGCGCTTTACGGCACCTTCCGGACCTTGATGCTGATGCTGGGCAGCAGGATCGGACGCGGCACCGAGCCGCGCCTGAAACTGCACTAAGTACGACTACAGAGCCGCGTAATCAGCGCCCTGCGTGGTTTCCTGCCTCGGCTTCACGGCCTTTAAAGCCGTGGGGCTGATGCTCTTCGAAGAATTTAATATCCCGTACAAAGTCGGCCAGCAACAGCTTGGCCATGTCGATCGACATCCCCTGCTTCACCAGAATCCGCTGCACAACCACGTTTTCTACATTGGCAGGCAAGCTGTACGCGGGCACCAGCCAGCCACGTATGCGCAGGCGATCCGCCAGGTCATACAGGGAGTAGGTGGTTTTCGCCCCCGGCTTTAAACGCCAGGTCAGCGCCGGAATCCCCAGTTGCGGATCACCGTTGAAAAGCATCTCGAACGGCCCGATCTTGACCAGCTCTCGCGCCAGAAACTGCGCCGTTTCGTAGCACGCCGAATGAATACGCTCATACCCCTCACGCCCCAGGCGCAAGAAGTTGTAGTACTGGGCAATGATCTGCCCGGCTGGACGCGAAAAGTTCAGGGCGAAAGTCGGCATGTCGCCGCCCAGGTAGTTCACGTGGAAGATCAGGCCTTCAGGCAACTCCTTGGCATCGCGCCAAACTACCCAGCCCGCGCCTATCGGTGCCAGGCCGAACTTGTGGCCGGAGGTGCTGATGGATTTGACCCGGGGCACACGGAAGTCCCACAGAATATCCGGCGCGCAGAACGGCGCCAGCATGGCGCCACTTGCACCATCGACGTGAAGATCGACACTCAGGCCGGTGCTTTTTTCCAGATCGTCCAGGGCATCGGACAGCGGTTTTACGGTTTCATACAGACCGGTAAATGTCTGCCCGAAGGTCGGCACCACCACGATGGTGTTTTCATCGACCCGCTCCAGCATGTCCTCTGGCGTCATGAACCAATGCCCTTCCGACATCGGCACTTCACGAATTTCTATGTCCCAGTAACGGGCAAATTTGTGCCAACAGACTTGCACCGGACCGCACACCATATTCGGAGTGGACGCAGGCTTGCCAGCCGCTTTGCGCACCGCACGCCAGCGCCACAACGCAGCCAGGCCACTGAGCATGCAGGCCTCACTGGAACCCACGGTGGAAGTACCGAGGGTGGTGGCCGCCGCCGGGGAATGCCATAGATCCGCCAGCATATGGATGCAACGATTTTCCAGCTCCGCCGATTGCGGGTACTCGTCCTTGTCGATCATGTTCTTGTCGATCGACAGATCCATCAGCTTGTGGACTTCATCCTCTTCCCATGTCTGGCAGAAGGTGGCGAGGTTCTGGCGGGCGTTGCCATCCAGGTACAGCTCATCGTGGACTAACTGATAAACCTCTCGTGGCGACTGCTCCGCCTCCGGGAAGCCCTTGGTCGCAGCGGCGTGAGCCAGTTCTGAAGAACCAAAAACGGGATCGGTGCCCGAGTTGTGCTTGATGCGGTGCAGCGCCATGAGAACTCTCCTTGAGTAATGAACGTTAACCGGGCCAGTCATATTCACTCTGACTCAGCCTTCGCCAAGGCAGCATAGACAAGCATTTTGAGTCTGCTGTCCGATTTCCGACCACCGTGAATTTTCCGATCTATAGTTTCGTTTCTTGAAAGTTCTCACGGAGCGAGCACGATGAAGCAAAGACCCACGACCGCAGACAGCACGGTAAAACAGGCGCTGGAGCAGGCATTGCAACGGTACTCAGGTAATCAACACGGCAAGAATGCCAGCTACATTCCTTACTTGGCCTCAGTGCCCTCCCACCTGTTCGGCATCAGCATCATGTTCTGTGATGGCACCCATGCCGAGGTAGGCGACACGGATTACGCCTTCGCCATCGAGTCGATTTCCAAAGTATTTACCCTCGCCCATGTGCTCGATCAGGTCGGGCCTCAGGCCTTGCGCAGCAAGATCGGCTGCGACCCGACCGGCGAGCCATTCAACTCGGTGGTTGCCCTGGAACTGCACAAGGGCCGACCGCTCAACCCCTTTGTGAACGCAGGCGCGATGGCCACAGTCAGCCTGATTGAGGCCGATTCTGCGCAAACTCGCTGGACTCAGATACAGGCGACCTACAACGCTTTTGCCGGACGCGAACTGACGGTAAACGACGAGGTTTACCAATCCGAAGCCAGCAGCAACCAGCACAATCGCGGCATTGCCTGGCTGCTGCAAAGTTACGGGTATATGTACGCCGACCCCATGCAAGTGTGCGACGTATACACCCGCCAATGCTCGGTAGCGATTACCTGTCATGACCTGGTGACCATGGGCGCGAGCCTGGCCAACGGCGGCGTCAACCCCATAACGGGCAAACAGGTAGTGGCAGCCAAACACGTGGCACCCATCCTCTCCGAGATGACCTTGAATGGTCTGTATGACACCACTGGCGACTGGTATTACAAGGTCGGTCTACCGGGTAAAAGCGGGGTCGGTGGCGGGATTCTCGCGGTGGTTCCTGGCGTATGCGCCATCGCAGCCTTTGCTCCGCCACTGGATGTGGCAGGCAATAGCGTTCGCGGCCAGCTGGCCGCCGAATACCTCAGCCGCACGCTCAACCTGAGCTTGCTGCACTAATCACGCAAAATGAGGAAGGCGTTCATGACTACCGCCAGCAAAACCAAAACTTACATGTCATGGCTCACCATCTGCTTCATGATGGTTGCCGCGGTTGCCAGTATTCGTTCACTGCCCAGCATGGCCGTGTATGGCCTGGGCTCGGTTTTTCTCTACATCATTCCGGCACTGCTGTTTTTCATCCCCGTATCGCTGGTTGCTTCTGAACTGGGAACCGGCTGGAACGGCGGGATTTATGGCTGGGTCAGACAAGCCTACGGCGATCGGCCAGGCTTTTTCATCATGTGGTTCATGTGGGTCCAAGTGGTTGTCTGGTACCCGATTGTGCTCGGATTTGGCGCCAGTACCATGGCGTATCTGATCAACCCGGAACTGGCCAAAAGCGGGGTATTCACGGCCTCCGTCATTATTGTCCTGTATTGGTTATCGACATTTGTCGCCCTCAATGGCCTGACGACACTGTCGAAACTGACGTCATGGTTCATGCTGCTGGGCACCGCATTGCCTGCCGCATTGCTGGTTCTGCTCGGCGTAGCCTGGCTGGTACTGGGGCATAAATCCGCAACGCCGCTCACCTGGGATGCGTTGATTCCGGCCATTTTCGATACACATTCCACGGTCAGAACCGGCTCACACAATCTGCACCCGGATTTATGGCGAGAATTTACCGGCGCCATCACTGGCCTGGTTCTGATTGTGAGTAACTTCCTGGCGTTTGCGGGTATCGAAATGAACGCCATTCACGCCCGCGAGTTGCGTAACCCGCAAAAAGAAATGCCTCGGGCGATTCTTTTGGCCTTCTTTATGATCTTGCTGGTGTTTATCCCACCGACCGTGGCAATTTCACTGGTGGTTCCTGCTGACTCGACCAGCCTCACGGCAGGTGTTATCCAGGCTTATGCCGCCTTCTTTGCGGGCTTCAACATGCCGTGGGCAACACCGATCATGGCTATCTTGCTGATTATCGGAGCACTGGGCGGGGTCCTGGCCTGGACTGCCGGACCGTCCACCGGCCTGCTGTTCGTGGGCAAGGCCGGGATGCTTCCACCCGTGATGCAGAAAGTGAACAGCAAGGGCGTGCAGAAAAACATCCTGTACCTGCAGGCCGTTATCGTCACGCTGCTCTCGACTATCTATATCTTTCTCGACAACGTATCGGATGCGTTCTGGATGATCAGTGCGATGGCCGCGCTGATGTACCTGATCATTTACGTATTTATGTTTATGGCGGCCATGAAACTGCGCAAGACACAGCCCAACGTAAAACGTGGCTATGTGCTCAAGGGGCTGCATGGCTGGTGTTTCCTGGGGCTGTTCTCGACCTGCGTGGCGCTAATTTTCGGCTTTATTCCGCCCAATAATTTCAGCAGCATGCCGTTTTTCGAGTATGCGGGGATTCTGTTGCTCGGACTGGTCGTGGCCGGGGTGCCGCCGTTTATCTTCTATGCGTTGCGCAAACCGTCATGGCAGATGGTGCCCAAGGCCGAATCTGATCAATATTCTGCAGCCTTGCAGGATCTTCAGGACGCGGACAACAAGGCTGCTACCGCAAGCGCAAGTGCAAGTGCAAGCACGCCTCCTGCATCCGCAGCACCTGCAACCTGAGGAAGGTTTTCTACAGGCATAAAAAAAGCGTCCCGAAGGACGCTTTTTTTATGGTCGCTGATGCGATTGGCATCAGTACCTTATTTTCTACACCCATTACTGCTGGGCAGAAAATGGTCGGGGTAAGGGGATTCGAACTCCTGACATCCTGCTCCCAAAGCAGGCGCGCTACCGGACTGCGCTATACCCCGGTAAAAAAAAGGCACCTTCTAGAGGCGCCTTCTGCGATCAGTGCTTTTGGCCTCTGATCTTAAGATCTAGCCCCAGTGAACTGGAGCCAAAAATGGTGGGTCGTGTGGGATTCGAACCTACGACCAATTGGTTAAAAGCCAACTGCTCTACCAACTGAGCTAACGACCCAAAAATGGTCGGGGTAAGGGGATTCGAACTCCTGACATCCTGCTCCCAAAGCAGGCGCGCTACCGGACTGCGCTATACCCCGGCTTGAAAATGGCTCCACGACCTGGACTCGAACCAGGGACCCAATGATTAACAGTCATTTGCTCTACCAACTGAGCTATCGCGGAACTACATATTTCAATCTACAACGTTGTTGCCTTACTGCTTTGCAACACTCTTCGAGTTCTTCGCATCTCTGCGTTGGCGTCTCTGAGGTCGGCTATTCTACAAGCTTTAAAACCCTTGTCAACCCTTATTTTTCGTTAGAAGACAATTACTTAGCTCTTCTAGCGGGCTTCCTGGTTTGGGCCAAGTTGCCGTTGCGGGTGACTTACTGCGGGGCGCATCTTACAAGCGTTTTCCTTACAGATCAACACCCTAAGTAAAAAAAGGCCTCGCAATGCGAGGCCTCCCTTAAAGTACTGCTTTCAAGCCTTATACAAAGACGATTTCGTCGTCCTTCACGCTGGCTGTCACAGTAGTGCCCGGCAAGAACTGACCCGAAAGAATCAGCTGTGCCAGAGGGTTCTCGATCCAGCGCTGGATTGCACGTTTCAGAGGGCGTGCGCCATACACAGGGTCGTAACCTACCGCAATCAGTTTATCCAGAGCCTCCTGATTCAACTCAAGGCTCAGGTCGCGCTCGGCCAGACGACCACGCAGACGACCCAACTGGATATCAGCGATGCCGGCAATCTGATCACGAGCCAGAGGCTCGAAGATCACCACTTCGTCGATCCGGTTTACAAACTCAGGACGGAAGTGGGTACTTACCGCATCCATCACCGCAGCACGTTGTGCTTCGCGATCGCCTACCAGTTCCTGGATCTGTGCAGAGCCCAGGTTGGAAGTCATCACGATCACCGTATTGCGGAAGTCTACGGTGCGACCATGACTGTCAGTCAGACGACCGTCTTCAAGCACTTGCAGCAACACGTTGAACACGTCCGGATGAGCCTTCTCGACTTCGTCCAGCAGGATCACCGAGTAAGGCTTGCGCCGTACGGCTTCGGTCAAGTAACCGCCTTCTTCGTAACCTACATAGCCTGGTGGTGCACCAATCAGTCGAGCCACGGAATGTTTCTCCATGAACTCCGACATGTCGATCCGCACCATTGCCTCTTCTGTATCAAAGAGGAACTCGGCCAGCGCCTTGCACAACTCGGTTTTACCCACACCGGTCGGGCCAAGGAACATGAACGAGCCGCTTGGGCGGTTCGGGTCACTCAAGCCTGCACGGGAACGGCGTACCGCGTTGGACACCGCTACAACGGCTTCGTCCTGACCAATCACACGTTCATGCAGCAAGCTTTCCATCTTCATCAGCTTGTCGCGTTCGCCTTCGAGCATCTTGGAGACAGGGATACCCGTCCACTTCGAGACCACTTCAGCGATTTCCTCTTCGGTCACTTTGCTGCGCAGCAACTGGTTTTCAGTTTTGCTGCTGTGCTCGTCGACCATCTGCAGACTGCGCTCCAGATCGGGAATGATCCCGTACTGCAACTCAGCCATGCGGTTGAGGTTGCCGCTGCGCCGTGCCACTTCAAGCTCCTGGCGCGCTTGCTCGATCTTCTGCTGGATCTGGGCAGAGCCCTGCACTTCGGCTTTTTCCGAGGTCCAGATTTCTTCCAGGTCCGAATACTCGCGCTCGTGACGCTCGATTTCTTCCTGCAATTTCTCGAGGCGTTTTTTGGCCGCCTCGTCTTCTTCTTTCTTCAGCGCCTGAGCTTCAACCTTGAGCTGAATCAAGCGACGCTCCAGACGGTCCAGTACCTCAGGCTTGGAGTCGATCTCCATGCGGATACGGCTGGCCGCCTCATCCATCAGGTCAATGGCCTTGTCAGGCAACTGACGATCCGTGATGTAGCGATGGCTGAGCTTGACCGCGGCAATGATTGCGCCGTCGGTAATCGCCACTTTGTGGTGAACCTCATAACGCTCTTTCAGGCCACGCAGGATCGCAATGGTGTCTTCTTCGCTCGGTTCGTCCACCAGTACTTTCTGGAAGCGACGCTCAAGCGCTGCGTCCTTCTCGATGTATTGACGGTACTCGTTGAGCGTGGTGGCACCTACACAGTGCAACTCACCACGGGCCAACGCAGGCTTGAGCATGTTGCCCGCGTCCATTGCACCCTCGCCCTTGCCGGCACCGACCATCACGTGCAGCTCGTCAATAAACAGAATAACCTGGCCTTCCTGTTTGGACAGCTCGTTCAGCACCGCTTTGAGGCGCTCTTCGAACTCACCGCGGAACTTGGCACCGGCAATCAGCGCACCGATATCCAGGGACAGCAGGCGTTTGCCTTTGAGGCCATCAGGCACTTCGCCGTTAATGATGCGTTGTGCCAGCCCCTCGGCAATCGCGGTTTTACCTACACCAGGCTCACCGATCAGTACCGGGTTATTTTTGGTACGGCGCTGCAGGACCTGAATGGTGCGACGAATTTCATCGTCACGACCGATGACCGGGTCGAGCTTGCCGTCTTCGGCACGCTTGGTCAGGTCGACGGTGTACTTGTCCAGTGCCTGACGCGACTCTTCAACGTTCGGGTCATTGACCGCTTCGCCGCCACGCAGGTTGTTGATGGCGTTTTCCAGGGCCTTTTTGGTCACGCCCTGCCCCAGCAACAATTTGCCCAGCTTGCTGTTGTCGTCCATCGCAGCCAGCAACACCATTTCACTGGTGATGTACTGATCGCCTTTTTGTTGCGCCAGACGGTCAGCCTGATTCAACAGACGCGCCAGATCCTGCGACATATTCACGTCGCCAGTAGGGTTCTGGATTTTTGGCAGCTGATCGAGCTCTTTAGTCAGTTCTTTGCGCAGGCTGTTTACATCAAAACCGACTTGCATCAGCAATGGCTTGATCGAGCCGCCCTGCTGTTCCAGCAATGCCTGCATCAAGTGCGCAGGCTCTATGGCCGGATGATCAAGGCCAACGGCCAAGGATTGAGCATCGGACAAGGCCAACTGCAACTTGCTAGTTAATCTATCTATACGCATTCGTCACCTTCCTTATGAGCAGGCCGGAGGGATGGAAACTCCTGAATGAAGAAACCTGCCAGATACCATAGTAGATGCGGGCGATTACGGAAGTTTCAAGCCGTAGAGAAATGACGCAAGTCAGCTAGACGGTCTTTTCGATCCAGACCAGTGAGGCGAAGCGGCCAGTTTTGGGACTGCGCCGATAGGAGAAAAAGCGCGGGTCAGTCACGGTACAAAAACCGCCACCGTATACAGCAGAGATGCCGAAGCGAGCCAAACGCAAACGGGCCAGCTCGTAGATGTCGGCCATGTAGCGACCGTCATTGACGCTGGGCACAAAGGCGGCATCGGCATGGGGCATGTCTTTCACAAAGACTTCCCGCACCTCTGCTCCCACCTCAAATGCTTTGGGGCCAATGGCCGGCCCGAGCCACACAAGAATCTCCTGCGGCTCAACATTGAGGCTTTGTGCCGCTGCTTCAAGCACGCCTGCCGCCAATCCGCGCCAACCGGCATGGGCGGCCGCAACGCGAGTACCGGCACGATCGCAAAACAGCGCAGGCAGGCAGTCCGCCGTCATCGCCGTACAGGCAATACCGGGCGTTGCCGTCCAGCTCGCGTCGGCCTCGACAATCAGATCGGGGTTTGCAGGTGCGACCACAACCCCGTGAACCTGGCTAAGCCAAGCGGGCTGTACGTCAAAAATATGGGTAAGGCGCTGGCGGTTATGCGCAACGGCGACAGGGTCGTCGCCCACATGATCGCCCAGGTTGAAGCTGTCGAACGGCGCCAGACTGGCGCCGCCCGCGCGGGTAGTCACACAGGCCCTGATGCCCGCCGGCGCTGGCCAGTCAGGAATCAGGAAGGTGTTCACCCGACGAATGCCTCACGGTCTTGCTTGAGCAACGTCAACAACCAGACAAAGTCGTCCGGCAGTGGCGATTCCCAACTCATGCGCTTACCGGTCGTCGGATGATCCAGCTCCAGGAAACGGGCATGGAGCGCCTGACGCGGGAAGGTTTTGAGCGATTCAACCATCGTCACACTGGCCGACGGCGGAATGCGGAAACGACCGCCGTAGGCAGGATCTCCGACCAACGGGAAGTTGATGTGGGACATATGCACCCGAATCTGGTGCGTACGCCCGGTTTCCAGCTTGACCCGTACATGGGTGTGGGAACGGAAACGCTCAAGCACACGGTAATGACTGACCGCCTGCTTGCCACCTTCCATTACCGCCATGCGCTGGCGCTGCTGGCCGTGACGGCCGATGGGTGCATCGATCTTGCCCCCGGCAGTAACGACACCAATAACAATGCACTCATAGATCCGGCTGACACTGCGGCTCTGCAACTGAGTAACCAGCTGCGTCTGCGCCTGAATGGTCTTGGCGACCACCATCAGACCCGTGGTGTCCTTGTCCAGGCGATGCACGATCCCCGCACGCGGCACATTGATAATGTCCGGTACGTGATGCAGCAAGGCATTGAGCAAAGTACCACTGGCATGCCCTGCAGCCGGGTGCACCACCAGGCCCGCAGGCTTGTTGATGACCAGGATGTCATCGTCTTCGTAGACGATATCCAGGGGGATGTCTTCAGCGATCCACTCACCCTGTGCTTCCTGCTCTGCAGTCAGCTCCAGGATGCAACCGCCGTGAACAATGTCACGGGGGCGTATGACGGCTCCGTCCACAGTAAGGCGGCCGTCTTTGATCCAGGCGGAAAGGCGCGAGCGCGAGTGCTCAGCGAATAATTGTGCGGCGACTTGATCGAGGCGTTGGCCACCCAGTTCGGACGGCACCTCTTCGCGAAGTTGAATTTTCTCGGACATGCTCATCAGGACCGCGCCAAGCCTTTGGTTTCGGCTGCGCGCTTGTGGTTAAATACGGCGTCTTTTGCCCCGAGGCTTTTCACGGGGCGCTCATCATAACAGGACGGACCCGCCCAAGACAGCGGCCGTCATAGGGACGCAAGCCGCCATGCAAGTGAGACACCTGCTGCTGATCGCCATCCTCGCACTGACTGCCGCTTGCTCGTCGACTAAAGAAGTAGTTGACGAAAACCTCAGCGAAGTCGAGCTGTACCAGCAGGCACAGGCCGACCTGGACAACCACAGCTATACCAGTGCTACCGCCAAACTCAAGGCCCTGGAGTCACGCTACCCGTTCGGGCGCTACGCCGATCAGGCCCAGCTTGAACTGATTTATGCCTACTACAAGAACTCTGAGCCCGAAGCTGCCAAGTCTGCTGCCGAACGCTTTATCCGCCTGCATCCACAGCACCCCAACGTTGATTATGCCTATTACCTTAAAGGCCTGACCTCGTTTGACCAGGATGTGGGCCTGCTGGCGCGCTTCCTGCCGCTGGACATGACCAAACGCGATCCTGGCGCTGCGCGCGACTCCTACAATGAGTTCGCACAGCTCACCAGCCGCTTCCCGAACAGCCGTTACGCACCTGATGCCAAGCAGCGCATGATTTACCTGCGCAACCTTCTGGCAGCGTATGAAATCCACGTAGCTGATTACTACCTGACTCGTCAGGCTTATGTAGCTTCAGCCAACCGTGGTCGCTACGTGGTCGAAAACTTCCAGGAAACCCCTTCGGTCGGTGACGGCCTGGCGGTGATGGTCGAGTCCTACCAGCGCATGCACCTTGACCAACTGGCCAGCACCAGCCTTGAAGTGCTCAAAGCCAACTACCCTGATCACCCAAGCCTGGTTGACGGTCAGTTTGTGCCGCAGACTTCCGAGTCGGACAGCCGCTCCTGGCTGAGCAAGGCAACCCTGGGCCTGATCGAGTCCAGCACACCGCTGCCACCGGGTGAAACCCGTGCAAACATGGACATCCAGAAGCAATATCAGGACGCCAAGGATGCAATTCCGGCCGAACTGAAGCCTAAAGATGCCGATGGTGAGGTAATACCAGAGCCTGAAGCGGAAGGTAAAAGCCGCTCGTGGTTCAGCTACATGACCCTTGGCCTGTTCGACTGATTGTTCGGTGCCAAAAAAAAGAGCCCTTCGGGGCTCTTTTTTTATGTTCGATTTGGCGCTGTGCGCCTGCCAAGTCCTTGGCTAAACTGAGGCCTCTTTTCTCGAATAGCGAATAACCATGCTTCGTTTACTGATCTGGGCTGCTCTGATTGCTGCTGGTGTGTGGCTCTGGCGCAAATACAAAGCCAATCTGGCCGAGACTAAAAAGCCGGTCGATCCAGGCGTCCTGCCTATGGTGCGATGCGCCCACTGTGGCGTGCATCTGCCACGGGATCGCGCACTGAGCCAGCAGCAGGAATGGTATTGCACCCAGAACCATCTGGAGCAAGGGCCAAAAACACGCGATTGATTTTCAAGAAGCCGCCCTGCACCTGTGCCAGCAACTAGCTGGCTCTTGTGGGAACTGGCTTGCCTGCGATACTGATTGCCCGGATTGTCATGTGTATCGCGCTGACGCCATCGCGAGCAAGCCCGCTCCCACAAATATGATTGCAGGCAGGGATGTTTAAATCCGCCCCTCTGGCGCATAGGGTGCCGGATCGATGATCGGCTCACGCCCCAGCAACAAATCTGCAAATAACTGGCAGGAAGCCGGAGCCAGAACCAACCCGTTGCGATAATGCCCGCAGTTGAGCCACAACCCGTCAAAACCCGAAACACGCCCAATATAGGGAATGCCTTCCGGCGAACCCGGGCGCAAGCCCGCCCAATGCCCTACTACTTCGGCATCAGCCAGTGCAGGAATAAGCTCGACCGCCGAGGCTTTCAAGCTATCAAGAGCAGTCTGCGTAGGAGTTTTATCAAACCCCTCATGCTCCAGCGTACTACCGATCAATATATGGCCGTCGCGACGCGGAATGGCATAGCGCCCTTTTGCCAACACCATGCACGACAAAAAGTCGGGCGCGCACTTGTACAGGATCATCTGGCCCTTGACCGGCTCTACAGGCAGTTCAAGCCCCAGCCCGCTCAACAATTCACCGCTCCATGCACCCGCCGACAACACCAGCTGATCACCGCGAATTTCACCCTGAGCCGTGTTCACACCCGCAACTTTATCGCCTTCGCGGATAAACCCCAGCACTTCGCATTGCTCGTGGATCGTGACATTGGGCATTGCCTGCAGGGCCGCCTTGAGCGACTTCACCAGCCGCGGGTTACGCACATTGGCCACATCTGACATGTAAATTGCGCGAGAAAAACCGCCACCAAGCACCGGTACAGCGTCGTCAACCGCCGACATATCCACAGCTGAAAGTGGCCGCCCCTCACGCCGGGCCCATTCCAGCGCCTGGGCTTGATCCTCAAGATCCAGCCAATACAGGCCGGTGGTGTGCACTTCGGGATCGATGCCCGTCGAGGCAAACAGACGCTTGGCCAGTTGCGGGTAAAAATCTTGTGACCAGTGAGCCAGCGCCGTAACGGCACAGTTGTAGCGCCACGGATAAAGCGGCGAAACAATACCCCCGCCCGCCCATGATGATTCCTGCCCTACACCGCCACGCTCCAGCACAATGACCTGCTCTACATCGGCGGCCAGATTAAACGCAGTCAGCAGGCCGATCACTCCGCCCCCGACAATCACCACCCGTTGCTGCCTAGCCATTTATAGATCCAGCCCGTCATTCATAATTAATCGTTAACGCCCCCAACACTGCTGCGCAGTCACCTCAGGGGCTGCCTGGGCAATCCCTGCAAGACCGGTGTGGGCCAGCGTAAAGTGCCCACATTGATCGCCTGCCATTGCCGAGCCTTTTTTTGGTGTCGCCGTCAGCAAGAAAGAGTGATCTGTGAGTTCGGACGTAATGTCGTAGTACTGATTACCTGAGCTGAGTTCATGCCCGCCGCTGTATACCGCGTTTTTTGTATAAATACGTTCAAGACGCTGGGCCTGCTCCGACAGCAGGACGATGATTTGGGAGCGATACGCTCGCTTCACATAGTCGCTGTACAACGGATAAGCGAACCCTCCAAGGATACCGATGATCACTACTACGATCATCAATTCGATCAGGGTAAAACCTGCTCCATGTCCATGCATTGCGAATTCCCTATTGCAGCTGTCGCCACACGACCCTGCGAAAACGATGGGGCGCCGCCTCTTCTGCACCTTGATAACGCGCATAAATACTTTCCAGTACAGTGCGCGACTGTCCGCGCAAACCAATTCCGGTCACTCGGTACAAATGAGTGACGGTAGCGGCTGGAAGGTGGGCTGGTGCAACGCTCTGCCCGAGGCTCTGAACGCCATACAACCCGTCAGCAACGCTGACCCAGCGCACCCCTGACATCGGATCGGTGGCAGGCAAAGCCTGAGTCCGCGCCTCGATTGGCGGGCTGCACGTTACTGGCGAAGCACATCCCGACACTGCACTCCATTCACTTTCAAGCCAGGATTCACCGCTACGTAGTGCCGCCTCCGCTGCCTGGAATGAGTGATTGAGGTGCTGGACGCCTGCAGCCATTTTTTCCTGCCGTGCCGCACTGGCCATAGAGGCCATACCGATTACGCCAAGCAACAACATGAATACCAGACTGGCCAAAAGCGCCATGCCGCGCTGGGCGCTCAAGGGAAACCGCCCCAAGCCAGCCGATTGCGCAAAGCGACAACCAGCTGATAGGCCTGATCCCTGACTCGTCCCCCTGGGTCACGCAATGTCAGCCCGATACGCACACTGCGGATGCTGGAAGTTTTACTCGGACGATCTTCATAGCGCAGCACCGACTGCGTGCCCGTCGAACCGGCCACGCCAAAACTCACGTTAAACGCAGCAACATTGTCGAGCAGCACTGCTTTATTGGGGCCAACCTTCAACTGCCCATTTTCAAAGCGGTAAAACAACTCACGTACAGGGAATCCAGTTTCGCCAGGAGCTAAAGATAATCGCGCACCGGGGTAGGCTTTGGCAGAGGTTGTGCAGTCAGACACCACCGTCCAGTCCGGCCGGGCCGCCTGCAGCCCTATGTCTGCGCTGATCATGGAAAGCGACGCATCCTGCCAGGTGACAGGCGTTTGAAACTGCGAGGGAGCATCAACAATGCGATCAGTCGAAAGGCAACCGAACATGCCTGCCATACGGATTTCCTGGGCCAGCTTGCTCAGTACATAACGGGCATCTTCTTGCATCTGCGCCGATGAGCGCTGAGTCAGGTAAGTTTCACGAGCACCCAAGAACACCTGCGTCAGCCCCAACACCACCAGCAAGCCCAGCGCCAGCGCCACCATCAGTTCGATCAGGCCAAAACCCGAGCGTGTACTGCTCACGATGCTGCGGCGATCGTATCGCCAACAATCAGGTTGATTTGATTCAGCCGCGAAATCGGGTAATCAGCGCCTGATTCAGCGCGGATCTGGTCCAGCCTGCTGTAAGCAATAAAACTGTCCTGGGTACTCACTAACGCACTGGCAGTGTGCTTCAGGGCATTGAGCTGCATACCGGCGCTGCCTAGCAGGCTGATAAACAGAATCAGCAATGCGATCAGCACTTCGATCAAAGTCATTCCGGCTTGGCGTTTCTTATGTAACCGAGGCATCTGTGTCTTCCGTGTCGTTGGGGTCGACGACACGCCCTGTGTCGCCCAGACAAAAGCCTAGCCTCACTCTCGGGCCTTACAGGTAAGACGCAATCTGGAAAGGCAGACAGATTTTTTCGCCTGACTTCGTAAGCCATAACTCATACAAGAAACACAAACATGATGAAACCATTGCCGGGCATCAGCAGATACCGGATCAGCTATACCGAGAAAGCACACCACAACCACCCAAGGAGGCCACTGTGTATCAACGCGGTATGAGCCTGACCTCGTTACTGCTGTCGCTGATGATCGTGGCGATCACCGCCCGATTTGCCAGCCCGGCCTATAGCGCGCTCACAGAGGGCCAGCGTCGCCAGGTCACTGCCGAACAGCTAGCCAGCAGCCTGCGCAACGCTCGCACTGAAGCATTGCTACGCCATCAATATGTGGTGGTTCATGCAGTGAATGAGGACTGGAGCCAAGGCTGGAGGACCATTCTGGACGTGAGTGGCCAGGGACATCTCGACAGGAGCAACCCGGTCCTGGTCGAGACACAAGGCAGTGGACGCATACCGATTGCGGGCAATACGCCGGTCAAACACTATGTGCGATTTAGTCCGCTGGGGGAGCCACTGCTGAGCAAAGGTGCTTTTCAGGCAGGAACGCTGCATGTTTGTCAGGCAAGGACTGCGCAGAGCCACTATCAGGTGGTGCTGGCAAAAAGCGGGCGCATCAGCCTGCGCAGCGATCAGGCTGCACAGGCGTTATGCGCGATGGATCAAGTAATGGCGCGAACCCGCAGCTCTTTGGGCATGGAGAACGTGACATTCTCTTCGCGGCCAGCCAACTCATCGGCACCGGTAGCGCCCCAGGCGTGAAGCTGCTGGATCACGCCACGCACCAGCACTTCAGGTGCAGAAGCACCAGCGGTAATACCAATGCTTTGCACGCCGTCGAACCAGCTTTTTTGCAGATCTTCGGCACCGTCGATCAGGTAGGCCGGGGTCTGCATGCGTTCAGCCAGTTCGCGCAAGCGGTTGGAGTTGGAGCTGTTCGGGCTGCCCACTACCAATACGACATCACACTCTTCGGCCAGTTGCTTGACCGCATCCTGACGGTTTTGCGTGGCGTAGCAGATATCATCCTTGCGCGGCCCGCCAATGGCCGGGAAGCGCGCACGAAGGGCATCGATCACACGACTGGTGTCGTCCATCGACAAGGTGGTCTGGGTCACAAACGCCAACTTTTCCGGGTTCCTGACCTGCAGATTGGCGACGTCTTTTTCGTCTTCGACCAGATAGATCGCGCCGCCATTAATGGCATCGTACTGACCCATGGTGCCTTCGACTTCCGGGTGACCCGCGTGGCCGATCAGGATGCATTCGCGACCGTCACGGCTATAGCGCGCGACCTCGATATGCACCTTGGTGACCAGCGGGCAAGTTGCATCAAATACTTTCAGACCACGGCCCGCAGCCTCAGCACGCACGGCCTGGGAAACCCCGTGGGCACTGAAGATCACGATGACGTTATCCGGCACCTGGTCCAGCTCTTCGACGAAAATCGCGCCACGGGAGCGCAGGTCTTCGACGACAAATTTGTTGTGCACCACTTCGTGGCGAACATAGATAGGCGGACCGAATACTTCCAGTGCGCGATTGACGATTTCAATCGCACGGTCCACCCCAGCGCAGAAGCCACGGGGGTTGGCGAGTTTGATATGCATGCTAGGCCTCGTGAGACGCGCAGAAAAATAATGCCAATCAGGCCCGGCCGCAGCCGGGCACTGAATTACAGCGCTTTAACGTCTTTGATTTCCACGTCGAAGGTCAGGGTCTTGCCTGCCAGCGGGTGATTGAAATCGATGGTGACTTGCTCGTCATCAAAGGTTTTGACCACACCCGGAAGCTCGGTGTTGGCCGCGTCGTTGAAAATCACCAGCAAGCCTTCCGACAGCTCCATGTCCTTGAACTGCGAACGTGGAATAACCTGCACATTTTGCGGGTTGGGCTGGCCGAAAGCGTTTTCCGGAAGGATTTCCAGCGTGCGCTTGTCACCCGCCTTGAAACCGAACAACGCGGCCTCAAAACCAGGCAGCAGGCTGCCATCTCCCACCTTGAAAGTAGCCGGGGCTTTGTCGAAGGTGCTGTCAACGGTGTCGCCTGTTTCCAGGCGCAATGCGAAATGCAGAGTGACCTGCGTGTTCTGACCAATACGCTGTTCAGTCATGAGCGGGTTCTCCGGACTTTTTACTTTTGAACATATCCAGCGCCAGCATCACGGCACCTACGCAAATCGCACTGTCGGCGAAGTTGAACGCAGGGAAGTACCAGCGATTTTGCCAATGCACCAGAATGAAATCGACCACATGACCATAAACAATCCGGTCATAGAGGTTACCCAATGCGCCACCCAGAATCAGGGCAAGGGCAATGGCCAACCAGGTGTCATTGCGCCCCAGACGCTTGAGCCAGACAACCAGCACGCCACTGACCACGACTGCAATCAGCGCAAACAGCCAACGCTGCCAGCCGGCACTGTCAGCCAGAAAGCTGAAAGCCGCGCCGGTGTTGTAGGCCAGGGTCCAGCTAAAGAGATCAGGGATCACTACAATCTGCTGATACATCTGCAGCGAGTTGTCGAAGTAGACCTTGGTGGTCAGGTCAATGACCAGGACCAACAAGGTCAACCAGAGCCAGCCCAGGCGCCCGAAGCGCCCGGTAGTGCTGGTGTTAGGCATAGTGACGTACCTCGCCGGCGCCGCTGATGTTGTCGACGCAACGACCGCAGATTTCCGGATGCTCCGGGTTCACGCCGACGTCTTCACGGCAGTGCCAGCAACGGGCGCACTTGGCGTGGGCGGACTTGACCACTTTGAGTTTGAGACCGGCGACTTCGGTCACCACGGCATCCGCTGGAGCTTGCACAAAAGGTGCAACGCTGGCGGTGGAAGTGATCAGTACAAAGCGCAGTTCGTTGCTCAGTCTGGACAAGTCAGCTGCCAGCTCATCTTCGGCAAACAAGGTCACTTCAGCCTGCAAGTTGCCGCCAATGGCCTTGGCTGCACGCAGGTTTTCCATTTCCTTGTTGACCGCAACCTTGACCGCCATGATCCGTTCCCAGTAGGCGCGACCCAGCTCGGCGCCTTCCGGCAATTCAGTCAGGCCTTCGTACCAGGTGTTGAGCATGACGGACTCGTTACGCTCGCCCGGCAGGTATTGCCACAGCTCGTCTGCGGTGAACGACAGGATCGGCGCGATCCAGCGCACCAGCGCTTCGGAGATGTGGAACAGCGCGGTCTGGCACGAACGACGGGCCTTGCTGTCGGCACCCGTGGTGTACTGGCGGTCCTTGATGATGTCGAGGTAGAAACCGCCCAGCTCCTGCACACAGAAGTTGTGCACTTTGGAGTAGACGTTCCAGAAGCGGTACTCGCCGTAATGCAGCTCAAGCTCACGCTGCAGCAGCAACGCGCGGTCCACGGCCCAACGGTCCAGTGCCAGCATTTCTTCGGCAGGCAGGATGTCGGTAGCCGGATTGAAGCCGGTCAGGTTCGACAGCAGGAAGCGTGCGGTGTTGCGGATACGGCGGTAGGCGTCAGCACTGCGCTGCAGGATCTGGTCGGAAACCGCGATTTCACCCGAGTAATCTGTCGAGGCAACCCACAGGCGCATGATGTCGGCGCCCAGGGTGTCGTTGACCTTTTGCGGTGCAATCACGTTGCCCAAGGACTTGGACATCTTGCGACCAGCCTCGTCCACGGTGAAGCCGTGGGTCAGCAGTTCACGGTACGGCGCGTGGTTGTCGATGGCGCAACCGGTCAGCAACGAGGAGTGGAACCAGCCACGGTGCTGGTCGGAACCTTCGAGGTACAAGTCGGCACGCGGGCCGGTCTCGTGACCCATCGGGTGCGAACCGCGCAGAACGTGCCAATGCGTAGTGCCCGAGTCGAACCACACGTCCAGCGTATCGGTGATTTTGTCGTACAACGGCGCTTCGTCGCCCAGCAACTCGGCAGCGTCCATCTTGAACCAGGCTTCGATGCCTTCGAGCTCAACGCGCTTGGCCACTTCTTCCATCATTTCGACGGTACGTGGGTGCAGCTCACCGCTTTCCTTGTTCAGGAAGAACGGGATCGGCACGCCCCAGTTGCGCTGACGCGAGATGCACCAGTCAGGACGATTGGCAATCATCGAGTGCAGACGAGCCTGACCCCATGCCGGAACGAACTGGGTGTCTTCGATGGCCTTGATCGCACGGGTACGCAAGGTGTCGCCGGTCGTCGGCTGCTTGTCCATACCGATAAACCACTGCGCAGTCGCGCGGTAGATCAGCGGAGTCTTGTGGCGCCAGCAGTGCATGTAGCTGTGGCTGATGGTTTCGGTGAACATCAGCGCACCGGCTTCGATCAGCTTGTCGATGATGTTCTGGTTGGCCTTCCAGATGAACTGGCCACCGAAGAACTCCAGCGATGGCACATACACGCCGTTGCTTTGAACTGGGTTGATGATGTCATCGTTGACCATGCCATAGGCTTTGCAGGTCACGAAGTCGTCTACGCCGTAAGCCGGGGCGGAGTGAACCACGCCCGTGCCAGCGCCCAGCTCAACGTACTCGGCCAGGTAAACTGGCGACAGGCGATCATAGAACGGGTGACGGAAGTTGATCAGCTCCAGCGCTGCACCGGTTGTGGTCGCGATGACCGAACCTTGCAGGTTGTAGCGCGCCAGGCAGGACTCGACCAGCTCTTCAGCCAGTACCAGCAGCTTGTCGCCCACGTCGACCAGCGCGTAGGTGAATTCCGGGTGTACGTTGAGCGCCTGGTTGGCCGGAATGGTCCACGGGGTGGTGGTCCAGATCACGATCGCTGTCGGCTTGCTCAGGGCTGCCAGGCCAAAGGCCTCGGCCAGCTTGGCTTCATCGGCAACCGGGAAGGCAACGTCGATGGCCGCGGACTTTTTGTCCTGGTACTCGACTTCCGCTTCAGCCAGGGCCGAACCGCAATCAAAACACCAGTTCACAGGCTTGAGGCCTTTGAACACGAATCCGCCCTTGACGATTTCGGCCAGGGCACGGATTTCACCGGCTTCGTTTTTGAAGTCCATGGTTTTGTAAGGGTTGGCGAAGTCACCCAGAACACCCAAGCGGATGAACTCGGCTTTCTGACCCTCGATCTGCTCGGTCGCGTAGGCACGGCACAGCTCGCGGGTTTTATCCGCAGGCAGGTTTTTACCGTGGGTCACTTCAACCTTGTGCTCAATCGGCAAACCGTGACAGTCCCAGCCCGGCACGTACGGCGCGTCAAAACCCGACAGGGTCTTGGAGCGGATGATCATGTCTTTCAGGATCTTGTTCAGCGCATGACCGATGTGAATCGTGCCGTTGGCGTATGGAGGACCGTCGTGAAGTACGAACTTCGGACGATCCTTGCCAATCTCGCGCAACTTCCCGTACAGGCCAATGCTGTCCCAGCGCTGCAAAATTTGCGGTTCGCGCTGTGGCAGGCCGGCCTTCATTGGGAAGGCGGTGTCCGGGAGGTTTAGCGTGGCTTTGTAGTCGGTCATTTCAGGCTCTTTTTAAGCGGTTGACCCAGCCAATAGGCTCGGGCGGCGGCGACGTCCGCATTGATTGCCGTCTTGAGCGCCTCCAGGGAGGCGAAACGCTGCTCATCACGCAGCTTGTGGTGGAATGCCACGGTCAGGCGCCGGCCATACAAGTCACCGGCATAATCCAATAGATGTACTTCAAGATGGGCGCTGCCATCCCCTGCTACGGTTGGCCTGACGCCAATGTTGGCGACGCCGGGCCAGGTCTTGCCATCGATGTCGACGCTGGCCAGGTAAACCCCGGTCAACGGAACACGGCGACGTTTGAGCTGAATATTGGCGGTCGGCGTACCCAATTGGCGCGCCAGTTTTTGCCCGTGCAATACCCTGCCAGTAATTTGAAAAGGGCGCCCCAGCAAACGCTCTGCGAGGGAGAAGTCTGCATCAGCCAAGGCATCACGTACCTTGGTGCTGCTGATTCGCACACCATCGAGCTCGACCGTTTGCGCCGCCTCGACGGTAAAGCCCTGCATCTGGCCGGCCTGCTGCAAAAAGTCGAAGTCGCCAACCCGGTCGCAGCCAAAACGGAAGTCGTCACCGACCTCCAGGTGCTGCACACCCAGGCCATCGACCAGAATGGTATCGACGAACTCGGCAGCACTGAGCTTGCACAGACGCTGGTTAAACGCCAGGCACAGCACCCGGTCAACCCCGGCGTCGGCCAGCAGTTGCAGCTTGTCGCGCAACCGGGCCAGACGTGCCGGAGCCGTATCTGGATTGAAGAACTCGCGCGGCTGCGGTTCAAAAATCACCACGCAGCTGGGCACGCCCAACTCCAGCGCACGCTCACGCAGCCGACCCAGGATAGCCTGGTGACCACGGTGTACACCGTCAAAGTTGCCAATAGTGGCGACGCAGCCCCGATGCTGGGGCCGCAGATTGTGAAGGCCTAGAACCAGCTGCATAACGCGCTTCTTGCTCATAAAGTGGTCGATTATAACCACACCCAGCCCGGTACGACAGGCAACAGCGCACGGCAAATCAGGTCAATTCGACAAAATCGACGTCTGACCTGCAATTACCTTACATAAGAGACTTGCGTGCGAAATCTTTCAAACGCAGGCCCAACAGCAGCAGCATGCCGAAATAAGCCAGCACGCCCGCGATGACCAACCCGCCCAGACGGATAAACCGTTCCAGCATATTGCCGTGATCCCAGGCTGGCATCAGATGCATCAAGCCCAGTAATACCCCGGACATCACCAGCACCGCCAACACCAGCTTGAACAGGTATTTGGTCCAGCCCGGTTGCGCGACAAACAACTTTTGGCGACGCAACTGCCAGAACAGCAAACCGGCATTGATACAGGCACCCACGCTAATGGCCAACGCCAAACCGGCGTGCTGCAAAGGCCCAATAAATACCAGGTTGAGCAACTGCGTCACCACCAGGGTAAAAATCGCAATTTTCACCGGCGTTCGAATGTTTTGTTGCGCATAAAAACCCGGTGCCAGGACCTTGATCATGATAATCCCGAGCAACCCAAGCGAATACGCGATCAATGCACGCTGGGTCATGGCCGCATCAAAGGCGGTGAACTGACCGTACTGGAACAGCGAAACGGTGAGCGGCTCGGACAAAATGGCCAGCGCCAACGAGCACGGCAGCACCAATACAAAGCACAGGCGCAATCCCCAGTCGAGAATCCGCGAATATTCCTGGCGATCTTTATTGGCGTAGGTTTTGGACAGGGTCGGCAACAGGATCGTCCCGAGCGCCACGCCCAGCACTCCTGACGGCAACTCCATCAGGCGGTCTGCGTAGTACATCCAGGACACGGAGCCCGCAACAAGGAAAGACGCGAATATCGTATTGATGATCAGCGAAATCTGGCTGACCGAGACACCGATAATGGCCGGCACCATGTGCTTCATCACCCGCCAGACGCCGGTGTCACGCAGGTTGAGGCGCGGCAGCACCAGCATGCCGATTTTCTTCAGATGGGGCAGCTGGAACAGCAGCTGGGCCAGGCCGCCGACCAGCACCGCCCAACCCAGCGCCATAATCGGCGGATCGAAATACGGCGTCAGGAACAGCGCAAAAATGATCATGCTGACGTTGAGCAGGGTCGGCACGAAGGCCGGCACTGCAAATCGGTTCCAGGTATTGAGGATCGCCCCCGCCAGCGATGACAGCGAGATCAGCAATATATAAGGGAACGTGACCCGCAGCATGTCACTGGTCAGCTCGAATTTTTCCGGGGTCGTGGCAAAGCCCGGGGCGGTTGCCCAGATGACCCAGGGAGCAGCGACCATGCCCAGTACGGTAACAATGGCCAGTGCCAGGGTTAAAAGCCCGGCGACATACGCGACAAATGTACGGGCCGCCTCCTCGCCTTTCTGGCTCTTGTATTCCGCCAGAATCGGCACAAAAGCCTGGGAAAAAGCACCCTCAGCGAAAATCCTGCGCAGCAAATTAGGCAGTTTGAAGGCAATAAAGAACGCATCCGTGGCCATCCCGGCACCAAAGGCACGCGCAATGATCGTGTCGCGAATGAAGCCCAGAACCCTGGAAATCATGGTGATTGAGCTGACGGCAGCCAACGACTTGAGCAGGTTCATTGAAAGAGTTTTTGCCTATAGAGAAAGAGCAGGCGAACAAAGCGCCCACTTATGCGATACTGCGCGCCGCAACAGCACAGAGCCAAGCTCGCGAGTTTACAGGTCAAGCGCCGGAAATAAATATCCCGTCTGCCTCGATCCACCACTCAGCGGATCGCATCAAACGCCCTTGACAAGAGTTCTCGTCATCGGCATGATTCGCGGCCTATTTTGTTTGTTATTTCCCAAAAGTCTTTCGAGGAGCTCGACGGTGGCCAACACACCTTCCGCCAAAAAACGTGCAAAACAGGCTGAGAAGCGTCGCAGCCACAACGCCAGCCTGCGTTCCATGGTTCGTACCTACATCAAGAATGTAGTTAAGGCCATCGACGCAAAAGACGCTGCTAAAGCGCAAGCTGCTTATGTTCTGGCTGTTCCTGTTATCGACCGTATGGCCGATAAAGGTATCATCCACAAGAACAAAGCTGCTCGCCATAAGAGCCGCCTGAATGGCCACGTCAAGGCTTTGAACCTTGCGACCGCCGCTTAAGCGATAAGCTTTTTAAAAAACCGACCTCAGGGTCGGTTTTTTATTGCCTGTGATTTGCCCCCCTTCTGAACACAACGCTCGTCAGCAACTACAAAAACGTCAAAGCGTCAAAGCGTCAAAGCGTCAAAGCACCAACACAGTAAAAAATGGGCAAAAAAAAGCTGCGATAACCGCAGCTTTTTTAATTGAGACCCGTTACTCGTGCGCCCACGGCAAGATAGGAATCGCCGTCACCGCGTTCTGCGGGCTGCCTTCGATCAGGCGATCGCTGTACACCAGATACACCAGCGTATTGCGCTTCTTGTCGAGGAAACGCACCACCTGCATGGTCTTGAACACCAGCGAAGTGCGCTCCTTGAACACCTCTTCACCATCCTTGAGCTCACCCTTGAAGCTGATCGGACCGGTCTGACGGCACGCAATCGAAGCTTCGGCGCGATCCTCAGCCAACCCCAGCCCGCCTTTCATGCCACCCGTCTTGGCACGAGACAAGTAGCAGGTCACGCCATCGACCTTCGGATCATCGAACGCCTCGACCACAATGCGATCGTTCGGCCCGACAAATTTGAATACCGTCGACACCGTGCCAATTTCTTCAGCCGACGCCAGCAATGGCATCGCCAACATCAACCCCAACAAACCGCCAATCAAGCGCATGCCACACCTCACATTCAAACCAGGATCAGGTTATCGCGATGAACCAGCTCTGGCTCCGCCATATAACCCAGCAAGCCGACAATCGCATCCGATGACTGCCCAATAATTTTTTGCGCTTCCGCAGCGCTGTAGTTAGCCAGGCCACGGGCAATTTCTCGCCCGTCCGGCGCCACACACACCACCATTTCTCCACGACGGAAACCGCCCTGAACCGCCTTGACCCCTACCGGCAACAAGCTTTTATTGCCCTTGGACAAGGCCGCGACAGCCCCCTCATCCAGCACCAGCGTGCCGCGGGTCTGCAAGTGCCCGGCCAGCCACTGCTTGCGCGCTGCCAGCAGGCCACGCTCAGGAGACAGCAACGTACCCAGGCGTTCGCCAGCCTTCAGACGATCCAGCACACGCTCCAGACGCCCACCCACGATGATGGTATGCGCACCCGAACGGGCCGCCAGACGCGCTGCACGCAACTTTGTCTGCATGCCGCCACGACCCAGCGCACCACCCGTACCGCCCGCCACTGCATCCAGCGCAGGGTCATCGGCACGGGCCTCGTAAATCATTTTTGCATCAGGGTTATTGCGCGGATCGGCATCAAACATGCCGTCGCGATCGGTCAGAATCACCAACAGGTCCGCCTCGACCAGATTGGCCACCAGCGCCGCCAGCGTATCGTTGTCGCCAAAGCGGATTTCGTCCGTGACCACCGTGTCATTTTCATTGATGACCGGGATCACGCCCAACTCCACCAGCGCACGCAAGGTACTGCGGGCGTTGAGGTAACGCTTGCGATCAGACAGATCGTCATGGGTCAGCAAGATTTGTGCGGTATGCCGGGAGTGCTCGGCAAAGCTCGACTCCCAGGCCTGCACCAGACCCATCTGACCAATGGCCGCAGCCGCCTGCAGTTCGTGCATGGCACTCGGTCGCACCGTCCAGCCCAATCGACTCATACCGGCCGCAACCGCACCCGAAGACACCAGCACCAGCTCAACGCCAGCCTCGTGCAACGCCACCATCTGCTCGACCCAAACCCCCATCGCTACGCGATCCAGGCCTTTGCCATCCGCTGTCAGCAACGCGCTGCCGATCTTGACCACCCAGCGCTGCGCACCCGTCACCTTGCTCCGCATCATCATCCAACCTATGCCTGAGAGCAGCGCGACCGAGCGCTACCCATGGAATTATTTTTGATTACCAACTCGTAGATGCTAAAACGCCGCTCATTGAGCGGCGCTGTAGTTTACTGCAACGAATCAGTCGCGGACGTAAATGATTTCAGGACCATCATCGTCTTCAACGTCTTCTTCATCCCAGTCATCGTCGCCGATGTCGTGGACGCTCTTCACGCCGCTGCGGCGCAGGGCACGCTTGTCATCCAACGCTTGCAACTGCGCACGCGCCTCATCTTCGATGCGCCGATCAAGCTCAGCCAACTCTTCCTTGTAGGCCGGGTCATTGGCCAGACGGTCAGCACGATCTTCCAAATAACGCATGATGTCGTGGCACAGCTTGTCGGTACCGATTTTGGCGATGGCCGAAATCACGTAAACCGGACCCATCCATTCCAGACGATCGACCACTTCTTTAACACGCGCATCATGCTCGTCTTGCGGCAACGAATCGCACTTGTTCAAGACCAACCAACGATCACGCTCAGCCAGAGACGGGCTGAACTTGGTCAGCTCGTTGACGATGACTTCTGCGGTATCAGCAGCGCTTTCACTGCCTTCAACCGGCGCCATGTCGACGAGGTGCAGCAACAGACGGGTACGCGCCAAGTGCTTGAGGAAGCGAATCCCCAGGCCCGCACCATCAGAAGCACCTTCGATCAAGCCGGGAATATCGGCAATCACAAAGCTCTTCCAGCGATCCACGCTGACTACACCCAGGTTTGGCACCAACGTGGTAAACGGATAATCCGCTACCTTTGGCTTGGCCGCAGACACCGAACGGATAAATGTACTTTTACCGGCATTCGGCAAGCCCAGCAGGCCAACGTCAGCCAGCACTTTCAGCTCCAGTTTCAGGTCACGCTGCTCACCCGGCTTACCCGGAGTGGTCTGGCGTGGAGCCCGATTGGTACTGGATTTGAAACGGGTGTTGCCCAGACCGTGCCAACCACCATGAACCACCAGCAAACGCTGGCCGGCCTTGGTCAGGTCGCCGATGATTTCCTGAGTGCCCGCATCGATCACCGTGGTGCCGACCGGAACACGCAACTCCAGATCTTCACCCTTACGACCTGTGCAATCTGCACTGCCGCCGTTCGAGCCGCGCTGGGCATCGAAGTGACGGGTGTAGCGGTAATCAACCAGGGTGTTGAGGTTTTCGTCGGCGATCATGTAGATCGAGCCGCCGTCACCACCATCACCACCGTTCGGACCACCGTTTTCGATGAATTTCTCACGACGGAAACTCATGCAACCGTTACCACCGTCGCCTGCTTTTACTTTGATCGATACTTCATCAACAAACTTCATAACAAAACACGCCTCTCGTCATCAGGACGAGCCGATAAAAACCAAGACATAAGACTCTTGCAAAAATGAGCGCAGCGACCTCAATCAACGACCGTAAAATCCAGCGCCAGCAGCCCATACAAACAGCTTTGCAAGAGACTCACCCCACAAACGAAAAAGCCCCGTCGCAAGACAGGGCTCTTCCAGCTACCAAGCTATTACGCCGCGACGACTGCAGTCTTCGGAACGATGCTTACATAGCGACGACCGAAGGCGCCTTTAACCTGGAACTTGATCACGCCTTCCACTTTCGCGAACAGGGTGTGATCTTTGCCCATACCAACGCCGTAGCCAGCGTGGAATTGGGTGCCGCGCTGACGCACGATGATGTTGCCCGGAATGATAGCCTGGCCGCCATACATCTTCACGCCAAGGCGTTTGGCTTCTGAGTCGCGACCGTTACGGGTACTACCACCAGCTTTTTTGTGTGCCATGAGTCAATTCTCCTAGTGAGGAATTAGGCTGAAATTAAGCCTGAATACCGGTGATTTTGATCTCGGTGTACCACTGGCGGTGGCCCATACGCTTCATGTGGTGCTTACGACGACGGAACTTGATGATGCGGATTTTATCGTGACGACCTTGGGAGATCACTTCAGCAACAACAGTGGCGCCAGGAACAACTGGAGCGCCGATGTTCACGTCATCGCCATTGGCGACCAACAGAACGCGATCAAAAGTTACGGATTCGCCGGTAGCGATTTCCAGTTTTTCGATCTTCAGGTATTCACCTGGAGCTACTTTGTATTGCTTGCCACCAGTAACGATTACTGCGTACGACATGGTATTTCTCCGATAATCCTGCTCACCCAGCGCTTTATAGGTAAAGGTATTGGCTGGCATGGCTGCATGGGGCTGGAACGGCCCAAGTGCAATTGCGTAAGGCAGGTGCTGCCCAGGAAGTTCAGGGTGCGCGATTGTACGCAAGCCATGCCGGGGTTGCAAGGGGCCGTCTATCGCGCCTTGACAGGCCCAGCCCCCCGACCTAGCATGCCGCGCAACCCTTCTGGAGCACCTGTCGCTGATGCAACCCCAAGCTTTCTACCGCGCGGTGGCGGACGATTTTAGCGCCGTCGATGGCATCATCAAGAAGCAGCTGACTTCACGCGTACCGCTGGTCTCAAAAATCGGCGACTACATTACTTCAGCCGGCGGCAAACGCCTGCGTCCTTTATTAGTGCTGCTGTGCGGCAAGGCCCTTGGCCGCGAAGGCGACGATATGCGCCTGCTGGCCGCGACCATCGAGTTCCTGCACACCGCCACCCTGCTGCACGACGACGTGGTGGACATGTCGGGCATGCGCCGTGGACGCAAAACAGCCAATGCAACGTGGGGCAACGCGCCCAGCGTTCTGGTTGGCGACTTCCTCTATTCGCGCTCCTTCGAAATGATGGTTGAGCTGGGCTCGATGCCAGTGATGAAAATCCTGTCGCAAGCCACCCGCATCATTGCCGAAGGCGAAGTGTTGCAGTTGTCCAAAGTGCGCGATGCCAGCACCACTGAAGAAACCTATATGGAAGTCATTCGCGGCAAAACCGCGATGCTCTTCGAGGCTTCGACCCACAGTGCCGCAGCACTGGCCGGTGCCACGCCAGAACAAAGCGAAGCGTTGCGAACCTTTGGCGATCACCTGGGCGTAGCGTTCCAGTTGGTGGATGACCTGCTCGACTACCGCGGCGACGCCGAAACCCTGGGCAAGAACGTCGGTGACGATCTGGCCGAAGGCAAGCCGACACTGCCACTGATCTACACCATGCGCGAAGGCACACCTGAACAGGCAGCCCTGGTGCGCAAGGCCATCCAGAAAGGTGGCATTGAAGATCTGGAGAGCATTCGTGCCGCCGTTGAGGCCTCCGGCTCGCTGGAGTACACCGCTCAACTGGCTCGTGACTACGTAGCCCGCGCAATTGTTTGCCTTCAAGCCCTGCCGCCTAGCGAATACCGCGACGCACTGGTTGAGCTGAGCGAATTTGCAGTAGCGCGCACGCACTGACTGCCTGTGGGAGCGGGCTTGCTCGCTCCCACACGGTCAATCTGCCCCGCCATTCCCCGCCCCGCACTAAAACCCTATATAATGCGCGCCTTTTAGCCATCCTGACTCTTAAGGAGCTTTAGTGAGCACGTTGCCGCCCTGCCCAAAATGCAATTCCGAATACACCTACGAAGACGGCGCCCAGCTGATCTGCCCGGAATGCGCCCATGAGTGGTCTGCCAATGGCGTAGCGGAAGAAGCCAGCGATGAAAAAGTCTACAAGGACTCCGCAGGCACTGTACTGACCGACGGCGACACCATCACCGTCATCAAGGACCTGAAAATCAAGGGCACGTCCCTGGTGGTCAAAGTGGGCACCAAGGTCAAAAACATTCGCCTGTGCGATGGCGACCACGATATCGATTGCAAGATCGACGGTATCGGCCCCATGAAACTCAAATCCGAGTTCGTGCGTAAAGTCTGATCCAGTTGCTTTCCTTCCTGCGTTTAGCGCAGGAAGGTGCAACTTCCCTCGCAACACTCCCGCGCAATATCAAAAAGCCAGCAACCTTGATCCGCAGCAGCTCTAACGCACAAAGACGATAAATCCGCCAATAGGCACTTGCTATTAATTGAATAAGAATTATTCTCATTGGTATTCATCAAGGAGATGACGACCATGACTTATTTAATTGATGCCTGGCTGGACCGTCCACACCCCTATCTGCGAATCCTGCATCGGGAAACCGGGGAAGTCTGTGCGGTACTGGAAGAAGAAGCGCTGAACGAACTGCAGGACCAGGGCGACCTGGATTTCAGCGGGCTCAACTCAAGCGAACCGGTAGTGCTCAAGGAGCTGGTGCGCAATTTGTTTCTATTTTGCTACGCCCGGGCATTGCGCCCTTGCGGCACGACTGACACTCATCAGCACCACGCCAAAATACACATATGACGTGGCCGGTGCAGCTGCGGGTTTGCCAGCAAACCCGCAGCCAACGTTAAAGCACCGGGTTCTTACAGAACGTCCAGCAGCTCAACGTCGAATACCAGCACGCTGTGCGGAGCAATGCTGCCAACGCCTTGGGCGCCGTAAGCCAGTTCGCTCGGCACGTAGATGCGCCATTTGCTGCCGGCGTTCATCAGTTGCAGGGCTTCAGTCCAACCGGCAATCACGCCGCCAACCGGAAACTCAGCTGGCTGACCACGATCGTAGGAGCTGTCAAACACAGTGCCGTCGATCAGGGTGCCGTGGTAGTGAACACGTACAGTGTCTTCACGGGATGGCTTGGCGCCTTCACCTGCAGTCACAACTTCAAATTGCAAGCCGGAAGCCAGGGTGGTGATGCCGTCTTTCTTGGCGTTTTCAGCCAGAAATGCCTTGCCTTCGCCTGCAGCAGCTTCTGCCTTGGCAGCCGCTTCAGCTTGCATGATCTCGCGGATCACTTTGAAGCTGGCCGACATTTCTTCCTGACCTACACGGCTTTCCTTGCCCGCGAAAGCGTCAGTCAGGCCAGCCAGGATTGCATCCAGGCTGATGCCCGGTGGCGGGTTGTCGCGCAGTTGGTCGCCCAGCTGACGGCCAATGCCATAGCTAACACGAGTTTCGTCGGTCGACAGATTTACTTCGGACATAACACTGCTCCGCTGTGGGGGTGCCCGGAAAATGCCACGTTAACCGCAGCCCCCGAACACCCGGAACCAAAAAAGGGCCAGCAGACTACCACAGCCCCCAAAGCCTTCGCAGCCCGGGTTCGTGTGCGCACACAGGCTTGGGGTCAGTGTTTGGTCAATTTATCCAGATAGCCCATCGCAAAGGCCGATACCACAAAGGTCATATGAATGATCACGTACCACATCAGGTACTCGGTCTCGATATTGCGCGCATCCATGAACACTCGCAGCAGGTGAATCGAGGAGATCGCCACGATCGACGCTGCCACTTTCATCTTCAGCGAGGTTGAGTCCATGGTGCCCAGCCAGCTGAGTTTCTCCTTGTGGTCGTCGATATCCAGTTGCGAGACGAAGTTCTCGTAGCCGGAAATCATCACCATCACCAACAGGCCGCCCACCAGCGCCATGTCGATCAGCGACAAAATGACCAGGATCAAATCCGACTCACTTAACGCGAACACGTTGGGGATTACGTGAAACACTTCCTGAAAGAACTTCAACGCCAAAGCCAACAGACCCAGCGAGAGCCCGAAGTAAATAGGCGCCAGAATCCAGCGCGAGGCGTACATTGCGTTTTCGATAAAGCGTTCCATTGAATCTCACAGGAATTAAAAAAATGGGCGCGAGTATATCAGTGAGAAAACCGCATAGTTAAAGGCTTCGAAACAGCCTGTAAAAACATTTTCTGCTAGTGTCCTCCTCTCAAGCATTGTTTACGGACAGGAAAACCGAACCATGGATCTGCGATTTCCCTTGGCCTGTTTTGGGTTTTCGATGGCTGTGCTCGCCATTGCCGGCTGCTCGCCTGACGACGAACACCAGCAGGCCACTCTGGAAGAACGCAGTGCTGCGTTTGAACAGAGCCTGGACACCATCAAGGATCAACAGCTCAAAGATGCAATCGCCGACCTGGGCGGTTCTTTGCTGTTGCTGGAGCGTGCGCGCCTCAAGCTTCAAGACAAACCCATCGAGACCGAATACGCCACGGACGACCTTGCACTGCTCAAGCACTACCCCAGCAGCCAGGCGTTAAGCGATACCTATATCAACGGTCTGTTTGTGCTGCGTAAAAACTCCAGCTCCGATTACTTGACGGACCTGGAACCCGTCTTCCCGTTCCCGCTCAATAGCGCGTCCGAATTCCCGTTCCCCCACGCGCTGGAATGGCAGTCCGTGACCCTGAGCAACAAGCAGGTGGTGCCCTTTGCTCCCGAGTGGTCTGAAACCGATCCAGGCATCCAGCTAAGCCCCTCCAGCGCCAACCTGAGCAACCCGGACGACCTGACCGTCACTTACCCCTACATTGACGGGCTTGAGGTCGAGAACACTCGACAGCCTCAACCCCTGATCCTGCATGGCAAAGTGGAAGTGATCGCGCCAGGCAAGGTGGTCAACTTCAACCTGAATGCCAAGGATGTGGGCAAAACCCGTACCGACGGCACAATCAGCGTGACCCTGCTGACGCTGGGTCAAAACTATGCCGAAGTGGATATCGTCAACAGCGCCCCGCTGGCAGAACAGGTACGAGATACCCCGCTCAACCCGCTGATCATCCAGGCCCGCGACCACTCCGGACAGTTTCTGTCGCGCTCGGGTTCGATTAACGAAAACGCCGAACAACTGGCCTTTTATCAGCAGCAACTGGCCGAAATGCTCAAGCAAACCGCCTGGAGCGAGGCTTTTGAGCAGCAACTGGATAACGAGCAACAAGCCTTTGAGCAAAAGCACCCTCACCACTACAGCAAGGTGTACTTCAACGGCACGGTAGAGAGTGTCGATATCAACGTGCTCGATTTCTCCACGGCCAATGTCACCCGCAAATCCCTCGACCTGCCAGTGCTCAAGCTCGACAAAAACGTGGTGGGCAAAGAGATTCAGGCGCTCCCGATCAACGTTGTGGTGTATGACGACCAGGCCGCCAACTACCTCAAGAACGCCACCCTTGACCCGGAGCAACTGGAAAAGAGCGTGGTGATCAGCCAGTCAGTGGACGATGCCAGCGCGGCAACCCTTGAGTTCAGCCACCCGGCCACCTTCAACGACGAAATGCTCGGGGCGCTCCCGCAAAAATCCGACGCACCCGTGACCTTCTTTGCCGAAGATGAAAATGGCAACCGCAGCGAGCCGCTCGAACTGCCCATCGAAGCCTTTGATGTGGACCCCAACGCGGGTGTCATCACCTACGACCTGAACCTGTTCCCCGAAACACCGGCCTATGCGGTTGGCTCAATCCCGCTGTTTATCGCGGACATAGACAAGCAGGTACTGGATGTCGCCCACCTGCCCAAAGGCCTTGAGCTCAAAGGCAATACCCTGATCGTTGATCAAAAATTGTTCCCGGAAGAAGCCTGGCGCTTTTATGCAAAAGACGGCACGGGTAACTACCTGAAGGAAGTGTTAGCTGTCAGCCATAGCGCCGAGCCAGATGGCCCGCCAGTGTTCGACGTGCATTACTTTTATGGTCAGCCGACTCAACTTGAAAGCTATGCACGCACAGCCCTGAACCCTGTCGAATATGGGTTTGAAGTCAAACTCGACAAAGCTGCGCCAGCCAGCACACCCCAATAAAACCGCCGTTTTAGTGGGACGCGCTGCAGCGCCCGCCATTGATCTGACGCAACTGGGCCTGCACATGCAGGCACCAGATCTGCGGATCGTCCGCGAGCCGATAACCGTGCAGCGTCAGGCTTTCAACGATTGATTCAAGAATGGTTTCGGCCACGAAAGGCCCTGGGAACGGGCCTTGCGCCTTGATTGTAGAGGGCTGCTCACCTGCCAGACCTGCAGCAAAGAGAAGCGTCCACATCCCGTTATTGCCTGCCAGCGGTCGAATGCTGCATTCAATACGAGTCACCAGGCCCAAGCATTGGCGAGTAAGGCAAAGGTTGCGCGACATGGCGGCGACCCTCGATAGATCCTGTCTTCAGCCGCACACTACGGGCTGCATCGTCCGGTGACGACAGTGGAGTCCATGCCCTGAGAATAGAAGAAAAAGCGCATAAGAAAAGTCGCCAATGACCAACGGCTTATTCGATTGGTATCGGTGATTTGTGGGAGCGGGGGGGGGGGGGGGGGGGGGTGGGGGGGGCGCGCGCCCCCCCCCCCCCGCCCCTCTGGGGGGGGG
>NZ_JAHKRC010000002.1 GCF_019345465.1 Pseudomonas sp. NKUCC02_KPG
GGCTTGCTCGCGATGGGATCGACACGGTGAATCAGAAAAACCGCGCCGCCAGCATCGCGAGCAAGCCCGCTCCCACAGTCGATTCTGGCGGTGTTTGAAAACGAATTGATTGAATGGCGTGTCCCCAGACCGGGCGCGTTTAAGACTGCTTGGAGGTCGAATTGGACAAGAACATGAAAATCCTTATCGTTGATGATTTTTCAACGATGCGGCGGATCATTAAAAACCTGTTGCGTGACCTGGGGTTCACCAACACGGTCGAGGCGGACGACGGCATCACGGCGTTGCCGATCCTCAATCTGGGTCACATCGACTTTTTGGTGACCGACTGGAACATGCCGGGCATGACCGGTATCGAGTTGCTGCGCCACGTGCGCGCCGACGAAAAACTCAAGCACTTGCCGGTGCTGATGGTGACCGCCGAAGCCAAGCGCGAGCAGATCATCGAAGCCGCCCAGGCCGGTGTTAACGGCTATGTGGTCAAGCCGTTCACGGCTATCGCACTCAAAGACAAGATCGAGAAGATCTTTGATCGCATCGGTTGATCGGTTGCCTTGGGGGCGCTATGGAGCATAAAGAATCTACACAGGGCGATTTTGAGTCGACCCTGAAAAAACATGCTCACGAATTGGTCGAAAGCCTTGAAAGAGGCCAGTTTGGCGATGCAGTGCAGCTGATTCACGAACTCAACCAGACCCGTGATCGCGGGTTGTATCGCGAAGTCGGCAAACTGACCCGTGAACTGCACAGTGCAATTGTCAATTTCCATATTGATCCGAGCATGCCGCAAGCCGAAGAAGTGTCGCAGATCACGGATGCCACGGAACGCCTGGCTTATGTTGTGAAGCTCACGGAAGCGGCCGCCAATCGAACCATGGACCTGGTGGAGAACAGCACGCCGCTGGTCAACGGCCTGGGGCAGGAAGCCAAGGCCCTGAGTGCAGACTGGGGTCGCTTCATGCGCCGTGAAATCGGTGCCGAGGAGTTTCGCGAGCTGGCGCGTCGGGTTGACAGTTTTTTGACGCGTAGCGACGAGCAAAGTCAGGTCGTGTCCGCCAACCTCACCGACATCTTGCTGGCCCAGGATTTCCAGGACCTTACCGGTCAGGTCATCAAGCGGGTGACGCAACTGGTCACGGACGTTGAAAGCAATCTGCTCAAACTGGTGCTGATGGCCAGTCAGGTGGATCGCTTTGCCGGCATCGAACACGACCGTGATGCGTTGCGCGCTGAAAATAATTCGCAAAAAAACCAGGCCAAGGGTGAAGGTCCGCAGATTCATGCCGATACACGTAATGACGTCGTATCCGGTCAGGATGATGTAGACGATTTGCTGTCCAGTTTAGGTTTTTAGGACTCGATAGACGTGCGGGCGCTGTTGCCTGGCGTCGCGGGCCTTTCTCAAGGAGCACGTACATGAGCTTCGGCGCCGATGAAGAAATCCTTCAGGATTTCCTGGTTGAAGCCGGCGAAATTCTGGAGTTGCTGTCCGAGCAACTGGTCGAGCTGGAAAGCCGACCGGATGATGCGGACCTGCTCAATGCCATTTTTCGCGGTTTTCATACTGTCAAAGGGGGCGCCGGCTTCCTGCAGCTCCATGAATTGGTGGAGTGCTGTCACATCGCCGAGAACGTCTTCGACATCCTGCGCAAGGGTGAACGAGGCGTCGACGCGGAGTTGATGGACGTGGTGCTTGAGGCCCTGGATGCGGTCAACGGCATGTTCAGCGAAGTGCGCGAGCGCAGCCCGATCACCGCGGCGACCCCCGAGTTGCTGGCGGCGCTGGCGCGTCTGGCAGAGCCTGCGGCCGCTCACGTGGTTGCTGCACCTGTGCCGGTGGCGGTAGTCGCAGCTCCGGTGACTGATATCACCGACAGCGAATTTGAACAGTTGCTGGAATCCCTCGATGCGGTCAAGGCCGCTGCCCACGAGCCCGAGCCGGTTGTCCCGGCAGACATCTCGGCGGGTGACGAAATCAGCGACGCCGAATTTGAGTTGCTGCTTGACCAGTTGCACGGCAAGGGCCAGTTTTCTGCGGATGCCGCAGTGGTCGGCGCAGTGCCCGACGAAGCGCCGGTAGCCGTAGCTGAAGTCAGCAATGAAATCACCGACGATGAATTCGAGGCCTTGCTCGATCAATTGCATGGCAAGGGTGCGTTCAACACCGACGCACTGGGCGCTGCGGCCGTCGAACCTGTTGCCCCGGCCGAGGAGCCAGCGGGCGACCCGAACCTGATCAGCGATCACGAATTCGAAGCCCTGCTCGATGAGATGCACGGTAAAGGCAAGTTCAGTCCGGACTCCGCAACCGTTGTCGCTGCGGCTGTGCCCGCCAGGCCGGTTGCGGCTGCGCGTGCTGCCCCGGCCCGGGCGGCAGCTGCACCGTCGGAAAAACCGGTTGCCTCTGAGGCAGAAACCACCGTGCGGGTCGATACCGCACGGCTGGACGACATCATGAACATGGTCGGCGAACTGGTACTGGTGCGTAACCGTCTGGTGCGCCTGGGCTTGAACAGCCATGACGAGGACATGGCCAAGGCCCTGTCCAACCTCGACGTGGTTACAGCTGACCTGCAAACCGCAGTGATGAAGACCCGGATGCAGCCGATCAAGAAAGTCTTCGGTCGCTTCCCGCGGCTGGTGCGGGATCTGGCGCGTCAGTTGAAGAAAGAAATCAGCCTGGAGTTGGTGGGCGAAGAGACCGACCTGGATAAAAACCTCGTCGAAGCCCTGGCCGATCCACTGGTCCACTTGGTGCGCAACGCCGTCGACCATGGTTGCGAAACCCCGGAAGAACGTGCTGCTGCAGGCAAGCCAAGCTGCGGTCGAGTGGTGCTGTCGGCAGAGCAGGAAGGCGACCATATCCTGCTGTCGATCTCCGATGACGGCAAAGGCATGGATGCCAATTTCCTGCGCTCCCTGGCGGTGAAAAAAGGCCTGATGGACAAGGACGCAGCCGATCGCCTGAGCGAAAGCGACTGCTACAACCTGATTTTTGCACCGGGTTTTTCCACCAAGACCGAGATCAGCGATGTGTCCGGACGTGGCGTGGGCATGGACGTGGTGAAAACCAAGATCGCCCAGCTCAACGGCTCGCTGAGCATCGAGTCGGTGCTGGGTCGTGGCTCGAAAATCGTCATCAAGGTGCCGTTGACCCTGGCGATCATGCCGACCCTGATGGTGATGCTGGGCAACCAGGCGTTTGCCTTCCCGCTGGTCAACGTCAACGAGATTTTCCATCTCGACCTGTCGCGCACCAACGTGGTCGACGGCCAGGAAGTGGTGATCGTGCGCGACAAGGCCCTGCCGTTGTTCTACCTCAAGCGCTGGCTGGTGGCGTCTGCCGCCCATGAAGAACAGCGCGAAGGGCATGTGGTGATTTTGTCGGTCGGTACCCAGCGCATCGGTTTTGTGGTCGATCAACTGGTCGGCCAGGAAGAGGTGGTGATCAAGCCGTTGGGCAAAATGCTCCAGGGCACGCCAGGCATGTCGGGCGCCACCATTACCGGTGATGGTCGTATTGCCTTGATTCTGGATGTTCCGAGCATGCTCAAGCACTACGCATCACGGCGTATTTGATTCTGGTGAGCCGGGGCTTTTGCGCCCCGCACCGCCTAACGGAGTGTTTATGGTAGTCAAGGTCCTGGTGGTGGATGATTCCGGTTTTTTCCGCCGCCGCGTCTCGGAAATTCTGTCGGCTGACCCGACGATTCAAGTGATCGGCACCGCCACCAATGGCAAGGAAGCCATCGATCAGGCGCTGGCGCTCAAGCCGGACGTGATCACGATGGATTACGAGATGCCGTTGATGGATGGCATCACGGCCGTGCGTCATATCATGCAGCGCTGTCCGACCCCGGTATTGATGTTCTCCTCGCTGACCCACGAGGGCGCCCGCGTGACCCTCGATGCGCTGGATGCCGGGGCGGTGGATTTTTTGCCGAAAAACTTCGAAGACATCTCGCGCAACCCCGAGAAGGTCAAGCAGATGCTGTGCGAGAAGGTTCACAGCATCTCGCGCAGCAACCGCCGAATGTCCAGCTACAGCGCGCCAGCGCCTGCGGTCTCAGCCCCTGCGCCTGTGCCTCGGCCTGCCCTTGGCGGTTTTGTGTCCCCCGCGCCGACCGCCTCGTTGCCCCCTGCGCGCACCACGCCGATTGCCAGCCGTGGCGCGCCTGCACCGGCATCAACGTCGGGCATGCCCAAGCGCAAGGCCTACAAACTGGTCGCCATCGGCACCTCGACCGGCGGGCCGGTGGCCTTGCAGCGGGTGTTGACCCAGTTGCCGGGCAATTTTCCGGCGCCGATTGTGCTGGTGCAGCACATGCCGGCCGCGTTTACCAAGGCGTTTGCCGAGCGCCTGGACAAGCTGTGCCGCATCAGCGTCAAGGAAGCCGAAGACGGCGACATCCTGCGCCCCGGCCTGGCCCTGCTGGCACCGGGCGGCAAGCAGATGATGATTGACGGTCGCGGCGCGGTACGCATCCTGCCGGGCGACGAGCGTTTGAACTACAAGCCGTGTGTGGATATCACCTTCGGTTCGGCTGCCAAGTCTTTTGGTGACAAAGTTTTGGCGGTGGTCCTGACCGGCATGGGTGCGGACGGCCGTGAAGGTGCGCGCATGCTCAAGCAGGGCGGCAGTCAGGTGTGGGCACAGGACGAAGCCAGCTGCGTGATTTACGGCATGCCGATGGCCATCGTCAAAGCCAACCTGGCCGACGCGGTGTACAGCCTTGATGACATCGGCAAACACCTGGTGGAGGCCTGCCACTGATGGATGTGCTCAGTCTGATTGGCATCATCATGGCGTTTGTCGCGATCATCGGCGGCAACTACCTGGAGGGCGGCCATCTCGGCGCCCTGGCCAATGGTCCGGCAGCGCTGATCGTGCTGGGCGGGACGGTGGGCGCGGCACTGTTGCAGTCGCCCATGAGCGCATTCAAGCGGGCGATGCAGACCGTAGTGTGGATCTTGTTTCCGCCGCGTATCGACATGGCGGGGGGCATTGACCGTGTCGTCAACTGGAGCCTGACGGCGCGCAAGGAAGGCTTGCTGGGCCTGGAAGGCGTGGCCGACACCGAGCCCGACAATTATTCGCGCAAGGGCCTGCAGTTGCTGGTTGACGGGGTTGAGCCAGAAACCATTCGCAGCGTGCTGGAGGTCGATTACATGACCCAGGAAAGCCGCGACATCGAAGCCGCCAAAGTATTTGAAAGCATGGGCGGTTATGCGCCGACCATCGGCATTATCGGCGCGGTCATGGGCCTGATTCATGTGATGGGCAATCTGGCCGATCCGGGACAACTGGGCAGCGGAATTGCGGTGGCGTTTGTGGCGACCATTTATGGGGTGGCCAGTGCCAACCTGGTGTTGCTGCCCATCGCCAGCAAGCTCAAGGCCATTGCCATGCGCCAGTCGCTGTACCGCGAAATGCTGCTCGAAGGCATCCTGTCGATTGCCGAAGGCGAGAATCCGCGCTCAATCGAACTCAAGCTTCAAGGCTTCACGGGTTAACTATGAGCCGTCGCCGTCGCCCTGCGGATGAACACATCAATCACGAGCGCTGGCTGGTGTCCTACGCGGACTTCATCACCTTGCTGTTTGCCTTCTTCGTGGTCATGTACTCGATTTCCTCGATCAACGAAGGCAAGTATCGGGTGATCTCCCAGGCGCTGGTGGGCGTGTTCAATGACACAGAGCGCAGCATCAAGCCGGTGCCCATTGGTCAGGAGCGCCCGCTGACGGTCGCGCCTGCCGAGCCCCTTATCAAAGACAGTGAGCATACCGACGCGGGCCTTGGGCAAGTCCCCGATGACCCGCTTAAAACCATTGCCAATGACATCACCCATGCGTTTGGCGACTTGATCGCGTCCAAACAATTGACCGTGCGCGGCAATGAGTTGTGGGTCGAGATCGAACTCAATTCAAGCTTGCTGTTCGGCAGTGGCGACGCGATGCCCAGCAATGCAGCGTTCACCATTATCGACAAGGTGGCAGCGATCCTGAAGCCGTTCGAAAACCCGATTCACGTCGAGGGCTTTACGGACGATCTGCCGATCCGTACCGCGCAATATCCCACCAACTGGGAACTGTCGTCGGCACGCTCGGCGAGCATCGTGCGCATGCTGGCGATGCAGGGCGTGAACCCGGGGCGCATGGCGTCGGTGGGTTACGGCGAGTTCCAGCCGGTGGCCAATAACGCAACCCCGGAAGGGCGTGCGCTCAACCGCCGGGTGGTGCTGGTGGTGTCGCGTAACCTGGAGGTGCGTCGCAGCCTGACCGGTACGGGAACCGCCAACGCGACACCGGATGCCGCCCTCAAGCGTGCTGGCACACAAACTGCACCGCCACAGACACAGCCACTGGTTAGAGGGAATGCCGTCAATTCCCCGTCACCAACCCTATAGTCTCGGCCGGCACGCATGCAGCCGGGAGGAACAACTGAATGAGAGTCTGGGCAGTAGCCAATCAAAAAGGTGGGGTCGGCAAGACCACCACATCCATCGCTCTGGCCGGTTTGCTGGCAGAAGCGGGTAAGCGGGTGGTTGTGGTCGATCTCGACCCGCACGGCTCCATGACCAGTTATTTCGGGTATGACCCCGATGGTCTGGAACACAGTGTGTATGACCTCTTTCTGCATCAGGGCCAGGTGCCGGAAGGTCTGGCTGCGCAATTGCTGCTGCCCACCAGCCACGAGAAGATTGCCTTGCTGCCGGCAACCACCGCCCTGGCGACCCTGGAACGTCAGGCGCCGGGGCAAAGTGGCCTGGGCCTGGTGATTGCGCGCAGCCTGGCGCAACTGTGGCAGGACTATGACTACGCCATCATCGACAGCCCGCCGATCCTGGGTGTGCTGATGGTCAACGCATTGGCGGCCAGCCAGCAATTGATCATTCCGGTGCAGACCGAGCATCTGGCGCTCAAGGGCCTGGAGCGCATGGTCCACACCCTGCGCATGATCAATCGCTCGCGGGCGCAGGAACTGCCGTTTTGTATCGTGCCGACCTTGTTTGACCGCCGTACACAGGCCTCGATGAGCACCTTGCGGGTGTTGCGCGACGTGTATCCCGACACCCTGTGGCAGGGCTTCATCCCGGTCGACACCCGCTTGCGTGATGCCAGCCGGGCAGGGCAGACGCCTTCGCAGTTCGATGACAAGACCCGGGGGGTAATCGCCTATCGTGCGTTGCTCAAGCACGTACTGACCCGCCAGCTTGCCCCTCAGGTGGCTTGAGGTGGACGGTTATTCAAGTATCGGTCCCGTGTGGCCGATAACGTCTACAAGTCTCTGTCGCGAGGCTGTTGAGTGGGGCACTTTATGACGCAGCCGATAGCACTTTCCAACCGCTCGCAAGTGGCGTTGCAGTCGTATCTGGACGACTTGCTGTTTGATGCAACCCAGGCGCTGGAGTCGGTTGAACCCGCTGCGCCGGAACTTGAACCGGCCACTGACGCGCCTGTTGAAGCGCCGCTGGCCATGCCGGTGGAACTCTCGCAAGTGGGCGTGCCCGCGGAGGCGCTGGCCCATCCGTTGGTCGAGGTTCATCGGCCAAGTGCGCCCGGTGCGCATTTGCCGATACCCGATGATGGCCGCCCCGCGTGGGCCGCAGAACCCTTCGAATGCCTGCTGTTCGACGTGGCCGGACTGACCCTGGCGGTGCCATTGGTGTGCCTGGGTTCTATCTATTCGCTGGCCGGTCGTGAACTGACGCCGCTGTTTGGTCAGCCGGACTGGTTCCTGGGGATACTGCCGAGCCAGAGCGGCAAGCTCAACGTGCTGGATACCGCGCGCTGGGTGATGCCCGAGCGCTATCGCGATGATTTTCGCGAGGGCCTGCAATACGTTATTTCCGTGCAGGGCTACGAGTGGGGGTTGGCGGTGCATCAAGTCAGCCGCTCATTGCGCCTGCATCCGAACGAAATCAAATGGCGCTCCCAGCGTGGGCAGCGGCCGTGGCTGGCGGGCACCGTGATTGAACACATGTGCGCATTGCTGGACGTGGCGCAATTGGCCGAGTTGATTGCCAAGGGCAAGCAGTAATTATTTAAATCAGCGGTATTCAGTCAAGGGTTTGGTGTATGAAACAGTCAGCCGCACAACAAAGTAGTGAAGATCCGATCCTGCAATGGGTGACCTTCAAGCTGGACAACGAGACCTACGGCATCAATGTGATGCAAGTGCAGGAAGTGCTGCGTTACACCGAAATTGCCCCGGTCCCCGGTGCGCCTTCCTACGTGCTGGGCATTATCAACCTGCGCGGCAACGTGGTGACGGTCATCGATACGCGTCAGCGTTTTGGCCTCTACAACGCAGAAATCACCGACAATTCGCGCATCGTCATCATCGAAGCGGACAAACAAGTGGTCGGGATTCTGGTCGACAGCGTGGCCGAGGTGGTTTACCTGCGTCAGTCTGAAATCGAAACGGCGCCTAATGTGGGCAACGACGAGTCGGCCAAGTTTATCCAGGGCGTATGCAACAAGAACGGCGAACTGCTGATTCTGGTTGAGCTGGACAAAATGATGACCGAAGAAGAATGGTCGGATCTGGAGAACATCTGATTGATCCTTGAGGTGGCGGTAATCGTCCTGGGCCTGTTGTGGGCTGTGACCCTGTGGTTGTTCGTGAGCCATGTGCGCCGTCAGCGCGTGCTCGCGGCGCAGCAGGTTGCGGGCGATGAGCAGCGTGACCGGCGCCTCAGGGAACTGGCGCGGCGGCTGGACACCTACCAGAACGGCAATGTGCAAATGGGTGAAGACCTGCACGAGCTGCGCGCGGTGGTCGCACCGCTGCCCGAAAAGCTGACCCAGCTGGAACAGCGCGACCCCACCAGCCTGTCGTTCAACCAGGCAGCGCGCCTGGTCAGCATGGGCGCCAGCGTCGACGAACTGACCCAGGCCTGTGGTTTGACTCAGGCCGAGGCCGAGTTAATGAGCAAGATGCACAAGGGCTGAGCCTGATCCTGATCCCACAGATCAGGTCATGGCGTCTTCTCCTGCAGCGCCTGTTTCAACGCTTCAACCATTCGCACCCGTGGCCCTTGTGCATGACTGATCAGCATAATCCTGCGGTCATAGCGTTCGTCACCCACAGGCTCCACGACACAACTGTCCGTCCAGCGCTCAATCCCCGACCAGCAAGGCACCAGGCTGACTCCCAACCCCTGCGCAGTCAGCAGGGCGATGGTTTCCAGCGCATCCAGATCCAGCAGGGCGGCTGGTTTCAGCCCCTGGTCTTGCAGGTACTGGACGGCATGGCGGCCCCCCCACGCATCCGGGTCATATTGAATATACGGGCAGTGTTGCAGGCGCGCGTCGATGCCCTGGGTTGAGTGCTCATTGGAGATAAACACCAAGGGTTCCTTGCGCAGCAATACCCCATTGAAGGTCTTGGCCAGCGTGAACGGCGGCGCGACCACTATCGCGGCATCCAGTTCGTTGGCCTCCAGCGCCTGATACAGCGAACGGGATGTCCCTGGAACGATCACCGGCTTCAGCTGGGGAGTTGAGCGGGTCAGGCTGCGCAAGGCCTGGGGCAGAAGGCCCGTGAGTACCGTTGAAATCGCACCGATGCGCAAGGGGCCGGTCAGGCCCAGGGCGTCGACGTCACTTGTCAGAAGCGCCACTTCATCGACGATGCCTCTGGCCCTGGGCAGCAAGTCCATGCAGGCCAGGCTGGGCTTGGCCTCGTGGCCGACCCGCACCAGAAGCTGGAGCCCCAACTGCCGTTCGAGCGCCACAATACGCTGGCTGACCGCGGCAGCCGTCAGGTTTTCCAGGCGGGCCGCCTTGGCGATTGACCCGCATTCCACCACGGCGATCAGGCTTCTGAGATAGCGCGTATCCATTAGAATTTCTTTCTTTAATGGAAAAAATAACAGGTTATCTCTTTTGAATGGCGCACTGCATGATTTCCTGCAGGGGCATTGGGCTATTTCAAGTTTCAGGAGGTTACTGTGCAATCACTCTTTCATTTTGCTTATCACGTTCACGATCTGGGCTCGGCGCGCCACTTTTACTGCGATGTGCTGGGCTGCGCGGAAGGTCGCAGCACTGATACGTGGCTGGACATCGATTTTTTCGGCCATCAATTGTCCTTGCACCTGGGTGAGCCGTTTGCCGTCAGCAACACCGGCAAGGTGGGCGATCACTGGGTGCCCATGCCGCATTTCGGGGTGGTGCTGAGCATGCCTGACTGGCTGGCCTTGAAAGAGCGTCTGATGGATCGCGGCGTGGAGTTTGTGCTGGAGCCGACCCTTCGTTTTGTCGGGACCCCGGGGGAGCAGGCGACGATGTTTTTCCTCGATCCTTCGGGCAACCCCATCGAGATCAAGGGTTTTACAGAGTGGGCGTCGGTGTATGCCCAGTAACGCAGTCATGAGCAGAGGTTGAATACAGCATGAGTTTTCTCGACACGGCGGACGCCCACTCGATTGCCGAGCAGGTCCGCACCGCGCACCTGAGCCCCGGCATTGTGGCCGAGCATTTCCTGAGTCAGACAAACGCCCGTGAGTCTGCGATCCGGGCGTTCGTCGCCCTCGACCCGCAGGTGGTGCGCAAACAGGCACAGGGGCTGAGCAGCCCCGGGATCAACGGCTTGCTGGCCGGAGTGCCGATTGGGGTCAAGGACATCATTGATACCCGCGACCACCCCACGGGTTTTTACTCCTCGATCTATGACAACAACTGGCCGTCGCGCGATGCCCATGTGGTTGCGCTGCTGCGTCAGGCGGGAGCGGTGATCATGGGCAAGACCCACACCACCGAGTTTGCCTATATGCAAACCGGGCCGACCCGCAATCCCCATGATCTGGACCGGACTCCAGGCAGCTCCAGTGCCGGTTCTGCTGCAGGCATGGCCGCGGGTTTCTTTCCTGTGGCGCTGGGCACGCAAACGGCGGGCTCGCTGCTCAAGCCTGCGTCCTATTGCGGGCTGTATGCGTTTAAACCTTCCTATGGGCTGGTTTCGCTGGAAGGGATCAAGCCCCTGGCACCCAGCTTCGACACGCTGGGCTGGTATGGCCGGTCGGTTCGCGACCTGGCTCTCGTCGCTCAGGTACTGGTGCCCGGTTTGCCGCAATCGGCTCGGGAGAGCGGCAGCAGGACGTTCGGGTTTTGTCGTACTGCGCGCTGGGACCAGGTGGATCCGGTGGTGGCTGACGCTTTACTGGCGGCGGTCCAGAGGTTGAAGGCTGCAGGCCACACCGTGACCACAGTGGACCTGCCGGATGATTTTGCGAACGTGTTTGACGACCACCTGCTGATCAATGACTGCGAGGGCGCACGGTCGCTGTCCAAAGAGTGGCAATCCAGCCCTGAACTGCTGAGTCCGTCAGTGGTGGCCATGATCGAGCGGGCCAGGGGTACGACATGGGAGCAGGAGTCAGCGGCCAAGGCTCGCCTGGCTGCGCAGGCACCGAGACTGCAGGCGATTTTTGCACCCTTCGATGCGATGCTGAGCGTCACCTGCGGCATGGTTGCGCCCCTGGGCCTGGAAACGACGGGTCCTTCGGACTTTTGCAAATGCTGGATGGCATTCGGGCTGCCTCAAATCAACATTCCCTTACCCAGGCAGCCGGGTGAACTGCCGGTGGGGTTGCAACTGATTGGTGGTTTTCGTCAGGACAGTGCGCTGCTTGAGGCTGCGCAGCAGGTGGACAGGGCTTTGCGATCGTGAGGGTGTCAAACCATGCCCGCGGGAGCGGGCTTGCTCGCGAGGGTGTCGACACGGTTTGACTGACTGACCGCTCTGTGCCGTCGATCGCAGCCTTCGTTCCTCGGCAGCGACTACAAGGTCTGAGGCTGTCAGGGGGTGATATCCCGCTCTTGCGGCTCGGCATCCGGATCAAACCCTGCCGGGAGTTTGCCTTTGAGCTGCCAGGCAAAGGCAATGATTTCTGCCAGGGTTCGGTACAACTCCTGCGGGATGCTGTCGCCCAATTCCATGCGCGCCAGTAATTTGACCAGCTCGGCATTTTCATAGATCGGCACCCCATGCTCGCGGGCCAGTATGAGGATGGCTTGCGCCAATTCATCGTCGCCTTTGGCGGTGAGGGTAGGGGCCTGTTTGCCGTCGTATTTGAGGGCTATCGCCTGGCGGGGTACGGACTCTGTGTTCATGCGGTTTCGTCCACCCAGCGTTGTTCCAGTCGGGTGTGGCCGCTCTGTGGCGGGGTGCCCTGGTGGCAGTCCAGATCGGTCACACTCAACCCTGCGTCGTTCAAACGCTGGCGCAAGTCGCCCAGCTGGCTCTCGATCAAGTGCGCCGTAGAGGCCCGTTCGGCCCACAGCTGGCCCGACAGGTTGCCGCGCAGCAGCTGCGCCTGCACATGCAGCGGACCCAGAGGTGCGAGGTCGAAGGCCAGTTCTACCCGCCACAGCGGGTCCTTGATTTCCCGGGGCTCGGGTGTGTCTTGTGGCTCTTTTTCGGTCGGGTCTTCTCGCTGAAACTTGACCTGCAAAGGCACGATGTCGTGGGCATTGCGCATGGGGATTTCCAGTTGCCATGTGGTCAGCACGCCGCCATCGGCCGTGCGTCCGCTTTGCTCAAGACTCGACAACTGATGACTTTGCAGGCGTGAAATGGCCGCTGCTGCCAGTTTCAGCAAATTTTCCAGGTTGTCTTCATGTTCGCCGCTCTGCACCGAACGCTGGGGCAGGGGGAAACCGCCCGGCTGCGGCTTGGCGCTGACCTGGCCGAGCATGCCCAGGGCATTGCGCACAAAGGTCGGCAGTGCCTGGGCCTGGGTGCTGGCGGCCATGCCGGGATTGAAACCGGCACTGGCCGGTACGCCGGGCAGAATCTGCGCAATCAGTCGCAGCAACGTGGCCTTCATGTCCGGAGCCAGTGCTTGTACCTGACCGCTGAGCAACTTGGTTTCCAGGAATGCGCCGCTGTTGAGCAAGGCACTGCTCAGTGCTTTGGGGCTGCTCAGTTGCGAGGGTGTAGGCAATTGAGCCAACAGCGTGTCGATAGAGGCACGTAGTTCAGGAGGCATCTGTGCGGTGGGCGGCAGTTTTTGCAGGGCGCTGAGCAGTCCCTCCAGTGACCCTTGGCGGCTTTGTTGAATTGCGAGTTGCTGCGTGACGGCCAGTTGCTCCTGGCGCCCACTGAGCGGGACAAAGTTCAGGCTTTGCGCATCGTGCACCCGGGCGCTCAGCAAACTGCCGATCCGCAAAGGCTGCGGGCTGTCCAGGGTCAGGGTGCTGCCGCTCAAGGCGCTGTTGAGCAGTGTGACCAACGAGCGATAGATTGCCGGTTGCCCGGCGGGTTGGGCCAACGCCTGGGTGGTCAGCACTTTGCCCTGGAGCAGCGTGCCCACGGGTACTTGCTGTGTATCAAGGCGGGTCAGGGTGGCGACGCTGCTACTCAGTGCCTGTTGCAGGCTGATCGCAAGATTGCCTGCTGAAGTCTGGGTCACGGCCAACTGTGTGCCCACGGGCAAAGGAAAGTTGCTGCTGGCCTGGACGTTGGTTTCCCGGCCACCGGCCAGGGTCAGCTTGAGCAGCAACTGGAACGCCAGATCGTTTTGCTTGAGCGATATCACTTCTGCCTGGGCACTTTGGCCGGGTCTTATCAGGCCTTCTGCAGGCTGTAACAACTTGAGCACTTCACCGCCCACAAGACCGGGGCGCAGACTACTGGGCGTGGTTTGTGGGATAGGTGGAATATTCATGTCGCCTTTCATCGTAACAACCTGTCGAAATTGCCCTCTTTAGCGTAGGACATGGCATGTATAATGCTGCCCCGTCGTTCAGAGGGCATGAAAACATTGCAATTGTTTGATCCAGCTCTCTGAAACCGGCCGCAAATGCATTTATTCTGCATCACTTTAACGGCCGCGCCTGAGCCGACTTGAACCGTGAAGGCCTCAATTACGTGACCAGCCCTCTTTTAGAAGCCGTATCGCTCGCCTGTGAGCGTGACTGGCGGATGTTGTTCGAGAACCTCGAATTGCGTCTGGCCAGCGGTGACATGTTGCAAATCAGCGGCCCCAACGGCAGCGGCAAAACCAGCCTGCTGCGATTGTTGGCGGGCCTGATGCAGCCGACGGCGGGGGAAGTACGCCTCAACGGTCAGGCCTTGAGCAGTCAGCGCCATGAACTGACGACCAACCTGCTGTGGATCGGCCATGCCGCCGGGATCAAGGATTTGCTCACCGCCGAAGAAAACCTGGGCTGGCTCTGTGCGTTGCACCGCCCGGCCACCCGCGAAGCGATCTGGACGGCACTGGCGGCGGTAGGGCTCAAGGGCTTTGAAGATGTGCCGTGCCACACCTTGTCGGCCGGTCAGCAGCGGCGTGTGGCGCTGGCCCGTTTGTATCTGGACAGCCCGCCGTTGTGGATTCTCGACGAGCCCTTTACCGCGCTCGACAAACAAGGCGTGGCGCAACTCGAAGAACACCTGGCCCGCCACTGCGAAAGCGGCGGCATGGTGGTGCTTACCACACACCATACGTTGAGCCGGATGCCGGCCGGTTATCGCAATATCGACCTGGGACAGTGGGCTGTATGAGTGTGTTCGCAACGTTGGTAACGCGTGAGGCGCGCTTGCTGTTTCGCCGTCCGGCCGAGTTGGCCAACCCCCTGGTATTTTTTGCAATTGTGATCGCCATGTTCCCTTTGGCGGTCGGACCCGAGACTCAATTGTTGCAAACCTTGTCTCCGGGGCTGCTGTGGGTCGCGGCGCTTTTAGCGGTTTTGCTCTCGCTGGACGGGCTTTTTCGCAGTGATTTTGAGGACGGATCCCTTGAGCAGTGGGTCCTTTCGTCGCACCCCCTGCCACTACTGGTCTTGGCCAAAGTGCTGGCACACTGGCTGTTCTCCGGCCTGGCGCTGGTCATCCTGTCGCCACTGCTGGCTTTGATGCTGGGGCTGCCGGTAGCCTGCCTGCCGGTGTTGCTGATGTCGTTGCTGCTCGGGACGCCGGTATTGAGCCTGCTCGGGGCCGTGGGGGCTGCACTGACCGTTGGCCTCAAGCGTGGCGGCCTGCTGCTGGCGTTGCTGATTTTGCCTTTATATATCCCGGTGCTGATCCTGGGCAGTGGCGCCTTGCAGGCGGCACTCCAGGGCATGCCCGCAACCGGTTATCTGCTGTGGCTTGGTAGCCTGACCGCCCTGGCAGTAACCCTGACACCCTTTGCTATAGCTGCCGGCCTGAAAATCAGCGTCGGTGAATAATGAGGTCTGGTCCCCGTGGACCAGTAAAGACCCTGGCTGGCATGACACTCGACCTGTCGTGACCGGCACCGTGATGGAAACAGCGTGATGAACTGGACTTGGTTTCACAAACTCGGCTCGCCCAAATGGTTCTATGCCATTAGTGGGCGGCTGTTGCCGTGGTTAAGCATTGCTGCCGTGTTGCTGATCACCTGCGGGGTGGTCTGGGGCCTGGCGTTTGCGCCGCCGGACTACCAGCAGGGCAACAGTTTCCGGATCATTTATATCCATGTTCCGGCCGCCATGCTGGCGCAGTCCTGCTATGTGATGCTGGCGGTGTGCGGTGTGGTGGGCCTGGTCTGGAAGATGAAAATCGCCGACGTGGCGCTGCAGGCTGCCGCGCCCATCGGTGCCTGGATGACCGCCGTGGCGCTGGTCACCGGTGCCGTCTGGGGCAAGCCGACCTGGGGCTCGTGGTGGGTCTGGGATGCGCGCCTGACCTCGATGCTGATCCTGCTGTTTCTGTATTTCGGCCTGATTGCCCTGGGCAATGCCATCACTAACCGCGACAGCGCGGCCAAGGCCTGCGCGGTGTTGGCGATTGTGGGCGTGATCAATATCCCGATCATCAAGTACTCGGTGGAGTGGTGGAACACCCTGCATCAGGGCGCGACCTTCACCCTCACCGAAAAACCGGCCATGCCCATGGAAATGTGGATGCCGCTGCTGCTCACGGTGCTGGGCTTTTATTGCTTCTTTGGCGCAGTGCTGCTGTTGCGCATGCGCCTGGAAGTACTCAAGCGCGAGGCCCGCAGCAGCTGGGTCAAGGCTGAGGTGTTGAAGGCACTGGAGGGCGCGCGATGAGTTTTGCTTCTTTTGGTGACTTCATCGCCATGGGCCATCACGGGGTGTATGTCTGGTCGGCCTACGGCATTTGTCTGGCGGTACTGGCGTTGAACGTGGCGCTGCCGATCATGGCGCGCCGACGTTATTTGCAACAAGAGGCGCGTCGTTTGCGTCGGGAGAATATGAAGTGAATCCGCTGCGTAAAAAACGTTTGATCATCATCCTGGCGATTCTGGTGGGTGTGGGCGCTGCCGTGGCCCTTGCCCTGAGCGCCTTGCAGCAGAACATCAACCTGTTCTATACCCCGACCCAAATCGCCAATGGCGAAGCGCCACTGGACACCCGTATCCGTGCCGGTGGCATGGTTGAAGCCGGATCGCTCAAGCGTTCGGGCGACTCGCTGGACGTACAGTTTGTGGTCACCGATTTCAACAAGTCCGTGACCATCACCTACCGCGGCATCCTCCCGGATCTGTTCCGTGAAGGGCAGGGCATCGTCGCGCTGGGCAAGCTCAATGCCCAGGGCGTGGTAGTGGCCGATGAAGTGCTGGCCAAGCACGACGAAAAATACATGCCGCCTGAAGTCACCAAGGCGTTGAATGAAAGCGGCCTGTCCGCGCCTGTGCCGGCGAGTGAGGGTAAGTACTGATGTCTGGACTCTATATTCCTGAATTGGGCCATCTGGCCATGATTCTGGCGCTGTGCTTTGCCATTGTGCAGGCCATCGTGCCGCTGCTGGGAGCCTGGCGCGGCGACAAATTGTGGATGAGCCTGGCGCAACCCGCCGCTTGGGGGCAGTTTGCCTTCTTGTTGTTCTCGTTCGGCTGCCTGACGTATGCCTTCATGGCCGATGATTTCTCGGTGGCGTACGTGGCGAGCAACTCCAACAGTGCGTTGCCGTGGTACTACAAGTTCAGTGCCGTGTGGGGCGCCCACGAAGGTTCGCTGCTGCTGTGGGCCATGATTCTGGGCGGCTGGACCTTCGCCGTGTCGATCTTCTCGCGGCAATTGCCGCAAGTGATGCTGGCGCGGGTGCTGGCGATCATGGGCATGATCAGCGTGGGCTTCCTGCTGTTTTTGATCCTGACTTCGGATCCTTTCGTACGCTTGCTGCCGCAGATTCCTTCGGACGGTAATGACCTTAACCCGCTGCTGCAGGACATCGGCCTGATTGTTCACCCGCCGATGCTGTACATGGGTTATGTCGGTTTCTCGGTGGCCTTTGCTTTCGCCATTGCCGCCTTGCTGGGCGGCCGACTGGACGCTGCATGGGCGCGCTGGTCCCGCCCGTGGACCATCGTGGCGTGGGCCTTCCTCGGTATCGGCATCACCCTGGGCTCATGGTGGGCGTACTACGAACTTGGCTGGGGCGGCTGGTGGTTCTGGGACCCGGTGGAGAACGCCTCGTTCATGCCGTGGCTGGTGGGCACTGCCCTGATTCACTCGCTGGCCGTGACCGAAAAACGTGGCGTGTTCAAAAGCTGGACCGTGCTGCTGGCCATTGCCGCGTTTTCCCTGAGCCTGCTGGGAACTTTCCTGGTCCGTTCCGGCGTACTGACCTCGGTGCATGCATTCGCCTCCGACCCTGAGCGCGGCGTTTTCATCCTGATCTTCCTGCTGTTTGTGGTGGGCGGCTCGCTGACCCTGTTTGCGTTGCGTGCGCCAGTGGTCAAAAGCCACGTCAGCTTCAAGCTGTGGTCGCGGGAGACCTTGCTGCTGGGCAACAACCTGGTGCTGGTGGTGGCCGCGTCGATGATTCTGCTCGGCACCCTGTACCCGCTGATTGTGGATGCCATCAGCGGCGCCAAGATGTCGGTGGGCCCGCCGTACTTCAACGCCATGTTCATCCCGCTGATGGGGTTGCTGATGGTGGTGATGGCGGTGGGCATGCTGGTGCGCTGGAAAGACACCCCGGTCAAATGGCTGTTGGGCATGCTGACCCCGGTGTTGCTGGGCAGCGCCGCGCTGTCGGCGATTGCCGGCGTGGCTTATGGCGATTTCAACTGGGCCGTGCTGACCACCTTTATGCTGGCGTCCTGGGTGCTGCTGGCCGGGGTGCGCGACATTGGTGACAAAACCCGTCACAAAGGCCTGGTCAAAGGCGTACGCTGCCTGACCCGCAGCTACTGGGGCATGCAGATCGCCCACCTGGGTATCGCCGTGTGCGCCCTGGGTGTGGTGCTGTCGAGCCAGAACAGTGCCGAGCGCGATTTGCGCCTGGCGCCGGGCGAGTCGATGGAGCTGGGCGGTTATCACTTCATCTTTGAAGGTGCCAAGCACTTCCAGGGCCCGAACTTCACGTCGGACAAAGGTACCGTGCGTGTGATCCGTAACGGCAAGGAAGTCAGCGTGCTGCACCCGGAAAAACGCCTGTACACGGTGCAGAACTCGATGATGACCGAGGCCGGGATCGACGCCGGTTTCACCCGTGATCTCTACGTCGCCCTGGGCGAGCCCTTGGGCGATGGCGCCTGGGCGGTGCGGGTGCATGTGAAGCCGTTTGTCCGCTGGATCTGGTTTGGCGGCCTGCTCACAGGTTTGGGTGGATTGCTGGCAGCGATGGACCGTCGCTACCGGGTCAAGGTTAAAAGCCGCGTGCGTGAAGCATTGGGCATGACAGGAGCCACGGCATGAGACGCTGGTTGATGCTGATCCCCCTGGCCGTGTTCTTGGGCATGGCGTGGTTTCTCTACAGAGGCTTGTACCTGGACCCGACCGAGTTGCCGTCGGCGATGATCGACAAGCCGTTCCCGGCATTCAGCCTGCCTGCGGTGGAGGGCGACAAGGTCCTGACCGAGGCCGACCTCAAGGGCAAGCCCGCGCTGGTCAACGTGTGGGCCACCTGGTGCATTTCATGCCGGGTCGAACACCCGATGCTGACCAAGCTGGCCGAGCAGGGCGTGGTGATCTACGGCGTGAACTACAAGGACGTCAACGCGGACGCGAAAAAGTGGCTCAAGGAGTTCCACAACCCGTACCAGCTGGACATCGACGATGCTGATGGCACCCTGGGCCTGAACCTGGGCGTGTACGGCGCGCCCGAGACATTCCTGATCGACAGCAAGGGCATCATTCGCCACAAGTTTGTGGGTGTGATCGACGAAACCGTGTGGCGCGAGCAGCTTGCGGGCAAATATCAGGCACTGGTTGACGAGGCCAAACCATGAAGCGCTGGCTAGCCGCTATGGTGTTCGGGTTGACGTTGACGGGTATGGCCCATGCCGCCATCGACACCTACGAGTTTGCCAGCGACGCCGAGCGCGAGCGTTTTCGCGAACTGACCAAGGAACTGCGCTGCCCCAAGTGCCAGAATCAGGACATTGCCGATTCCAACGCACCGATTGCCACCGACCTGCGCCGCGAGATTTTCCGCATGCTGGGCGAGGGCAAGGACAACCAGCAGATCCTCGATTTCATGGTCGCCCGCTACGGCGATTTCGTGCTCTACAAACCGGCCCTGACCAGCAAGACGGCAGTGCTCTGGTTTGGCCCGCTGGCCTTGCTGGTGGGGGGGCTGGTAGTGATTGGCGTCATCGTGGGGCGCCGTCGTCGCACAGGGCAGACCGAAAGCTCGGACACACTTTCTGTCGAGGAGCGCAAGCGCCTCGACACTTTGCTGGATAAAACCAAAGATGATTGATTTCTGGCTCGCAGCAGGCCTGCTGCTACTCATAGCCCTCAGCTTTTTATTGATCCCGGTATTGCGTGGCCGCCGCGCCCAGCGCGAAGAAGACCGCACCGCATTGAATGTCGCGCTGTACCAGGAGCGTGTCGCCGAGTTGCAGCAGCAGCGCGAAGAGGGCGTGTTGACCCCCGAGCAATTTGAAACCGGCCGCGCCGAAGCGGCCCGCGAATTGCTCGCTGACACCGAAGGCGTTGCGCCGGGTCGGGTTTCCAGCCTGGGCAAGGCCATTCCGTTGCTGGCGGCTGTGCTGGTGCCGGTGCTGGGCTTGGGGCTGTACCTGCACTTTGGTTCCAGCGATAAAGTCGAGCTGACCCGCGAGTTTTCGCAACCGCCGCAATCCCTTGAAGAAATGGTCGCGCGCCTGGAGCGTGCCGCTGCTGCGCAACCGGATTCGGCCGAAGGCCTGTACTTCCTGGGTCGCGCCTATATGGCGCAAAACCGTCCGGCGGAGGCGGCCAAGGTGTTCGAGCGCGCTGCCAACCTGGCCGGGCGTCAGCCTGAGTTGCTGGGCCAGTGGGCGCAGGCGAAGTACTTCGCCGACGACAAAAAGTGGAGTGACACGCTCCAGGCACTGACCGACGAAGCCCTCAAGGCCGACCCGAAAGAAGTCACCAGCCTGGGTCTGCTGGGCATTGCCGCCTTTGAAGAGCGGCGTTTCCAGGAGGCCATTGGCTACTGGCAGCGTTTGATGGATGAGCTGCCCGAAGGCGATGCTTCACGTTCTGCCCTCGAAGGCGGTATCGCCAAAGCCCGCGAGCAGCTGCAGGCCAGCGGCGCCAAGGTGGAGGCGGCGCCGGTGGCCAAGGCGATGGCGTCGATCAAGGTGAGCGTCGATCTGGCGGATGCGGTCAAGGCCAGTGCCTTGCCGGGCGACAGCGTATTCATTTTCGCCCGTGCGGTATCCGGCCCACCGGCACCGCTCGCGGTCAAGCGCGTGACCGTTGCGGACCTGCCGATCACGGTTGAGCTGGGCGATGTCGACGCAATGATGCCGCAATTGAAACTGTCCAACTTTCCTGAAGTCCAACTGATGGCACGCATCTCCCGTGCTGGTCAGCCGACGGCGGGCGAGTGGGTAGGGCGTAGCCAGCCGTTGTCCAGCAGCACTCAAGAGCTGCAACAGCTGACGATCGACAGCCCGGACAAGTAATTTCCTGATTGTGGGAGCGAGCAAGCCCGCTCCCGCAGACAGAGGTTTAGCCGGCACAATAAATAATGACTCACAAGAGAAGTCACCATGGCCGTATTTGCACGCATCACCCTGCTCAGCCTGGTCCTTGGCCTGAGCGCCTGTGCGGTTCATCAGCCTTATGAGCCGACGGCGCCCTCAACGCCGATGCCGCCGCCGACGCCCCAGCCCTCCGGCAAACCGCTGCCGGACATGCCGATCCCGAAGGCGCCGAAACCCTTGCCACGCACCTCGGCCACCTTCGCCCCGCCGCCGGGTGGCCCCAGCCACTGGGATGCGCGCATGGGCGTTTACGTGCTGGACAACCAGACCAACATTTTCTACCGCCAGCGTGCCTACTACCGTTGGGACAACGGCTGGAGCCGTTCGGTGAGCCCCAACGGGCCGTGGGAAGAGACTGACATCAGCGGCGTGCCGCCAGGGTTGAGTCGGCAATTCAAGTAGTGCTCAACGGCGACCTTCGGGTCGCCGTTTTTGTTTGTGGTCGGACGTTGGGTGCCAACCAGCACAATTTGACTCGAATCTGTATACTTCACATCCGTCCGCGTCAGGGCTTTACGCTTCTGATGCAGGACTTATCTCCCGGCACCTGCCGGCCATTGCTGCAAGCACCGGGCTCAACGTGCTAGCGCACGCTTTGCCTTTTGACCTGGGACGCCACTTGCGTTCCGTCACTTGCCAGCCATCACTCTGACAACCCACGGACCTCTGTCCGCTATCGCCTGCCTGTCAGGAATTCCGGGTTGTTGCGCTTGCCGATTCCTGGCCTTTCGTTGCGTCAGTAGCGATTGCGCGCACATAAAAAGGAGAAAGGAATGTTTCAACTTTCCACCCTCACTGTGTTGCTGCTTATGTTTTGTTTCTATGGCCTGACTTTTCTGGTTTCTTTGCGTGTGGGTCGCAAGGAAGAAAATGTCGATGGTTATATGGTTTCCAATAACTCCATCGGTTTTGGCATGTCAGCCGCCAGCATGACGGCCACCTGGATCTGGGCGGCATCGTTTTATGCCGCCGCCACTGCGGGTTACAAATTCGGGATCTCGGGGGCGCTGCACTACGGCTTCTGGGGCGCGCTGATGATTTTGTTCATTTACCCCTTTGGCCGGCGATTTCGGCAACTGGCACCCAAGGCCCACACGCTCGCTGAAATCATGCATGCACGGCACGGGCGCTCCAGCCAGATGATTCTGGCGGGTTCCAATATTGTCGGAAGCCTCATCAGCCTGATGGTCAACTTCACCGCCGCCGGGGCGTTGGTGGCGGTGCTCTCGCCGCTTAGCTTTACCCACGGCGTTCTGATTGCGGGCGTGGGTATTCTCACCTACACCATCTGGTCGGGATTTCGCTCGTCGGTGCTCACAGATTTCGGTCAGCTGTTCGCCATGATCTTCGCTGCCGTGGTGATCATTCCGATTATTTTCTTTCAGCTGGGCGGCCCGGAACTCTTTGCCCAGGGCATGCCGAAGATCACGCCCGAGCAAGCCAGCTTCTATTCCAAAACCGCGATTCTTGAGCAGGGTGCACCGTACTTCGTCGCCGTGCTGGCCTACGCCATCGGTAATCAGACCATCGCCCAGCGCCTGTTTGCCGTGCGCGAGGATTTGATGAAGTCGACCTTTGTCACGGCCACCATCGGTTATGCCTCAATCGTGATCGGGCTTGGCATGCTGGGCTTTATGGCATTGCTGGCCGGTATCGAACCGCTGGACGGCGATCTCAACAACCTGATTCCGCAAATGGCTTCGACCTATTTGCCGCCTTTTGCGGTGGGGCTGTTTTTCATCATGGTGATTGGTTCGCTGTCATCCACTGCCGACTCGGATCTGTCCGCGTTGTCGGCACTGGTCATGACCGACGTGTATGGCAAGAACATCGCCAAGGGCAAGCCAAACCCCAAAACCATGTTGTTTGTGGGGCGCCTGACCATGGTGCTGGCAACGATGCTGGCAATGATTTTCGCCAGCATGAAACTCGACATTCTGACCATGCTGATTTTTGTCGGTGCGCTGTGGGGTGCCATCGTGTTCCCTGTCATCGCCAGCCTGTATTGGGAACGGATTACCAATGCAGCGTTTACCAGTGCGGCGATCGCAGGCTTTGTGATGTTTTTGGTCGCGCGGTTCGAGTTGCTGGAGATGCAGGGTTTGGTGGCGCTGCTTTTCGAATGTTGCGCCTCGATAGGTGGCGGGGTGGTGATCGGACTGATGGCATTCGGCTTCTTGGGTAAGCGCGCCGGGTTTGTGCTGGGTGCGCTGGCCTTTATGGTGTTTGCGCCCTTTGCGTTTGGTTTTTTACGTGATTACCCGGTACTGCTCAGCTCATTGACGGCCTATGGCGTCAGTACGGTGGTGTGTGTGCTGGTGAGTTTGCGTTCCAACCAGACATTTGATTTTGACTGCATCAACGAACGGGTGGTGGCTTTTCACCACAACCCTGAACCTGACACTGAAAACGGAGCCTCCCCATGTCCAGTTTCGCTTTGACTGCTTATGTATTGATCTGGCCGGCCATCGCGGCCGTGGTGATGCTGACACTGTGCGTGAGCCTGTGGCGCGACATGCGCAAGGCCAGGCGTGACGGTACAGATCTGGTTTAACCCGTGTAACAGGGGTTAAGACGAGAAGGCCGCGATCTGCTTGTACAGCCGATCGCGGCTTTTGTGTTTCTGCAGCCGCGACAAAATCGCGCCATTTTTCCCCTGATTGTGTAGGGTGCTACGGGTCGTTATCAGGAGCTGGCCATGAGCCCATTTGAATTCAAGCAAGTTGATGTCTTCAGTACGGTTGCACTCAAGGGCAACCCGGTTGCCGTGGTGTTGAACGCTGACAGCCTGACCGACGGGCAGATGGCCGACTTTGCGCGCTGGACCAATCTCAGTGAAACCACCTTCGTGCTGAAACCGCAAAATCCTGAAGCGGATTACCGCTTGCGCATCTTTACCACTCTGAAAGAACTGCCGTTTGCCGGGCACCCGACGCTGGGCAGTTGTCACGCCTGGCTGGAAGCCGGGGGCACGCCCAAGGGTGAAGAAATCATTCAGGAATGCAGCGCAGGCTTGATCAGAATCCGCCGCGACGCCGGGCAACTGGCCTTTACGGCGCCGCCTCTGTTGCGTACCGGCGCTGTCGAGAGTGAATTGCTGCAACGTATCTGTGGTGGCCTGGGTATCGAGTTGCAGGCGGTGGTGCTGGCGCGTTGGGTCGACAACGGTCCCGGCTGGGTGGCGCTGATGCTGCGCGACCGCGAGCAGGTACTGGCTTTAAACCCTGATTACGCACAATTGATGGGCCTGTCCATCGGGGTGGTCGCGCCCTGGAATGCCGGGCGTGATGGCGATGAGGCGCAGTTTGAAGTGCGTGCGTTCTGTGCCGGTGAAGGCATGCCCGAAGATCCGGTCACTGGCAGCCTGAATGCCGGGCTGGCCCAGTGGTTGATCGGCGACGGTCTGGCCCCGGCGCGCTATGTGGCCAGTCAAGGGACGGCAATGGGGCGAGCAGGGCGCGTAGCCATTGAGCAGATCGGCGACGATATCTGGGTGGGCGGCTCAGCAGTGACCTGTATTTCGGGGCAACTCTCGCTTTAGCATTCATGCCCCCTTGGCTTTCACCGCCCGTTTTGGCTTGGCCTTGCCGGTTGCGGGCTTGCGTTTCTTTTTCCAGGCAGGTGCCGCACCCGCCGGGCTGCTGATGGTCAGCGTCAGGGCGCTGCAACGCTCGATGTGCTTGCTCATCCAGGCCGCCTGCTTGGCGACGAATACGTCGAGGGTCATCTCGCCGCTTTGCACCATGTCCAGTGCCTGTTCCCAGATGGCCGTGGTGCCGGGGTCGGCGATGGCGCGGGGCACGGCGTCGATCAGGCTGAAGGCGGGCGCCGTGGCGGCCAGGGCCTTGCCGTTTTTGATCAGGTAACCGCGGTCCAGCAAGCCCTGGATGATGCCTGCCCGGGTGGCTTCGGTGCCGATGCCGGTGGTGTCCTTGAGTTTTTGCTTGAGCAGTGGGTCTTGCACCAGCTTGGCGACGTTTTTCATCGCCTTGATCAGGTCGCCTTCGGTGAAGGGCTTGGGTGGCTGGGTCCACAGGTCTTTGAGGTTGACCCCGACAATCGCGCAGTCCAGGCCTTCGCGCAATACAGGCAACGGTTGTGGTGCCGGGGCTTCGCGGCCCTTGGCCGGGGCCAGGGCTTCGGGCAGTGCGCGCTTCCAGCCGGGCTCGACGATTTGCTTGCCGACGGCACGCACATTTTGTTCCGCGCAATCGAAGTCGGCCTGGGTGCGGTCGTATTCGTGGTTGGGCAGAAATTGCGCCAGGTAGCGTGCGCGAATCAGCGTATACACGGCGCGGTGTTTGCCGCTCAGGCGTTCGAGGTTTTTGGCAGCCGCCGTGGGGATGATGCCGTGGTGGGCGCTGACCTTGGCATCGTTCCAGGCCCGTGAACGGCGCTGGGGGTCCAGATGCGCGGCCAGTGGCCCCAATGCCGGGTCTGCGTGCTGCAGGGCGCTCAGGATCGACGGTGCTTCGCCGTGCTGGCTTTGTGGCAGGTAGCCACAGTCGCTGCGCGGGTAGGTGATCACTTTGTAGGTTTCGTACAGGGCCTGGGCGACGTCCAGGGTTTCCTGGGCGCCCAGGCCGAGTTTTTTTGAACACACCTCTTGCAGCGTGCCCAGGTCGAACGGCAAGGGTGCCACTTCACGCATGCGCTCGGTGCGCAGCTTGATCACCCGGGCGCTGCTCGCGCTGTTCATTGCGGCGGCGGCCTGCTGTGCATGGGCCTGGTTGAGGCAGCGGTCCTGGTCGTCGCACGTGTCGGGATCCGCGCGCCATTGCGCGGCGAACAACTGCCCGTCGTGTTTGAGTTGCACATCAATGGCCCAGTAGGCCACGGGGATAAAGTCGCTGATGCTGCGGTCACGGTCGACCACCAGGCGCAGCGTCGGGGTTTGCACCCGGCCCACCGGCAACACGCCCTGATAGCCGGACTGGCGACCGAGCAGGGTGAACAGGCGGCTCATGTTCATGCCGATCAACCAGTCGGCCCGTGAGCGTCCCAGTGCCGAGTGGTAGAGGTTGAAGGTTTCGGCCCCCGGTTTGAGTGCGGCCAGGGCCTTGCGAATGGAGGCGTCGTCCAGGGCTGACAGCCACAGGCGCTGGATCGGGCCGCGATAGCGGCAGTGCTCGACCAGCTCGCGGGCGATCATCTCGCCTTCACGGTCGGCGTCGGTGGCGATCACCAGTTCGCTGGCTTCCCCGAGCAGGCGCTTGACGGCCTTGAACTGGCTGGCGGTCTTGGGCTTGACGCGCATTTTCCATTTTTCGGGAACGATCGGCAGGTCGGCCAGTACCCAGCGCTTGTAGCGCTCGTCGTAGGCGTCGGGCGGGGCGGTTTCGAGCAGGTGGCCGATGCACCAGGTGACGGTGGCAGCGGGGCCGATCCAGCAGCCATCACCGCGTCGGCTGGCACCGAGTACGGCGGCGATATCTTTGGCCTGGGAGGGTTTTTCACACAAAAACAACCGCATCGCTCAACTCATTCAGGGTGCGCAGAAGACGCACAGCATGGGCAGAGACGGGCGCGAGGGCAAGTGTTTTTACTGGTTTTTTGTACAGCTATTGCGGGGAGGGTAATGCTCTTCCCGTAGTCGCTGCCAAGGAACGAAGGCTGCGAGCTTTTAACTTGCAGCGACGGGAGTCATGAGCTCGCAGCCTTCGTTCCTCGGCAGCGACTACGGCGCTGTCGAGGTTGGTGGGATTATTGACCGTTATAGATCTGGTCGAACACGCCACCGTCGTTGAAGTACTTTTTCTGCACGTCGCGCCAGTCACCGAAGGTTTTCTCAACCGACAGGAAGTCGACTTTCGGGAAGCGGTCGTTGTATTTGGCCAGTACTGCCTTGTCACGTGGACGCAGGTAGTTGTTGGCGGCGATTTCCTGGCCTTCAGGGGACCACAGGTACTTCAGATAGGCGTCAGCGGTTGCGCGGGTGCCTTTTTTGTCGACCACTTTGTCAACCACGCTCACTGGCGGCTCGGCTTCTGCCGATACGCTCGGGTAGATCACTTCGAACTGGTCGCGGCCAAATTCACGGGCAATCATTTCAGCTTCGTTTTCGAAGGTCACCAGCACGTCGCCGATCTGGTTGGTCATGAAGGTGGTGGTGGCTGCACGGCCGCCGGTGTCGAGTACCGGCGCTTGCTTGAACAGCTTGGCGACAAAGTCTTTGGCCTTGGTTTCGTCACCGCCGTTTTTCAGCACATAACCCCAGGCCGAGAGGAAGGTGTAGCGGCCGTTGCCCGAAGTTTTCGGGTTGGGCACGATCACCTGTACGCCGTCCTTGAGCAGGTCAGGCCAGTCGTTCAGGGCTTTCGGGTTGCCTTTGCGCACGATAAACACAGTGGCCGAGGTGAACGGCGCGCTGTTGTCGGGCAGGCGTGTGACCCAGTTTTGCGGGACCAACTGGCCGTTGTCGGCCAGGGCGTTGATGTCGGTGGCCATGTTCATGGTGATCACGTCAGCCGGCAGGCCGTCGATGACTGAGCGGGCCTGTTTGCTGGAGCCGCCGAAGGACATTTGTATGTTGAGCTTTTCGCCGTTGTGCTCTTGTGCCCAGTGCTTCTGGAAGGCCGCGTTGTAGTCCTTGTAGAAGTCACGCATCACGTCGTAGGACACGTTCAGCAACGGCGGAGGAGTCGCTGCGTGAGCGACGCTGCCGAGGGCCAGGCCTACGGCCAGAATTGAAGCACTAAAGAGTTTTTTCACTGCGAATTCCTTGTTATGGAGAGCAATAAGGGCAATTTGCCAGCAACTATAGCGGCTGACGCATAGTCCTTAAAAGATTAAAAAGTGCTGTGGTTATGCATTTTTAGCAAAGAGTGCATTGCCGCAACGGGAACAAAAAGAAGCCGATTGTTCGTGGGTGTTTTTCTTGCAGGTGGGGCAGTCGTGCTTGAGCTGTTCGCCGCGCATGGCATTGGCCAGCTCGGCGGTGAAGATGCCGGTGGGCACGGCAATGATCGAGTAGCCGGTGATCATTACCATGGCCGAGATCACTTGGCCCAGCACGGTCTTGGGCACGATGTCGCCAAAGCCCACGGTCGTCAGGGTGACGATGGCCCAGTAAATGCTCACCGGGATGCTGGTAAAGCCGTTTTCCGGGCCTTCGACCACGTACATCAGGCTGCCGAACACCGTGACCAGGGTCGAGACACTGACCAGGAACACGATGATTTTCTGCTTGCTGCCGCGCAGGGCCGCGAGCAGGTAGTTAGCCTGGCTCAGGTAGGGTCGCAGTTTGAGGATGCGAAAAATGCGCAGCATGCGGATGATGCGGATAATCAGCAGGTACTGCGCGTCGCTGTAATAGATCGCCAGGATCCCCGGCACGATGGCCAGCAAATCCACCAGCCCGTAGAAGCTGAAGGCGTAACGCAGCGGTTTGGGGGAGCAATACAGGCGCAGGCCGTACTCGATGGCAAAGACAAAGGTAAAGCCCCATTCGATATAGGCCAGCATGTTGGCGTAGTCGCGGTGAATGCTGTTGATGCTGTCGAGCACCACCACCACCAGGCTGCACATGATGATCAGCAGCAGTGCGGTGTCAAAGCGCCGTCCTGCGGGTGTGTCGGCCTGGAAGACCATGATGTACAGGCGCTGGCGCCAATCCTTGTTGTCCATGCAGGTTGCTCGATGCCCAAATGTCAGAAGGTTCGAGTATTAACGCTCAATGCGCAACCTGCATTGTTCTTCGGCATCGGGTGCCTGGGGACTGAGTATCCGTACGCTGGCATGTACCAGCCAGCAACTGAGAATAAACGGCGCCGTTAATGGCGCAAGCCCCAGGGCGATAAACCCGGGTGTAAGCAACAGGGTGACGAGGATGCCGACTAATGGAAGCCACGGCCGACGTCGCTGCTGGCTCAGGGCCAATGCGGCGAGTACCGGGTTGTAGCCTGCCAGCCCGTCCAGTGCGGCGGCCGTGTCCTGTTGATACAGCCCAAATGCCAGGCCCGCCAGCGAACCCGTAATGGCCCATAGCGCCGCCCGATGACTGCTCAGGCACAGGCCGAGCACAATCAGCAGCCCGGCAACGGGGTGCTGTAGCAGCATCACTTGGGCCACGCCTTTGAACACGGCCTGTACCAGCGTCAGGCTGTTGACGGCCTGATCGGGGTTCAGGGCAGGGGCAGGGGTGTTGTTCAGGTGCAGCAAGATCCAGCCAAGTACCACAAACGGCGCGGTATAGGCCAACAGGCTTTGCCCGTGGGCGGCGCGTTTTAGCCACTGGTGGACGAGCATCGTGCTCAATCCTGCACTGGCAATAATCAGCAGGGGCAACAGGGCGGACCACTCCAGTTGGTGGCTTAACAGCAACCCCAGCAAGATGCCGTTGTAACTGTAGAGCCCGGCCTGGCGTTCGGCTTTGGGGTAGTCGCGACGTTGTGCGGTCAAGAGCCCCGCAACACCGCCCAGCAAGGCGCCACCGAGCAGGGTGGGAGCACTGAGCAGAATCGCCAGCAGGCACATCACTCCGCACAGCGGATGGCGCTGGAGGAAGATTTGGCTGAAACCGGCGCACAGGGCAGTCGCCCAGTCGGGGCAGGGGTGTGAACTCATGATTGTTACCTGGTAGTCGCTGCCGAGGCACGAAGGCTGCGAGCTCTTGATTGGCTCCCTGCATGATCAAGAACTCGCAGCCTTCGTGCCTCGGCAGCGACTACAGGTAGTGCGGTCTCCCCAAAAAAGGGCAGACCGGCGGGGTTACTTGTCGCGAATCGAGAAGTTGGCCATGTGTTCCAGGCCTTTGATCAGCGCCGAGTGGTCCCAGTTGCTGCCACCGATGGCGGCGCAGGTGCTGAACACTTGTTGGGCGTTGGCGGTGTTGGGCAGGTTGATCCCCAGTTCGCGGGCGCCCGCCAGGGCCAGGTTGAGGTCCTTCTGGTGCAGGCTGATGCGGAAACCCGGATCGAAGGTGCCCTTGATCATGCGCTCGCCGTGGACTTCAAGGATTTTTGACGAAGCAAACCCACCCATCAGGGCTTCGCGAACCTTGGCCGGGTCAGCACCGTTCCTGGCGGCAAACACCAACGCTTCAGCCACTGCCTGAATGTTCAGGGCAACGATGATCTGGTTGGCCACCTTGGCGGTCTGACCGTCGCCGTTGCCGCCGACCAGGGTGATGTTTTTGCCCATGCTCTGGAGCAGGGGAAGGGCGCGGGCGAAGGTTTTTTCGTCGCCGCCGACCATGATGCTCAAGCTGCCAGCCTTGGCGCCCACTTCACCGCCAGACACTGGGGCGTCCAGGTACTGCGCGCCCTTGGCGTTGATTTTTTCAGCGAAGGCTTTGGTTGCCGTCGGCGAGATCGAACTCATGTCGATCACCACCTTGTTCGGGCTCAGGCCTGCGGCGATGCCGTCTTCACGGAACAGCACGTCTTCGACCTGAGGGGTGTCCGGCACCATGACAATAATGAATTCGGCTTCCTGGGCCACTTCTCGCGGACTGGCCAGGGCGATTGCGCCTGCGGCGACCAGATCGGCCGGTGCGGCGCCGTGATGGGTCGACAGAAACAGGCTATGCCCGGCCTTTTGCAGGTTGCTGGCCATAGGCGAACCCATGATGCCTGTGCCGATAAATCCGATTTTAGCCATGACAAATCCTCTTATTTTATAGGGTCTTTGTAGTCGCTGCCGCAGGCTGCGATAAGGCCCGCAGGGCCTTCAAGGGGGACTGCTGCGCAGTCCATCGCAGCCTTCGGCAGCGGCTACAGTGTTTTGTGGTTACACCGCGTTATGGGTCTTGAGCCACACCAGACCGGCTTCGGTGCTGGTCAGTGGCTTGTATTCGCAACCCACCCAGCCCTGATAGCCAATGCGGTCCAGGTGATCGAACAGGAAGCGGTAGTTGATTTCGCCAGTGCCCGGCTCATGGCGGCCCGGGTTATCGGCCAGCTGGATATGGTTGATGTGCCCCAGGTGCGTTTGCATGGTGCGGGCCAGATCGCCCTCCATGATTTGCATGTGGTAGATGTCGTATTGCAGGAACAGGTTGGTGCTGCCGACCTTTTCCTGAATGGCCAGGGCCTGTTTCGTGTTGTTCAGGTAAAAGCCCGGAATGTCGAGGGTGTTGATCGACTCCATGACCAGCTTGATACCCGCCGCCTGAAGCTTGTCGGCCGCGTATTTGAGGTTGGTGACGAAGGTTTTTTCGATCAGCGCTTCGTCTGCGCCTTGTGGGCGAATCCCCGCCAGGCAGTTGATCTGGTCGTTACCCAGTACCTGGGCGTAAGCAATGGCCAGGTCAACCCCGGCACGGAACTCATCCACCCGATCCGGATGGCAGGCGATCCCGCGCTCACCCTTGGCCCAGTCACCGGCCGGCAGGTTGAACAGCACTTGGGTCAGCTTGTTGGCATCGAGTTGCGCCTTGATCTCGGCAGAGCTGTAGTCGTAAGGGAACAGGTATTCAACGCCATGAAAACCAGCGTTGGCAGCCGCTTGAAAACGGACAAGGAAATCCTGTTCGGTGAACAGCATGGACAGGTTGGCGGCAAAACGCGGCATGGTGAACTCCTGCAAATAGGTGGCCCCTCTCCTTTAAAGAGAGGGGCAGTCAATTAATCCAGCATCGAAATGGCGGTCGGTGCATCGTTGCCCACCAGCGCCAGGTCTTCAAATTCGTTCACGGCGTTGATTTCGGTGCCCATCGAGATATTGGTCACGCGCTCCAGGATGATTTCCACCATCACGGGTACGCGGAACTCCTTGATCAGCTCCTGGGCCTTGCGCAGTGCAGGCTGGATTTCACTCGGTTCGAACACACGCAAGGCCTTGCAGCCCAGGCCTTGAACGACGGCAACGTGGTCAACGCCATAGCCGTTGAGTTCGGGTGCGTTGAGGTTGTCGAAAGCCAACTGAACGCAGTAGTCCATTTCAAACCCGCGTTGTGCCTGACGAATCAGCCCAAGGTAGGAGTTGTTCACCACGACGTGGATATACGGCAGGTTGAACTGTGCGCCCACGGCCAGTTCTTCGATCATGAACTGGAAGTCATAGTCGCCGGACAGCGCCACGACATTACGGTCGGGGTCGGCCTTGACCACGCCCAGCGCCGCAGGAATGGTCCAGCCCAGAGGGCCGGCCTGACCGCAGTTGATCCAGTGACGCGGTTTGTAAACGTGCAGGAACTGCGCACCGGCAATCTGCGACAAACCGATGGTGCTGACGTAGCACGTGTCTTTGCCGAACACCTGGTTCATCTCTTCGTACACGCGCTGGGGTTTGACCGGCACGTTGTCGAAGTGAGTCTTGCGGTGCAGCGTGGCCTTGCGTTGCTGGCAGTCTTGCAGCCAGGCGCTGCGGTTTTTCAGCTTGCCGGCGACCTTCCATTCGCGGGCCACTTCAAGGAATACCTTGAGCGCGGAACCTGCGTCGGAAACGATGCCCAGATCCGGGTTGAACACGCGGCCGATCTGGGTTGGCTCGATATCAACGTGTATGAACTTGCGACCCTCGGTGTAAACGTCGACCGAACCGGTATGACGGTTGGCCCAACGGTTGCCGATGCCCAGTACCACGTCGGACTTGAGCAGGGTGGCGTTGCCGTAGCGGTGGGATGTCTGCAGGCCGACCATGCCCACCATCAGCGGGTGATCGTCGGCAATCGTGCCCCAGCCCATCAGGGTCGGGATGACCGGGATGCCGGTCAACTCGGCGAATTCCACCAGCAACTCGCTGGCGTCGGCGTTGATGACGCCCCCGCCACTGACCAGCAGCGGGCGTTCGGCCTGATCGAGCAGGGCCAGGACTTTTTCAGCCTGCAATCGGGTCGCCGATGGCTTGGCCAATGGCAGCGGTTCGTAGGCATCGATGTCGAATTCGATCTCGGCCATTTGTACATCGAACGGCAGGTCGATCAGCACCGGGCCGGGACGCCCGGAGCGCATTTCGTAAAAGGCTTTCTGGAAGGCGTAAGGCACCTGGCCAGGCTCCATCACGGTGGTCGACCACTTGGTGACGGGTTTGACGATGGTGGTGATATCGACTGCCTGGAAGTCTTCTTTATGCATCCGCGCCCGTGGTGCCTGGCCGGTGATGCACAGAATCGGGATCGAGTCGGCCGAAGCGCTGTACAGGCCCGTCACCATGTCGGTGCCTGCCGGGCCCGAAGTGCCGATGCACACGCCGATATTGCCGGCCTTGGTACGGGTGTAGCCCTCGGCCATGTGCGAGGCGCCTTCCACGTGGCGAGCAAGGACGTGATCGATGCCACCGACCTTTTGCAGGGCCGAGTACAACGGGTTGATTGCGGCACCCGGGATACCGAACGCGGTATCGACACCTTCGCGACGCATCACCAGAACGGCGGCTTCGATTGCTCTCATTTTGCTCATTGTTTTGTGCCTCTTACGTTTTGTAATTGTATACAAGTGGCTGTTGAGCGAGTGTATTCATCCTCCGCGGTGCAGGTCAATGGCTTTTGTTGAATCTGTGACTGATGAGTCCCAGTCCCTGTATTCAGGCACTGCCGGTATTTTTTAAATGAATGGCTCATTAAAATTGTATACAAAACAATTTTATATTGTGTTCTATTGTCTGCATTGAATGCGCCTTGAAACGGCGCGCGAAAGGCTTTCCATAACAAGATAAGGACGGCAACCATGAGTGCTTTAACCTTGAAAGTCGCTTTAGACCTTACTGCTCAGGCCTTGAGCACGGGGCGCCAGATCAGCGCGGCACCGTTAACGGTGGCGGTGCTCGACAGTGGCGGACATCTGTTGGCGCTGCAGCGCGAGGATGGCGCCAGCCTGTTGCGTCCCAGCATCGCGATTGGCAAAGCCTGGGGCGCGATTGCCCTGGGCAAGGGTTCGCGTTTGCTGGCGCTGGACGCACAGCAGCGCCCGGCGTTTTATGCCGCCCTTAACGGGATGGGGCAGAGCGACGTCGTACCGGCGCCTGGTGGGGTGTTGATCCGTGATCAATCGGGGCAAGTGGTCGGCGCGATCGGCATCAGCGGCGACACCTCGGATATCGACGAGCAGTGCGCGATCAGTGCAGTGGAAGCGCTGGGCTTGCGGGCGGATGCGGGGGTGGTGGTCTAAACGCAGAGACCGTATTGAGGCGGGGCGGGCCTTGTGGGAGCGAGCAAGCCCGCTCCCACAGGTTTCTAAGAGGGGCTCAGTCTGGAGTACAACCCTTGAGCACCAGCCGGATGATGGTCTGGGTCGCGGCTTCGTAGTCGCTGTCTTCGAGTTTGGCCTTGCCGGTGATGGCGGTGATCTGCCAGTCAAAATCGGCGTAGGTCTGGGTCGCCGCCCAGATGCTGAACATCAGGTGATGGGGGTCGATCGGGGCTATCTGGCCACGGTCGATCCAGATCTGGATGCAGTCGATGTTGTGCTTGGCCTGGACGTTGAGCTGTTCGACCTGTTTTTCGCTCAGGTGCGGGGCGCCGTGCATGATCTCGCTGGCAAACACCTTGGAGGCAAACGGCAAGTCGCGGGAAATGAGGATTTTTGAGCGGATGTAATTGCTCAGCACTTCGTTCGGTTCGCCATCGGCATTGAACGGTGTCGAAGCCCGCAGAATCGGGTCGATAATGCTCTCAAGTACCTCGCGATAGAGGTTTTCCTTGGATTTGAAGTAGTAGTAGACGTTGGGCTTGGGCACGCCTGCCTTGGCCGCGATGTCGCTGGTTTTGCTGGCGGCGAAACCCTTGTCAGCGAACTCTTCGCTGGCGGCACGCAAAATCAGTTCTTTATTACGCTCGCGGATACTGCTCATAAACCCGATATGTCCTTGCCTTCTGGGGCGGTCGGGCATGGTAGCACCGGGCTTGCAAGTGGCTCAAGATTGCAGCTTTCGGGCTGTCACGCGCTATGCTTGTGGCCATTCAATCCCAAAGGACGTTTTTCTATGGCTGGCAGTAGCTTGCTGATGTTGCTCGACGATATTGCCGCCGTGCTCGATGACGTCGCACTGATGACTAAAGTGGCCGCCAAAAAAACCGCCGGAGTGCTGGGCGACGATCTGGCACTCAACGCCCAGCAGGTCTCGGGCGTGCGGGCCGACCGGGAGTTGCCGGTGGTGTGGGCCGTGGCCAAGGGCTCGTTTCGCAATAAGCTGATCCTGGTGCCTGCAGCACTGGCCATCAGCGCATTTGCGCCGTGGGCGGTGACACCGTTGTTGATGGTGGGCGGTGCATATCTGTGTTTTGAGGGTTTTGAGAAGGTTGCCCATAGCCTCACACACAGCAAGGCTGACGCCCAAAACCAGCGCCAGGCATTGCAAGAGTCGCTGGCCGGCGCTGAAGTCGACCTGGCGGCGTTTGAAAAGGACAAGGTCAAGGGCGCAGTGCGCACGGACTTCATTCTGTCGGCCGAAATCATTGCCATCACCCTGGGAATCGTCTCCGAGTCACCGCTGATGCAGCAAGTGGTGGTGTTGTCGGGGATCGCGATTGTGATGACGATCGGCGTCTATGGCGTGGTGGGCGGTATCGTCAAGCTCGACGATGGTGGCTTGTACTTGAGCAAAAAAACCGGCGACGGTGCATGGCCGCGGTTCCAGCGCAGTTTTGGCCGCGGCGTGTTGAGCGCTGCGCCTTACATGATGAAAAGCCTGACAGTGATCGGCACGGCGGCGATGTTTATGGTCGGCGGCGGCATCCTGACCCATGGCGTGCCGGCGCTGCATCACTGGGTTGAAGGCGTGGCGCAAGGCAGCGCGCAATGGCTGGGCGTGGTCTCGGCAATCGTGCCGACCTTGCTCAACGCCGTGGCCGGCATTATTGCCGGCGCAGTGGTGCTGGCGGTGGTGTCTGGTGTGAGCAAGGTCTGGCGCACGGTCAAAGGCTAGGCCGCTATGGCGCGGGGTACGGTGCTGTCCTGCAGCAGGCGGTAGCCGAGCACGGCGAACAGCACCATCACGCCACCGGCAGCCAGGGACACGGTAAAGCCCGCCTGGGCGCCGTAAGCGTCCACCACCCAGCCACCCAGGACGGCGCCAAGGGCAACCCCCATGCCCAGGCCGGTAATCATCCAGGTCAGGCCCTCGGTCAGTTTGGCGGGCGGTACGATGTTTTCCACCAGGCCCATGGCGGTGATCAGGGTTGGCGCAAAAAACAGCCCGGCGACCAGCATCCCCACGGCCAGCGTGGCGACGCTGTCGACCCACATCAGTGGCACCATCGTGACCGATGTGGCCAGTGCCCCCAGCACAAACAGTTTGGGCAGCGGCATGTTCAGTTTGAGCGTGCCGAAGATCAGCCCGGCGACACAGGAACCGAAGGCGTACATCGACAGTACGATGCTGGCAGCCGCAGGCTGGCCCTGTTGCTGGGCAAAGGCCACGCTGACCACGTCCACTGTGCCCACAATCGTCCCCAGCCCAAGCAAGGCCAGCAGCAGGATCACCACGGCGCCCTGGCGCAGTACGCTGCCACTGTGTTCGTTGCTGCGCGGATGTACCGGCGGTTCGGTTTTGCGTTGCAGCACAAACACGCTGACGCCAATGGCCAGCAGGATGGCTGCCGCCAGTGGCCCGGCCTGGGGGAACAGGGCGACGCTCAGGCCTACGGAAATCGGCGGGCCGATAATGAAGCTGACCTCATCGAGTACCGACTCGAATGAAAACGCGGTGTGCAATTTGGGCGAGCCGCGGTACAGCTCGGTCCAGCGTGCCCGGACCATCGCCGACATGCTGGGCATGCAGCCCGACAGTGCGGCGAACACAAACAGCGTCCAGTCCGGCGCGCCAAAGTGGCTGCACAGCAGCAGGGCCAGCAGGCCGCTGACGCCAATGGCGGTGACGCCTGGCAGGATACGGCTCTGGCCGTAGCGGTCGACCCAGCGTGAGATCTGCGGTGCCAGCAGGGCAGTGGCCAGGGCAAAGGTGGCGGCCACGCCACCGGCCAGCCAATAGGAGCCCTGCAACTGTGCAAGCATGGTGATGATACCGATGCCGACCATGGATATCGGCATCCGTGCGATCAGGCCCGCGCCGCTGAAAGCCTTGGTGCCGGGGGCGCTGAAAATCTCGCGATAAGGGTTAGCCATACAAGCTCCGGAACATTGGGTGGACACACTTTGATTCTGTAGTCGCTGCCGCAGGCTGCGAAGGGTTGCTCTGCAACCCGTTTTCCAAAACGCTCCGCGGCTCCCTTCGCAGCCTGCGGCAGCGACTACATATTTTCGTGAATGCTACATACGCGGCGTATGTAGAAATATACGCATACATGGCGTATGTCAATTAACATACGTCGTGTATCCAAAATTAAAGGTGGCAGGCATGGCGCCCAAAGCGCGGTCGCAAATGATCGAAGAAACCCGTGGCAAGCTGCTTGAAGCTGCACGGCTGGCCTTTGGTTCAGTGGGCTACGCCCAGACCTCGATGGATGAGTTGACGGCTTCGGTGGGCTTGACGCGCGGGGCGCTGTATCACCATTTCGGTGACAAGAAGGGTTTGTTTCAGGCGGTGGCCCAGCAAATCGATGCCGAGCTGGATGCGCAACTGGCTCAGGTGCTTGAGCAAGCCGACAGCCAGTGGCAAGGGTTTCAGGATCAGTGCCGGCTGTATCTGGAGATGGCTCTGCAAATCGAAGTGCAGCGTATTTTGTTGCGGGATGCGCCTTCGGTGCTGGGCTCGCAATACGTGCAGAACACTCAGTCAGTGTGCTGTCTGTCGATGGCGGCGATGCTGCAGGGCTTGATGGATACACACGTGATTCAACGCACCGACCCCGAGGCGTTGGCGCGCCTGATTCAGGGCGGCTTGATGGATGCGTCGTTCTGGATTGCCGAGGCCGACAACCCGCCGCAGCGTCTGGCGGCTGCGCTGGACAGCCTGGACCTGATGCTGCGGGGTTTGTTGCAGGTGCCCCAGGCGCGATAAGGCGCCCGGGGCTCGCGCATCAGAAGTGGTACTTGACCAGCAGGCTCGCAGTGTCCTGGTTGGTTTTGAATGAACCGCTGTCTTCGATGCCGTACTTGTTTTTCCAGTAGTCGTATTCAACGCCGACGTACAACTGCTTGGCGCCCCAGCTCAATGCCTTGCCCAGGTCATATTTGATCTGCGGGTTGAAGTGCAGGTTGGCGTGGTAGGTGCCGCGTGAGTTCTGGTCGTTGTCCACCACCCAGTCCATGTAGCCGTCGATCAGCACATCGGAATTGCCCAGGGGCAGGGTGTAGGACCACACCGGGGTGATCTGCCAGACGCCTTTGCCAGCACGGTTGCCTTCAGGGAAGCGCTGGTAGAAGTTCAACTGGAAGTAGTCAAAGCCCGGCACGTTCAGGTCGAAACCCGGGCCGATCAGGTAGGCCTCGGTGTCGCCTTCGCCAAACTCGTAAGTCATGGCCAGCAGCACGTCTTTGATCGGGCCAAATTCAAACTTCTGGTCGAAGATTTTGCCGAACGACAAACGAGGCGTGAACTCGCCGTAATAGGTGTTCGGGCCAACGTTACCGTCTTCTTTGCCGTTGTAGAAAATACGGTCGAGGAAGAAGAAGTTATCGCCGTACTTCCAGCTGTCAGCATGCTCGAAGGTGAGGGTTTGCTGAATCTTCGGATTGACCTGGAAGTCCTTGCCATACAAGTAAGTCAGGCTGTTGGTTTGCCATTGCAGCAGGTCGCCGGCGACTGCCGGAGCCCCGCCCAACATGCTCCCCGCAAGCATCAGGCTGGTAAGAGTGCGCTTCATTCGGTTAGCTCCAAAAAAGTAAAAAGTCGTGCAGTAGTGAGAACGTGGCGCTCTGTATTGGCGCCTTGGTCCGTGCTTTAAAACAGTCAGTAAGCCTTTGATTTAAAGGTTTAAAGTTGCCTCTTGAGTCAACTTTAAATATTACTGGCGTTCGAGCGGGCGCGGAGAATACTGGCTCAGGCGTTTGCACTCAAGCGCTCTGTTATCACCCTGGGTGAGGGACAACAGAGCGTGCACTGTCTTTAACTTAAAAGTGGACTTTGATCAGGGCGCTGGCGGTGTTCTGGTTGGTGTCCAGGCGGCTGCTGCTTTCGATGCCGTACTTGTCCTTCCAGTAGCTGTATTCAATACCGACATACAGCTGTTTTTCACCCAGGTTCAGGGCCTTGCCCAGGTCATATTTGATCTGGGGGTTGAAGTGCAGGTTGGCGTGATAGGTGCCGCGTGAGTTCTGGTCATTGTCCACCACCCAGTCCATGTAGCCGTCGATCAGCAGGTTGGAACGGCCCATGGGGATGGTGTAGGAAAACGACGGGGTGATCTGCCAAACCCCGGTACCAGGGCGCGGCCCTTCGGTATGACGACGATAGAAATTAAGGGTGAAGTAGTTAAAGCCCGGCACCGCCAGATCAAAGCCGGGGCCGATCAGATACGCCTCGCTGTCGCCTTCGCCGTACTCATAGGTCATGGCCAGCAGCACGTCCTTGATCGGGCCGTACTCAAGCGTGCGGTCGAAGATCTTGCCGAACGACAGGCGTGGGCTGAACTCGCCGTAGTAGGTGTGCGGGCCTTTGTTGGGGTCATCCTTGCCGTTGTAGAAAATGCGGTCGACAAACAGGAAGTTGTCGCCGTATTTCCATTTGTCGGCATGTTCGAAAGTGACGGTTTGCTGGATCGAAGGGTTGATCGCGAAATTCTTGCCGTACAGGTAAGCCAGGCTGTTGGTTTGCCACAGAAACAGATCACCGGCCATTGCCTGGCTGGCAGCCAGAAACCCACCCGCGAGCGTGACGCCCCAGTGTTTGCAGTTCATGGATAACTCCTTTTTATTATTGTTTTGTGTCAGATGCTGGCAAATCTGTGGGAGCGGGGTTGCTCGCGACTCAGGCACTGCGGTTGTTCAGGTAAACCGCGGTGATCCGATCGCGAGCAAGCCCGCTCCCACAGGTCAGTGCTGATGCACGTGCCCGCTCATGGCTGCGCGCTCGGCGCCGCCCAGTACGTTGAACATCAAGTTCAGGCATACCGCGCTGACGGCGGCCATGGCGATGCCGCTGTGGGTGATGGGGTCCATCCACAGTGGCAGGTGGGCGAAGAACTCGGGGCGTACCACCGGGATCAGGCCCATGCCGATGCTGACGGCCACCAGCAATTGATTGCGGCGGTCGGCAATGTCGGCTTCCTGGAGGATCTTGATGCCTGTGGCCGCGACCATGCCGAACATGGCGATGGCGGCGCCACCCAAAACTGCAGGCGGAATCGAGGCCACCAGATACGCTGCCTTGGGCAGCAGGCTCAGGGTGATCAGAAAGACACCGGCCATGATCGTCACCGAGCGGCAACGCACGCCGGTCATCTGTACCAGACCAATGTTCTGGGCGAATGAGGAGTGGGTAAAGGTGTTGAAGAAACCTGCAATGAACGACGCCCCGGCATCACACAGCAAGCCGCGACGCAGCATGCGTGGAGTGACTTCCTGGTCGGTGATTTTGCCCAGTGCCAGGAGCATCCCGGTGGACTCGACAAAAATGATCACCACCACCAGGCACATCGAGAGGATCGGGGCCAGATGAAATTCCGGCATGCCGAAGTGCAGCGGCGTGACGACCTGGAGCCACGGGGTGTTGTCCAGGCCGGAGAGGTCGACCATGCCAATGGCGCCTGACAGGACATAGCCCAGGGCCATGCCGATCAATACCGAAATGTTGACCCAGAAGCCACGCATGAAGCGGTTGATCAGCAGGATGGTTCCCAGCACCAGTGCCGCAATGGCCAGGTACGTCGGGGAACCGAACTGCGCAGCAGCACTGCCGCCACCGGCCCAGTTGACCGCAACGGGGAACAGGGACAGGCCGATCGATGTAATCACGGTGCCGGTGACCAGGGGTGGAAAGAAGCGAACCACCTTGGACATGAACGGCGCAATGATCATCCCGAAAAAGCCTGCGGCGATGGTCGCGCCGAAGATCCCGGTCAGGCCGATGCCCGGCATCCCGGCCATTGCCACCATACTGCCGACGGCCGCAAAGCTGGCCCCCATCATGACCGGCATGCGAATACCCATGGGGCCGATCCCCATCGATTGCACGATAGTGGCGACACCCGCCACCAGCAGGTCGGCGTTGATCAAAAAGGCGATTTCTTCCCGACTCAGGCCTGCGGCCTGTCCGATGATCAGCGGCACGGCCACGGCGCCGCCATACATCAGCAGCACATGCTGCAAACCGACCAGGATCAGTTGCAGCATGGGTAGCCGCGCCAGCGGGGGCGGCGCGGTTATGGCGGGTATGCGCGGTTCGGTTAAATCGGACATGCAACACCTCGGTCATTTTTTATTGTTGTGAGCTAGTGGTGTGTACTAGCGGGCTCAGCCAGGCTGCGCCCGCAAAGTATGTGCATCAGTTGGTCTGGGCTCCCGCACTGATCCAGGCGCCAATCAGGTCACGTTCCTGCTGGGTCATCTGTGTGATGTTGCCCAGCGGCATGATCGGGGTGGCGACGGCCTGGGCCTGAATACGTGGAGCCATGAGCTTGATCTGCTGCGCGGTGTCGAACATCACGCCTGCTGGGGCTGCACTGAACAGCGGGCTGGTAGGCGTGGCGGAATGACAGACCGTGCAGCGTTCCTGGATCACCGAATGGACCTTCTCGAAATCGACGGTGGCCACCGGTGCTGCCGGGGCAGCGGGTGCGGTGACCGGGGCCGGAGCATCCGCGGCTTTGACGCCGCCCAGCGCGGTTTCAGGAAGCGGCTGGTACTTGATGACTTTGGCCGTTTCGGGCGCGGTCGATACCGGTTTTGGACCGGTGACGTAAGCCAGGCAGATCATGCCCAACGCTGCCACAGGCAAGGTCCAGGCATATTTGTGGCTGTCGTGACGGGTGTTGAAGTAATGACGCACCAACACCGCCAGCACCGCAATCCCGGCCAGGATCAGCCAGTTGTACTGGCTGCCATAGGTGCTCGGGAAGTGGTTGCTGATCATGATGAACAGCACCGGCAAGGTGAAGTAGTTGTTGTGTCGCGAACGCAGCAGTCCTTTGGCCGGAAGGGCTGGATCGGGGCTGCGGCCTTCCTTGATCGCGGCTACCAGAGCGCGTTGTGCGGGCATGATGGTGCGGAACACGTTACCGACCATGATGGTGCCGATAATGGCGCCCACATGCAGGTAAGCACCGCGCCCGCTGAACACCTTGCTCAGGCCGAACGCTGCCGCAACCAGCAACACAAACAGGACGAAACCGAGCAACGCCGGGCGCTTGCCCAGGGCGGAGTCGCAGAGAAAGTCGTAAACGAACCAGCCGGCGATCAGCGAACCGATCCCGATGGCCACTGCTTCGGGACCGCTCAGGCTGCTGCCGGGAGCAATCAGGTACAGCGCGGGGTTGAAGTAGAAGACCAGGCAGAGCAGGGCGATGCCTGACATCCAGGTGAAATAGGCTTCCCATTTAAACCAGTGCAGGTTTTCCGGCATGGTGGGTGGGGCCAGCTTGTATTTTTCGAGGTGGTAAATGCCGCCGCCGTGAATCGCCCATAGATCGCCTGCCAGGCCATCCTTGGGGTTGGCACGGTTGAGATTGTTCTCCAGCCAGACGAAATAAAACGATGCGCCGATCCAGGCCACACCAGTGATCATATGAATCCAGCGCACGCTCAGATTCAGCCATTCCATTAGATGTGCTTCCACAGTCTTTACCTCTTGCCCGTCACTCTTTTATGAGTGTTGGACCTTCTCTTATTGGTGGGGGGCGAGGAACAGCAACTGATCCTCTTTAAAGAAATGCTCATCGCAGTTATTGCCTGTGCCACTGCGATCAACCACCAGGAAGTCATCCCGCTTTTCGATCGTCAGCACCGGATGGTGCCAAACGCCGCGATGGTAATTAATGCCCTGCCTGCCATTACTGACAAAGGCGCGGACCAAGCCTGATACAGGTTCATCGCCAAGTGGCGCGACCACGATCAGAAAGGGGTTGCCGAGCAGCGGTATAAACGCCTGGCTGCCCAGCGGATGGCGCTCCAGCATGCGAACGGTAAATGGCATGTCCTGCGCCTCGGCGCGGAAAATGCTGATGATCGCCTTGTCTTCTGGCGTAGCCGTTTCGACTTCTGCCAGACGGTGAAAGCGCATGGTCGAACCGTTATTGATCATGAAGTGGTCGCTGCCATCGGTTTCAATCACATCGCCGAAAGGGGCGAAGGCTTCTTTGGTCAGCGGTTCAATCATCAATGTGCGCATGGTGGTCTTCTTATTCGGGTTTCTGTCAGGTCATCGTGTTGCTTTTGTTGTCGCTGCCGCAGGCTGCGAGTGAGATAGCGGGTTGCTCCGCAACCCTTCGCAACCCTTCGCAACCCTTCGCAGCCTGCGGCAGCGACTACAGGCTCAGCATTACTTCGCTACTTTGCCCAGTACGCGAATGCGGCTTACACCACCGTCCGGGAACAGGTTCAGGCGAATATGGGTAATCGGGCCGAGGTTTTTGAGTTGCTCGCTGTAGGTGTGCTCAGCGTGCATTTCCATTTTTTGACTCGGCAGCAGCTCACGCCAGAACAGCGACTGGGTTTCGATCTGGCTGTCGGTACCGCCCTTGACGAACGCGCCCTGGATCGAGCAGCTGTCGGGGTAGTTGCCTTTGAAGTGCAGGGTGTCGACGATGATTTTTTCAATCTCGCCTGCATGGCCCAGCGCCACGATGACCCAGTCATTGCCCGGAGTACGGCGGCGTGCGGTTTCCCAACCGTCGCCCATGTTGATGCCGCGGCCCGGGTTGAGGATGTTGCTCATGCGGCCGAAGTGCTCGTCGGAGCAGGCGAGGGCGCGGCCACCGTTGAGGGCGGCTGCCAGGTCGATCTGCTCGTTGTCACCCACTGCCGACCAGTCACGGAACGGCACGCCATACACGCGCAGACGCGCTACGCCGCCATCCGGGTAGATGTTGAAGCGCAGGTGGCTGAAGGCCTGGTCATTGCTGATTTCGTGGTAGTGATGGCTGTTGCCTTGCAGCTCGACAGCCGACAGCACTTCAACCCACTGGGTGTTTTCGTTGGGTTCGCCCGAGGCCAGGAAACAGGCTTCCAGCGAGGCAGACGGCGGAAAGTTGCCGGTGAAGAATGAAGTGTCGATGTCCACACCCTTGATCGAGCCCGGAACGCCCAGGCGGATCACTGCGCTGTCATAGCCTTCGAAGCGCTTGCGGCGGGACTCCCAGCCGTCCATCCACTTGCCGTTGTCATCGAAAACGCCCTCCTTCCATACGGCCGGGGTCGGCTGGAACAGGCGGTTGGCGTCGGCGAACCAGTCATCGGTGACCGAAACGATTTTGGTGCCCAGGCGGGCATCGGCCAGGTTGACGAACTTCTCGAAAGGTACGGCGTAAGCTTTCATTCTTCTTGTCTGCCTTTAATTAAGTGGCTGGAGATGCGTCACCGGCACGTGCCGGTTCGGCTTAGAGCTGGAGTAATCGGAACAGGGCAATTTTGTTGATTTCTGCCAACGCGCATTTGAACTCGACGTCTGCCGGGTTATGGATGCGGGTCTCGAACGCGGCGAGGATCTGGTGCCGGTCGCTGCCTTTTACCGCCATGATGAAGGGAAACTTGAACTTGGCTTTATAGGCCTCGTTCAGCTCGGTGAAGCGTTGAAACTCTTCGGCCGTGCATTGGTGAATACCGGCGCCAGCTTGTTCATGGGTGCTGGCTTCGGTGAGTTGGCCCTGGACGGCTGCTTTGCCGGCCAGGTCCGGGTGAGCATTGATCAATGCCAGCTGGCTGGCGTGATCGGCGCTCAACAAAATGTCACTCATGCGCTGGTGCAGGGTTTCGATGGTGTCGACGCTGCTGTCCAGGCCCAGGTCGCAGGCTTTTTCGGCGACCCAGGGCGAGTGTTCGTAGATATCGGCAAAGGCTGCCACGAACGCTTCACGGCTCAGTTGTGAAGGCTTGAGGGTCTTGAAGGCGCTCATTTGGCGGTCTCTGCAACAAAAGGGTGGGTGGCGTGCCAGTGGCGGGCGATGTCCACGCGGCGGGTGAACCAGACCTGTTCATGACCCTTGGCGTATTCAATGAAACGCTTGAGGGCGGCGAGACGCGCAGGGCGGCCAATGAGGCGGCAATGCAGGCCGATGGATAGCATTTTCGGCGACTCTGCGCCTTCGGCGTACAGCACATCGAAAGCATCCTTGAGGTACTGGAAAAATTGCTCGCCGGTATTGAAACCCTGCACCTGGGTGAAGCGCATGTCATTGGTGTCCAGGGTGTAAGGGATCACCAGATGCGGCTTGCCGGTAGGGTTGTTGGGCTCCCAGTAGGGCAGGTCGTCGTCATAGGTGTCGCAGTCGTACAGGAAACCGCCTTCTTCCATCACCAGGCGCCGGGTATTGGGGCCGGTGCGGCCGGTGTACCAGCCCAGGGGGCGTTCACCGCTGATTTCGGTGAGGATGCGGATGGCTTCGAGCATGTGTTCACGCTCAAGGGCTTCATCCATGTACTGGTAGTCGATCCAGCGATACCCGTGGCTGCAAATCTCATGCCCGGCAGCAACCATGGCGCGGATCACGTCCGGGTGGCGCTGGGCGGCCATCGCCACGGCAAATATGGTCAGCGGGATGTCGAACTCGCGAAACAGTTTGAGTACACGCCACACGCCTGCGCGGCTGCCGTACTCGTACAAGGACTCCATGCTCATGTTGCGCTCGCCTTGCAACGGCTGCGCCGAGACCATTTCGGACAGGAACGCTTCAGATTCCTTGTCGCCGTGCAGAATGTTGCGCTCGCCGCCTTCTTCGTAGTTGAGTACGAAAGACAGGGCGATACGGGCGTTGTCCGGCCAATGCGGGTGCGGAGGGTTTGGACCGTAACCAATCAGGTCGCGTGGGTAGTCAGCGCTCACTACAGTCTTCCTTATTGTTTGTGTTAACAGTCGATTGGCCAGACCTGGCGTCACTGCGATGGCTTGATTGTATACAACTTTATAATCTATTTGTAACCCTGATTTTTTCTATTTCTACCATGCTTCGCGCCTGAAAGGTACTTGCAAGAAACCTGCCTGATTGGTCAGCTTATGGATAAGAAGTCTGCTAACCCTGCGGCTTTGACAGGAAATACCGTGCAGGCGGTGCGGCTCAAGGGCTGGCTGAAATTGTGCTTTTTAATTGTGTACAATTTTTTTGATAAATGTCTTAATCGTGTTCTCGCTGATGCTTTTGGTGCGCCAAAGGGGTGCAGTGGCCATTTTTTTCACCGACTCGGGAGGTCGCACAATCTATGGGACGTTTGACTACGCACGTTTTGGATGCCGCACATGGCTGTCCGGGCAGCTCGATCAAGGTCGAGTTGTATCGGGTTGAAGGTTCGGGGCTGGAGTTGGTCGCTACAGCGCTGACCAATAGCGATGGCCGCTGCGACGCGCCGTTGCTGGAAGGGGATACGTACCGTTCGGGGGTTTACCAGGTGCAGTTCAGTGCCGGTGATTACTACCGCGCGCGGGGTGTGAAATTGCCGGAGCCGGCGTTTCTGGACGTGGTGGTACTGCGTTTCGGGATCAGTTCCGAGCAGGATCACTACCATGTACCGCTACTGATTTCGCCGTACAGCTACTCGACCTATCGCGGTAGCTAGAAGATATCGATCTGCGCATGTGGTTATTTGCCCGCTCACACTGCGGGCTTTTTTTTGCCTGTCTACACATGACTTGTGGGGGCGGGCTTGCTCGCGATGGCATCGACGCGTTCATCCAGAAACACGGCGGCGCTTGTATCGCGAGCAAGCCCGCTCCCACACAGGCGGTGCTGTATCAGCGGCTTAGCAGTGACGCCGTTCCCGCTACACCAAACAACCCGGCGCTGATGCGGTTGAACCAGCTCTGGCCCTTGCCGCTGCGCAGATAACCCGCCGCACCATGGGCGCCAAGGCCGTAGGCCAGCTTGCACAGCAGGTCGAGTACGGTCCAGGTGGCGATCATCACCAGCAACTGGTTAAGGAAGGGCAGGTCAGGGTTGAGGAACTGCGGAAGGAAGGCAGCAAAGAACAAAATGTCTTTCGGATTACTGGCGCCCAGTACAAACGCGCGCCCGAACAGGGCGCTGAAGCGCGGTTTTGGTGCGGCTTCAGGCACGTTAGTGACCGTGGCCGGCTGGCGCGATTGTTTCCAGCTTTGCCAGGCCAGATAAAACAGATACAGCGCGCCGACGATTTTCAGGGCGCTGAAGAGTTTTTCCGAGGCCAGCAACAAAGCCCCCAAACCCAGTGCCGAAGCACTGAGCAGGCAAATCGAGGCAAATACACCCCCCAGAAATGCCGGGTAAGAACGGCGCAAGCCGTAGTTCAAACTGTTGCTGATCATCAATAACGACAAAGGCCCCGGAATCAGGATTACCACCAATGCCGCGCTGCTGAACAGCAGCCAGGTTTCCAGACTCATCACTTCCTCCCATAGCACAAAGACCCCGCGTCATTGGCGGGGCCGGTTGATATCGCCCGGTTTACAGGTAAATAAACTTGGCGATGAAAATAGCGCAGAGCACCCACAGGCTGACAGAAATTTCGCGGTATTTACCGGTGCCTGCCTTGAGTGCGACATAGCTGATAAAGCCCAGGGCAATCCCGTCGGCGACCGAGAAGGTCATTGGCATCATGATCATGGTCACAATGGCCGGGATGCAGTCGGTGGGTTCGTCCCAGTTGATGTGCTGCATGCCGCCCATCATCAGCATCGCGACGTAAATCAGGGCGCCTGCTGTGGCATAAGCGGGGATCATGCCAGCCAGGGGGGCGAAGAACATCGCGGCAACAAACAGCACGCCCACGGTGACGGCGGTGAGCCCGGTCCGACCGCCTGCCGCGACCCCTGCGGCGCTTTCGACATAGCTGGTCACGGGTGGCACGCCAACCACGGCGCCGAACACGCTTGAGGCGCTGTCAGCCTTGAGTGCCCTGGACAGGTTTTCGATCTTGCCGTCAGCCTTGACCAGGCCGGCACGCTGGGCCACGCCCATCAAGGTGCCGGCAGTGTCGAACATGTGTACAAACAGGAAGGCCAGCACCACGCTGATCATGCTGATATTGAACACACCCTTGAGGTCCATCGCCATCCAGGTCGGAGCCAGGCTTGGCGGCGCAGACATGATGCCGTTGTAGTGCACCAGATCCAGGCCCCAGCCCGCGAGAGTGACGGCGATAATGCTGATCAGGATCGCGCCGAACACGCGGTGGTAGCTAAGAATCGCAATCATCAAAAAGCACACGGCGGCCAGCAGCGGCGCCGGGTCGCGCAGGGAGCCGAGCTTGATCAGGGTGGCCGGGCTATCGACGATGATGCCCGAGGTTTTCAGGCCGATGATCCCCAGAAACAAACCGACCCCCGCACCCATTGCATAACGCAGGCTGGCAGGAATGCTGTTGAGCAGCCATTCGCGCACCCGTGACAGGGTCAGAATCAGAAACAGTACGCCAGAGACAAAGACCGCGCCCAGGGCGGTCTCCCAGCTGTAGCCCATCGTCCCGACCACCGTGTAGGTGAAGAACGCATTCAGGCCCATGCCTGGCGCCAGGCCTACCGGCCAGTTGGCGTAGAGCCCCATTAACAGGCTGCCCAGGGCAGCGGCGATGCAGGTCGCCACAAAGGCTGCGCCGTGATCAATGCCCGCGTCGGCCATGATGTTGGGGTTGACGAAGATGATGTAGGCCATGGTGATAAAGGTGGTCAGCCCGGCGATCAGCTCGGTCCTGACCGTGGTGCCATGCAGCGACAGTTTGAACAGGCGCTCCAGCCAGCCGCGGGAGGAGGGGGGAGAAAGTTCAACGGCGGGTACTTCTGACTTTTGGCTGTCCACGGTTTTTCCTCAGGCTTTTATTGTTTTTAAGGGCACTGGTGAGGCGCGCAGCATTTTTCTGACCTTTGGGTCAAGAATGCAGGCGAGATGAATTATGCTTTTGTATACAAAAAAAGCAAATAATGTTTTCTGGATTGTGGCCGAAAGTGATGGGTGGAAGTGGGCTTGTTGTGGGAGCCCTGCTCCAGTATCCAGTATCCAGTATCCAGTATCCAGGCTAGGGCTGGCGGCTTTGGCCCAGGGCATGATTGATCGCCAGCCAGCCATTGACGGCGTCGTCACCGGCCTGGGCGAACACCCGTTGCAGCAGTTTGACCTGCTCGCGGCGCAGGTTTTTCTCGAAGGTGACGCCGTCAGCAGTCAGCTCCAGCAGGCGTTTGCGCTTGTCGGTCTCGGGCGCGACGCTGCGCACCAGATCCATTTCGATCAGCTGGCGTAATGGCGTATTGAGGGCTTGTTTGCTTACGCCCAGCAGCGTCAGCAGTTCCTTGACGCTTACACCGGGATGGTGGGCGATAAAAAAAACGATGCGCTGATGCACCCGGCTCAGCCCACGGCGCGCCAGCATTTCGTCTGCCTTTGCAGTAAACGCTTGATAGCCAAAGAAGAAGGCTTCCATGGCGGCACGCTGAGTGGTCGGATTTTTAAGGTCAAGCATATTGACGTATCTAGGCTTCGCGGCGTAGTTTCGGTCAACCAGTTTGACTTATTTCCAATTACTTCCGCTACCGGTGATCTGTATGGCCTTCTCCGAACGTGTTTCCCGCCTGAAAAGCTCTTTGATTCGTGAAATTCTGGCTGCGGCCCAACGCCCGGAAGTCATGTCTTTCGCTGGCGGGCTACCGGCTGAAGCCATGCTGCCCAAGGTCGACTGGACCGACATGCCGGCCTCGATGGGTCAATACGGCATGAGTGAAGGCGAGCCGGCACTGCGTGAAGTACTGGCCGCAGAGGCCCGCGCATTGGGCGTTGATTGCGATGCGAGCCAGGTCATGGTACTTAGCGGTTCGCAGCAGGCGCTGGATCTGGCAGCCAAGCTGTACATCGACAAAGGCACTGAAATCATGCTCGAAGCGCCGACCTATCTGGCGGCGCTGCAAATCTTCCAGCTGTTCGGCGCCGAGTGCCTGACGTTCCCGCTGCAAGCCGACGGCCCGGACCTGGCCGCCTTGCGTGTGCAGCTGGAAAAACACAGCCCGGCCTTCATCTACCTGATCCCGACGTTCCAGAACCCGTCTGCCGTGCGTTACAGCGAAACCAAGCGCGACGCGGTAGCGGCCTTGCTCGACGAGTTCGGCGTCACCCTGATTGAAGATGAGCCGTACCGCGAACTGAACTTTGACGGTGGCAGTGCAACGCCGATTGTCAGCCGCCTGAAAAAAGCCAGCTGGATCTACACCGGCACCGTGTCCAAGACCCTGTTGCCGGGCTTGCGCGTTGGCTTCCTGATTGCCAGCCCTGATCTGTTCCCCCATTTGCTGCGCCTCAAGCAATCGGCTGACCTGCACACCAACCGTGTTGGCCAATGGCAGGCTTTGCAGTGGATCGGCACCGAGAAAATGACCAACCACCTGGCCGAGTTGCGTGACTTCTACCGCGTACGCCGTGACGGTTTTCAGCTGGCGCTGGAAGAGCACTTCTCGGACCTGGCGGACTGGCATGTGCCACAGGGCGGCCTGTTCTTCTGGTTGACCCTAAAGCAGCCGTTCGACACCCGTACGTTGCTCAAGCCTGCGCTGGAGCAGAACGTGGCATTCATGCCGGGTGAACCGTTCTTCGCCAACCCGGACCAGAACGTAGGCAGCCTGCGCCTGAACTTCAGCCACATCGACCCGGCGCGTCTGCACGAAGGCCTCAAGCGCCTGGCTAACGTTATTCGTCAGGCTCAGGCCGCTCAAGCGGCCTAAAGGAGGCACGATGCTCAAGGTTTATGGCGATTACAATTCGGGCAACTGCTACAAGATCAAGCTGATGCTGCATTTGCTGGGCATTGAGTATCAGTGGTTCGCGGTGGATATCCTCAAGGGCGAAACACAAACCCCGGATTTCCTGGCGAAAAACCCGAACGGCAAAGTGCCAGTGCTGGAGCTGGAAGACGGCACGTGCCTGTGGGAGTCCAACGCGATTCTCAACTACCTGGCCGACGGCAGCGAGTTTTTGCCAGCTGAGCCGCGTTTGCGCACCCAGGTGCTTCAATGGCAGTTTTTCGAACAGTACAGCCATGAGCCTTACATTGCGGTGGCAAGGTTTATCCAGTTTTACCTGGGGTTGCCGCAAGAGCGTCTGGAGGAGTACCGCACACTGCAAAAGCGCGGCTACAAGGCGCTGGATGTGATGGAGCAACAGCTCAATCGCACCCCGTACCTGGTGGGTGAGCAGTATTCGATTGCTGACGTGACGTTGTACGCCTACACCCATGTGGCCGATCAGGGCGGCTTTGATCTCAGCGGCTATCCTGGCATCCAGGCCTGGCTGCAAAGAGTGGCCAGCCATCCGCGGCATGTGGGGATGCTCGATTGAGCTGATCGCCCATAAAAAAAACCGGCCTTGAGCCGGTTTTTTTATGGGCGGGAGGGGCGTGATCTTTAAACGTTGGCAAAGCGCTGGTTCAGGTACTCAATGATCACCTTGGAGTCGTACATCCAGGTGGTCTTGCCGTCTTCTTCAATGCGCAGGCAAGGCACTTTGATCTTGCCGCCTTGCTCCAGCAGGGTTTGACGGTCCTGCTCGTTGTTTTTCGCATCCCGCAGGGCTACCGGCACATTCAGGCGGCGCAACGTGCGGCGGGTTTTCACGCAGAACGGGCACGCGTGGAACTGGTACAGGGTCAGGCTTTTTGCAGCTTGATCGACCAGCGCCTGAGCGGCTGCCGGGCGCTGCTTTTTGCTGGGCCGGGTAACAAAATCGCCAGCGATGATGAGCTGACCCAGGCCTACGCGAAGCGCTTTGATAAACACAGTAAAAGCCTCATGGGCAAGTAAGAAGGGGCGCAGCTTACCTGAAAACAGGCAGGCGAAAAAAAACCGGCGATAAACGCCGGCCTTTTTCGGGTCGTCAATTACTTGATCAAGCTGAGAAACTCGCTACGGGTGGCGGCGTTTTCGCGGAACTCACCCAGCATCACCGATGTAATCATCGACGAATTTTGCTTCTCGACACCGCGCATCATCATGCACATGTGCTTGGCTTCAATCACCACGGCAACGCCCAGGGCGCCGGTGACTTGCATCACTGCGTCGGCGATCTGGCGGCTCAGGTTTTCCTGGATCTGCAAGCGGCGGGCGTACATGTCGACAATTCGCGCCACTTTAGACAGGCCCAGCACTTTGCCGCTCGGAATGTAAGCCACGTGGGCTTTGCCGATAAACGGCAGCAGGTGGTGTTCGCACAGCGAGTACAACTCGATGTCTTTAACCAGCACCATTTCGCTGTTGTCAGAGCTGAACAAGGCACCGTTGGTGACTTCTTCCAGGGTTTGTTCATAGCCACGGCAAAGGTACTGCATGGCTTTGGCTGCACGCTTTGGCGTATCCAGAAGGCCTTCACGGGAAACGTCTTCGCCGAGTTGACCGAGGATCGCGGTGTAGTTTTGTTCCAATGTCACAGGGCTATATTCCATGCGGGTTTCATAGTGGCACCTCGTCGGGTCGTGCCAATTTTGTACCAATCATGCTGTTTTCGAGTTTCCCGAGCTCGCTCCAGTCTGTGCTGGAATTGAGCCACCTAGCGTAAGTCGAGAGCAATATCTGCACGCCGTGGCCAAGCTGATTGGCGATAAACGCAGGGTTCATGCCTGCCATGAGGCACATGGTAGCGTAGGTATGGCGACAGTTGTATTGTCGGCGCACTTTGAGGGCCAGATTTGATGGCGCTTCTTGAAAATAAGCCCGACTCGACCAGGCGCGCGCTCAACCAATCATCGTGACCACCGCCAGCCTGGCCCGTGAGTTTTTTGGTGCATGGCCCGGTTACAGTGTCAGCGCCTGGGTTCTGGCTTGAACCACAGCGTGTATCACCTGGGAGACACTGGCCATATCTTCACAGGTTAATACATCGAGGGTCTTGAGTGCTTCACTAAAGCCCTCTGCGCGCTCACTGGCCAGGCGTACCTGCAGGCTGTTCCTGGCGCTCTTAATTGCATTCAGTTGACGGTGTAAACCGACCCTCACCGCGTCCGGCATACAAATAGTGATAAAGGAGCCAACCCCTTTGCTGTAGCGTATGTTCATCGCTTTATAGACTCAATCCATGTGATTTTAAAGCGAGCGCTAACTGTGTTCTATTGGAGGCGCCCGTCAAGTTCAGTATTTGTGAAATATAGAGTTTTACTGTATTTGGCGTAATGCCCATGTCGCTGGCGATTTCGTAGTTTGTTTTACCTTCGCTGACAAGTTGTGCCGCTTGCAGTTGGCGAGGTGATAACTTGCTGAATAAAAATTCCTTATAGTCCGTTTGTTCGGTGTCCGATGGGCTGCTGGTATTTCTTGTACGGGGCGGATGGGCTTTTCTAATATCTGAATGTATGTCGCTTATGGAATTTATCAGGCCTTGCAAACGCCTGCTCAAGGCCTCGGTGCTCTGATTGTGTGCTGCGCTGTCTGTTTGCTTTTCTTCGAGTTTCTTCAGCGTCTGAAGCAGCGAGTCGGGGTTGACAGGCTTTTGGTGGTAGTCGGAGAAACCTTCGCGCAGAGCACGGACCAGATCCTTTTTTTCGCCCTGGGCGCTTAGCAGGACGGCATCGAAGACGCGATGCTTCTTGGAGTATTGCTTGAGCCTCTGGATGAGTTCTATGCCGTCGAAACCGGGCATCAGCAAGTCGCACACCACCAGGGCGATCGACGGGTCTTCGTTGAATAGGTCAATGGCCTGGCGGCTACTGTAACTGGGAATGCAGGTGAACCCGTTACTCTCAAGAAATTCACACATCTCTTCAACGATAAGCGGTTGGTCGTCGACAACTAATATGCGTGTTTTGGGAGGGTGTGGGGTCACAAAAAGGTTATCCATTTGTGGAGGGCTAAATAAGCGCCGATTACCCCGTATTATCCAGCAGGTTAATAGGCGAGGGTAGCCATACTTTTTGCATAGTTAGATAGTTTAATGGGGGGGCGAAGTTTAGCGAGTCGTCAGGATTGGAGAGGGCGGATGAAGTATGCATTTATTGAGCAGTTAGTGGATAACTGCTCGACTTGACCGATTTGCCTGAGGCAAGCGGGTTTAAATCCTTGCAGAGCGTGTTATTCGTCTCGACCTTCCATCATGGTGCGCTTGAGCATCACATACACCGCGCCGGCACCGCCATGTTTGGCCTGGCAGGAGCAGAAGCCCAGTACCTGTGAGTGCTGGCGCAGCCAGGTATTGACGTGACTCTTGATCATTGGACGCTTGCCGTCCAGGCGTACGGCCTTGCCGTGGGTGACTCGCACGCAGCGCACTTCAAGCCGGGTAGCTTCGCTGAGGAATTCCCAAAGGGTTTCGCGGGCTTTTTCGACGGTCATGCCATGCAGATCAAGGCTGCCTTCGAAGCTGATCTGGCCCAGCTTGAGCTTGCGCATCTGGCTTTCTTGCACGCCATCACGGGCCCAGCTCAGTTGATCTTCGGGGCCAACATCGATCACGAATTGGTCTGACAGGCCGTCGATGATGGTCGCATTGGTGCGCACAGTGGCTGACTGACGCAGTTTTGCCAGCTGTGCACGGTCAGCTTTGGGTTTGCCGGTGTCCGCCCGATCATGCTTGATCGGTTTAACGCCGCGAATCTCGTTTTTGAACAGGGAAAAATCGTCGTCTTGCATGTCAGCCTCCGTGAAGGGCGGCTAGTTTACCCAAGTCGACGACAATCGGGCGGCGGATGTGCGTCAGTCTTGTTTTTTCATCAGGTGCGGGGCCATGTTCAGGCCCAGTGGCTGGCGCATCAGGCGACGGCGACGACGCCACATCCAGACGCCCAGCCAGCAGACCAGTATGCCAAGCACCAGTACCAGTGTTGCACCCGCCGGGCTGGCATTGAGCTCACCCAGGGCGCCGGGGCGGCCAATCAGGCTGGCGGCACCTGCCACCAGTAACAGCGCGCCCACAAGCGCAATCAGCGCGGCAAACACCAGTACCAGGCGTGAGCGCCAGTCACGGTGTGCCTTGGGGCGTAAGCGTCGAGCATCAAAACCATCGGAGATCTTCATTCCGATCTTTCCTTAAAGGGTATCGGCCCTTCGACAGGGAATTGGGCAGGTTGTTCCTGGGAGGGGGGAAACAGGAAGCTGCGTGCAGGTGGACGGTCTTTATTGATGGGCGGTTGCGCAGGCCGCCCGTCAGAAGCCGATTCAGATCAAATCAGGTTTTTAGTCAGGGTCAGGGTGGCGAAGTTGTCGTTCATGATCGCCATCTCGGCTTTCTGAACCTGCTCTGCGCTGATAATGCCGTCCGGGGTAGGCAAGTCTCGGGTGGCGCAGGCATCTTCGACCAAGGTGCAGCGCAGGCCATAGTCTTTGGCTGCGCGTACGGTGGTGCTGACGCTGGAGTGGCTCATGAAGCCGCAGACGATCACATCCAGGGAACCCAGGTTCTCCAGTGCTTTTTGCAAGCCTGTGTCATTGAAGGCGTTGGGCATGCGTTTTTCGATAATCAGCTCATCGCCCTGGGGTTCAAGGCCTTTGATGAACGCGCCTCGTTCGCCCTGCGGGTCGAACATGCCGCCAACGGTGCCCAGGTGACGGATATGGATCACCGGGCGCTTGGCCTTGCGGGCAGCCTCCAGCAAAAGGGCGATGTTGGCAGTGGCAGCGTCCATGCCGGACAAGGCCAGGGGCCCGTTCAGATATTCGTTTTGCGCATCGATGATCAGCAGGCTGGCATTGCTCAGATTGGCCGCGGCATAACCACGTCCAGTGAGTTGAAACATCGTCTTTAAAGCGGGCATTCGGGGGCTCCTTTGAATGGGGCTTTTGAGACATTCTCCACTGGCGGAGCGTTTATGTGAATGGCCTGTCGTGCAAGCGGTGTGGTTGCTGGCCTGTAGCGATGTCAAGGAGTAACGCAGAAAGGTAAAAATGTACAAATTGGAGCGATTTCAGGTTTTTCATGGACGTGTTCTGACGTTTTAAAACAGCGGGGTGTGTAGACCGGTGGCCTGCCTTTGGCGCGTCGAGGTTTGGCTGTTAGAATCGCCAATCGATTTTGAGGAGTAAGACCATTGATCACTTCCCGCCTGCGCACTTTGCGCGACCATATTCGCTGGGCCGTTAGCCACTTTCATGGGGAAGAGCTGTTCTTTGGTCATGGCACCGACAACGCTTGGGACGAAGCCCGTCAACTGGTGTTGGGTGCACTGAACCTGCCGTGGGAAATCGCGGACAGTTATCTCGATTGCCGCCTTGAAGACGATGAACTGGTCAACCTGCAGCATTTGCTCAAGCGCCGCATCGAAGAGCGGGTACCAACAGCCTATCTGCTGGGCGAAGCGTGGTTCTGCGGGATGTCGTTTATTGTTGATGAGCGCGTACTGATTCCGCGCTCACCCATTGGTGAGCTGATCGAAAAACGTTTTGAGCCGTGGCTGGGGACTGAGCCGTCGCGCATTCTAGATCTGTGCACCGGTTCGGGCTGCATCGGTATTGCGTGTGCCTATGAGTTCCAGAACGCCGAAGTGGTGCTGGCCGACCTGTCGTTTGAAGCCCTTGAAGTGGCTAACCAGAATATTGAGCGTCACGGCGTTGACGAGCGCGTATACACCGTTCAGGGCGATGGCTTTGATGGTTTGCCGGGGCAGCGCTTCGACTTGATCGTGTCCAACCCGCCGTATGTCGATGCTGAAGATTTTGCCGACATGCCTGCCGAGTACCAGCATGAACCGGAGTTGGGCCTGGCTTGCGGCGATGATGGTCTGAACCTGGTACGCCGGATGCTGGCCGAGGCGGCTGACCATCTGACCGAAAAAGGCCTGCTGATTGTTGAAGTGGGCAACAGCCAGGTTCACGTCGAGTCGCTGTACCCGGAAGTCGACTTTGCCTGGCTTGATTTCGAGCGTGGTGGTCATGGGGTGTTCATGCTGACCGCCGAGCAGTGCCGAGAGCATCAGGCGCTGTTCGCTTCGCGGGTTTGATGGCAGGTGAGTAGCAGCTGCCTGGGAACGAAGGCTGCTACGGATTGCGACCTGCTTCAGCGGTGTGTCGCAATCCAGATCAACAAGCCTGCCTGGAACACTGAAAAGGCCACCAGGCAGGTGATGGTAAAACGCAAGCCGGTCTCTTCGCGCCGGTGCCTGCTGAGTTTTTCTTCCTTGTCCCGCAGCTTCACATCTTGCTCCTGCAGGTTCTGCTCAGCCTGCTGGAGCATTTGCGCGGCATCAAGAATCTCCAGGATCTGAAGTTTCTCGACGTTCCAGCTGTCCAGTAATTCGCCTGCCTGTACGTCTTCCAGCCGTGCTTTCAGAAACTGGGCATCGGCATACACCACATCAAACCCGTGCACGCGCAAAAAATGGTCGCGGCGCAGGCGGCTGTCTTCGTTCAGGGCGTCCCTGCTGGGCAGATCGATCCCGTCAATGCGGTACTGAGCCCACCTTTTTTGCACCCATTTTGCAGCTTGAGCCAGTAAGAAGCGGCCTATTCCGCGGTTCAGGGGTTCAATCTGCAGGCCGCGCTCAGGGCTCAAGCGCACGCGGTGAGTCAGGTGGTCGACCCACACATCGAGATGATTTTGCTCCTCGCGTACCCGCTGGCCAGGCAAGGAGACAGCCAGTCGCAGCAGGCTGAGTTCCTTGCTGTTGCGTTCGGCATACCCGAACTGCACAAACCGCAGGGGGCGTGCCCCGGTGCTGCGGTCTGTCTGCAGAGGGGCGAGGCGCAGCATTCTGAAATGCTCGGGCTGCACGTCAGCCCAAGGCAGGGGCGGCGCCTCGGGCGCTGCCGGTGCCTCAGTCCCGGCGGGTTGTGATGGGGTGTCGCTCATAGCGGCTCAATCCTGTGCTAGCCCGAAATGTCAGCAAAGCAAAGGCGGCCGACACCGGTTTATCGGCCGTTATGCGCAGGACTGTAGGGCTGGCCGGCGTTCACTTTCGTGATAAAGCGCACAGTTCGATCGCCCAGCTCTCCCGCCAGACGCTGATTGGGGTCGTTGTAGGACTGTATCTGGCGCTTCATGTCCATTGGCACGATCCGCATGACGTGGTTCATGCCATTGATCAGCGTCAGAACGGCATCGGGCTTGGCTGCCTTGAGCAGGCGCGCATCCTTGACCTCAACCTGGATGTCATGAGTGCCCTGAATGATCAGCGCCGGCATTTTCAGCGCAGCAAAGGCGGTAGCAGGGTTGTAGCGCAGAAGGCTGATCATGTAAGGCTGCACGCTGGGACGGAACACCAGTTGCAGGTCGTCAGGCACGTTATCGTCGGTGCGACCGGCCTCGAGGGTGCTGATCAGCTCGAAGCTGCGTTTGAGCAGTGCCGGTGGCAGATGATTGCGTTGCAATTGTTCGCGCAACAAGACGCCCACCGGACGTCCCGTCCCCGCAATGGAAATCACCCCGGCGGCGCCAATCCTGGGCGCTGCGAGGCTTGCGATCAATGCGCCTTCACTGTGTCCGAGCACAAACACCTTGCCAAAGCGCGGGTCGCTTTTGAGCTTCTCGCCCCAGGCCACCGCGTCGGTGACATATTGATCCAGGTTCAACTGTCGCTCATCAGGCCCGGCAGGCCGGCTTTGGGCAATGCCGCGCTTGTCGAAACGCACGCTGGCGATATTGCTCTGGGCCAGGCGCCATGCCAGCTTTTTCAGGGCATCATTGCGCCCTCCCATGGGGTTGTTGCCGTCGCGGTCGGTCGGGCCGGAACCCGCAATGATCAGCACCACAGGTACGGGCTTGTCACTCTTGGGCAATACCAGCGAGCCATACAGCGTGCCGGAGCCGGTATCCAGCTCAATGGGCCGCAGCAAGACATTGGAAGGGGGGGCTGCCAGGGCCTGGGAGCCAAAGCCAAGCAAGGTCAGTGCAAAGAAGAGTATTCGCAGCATCATAGCGCCATCATTGTCTAGTGTGCCGGTTGGACAAACCCGGATGAGTAAGGTTCGAGGATGAACTACGGAGGTAGCCTGCGTATACTGGCGCATTTGGTTATCTGGGATCTGTTCAACTTCTGTTGTGGCTGCAACACAACTTGAACCGATTTCGGGCTGAACTTTATCGGCTGATTTTCGCGGAGCGCCCTGCATGTCCGGCAATACCTACGGCAAGCTGTTCACTGTCACCACCGCTGGCGAAAGCCATGGTCCGGCGTTGGTCGCCATTGTTGATGGCTGCCCGCCAGGGCTGGAGCTGTCCCTTGAAGACCTGCAGCGTGATCTGGATCGACGCAAGCCCGGCACCAGCCGTCATACCACCCAGCGCCAGGAAGCCGACGAAGTCGAAATCCTTTCCGGGGTGTTTGAAGGTCGCACCACCGGTTGCGCCATCGGCCTGTTGATCCGCAACACCGACCAGAAGTCCAAGGACTACTCGGCGATCAAGGATCTGTTTCGTCCGGCCCACGCCGATTACACCTACCACCACAAATACGGCGAGCGGGATTACCGCGGTGGCGGTCGCAGCTCGGCCCGTGAAACGGCGATGCGTGTGGCCGCAGGTGCCATTGCCAAAAAGTACCTGGCAACCCAGGGCATTGTGATTCGCGGCTACATGAGCCAGCTGGGCCCGATCGAAATCCCGTTCAAGACCTGGGACTCGGTTGAAGAAAACGCCTTTTTCAGCCCTGATCCAGACAAAGTGCCGGAGCTTGAGGCCTACATGGATCAACTGCGTCGTGATCAGGACTCGGTCGGTGCCAAAATCACCGTGGTCGCCGAAGGTGTGATTCCGGGTCTGGGCGAGCCGATTTTCGACCGCCTGGACGCTGAATTGGCCCATGCGCTGATGAGCATCAACGCGGTCAAGGGCATCGAGATTGGCGCCGGCTTTGCCAGCGTTGCCCAGCGTGGCACCGAGCACCGCGACGAGATGACTCCCGAAGGCTTCCTCAGCAACAACGCGGGCGGCATTCTGGGCGGGATTTCGTCCGGCCAGCCGATCGTTGCACACTTGGCCCTCAAGCCAACATCGAGCATCACCACCCCGGGCCGCTCGATCGACGTGCATGGCAATCCGGTGGACGTGATCACCAAGGGCCGTCATGACCCGTGTGTAGGCATTCGTGCCACCCCGATTGCCGAAGCCATGATGGCCATCGTGCTGATGGACCACCTGCTGCGTCATCGTGGGCAAAATGCCGACGTGCGTGTAAGCACGCCTGTGCTGGGCCAGCTGTAATGCAAGGGTTGCTGGGCGCCACGGTCTGACGACCGTGGCGACACTTCCTTACTGGCGCCTGTCCGGGTTCTATCTTTTCTATTTCGCCTTGCTCGGCGCGACAGCGCCGTTTCTGGCGCTGTACTTTCATCACCTCGGCTTCTCCAGTGCGCGCATAGGCGAACTGGTGGCCATCCCGATGTTGATGCGCTGCGTGGCCCCCAATCTGTGGGGCTGGCTTGGCGACTACACCGGCCAGCGGCTGTTGATTGTGCGGCTTGGCGCGCTCTGCACCTTGCTCAGCTTTGCCCTGATTTTCGTCAGCCAGAGTTATGCCTGGCTGGCACTGGTGATGGCGCTGCACGCGTTCTTCTGGCACGCCGTATTGCCGCAATTCGAAGTCATCACCTTTGCCCACTTGCGCGAGCAGCCTGAGCGTTACAGCCAGATTCGCCTGTGGGGCTCGATCGGTTTTATCCTCGCGGTGGTGATTCTGGGACGCCTGTTTGAGTGGCTGAGCCTGGATATCTACCCGGTAGCGCTGATCGTGATCATGGGCGGCATTGTGCTGTGCAGCCTGTGGGTACCGAATGCGCAACCTTCCAGTCAGGGGCGTGCAGCCGTCGTGGGCGGCTTTTTAAAGCAATTGTGCAGCCCCGGTGTACTGGCGTTTTATGCCTGTGTCGCGTTGATGCAAATGAGCCACGGGCCGTATTACACCTTCCTCACCCTGCACCTCGAGGACCTGGGTTACAGCCGGGGCGTGATCGGTCTGCTCTGGGCCCTGGGGGTGGTCGCCGAAGTGCTGATGTTTTTGGCCATGCGCCGCATCCTGCTCAAGTTCTCAGTGCGCCGGGTGTTGATGTTCAGTTTCATGCTGGCCGCCGTGCGCTGGCTATTGTTGGGTTCTTTTGCCGAGCACCTGTGGGTATTGCTGCTGGCGCAGCTGCTGCATGCCGCCACTTTCGGCAGTTTTCACGCCTCGGCCATGACCTTTGTACAGCGCAGTTTTGGCCCGGGCCAGCAAGGGCAGGGCCAGGCCTTGTACGCCACCCTGGCCGGGATTGGCGGCGCAGTGGGGGCACTGTATTCCGGTTATAGCTGGAACACCCTGGGTCCCACCTTCACCTTTAGTATGGCAAGCGTCGCAGCCCTGACCGCAGCCGTTATCATTGCCACTCGATTGAAAGAGGACAGGCACTGAGCCTTGCCCGCAACAGCCGAATGCACGCCCAAGCCAAGGAACCCCGTCCCATGAGCAGCCTGTCCGTTTACCACGTATCGAGCCCTGAATTACCCAACAAGGTGCTGACCCACTTTGAAGACATCGTTTCTACACTGGCCGAACAGGGCGTGGTTTTTGATCGCCTGCCAACCACAACACCGATCCGGCCGGGCGCCAGCCAGGACGAAGTGGTCCAGGCCTGCCGTGAGCCGATTGATCGGCTGATGAGCGAACACGGCTGCGCCAGCCTTGACGTTGTCAGCGTCAGCAGCGAACACCCGCAAAAAGCCGAGTTGCGCGCCAGGTTTCTGGACGAGCATCGTCACGGTGCTGATGAAATGCGATTGTTTGTCGCCGGGCGTGGGCTGGTTTCGCTGCACATCGGTGATTATCTCTATGCAGTGCTGTGCGAACGCAGCGATCTGCTCTCGGTGCCTGCCGGCATGGCGCAATGGTTTGATATGGGTGAGCACCCGCACCTTGTAGCCATCAGAATGTTCGGCAATGCCCAGGGCATGGTTGCTCATCCGACGGGAGCAGACATCGCCAGCCATTTCCCGGGCCTTGATGATTAAGGCGACCGAATCGAGCACAGCAAAAAGCCAGCGATCGCTGGCTTTTTTGCATCAGGCATTCGGTATCAGCGGGTGTGGTAGGTCGGCAGGGCGAAGCGGTGCTGGCTTTGCAGCAGCGAAATCGTTGGCAGTTCGCTGGCAGTGCCGGCGAGGTCACGGCGAATGGCGCTGATGGCCCACGTCAATTGTTCTGCGGTATGCAACTGGGCGTAGGAGATCGTGCGCTGGGTCTGTTTTCCATCGCTGTCACACAGGGTCAATAGCACGCCGCCATCCGGGCGGGGTTTGACAGTCACTGTGTGGTTGGAGAACAACGATGCGAATTTTTCCTGGATCAGGCTCATGTGTTTTGCTCCATAGCTCTTGAAGGGCTTCTATGGAGGAGAGGTTGCAGCGATTGTGCCACTATTCTTTTTTTAGAAAATCCTTATAAATCAATAGCTTGTATTTAATGCAAAATGCACTTGTCGTGCATTTTGCATGAAGGGCCATCGTGCATCCTGCATTTTGCCCAGTTGATATGAGCGTCTGAGCGTCGATTGATTGTTTCTATGGTCATCTTGCGAAGAAAAGGGATGACACCTTTGCTCCGTCTCAGGAAACTAGGTTTTTTTGTAGCGAAGGTGGAGCTTTACATGTCAGACAACAAGCCAGCAGATCAAGCCCGGCAGATGAGCCCTGAAGAGGCCGCCGACTTTGCCGAACAGGTGTTCAACAAGGCGCGCGACGGCGATGCTGCGATGCTGGCCGCTCTGTTGAGCAAGGGATTGCCGGCCAACTTGCGCAATCACAAGGGCGATACCTTGCTGATGCTGGCCAGCTATCACGGGCACGTAGAGGCGGTTAAGGTGCTGCTCGAGCACAATGCCGATCCCGAAATCCGCAATGAAAACGGCCAGAGCCCGATTGCCGGTGCTGCGTTCAAGGGTGATCTGCACATGGTCAAAACCCTCGTCGAGGGCGGTGCACAAGTCGAAGGCGCTTCGTTTGATGGCCGGACCGCGTTGATGATGGCCGCCATGTTCAATCGCACCGAGATCATTGATTACCTGATCAGCAAGGGTGCAGATCCCAAGGCCAAGGATGCCAATGGCATCACGGCACTGGATGCGGCCAAGACCATGGGCGCAACCGACGCTGTGGCCAAACTCGAGAAGCTGTCGGGCTGATTGCCCTTGAAGGGCGCAATTGTTATATCCTGCGCGCCCTTAAATTTCCTTGTGACAGGCCTCGCCCATGAAAACCACTCTCGTTGAACTCATCAGCAAAATCAGCTCTGGGTGCATGGGTGACGACGAAATCGCCACAATCGCTGATGAGGCGGCTCAAGCTTACGCTGATCAGGCAGGCTTTCTGGCCGCCAATCCGGACATCAACTACGACGACAGCTTCCCTATCCCGCTGGGCGAGTGGGTGATTGTGGGTAGCTTGCCGGACACGGTGTTGTTCCAGGCAGATACGTACATGGATCTGTTTGCCCAGATCGTAGCCTCGTTTGGCCCGGACGTAGCGTTCAATATCAAGCCCAAGCAGTTGGCCAAGACCGAGCCGCTGACGGCGCTTAACCGGATCCAGATCCAGATGGGCAGCATGAGCGCCGATAAGGGGGGTTATGTGCTGTTGAACCTGAGCCAGCCGCTGGATGACGAGATTCAAGTGGTACTGGTGTATGGCAACGACGTGCCTCGCGTGCTGGAGTTGTGTGCCCAGGCGGGTATCGCGGCAGCGCCTTCGCTCGAAGCCTTGAAGGTTGCCGTGCACGGCTGAAACCATGCCTGTGCAATTAAAAGCGGAACCCTGGCTGCGGGTGACTATCCTATGTGCACACGTACTCACTCAGGAGCGTCATCATGGGTTCAACGTTTAATGGTCTGATCGGTTTGATCATTCTGGCTCTCGATATCTGGGCCATCATCAACGTGCTTAAAAGTGGTGCGGGTACCGGGGCAAAAATCCTCTGGATCTTGCTGATTCTGTTCCTGCCGGTGTTGGGGCTGGTCATTTGGGCCATCGCCGGGCCGCGGGGTAATGTGCGGATTTAAGCTGCTGCGCGATCAATCGGCGGTGCTGACACTCAACGGCGACGCAATGACTGGAAAGGGCCTGATGGCCCTTTCTTGTGTATCAAGATGTGCTTTGAACGAAATTTTCACGGAAACTTTAAGACAATTCGCACGCAAATTTTCGGCTTCACAACGTGTAAACGCCTCTAGTCCGGTGTTTAGCGGTTAGTGTCGGGCCAAATCCTGCGTAAAGAAGAGCGATGTTCCAGTGGAAATCCACGGGTGATCATGCAACATTTGCCCCCCTATGAGTGACCTCTCTGCCTGTGCCAAAGCGCATGGGTGCCAAGGGCAGGGCAATGCTCAATAAAGCCACTTCAACTTGAACCAATGGGTCCTAAAACGACATGGCAAACCCGGACGCCCCAAGCCAACAACATGCTGCCACGCGTGTGTTGCAACCGACCGTCAAATCGCATCTGGCGTTTACGCTGCTCTGTGCCTTGATCATGATGGTGATGTTCACCCTGCTACGGGTGGCATTGCTGGTTTACAACCGGGAAATGATCCTCGATACCCCGGCCTCGACTTTCCTCGAAGCGTTCGCCAACGGCCTGCGTTTCGACTTGCGCATTGTCGTTTACTTCAGCATTCCACTGCTGTTGGCGCTGCTCAGTGTCAAGGCAATGGCCATGCGCGGGGTGCTGCGCTTCTGGCTTCTCGCAGCCTCCAGCCTGGCACTGTTTTTGGGCCTGATGGAGATGGACTTCTACCGTGAGTTCCATCAACGCCTCAACGGCCTGGTTTTCCAGTACGTCAAGGAAGACCCGAAAACCGTCATGAGCATGTTGTGGTATGGCTTCCCGGTAGTGCGTTACCTGTTGGCCTGGGCCGTAGGCACCGTGATCCTGTACTTCGCATTCCGTGGTGCAGACCGCGTAACCCGTCCAAGTGCTGGCGCAGTTGCCTCGGGCACTTCGCGCACTGTAGCGCCGTGGTATGGCCGTGTTGCCGTGTTCATGGTGCTGCTGCTGGTGTGTGTGGTTGCGGCTCGCGGCACCCTGCGTCAGGGGCCTCCGCTGCGCTGGGGTGATGCCTACACAACGGACTCCAACTTCGCTAACCAGTTGGGTCTCAACGGTTCCCTGTCCCTGATTGCTGCTGCCAAAAGCCGCTTCGGTGACGATCGCACCAATATCTGGAAGGCCACGCTGGAAGAGCCTGTGGCTCAGCAGACCGTGCGCGACATGCTGCTGACCGAACACGACAAGCTGGTCGATCCGGATACGGCCCCTGTGCGCCGTGACACCACGCCGCCTGCGGAAAAAACCCTGCCGATCAAGAACGTTGTTGTGATCCTGATGGAAAGCTTCGCCGGACACTCGGTGGGTGCGCTGGGTCGCCCGGGCAATATCACGCCTTACTTCGACAACCTGTCCAAGGAAGGCTTGCTGTTTGAGCGCTTCTTCTCCAACGGCACCCATACCCATCAGGGCATGTTCGCCACTATGGCCTGCTTCCCGAACCTGCCGGGTTTTGAATACCTGATGCAAACCCCGGAAGGTAGCCACAAGTTGTCCGGCCTGCCGGAATTGCTGAGTGCCCGCAAGTTCGATGATGTGTATGTCTACAACGGTGATTTTGCCTGGGACAACCAGTCGGGCTTCTTCAGCAACCAGGGCATGACTACTTTTGTGGGTCGTAACGATTTCGTTAACCCTGTGTTCTCGGACCCTACCTGGGGCGTATCTGACCAGGACATGTTCAACCGTGGCCTCGAAGAGCTGAAAAAGCGTGAAGGTAAAGAGCCTTTCTATGCGTTGCTGCAAACCCTGTCCAACCACACGCCGTATGCCTTGCCTACGCCGTTGCCGGTTGAGCCGGTGACTGATCGTGGTTCGCTCAACGAGCATTTGACGGCGATGCGTTACTCCGACTGGGCGTTGGGGCAGTTCTTCGAAAAAGCGCGTAAAGAGCCGTACTTCAAGGAAACCCTGTTTGTCGTGGTCGGCGACCACGGGTTCGGCAACGAACAGCAAATTTCCGAGATGGACCTTGGGCGTTTTAACGTGCCATTGCTGCTGATCGGGCCTGGTATTCAGGAGAAGTTCGGTGCCCGAAATGACACCGTGGGGACTCAGGTCGATATCGTGCCGACTATCATGGGTCGTCTGGGTGGCGAGTTCCGTCAGCAATGCTGGGGCCGTGACCTGCTGACCCTGCCAGAAGGCGACAAGGGCAGCGGTGTGATCAAGCCGTCCGGCAGTGACCAGACCGTGGCGATCATCAGTGACGACTACTTGCTGGTTCAACCCAAGGATATGCCGGCCAAGGTTTGGCAGTACAAATTGGGCGCCAATGCTGACGCAAAAGTGGTAACCGATTCGCCTGAAGCGACCGAGCTTAAGACAAAGCTCGAATCCTTCCTGCAAACCGCTACCAAAAGCCTGCTGGATAACACCGCAGGCGTGGCTGATCCCAAGTAATCAGCCCGATAAATAAAAAGAGGCCTCAGGGCCTCTTTTTTATTGCGCTGCAGACGTCAGATCTTGCCGAGCAGGAGCAATATCAACAGCACTACCAGCACGGTCCCGATAATGCCCGAGGGGCCGTATCCCCAGCTTTTTGAGTGCGGGAACACCGGCAGTCCGCCGACTAACAGCAAAATAAGAACGATCAGAAGAATTGTGGTCATGAATATTTCCTTCTTTATTGTGTTGCGCCGATAGGCAGTTTTTTGGGGCGCCGCTTGAGATACAGGGGTGGGCAGTGCTTATAAAATCCGACTCGAGCGCAAGGTGAATAATTCAATTTTTATTCAGGGCGGTCTTAAAAGACTTCGACCTTGATCACCAGCAGGCCCGCAGGTAGGGTGGCGCGCTGCATATCTGGAGACACGCGCATGCTCAACTACGTATGGTTTTTTTTGGCAGCTCTGTTTGAAATTGCAGGTTGCTATGGGTTTTGGATGTGGTTGCGCCAGGACAAAAGCCCATGGTGGGCGTTGCCGGCGATCGTGAGTCTGGTGTTGTTTGCCTTGCTGCTGACCAAGGTCGAAGCGGCTTATGCCGGGCGTGCCTATGCCGCCTATGGCGGGATTTACATTGTGACGTCCATTGCCTGGCTGGCGGTCGTTGAGCGCATTCGACCACTGGGTTCAGACTGGATTGGGGTAGGGTTGTGTGTGATTGGCGCCACCATCATCTTGCTGGGACCGCGCTTTTCAAGCCCTTAAAGCCTTGTTCGACCGTTAGTCTGTAGGAGGTATCCGAGGAAGTAGTAGGCGTGCGCTGAATTCATTTGTAGGGATTGATGGGTAGTTTTACGCAGTGCAGTCTTTATGCCTACTCAGATCCTAGGATGACAGCCATGCAGATACTTAGTCGTGCCGCAAGCGAGCGTATTTCAATCGGATCAGAAATAACGCTGTGCGTTATTGCCGTAAACGGTACAAGCGTGCGCCTGGGGGTCGAGGCCCCCAGGGACATCAGTGTTCATCGCGATGAAATCTATAAGCGGATACGAGACCGCAATACTGGGCGCCTTGCCAGCGGCGAACTTGCAAAGGATTAATCAAAGAACTCTTTTGGCACTGCGTGCTTGGGCATCAGCTGGCACTGTTGGCTTTCAAGGTCGAAAAAAATAACCGCTTGCCCTTTGCTCAGCGCATGTCGGACACGCAGCACGCGGGTTTCCTGAGGCGTGTCATCGCCGTTGTCAGTGCCATCACGGCTTACGAAATCTTCGATCAGGCGGGTGAGGGTGTCGGGTTCAAGCTGGTCGTAGGGAATGAGCATGGTGTGGTCTCGCAAAAAGGCAGAGTCGGGTGGCCAGCAACAGGTTTAGATCGATGTGTCACGATTGTCCCAATAGCGCTGTGCCAGCTCAAAGGCTTGCTCCCGGGGGGTGCCCAGCCCTCGCAATGCAAGGGCCATCGTCGACAACAGGGCCAATTGGGGGTAGCGGTCTTCGACTTCGCCACGCCAAAGCGCCTTGAGATGTTCCGGATCCAGCGATGGGGGTTTGACATGGCGTTGTGACGACAAGGCGGGCCACTCTTCATCCCAGCTCACGCCTGCCGTTGTGCCGTAAAGATGGCTTGATGTGTCGGGATTGATTTCGACTTCGCCGCCATCACCCTTGATCACGATGCTGGTGTCTCCCAGCAAGCCACTGGCTTCTCGGTGCACGCTTTGATAGCCCGGATGGAAGATGCTTTGCAGGCCGCAGCGGGCACTCAGGGGGTTGAGAATGCGTGCCAGGGAGTGGATCGGCGAGCGCAGGCCCAGAGTGTTGCGCAGGTCTATCATGCGCTGCAATTGCGGCGCCCAGTCCTGCAGCGGCATAAACGCCGGATTGCCTGTGTCCAGCGCTTCATTGACGCTCTGCCAGTTGCGGCACAGCGGGATGCCAAGCACCTCAAGCAGCTGCTCACTGTACATTCGGCCCGCCGTATGAGCGCCTCCGCCATGCATGAAGATACGTACGCCGTTCTGGGCCAGGCACTTGGCGGCCAGCAGATACCAAGGCAAGTGGCGCTTTTTGCCTGCATAAGTCGGCCAGTCGATGTCGACCTTGATCGCGGGTGCTGCCAGGCGGTCTCTGACGGCTTCGGTGAAACCTGCCATTTCTTCTGAGCTTTCTTCCTTGTGCCGCAATAACATCAGAAAGGCCCCCAGCTGGGTGTCTTCTGCCTTGTCGTCGAGCAGCATGCCCATTGCCTCGCGAGCTTCTTCGCGGGTCAGGTTGCGGGCACCCCGTTTACCTTTGCCCAGGATGCGTACAAATTGAGCAAACGGGTGTTCGGCCGGAGTTTCGAGAGTCAGCGCAGCGGGAGTGTTCATAGGCAATTGGTCGGCTTGGGCAGGCCCGCCAGCTTGGCGGCGAGTTTGGCTGGGGTGCCATTAAACAGTCGGTTGAGGTGCAAGCTGTTGCCTTTGTCGGGCCCCAGTTTCAGAGCGGTGTACTTGATCAGTGGGCGCGTGGCAGGAGACAGCTGGAACTCTTGATAGAAGCTGCGCAACAACTCAAGGATTTCCCAGTGTTCGGGGCTTAGCTCGATGCCCGTTTGTACGGCCAGTGCCTGGGCGACTTCGGCAGACCAATCGTTGAGGTCCAGCAGGTAGCCGTCCTTGTCCAGTTCGATGCTTTTGCCGCTGAGAGTAAGCACATTCATAGCCAGGTGTTGACCTTGTCATAACGAATCGACAGCTCGACGAAGGCTGGGTAATCAACACCCGTTGCCCATGTCGGGCATTTGAGGTTGCGCACCTGCAAGTCCTCTTCAAGGATAAAAACGGTTTTTTCTTCCAGGGATGTGAGGGCGCTGCCTTGTAGCTGCAGGGCGTATACCCCGTCGCCGCAAAGCAGCACGGCATCTTCACTGCCCAGCAAGCGCAGGCAGCTGCCCAGGCGGGTGTCTGAAAAAGGTGAGTGGCTCACAACGTGTAGGGTCGACATCAGAGGGTGATCACTTGGTCATAACGGTCAATGACTGCACGCACTTCATCTGCTGACAGTGGCTGTACGTCAGCGACTGCAAGCCCTGCAGGCGAGATTCCACGCTCGTCAAGGCTGTGGCGGCAAGCATACAAATCCTCAACGCCAAACATGGCCAGGGCTTGCAGGTTGGCGGTGAGGTTTTTTTGTTGAAGGGCGCCGGCGTTTTGTTCTGGAGCGAGCTGGAAAGTACCGTCATCCATAAACAGCAGGCCAATAGGCAAGTCAAATGCACCGCCCGCCAGAACGATGTCCAGTGCTTCTTTTGCCCCCGGGCCAGACCACGGAGCCTGGCGGCTGATAATCAACAGTGACTTGGGCATTTCAAGGCCCTCCGAAGCAGATCAGTCGATCGGCAGATTGAATGGCATCGTGTAATTGCCCCAGTCCGGACAATTCCCACGGTGCTTTCAGGTTGACCCCCGGGCGCTGATAGCGCGTTGCTTCGTCTTCATTCAGTACGCCCCGGCGCAAGGCTGCGGCAATACACACCACGCCATCGAGCTGATGCTGACTGACGAAGGTCGCCCATTGTTGTGCGATGTCCTGTTCGTCCTGGGGCGTCACGATATTGCTCGAAGCACTGTGAACACCGTCTTGATAAAAGAACAGCCGGACAATTTCATGGCCGCCCGCCAGTGCTGCCTGGGCAAAACGCAGGGCACGACGGGAGGAGGGTGCATGGGCTGCCGAATAAAGGGCAATGGCAAATTTCATGGTGGGCTCTGTCAGCAAATCTGCGGTAATGATAAAGCCAGATGCCCAAAGATGCTTGCAGCAGACAACAAAAAGCCCGCCGAAGCGGGCTTTTGTGTAGCGGTTGTTGATCAGTCGTCGCGGCTCATGATGCCGAAAATTTGCAGCAGGCTGATGAACAGGTTGTAGATCGAAACATACAGGCTGATGGTCGCCATGATGTAGTTGCGCTCGCCGCCATGAATGATGGCGCTGGTCTGGAACAGGATGCAGACCGAAGAGAACAATACAAAACCTGCGCTGATCGCCAGTTGCAGGCCGCTGACCTGGAAGAAGAAGCTGGCCAGCGTCGCGCCCAGCAGAACAAAGAAGCCGGCAGTGATGAAGCCGCCCAGGAAGCTCATGTCCTTGCGGGTGATCAGCACGTAGGCTGACAGGCCACCAAATACCAGAGCAGTCATCGCAAATGCCGAGCTTACTACTTCAGCGCCGCCCTGCATGCCCAGGTAGCGGTTGAGAATCGGGCCCAGAAGGAATCCCATGAAACCGGTCAGGGCAAAGGCGGACACCAGGCCCCATGCCGAATCACGCAGCTTGTTCGTCAAGAAGAACAGGCCGTAGAAACCGATGAGTACAACAAAAATATTTGGGTAGCCGACTCGCATCTGCTGCGAGACGTAAGCCATTACACCGCTGAAAGCCAGGGTAAGAGCCAGCAAGCCGTACGTGTTGCGCAGGACGCGGCTAACCTCTAGCTGCTCGGCCTGCACGCTGTTATTAACTGCGTAATCCTGTTCGCGCATGGCGATACTCCTGTGGTTAGAAATGTTAAGTAGCAAAGATCATAGCAGAGGCTCTGAAACAAGGGATCAAGAGAGTTTGACAACGTGTTTCATTCAGGTATTATGGCGCCCGAAACAACGGTAGGGGGTAGGGCTTGTTGCTTTAAAGCAGCAGTCTTGAAAGTCGTAGACTGTAACAGGTTCATGATTTTTTTATCCCGGGTGCTTTCCAATAGCACGCTGGCGGTGATTCATTTGAAGTACGGGAAATTGGCAGAGTGGTTGAATGCACCGGTCTTGAAAACCGGCGAACGTTAATAGCGTTCCCAGGGTTCGAATCCCTGGTTTCCCGCCAAGATTCGATAAAAAAGGGCATACGCTAACGCGGTGCCCTTTTTTGTGCCTTCGTTTTAGTGAGCCTGATCCATTATCAAGGGGCAGCCACGCCGTTGCCCCTTGCTTCGTTCGTGCTGACTGACCTGTGCCGCAGGCTTCAGCGGCACTCAGTGCCCGCGGTGGCTGCGAATCAACTCATAGGCCCGACGAACCAGGGGGTTCAGGGTGTTGGGCCGAATCCACAGGTAGTAGGTGACGTCCGGCAGGCGAGGCAAACCATCGCTTTCACCCAGCACCCGCATATCCGGGCCCAGCATTTCCATGCTTCTGGCAGTGACGCCAAGGCCTGCACGTGTTGCCGCCTTGATGCCGATCAGGTTCGATGCCAGGTAAGCCTGGCGCCACGCAATGTTGGCGCTCTCCAGTGCCTCAAGGGCATATCGTCGATAGATGCTGGGCTCATCCACCAGAATCAACGGTATCGGCTCCCCGGGGGTGTGAAGGTACTGCGCGGAGCAAATCCACCATACAGGTGAGGTGCGCAGGGCAAAGCCTTCCAGGTTCGGGTCTTCGCGAGTGGAAATCACCATGTCCACCTTGCCCCGGTGCAGGTCGTCCATCAGGAAAGGGCTTCTGCCGACGTCGATTTCCAGGCGCAAACGCGGCGCCGAGCGCGCGATGTGGCTCAGGATGGGGGGCAGGATGGTGTCCGCGATGTCATGGGGTGAGCCAATGCGCAGCACGCCGCTCAGGCTGCTTTCGCGCAAGGAGTTAAGCGCGTCATTGTTGAGCGAGAGCATCTGTCTGGCATGGCGTAGCAACTGCTGTCCGGCCTCCGTGAGCTGTTTTTGTCGGCCGCGCTTTTCAAACAGGCTAACCCCGACCTGTTGCTCCAGGCGTTGCATGTGCTGAGTGACCGACGATTGTGTGCGGGCCAGTTGCACGCCGGCCTCGGCAAAGCTGTGGTGGTCGACCACGGCAATGAAGGTGCGCAGTAACTCGAGATCAAGGGTCGACATGGAGGCTTTTTTTATATCAGGAGTGAGAACCTAAACATTACATATTTTTATGTGTTTGCACGAAGTTATTTCTTTGAATACTCACATTGGCCAGTGAATCCAGGCTTATAAGCATTGATCTAAAAATTGAAACCGGCTCAGTTATAACGATATTAGATATTTGTATTTCCGTTACCTCCGTGCTGTACGCAGGATGTCCACTTATTGGATCGGGCTTTTCCCGGTCATTCATGAGGGGAAATCCATGTTGCTTGAGCGCGCGCCTGTAAGACGTCTATTGCCTGTACTGTTGGGCGCCCTGGTCTCATTGGCGGCCAGCACTGCTGTCCAGGCTGACGCGACACTGGACAAGATCGAGCAGCGTCATGTGTTGGCCGTTGGCGTGCTGCTGTCAGGTGGCCCCTTTGGCGGTATAGACCCGAGCACTCAGAAGCCGCGCGGCTTGAACGTTGAACTCGCTCAGGAACTGGGTCGGCAGTTGAATGTTGAAGTGCAACTGGTGCCGGTATTACCTGCCAACCGTGTGCAATTTCTACAGCAGGGCAAAGTGGACTTGCTGATCGCCAACATGGAATGGACGCCAGAGCGCGGCGAAATCCTCGGGTTTGTACCGACACCGTTTTACCGGGTTGGCGGTACCGCCGCGGTGCTCAAGGACAGCAAGATCACTCGTTGGGAAGACCTGAAGGGGCAACCCGTCTGCACCTCTCAAGGCAGCAGCTACATCAAGCCGCTGACCGAGTTGGGCGTTGAGTTGAAGGCGTTCAAAAGTTCATCCGAATCCTTGTTGGCACTGCGTGGCAGTAACTGCGTTGCTGCGGTACATGACGCCACACTGATCAATCCGTTAATCGCCGACAACCCCGAATGGCAAGGCTATCGTGCCCTAAGTCCGGAGCTCAACCCGGCACCGTCCGTGATCTGGACGCGTCGTGGTGAAAGCGACACCCAGGCCAGGCTTGAGCCGATCGTCAAGGAGCTGCACCGCAGCGGCTGGCTGATCGAAGCCCAGACCCGCAATCACATCACTCCCGCGTCACCTGCACTGGTCGAATTGCAAAAGCAGTTCCAGGGCGACGGCGCCTGATTCCCCTCCATCGTATTTAACAGGTGGCCGCATTGCGGCTGCCCTCCAAGGTAGTTGCCCATGAGTCATTGGCTGGAGATTTTCGTCCACTGGGCCGCCGGGTTTGGTCTGAACTACAACTTTCTGCTGGATGCCTATCAGCGGGGCACCCTTGTGCAAGGGGCGTTGACCACGGTGTGGTTGTGCCTGTTCACCATCATCGGCAGTTTGCTCGCCGGGGTTGGACTGGCGGCCATGCTGACATCGGGAAACCCGTTGCTGGCAAAACCTGCGCGGGTGTTCGTCGAAGTCACCCGCAACACGCCGACCCTGGTGCAGCTGTATTGCGCTTTTCTCGTGTTGAACATGCTGCTGACCCAGGCGGTCGGTGCGTCGAACCCGCTGACGCCCTTTGCCTGGGTTGTGATCGTGATCTCGCTGCACAAGGGGGCCTTTCATGCAGAGGCCCTGCGTGCGGGCATCGAAGCTGTGCCGGCAGTGACGCTGGAAGCCGCCAGTTCGTTGGCATTCAGCAGCCGCCAGTTGCTATGGCACGTGCAGTTGCCGTTGGCCCTGCGCTTCGCATTGCCGTCGTTGATCAACAACCTGATCGACCTGGTAAAGATGACCGCCGTCGCCTCGGCAATTGCCGTCGGCGACATCACCTACGCGTCGATCATGATCTGGACGCAGAGCGATAACGTATTGGAACTGATGATCCTGATCCTGAGCTTTTTTGGTCTGCTGAGTTTTATCGTCAATGGAGTGGGGCGCTATCTGGAAGCGCGCCTGAGGATGCCCGGCTATGGCCATTGAATCGTCTGCCACTGCATCAGAGGCCTGGTCGCGACGGCATTTGGGCACGCTGCTGCTGTTGCTCGGCGCCGTATTCTGGCTGTTGTGGTTTACCCCGCAAAGCCCGGTGTTGAAAGCGCTTGTGCAATGGTCGCCAGCCTTGGCTGCGGGCTTTGGCCAGAACATTCTGATCAGCCTGGTCGCCATCACGCTGGGTTCAGTGCTGGGGTTGCTGGTGGGGGCGTTGGCCTTGTCGCCATTGTGGGTGCTGCGACAGCCTGCGCGAATCTGGGTGCACGTTTTTCGCAATGCGCCCTGGCTGGTGCTGATCTATTTCACCACTTATGTATTCCCGTTCGAGATCAAGATCGGCAGCGCCTACCTCCCGTTTCCGGACTGGGTCAAGGTAACGATCGGGCTGGCCTTGCCGGCCAGTGCCAATGTCGCTGAAATCTTCCGCGGCGCCATTGCTTCGATCCCGAGCACGCAGTGGGAAGCCGCGCGATCCTTGGCGTTTACACGCTGGCAGATTTTCAGCTCGATCATCCTGCCCCAGTGCTTCAAGCGCATGTTGCCGCCGTGGATGAACCTGTATGCGGTGATCACCATGGGCACGGCGCTGGCCTCGCTTGTGGGCGTGCACGACGTGATCGATACCGCCCAGATTGCCAGCAACACCGTGAACATGACCGGCTTCACCGTGGTGGTTTACCTGAGTCTGCTGGTGATGTTCTTTGCATATTGCTATCCGATTTCCCGTCTCACCCAGCGCCTGGAGCGACGTTATGCCTTCTATTGAAACCGTCGCCGAGCCTCTGGTCAGCCTGCGCGATGTACACCTGTCGTTTGGCGGTAACCCGGTGCTCAAGGGCATTGACCTGGACGTGTATCGAGGTCAGGCCGTATCGATCATCGGCCCGTCGGGGTCTGGCAAATCGACCATCCTGCGCTGCATCACCGGGCTGTTGCAGCCCCAGCGCGGCACCCTGCGCGTCGGTGCCGCCGAGGTACACACGATGGCCCAGGAAACGCAGCGCATCGAGTTGCGCAAGCGCGTGGGGTTTGTCTTTCAACAGTACAACTTGTTCCCGCATCTATCAGTGCTGGAGAACCTGGTGATCGCGCCACGCAAAGTGCTGGGGCGCAGTCGCGCCGATGCCGAAAAAGACGCCCGCGCCTTGCTGGCCAAAGTGCGCATGGAGCACAAGGCCGATGCCTATCCGGGACAACTGTCCGGGGGCCAGCAACAGCGCGTGGCAATTGCCCGGGCCCTGGCGATGCGCCCGGAACTGATCCTGTTTGATGAAGTGACCTCTGCTCTCGATCCTGAAACCGTCGGCGAAGTACTGACGGTGATTCGCGAGTTGACCGAAGAGGGCATGACGTGCGTGCTGGTCACCCACGAGATGCGTTTCGCCGAAGAGATCAGTGACATTGTTTACTTCACCGAAAACGGCGTGATCGTCGAGCACGGCAGCGCCGAACAGATTTTTCAACGCCCGGCCAGCGTGCGCACCCAGGCATTCCTGCGGCATGCCTTGGGCGATCCGGGACGCCGTCCCGTCGTTGCCAACGATCCGTACCTGCTGACCAATCTGGGTCGCTACAGCTTGTCTGTCTAATAACGAGGAGCCTGCCAATGAGTACCGAAAACCGTGCCGCCGTCATCGAGGATTTCCTGAAGAAAATCCGTGTCATTAACCAATCCGGTGTCGACCGTTCCGCACTGGTGCACATCGTTACCCTGCTCGAGGCACTGGCCGAGCGTCGTGATCTGTTCAATTTCGATGAATTTCCGGCACCGGTGCCGGGGCAGGGCACCACCGCGTTTCGCTACCGCCTGAATGACGATGGCGACACCCCAACGCTGTACCTGAACTCGTTGCTACCGGGCAAAAGCACGATTGCTCACAATCATGAAACCTGGGCAATTATCAGCGCTGTTGAAGGCCAGGAGATCAACTACGTGTATGGCCGTGACGACGAAGGTCGCGAGCCAGGGTTCACGACATTGCATCTGCAGCAGGAAGTGGTCGTGCAACCTGGCACGTCGATTTCGTTTCTGGGCGACGACCTGCACGGCATTCGCGTCGAAGGCGAGCAGGCGACCTTGCATTTCCATCTCTACGGTTTGCCCCTGGAGTCGCTCAATGGTCGCTACGGCGTCGAGGCCGACGGGCGCATTCTCAATTACAACGCCTCGCAAATGGCGCCGTCGATCAAGGCCTATTCATAAGCGCCTTGCGGCGCATCCATCATTTTTTAACGGAATTCCCATGAGCCAGACCGTAACCCCGGGACACTTGCAGCAGTGGCTGTTCGACGGGCAGGAAATCGCCCTGTTTGATGTGCGCGAGCATGGCCAGTATGGAGAGGCCCATCTGTTTTTCGGGGTCAACCTGCCGTACAGCCGATTGGAACTGGAGGCTCGGCGACTGGCGCCCAACCTGCAGGTGCGACTGGTGATCTACGACCAGAACGGCAGCGATGTTGCTGCACGTTCAGCCCGGCGCCTCCAGGCGTTGGGGTATGAACGCGTACACGTGCTTCAGGGCGGTGCCGATGGCTGGCAGGCTGCTGGTTATCAGTTGTTTGCCGGGGTACATGTACCGTCCAAGGCATTTGGCGAATTGGTCGAACAGGTCAGCCATACGCCCCATGTCACCGCACAACAACTGGCCGACTGGCAAAGCCGGGGCGAGCCTTTGGTGCTACTCGACGGTCGTCCGTTCGATGAATACCGCAAAATGACCATTCCGGGTTCTGTGTGCTGCCCGAACGGTGAGTTGGGGTATCGCATCCATGACCTGGTGGCGGACGAAAAAACACCGATCGTGGTCAACTGCGCCGGGCGAACCCGCAGCATCATCGGCGCACAAACCCTCATCAATCTGGGGGTGAAGAATCCGGTCTATGCCTTGGAAAACGGCACTCAGGGTTGGGATCTTGAAGACTTTGAGCTGGAGCACGGCAGCCGCCGTCGCTATGCCGATGGGGTGACCACGGCGTCATTGCCTGCGCAGCGGCTGGCCGCTTCGCAACTGGCGGAACGGGCGGGGGTGAAAACGGTAGCCGCGGTCCAGGTTGAGCAGTGGGCTGCGGATGCGCGGCGCAGCCTGTTCCTGTGTGATGTGCGCACTGCAGAGGAGTTTTCCGCGGGCAGCCTGACCGGCGCGCAACATACGCCGGGCGGACAGCTGATTCAATCGACCGACCTGTATATCGGTGTGCGCCAGGCGCGGGTGGTGCTGATTGACAGCGATGGCGTACGTGCGCCGATTGTTGCGAGCTGGCTGCGCCAGTTGGGCCATGAGGTGTATCTGCTGGCAGAGGGCGTGAACAGCGGTCTGGCGTTGCCCGAAGGCGATGTGGTCGGCCACGAGGCGCTGCCATTGATCTCGGCGCAGGCACTGGCGGATGCACTGAAAGACAAGGCGGTTGCGTTGATCGACCTGCGTGCGAGCAGTGCCTATCGCAAAGGCCATATTGCCGGTTCACGATGGTCGATCCGCTCGTTGCTCGCGCAGCATGTGGCGGGTGAGCAGCGACCGGTTGTGTTGTTGGCCGATCAAGCGCAACTCGCTGCGTTTGCCGCCCGTGAATTGCCCGAAGCCCTGCGTGTGCACGTGCAACTGCTGGACGGCGGACTCGAGGCCTGGCGTGCAGCAGGATTCGCCGTGGAGGAAAGCCCGGACAGTCCATCCGATGATCAATGCATCGATTTTCTGTTCTTCACCCATGATCGCCACACGGGCAACAAGGATGCGGCGCGCCAGTACCTTGCCTGGGAAATCGGTCTGCTGGCGCAAATGAGCGCCGACGAAATCGCCAGCCTCAATCCTTTGCAGCCGACAGTACGTCCAGATGAACGGGTGCGCACGCGCTTGGTGCATGCGGCACGGGCCCAGGGTATCGGCGGGCGGGCGGTCAATGTGCCGGTCACTCGTCTGAGCACCGTGCTGTTTGATAACCTGGCACAGATGCGTGACGCCCGGGCCCGGCGCGATCATGAGCGCGTGCTCAGCTACGGTGCTCGCGGCAACCCGACGGCGTTCGCCCTCGAAGACCTGGTCACTGAGCTGGAGGGGGGGTACCGCACGCGGTTGTTCGGTACCGGCCTGGCGGCTGTGGCGCAGGTGTTTGTGGCGTACCTGCGGCCCGGTGATCATGTGCTGATTACCGATGCGGTGTACGCGCCGGTGCGGCGTCTGGCGCGGGAGTTTCTCCAGCCTTTCGGTATTGAGGTCAGCTATTTCGCTGCGAACGGCCACGACCTTGAGGCTCAACTGCAAGCCAACACCAAAATGATCTACACCGAAGTGCCAGGCTCATTGCTGTATGAACTGTGCGATTTGCCGGCCATTGTGGCGCTGTGCAAAAAGCGCGGCATCCTGGTGGCCGTCGACAACACCTGGGGCTCGGGTTATCTGTACCGACCGCTGGCGCTTGGTGCAGACATCTCGATCATGGCGCTGACCAAGTACCTGAGCGGCCATAGCGACGTGCTCATGGGCAGTGTCTGCACCCGTGAAGAGGCATGGCCGGCACTCGCTTCCATGAGCGACAACTTTGGAGCAACGGTCAGCCCCGATGACGCCTACCTGGTCCTGCGCGGCGCTCGAACCCTGGCGCCCCGACTGGAAGTGCATGAGCGTCAGGCCCTGGAAGTCGCCCATTGGTTGCAGGCGCAACCGCAGGTGAAACGTGTATTCCATCCGGCTTTGCCCGATCATCCTGATCATGCTTGTTGGAAGCGGGATTTCACGGGCAGCAATGGCTTGCTGTCTTTTGAGTTGAACGACACGGACACTGCCTGTGTTGAACGCTTCATTGATGCGCTGCAGGTGTTCGGGTTGGGGGCTTCCTGGGGCGGTTTTGAAAGTCTGATTACCGTAGCCGATACACAAGATCGCAACAGTGCGGCTGATCGCTCACTGAACCCTGTGTTGCGCTTGCATATCGGGCTGGAGGATGTCGCCGCCTTGATCGAGGATCTGCAGCGCGGGTTTGAGGCTTTGGAGAAGGATAGGGGCAAGCCTTTGGACGAGCTTTCGCGCCGATAAAAACGTTAAGGCAGTGTTTTCTAGGAGCAAAGGCACAACGGTTTGGCCTGATTAGCTATGCTCAATCCCTGGCTTTGGCTACCGAGGCATTTTTAGACCAAAAAAGGGGAGCGATATGAAAACTAAAATCCATAAGAAACACATATTTGTCATTGTTCTGGTCGTGTTTGCCGTGTTCAGCTTTTTGATGACTAACTGGGATCAGTCATTGTGAATCGTCTGGAGTCAGTAGCCTTTACAGTCACTCAAAGGTGTTTGGTGCCTGGCTGACTCTAGCCAAGAAAGACGCCGCGCTCTCATGATGAGGTCAGCGGCGTTTTTCCTTGAAGTTCATGCCGTAACGGTGCAAGGCGGGGGGATGCCCAGAACTTGCCGGGTGTAAGTTGTGTTGGCGTCCGGGGTGTCATGGGAGCATCAGGTGCCATTTTCTAGCCCGCAGTTGCATGAAATGCTCACACGCTGCAGGTATCAGGCTAGACAATCGAATCAATATCAAAATTGAAGGGTGTTCCCGGAATGCGGACTCCGATAATGGCTGCTATCGCTCGCTCATCATCGTTGGCAGATGGCGGAGCCATTGCCAGTTGTTCCTCCTTACGGTTCTCTGCATGAGCTTTCCAGCGAGGCAAATCCTCATCAGTCAGTTCGGGTAGTCCCGCGAACACGCCATACACATCGGCCTCACTGACACGGCTAACCCGTAACTCGCTCAGCCGCGTGCGCGTGATCTCTATGTTGCGGAACTCTTGTTGAAGAGCGGCCATCGCCGCGGCTTGATTACGGACATAACTGTCGGAGCTCGCCGCCAGACGGCTCTCCAGAGTGAGTACTTGCCGCTTGGCATTGGTTAATGCCTCATCCACCTGCTCAAACTCATCAATAGTCACCAATGAGCGATTGGACTCCTGAGCATCCTGCCAGCGGCGCAGGCTGGCCCAGCAGTTGGGAATGTAGCTGACGACCATTTTGTGGTGGGCATTATCAATCACCTGCCGCAAGAATGGGCCACGGGAGGGCAGGCCGTCGGTTGCCTTCAGCGCTACGGCACAACCGTGGTCGTTGATGGTGCTGCACCCTGGCTTCCAGAGGATCGAGGACATGAAACCCGCGTTAAAGTAGACCGGCATGAAGTGTCGCAGTGTGCCGTGGTGAGCGTAGGGCTCACCGGTCATGTTGACCATGCCCAGTACCAGCGATGCCACCCCGATAGCCGGGTTCAGCACGGTAACGACACCCTGTGCCATGTACTCCCGCTGGGTGGACGTATTCATCCATGTCGATGGAACGCTTGGCACCGGGTCGTTGTGGTTGACTATGCGGTGGTGAACCAGCGGCTTGGCCCCCTCAACAAAGACCTTGTCACCGGCCCGGGGGGCGCCATAGGTGTAAAGCACGATGTCATAAGTGAAATCCGGTCGACGTCGTAGCATTTCAGACACGATCAAGGCAATCGCCCCGCCCAGGCTGTGCCCGGTGATAACCAGTTTTTGTCCGCTGTAAAACATGTCCAGGTAACGAGTGACAAAAAGGTAGGCTACCTTGGCCGCACCATAAAATCCGTTGTGCACCTTGCCAGGTGAATCGCCAAAGGGCACCTGAGTCGCATCCATGTCACGCAAGGCATCAGCCACGCTGGCGGTGCCCCGGATCGAAAGAAGAATCAGCGCATCATGGTGAGTGATAAAGGCTTGGGTATCGGTACCGTCGTCATCAGCGCGGTCATCAAGCCAGTGAATAGTCGCCGGACTTTCCTGCTTCTCCCCCAGGCTCGGGCTATTAACCTGCGGGTATAGTGCCGGGTCGAAGGGCACCACCTCCAGGCGTCTGGAGTAAGGCACCTCCTCATACAACGGGTAATACGCCTTTCCTCCAGCCTGCGCTGCATCGACCTGCCAAAGCTCGTCAAATTTTGCTAGCGCGTCAGCAAACCAATTGCCGATGCTCGGCTGTAGCGGAAAGCTCACTGTGTCGGTGTCTACCGGATGATCGATGGGTTGCTGGGCAAAGTCGCTGTAACTCAGTGTCGACATCAGCGCCAGTTGGTAGAGGTTGAGCGCGCAGAAATCGTTGCCGGGTGACAGCATTGGGCGCAGGGCGCGCAACGGGCGCACTTCCAGTACATGGTGCCGGTTCGGCATCAGCGGAACGCCGAAACGTTTTGCTAGCTCAGGCTTGTAGCCAGTACTTCCTTTGACCGGTAGCGGTCGAAACAGCTTAAAGACATGGAAGTTGGGAGGGAAATGGCGTGCGGACAACGGCGGCAGGTGTGCGCCGTACTCCACGAGTTCTCGTACCTCTACCTGATAAAAGGCTCCCACATTGGTCTTGTCTTGTGCAGGATTGGATTGAGTGCGAAGACCGGACTTATTGGAGAAGCGAGTTTTCTCGGCTCGCACCTGTAGTTCGGTGATGGGTAGGGGGTAGTGATCTCTTCCACTTAAAACTGTGTAGGTTTTCTCGCGTCCCTGATAGGGTTGATTCAGCGTCAGCACCACAGGGCCGCAGTAGTGGTTTTCCACTTTCCCGGAGCCTGTCGCATCCAGCTTGCCGGTGTAGATAATGTCTTCGTGGTCGATGATCTGATAAGTCAGCCCGGCATAAGGTTGTCCATCCCCGAACTCGTCCACTAATTGAAAACTGGTCGAGTGTTCCCGTAAAGGGCAAGCGTGAATTGTGCCATCCATGGATGACCTGTCACGTTCTGGCAGTGCACGGATCATGGGGTCACCTCCTTGTTTTCCGTGCAACCGGGGTAAATGGTGCAGGTGTCGCGACCATCCGGCATGCGAAAGGTGCTGAAGTCTTTGTAATTGCCATAGCAAAAGGCATGTTGGTCTTCAAAATTGTCTCCCATACAGCGTTTCCATCCACCGGGCACCTTGACCCAGGTGTCCTTCATGTAAGGTCTTTCCTCATCGGCCAACTTGATTTTCAGTTTCACGGTTTTGCCCGGTAGCTGATCAAGGGTGTACGCGGCGAACGGACGACCTTTGGTGACATTGCCCTGGGTATCGGTGTTTTTGCAGAAGAGGATTTTTACAATACGACGCAAGCCTCCCGAGGTCCGGAAAGTCCACTGGCACTGCCCCGAAATCTGGCTTTCGCCAGCAGCATTGAAGGAGCCTTTGTCGCGAGCGTCGAGATAATCGCGCACCGCGATAAACCCGGAATCTCCGCCGGAGTCACCAAAATCTTTGCCATATACCCCATTGATCTCAAGGTCTATGCCATTCAGCACCAACTCACAGCCTTTGCGGGTGAGGTGTATTTCAATCTCTACATCGGGCTTGTATTCAGACCACCATTCGCGATTGAACTGCTGTTTCACATTGTTATACCTGCCCAGGTTGCAAGATTGACCGGGGACAGGTACGTAGGTCACTTTCGCGACATAGGCAAAGCCCGGTGGCATGTCGGCGGTCAGGGTAAAAGTGTCGGACTTCCCTGTGGCTGAGCAGCCGCCAGTCAGGGCCAGGCAACTACCAAGAATTAAACGGTGAATAACGCGTTTCATACGGGGCCATCTCCCTGCCAATACAGCGCTTGCTGATAAACCCGGTCAAAGTGCATCGCCGGAGTTTCGTTTGGCCGGGGTAGCCAGTTTTTGGGTGGGTTGGAATCCGGCGCCTGCAAGCTTTGCATCAGCAAAAAGTGAATGCTGTCGGGTCCCTGCCAGCCCCAGGTGTGCGCCAGGTCGAGCTGGCCCCGTAGCCAGGCATCAATGTCTTGTTCTCGGGCCAGATCGAGCAGCGTGTCGAAGTGCTCGCGGACCAGGTAACGGCGCGTATTGTCGAACTGTATGCCCATGAAGGTTTCGTCAGGCGTAGGGATATGGCACCAGGCGGGGTCTGTGGGCAGGGGATGAATACCGGGATCAGGGTTGTCGGTAACAGTCCACTGCTCAGCCTGCCAATAACACACGCTGGTCATGAGGCCGAGGTAGTCCGCACGCTGCTCGGGTTGCAGGTAGGCCAGTGCACGCCCCAGTACGCGGTTATCGTGAAAGCGATAAAGCGCTTGGTTCGGCCGCTCACCGGTCACCAGACGCTTCTGCCAATGGGCGGTCAACGCATCGAGGTCAGCGCTTGCGGCGCTGGCAAGCCAGCCCCAATGACGGTCCGGTGTCTTGAGCAGGGCCTGAAGGGTCGGATGCTCAACCGCGTCCAACCGGAAGAGGCAGGGAGCAACGTTCGCCAATGAATCAGCAGGTGTTCCCCTGTACAGATTGCGGTAGTGATCGACGCCCAGTTCACTGACCAACCCATTGCGCTCGTCAAGTTGGCCATCTGAATCCAGTACCAGGTAAAGGTGTCGTCCCTGCCGGGTTTGCTCTTGCAACCATTGTTCAAGGGTAATCATGCACGTTCTCCAGTGCTGCATAGACCATCACGACAGGCCTCGCACAGTGGGCATTTGTCCGCCGCTTTCTGTTTGACGGCGGCCAAGATGGACAGCGGACTAGCGATAATCGATTGCGGTGCGCTGGCCAGCGCCTGGGCGGCTTGCAGCGGTGGAACACCTGCCACGGGTGCGCCCCCCTGAACAATGTCCACGCTGCTGAAAATGCCGCCTGCGGTGATGAGGATGTGTTGACCACCGGCCTGAAGCGTCAGGCTCATGCCGGCATTGATCACCACATTGGCCGCAGTGACATGGGCGTGTGCCCCGGCCTGAATCACCAGCGTGCCGTCGGCCGTCGTGCTGCTGTTGCCGGTGATGCTGATCAGTTCGTTGCCACCGATCACCGTGTTACGCAGGCCTTGGGTGGTGTGCAGTTCGTCACCCTTGATCAGGCTGGAGCTGTTGTTGTCCACCTGCTCAACGCGGTCGTTGCTGATCAGGCTGTGGCTGTCCCGCGTGATGTGCTCGCGGCGGTCGTTACCGATGTGGGTGTCGCTGTCGTTGAGGATCACCTGTTCGATGTCGCGCTGCGCCCGCAGGTGGATCAACTCCTGCCCGGCCCGGTCTTCAATCGACAGTTCGTTGTAGCCGCCATTGGCGGGTGAGCTGTGGCTACGCAGTACCGTTTTGGTCTTGTGCGCGGGCAAGGGGTAGGGCACCGGCGTGACCTTGTTGGGGATGCAACCGGTAATCAGTGGATGGTCGGGATTGCCCTCCAGATACGTCACGACGACTTCCATGCCGATGCGCGGGATAGTCACCGCACCGAAACTTTCTCCCGCCCAGCTGGATGACACCCGCAGCCAGCAACTGCTCTTGTCGCTGCCCAGCTCGGCGCGGTCCCAATGGAACTCGACTTTGACCCGGCCGTATTCATCGCAAAAAATCTCTTCCCCTACAGGCCCCGTAACGCGAGCCGTCTGGCTGACCAATACGGATTTGCGCGTGACCAAGGGAGGCCGGTAGAACACGTTCCAGGGGATCGCACTGAAGGTGTTGCGGTAACCCTGGGTGAAGCCGTCTTCGGGGTTAACGTCGTGGGTGATCGCTTCCTCCAGCGCCTGAGGTTGCTTGCCTGTGTGCGTCACGCTGAGCAACAGCCACAAGTCGTTGCAGGCTTTACGGGGGTGTTCGGTCAGGTCGAAGAAGTGGCCGCTGCGCAGAGTTGGCTGGTGGCTTTTGCCCTCGGCTAACTGGTAGTCGGTGCGGTGTCGCTCCAGGGCTTGCCGGGCAATGTGTCTGCCGAGCTTTTCATTTTCGATCAGCGCCGGGTAACGGTAGTCTTCGAGCGCAGGGCTGAACTCGGCGGTGAAGTGGCTTTGCAGCAACAGGCTTGGGCGTTTTAGATCATAGCCCCGGCGTGTGGTGGTACTGGTTCGGGTGCTGTAACGCATCGAGAACTGGCTGACGACCGGGTGATCCGCCACCAGACCGGAGCCTTGCAGGTAGGGCGTGCCCCCCAGCTTTGGGAAATAGGTCTGATCGTCGGTGAATACCAGAAGGTGGCCATCCTGACTGTGCTGGTGGTGCCATGAAATGCCATCTTCACTGCATAACCGCTGGATGAACTCGAAGTCGTTTTCCCCGTATTGAGTGCAGTACTCGCGTTCCGGGCTGGTGTTGACGTGGAAGGTGTACGCATCGGCTTGGATGCCATGGCCTTTAAGGACCTGGGCCACGATCTGCGGCACCGTCAGGTGCTGGAAAATCCGTTGGTTATGACTGAACTGCACGTAGTGCAGGGCAGGCACGAGGGTTAATTGATAACGGGTCAGGCGGCGACCGGACTCGCCTACGAAGACCTCTTCGATATGGCCATGAATGCCTTCACCATTGAGGCCAAACTGAAGAAAAGCGGGCTGACAGAGCAGGCTCTCCAGATCGAAATCAGGGTACTCGCTGACCAGTTCGATGTGGATCGCATACAAGCGGCTGATGACTTCAGTGCCATCAAAGGCCAGGACCTTGAAGTCGTTGCGAACAGAGGGGATCAGTAACGTGAAATGCGCAGCATTGGCTGGCGCGAACATAGGCTTGTCCTTAGCGGAGAGATGAGACACAACGCAAACGGCATCAACCGCCAAAGAGATTGATGCCGCGAAACAGCGAGTCAGTGTCAGCCTGCGACTGGGGTGCGCCAGTCATCAGAACCGGAAGTGCCGGACACTTCGTGGGTCCAGGTGATTTTGCGATAAGTGAACTCAACGTCTTCCAGATGGGTGAAGTGCGAATTCGATGGGTCCTGGCAGTTATGCATGTAGTCCTTGATGTCGACGATGATCGCGTCTTCAAGTTTGGTGGTGAAGTAGTGCTCTTGAGTGCCTGCCGACGAAGTGCGATACCACTCGATAGTGATTTCAGTCAGGCGCTCGCCGGACGTTAGCGCCGCCAGCAGCAGCGGTGACGACTTGTCGAAGACCTTGGTGATCTTGACCGGCTTGTGAACGCGTTGACCGGTCGGTTGACCCGATTGCGGATCGCGAGGAATGATCACTTCGTGACTGAAACCCTGAACCATGACCTGGTCTTCGTGACCTTCCTGGTAGGTGTTGCCGACCGAGTCGGCGGTGAAAGCGCCGGCGGTGATCAGACCTTGTTTGGTTCCCGTGATAGACATATATGCTGGCGTAGCCATGAATGCTTTCCTTGCTGAAAAATAGAGGAGTCCACAGGCTTAATTGCACTGCAGACGCCAAACCAACTATCAAAGTTCATGCCGTAATAAATAAATCCGTTATATGTCAATAGCTTAAATTTAAAAGCTAAAATTCAGCTAGCGTATGGTGCGGAAGTTATCAATAAAGTGCGCAAGAAGTTGCGCAGTACTGTGCAACTTCTTGCGCACTTGCCTGTGGGCGGCTAAGTTTGCACTTCGCAGAGATCTATCCACAGGGTTGTCCACATATAGGTGCGCAACTTTTGGCGCATGTACAGCAAGGTAATATTGCGCGGTTACAGCATCCGCAAAAATCAATCACTCAGGAATCTTCTTTGCTGCTTTTAGGAATAGTCCTACATGCCTGCTCTTGAGATGAGTGTATGGTTCTCTCGCATTACTTATTCTCGCGGCGCTGTAAGGGCATGAAAACAAGATATTTCCTATGAGAGATTCTTGTATTTCATTCTTTATGCTCGACGCTTACTCATGAATAGACGAGCTCGCAACTAAGAATCTAAAAATTTTTCTTTTTTTCCGCGTCTTACAGCTCTTTGAATTTGTCGCGTAAATCTTAATTTAAGGTCATGGATGTCCTACTCCAGTAAACTTTCGGCTCACTATCTTGAACTCGCGAAAACCTCAATTTCCGAAGAGGGTTTTTCGGGCGAGGACGTTCGTTTTTCCAGCGAGTATGAAGGGCTGGAAAGCGAGCTGAGTAAAGCCCAATCCATGCACGAAAGCGGTCAGATTGACTGGGTTAAGGTCTGTGAAAACAGCGAAACCCTGTTACGTACCCAGTCCAAGGATTTGCGAGTGGGTGCCTGGCTGACCTGGGGCTTGTACCAGCGCGAATCCTTCCAGGGGCTGTTGGCTGGTCTGGGGTTTTTGCAACACTTGTGTGAGAACCATTGGGCTGAAATTCATCCAGGCAAGGCTCGCACCCGCGCAGCGGCCCTCAGTTGGTTGGTGCCACGCCTTGAGCAGGTGCTGAACGAAAACATCGCGATCAAAGAGCAACTGCCGCTGTTTCGCCGGCTGGTGGAGCACCTGGAAGGCCTGGATGCAGCCTGCTCCGAACATTTGGGCGACGACGCCCCGTTGTTGCTGCCAATCTCCCGCCGTTTAAAAAACCTGGTTCAGCGTGCTGCTGACAACCAGCCGGAACCCGGTCTGGTCGGCGCTGCTGTGGCCCAGGTCAAGCAGGCCGCCACGCAGTTGTTCACTCCCGGTGCGCCGATCGACAACGAGAAAGACGCCCACAAGGCCTTGCGTGTCCAGCAGGAAAATGCACGACCGTTACCGCGGTCGCAGTGAGCGCTGGCGCAGTGATTTACCCTGGTACTTGCTGATTGGTCCGCAGGCCAGTGGCAAAACCAGCTTGCTGGACTTCTCGGGGCTTGAGTTTCCGATCAACAAAATTGATCGAAAACTGACCCGCGACACCCACGGTACCCGCCACTGTGACTGGTATTTTGCCGATCACGGCGTGCTGATCGACACTGCTGGCCGTTACTTGACCCAACCAGATGACGACGTCGATGGCAGTGCCTGGAACACGTTGCTCGACCTGCTGCGCAGGCGTCGCCGCAATCGCCCGCTGAACGGTGTACTGGTGACCCTCCCGGTGGAAGCCCTGTTGAACGACACTGAGCAGGAGCTTGAAGCCTTGGCCCGCCAAGTGCGTGCGCGTCTTCAGGATGTGCATCAGACATTGCACGTCGATGTTCCGGTTTACCTTGTGTTGAGCAAGGCGGACCGCCTGCCAGGTTTCGATGAGTTCTTCGACCAATTGACGCGTGAAGAGAGCGATCAGGTGCTCGGCTCCAGTTTCCGCAAGGAACAGAGCGGCGCTGATGTAGCCGTGCTACGCACCGAGTTCGAAGGGCTGCTGCATCGCCTCAACAGCCAGGTGATCATGCGCATGCACCAAGAGCGTGATACCCAGCGCCGTGGCCGTATCCTCGACTTTCCGCATCAACTGGGAAAAGTCGGAGAGCGTCTATGCCTGTTTGTCGATATGGCATTCACCGGCAACCGCTACCAGCGTGCCAGCCAGTTGCGCGGTTTTTACCTGACCAGCGCTCCACATCTGACAAAAAAAATGGACGAAACTACCGCCAGCATCGGCGCCAACCTGAGCATGAAAACCGGCGTGTTGCCGACCCTGCACAGTGGCCGTTCACGTTTCATTCACCATGTGCTCAGCCGGGTGATTTTCCCCGAGGCCGATCTTGCGGGCCTGGACAAACACGAACGCAGTCGCATCCACTGGGGCCAGCGTGCGCTGTACGCAGGCGCATTGGCTGCATTGGCGCTATTTGGCCTGCTCTGGGCAAGCGGTTTCTCCGCCAACTACGAGCGCCTGGAAAACCTGCGCACCCTGGCACAAGCCTGGAGCCAGCAGCGCTCGGCCCTCAGCCCCCGTGATGATTCCATGGCGGTGCTCAAGACCCTCGACACCTTCTACGCGGCGTCTCAGGTGTTCCCGAAAAGAGGCGATGTGAGTTACCACGAACGAGGCGGCCTGTATCAGGGTGAAGACGTCAACCCGGTGGTCCAGACCGCCTATGAGCGTGAGCTGGAAGGGCAGTTGTTGCCACGGGTCGCGACCCTGCTGGAAGGGCAGGTTCGCGCCAACATGAAAGACCGCACGCGCCTGCTCAACAGCCTGCGTGCGTACCTGATGCTGAACATGGAGGATCGTCGCGACACGCCGTGGCTCAAGGACTGGGTCGCTAGCCAATGGTCTCAACGTTACACCGGCAATACCGCTGTACAAAACGGATTGAACAGCCACTTCGAGCGCTTGCTGAAGCAGCCGTTTATCTATCCGCTAAATGATCAGCTAGTGGCTCAGGCGCGTCAGGTTTTACGCAGCGAGTCCCTGGCCAACGTCGTCTATCGGATGCTGCGCGAGCAGGCCCGTGATCTGCCGGACTACCGTTTCAGCCAACACCTAGGCCCACAGGGGGCGCTGTTTGTGGGCACTGATTACGTGATTCCGGGGTTCTACACCCAACAAGGCTATGAGCAGTATTTTTCGGTTCAGGGCTCGATGCTGGTCACTGAGATCCTGAGTGACAACTGGGTACTGGGTGAAAGCTCGGGTATCAGTGGTATGGATTTGCGTCGCCTGTTGGTCGAACTCGAGCAACTGTATTTTCGCGACTACGCCAACTACTGGGGTGAAGCGGTGGGCCGGATCGCGCTGGCGGCCATTAGCGATTTTAGTGACGGCGCCGAGCAGTTGGCGGGTCTGACATCTGCCAATTCACCGATCCTGCAACTGCTGGTGCAAGTGCGTGAAAACACCCGATTCCCAGTGGTCGCCGATACTGTAGATGACGCCGCCGATGCGGCAGGGAAACCGGTAGAAAAGGGCAGTAAGCTCGGAAAACTGGCGGTCGCTACGGCGGGCAAGGCGTCAGACGCCTTGGTGAAAAAGCTGCCGGATACCGCGAGGAAATCCTTGCAAAGTCGCTTTGAGTCGCTGCACCGCTTACTCGACGACAACAATGGCCCAACCGCTGACCTGATCCCGGCCATGACCGCCCTCAATGAGCTTCAAATGCAGATGGCCAGTCTGGCCCGTTCCAGCTCGCCGGAGCAGGCCGCGTTCGAAGCGGCCAAGATCCGCATGGGTGGCCAGCGTGATGCGCTGAGCAACCTGCGCACTGCGTCTGGACGTCTGCCGCGGCCTGTAGGCGTGTGGTTCAACGTATTGGCTGAAGACACCTGGCGCCTGGTACTCAGCGACTCCTATCGATATTTGAATCAGCGCTATCAGAGTGAGTTGTACAGTTTTTACGCCAAGGCGATCAGCAAGCGCTACCCGTTTAGCGCCCACAGCGCCAGTGACGTGGCAATCAGCGACTTTCGCGAGTTTTTCAAGGCCCAAGGGATTGCCGACCAGTTCTTCGACAGCTACCTGCGTGCGTTTGTCAGCGGAGATCCGGGTCACTATCGCATGCGCAGCGTCGATGGTCAGAGTCTGCCGATTTCCAAGGTCTACCTTGATCAGATGGCCGCCGCGCGCGTGATCCGGCAGAGCTTCTTCGCCGACAATCCGGCCGAGCCTCAGGTGCAGTTCAAACTGGAGCCGTACACCCTCGACCCGGCTGTCAGCCGTTCGGCGCTCAGGTTTGGCGACACGACCATTGAATACCGTCATGGCCCGATAGTACCGGTGTCGTTCAAATGGCCAACCGACGCTGAAGACGGACGTGCCAGTCTGGTGCTCGACAAAATGGTCGGCCGCCCGCTGGGGATCGAGAAGAACACCGGCCCTTGGTCGTTGTTCCGTCTGTTTGATTTGATGCAGACCGAATACCTGACCGGCCGTGACGTGCTGGTGCTCAAGGCTGACGTAGGAGGCCTGCGCGCCAATTACTTGTTAACAAGTCAGCGCGCGCCAAACCCTTTCGACACGGGCGTGTTGCGCACCTTCCGCCTGCCGGTGCAGCTCTGATGCGGGTGGCCAGTCCCTGGCGCAGCGCTGCGCGCACCGATGCAGGCAAGGTTCGGGCGCGCAACGAAGATGCTTTCCTGGACGCTGCGCAGCAAGGGTTGTGGGTGGTTGCGGACGGCATGGGGGGGCATCAGAAAGGCAATATCGCCAGCCAGTTGATCGTCGACAGCCTGGCGCAATTGCCGGTGCTGGATGATTTCGATGAACGACTCAAAGGTATTCGCCAGTGCCTGCACTGGCTCAATCGCCGATTGAGTCAGGAGTTGACGGTCACTGATGGGTGTCACGACAGCATCATGGGCAGCACCGTGGTGGCGCTGTTGGTAGAAGGCAGTCGCGCGGCCTGCATCTGGGCCGGTGATAGCCGCTGCTACCTGTGGCGTGGCCAGCGTTTGTATCAGCTGTCTAAAGACCATTCGCTGCAACAGCAACTGATCGACGAGCAACAAATGAGCGTCGAGCAGGCCAAGGACCATCCGGCAGCTCATGCTCTGACCCGCGCTGTAGGCGCTGCCGAGCAACTGACCTTGGATGTGCTGGAACTGGAGGTGTATCCCGGCGATGCGTTTTTGCTCTGCAGCGATGGGTTGTATCAAGGACTCGGCAGCGATGCACTCGGCAATGCCTTGAGCCTGACCGCCCCGCAAGTTGCTCTGGAACGATTGTTTGACGGCGCATTGCGGGGCTCGGCTCGGGACAACCTGACAGCCGTAGTGATCCGCCAATGACTGAGCACATGCAACCGATCAACGACCTGCTGGAGAGCGAAGAGCAAGGCAGCAGCCTGACCTGCTTTGCGTTCGCGAAATCGTACAACGCTGACGCTGCGCTGGCGCCTACCAAGACCAGTACCGGTGAACTTCCCGAGGTGCTGGCTGGCCGTTACCGCATCGAGCGTCTGCTCGGTGCCGGCGGTATGGGTGCTGTTTACCGTGCACGGGACTTGCTGAGAGAACAGTTCGGCGATCCCGACCCTTACGTCGCGCTGAAAGTGCTCAGCGAAGAATTTGCCGAGTCGCCGGACGCCAGCGCGCTGCTCTACAACGAGTTCGCCCTGACCCGGTGCCTGCGCCACGACAACGTACTGCGTTTGTACACCTTTGAAGTGGACACGGACTGCCAACGAGCATTTGTCACCATGGAGTTCATGCGTGGCCTGACCCTGGATAACTTGCTCTGTGATCGCCCCCTGGGCCTGCCGTGGAAGGAGTTGCACGACATCGTGCTGCCGTTGCTCGATGCATTGGCCTACTCCCATGCCCGCGGCGTGCTGCATGGTGATATGAAGCCGAGCAACGTGATGCTCAGCGAAGAAGGTGTGCGGCTGTTTGACTTCGGACTCGGCCAGGCGCAGAAGGGCATCCTGCAAGGTCTGCCGCACTTGAGCCGCGAGCGCTTCAATGGCTGGACGCCGGGCTATGCGGCCCCGGAACTGCTTGATGGCCAAGCGCTGTCGGCCAGTGCCGATGTGTACGGCGTGGCCTGCGTGATCTACGAGCTGGCGCAGGGCAAGCACCCTTTTCGCCGAGTGCCCTCGAATCACGCCCGCAATCAGCATCTGGAGCGCGAGCTGCAAGCGCCTGAGAACATGCCGAAACACTGCTGGTCAGCCCTGCGAACGGCGCTGGCTTTCGATGTGGCAGATCGAACGATCACTGCCAAGCAATTGCGTGATGCTTTCTCTGTCAATTCATCCTGGCTGCAGCGCTTGATTCATTGGCGCAACTGATCCCTATGGGCGCTTGGCTGAATCAGCGTTTGAAATCCGTCAGCTCTCGGATGAGGTGATCGGGTCCTGGCTGGTCTCGGCAGCCAGCTTCAGCCGGTCAGCTTTGCTGATGTACTTGACCTTGTTTTTCGGTGCCAGCTTGGCACTGGCTTTCTTGGCGTGAGCCTTCAATAGCTGCGTTATTTTCTTGCGACGGTTCATGTCTTCTACTCGGCGTGTAAGTGCTGTTCCACACGGGCGTTGATGGACGCTATGGAGCGGTGTTCTGTAACGACAATTGTCAGTTATTTTTGCAAGGAACGCTCAGTAAATGACGCGTATTTTTGCACCTGGCCTGATTCGAGGGATGGCAGGCTTCAGGCCTTGCGCTGCGAGAGTGCGCGCTTGGGTGTTTTTGTCGAAATTGGCTAAGTGTTTGATTTGTAAAAACATACTTGTTTCATAATGTTTCGAGTGTTTTTGCGGTTATTTTCGCCATGCTCTGTGTTTATGTGCTGTAAATAAATGGTTTTTACGGATTTTGCTCCGTATTTTGTGATTTATATGGTGAAAATAACTGCTCAACACTTCCTATACTGCGCTCGGCGTCTGCGTACCTGCACCGTTCGAAAAAGCACGATGTTTTTTTGAGCTGCCATGGAGATAGTCGCTCTGCGGAAAGGATAGGGCATTAATGGCCTCACTTTTCCCGTGCACCTAATAAGTCTAAGAATGAGAAAAGTGTAATGAATAAACAGTCGGTCCAGATTGCTCTTGCATACATGTCTGTCGTCATTGGCGGTGGCTTCGCTTCCGGGCAGGAGGTGCTACAGTTTTTCACCGGCTATGGGTTGATAGGCATCGTAGGCACTCTGGTGAGCGGTTTGATGTTCGCATTCCTCGGTATGCAGATCGCTCGATTGAGTTCGAAGATGCAAGCGAACTCCCACAAGGAAGTTCTTTACATCCTGTTCGGAGCACGTCTGGGGTGGGTTGTTGATGTCGTGCTGTCCTTCTTCCTGTACGGCGTCGGAGTGGTGATGCTGGCGGGTAGCGGTTCGATCTTTGCCCAGCAATACGACCTGTCTCCATTGTTTGGCGGTGCACTGATGGCTGTACTGGTGATCGCTACCCTGTGCATGAACGTCAAACGAATCATTGATTTGATCAGCGCGGTGATGCCTTTCCTGCTGGCGATGGTGTTGATCATCACCACCTACTCGATTTTCAGCTACAACGCCCCTATCGAGACCCTCGATGCAGTGGCCCGCGAAAACAACGAGACGGTCACTGGCAACTGGTTTGTCGGCGCATTGTTGTACGCATCGTTCAATATCGCCGTTGGCTTCCCGATGCTGGCTGTGATTGGCGGCATGACCAAGCAGCCCAAGGCTGCTGCACTCGGCGGCGTACTCGGCGGCCTGGGGTTGGGTGCGCTGATCCTGCTGTTGAATATCGGCCTGTTTGCAAACATCAACCAGTTGCAGGGCATTGAAATGCCATCCCTGGCACTGGCGGGGCGCATCTCGCCAATCCTTTCGGTGGTGATGTCGGTGGCGCTGGTGTGTATGGTCTACAGCACGGCGGTGGGGATGTTCTTTGCGTTCAGCGCACGTTTCTCCAAGCCTGAAACGAGTCGCTTCAAAATGATCAGTGCAGTGACGGTATGCGTGGGGCTGGGCCTGAGCCTGGGCGGCTTCAGCAAGTTGGTAGGCACTGTCTACCCGCTGCTGGGCTACGTCGGTTTCGCCCTGATCCTCGCCATCTGTTTCAACTGGGTGCGTGGTCGTTCCATTGCCAAGGCGCAAAAAGCCGCCCTGGACGCCGTGTCCTGATCTTGCTGGCGCCGAGCCCTGGTTCGGCGCCATCCCTTCTCAGTCCTGTTCTTCCAATCCTTCAGACCGTTGCCGCCGCCGCGCTCCCTTTTTCCGGCGTGGCAACATCATGCAGTGAAATCCGCGAGGTCTCGGGTAATGCCAGGCCGCCAGCCAGAGCCAGCAGTGCCACTGCCATCAGGTAAAACGCAGGCGACAGATTGCTGCCCGTGGAGCTGATCAGCCATGTAGCTACCAGCGGAGCCGTGCCACCGAAGAGGGTATAGGCCATGTTGTAGGTGATTGCCGACGCGGTGTAGCGAGTGCGTGTCGGGAAGGTTTCCGAGAGCAACGCGGCGGTGACCACGCCACACAACACCGCACCTATGGCCAGGAGCATCACGCCGATGATGGACGCTGTGAACCCTCCGGAGCTGGCCATCATGAACGACGGGTACACCGCGACGATCAGCAGCACGCATGCCGTCACCACTGTAGCCCGACGCCCGACCCGGTCCGAATAGAGCCCGGCCAGCGGGCATATTGCAGCGGCGAAGATCAGCGCTATCAGCGACACCAGCAAGGCGGTGGCGCGACTCAACCCTCCTGCCACTTGCAGGTAGGTCGCGAAGTAGGTGGTGAACATGTAAAAAGACAGCGCCGTCAGCGACACAAAGGCCCCCAGGCAGCAGATGGCCGAGCCATGGTTGCGCAAGGTTTCCTTGAGAGGGGAGTGGGCAATCTCATGTTCCTCGGTCACCGCCTGGAACGCCGGTGTTTCGTCCAGCCTCCAGCGCATGTAAAGCCCCACCAGGCCCAGGGGGGCGGCAATCAGGAACGGCAGGCGCCAGCCCCAGCTGCCCATGGCCTCGGCCGATAATGAAGCCTCAAGTGCGTAGGCCACCACGGCCGCGGCGGCAAAAGCGGAAAATGTCGACACGGGAAGAAAGCTGCCGTACCAGGCCCTTTTATCGTTGGGCGCGTGCTCCATCAGGTAGGCACAGGCTCCCGCATATTCGCCCCCGGCAGAAAACCCTTGGGCGCAGCGGATCAGGGTCAGAAGAATCGGCGCTGCAACCCCGATAGCGGCATAAGTGGGCAGCACTCCGATCAAGGTCGTAGCACCGGCCATCAGCAGAATGGTCATGGCGAGTGTGCGCTTGCGCCCGATTCTGTCACCCAGCATGCCGAAGAAAATCCCTCCCAGTGGCCTGAATGCGAAGGCCACGGCAAACACCGCAAACGTCTTGAGCAGCGCGGCACTGGTATCGCCACTGGGGAAAAACTGCTGGGCGATGGTGGTGGCCAGAAAGCCATACACGGCGAAGTCGAACCATTCGACGAAATTACCGATGGTGGCGGCGGCGATTACTTTTCTCAGCGTTTTCGGGCTGACCTGCTCTGTGGATACGCTCGTCATGCTGAACCTCGACCTGTCATCAGTTAGTCGTGATTATCGAGGCAGCGGTTGATGTGATTCGCTCCAAAAGTGTCATCGGCATAGTCAGCACCGACTGATCCGCGGATTAACGCCGTGTGCTACAGGCTACCGGGCAAACTTTTTGGCACCTGCCACGCACAGAATCACCGCCGCGGTGACGCCAAACATGCCCATGCTGACGCTTTCGTGCAGCAACGTGGCCGCCAGTGCCAACCCGAAAAAAGGCTGCAGGAGCTGTAGTTGCCCAACCGCTGCGATTCCGCCCTGGGCCAGTCCGCGGTACCAGAATATGAAGCCGATCAGCATGCTGAATACCGAGATGTAAGCCAGGCCAAACCAGGCCGGGGGGCTGATGCCGGCGAATGAAGACGGGGCGCACAGCCATGCCAGTGGAGCCATGATGGGCAGCGATAGCACCAGCGCCCATGAAATCACCTGCCAGCCGCCCAGCGTGCGGGACAGTTTTGCGCCTTCGGCATAACCCAGGCCACAGATCAGGACGGCCAGGAGCATCAGGATGTCGCCTTCAGGAGCCGCTGTCAGGCCCTGGGACAGGGCATAAGCCACCACGAACGCACTGCCCAGGATGGAAAAAACCCAGAACGCAGGCCTTGGACTCTCCCCGCCACGGACGACGGCGAAGGCTGCCGTGGAGAGAGGCAGCAGGCCGAGGAAAACAATGGTGTGGGCCGACGTCACATGCTGCAAAGCCAGTGCGGTCAACAAGGGAAATCCGACGACAACACCGGTTGCCACGAGTAACAGCGGGACCAGATGGCTTCGTTGCGGCCGCCGTGCCTTGAGCAACCCCAGCATGGCCAACGCAATCACACCGGCAATGCTGGCGCGGGCCAGGGTCAGAAACACCGGATCAAACGCCTGCACAGCCACCTTGGTCGCGGGCAGTGAAGCACTGAAAATGACCACGCCAATAAACCCGTTGATCCAGCCGCTCAGGTTTTTTTCAGCACTGGGGTTTTGCAGCTTGGAGGTACGTTCCATCGAGTCTCACGCTCACGGCTAATCGCGGGATTGCATGCAGCACATCCTAGGGCTGATGATTAATGACAATCAAAATATTGTCATGGATACAAGTTCGATGTCTCGATTCCGGTACAAGTCGCTGGTCGACGCGTTTGCAGTTGATATTCGCTCAGGGCGTTTGCCTCCAGGCACGCGGCTGCCTACGCACCGCCAGTTGGCGGCCAGCGAAGGCCTGGCGCTGGTTACGGCCAGCCGGGTGTATGCCGAGCTTGAGGCCATGGGGCTGGTCAGTGGCGAAACCGGGCGTGGCACGTTCGTCAGGGAAACCTCGCTGCCACCTGGCCACGGCATTGACCAGCCCGATGTGACTGCCGGGATGCTGGACCTCAACTACAACTACCCCTCATTGCCGGGCCAGGCCGATATGCTGCGCACCGCGTTGCGTCAGCTTGCGTTATCCGGTGATCTTGAGTCGCTGCTGCGCTACCAGCCCCATGGCGGGCGTCTGCATGAGCGGGCGTCGGTGGCGCGGCATCTGGCCATGAGCGGGCTGAACGTACCTGCCGAACAGGTGCTGATCGTCAATGGCGCGCAACACGGATTGACCGTCGTCCTGATGGCCTTGCTACAACCTGGGGATGTCATCGCAGTCGACGGGTTGACTTACCCGGGCTTCAAGGCACTGGCCCTTGCCCTGCATCTTGAAATACTGCCCATACCGACAACAGAAAACGGGCCCGATCTGGATGCCCTTGCAAAGCTCTGCCGCAGCCGCTCGGTGCGTGCGATCTACAGCATGCCCACCTTGCATAACCCGTTGGGCTGGGTGATGGGCCTTGAGCAGCGCGAGCAGTTGGTAGCGATCGCCCGCAAGCATGATCTGCATATCATTGAGGACGCTGCCTACGCTTTTTTAGTCGAAAACCCACCTACGCCCCTGGCCGAGCTGGCACCTGAAAGGACGGTCTACGTTTCCGGGTTTTCCAAAAGTGTGGCGGCGGGCCTGCGGGTTGGATTTATCGTTGCGCCCGCAAAAAAAGTCGGTGTACTGGAGCGAATCATCAGGGTGACCGCCTGGAACGCCCCCGGCGTGATGACCGCAATCACCAGTGCCTGGCTTGACGATGGCACCGTAAGCCGCCTGGAGGCGCAAAAGCGCAAGGACGCACAAGCAAGGCAACTTATCGCTGATGAACTACTGGCCGGGCTGCATACAGTTCGTCATCCATCTTCCTACTTTGTCTGGCTACCCCTGTCGGAGGACGCCAGGGCGGATCAGGTGGTTGCGGCGTTGCTGCGTGAGCAGGTATCGGTCTCAACCGCCCAGCCGTTTGCCACCTCAGCTCATGTGCCCCATGCGATCCGGCTGGCGCTGGGCTCGGTGGACATGAATTCACTGCGAGAGGGCCTGGCCAAAGTGAAATGGGTGGTTCAAGCCCATGCTTAGGGCGGGCAGGGCCTCAACCGGGAAGTTCACGCCATGGGCGGCAAGCGGCGTTTGACCGGGCTTTTCTTGATAATTGACGTATTGGTTTCGGCATAGGCATTCAGGCCATCGAGCAGGCTGTCCAACTGCTCGATTGAGCGCACATGTAAACGAGCGATAAAACAGTCATCCCCCGTGACCTTGTCGCATTCAGTGAACTGAGGGGTGTTCTGGATCTGGCGCTCCACCTCCTGCAACTGGCCGGGTAGCGGTCGAATGCGGATGATGGCCTGGAGCTGATAGCCGAAGGCCTTGGGATCAACGTTCACGGTATAACCGGTGATGACTTTGCGCTCCTCCAGCTTGTGTATTCGCTGCGCAACACTGGGTGACGACAGGCCGCTGATGCTGGCAAGGGTTTTAAGGGAGCAGCGGGAGTCTTCCATCAAGGCGCTGATCAATAGCTGATCTATCTCGTCGTTCATTTTTTGCTCCTTAGGCAAAACCAGCAGAATGCCTCAACACTAAAGGCAAATAGGTTGATTTGCCTTTTCTGGATTATGGAGCTGCGTGCGGCGAGATTGCCATACTGGTTTCCTACTTTGAAGGAGGCAAACATGGACAAAACAACGCAGCGTGGTTCGCTGGAGATGGTCGCTGCCATGCTGATTTCCGGCACCATCGGCTGGCTGGTCCTGCTCTCCGGGCAGGCGGTACTGGACGTCGTGTTCTGGCGCTGTGTATTCGGTGCGGCAACGTTGCTGGTGATTTGTGCGCTGATGGGTTTCCTGCGTCCCGGTATATTGAATCGTCATAGTTTTCTACTGATTGTGTTGAGCGGGGTAGCCATCGTCGCCAATTGGGTGCTGTTGTTTGCCTCCTACTCACGGGCCTCCATCGCCATTGGCACTGCTGTCTACAACGTCCAGCCGTTCATTTTGCTTGGCCTGGCGGCGTTGTTTCTCGGCGAAAAAATCACCCTGCAAAAACTGGCCTGGCTTGGGGTGTCTTTCGCAGGAATGCTGGCCATCGTCAGTGCCCATCACGGGCAAGGGGAGAGCGGAACGCAATATTTGCTGGGGATTGCCCTGGCGTTGAGTGCGGCGCTGATGTATGCCGTGGCCGTATTGATCATCAAGCGTCTGCGAGGCGTGCCCCCGCACCTGATCGCATTGATCCAGGTCAGCACCGGAGTTCTGCTGCTGGCACCGATGACCAACTTCACGGAACTACCCACGGGCACACAGGCCTGGAGCACATTGCTGACGCTGGGCGTCGTCCACACCGGTCTTATGTACGTACTTCTCTACGGCGCAATCCAGAAATTGCCCACGGCATTGATCGGAGCCCTGAGCTTTATCTACCCCATCGCCGCGATATTTGTGGACTGGTTTGCCTTTGGCCATCGCCTGGAACTTCTGCAATGGATCGGGGTTGGCGCGATTCTGGTCGCTGCTGCCGGGATTCAATTGGGGTGGCGAGTGGGAGGGCGCAGGTTGGTGAATGGATGATTAGCGGCGGTCTACGAGTGCTTGGCCACTACCCCTGTGGCCAAGTACTCGTCAAATCTGGCTTAAATCCCCGACCGACTCATCGGGCTGATCATCCGCACTCCCAAGCTGAGCGCTTGCGTCACCAGTGCTCTGAGGTCAGCGGTGTTTTCGTCCTTGATGCACTGCGCCAGTTTCTCGCCAAGGGTCGGGGCGCAGTCGGTGCCTTCAGGGTAGGCGCGCAAGATCAATAGCCCGCTGTTGGTCAGTACGACTTCGTAAAACGCCACTCCGGACATGCCGTCGAAGTGGATGTAGCCGATATCGGCCAGCCATTTGACGGTGGCCAGGAACAGGTTTTCTTCCTTTTCCAGGGCTTCGCGGTCGCGGTCGCCCAGGGTTTTGTAATCGATAAAACTCTCTGCAGTGAGGGTGATCGGCAAGGGGAAGTTGCGGTAAAGATGGCCCAGGATCAAACCGGTATAGCAGTCGAACAGTTCAATGTTGTTGGACGGCAGGGCGTTGATCGAGTGGACGTTTTTATCTTTGAGGTGACCGGCTAATCCTTTGAACATGCGAACCTCTGTCAGTTGAGTCTGTTTACCGTGACTGAATAATCTTCCCCATTGGTATAGCACAGTCATACGGCTGGAACCTGACCTGGGGCAATTGTTACAAAGTGATGCCAGAAGGCCGGAAAAACCCTAAAAAATCAGATGGATAACTGGCTATTTAGAGTCAGACTGCTATTACTGTTGGGCGCGATGACGTGCGCATAGCCGCTTTTCAGGCTGTCTGGGCGAGCCTATTTCTGATCGGGAGGATTGATGTCAAAGACTGCATGGATGCGTAACACCTTGGTGGCGGCTGCTTTGCTGAGTGTAATGGCAGCGCCGGCTTATTCGTCGCAGGCCCGCACCTTGCAACTGGCCATTGGCGATGAGCCGACCGAGGGTTTTGACCCTATGTTGGGATGGAGCCACGGCAGTTACTTGCTGTTGCACAGCCCGTTGCTCAAGCAGAACGAAGACTTGTCCTGGAGCAGTTTTCTGCTAAGCGATTATCAGGCCAGTGACGATGGCAAGACCTGGACCCTGAAGCTCAAGCCCGACCTCAAGTTCTCTGACGGCTCTCCCCTGACAGCCAAGGATGTGGCCTACACCTACAACAATGCGGCGGCCAGTGGCGGCAAGGTCGACATGGGTAACTTCCTCAAGGCCGAGGCGGTTGATCCACTCACCGTGCGTATCGAGCTGAAGGCGCCGCAAAGCACCTTCGTCAATGTGCTCGGCTCGTTGGGTATTGTTTCGGCGGACAAATACGATGCCAAAACCTACGCGCAAAAGCCGATTGGCGCAGGGCCCTATCGACTGGTCAGTTATCAGCCGGGCCAGCAGTTGATTGTTGAGGCCAACCCGTTCTACGCGGGGCAAAAGAACGATTTCAATAAACTGGTGTTTGTTTTCCTTGATGAAGACAGCGCTTTTGCTGCCGCCCAAAGCAAGCAGTTGGGCATTGTGCGCATTGCCCCTTCGCTGGCAGTGACTCCGGCACCCGGCATGAAACTGTGGGTGCGCCCCAGCGTTGAAAACCGTGGCATTGTGATGCCGACCATCGCCTCGGGTAAAAAAGATGCCCACGGTTATCCCATTGGCAATGATGTGACGGCAGATGTCGCCATCCGCAAAGCCATCAACTATGCAATCGATCGTCAACTGCTCGCCGATCAGATTCTCGAAGGGCATGCTGTGCCGGCGTATTCCGGCGTCCAGGGCTTGCCGTGGGCTAACCCGGATGCGGCCTTCAAGGACGGCGATATCGCCAAGGCCAAGCAGATTCTGGATCAGGCCGGTTGGGTAGAAACCGCCAGCGGTGTCCGTGAGAAAAATGGCCAGCCGGCCAAAATCACCCTGTGGTACGCCAGTGGCGATGCCACCCGTCGTGACCTGGCCCAGGCCGTGCGTTCAATGCTCAAACCCGTGGGTATCGACGTGGACCTGAAGTCCGGCAGTTGGGAGACCGTCGAGCGCAATATGCACGCCAATCCGACGCTCTTTGGCTGGGGCAGTCTTGACCCGATGGAGCTTTACCACCACTACAGCAGCCAGGCGGCGGGCGTCGAGTACTACAACCCCGGCTATTACAAAAATCCGGCAGTCGATCAGCATCTCCAGCAAGCACTGGATGCGCCGACCTGGCAGCAGGCGGTGCCGTTCTGGCAGCAAGTGGAGTGGGACGGCAAGACCGGCGTTGGCGTCAAAGGCGATGCGGCCTGGGCCTGGCTACTGAACGTGCAACACACCTATCTGGCCGATGAGTGTGTGGATTTGGGCAAAGGCGCGCCGGAAATCCACGGGTCCTGGTCGCTGCTCAACAGCATCGATGGCTGGAAATGGACCTGCAAGTGATACGCGGGCTCTCGCTCTTCGTTGTGCGTTTGATGGGCTTGCTGCTGGTGACAGCAGCGGGCACCTTTGCGTTGCTCAGCTTTTCTCCGGTGGACCCGATACGCGCCTATATAGGCAACGACTTGCTGCACGTGCCGCCCGAGCAATACCCGTTGATTGCCGCGCGCTGGGGGCTCGACCTGCCGTTGTGGGAGCGCTTCTTGCGCTGGTTCGGCCAAATGCTGCAAGGGGATTTTGGCTACTCGATGCTCTATAACGCGCCGGTCTCGCAGGTGATCGGCGAGCGCTTCGCCACCTCATTCGCACTGCTGTTCTCGGCCTGGCTGTTTTCCGGCATCGTCGGCATGGTCCTGGGCCTGACGGCAGGGCGCTACTTGAACCGTTGGCCTGACCGGCTGATTTCGACCCTGTCCTATGTGCTCGCCTCCCTGCCGACCTTCTGGATTGGCCTGTTGCTCCTGTCGCTGTTTGCCGTAACCCTCAACTGGGCGCCGATCTGCTGCGCCTGGACCCCTGGCAGTAATGCCGAAACCGCCACCTGGGGCGACAAGCTCAGGCACTTGATTCTGCCCATGCTGGCGCTTGGCATGCTGGGCGTAGGCAATATCGCCCTGCATACCCGCTCGCGGGTGGCCGAGGTGATGAACAGCGAGTTCATACGGTACGCCCGTGCCCAGGGCGATAAGGGCTGGCCTTTGATCAACTTCCATATCGTGCGCCATGCCCTGACCCCTGGCGTGTGTCTGCAATTTGCATCCGTGGGGGAGTTGATAGGGGGCTCGTTGCTGGCTGAAAAAGTATTCGCTTATCCAGGCCTGGGGCAGGCCACGATTGATGCAGGGTTGCGCGGTGATATTCCGTTGTTGATGGGGATTGTGATGTTTTGCGCGGTGCTGGTCTTTACCGGCAACAGCATTGCCAACGCGCTGTTATTGCGCCTCAACCGTGGGGCGGCGCGCCAGTCATGACGTACGATCCGAATCGCGCCTTGCTCAGGCTCTGCCTCTCGCTATTGATATTGCTGGTGTTGATCGCCTATGGCATTTCGATCATCAATGTTGATGTCTCCATGGACCTGCTGGCGCGGCGTCTGCCACCGTCGGCCGAGTACTGGTTTGGTACCGACAGCCTGGGACGCGATCTCTGGCTACGGTGCTTTCAGGGGATGACCACCAGCCTGCAGATCGGCCTGACCGCGGCCTTCAGCAGTGGTTTTCTGGCCATGCTGGCCGCCAGTTTGTGTGCGCTGAACAAAACCCTGGATTACCTGATTCGCGGCCTTATCGACAGCATGCTGGCGTTGCCGCATTTATTGTTGCTGGTGCTGATTTGTTTCACCCTGGGCGGTGGCAAACAGGGGGTGATCCTGGCGGTGGCCCTGACCCACTGGCCGCGGCTGGCATTGATCCTGCGTGGCGAGATCCTGCGTATCCGTGAGACGGATTTCGTGATGCTCTCGCACCGCCTGGGCAACAGCAACTTCTACCGCTGGCGCCATCACTTGCTGCCCTTGCTGTTGCCGCAGTGGATCATCGGGACCTTATTGATGTTCCCCCACGCAGTTTTGCATTCGGCGGCGTTGAGCTTTCTGGGCTTTGGCCTGGCACCCCATGACCCGTCCCTGGGCCTGTTGCTGGCCGATGCGCTGAGGTATTTGAGCAGTGGTGCCTGGTGGCTGGCGTTTTTTCCGGGTTTGATCCTGGTGAGTCTGGTGTTGGTGTTTGACCAATTTGCACGAGCATTGCAGCAGCTCTGGATAAGGATTACCTAATGCTCAAATTCGACCAGTTTTCGATCGATGTTGCTCATTACCACTGGCTGGGCCACAAAACCTGGCATCCATTGCTAAGCAATATCTCCCTTGAGGTTCATCCCGGCGAGCTGGTGGCGCTGGTGGGTTCCAGCGGTGAGGGTAAAAGCCTGCTGTTGCAAAGCACCCTGGGCTTGCTGCCCGAAAACATGCGCTGTCGCGGTGACATAGTGCTCGACGGGCAGGTACTGGATGATGCCGGCAAGGTCGATCAGCGCGGTAAAACGGTGTGTTATGTGCCCCAGGGCGTCAGCGCCTTGAATCCGCTGATCAAGGTCGGGCCGCAATTGATGCGTGCCGCACGCTTGAGCGGAGCCAGGCTGGGAATGGGGGATGTGGCTGAGCAACTCAGGCACTACAACTTGCAGCCGGAGTTGGTGGATGAGTTTCCGCGTACTCTGTCGGGCGGGATGGCCAAGCGCGTGCTGGCCAGTTGCGCGGCCCTGACCCATACGCGTTATATCCTCGCTGACGAGATCACCTCGTGGCTGGATGACGAGCACGCCTGTCAGTTGCTGACTCAGCTCAAGGGTTTTTGCCTGCAGGGGCGCGGCATATTGTGGGTTACCCATGATCTGGCGCTGGCGGCACGTTTTGCCGACAGGATCGCCGTATTGCACCAGGGCGAACTGCACGAAACCCTGAGTGCGACAGAGCTACGGGAGAACGGTGGCAGTCCTTGGTTGCAGTCGCTGTGGGCGGCGTTGCCCGAGCAGCAGTTCCTGGCGCGCAGGGTGCCTGAATATGCTTGAAGTCCAGCAATTGAGTATCGTGCAGGACGGTCGCCGACTTTGGGATTCGGTGTCGTTTCACGTCCGGCCGGGAGAGCGTCAGGGCATCTCGGCGCCCAGCGGCTATGGGAAAACCACCTTGGGCCGGGTGCTGGCGCAATGGCAGTCGGCAACCTCGGGCCGGGTCACTGTGGATGGCAAGCCCCTGTCGCAAAAGGGTTATTGCCCGGTCCAGTTAGTGCCGCAACATCCCGAGCAGACCTTCAATCCTTATCGCACCACGGGCGAAAGCCTGCGCGATGCCTGGTCGCCGGACGCTGCCTGGCTGGCGCGCCTGGCCGTAAATCCCGGCTGGCTGACGCGGCGTCCGGATGAGTTGTCGGGCGGCGAACTGGCGCGTATCGCCTTGCTCAGGGCCCTTGATCCGCGCACCCGCTACCTGATTGCTGACGAAGTCACTGCCCAGCTGGACCCGCATATTCAGGCCCAGGTCTGGCAAGTCTTGCTGGAAGAGGCCAGGCATCGTGAGTTGGGGCTGATTGTGTTCAGCCACAACAAGGCGCTGCTGGAGAAGGTATGTTCGAGTATTTGGGTGGCGCAGTGAATGTTGCGTAAATCCTGTAGCCGCACCGCAACCCCCCCTGTGGGAGCGGGCTTGCTCGCGATGCAGGTGCTGCGGTGTTTCAGGTGACGTGTGGAACCTATGAAATCAGCGCCCTTCAAGGCCATGTAGTTCGCAATATTCTGCCCAGTCCATGCCCGCCATTTGCGCCACTTCGCGGTGAACCTCAAGACGCTGGGCCTCGAATTCTTCGGCATTTGCACTGGTCAATTGCAGGGTCAGTTCCCAGGCAAAAAAGCCCAGGCGCTCGGCCTCGGCCTCAAAGGCTTCGTTCAAGCGTTCCTGGCGATACTCCTTCATCGACTGGCCGACAGCGCGGGCAGCCAACGGGTTTAACGTTTCAAGTTCTGCGGCCAGCTCCGGGTGTTCGGCGAGAAAGCGATCAAGGGCTTTTTGATGATTTGTTCCGGGTTCGGTCACACAAGACTCCTGATTGAATAAGGTCATGTTGCTGAGTTCAAGATCAGTTTTTGGTGAGCTGTCCATTGCCAGCAGGCACAGTGGCAGAGGGGGGGCGATACAGGGTGTGGCGACCGTTCAGGATGTAGAGCACATCAATACCGAGCAGGGTGATCAACGCCAGATAATCGGCTCGGGGCAGGCTCAGGTCCCGCTCATACAGGCTTTGCGTGTTGCGACCGATTCCTCCGGCCAGCGCCAGTTGCTGCTGTGTCAGATCAAGGCGCAGGCGCTCTTCTCTGAGGCGTTTTCCGTAGGTACTCATGTGCGTAACCTGAATAGGAACATGGTCGTCATGCAAAGATTAATTCAAGCTGTGTAAGAGGGAAAGGTCAGCCGTCAACAGCCCCTGCAGGTTGGCTGATTTCAGACAAAAAAAAGGCAGGACGGCGCAAGGCGGTCCTGCCTTTTTCAGAGTGCTGACTACGCCGGGTTTTTCTCGACTGGCGGCAGGAACCAGTTCAACAGCAGCGCGCAGATGCCGCCTGTGGCCACGCCGGATTCCAGCACGTTGCGCAGGGCAGCGGGCATGTGGGCGAGGAACTCGGGCACCTGGGACACACCCAGACCCAAGGCCAGGGAGACGGCAATGATCAGCAGGGCGCGACGGTCCAGGTGGATGCTGGCCAGAATGTTGATCCCCGAGGCCGCTACGGCACCGAACATCACCATGGCGGCACCGCCCAATACCGGCTCGGGCACGGCCTGAATGGCGCCTGCGACGCTTGGGAACAGCCCCAGCAGGATCAGCATGCCGGCGATCCATACGCCGATATGGCGGCTGGCGATACCGGTGAGCTGAATCACGCCATTGTTCTGGGCGAAAATCGAGCTGGGGAAGGTGTTGAAAATGCCCGCCAGAAACGAGTTGGCACCGTTGACCAGTACGCCGCCCTTGATCCGTTGCATCCAGATCGGGCCTTCGACCGGCTGGCGCGACACTTTGCTGGTGGCGGTCACGTCACCAATGGCTTCCAGGGAGGTCACGAGGTAAATCACCAGCATCGGAATAAACAGGGACCAAGAGAAACCCAGACCGAAGTGCAACGGCATTGGCACCTGGAACAGTTCTGCCTCGTGCATGCCGGTGAAATCCAGGCGGCCCAGATAACCCGCCAGTGCATAGCCCACGGCCAGTGCGATGACGATGGCGCAACTGCGCATCCATACCAGCGGGATGCGGTTGAGGATAACGATGATTGCCAGCACCACGCCCGACAGCATCAGGTTTTCGCCGTTGGCGAACGTACCGTTGGCCATCGCGGTAAAGCCGCCGCCCATGCTGATCAGGCCGACTTTAATCAGGGTCAGGCCAATCATCAGCACCACGATGCCGGTGACCAGCGGGGTGATCATGCGTTTTACAAAGGGCAGAACGCGGGAGATACCCATTTCGACAAACGAGCCGGCAATCACCACACCAAAGATCGCCGCCATCACACCTTCAACTGGGGTGCCTTGCTTGACCATGAGTGCGCCGCCCGCAATCAGCGGGCCGACAAAGTTGAAGCTGGTGCCTTGCACGATCAGCAACCCGGCGCCGAAAGGGCCGAAGCGTTTGCACTGAACGAACGTTGCGATGCCGGAGATGACCAGCGACATGGAGACAATCAGGTTGGTATCGCGGCTGGACACACCCAGCGCCTGGCAGATCAGCAGGCCGGGGGTGACGATAGGCACGATGATCGCCAGCAGATGTTGCAGAGCGGCCAGAAAGCCGATCCATGGCTTGGGCCGGTCTTCAAGACCGAAGACCAGCTCGCTGGTCTGGGACTCGGCTTCAGGCGGGGTGTTGAGAGAGGTCATGGCGAGCGCCCTGGAAAAAAGAGCGCGATTCTACTGGTCTTGGGCCATTACGCCCAGCGCTGGATTGCTGGAGCAATGCTGGATGCCTGTAGTCGCTGACGAGGCACGAGGCTGCGATCGGTCGCGAAGCGATCGTAAATCCTGAGCCCCGTGCCGACAGACATACCGCACAACCTGAATTTACGACGACTCCGTCGCCGATCGCAGCCTCGTGCCTCGACAGCAACTACAAATGCACCTCTTACAGATGCAACGCATGCCCCAATGCGCGCAGGGCGGCTTCTTGCACGGCTTCACCCAGTGTCGGGTGGGCGTGAATGGTGCCGGCAATGTCTTCCAGGCAGGCGCCCATTTCCATTGACTGGCCAAAGGCAGTCGACAACTCCGAAACCCCCGCACCCACAGCTTGCCAGCCGACGATCAGGTGGTTGTCACGGCGCGCCACGACCCGCACAAACCCGGTCTTGGATTCCAGGGTCATGGCCCGGCCATTGGCTGAGAACGGAAAGGTGGCGCTGATAAGGTCCAGTCCCGCCGCCTCGGCTTCTGCCGGGGTTTTACCCACCACGACGATTTCCGGATCGGTAAAGCACACGGCAGCGATGGCCGTGGGGCTGAACTCGCGCTGTTTACCGGCAATGATCTCGGCAACCATTTCGCCCTGTGCCATTGCCCGATGAGCCAGCATCGGTTCGCCGGTCAGGTCGCCAATCGCCCACACGTTGCGCATGCTGGTGTGGCAACGGTTGTCGACGCGAATGGCCGGGCCGTTCATGGCCAGTGCCAGGGTTTCAAGGTTGAAGCCCTGAGTGCGCGGACGACGACCGACAGCCACCAGCACCTGATCGGTTTCCAGGGTCTGGCTCTCGCCCATGGCGTTGCGCATGGAAAGGGTTTTGGTGCTGGCCTGGAAGCCCTCGACACTGTGGGACAGGTACAGGGTTATGCCCAGAGCCTTGAGGGATTCGGCCACCGGCAGCGTGAGATCCTTGTCGTACGTCGGCAAGATTCGGTCACGAGCCTCGACCACGGTGACTTCGGCGCCGAGCTTGCGGTAGGCGATACCCAGTTCCAGACCGATATATCCGGCCCCGACCACGGTCAGGCGCTTGGGAATGGCGGTGGGCTGCAAGGCTTCGGTGGACGAAATAATCGCTCCGCCAATGGGCAGGATCGGCAGGTCGACGGTCTGCGAGCCGGTAGCCAGCAGCAGGTGTTCGCATTCGATGCGCTGTCCGTCGACTTCAACGGCCTTGCCGTCGAGGATCCTGGCCCAGCCGTGCATCACCTTGACGCCATGCTTTTTAAGCAGTGCGCCCACGCCGGAGGTGAGGCGATCAACGATGCCGTTTTTCCATTGCACGCTCTGGCCGATGTCCAGGGTCGGTGCCTGGGTCTTGATCCCCAGCGGCGAGTTGTTGGTGCTGTAGCGCTGGGTGGTATGGAACTGCTCGGCAACGTGAATCAACGCCTTGGACGGAATGCAGCCGACGTTAAGGCAGGTGCCGCCCAGGGACTGGCCTTCGATCAGGACCGTCGGGATCCCCAGCTGACCGGCACGGATCGCCGCGACATAGCCGCCAGGGCCGCCACCGATAATCAGCAGCGTGGTGTGTTGTGTTGGCTGCATGTTCACTCCAGAAACAGGGTGGCAGGTTGTTCGAGCAAGCCACGCATGGCCTGGATAAATTGCGCCGCGTCCATGCCATCGACCACGCGATGGTCGAAGGAGCTGGAGAGGTTCATCATTTTGCGCACCACGATCTGGCCTTTGACCACAACAGGGCGCTCGACGATGCGGTTAACGCCAATAATCGCCACCTCGGGCAGGTTGACCACCGGGGTGCTGACAATGCCGCCCAGCGCGCCAAGACTGGTCAGGGTGATGGTGGAGCCGGAGAGTTCTTCACGGGTGGCTTTGCCGGTGCGCACAGCGTTGGCCAGGCGTGCGATTTCATCGGCGGCGCCCCACAGGTTCAAGGTTTCGGCGTGGCGAACCACGGGCACCATCAGGCCTGCATCGCTTTGCGCTGCTACGCCGATGTGCGCCGCGCCAAAGCGGGTGATGATCTGGGCTTCGTCGTCGTAACGCACGTTGATCTGCGGGAAGTCACGCAAGGCGACAACCATTGCCCGTACCAAAAATGGCAGCAAGGTCAGTTTGCCGCGGCTGTCGCCCCATTTTTGATTGAGCTGGGCGCGCAGTTCTTCGAGCGCGGTGACGTCCACTTCCTCGACATAGCTGAAGTGTGCAGCGCGGCGCTTGGCGTCCTGCATGCGCTGGGCGATCTTGCGGCGCAGGCCGATGACCGGAATCTGCTGCTCGTCATTGCGTTTGGCGTAACCACTGGCCGGTGCGGCGGCGGGGCTGGAGTCCTGTGCCAGATAGGCATCCAGGTCGTCATGCAGCACACGGCCAGCAGGGCCGCTGCCCACGACAAAGCGCAACTCGATCCCGGCATCCCAGGCGCGCTTGCGCACGGCCGGGGAGGCCAGCGGGCGTTCATTGGCTTCACGGGCAACAGGCGCGACCCGCAGCACCGCTGCGGTTTTAATCGCGGGCGCCGAAACCACGGCAACTTCGACCCGGGCTTGTGGCGCAGTTTTAGGGGCGGCGGCAGGTGCTGGTGCTGGTGCTGGTGCCGCAGCAGGCTGGGCGCTTTCACGCAGGTTGCCCGCGCCTTCGACTTCGATGCGGATCAATTCACTGCCCACGGCCATGACTTCGCCGGGCTGGCCACCCAGGGCCAGCACTCTGCCGGCCACGGGGGAGGGAATGTCCACGGTGGCCTTGTCGGTCATGACATCGGCCACTACCTGGTCTTCGCTGACCATGTCGCCGACTTTGACAAACCATTCCACCAGTTCAACTTGAGCAATGCCTTCGCCAATGTCCGGCATCTTGATAACGTGCGTACCCATTCAGACCTCCATAACCCGTTGTAAAGCAGCACCCACTCGCGCCGGGCCGGGGAAGTAGGCCCACTCCTGAGCATGGGGATACGGCGTATCCCAGCCGGTGACGCGTTCGATTGGTGCTTCCAGGTAGTGGAAGCAGTGCTCCTGGACCAGTGCGATCAGCTCGGCGCCAAAACCGCAGGTGCGGGTGGCTTCGTGCACGACCACGCAACGGCGGGTCTTCTTGACGGAGGTGACAATGGCGTCCAGGTCCAGGGGCCAAAGGCTGCGCAGGTCGATGACTTCAGCGTCGATGCCGGTTTCTTCAGCAGCCACTTGCGCCACATAGACGGTGGTGCCGTAGGTCAGGATGGTGACTTCGGTGCCGGGGCGCACGATGGCGGCGCAGTCCAGCGGTACGGTGTAATAGCCGTCGGGTACGGCGCTGGCCGGGTGTTTCGACCACGGGGTGACAGGACGGTCGTGATGGCCGTCGAACGGGCCGTTGTACAGGCGTTTTGGCTCCAGAAAGATGACCGGGTCATCGTTCTCGATGGCGGCAATCAGCAGCCCTTTGGCGTCGTAGGGGTTGGATGGCATCACGGTGCGCAGGCCGCAGACCTGGGTGAACATGGCCTCCGGGCTCTGGCTGTGGGTCTGGCCGCCGTAGATCCCGCCGCCGCAGGGCATGCGAATGGTCATCGGGGCGATAAATTCACCGGCGGAGCGATAACGCAGACGCGCCGCTTCGGAAACGATCTGGTCGGAAGCCGGGTAGAAGTAGTCGGCAAACTGGATTTCGGCCACAGGGCGCAGGCCATAAGCCCCCATGCCCACGGCAGCGCCCACGATCCCGCTTTCGGAGATGGGGGCGTCGAACACCCGCGAGCTGCCGTACTTGGCCTGCAGGCCTTCGGTGCAGCGAAATACGCCGCCGAAGTAGCCCACGTCCTGGCCGAAGATCACCACGTTATCGTCGCGCTCAAGCATGACATCCATGGCCGAGCGCAGGGCCTGGATCATCGTCATGGTGTTGGTACTCACGGCGTTCTCCATCTGAATTTTATTGTTGTCGTTCATCTGGTTATAACCCCAATTCCTGACGTTGCCGACGCAAATGCTCGGGCATTTCCTTGTACACGTCCTCGAACATTGTCGCGGCGCTGGGTATTTGACCGCCGGCCAGGGTGCCGAAACGCTCGGCTTCCTTTTGCGCGCCAATGATTTCGGCTTCGAGTTCAGCACTGACCGCAGCGTGCTCTTCTTCCGACCAGTTGCCGGTGGCAATCAGGTGCTGCTTGAGACGAATAATCGGATCGCCCAGCGGGAAGTGGCTCCAGTCATCGGCAGGACGGTACTTGGATGGGTCGTCAGAAGTGGAGTGCGGGCCTGCGCGATAGGTGACCCACTCGATCAGGGTCGGCCCCAGATTGCGTCGGGCCCGCTCGGCAGCCCAGGCCGAGGCGGCGTACACCGCGATAAAGTCGTTGCCATCAACCCGCAGCGAAGCAATGCCGCAGCCCACACCGCGCCCGGCGAAGGTGGTGGACTCGCCGCCGGCAATGGCCTGGAAGGTCGAAATGGCCCACTGGTTATTCACCACGTTGAGGATCACCGGGGCGCGGTAGACGTGGGCGAAGGTGAGGGCGGTGTGGAAGTCGGATTCGGCAGTGGCGCCGTCGCCAATCCAGGCTGAGGCGATTTTGGTGTCGCCCTTGATCGCCGAGGCCATGCCCCAGCCAACGGCTTGTACGAACTGGGTCGCCAGGTTGCCCGAAATGCTGAAAAAGCCGTAGTCGCGTACCGAATACATGATCGGCAATTGCCGACCCTTGAGCGGATCGCGTTCGTTGGACAGCAATTGGCAGATCAGGTCGACCAGGGGTACGTCCCGGGCCATCAAAATGCTTTGCTGGCGATAGGTCGGGAAGCACATATCGTCGATATTCAAGGCCAGGGCCTGGGCGCTGCCGATGGCCTCTTCGCCAAGGCTCTGCATATAGAACGACATTTTCTTCTGGCGCTGGGCGACCACCATGCGGGTGTCGAAAATGCGGGTCTTGAGCATGGCGCGCATGCCCGCACGCAACACGTCGGTTGAAACGCCTTCGGCCCACGGGCCAAGGGCTTGCCCCTGATCATCGAGCACGCGAATCAGGCCCTTGGCCAAATCAGCCGTGTCGGCAGGTTCCACGTCGATGGGGGGTTTGCGTACCAGACCTGCATCGGTCAGGCGCAGGTAACTGAAGTCGGTCTTGCAGCCTGGGCGGCCAGACGGTTCGGGAACGTGCAGGCGCAGCGGTGCATATTCATTCATGGCTTTCTCTACGCTCGATCTTGTCGTGTTTATTAGGCGCGGGAGCTAGGTGAAACGTCGAAGATCTGTCTGATATAAGACCAAGATCTTGTCCTACAACAATCATATTCCTGACGCTGAAGAATATTTCTCTGTAGTTCGTTGTGCTTTGAAGCATTTAAGGATAAGAATTCTTTATAAACATAAAAAACAGGTGTTTTTATCTCATGCGTAAGCTGGATCGAACGGATATCGGGATTCTCAACAGCCTTCAGCAGAATGCGCGCATCACCAATGCGGACCTTGCGCGCTCGGTCAATCTGTCGCCGACGCCGTGCTTCAACCGGGTCAAGGCGATGGAAGAGCGCGGCCTGATCCGTGAGCAGGTAACTTTGCTCGACGCCGATATGCTGGGGTTGCACGTCAATGTATTTATCCATGTCAGCCTGGAGAAACAGGTCGAAGAGGCCCTGCAGCATTTTGAAGCGGCGATTTCCGATCGCCATGAAGTCATGGAGTGCTATTTGATGGCAGGCGACCCGGACTATCTGATCCGGGTGCTGGTGCCCAGTATTCAGGCACTGGAGCGCTTCATGATGGACTTTTTGACCAAGGTTCCGGGTGTGGCCAATATCCGTTCAAGCTTCGCCCTCAAACAGGTGCGCTACAAAACCGCCTTGCCGCTGCCACCGGGCGGGCTAACGCTGGAGGAGTGATTCAAACCCGCAGCCGCCAGCGTTCATTGAAGCGCAGGTCAACCACCGACAGCGGTTCTACGTCAATCAGGTTGAAGGAGGACGTGTCCGCTGCGAGTGCATGCAAAATGGCGGCACGGATCACAAAGGGATGAGTCACCACGGCAAAGTGGCCCTCTTCGCGAAACTCATCGAGCCAGGCGCTGACGCGCAGGCAAAGGTCTTGCACGGACTCGCCGCCGTGGGGCACTGAAAACGGGTTGTTGATCCAGTTTGTGAGGACTTGCGGCATGCTCTGTTGCAGGTCCGACAGACGCAGCCCCTGCCAGTCGCCGACATCGTAGTCTCCCAGGGCGGGTACGATTTCTATTTCGCCGCCCAGGGCCTGGGCAGTTTGCAAGGTCCGGGTTTCGGGCGCACAGAGTATGCGTACCGGTTTTTTCAGCCTCGCACTCAGTTCGGCTGCCAGCAGCAAGCCTTTTGGTTCTGCCGGTTCATCCAGTGCGAAGCGGCCCAGGCGCTGGGCTTCAGTGCGGGCGTGACAGATAAAGCTCAGGCGTGTGGGCATGCTGGGATCCTTGCGGGGGAGGCGTCGGGTCTGGTTCCGGGTTGTTGCGTGCGCTCGCCCTTCAATCAGTTTAGGCGAGTATTATGACCGCGTATTTCACTCTCAAGGTACTGTGCAATGGCTGCTGCTCTAATGAAAAAAGTCCTCAATACCGCTGCATTGCTGACACTGATGGCCGGTGCCAGCGCGGCGTTTGCCCATGCCCATCTGGAACAGTCGACGCCCGCTGCCGGTAGCACCGTCAACCGTGCCAGCGAACTGCGTTTGGTCTTTACCGAGGGTGTGGAGCAGGCGTTCACCAAGGTCGTTGTGACCCGTGACCAGGCGCCGGTTGCAGTGAGCAGCATCAAGACCGAGCCTGCCAACAAGAAAGTTCTGATCGTGACCCCGGCCCAGCCGCTGCCAGCGGGCACCTATCAGGTGAAGTGGAATGCAGTGTCGGTCGACACTCACAAAAGCACCGGCGATTACAGCTTTACGGTGAGCAACTGAGTTGATTGTCAGTGAAATGGTCATCTGCCGTTTTGTGCATTTTTGCGCTGTGCTGCTGATGTTCGGGGCCTGTGCTTTCAGGCCCTTGCTGTTGGGTGCCTGGCCATCAGTCGAGATTGATCAACAGCTGCGCAAGGTCAATCGCGTCCTGGCATGGGTCGGGCTTGGCAGTGGCGTGGCCTGGCTACTGTTGACCACCCATTCGATGGCCGGTAGCTGGCCCGAAACCCTGGAGCCCGCCACGTTGTGGCTGGTGCTGGGCAGCACGTTTTTCGGGCAGGTCTGGGCCTTTCATCTGGTGTTCTGCGTTCTGTTGCTGATCATCTTGTATGCCCCCGTCCGTTTTGACCTCACAGGGTTGCTGAGCCTGTTGCTGCTGGCCACGTTGGCGCCGGTTGGTCACGGCGCGATGCTGGATGGCTGGCGCGGTCAATTGTTGATGCTCAATCAACTGATTCACCTGCTGTGTGTCGCCACCTGGCTTGGTGGCCTGATGGGGTTGCTGCTGATCCTTGGACGCCCGGCCGGGCAAGCCGTGACCACGGTTTTGCATCGCTTCAGCAACCTGGGGTTTGTGCTGGTTGCCGGGATCATTCTGACCGGGCTGATCAACACCCGGGTGTTGACCGGAGCGTTCTGGCCCACGCCATTGTTTGAAGGGTTCGCACTGATCCTGTTGATCAAAGTGACTCTGGTGGGGGTGATGCTGCTGCTGGCGCTGTTCAATCTGGTCATGAGCCGCCTGGGGCACATCGCAATGTTGCGCAGCAGTGTTGCCTTTGAGTGGCTGTTTGGACTGGCGGCAGTGGCAGCGGTTTCGTTGCTTGGCACTTTGCCGCCGTTGGTGGTGGGTTAAGTACGGCGGCTACAAGCCTAGACCAGTAAAAAAATGGCCAGCAAACCGCCAAACACCAGCCATTTCTCCAGGTAGTAACGTGCGCGGTTGCGCTTTTTCAGCTCCTTGCCGCGCAGGCGGATCTTGTACAGCCGGGTAAACGCGCGGTTCAGGCCACCGGTTTTATCACTGGCACCGTTGGGTGAGCTGGCAGAGGCCATGACCGTGCGGCTGAACCACTGATTGAAGGCGCTGGCCCAGGGATATTTCATCGGGCGCTCGACATCGCAGAACAGGATGATGCGGTTCTTGTCGGTGGTGTTTTCGGCGTAATGAATAAAGGTTTCGTCAAACATCACGACTTCGCCGTCACGCCAGACGTAGCTCTGGCCGTCGACATTGATATGGCAGCCCGGATCATTCGGTGTGTCCAGGCCCAAATGAAACCGCAGCGAGCCTGCATAAGGGTCGCGGTGGCGTACCAGTTTCGAACCGGGTGGCAACTCGGCAAACATGGCGGCCTTGACGGTTCCAATGCCGTTGAGCAACTCAATGGTTCGCGGGCACAGTTCGATCGCTGACGGGTGATTGTCGCCGTACCACTTCAGATAAAACCGCTTCCAGCCACTTTTGAAGAACGAATTGAACCCCACGTCGTTCGGCTGTTCGGAGCGTTTGATCTGGCCCGTTTGCATCAGGTTTCGCGCTTCCTCGCGGATCTCCTGCCAATGGGCTTGCAGGGGCTGCAATTCGGGGAAGTCTGAAGGTTTGAGGTACGGCTGGCTCGGTACTTTGGAGAACAGGTACAGAAAGCAGTTGATGGGTGCCAGAAAGGTGGAGTGATCGCTCAGCTGACGTCCCAGCTTATGGCGAACAGAGCCCCGCAGGTGGACATAGGCGATGGACAAAACATAGACAGCAATAATGATGAGTTTCAAAAGTATCGTCACAAGTCAGGTGAAACGCAGCCCTGCATACACGCAAGTCGCCCGACATCCTGTAGGAGTTATCGGGCGCTGGTGTCGCTTGATGGGAGCCAAGGCGTAAGGTTAGTGCAGCACTTTGCGCATTTTCCAGCTTTTCATGATCTTTTTGAACATATCTGCTTACAGTCTTTGGTCGTGTTGCGGGTAGGGGTTTTCTATTTTTCTCAGGAAAGCATTCACCTCGTCGGCGCCCGGTGCTGTGGCGGGGCCGTGGCGGGTGACGGCCAGCGCCGCTGCGGCATTGGCCCGTGTAGCCGCATGCGCCGAGCTGCAACCGGTCGCCAATGAGGCAATCATCACGCCGGCATGGGTGTCTCCGGCACCGTTGCTGTCGACGGCCTGTACCTTGAATCCGGTCATGTGCTGCGGGCCGTGGCCCTCGATGATCCAGCAGCCCTGCGGCCCATCGCGCACAACCGTGAGGCACTGGTTGGGCAGGCGTGCAGGCAGGAGGGTCAGGGCGTCCGCCAGGGAGGAGCTGTTGGTGAAGACCTGCGCTTCGCTCCGATTGCTGGTCCAGAGGTCAAGGCGGGGCAACAGGAGGTTGAGCAGGTGCGGATCGATATCGGCCAGTAAGGGCCCAGGGTCGAACGACAGATGTACGCTGGGGGGCAAGCCCTGTATCCAGCTCAATAGCGGCCTGGCCTTGTCTGGATGGAGCAGGCTGTAACCGCTGACATACACGTAGTCGTCAGGCTGGACGGTGGCGTGATCCAGGTCCTGGGCGGATAACCCGCCTTCGGCACCGATGCAGGAAATAAATGTGCGCTCAGCGCTGGCTTCAGTGAGGGCTACGCACAGTCCGGTGTCCTTGTGCGGGTCGATGGGCAAGGCCATCTGTATGCCTTCGGTCTTCATGGCCTGGCGGGCCAGCTCACCGAACTGGCCCTTGCCATGACGCCCCAGGTACACAGTCTGTAGTCCATTGCGCTGGGCCGCGGCCATCACGTTGAAACCGCCGCCTGCGTGAAAGCGGGCGCTGTGGGCCAATGTATCGCCACCGGAACGGGGCAGAGTGTCGAGTGCCATTGCCAGATCGACGATGACCTGGCCGGTATGCAGCAATCTAGACATGGGCGTTATCCGATGCAGGTTGGCGACGGTCTTTGGCACCGCCCAGCAATGCGTACAAGCCACCAGCCACGACGAATGTCACGACCCAGCCCAAACCGTTATGACCCAACCAGGAGTCGGCCAGTGGTCCGACAAACCAGTCCGCGTCACTGCTGCCCACACGGGTAAAGCAAAAGCCCAGTACCAGGGCCAGCGCCCATGCTCCCAATGCTCTCCATTCAATGCCGCCGTTGTACCAGTAGGCGCTGTTGGCGCTGACGTCCAGCAGGTCCTTGGCGCTGTAGTACTGGCGGTGAACAAGGTCGATGACAAAGATGGCCACCCAGGCAGTAATCGGGATGGCGGTGAGTGAGATAAAGGTGATGAAGGGGCCGTAAAAGCTGCCAGCAAACAACATGAAGTAAATCGAGCCACAAGAAATCGCCACGATATCGACGACGACGGCCTGAACCCGTTTGATCTTCACTCCCAGGGTCAAGGTGGTCAGGCCTGCCGAATACACTGACAGATGGTTGGACAGTAACAGGCCGCCAAATGCGCTTAGCAGGTAGGGAATGGCCATCCAGGAGGGCAGCATGTTGCGGATCGCGGCAATAGGGTCGGTGGCGGAAGCCAGGTCGTGGTTGCCGACAGACAGCAAGCCGCCAAGGGTAATCAGCAACACCAGTGGGATCCCGGCCCCCCAGGCCGCGCAGGCGACCAGTTGCGAGGCGCTGACGCTGCGCTTCTGGTAGCGCGACATGTCAGCCCCGGCGTTGGCCCAGCCAATGCCGGTGCCAGCAGCCATGATGCCGATCCCGATAATGACCGCGCTCATGGGGGCAGGGCGGGTGTTGAATACGCTTTGCCAGTCGATGGTGGCGCACAGAAAACCGCCAACCAGCAAGTTGAGCGCGCCGAACACGTAGGTTGCCCATTTCTGGATCAGCAGCAGCGTTGCATGCCCCAGTCCGGAAACGCTTAGGGTCAGCAGCGTGAAAATGCCGATAAACAGCAGGGTAAGCCCCGGTGCGTTTTTGGCTTGTGCAGGGGTGTCGAATACGATGGAGGACAGTGCAAGCAGCACGAATGCGGCGGTAGTGGTGTTCACTGTTTCCCACCCTATACGTGAAATCAGTGAAACCAGTGTGGGGCCAATATTGCCACGTACCCCGAAGATCGCTCGCGACAGCGTCAGGCTTGGTGCTCGGCCCCGTCGTCCGGCAATGGAGATCACGCCGACCACGGCAAACGAGCCGGCAGCACCGATCAGGGCGACGATGACGACCTGCCAAATGGCCAGTTGATGAAAGGCCACCAGAGTCGCACCCAGTGGCAAGCCGAGAATGCTGATATTGGCTGCAAACCAGACCCAGAACAGTTGCAGGGGGTTGCCGTGGCACTCATTTTCGGGAACGGGCTCTATGCCGCGTGTTTCCAGTTGCCCGGCACTGTGCCCGGCGTTAGGAGGTGTCATGGAGAGTGGCTCCTGATGCGGTTGTTCTCGTTATCAGCAGGGTGTGTCCAGGGCTGGACTGCAAGGCCAGTCGCTTTGCTGATCTAGGCAGGCTGCTTATGGGTTACGAAGGGCCAGCAGTTGGTGGACCAACGGTTCCAGTTGCAGGCTGTTGACCTCGGTGATCTGTTCGATCAGCGCCGCTGGCCAATGATCCAGACCACCACAGGCGCCCAGCATGGCGCCGAGAATGGCGGCAATGGTGTCGGTGTCGCCGCCAAGGCTGGCGGCCATGCACAGGGCGTCAAAACTGCTCATGCTGGCGTTTGCCACGCGCTGTGCGAGGGCGAACGCTGCGACGACAGATTCCTGGGATGCGACTGATGTGCCGATCACGTCATACAACAAGTCGCCAATATTGTCAGGGTTGCACTCGGTACTTGCGTGTCTGGCCCAGCGAATGCGCGGGCCCATGCGGCCGCCCGCAACCCAGTGGCCGTGATGCTCGGCGATGAACGCCATTTCGGTGCCCGCATTGAGGGCGTGCTCCAGTTTTTTGCCATTGATCCCGCTGGAGACCACGGCGGCGACGGCGGCTGCGCTGGCAATCCCCAGACTGGTGTTGTGAGTGACCTGGCACGCCTGAATAACGGTTTTGATAAAACGTTCCGGATGGGAAATATCGCTGGCGATACCCACCGGGGCGATTCGCATGGCGGCGCCGTTGGTGGTGCCGTAGCGGCCTGACTCTTCGGGGCTGTGGCCCGCGAGGATCATCTCTATCGCGCGCTTGGTGGAGGGCCCGAGCAGGTCTTGAGAGCCTTTGGCCTGCATGGCGGACTCCCAACTGATCAGGCGCCGGGCAAGCTGGTCGGGGTCAATGCTGCCTTTGCCTTCCACCAGTAATTGCGCCACCAGAATGGCTTGCTCGGTGTCGTCGGTGATTGAGCCCGCCACCATGCCCGGCGCAATGGGTTGATCGGCCGGGGCGTTTTCAAGTGTCGTGATGTGCCCGAACCGGGCCACAATCTGCCCCCGACTGAATGACTGGGTCGGCATGCCCAGTGCGTCACCCAGTGCCAGGCCGTAAAACGCGCCAAGCGCCCGGTCAGTGGGCGTCATGTGGGCGTTCCAAACGAGTGGTACATGCGAAAGTGCACCGGATCAAGCCAGCTTTCGACCAGTTCCATGAAACGTCCGTGGCGGTCGTAAGTGGTGCGCAGGGCCTTGAGGAAAACGGTTCCGGCAGGGCGTCCAAGCAATAGCGCGTCTTCTTCATTGAGAGGTTCGGCGCCAATCCATTGATCGCCCCGGTCGCCGACAAAGCCGTAGGCCGCCAGGGTGATGGTGAGCGAGTCGTCGATCAGCCCTACTCGTGGCAGGCCTTCCAGGCCGCCCGTGGCGGGCATGAAGGAGCGCTCCAGCGAAATCGCGGTGCCATCGTCCCGACGGCGACGTCGCTCCAGGATGACAAATTGACTCAAGCCCAATTGATGGAGCAGATCCGGGCGCTCGATGGCCTCAAGTCGAAGCAGTTCTGTGTGGATGCGGGCACCCGTATTGGCCAGCGCCTGAGTCCAGCCGTTGTTTTGGTCAAGCGTAATACCGTCATACGTGACGATGGCGCCGCCTTCTGTTCGCGTAGCGATATATTTTCGCCTTTCCAGTTCGGCCAGTGCTGCGCGCAACGTGCTGTGGCTGACCCGCAGTTCTTGAGCTAATTGGTCTTCTCCCGGTAGCAGATGTCCGTCTGCCAGGAGCCCGCTTTCGATACGGTGGACGAGCTCGTCGACCACCCGTTGTTTTTTAGTAAATCGAACCTGTTTGATCATCCCGCAAGTAATAGCTCAGCAATGCAGGTTCGGCAATGTGCGTACCCCTGAAAAAGCCATAATTCATTGGCTGTTGATGGACATTCTATGGCAGGAGAAACGCCTTGAGCCTGCGCTGACATCAGGGCTCAAGGCTGTTGCAGTCAAGCAGAGGGGTTTCAGCCACAGGCCTTGAGGTTGACCGGGCCAACAAACTCGTTGCCGCGACCCATCACGCATGCCACCGCCTGATTGCGCTGACGCTCCCAGGACTGAACGGGATAGGACTTGTCCCAGGCTTCGTAGAGCTGCCGGTCCTGCTTTGAAAGGCGCAAGTTATAGCGCTTGCTCATGTAGAAGTAGGTACGAGCGATCATGCCGCGAATGTTGGGGCGGGGCATGACCTTTTTGGATTTGAAATCGACCTGTGTCAGGCACGAACCATACTGGCCCTTTTTCTCGGGAAGCCAGCCAAAGCTGAAGTTGCTTCTGTCCCCGTTGACCTCGCCAATGCTGGGCACCAGGTTGTGCAGGTCAGCTTCGGCCACTTTGAATACCGGGTCGTTACGGGTGCAGTTTTTCCGCCCGCCACTTTGCCAGCATTGGCGCTGATGACCAATTTGCCAGGCGGGAACGATATGTTCCCACTCGATACGAGCGGCACGATTGGCATTTTTGCGTGGGACGTAGCCGCACGCTTTTAGGTCGATGCGGTTGCCGTTGTATTTGCAACCGCAGTAGAACTCGGTGGACTGGGGTGCGTAGAGTTTCCAGGCGACTTTTTTGGCTTCGCTGAAGGTTTGTGGGGCAGCAGCATGTGCGCTTGCAACGGTAAAAAGACTGACCAGTGCCAGTAAACAAAACCTCATTGACTCAGTCTTCCTCAAGCACGGTCCAGAAAATATTGACGCTGCCATCATCGCGATGGGCAACGGTGACGTTGTCGTTTTCGGAAATCTCTTCCAGCAGGCGTTCCCAGAACTCGGGATTGTCGCCTTCGAGTCGCTCAAGCACCGCCATTTTGTCTTTTTGGGCTTTGGGCGAACTGATGATTTTTTGTATGCGTGCGCCGAAGATTTCGTAGGGGCTCGGTAGGGTAGGCGCTTTCGCCGCTTTTTTAGCCATGATGCGATCCTTGGTGTGCTGTATGCGCATACAGTATTTAACTGTGTAAGATTTGGCAACTGTTTGGTGCGCGGGCGGGTACATCCGGTGGTTATTCAGCGCCAAATAAAAAGGCCGCCTCCCGGGGGGAGACGGCCTTTTCGAGTTCAAACCGCGAGCGCTGACGCGTGCGACTCAGTACTCCCAGAACATCCGCTGCAGCTCTTTGCTGTCCTGGGTCTTGGTCAGTGCGACCATCGCCAGGATGCGGGCTTTCTGTGGGTTCAGGTCGTGGGCTACAACCCAATCGTTTTTGTCGTCAGGCTGTTCTGCGTTACGCAGTACGAACCCGCCGTTGTTTACGTGGGAAGAGCGAATGATCTGTACGCCATCCTTGCGCAGTGCTTGCAAGGCCGGAACAACGCGGGAAGATACCGAACCGTTGCCGGTGCCCGCGTGGATGATGGCTTTGGCGCCGGATTGTGCCAATGCCTTGTAGGCGGTGTCATCGACGTTGCCATAGGAGTAGGCGATGCCTACGTTTGGCAGGCTCTTGATGTCTTTAATGTCGAATTCCGAATCCATGGTGTGACGCTTGGCTGGCAAGCGGAACCAGTAGGATTTGCCTTCAACGACCATGCCCAGTGGGCCCCAAGGGCTCTTGAATGCTTCGGTCTTGATGTTGATGGATTTGCTGACATCACGGCCGGACTGGATTTCGTCGTTCATGGTGACCAGTACGCCTTTGCCACGGGCGTCTTTACTGCCGGCAACGGCAACGGCGTTGTACAGGTTCAGCATGCCGTCAGCCGACATGGCGGTGCCCGGACGCATGGAGCCGACCACGACGATTGGCTTGTCGGTTTTTTCGACCAGGTTCAGGAAGTAAGCGGTTTCTTCCAGGGTGTCGGTGCCGTGGGTGATAACGATGCCGTCGACATCATCGCTGTCAGCCAGCTCGGCTACACGGCGGCCCAATTGCAGCAGGTTTTCGTTGGTGATGCTCTCGGATGCAATTTGCATCACCTGCTCGCCACGAACGTTTGCCAGTTGGCTCAGCTCGGGAACACCGGCAATCAGTTTGTCGATACCCACTTTGGCAGCGGTGTACGTTGCGCTGTTTGCAGCGCTTGCGCCTGCACCGGCAATGGTGCCGCCTGTAGCAAGAATGACGACATTGGGCTTGGTGGCGGTTTCTTGCGCCTGAGCAATCGTTGGCAGTGCAAGCAGAAGGGCCAGTGCGCCCGGAACGATGGTTTTCAACACAGCTTTTTTCATTGTTTTTTCTCTTATTAGTGAGTGTGCCGGTGTTCGCACACTAAACACGGCACAAGTGATCCATTGGCCGTGAGCGGTGTAGGGGAGCATTATTTATGCCAGTACACGCTCGCTCGGAATCTATGATAAGCCGTTGATTTATAATGTAAAAATAAACGCATGAAATTTTTTGTATTGAATTGGTACGGTTTCCCGAACAAAAAAGGTTTTTGCGTTCGGAGATTCGAATGACCGTCGGTCTGGCGTCGTCCTTTTTTCACATTGACAAATAACAGCCGGCTTTCCATAGTGAGGTTCAAGCAAACGTTTGCGCGGCGTTTTTTGAACCAGCCCTGGCAGGTTCTGAATCATGACCTATTGCCAGTCACACGGCTTTTGGCAGTCAGGCGTAGCGCGAGCAGGACGTTGCTCACAATAATCATAAGATCGGAGTTACTTCCATGAAGCTGCCATTTGCTGGACGCCTCCTCGCTGTCGCCATGCTGGCTGCGGCATCCCTTACCCTCCCTGTCGCTTATGCGGATACGCCTGAAAAACCCAAAGTCGGGCTGGTGATGAAGTCGTTGGCAAACGAGTTCTTTGTCACGATGCAAAAGGGTGGTGAGGACTATCAAAAAGCCCATGCGGCCAGTTTCGACCTGGTCTCCAACGGGATCAAGAACGAAACCGACACCGCAGGCCAGATCGACATCATCAATCAGATGATCATCGCCAAGGTTGATGCGCTGGTGATTGCACCGGCGGACTCCAAGGCTTTGGTGTCGGCCATCAAGAAAGCCAAGGACCGCGGGATCGTGGTGGTCAACATTGACAACCAGCTGGACCCCGACGTGTTGAAAAGCAAAGGCATCGAGGTGCCGTTTGTGGGGCCAAACAACCGCCAGGGCGCCCGTGAAGTGGGTGAGTACCTGGCGACAAAACTCCAGGCGGGCGATGAAGTGGGGATCATTGAGGGGGTATCGACCACCACCAATGCACAAATGCGCACGGCAGGTTTCAAGGACGCCATGACCGCCGCCGGTATGAAAATTGTGCCGGTGCAGTCGGGTAACTGGGAAATCGACGGTGGCAACAAGGTCGCGGCAGGCATGCTCAGCGAGTACCCCAACCTCAAGGCCATCCTCGCGGGTAATGACAGCATGGCACTGGGCGCGGTGTCGGCCATCCGTGCAGCAGGCAAGGTCGGCAAGGTTCAAGTGGTCGGCTATGACAATATCGATGCGATAAAACCGATGCTCAAAGATGGCCGGGTGCTAGCCACGGCCGACCAGGCTGCAGCCAAGCAGGCGGTTTTTGGCATTGAAACCGCGCTCAAGCTGGTCAAGAAAGAGCCGGTTGAAAACCTGAAGGACGGTGTCATCGATACCCCTGTCGAACTGGTCATCAACAAGTAATTCCACTCGGTGTCGCAGGCACCCGTCCGATAGGGCGGGTGCCGGGAGAAATGATATGTCTGCTCCTGATGCCGGCGTGGTCCTCACGGTCAGCGGGATTGGTAAAACGTACACACAGCAGGCGGTGCTGGCCGATATCGATCTGTCGCTGTATCGCGGCGAAGTGCTGGCCTTGACGGGTGAAAATGGCGCCGGAAAAAGCACCCTGTCGAAAATTATCGGTGGCCTGGAAGTTCCGACTCTCGGTCAGATGCAATTCAATGGCCAGGCCTATGCCCCTGGCAGTCGCTCCCACGCCGAGAAGCAGGGCGTGCGCATGGTCATGCAGGAGCTGAACCTGCTGCCCACACTGACAGTGGCGGAAAATCTGTTTCTGGACAACCTGCCCAGCCGCATGGGGTGGATCAGCCGCAAGCAATTACGCACGTCGGCCATTGAGGCCATGGCCCAGGTGGGGCTGGAGGCGATAGATCCCGACACCCTGGTCGGGGAGCTGGGGATTGGCCACCAGCAAATGGTCGAAATCGCCCGCAACCTGATTGGGGACTGTCATGTCCTGATCCTGGATGAGCCCACCGCGATGCTCACGGCCCGTGAAGTTGAAATGCTGTTTGTGCAAATCGAACGGCTTCAGGCCCGCGGCGTGGCGATTGTGTACATCTCCCATCGACTTGAAGAGCTGGCGCGTGTAGCGCAGCGGATTGCCGTACTGCGCGACGGTTGTCTGGTCTGTGTCGAACCCATTGCCGATTACAGCAGCGAGCAACTGGTCAATCTGATGGTGGGCCGTGAGTTGGGAGACCAACTGGATTTGGGGCCGCGCACATTGGGTGAAACGGCCCTCAAAGTGAGTGGGATCGGCCGCTCGAACAAGGTTCAAGATGTCTCGTTTGAAGTAAGACAGGGTGAAATATTTGGTATTTCGGGACTGATCGGGGCAGGGCGCACCGAGCTTTTGCGATTGATCTACGGTGCTGACCTGCCCGATAGCGGTACCGTGGCGGTGGGCTCGCCGACGCGGGTGGTCAGTATCCGCTCGCCGGCTGATGCCGTGAAGCAGGGTATCGCCCTGATTACGGAGGACCGCAAGGGCGAGGGCTTGCTATTGACCCAGTCGATCAGTGCCAACATCAGCCTGGGCAACATGCACAGTATCTCCAGCACGGGGGTGGTGAATGGTCAGCAGGAGGCCGCGCTGGCCCGGCGCCAGATCGACGCAATGGGGATCCGCAGCAGCGGCCCGGAACAAGTGGTGTCGCAATTGTCCGGCGGCAACCAGCAGAAAGTGGTTATTGGCCGCTGGCTGGAGCGCGATTGTACGGTCCTGCTGTTTGATGAACCCACTCGCGGTATCGACATCGGTGCCAAGTTCGATATTTACCGACTGTTGGGCGAGTTGACGCGCAAAGGCAAGGCGCTGGTCGTGGTGTCGAGCGACCTTCGAGAATTGATGTTGATCTGTGATCGCATCGGCGTGCTGTCTGCGGGGCGTCTGATAGATACCTTCGAGCGTGACAGCTGGAGCCAGGAACAGTTACTGGCAGCAGCCTTTGCCGGTTATCAAAAACGAGATGCGTTGCTCGCAGAAGCCGCGCCAAAGGAAGCCTCATGAAAGCCACCCTCGTGCCGCAAAAAAATGCACACAACTATTACGGAACGGGCACATATCTGGGATTGGCGGGCGCCTTGCTGGCCATGATTATTCTGTTCTCCAGCCTCAGTGATCACTTTTTCTCCTATGACACGTTGAGCACCCTGGCCAATCAGATTCCGGATTTGATGGTGCTGTCTGTGGGCATGACGTTTGTATTGATTATCGGCGGCATCGATTTGTCGGTTGGGTCGGTATTGGCCCTGGCCGCGTCAGCGGTCAGTGTCGCGATTCTGGGCTGGGGCTGGGGCGTGATGCCTGCCGCGTTGCTGGGCATGGGGTGTGCAGCCCTTGCGGGTACGATTACGGGCTCAATTACGGTGGCCTGGAAAATCCCCTCTTTTATTGTGTCGCTGGGGGTGCTGGAGATGGCCCGGGGTGCGGCCTATCAAATGACAGGTTCGCGCACAGCCTATATAGGTGATGCTTTCGCCTGGCTTTCGAACCCGGTTGCCTTCGGGATTTCGCCCTCGTTCATCATTGCATTGCTGATTATCGTAATTGCTCAAGCGGTACTGACACGCACGGTGTTTGGTCGCTACCTGATAGGCATCGGGACCAACGAAGAAGCAGTGCGTCTGGCCGGTATCAATCCCAAGCCCTACAAGATCCTGGTCTTTAGCGTGATGGGATTACTGGCAGGGGTTGCGGCGCTGTTCCAGATCTCCCGGCTGGAGGCCGCGGATCCCAATGCCGGCTCGGGTCTTGAGTTGCAGGTTATTGCGGCGGTGGTGATCGGTGGTACGAGTCTGATGGGCGGGCGTGGTTCGGTCATCAGTACTTTTTTCGGCGTGCTGATTATTTCGGTATTGGCCGCAGGACTCGCTCAAATCGGCGCGACTGAGCCTACGAAGCGTATCATTACCGGTGCTGTCATAGTGATAGCAGTGGTATTGGACACCTACCGCAGTCAACGTGCACAGCGACGGAACTAAGCGATGGCAACTATTAAAGATGTCGCGGCAATGGCGGGCATTTCGTACACGACGGTTTCCCATGTTCTGAATAAAACGCGCCCAGTGAGCGAGCCGGTTCGCTTGAAGGTCGAGGAGGCCATCGCGCGCCTCGACTATGTCCCCAGCGCTGTAGCGCGCTCGTTGAAAGCTAAAACCACCGCGACTATCGGTCTGTTGGTTGCCAATAGCCTGAATCCGTACTTTGCCGAGTTGGCGCGTGGGATTGAGGACTACTGCGAGCGCAACAATTACTGCGTGATTTTGTGCAACTGCGACGACGATCCTGAGAAGCAGCGCAATTACCTGCGGGTACTGCTTGAAAAACGGGTGGACGGCCTGGTGGTCGCTTCTGCCGGTGGCGACTTGGGCATGGCAAGCGGGCTGGTCGGGGTTCGAACGCCGATGGTCATCGTCGACCGCAGCCTTGAGGGTGTCGAGGCTGATCTGGTGCGAATCGATCACGAGCTTGGGGCGTATCTGGCTACACGTCACCTGCTCGACCTGGGGCACCGTGCCATTGCCTGTATTGGTGGGCCGGCAATCACCCGTGTAGCGCAGCTGCGCACGGCCGGGTATCTGCGGGCCTTGGCAGAGGCGGGTGTGATCGCGGATGAGCGCTGGATGGTCGAGAGCGACTTCAGCAGTGTGGGTGGCTATCAGGCCGCTGTCGGCCTGCTGGAGCACAATCGGCCCACGGCTATCTTTGCCTGCAACGACATGATGGGGGTTGGTGTATTGCGGGCCGCAGCGGAGCGCAACATCCGGGTGCCGGAACAGTTGTCGGTCATTGGCTTTGATGATGTGCAGATGAGTCGTTATGTCTATCCGTCGTTGACGACGGTCGGGCAGTCGATTCTGCAATTGGGCGAAATGGCAGCACAACTCTTGCTGCGCCGCATTGCATCGCCCGAGCGAGCGGTAGAGCAGCGGATCGTGAAGCCTGACATCGTGTTGCGAGAGTCCACCAGAGCCTATGTCGAGGCACCTTTTAAGTATCCCCAAAATATCAATGGATGAGTGCCGATACATGCAAGCAAATGTAGTGGTGGTTGGCAGTCTGAACATGGATCTGGTCACGCGTACCGAGAGACTGCCTCGCCCGGGAGAAACGGTTTTCGGGCAGTCTTTTGGCACCGTGCACGGAGGCAAGGGCGCGAACCAGGCGGTGGCCGCTTCGCGCCTGGGGGCCCGCGTGGCCATGGTCGGGTGTCTCGGTGGTGACGCCTATGGCGTGCAGTTGCGTGAAGGGCTGCTGGCTGACCGGATTGATTGCCTGGCCGTACGCACCGTGCCCGGTACTGCAAGCGGTGTGGCGCTGATAACGGTCGATGCCGACAGCCAGAACACGATTGTGGTCGTGGCGGGAGCCAATGGCTGTCTTGAACCTGAAGATATCAAGGCGTGTGATCAGGTGCTGCAAGGCGCGAAAGTACTTGTTTGTCAGCTTGAAGTGCCGATGGAGACTGTCGGCTGCGTCCTTGGTCGTGGGCGAGAACTGGATAAAATCGTGATTCTTAATCCCGCGCCTGCGAGTGGCCCGTTGCCCAAACACTGGTACGGCGCCATCGATTATCTGATTCCCAATGAAAGTGAAGCCTGGGCGCTGAGTGGCGTGACCGTCGACTCACTTGAATCGGCGGAACTGGCTGCTCGCCGGTTGGTCGAGTTTGGGGCGCGCAAGGTGATTGTGACCCTGGGGGCCAAGGGCGCCCTGTTTGTCAGTGCGCAGCGTGTTGCGCACTTTGCTGCGCCCAAGGTTGAAGCGGTGGATGCCACGGCGGCAGGCGATACATTTGTCGGGGCATTTTCTGCCGGGTTGGCGGCGGGCATGGATCAAGACGACGCCATTCGCTTTGCTCAAGTTGCTGCAGCCTTGTCGGTAACCCGTGCGGGCGCTCAGCCTTCCATTCCCTCATTGCGTGATGTCCAGGGCTTTGCCACACCATGAAAAAAACACCTCTGCTTAATATTGCCCTGTCGCGGCTTGTTGCTTCGCTTGGGCATGGCGACATCGTGGTCATTGCAGATGCCGGATTGCCGGTGCCCAAGGGGGTAGAGCTGATTGATCTGGCTCTGACCCAGGGCATTCCGGATGTCGCCAGTACCTTGCGTACCTTGCTCAGCGAGATGCAGGTGCAAAGCCATGTGTTGGCCAGTGAGCTACTGCTCGCACCTTGTCCGGCTCTCATGTGCATCGAGGCGCTTGCCAGTGCGGGCGAGTTGGGTTCGAGGCTTACGCTTACTCACAGCGCTTTCAAGGAGCTGTGCTTGCAGGCAAAAGTGATCGTTCGTACTGGAGAGTGTCGTCCGTATAGCAATATTGCCCTAGTCTCAGGCGTAACCTTTTGAATGATTTTTACAGGGAGTTGGTCGTGTCGCGCTTTAAACAGATTGTTCAGCCATTGCTAAGGAGTGTCCTTTTCTTGTCCGCCATCACGATCTCAAGTGTTCAAGCCGCAGACACGATTGATTTGATTATCGATACCGACCCCGGTGCTGACGATGTTGTTGCGCTGCTGTTGGCCCTGGCTTCGCCCGAGCAACTGAATGTGCGGGCAATCACAACCGTGGCCGGTAATGTGCGGCTGGACAAGACTTCGCGTAATGCCCGTCTGGCCCGGGAGTGGGCAGGGCGTGAAGACGTGCCTGTTTATGCCGGGGCGCCCAAGCCTTTGGTGCGTTCCCCGATTTATGCCGAGAACATTCATGGTCAGGAAGGTGTGACAGGTGTGCCTGTCCATGAGCCTGCAAAAGGGCTTGAGCCAGCCAATGCGGTTAACTACCTGATCGAGACACTGCGTGCTGCCAAGCCTGGCAGTGTGACCATCGCCATGCTCGGCCCACAGACAAACCTGGCGCTGGCCTTGATCCAGGCGCCTGACATTACTCGGGGAATCAAGGAAGTCGTTGTCATGGGCGGCGCTCACTTCAACGGGGGCAACATTACTCCGGTCGCCGAGTTCAACCTTTATGCTGATCCCCATGCTGCAGAGGTGGTGTTGAAGAGCGGTGTGAAACTGACCTATGTGCCACTTGATGTGACGCACAAGATTCTGACCAGCGAGGCCCGTCTCAAGCAGATCGCAGCGTTGGGCAATACGGCTGGAAAACTGGTCGGCGATATTCTGAATGAATATGTCAAAGGGGATATGGCGCACTACGGATTGCCGGGTGGGCCTGTCCACGATGCCAGTGTTATTGCCTACCTGCTGAATCCGGGGCTGTTTTCCGGGCGTGAGGTCAATCTGGTCGTGGATACCCGTGAAGGCCCCACCTTTGGCCAGACAATTGCTGACTGGTACAACACCTTGAACCAACCCAAAAACGCCTTTTGGGTCGAGAACGGCGACGCGCAAGGTTTTTTCGATTTGCTGACGACGCGCCTGGGTCGGTTGAAGTGATTTGGCGGGGCGCAGAGTCAGGTCAGTTTCGACAGTTCAGTCGGTTTGTACTTTTCGAAAACCTGGCTGACAAAAGCTCGGGCAGCCTCTGTCCCAAGCTCCTTGACTAAAAGGTCGATGCCGATGATGGCCAGCTCTTCAGGGCTGCCAGGGCTGTAGGAACATTGCCCTTGATGCCATTTGGCCTTGATATCTGCATCGATGCTGACTGTTGTCATTGGGTGCTCATGATAAGGGGCGTGGGAAAGAGATTTTAGCAAAAAGTCGTCCCGAAGCTATCACGAGACCACCGTAAATCGTGTGACTGATATTTTGGGGCCTCAACTTTCCCATGAGATCCATGCTGCATGCCACACTTGCACTTTTCAAGAGTGGTGCAGGCCATGCAAATTGATCTTAACGACCCTGAAGGTTTAACCCTTGCTGCTGTACGTCAGTTACTGGCTTCGGCCAGTGACGATGCACATACGCAGTTGCGCGTGACCAAGGCGGGTATTGCCTACATTTCATCGGGTGTGGTGGGCGGTGTAGACATCGACGGGCTGCTTTTCAGGCTGGAGACATGGGCGGCAGGTTCAGGCTATGTCGGGAAAGTTGCGGCAAGTGATGAGGTCTGGGTGATGCAGATCTCCAATGCCCTTAAAGACAATTGGCCTAATCCGCCATTTGACTACATTGATGTGTACTGATTTCCACATATTTGGCAATGATTGGGTGTGCGCGTTAAATGCCTGCTCGGGCACACTTGTTCGTGCGTTGAGCAATCAGAAGATGCTATCAGGCACCATGAAACCTAATTGCGATATAGCTGTCGCAAGGGTTCGGACTATTTATTTTAAGGAGGCTTCATGTCTTGGAAGCTAGTGTCATTGGGTTCGTTGTTGGCGGTCGTAGCGCTGTCAGGGTGCAGCACGTCGAATTCGGATAAGGACCCCGTCACTGAGGCAGGGCATAGTCGTTGCGATGCTAAAGCTGCAGCATTTGTGATTGGCCAAAAAGCGTCGGCGCAGCTCCTGGAGCAGGCTCGTGTCAAGGCGGGAGCGCAGAATGCACGCCTCTTGTCACCGCACGACATCATGACGCTCGAGTATCGCTCGGACCGCTTGAACCTTAATACTGACGACAATGCAGTCATTACCCGCGTGAACTGCGGCTAAGCAGCACGGCTGGCTTTGTTTCAGGCATAAAAAACCCCGTCACATGGACGGGGTTTTTTTGTTCGAGGGAGATTTACTCCGGACGAACCTGTGCAGCTTGCATACCCTTTTGGCCTTTCTCAGCCACGAAGGAAACGGTTTGGCCTTCTTTCAGGCTTTTGAAACCGTCGCTTTCGATAGCTTTGAAGTGTACGAACAGGTCGTCACCGCCACCTTGAGGAGTGATGAAGCCGAAGCCTTTTTCATCGTTGAACCATTTTACGGTGCCGGTTTGGCGATTAGACATGGTGTATCTCCAAGAAACTTATATTTTCAGTAGTACTGTGCTGCTCAGGCCAACTGGGCACACCGAGGTATCATAGTCGAAATGTGCGCTTTGGGAGCCCCCCTGAGCTGCAGATTGCTGCAATGTTCGCTTTCTTTTACTGTTCAAAACTCTCGAAACCCCCGTTTTACGGGGGGTTGAGGGTTGAAAACACTTAAAAAAAAAGCACGCCCGAATGCATGTTTTTTACGCAAAACAGGTTTTTAGGCCTGTTTTGCCCTCAATCAGGTCCCGATTCGTCATGGGAATGAGGGCTATTTAGTGGCTCGACAGGCCTGTATTGCATCCAGAGCTTTGGTTCTAAGCTCTGCGCTCGGCTGGGTTGTCTTGCTCATCAGTTGCTGGATTTCGGCAGTCGAAAACTTCTCGGACAACTTGTCCGCTCCGCATGCGCAATGCTGTTGGGCTGTCTTTACGTCGACGCTTTGGCTTGCCGCCGCTACGCAGTCCTTCATGTAGTCTTTTTTTGCGCCGGCTGGCCAGTTGTCGGCCTGGGCGCTCAGGGGTAACAGCATTGCCAAAGGTGCTGCGAAGGCGAGTAAGCGGATCATGCGCATAAGATGCTCCTTGTAAGCATTAAAACCGAGTGTGTATCACTGAGTATCTGAGAGGTTAGTGCAGCTCAAGTTCACCCATCTGTAAAAAACCTCCCTTTATTTTGGATGCAGGGCAGTGCGTATAACAGGGCGCGTGCATCTGTGCTAGCATGCCGCCCTTGGCTATTTTGTGTGTTTGCATGCTCTCAGAGTTGCAGGGCAATGCCATTAACCTTATTGATTTGAACTCCAGTCACTCTGGTTCGGTTTTAGGTTGGCCGCAAGGCTCCTGCCACTGTGAGGCAGGCATACCACCGAATCGCGTACTGGCTCATCCCAACCCACGTGACCTTTGGTAGGGGTCACCACTAGGAGAGGAGGCGCCATGCCAACTATTACTCTTCCCGACGGCAGTCAACGCTCTTTCGATCATCCTGTATCAGTTGCCGAGGTCGCCGCTTCGATTGGCGCTGGCCTGGCTAAAGCTACCGTGGCCGGCAAGGTCAACGGCAAGCTGGTGGATGCCTGCGATCTGATTGAAAACGACGCCACCCTGCAAATCATCACGCCCAAGGATGAAGAGGGGCTGGAGATTATTCGCCACTCTTGCGCCCACTTGGTTGGCCATGCAGTCAAGCAACTGTTTCCGACGGCCAAAATGGTGATCGGTCCGGTTATCGACGAAGGTTTTTATTACGATATCGCTTATGAGCGTCCGTTTACTCCGGATGACATGGCTGCAATCGAAAAGCGCATGCAGCTGCTGATCGAAAAAGATTACGACGTCATCAAGAAAGTGACTCCGCGTGCCGAAGTGATCGAGATGTTTGCCGCTCGTGGTGAAGACTACAAGCTGCGCTTGATCGAAGACATGCCGAACGAACAGGCCATGGGTCTGTACTTTCACGAAGAGTACGTCGACATGTGCCGCGGGCCTCACGTCCCGAACACTCGCTTCCTGAAGTCGTTCAAGCTGACCAAGCTGTCGGGCGCCTACTGGCGTGGCGATGCGAAAAACGAGCAGCTGCAACGTATCTACGGCACTGCCTGGGCTGACAAGAAGCAGCTGGCGGCATACGTCCTGCGCATTGAAGAAGCTGAAAAGCGCGATCACCGTAAAATCGGCAAGCGTCTTGGTCTGTTCCACACCCAGGAAGAAGCTCCGGGCATGGTGTTCTGGCACCCTAATGGCTGGACGCTTTATCAGGTGCTTGAGCAGTACATGCGCAAAGTGCAGCGCGAAAACGGTTATCTGGAGATCAAGACTCCCCAGGTAGTAGATCGCAGCTTGTGGGAAAAGTCCGGGCACTGGGCCAACTACGCCGACAACATGTTTACGACTCAGTCGGAAAGCCGCGATTACGCGATCAAGCCGATGAACTGCCCTTGCCACGTGCAAGTGTTCAATCAGGGCCTGAAAAGCTACCGTGAGCTGCCACTGCGTCTGGCGGAATTTGGCGCTTGCCATCGTAATGAGCCGTCGGGTGCCTTGCACGGCATCATGCGTGTTCGAGGCTTTACGCAGGACGATGCGCATATTTTCTGCACCGAAGAACAGATGCAGGCTGAGTCTGCTGCCTTTATCAAGCTGACGCTGGATGTCTACGCAGACTTCGGGTTCAAGGACATTGAGCTCAAACTGTCGACGCGTCCTGAAAAGCGCGTTGGTTCTGATGAACTGTGGGATCGCGCTGAAAGCGCATTGGCTTCAGCCCTTGATAGCGCTGGCCTGGCTTATGATTTGCAGCCGGGCGAGGGTGCCTTTTACGGGCCCAAGATTGAATTTTCTCTGAAAGATTGTCTGGGTCGTGTCTGGCAATGTGGTACCCTGCAGCTCGATTTCAACCTGCCGATCCGTCTTGGCGCAGAATATGTGTCTGAAGACAACAGTCGCAAGCAACCCGTTATGCTGCACCGTGCGATCCTCGGATCGTTCGAACGCTTCATCGGAATTCTGATTGAGCATTACGAAGGTGCGTTCCCTGCGTGGCTAGCGCCGACTCAGGCAGTGATCATGAATATCACTGATAAACAGGCAGATTTTGCTGCTGAAGTTGAAAAAACTCTCAATCAGAGCGGATTTCGTGCCAAGTCTGACTTGAGAAATGAAAAGATCGGCTTTAAAATTCGCGAGCATACTTTGCTCAAGGTTCCTTATCTCTTGGTTGTCGGAGATCGGGAAGTCGAGATGCAGACTGTCGCTGTGCGTACACGTGAAGGTGCTGACCTGGGCTCGATGCCCGTCGCGCAATTCGCTGAATTCCTCGCACAAGCGGTTTCCCGGCGTGGTCGCCATGATTCGGAGTAATTATTATTAAGCGTGAAATGAGACAAGATAAACGAGCTGCACCGAAAGCCCCGATCAACGAGAATATCTCGGCACGCGAGGTTCGGTTAATTGGGGCTGAAGGCGAGCAGCTTGGGATTGTGTCAATTGAAGACGCGCTTCTTAAAGCTGAAGAGGCCAAACTGGATTTGGTGGAAATTTCCGCTGATGCAGTACCCCCAGTTTGCAAGCTGATGGACTACGGCAAATCTATCTTCGAAAAGAAGAAACAGGTTGCCGCTGCAAAGAAAAACCAGAAACAGATCCAGGTTAAAGAAATCAAGTTTCGTCCAGGGACGGAGGAAGGGGATTACCAGGTAAAACTGCGCAACCTGGTACGTTTCCTGAGTGATGGGGACAGGGCCAAGGTATCTTTACGATTCCGCGGCCGTGAGATGGCCCACCAGGAGCTGGGTATGGAACTGTTGAAGCGGGTTGAAGGTGACCTGCTTGAATACGGGACCGTCGAACAGCATCCTAAGATGGAAGGACGCCAACTGATTATGGTCATCGCCCCGAAAAAGAAGAAGTAATCACTAGGGCACGGCAGGCCTTTTGATTATGTTTATCAACTGAATGCGGAGTACCGAACATGCCAAAGATGAAAACTAAGAGTGGTGCTGCTAAGCGGTTTCTGAAAACTGCTAACGGCATCAAGCACAAGCACGCTTTCAAGAGCCACATCCTGACCAAAATGTCGACTAAGCGTAAGCGTCAATTGCGCGGTAGCAGCTTGCTGCATCCGTCTGACGTGGCAAAAGTGAAGCGCATGCTGCGCCTTTGCTAATTTCGGTCAAGAATAGAGGAAGTAACTCATGGCTCGTGTAAAGCGTGGCGTTGTCGCCCGTAAACGTCACAAAAAAATTCTGAAACTGGCTAAAGGCTACTACGGCGCACGCTCACGCGTATTCCGTGTTGCCAAGCAAGCGGTAATCAAGGCAGGCCAATACGCCTACCGTGACCGTCGTCAGAAAAAACGTCAGTTCCGCGCTCTGTGGATCGCTCGTATCAACGCTGGTGCACGTATCAACGGTCTGTCTTACAGCCGTTTCATCGCCGGCCTGAAAAAAGCTTCCATTGAGATCGACCGTAAGGTTCTGTCTGATCTGGCAGTGAACGAAAAAGCGGCGTTTGCTGCGATTGTCGAGAAAGCTAAAGCCACCTTGGCTTAAGTATCCCCGACATTCACCTGGGCTTGCCTGTGTGAGCCCAGGTGCTAAACGTCTTAAATAGGGGAAGAGCCTTCAAGCTCTTCCCCTATTTTGTATCTGGAGTCTGTACATGGAAAACCTGGATGCGCTGGTCTCTCAAGCACTAGAGGCTGTGCAAAGCGCTGAAGATATCAATGCCCTGGAGCAAATCCGGGTTCAATACCTTGGCAAAAAGGGTGAATTGACTCAGGTGATGAAGACCCTGGGCAATCTGCCGGCAGAAGAGCGTCCGCAGGTGGGTGCCCTGATCAACGTTGCCAAGGAACGTGTCACAGAGGTTCTCAATGCACGCAAGGCACTGTTTGAAGAGGCTGATCTAGCCGCCAAACTGTCTGCCGAGTCCATTGACGTGACCCTGCCTGGTCGTGGCCAGACCTCAGGCGGTCTGCATCCGGTTACCCGGACTCTGGAGCGTATCGAGCAGTTCTTCACCCATATTGGCTACGGCATTGCCGAAGGCCCTGAGGTCGAAGACGACTATCACAACTTTGAAGCGCTCAACATCCCAGGCCATCACCCGGCCCGGTCGATGCATGACACCTTCTATTTCAATGCAAACATGTTGTTGCGCACCCATACCTCGCCGGTACAGGTCCGCACCATGGAATCGCAGCAGCCGCCGATCCGCATTGTCTGCCCGGGCCGTGTGTATCGTAGCGACTCCGATATCACCCACTCGCCGATGTTTCACCAGGTTGAAGGCCTGCTGGTAGATCGCGATATCAACTTCGCGGACCTGAAAGGGACTATCGAAGAGTTCTTGCGGGTGTTCTTCGAAAAAGAACTGGCCGTGCGCTTCCGTCCGTCGTACTTCCCGTTCACAGAGCCTTCCGCTGAAGTGGATATGGAATGCGTGATGTGTAGCGGCAAAGGTTGCCGTGTCTGCAAGCAGACGGGCTGGCTGGAAGTCATGGGCTGCGGCATGGTTCACCCGAACGTGCTGCGCATGTCCGGAATCGATCCGGAAGAGTTTTCGGGCTTTGCCTTCGGTATGGGCGTTGAGCGTCTGGCGATGCTGCGTTACGGCGTGAATGACTTGCGTCTGTTCTTCGACAACGACTTGCGGTTCCTCGCGCAATTTCGCTAGTCGTAACGAATTCTTAGGAGAGCAGGATGAAATTCAGTGAACAATGGCTGCGTGGTTGGGTAAACCCGCAGGTAGGTCGCGACGAGCTGGTTGCTCGTCTGTCGATGGCCGGTCTTGAGGTCGACAGCGTTTCGCCGGCCGCCGGTGTATTCAGTGGTGTGGTCGTGGGCGAGGTGCTGAGCACTGAGCAGCACCCCGATGCCGACAAGCTGCGTGTTTGCCAGGTCAGCAATGGTTCTGAGACTTTTCAGGTGGTTTGTGGCGCGCCTAACGTGCGTCCAGGCCTGAAGATTCCGTTCGCCATGATCGGCGCCCAGCTGCCAGGCGACTTCAAAATCAAGAAAGCCAAACTGCGTGGTGTCGAGTCAAACGGCATGTTGTGCTCGCAAGCAGAACTGCAGGTGGGTGAAGGCAACGACGGTCTGATGGAGCTGCCTGCAGATGCTCCAGTGGGTGAAGATATTCGGGTTTACCTGAGCCTCGAAGACGCCAGTATTGAAGTGGACCTGACCCCTAACCGAGGTGACTGCCTCTCGCTTGCAGGTCTTGCTCGTGAAGTCGGCGCTTTGTACGCGGCACCAGTGACTCGCCCTGTTGTGGCTGTTGTACCGGCTGCACATGACGAAGTCCGTTCTGTCGAGGTTCTGGCTCCTGCTGCTTGCCCGCGTTACCTGGGGCGTGTAATCCGCAACGTTGATCTGTCCCGGCCAACGCCGCTGTGGATGGTTGAGCGTTTGCGTCGCGCCGATGTGCGCAGCATCGATGCGGCTGTCGACGTCACCAATTATGTGATGCTGGAACTGGGCCAACCGTTGCATGCGTTTGACCTTGCCGAAATCAATGGCGGCATTCGTGTGCGCATGGCTGATGAAGGCGAGAAGCTGGTTTTGCTCGACGGCCAGGAAGTTTCCCTGCGTAGCGACACACTGGTGATTGCAGACCATGCCCGTGCCTTGGCGATTGCAGGTGTAATGGGTGGCGAACACAGCGGTGTAACAGCCAAAACCCGCGATGTCTTCCTTGAAAGTGCTTTCTTTGATCAGATTGCTGTCGCTGGCAAGGCCCGCTCATACGGTTTGCACACTGACGCTTCGCACCGCTACGAGCGTGGCGTTGACTGGAAGCTGGCCCGTGAAGCGATGGAACGCGCTACTGGTCTGCTGTTGGAGATCACTGGCGGCGAAGCCGGCCCGATCATCGAAACCGTGAATGAGCAGTATCTGCCATCGATTGCGCCGATCACTTTGCGTGCGGCTCGTATCAGCCAGATGCTGGGCATGGAAATGGACTTGGCGGAAGTTGAGCAACTGCTCAGCGCCTTGGGCCTGACTATTACCGCGGAAGGTGAAGGGCAGTGGCGCGTAGAAGTGCCTAGTCATCGCTTCGATATCAGCCTGGAAGTTGACCTGATCGAAGAGCTGGCCCGCCTGTACGGCTACAACCGCCTGCCGGTTCGTTATCCGCAGGCCCGACTGGCACCGCAAGCCAAGGCTGAAGCACGCAGCGACCTGCCTGAGCTGCGTCGTCTGCTGGTAGCGCGTGGTTATCAGGAAGCGATCACTTACAGTTTCATCGACCCGAAACAGTTCGAACTGTTCAGCCCGGGTGTTGAGCCACTGTTGCTGGCAAACCCGATCTCAAACGACATGGCAGCTATGCGCGCCTCGTTGTGGCCAGGCTTGGTCAAGTCATTGCAGCACAACCTGAACCGTCAGCAAGATCGCGTTCGCCTGTTCGAAAGTGGTTTACGTTTTGTAGGTCAGCTTGAAGGTCTTAAGCAAGAGCCGATGCTCGCAGGTGTGGTTTGCGGCAGCCGTCTTCCTGAGGGTTGGGCGCAAGGGCGCGAAGTCGTTGACTTCTTTGACGTCAAAGCGGATGTAGAGGCTGTTTTGGGTTTTGCTGGTGCACTGGATGCATTCAGTTTCGTGCCAGGAAAGCATCCTGCACTACACCCAGGCCAGACCGCTCGTATTGAACGTGATGGTCGAGAAGTCGGCTATGTCGGTGCCATTCATCCGGAGCTGTCAAAAAACCTCGGCCTTGATCGGCCAGTGTTTGTCTTCGAGCTGGTTTTGGCTGAAGTGGCGCTAGGTAAAATGCCTAAATTCCATGAGTTATCGCGCTTTCCTGAAGTGCGTCGTGACTTGGCGTTGTTGGCCGATCGTGACGTTGCAGCCAGTGCTGTACTGGATGTAATTCGTGAAAATGCAGGCGAGTGGCTCACGGAGCTAAGGTTATTTGACGTTTACCAGGGTAAAGGTATTGATCCGCATAGAAAAAGCCTTGCAGTTGGCTTGACCTGGCAGCATCCATCGCGCACTCTTAATGACGATGAGGTGAACGCCACGACGCAAAATATTCTCACCTCGCTTGAAAAAAGGTTGAACGCCACGTTAAGGAAGTGACGTATGGGGGCTCTGACGAAAGCTGAAATGGCGGAACGTCTTTATGAAGAGTTGGGCCTGAATAAACGAGAAGCCAAAGAATTGGTGGAATTGTTTTTCGAAGAAATCAGGCACGCTCTTGAAGACAACGAGCAAGTCAAATTGTCAGGTTTTGGCAATTTTGATCTGCGTGACAAGCGACAGCGGCCAGGCCGCAATCCGAAAACGGGAGAAGAAATCCCGATCACGGCTCGCCGAGTAGTCACTTTTCGTCCAGGGCAGAAGTTGAAGGCCCGAGTAGAGGCTTATGCTGGAACCAAGTCATAACGACGAGCTCCCGCCGATCCCAGGCAAACGCTACTTCGCCATTGGCGAAGTCAGCGAGCTCTGTGCGGTAAAACCGCACGTGCTGCGCTATTGGGAGCAAGAGTTTCCTCAACTCAACCCTGTGAAGCGTCGCGGAAATCGCCGGTATTATCAGCGTCAGGATGTGCTGATGATCCGGCAAATTCGTGCACTGCTTTACGATCAAGGGTTCACCATTGGAGGAGCGCGCTTGCGACTCTCTGGGGATGAAGCCAAAGATGACACCACCCAGTACAAGCAATTAATTCGCCAAACCATTTCCGAGTTGGAAGATGTTCTGCTGGTCCTTAGAAAGTAACTACAGCGTTTAAAATACTTTCGTATTTCAAAAGCTTAAGGTATATTTCTCGACGTACTAGCAAGTTGTAACGCCTAGTCGGGGCGTAGCGCAGTCCGGTAGCGCACTAGCATGGGGTGCTAGGGGTCGAGTGTTCGAATCACTCCGTCCCGACCATATTCTGTAAGGGAATCAAGGGTTTAGGCCTTTGATTCCCTTTCTCGTTTCTGCCTTGCGCAAAACTGGCGCAAAATGGGCGCAAAACTAACCGGTAATTTCGCTGATATTCAGGTCTGGAGTCGCATCCGACCAGATCACATCAGCGTGGTCTTTCTGGTAGTTCTTGGTCATGGTCTCGCTGGCATGGCCCGCAATGGTTTGGCCATCTTTACCGGCTCTTTTGTACAGGTGTAGCGACAGCGCCCGCACTTCGTGAAAGCCCGGCATTTCCTCTTCTTTCCATTCCGCATAACAGCCAGCAAGTTCCCGCGCCTCTTTAAAAGAGCGAGTTAGAAAGCGATCCTCAACCTTCGTCCAGTGTTCTTTGGTCTGCGCCTGCTTCTGCAGTAGTCGTTGCGGCTTGCGATGAATCAGGAAAGGTGAGGCGATGTTGTCCTGGCAGCGGGTTATGACGGTCTGTAGCTCGTCAGTCACCTTGAAACGAATCCACGCAGTATCACTGGCCTTGGCAGTCTTCTTTTGTACCAGGTACAGGAAGCCATCCCGAACGCCATCAAAGCGCATATCCAGAATGTCGGAGCGCCGCTGAGCAGTGATCAGTGCCAAGTCGATGGCGTTGCGCAGCCAAGGTGGGGACACCTCCCTGATCGCCCTCAGACCTTCCACAGTGTGGCGTTTGCGTTGCTTCTTCTCGATACGGTTGATGGTGCTCGATGCCGGGTTGTCCGGGCATAAGCCCTTGGACGCGGCATGATTGAAAATGTCCACCAGCAGAGCGCGGCTTTGATTGGCGCTCCTTGGGGTCAGTGTGTCCAGCAACTCGGCAACCATGCGTATGGTTATTTGATCGACGGCTTTGCCCTCAAAATGCTTTCGGAAGCGTCTGAAGTGAACGGCGTACAGTCCGAGCGTACCCTTGGCCAGCTCGCGGGGAGGCAAGATCTCGGCTTCGTATTTGTCCAGAAAACCCGCAAATGAGCCCGATGGATTGCCCATGACAGAGCGGACCAGATCGGCGCCTTGCATAAAGGCCAGGTTGAGCTGTTTTGCAGCATCGATTGCCCTGATCCGATCGGTACCGAATTGAAACCACTTACCGTCGCTGGGGCGACGGTAGCGGTAGGTCGAGCGGCGTGGATCAAAGTACAGGTTCTGCGGCAGGTGCTTGTTCGCACTATTGCGTGGCCGTGGAGCCATCAGGCAACTCCTCTTAGCACCATAGCGACCAGATCGTTGCCGTCAGCTATGTTCAGTGCGTTCCAGTCCACATACCAGAGCGAGCCTATCTGCTCGCCCGGCAGCTTTCCGTTGCGGATGTAATTGCGGATGGCTTGCGAGCAGAGCGGTGTCCCGTTCTCACCCCAGCGGCGGCGTTGGTATTCGCTAATTTTGATCAGCTCTTTACGCATGGTCAGCCCCTTTAATAGCGGTGCCTAGGTGCGTATACCCCACCACAGGCTGCGCGGGCGGGCGATTTAGAGCGTTTAGCGGGGCATCAAGGTGGGCTGCCTCGCGCAGCTTTATGTGGGGTATAAGCACCCCCGCAGTGGCGCGAAAAGCTTTAGTAATGCCTGCCGCTGCGCAGCAGAGACTGTTTTTTACAGGCGTGTCGATCCCACTGGTGTTGCAGAGCAAAGCGGGCGGGGGCAAGCGGTTGGTCAGTGAGTGTGTCATGCCGCTTTTCTCCGGGTGCTGGGTTCGGGTTGATGCTTGCGGCCATCGGCCAGGCCGTTGCGGTAGCCGAGCCAATAGAGCAGGGCCACGCTCAATATCAAAAAGATCAGCGCACTGATTTGGGTCGGGGTCATGTGGTGTGCTCCTGGTGCGGCGCCGGTGGTGGCAGCGCTTGGCTAGTCGTCTTTATCCGGTGTGTCGCTTTGCGGTCTGGCTAGCTCCTCGTCAGCCTTGTAGGCGCGAATATCAATCAGCGCGGCAACGTGGCGGATGTGAGCGAACTTCGGCGCCTTGCGGCTGCTGTCGAGTGTGATCACGGGTATTTGAATCCGGCCGCTGATGATTTCTGCCGCAAACGACTGCTCGTTGAGGTGTCGGAAGTACTGCGCGCGCAGCTTGTCGAGGGGTATCAGCACGTCACCGAAGTTGCGGTACAGCAGCTCTACGGTGTCCGCATCCGGTGCAGGCAGCAGCCGTAGCGGGCTTTGGTTGGCATTACTCATGGGCTGGCGTGCTCGGTTTGGGTTGGAGGCGGGCTGGGTGGTTCCAGGCATTCAGGCAGTGGCGCTTGGTCAGTTCGCGCAAGTGTTCCGGCACTTCAAGGAGCGCAGCGTTGCGCTCCTCGCGTGTGGGCATGGCCACGATCTGCCGAGCGTATTCCCTAGGCCACGTCACGGTGATCAGCCGGAATTTCTGGAAGGGCCAGGTCCAACTGTTCGGCCAGCCAAGCGATGCCGGACTGACGTACCCGGGTTGATTGGCTGTACTGCATGCCGAGTTCAGCGTGGAACCAGTTGCTGTCCTTTATCCGCAAATATTCGCGGTCCCTAACCGGGGAGGCAGGTAGGTTGCGCTCGTTGAGCAGTCCTTTTTCGCGCATCAACTTGATCAGTTTTGGCCGGGTAGTGCCCAGGCACACAGCGGCTTTGGCGAGGGTGCGTTCCATAGCACCCCCTAGGCTGCGAACGCGGCAGGAGCTGCCGACGCGACCAAGTGATCGAGGGACTGCAGCAGCCTGTTAAAACTGTGTTGATCGTCGCCATAAGCCGTAAAGCACTGAGTGCGCGGGCAACTGTCGCCGGCGACCAGAATCGCCGTGATGCCTTTACGGCTCTGCGTGCGATGCACAGACAGGCTCACAGCTTCATCCAGACCGACATCGAGCAACAACGAGCCACCATTGCGCACCAGCTGGTGTAGATGCTCTTGTTGATTGGTATCCAATAGTTGGCCGCGGTCGAAAGATTCAGCCAGTACACGCGGTGTTGCGGGCTCGGCAGTATCCATGCGGCCATTTGCTATGGACTCAATAAAGTCAGCGAGCACCCGGTGCGTGTCTTTGTTGGGGTCGTACACCGTCAGACTGTGCTTCTCATCGCCGGAAACAATGGTGAAAAGCGTACCGAAGGAGCCGCGCTCAACCTGCAGCACGAAAATCAATGGCAGGTTGGTATTATTGAAGCGGCACGAGTGGTGAAACGTGCCGTTCAAATTGACCTGCGCAGCCAGCAAGCGAAGGGTTTTATCAGCCAAAGAAAACCGGTTCATGCTGCATGCCCTCCGTTGTTCGGATCAAACGGGGCAGGGCGGTTGCTGTGCGGGACCAGCCTGGGCTTGTGGTTGCGGAGAATGACCAGGTAGCCGGTGGTGGCCTGCAGATGCTCGATCAGTCGACGGTTACTGGCGCACGCTGGGTGGATGTGCAGGGTTGCGGTGGTGTGCATGGTGTTGCCTCGCTCTGTGGTGGGAGAGTGAGGCTGATAATAACCTTTAGGGTTAATTATGCAAGAGGTTTGATACCATTTTGGTTGCTAAGAAGCTGAGCTATTCGTTGCCAAGTCAATCAGCAGTTCTCTTGACTGCCGGTCAATACGCTTCTTGAACTCGTATTCAATTTCTTCATCTGTGAGGTTAGTAATGGTTTTGTTGAAGTAATTTTGAAGAAGATCTTTCATTTGATCAATATTGTAATTATCAAAATTTGGAACGTATGTTGTTTCATGTCTTCGGTGAGCAATTTCATGAAAGGCTCTGACAAAGCTTTTTTGGTTGACCACGACATTGAATCTTTTTTTGAGTTTTTCAACGTACAGGTCTAGTTGGTGCAACATGCTTTCGTCATCAATTTCGGAAAAGAAGAATAACCATCCGCGGCTTTTGCCCTGAAAGACACATCCTGTAATGCGCATGTCTAGACGCCAGGTTAGGAAGTCAATGCTTCTTATCTTGGAGTGCTTGTATCCTGTGAATATTGAAACTAAAGACTCTTTAAGCTTTTCAAGTGATCCTGATCTGGCAGTTGTGATGTTTGTTTCTTTTTTATGTATGATTTTATTTTTGAATTCGTAACCAAGATAATCGAATTTTTCCCCAGTTGTCCCTATGGATGATTTGTGGGGCATTTCTATGGGGTCATGTATTTCAAGGTTTATTTTTTTAAAGTCTGCAATTATGTCTGTGGTTATATTCACTACGTCGACTGAGTCACACAGTATTAAAATGTCGTCTACATAGCGAAAATATTTTATATTTGTTTTTTTTGAAAGTTTCTTATCGATATTTATTAGGTAGATAGCAGCTAGTGCATTTGATATCGCAAGGCCTTGAGGTACACCAATGGTATTTGGGAGGTCGTCTTTTTTTGCCTTGCTTACTGTGGGGGTTTTGATTGCGCTGTTAATTAAGTCTAATATTGTCTCTGATCTGATTTTACCTCGAAGTCCCTTGATTAGTCTGTCATGATCAATTGAAGGGTAGAAGTTGCTTACATCAAGTTTGATAAAGCTATTGTACTGGCCTGAATTCACAGCCAGCTTAACTTGCTTCACTGTATCCTGGGGTAATGCGAAGGAGATTGTAGACTTATACGTCTCCATAAGTAGATCGCACAGTGCTCTTAGGCATATGCGGTCCCGTATGGCAGGAATAGAGATTTCCCTCGGGGTTTTGCCCCTGCCTTTGCTCACAAGTTTCAATTTGTATTTTGTGAAAGTATATGAGTTGGATTTTGTTTTTCTTGAGATTATGGATATTTGTTCTTTTAAGATTTTCCAAAATTGTTTCTGAGTGAGATTGTCTATTCCCGTTGCGCGTGATAGTTGAATATGGGTGGCATAGATTTTTCCTAAATTTCTCACCCTGAATATTTTGTTGAAGCGTGCCTTAGCGCTCATTTGCTGGTCTCCTTTAACTTCGTGCTAATAATCTTATTGGATAAATATCAGCATTAAGATTGGGAGTGCGTATAGAAATGCTAAAGCGATGTAACGCTTTATGTAATATAAGATTACTTTGAACCAAATGAAATTTGTAGGTAGCTTGCTCAGCCCTTTAGCGGAGTCGCGAGGACATGGATGGCATAAGTATGTGTCGCAGAGAGTTATATAAAAGTCTATATCCTCATGGTTTTCACATATTTTAAGTGTATCTTGGTATCGTGCGCTTAATGCGTTGATATCAGCGGTTGTGCTTTTTGCGGCGCTGTATAGTTCCTGCAGTGCCTCGTAGCATTCTTTGATCTGGCTTGCTCTTTCTTTATAGGATAGGCCGTTAATGAAGCCTGATATGCTAAGTATTAATACGGAAAATGCAACCCAGGAAACACTTTCTAAGTTGCTGCTGGTAGTGGATTTCAAATAGTAAATTGATACTGCAGCTGATAGAAATGAATACCAGATTAGTAAGAGTTGTGCTTGGAATGCGTTGGAAAGTAAACGCTTTTCTGCTTGTATTCTGGACTTGCGAGTCCACCATATATTGTCTGCGAACACGCGACCCTCCTAGTTAAAAAGAGCTTTGGGGGTCTATTATAGTTAAGAGTGTAACGCTCGTTGCCGAGCAAGTCCTAAGACGAAGTCTTATGACTAAGGGCTAGGCCCTTCTGGATTAGTTGCACCCATTTCTGGATGGTTGATTTCTCAACATCCCCCAAAGCCTCTCCGTTTTACTAGGGATGATGTCTAATTGCCACCTATTTTTGTGTTTCTCCATTAAAGGAGATGCCTCAGAGGTCAGAAATCTTCCATCTAGCCCTACCGCAAATGCTCCACTCTTCAGTCATCCGAATAATGCGCTCTGGCCAATCAGGGTTGAGCGCGTAAAGATACAGCTCATTCCCTTCCTGCTTTAGCTGTTTCAGCGTCGTTGCCTCGTCGCGGGTGCGCTTGGCTGCAACAAAATGCCCAGGGAAAGCATCAAGCGATGGATCGATAACAACCTTATCGCCCTCCATAAACTTGGGCTCCATGCTGATGCCTTCAACGCGTAGGATGAATGCACGCGGCCCAACCGGCCCCGGCGCTTCGATCCATTCTTCGGCATCGCGCGGATCGAAATTATCTTCAGAACTGCACCAAGCGCCTGCAGCAATTGAGCCGATCACAGGCAGCTTCCTGCCGGTGTAGCCCAGTACAGAACCGTTATCGAAATTTGCAAAACCATGCGGGATGTCGAGCGAGCCGTTAGGCAGGCTGAGGGCTCTTTCAATTTCACGCGCAATTTGATCGCCAATTCCTTTGGTTGGGTTCTTCCCGCCGAAAGCGCTCACTTGCGCAGGCGCTTTGCCGAGCAGCTCAGCAATGTCAATCAGGCGTAGTTTTTTTTCGGCCAGGATCTGGCGGAAATTGTGCAGGCGGGTATCTGAAATTCTCATGCAGTGATTGTGCCCAGATTAACCTATGGGGTGAATGTCCTCTGAGGTATTGCAATAGTTAACCTTTGTGGTTAAATTGCGTTTCCCGGAGGTACACCACATGAAATTGCGAGACTACATCGACAGCTTAGATTCAGAAGCACTACAGGCATACGCCGGGCGTTGCAAGATCGCGGTCAACTACCTGCGCTTGCACGTTAAGTACGCCAGCAAAGACCCAAGCGTATCGCTGATCAAGTCATTGACCCGCCAAAGCGAAGGTCGTGTATCGCTCGCTGAGGTTCTGGATCACTTCGGCGTGACGGAAACCAAGGCGGCATAGAAAGAAAAAAGGCGACCAATAAGGCCGCCCAGTTCCTCCCGGCACACACCACCACAGTGTCGCCGGGTCGCGGTCAAGGTAGGCGGGCACACCACATGCAATACCGCCTCCCTTCACCGCGCTTTCCAAGGCTCGGAAGCTTTGGGTTGCTGCCTTCTCCACCACAGATCTGGCAGCTGTTGCGCCAGAGGTGAGCGACGGATCGCTTGCCTCGGCACGGTGCCGGTTTTGGTCTTGCGGACCTGGCCGGCTTTTGGGCCCTTTCAAGCCACGCGGCAAATGTACCACCACAGCACGCCGCGCGGCACTGGCAACATTCAAGGATTAATGCCATGAGCCGTATTGCTCTTAGTTGCACCCAACGAGCGCGCCGCGAAATTCTGCCGCTCGATCTGGCCCTGTATCACGCTGCCCGCGATTACCCGGGTGGCGCTGCCGCCATCGCCGCCACCACCGGCCGCAATCCCACCACGCTGCAGCACAAACTGTCTCCGACCCACCCGAGCCACACGGTGAATGTTCAAGAGTTCGCTGAGATCTTGGAGTTGACTAAAGATCGCCGCATCCTGGATGCGGTGCATGCGTTGGTGGGGGACACGATCTGGCAGGAACTGGCCGAGGCCTATACCGACGATATGCCCGAGACGCTGACCACTGGCCTTGCCGTGTATTTCCGTCAGGTAGCAGATCTGGCCGACACCTGGGCCAAGAGCATTGGCGACGGGGTGGTCAGTGACCGCGAACTGGCCGAGATCCGCCTGCAGGTGTTTCGCGGCATTCAGGGACTGCTGGGCATGTTCAATCGTGCCTGCTACGTCAACTCGACTACGCGGGGTACTGACCGTGGCTGATATCGCAGATTTTGCTAATGACCTGGTGCAGGAACGCATCGACCTGGCACTGGCAGCGCGTAAAGCGCAGCCGGTGTTTGCGTCTTACGAGTCTTGCGTGGACTGCGATTCATTAATTCCCCTGGCCCGCCGCTTGGCCGTCACCAGCTGCACGCGCTGTGCAGCCTGCCAACAACTGAATGAACAAATAGGTACCCGTTATGCTCGATGACGTTCTCGGTCAATTCGCTGAGCACGGCCTTGAGCCTGCGCAACCACTCACGTTCGGCAAGCTGACCCGCTGCAAGACCACGCAGGACAAGGGCAAAGAGAAAAACGGCTGGTATGTGATCCATGAGCACCGCACCGAAAAAAATGAGACGCTGATTTTCGGCAGCTTCGGTGACTGGCGCTCGGGCGACAGCAACAAGATCAAGGTCAAGGCCGGCCGTATGAGCCAGGAAGAGCGCGATGTGATGCGCGCTCGCCAGGAGGAAGGTAAACGCCGTGCCGCCGAGATTGCCGCGAATGCTGCACGCCGTGCTGCCAATCGTGCATCTGGCCTGTTCCAGCGCATGCCGGAGAAGGGCCGTAGCGCCTACCTGGATCGTAAACAGATCGTCGGCATGGGCGTGCGTTACGCCCCGCGCTCCGGTGCTGTGTTGGTGCCGATGAGCAATGTGCGGGATCAGATCGTCGGGCTGCAGGTTATCTACCCGGAGAAGCAGCGGGACACTGGCCGCGACAAATCGTATTGGCCCTATGGCATGTCCAAAGAGGGCGCTTTCCACCTGATTGGCCCGCACCCTGAACCGGGCGAACCCGTCCTGGTATGTGAGGGCTACGCCACCGGCGCAAGCCTGCATATGGCCACCTCTTTGACGGTGGCCATCGCGTTTGACGCGGGTAATTTGAGTGTGGTGGCCAAGGCCATGCGCGAGCGTTTCCCGGGCCGTGCCCTGATCGTCTGCCGCGACGATGACTGGAAGACCAAACGCGCCAACGGCGAGCCCTGGAACCCGGGCGAAGAGAAGGGCAGCAACGCGGCCTTGATCGTTGGCGGTCAGGTGGTTGGTCCGGTGTTTTCGGGCGAGCGCGAGATCAAGTGGACCGACTTCAACGACCTGCATTGTGCCGAAGGGTTGGATGCTGTCCGCCGCCAGGTGTTGTCGGTGGTCAGGCCACCTGCTGCAGGTGGCTGGAAAGACCAACTGGCACGCACTGAAAACGGCTCGTTGATCGCCCATATGCAAAACGTCGAACTGATACTGGGCAACGACGAGCGCTGGGCCGGTGTGATCACCTTCAGTGCCTTTAGCTCCAAGATCGTCAAATTGCGCACGCCCCCGTATGGCGGCGGTACTGGGGACTGGGGCGATATCGACGACATCCGGGTGATGAAGTGGCTGGCCCAGCAATACAACCTGCGCGTCAAAGCCTCCAGCGTGATCGAGGCGGTCAGCGTTGTTGCCCATGACAACTCCTTTCACCCGGTACGCAACTACCTGAACAAGCTTGAATGGGACTGCGTGCCGCGCCTCGATACCTGGCTGACCACGGTCATGGGTGTGGCCCAAAGCGGTTACAGCGCCAAGGTCGGCAAGCGCTGGATGATCTCGGCGGTTGCCCGGGTGATGCGCCCAGGCTGCAAAGCTGACTCGGTAATGATCCTTGAAGGCGGGCAGGGCGAAGGCAAGTCCACGGCCATGAGCATCCTCGGCGGCGACTGGTTTATGGATACGCCGTTTGCTCTGGGCGACAAGGACGGCTTTCAGGCGATCCGTGGTAAATGGATCATCGAACTGGGCGAGTTGGACAGCTTCAACAAGGCCGAAAGCACCAAAGCCAAGCAGTTTTTCTCGGCATCCACCGACACCTACCGTGAGAGCTACGGCCGCAGAACAAATGACGTGCCACGCCAGTGTGTTTTCGTGGGTACCACGAACCAGGACGAATACCTCAAAGACGCCACGGGCAACCGCCGTTATTGGCCGGTGGCCTGCACCAAGGTCGATCTGGAGCAGCTGCGCGAGATCCGTGACCAACTCTGGGCTGAGGCGATGTTCTGCTACAAGGCCGATGAGATCTGGTGGGTTAACCGCGACGAAACCGCGATGTTCTCCGAAGCCCAGGACGAGCGCTTTGTGGTGGATGAATGGGAAGGTCCGATCCTGGCCTGGCTGGAAGAGTCGCAGATCGGCGAAACCACCAGCGGCAGTGAAGTGCTGGCCAGCGCACTCAAACTCGACTTCGGCCACTGGGGCAAGCCCGAGCAGATGCGCGTCGGCGCGATCATGCACCGGCTTGGATGGCGTCGTGTGCGCCTGCCAGCCCTGGCCAAAAGCGGGCAGCGTCCCTGGGCTTACAAGAAGCCTGATAACTGGGGCGGCCAGTCAGCCCTGCAGGTGCAGAAGATCGAGGAGCCTTGCTTTGATTAAGCACATCGACGCCATGCTCAAACTCTGGGCAGAGGATCTGCACAGCGCAGCGCCCGAAGGCACTGGCAGCGGCAACATGATTGCCATGCTCATGGAAACCAAGGGCGAGCTGATTCGCGGCACGCGGGGCAGTCGGGTATTGCTCGATGAGTCGGCCGACATTGAGTTGATTGTCAATAAACACCTGCCACCGCAGTTGTCGGTGGTGGTGCGTGAGCACTACTGCAACCACGACAGCTTCCTGTCGCAGAAGATCACTCACTGCGGGTGCTGCCGGAAAACCTACTACGATCGGCTGCACGAAGCTCATGAGTGTATTGCTGAACTGCTGCTCGGGAAAAAAGCTGCGTGATCGATGCCTCTCCCTTTGCCCACCCATTATCTATGGCCCACCTTGTCCCGCTGCTTTCAACAGCAGTGGGTCAAGCGCAGCCCGCGCCGTTACTGGGCTGTCCCACCGTCCCGCCTGTTAATGCCCCTCGCACATGTGAGCGTAGCGGGCAGCAATACGCGCGCTTCACGCGCATGCGTGTTCTTAATAATCTTTCTATATACGAGGAAAAAGTAAAAGAAGTAGGACAGTGGGGCACAGCCTTTGATTTAGGCACTCTCCTTTGTCCCACCTTGATCTTGAACAGTGGGGCAGGACAGACAGCCTCCAAAAGCGCTAGCCGGGGTGATGTATTCGCCGACATTCGCCGGGCGTTCAGCTGCCTAACCCACTTATTCGCCGGTGGCATTAAAACCTGCTTGCTGCCAGTAAATTCCACCTGTAAAAAGTAGTCATCTTCGATAGGTGCGACCGCAGAGAGCGGCCGACACCCACCACTAAACCCGGCCATTGCGCCGGGTTTTTTGCGTTTAGGGGCAGGCAATGACAACAGAGCAACAAGCGTTAGCGGATATGCCGATCTGGCTGGTGATTGCACTGTCCTTGATCGGTGGGGTGTCGGGTGAGATGTGGCGAGCGGACAAGGATGGTGCCCGGGGTTGGTCACTGGTGCGGCGTCTTGCCTTGCGGTCAGGTGCCTGTATCGGCTGCGGGTTGTCCACGATGATGCTGTTGCATGCCAACGGCGTATCAATCTGGGCGTCATCGGCGGTGGGCTGCCTCACGGCGATGGCCGGGGCAGACGTTGCCATCGGCCTTTACGAGCGCTGGGCCGCTAAGCGCCTCGGGGTTTGTGAAACCCCACCCCGTTCCGACCAATCAGAATAATTCTCGTCTCTCAAATTCTACCGGGGACCCTGGGGAATTTCCGGGGGTACGGGGCAGGAAACCCGCGGGAAAGCGTATCTGGCTGGCCTTCAAACTTAGTTAACTGCGGTTAACAGTTAACTGCCTGTATTCATTGGGTTAACTGGTAGTTCAATCATGGAATATTTGAGCAAGTCGGCTTATGCCGCGAGTCGTAATTGGTCGAAACCCTGGGTGTCTAAGCTCGCTAAACAAGGGCGGTTGGTATTGAACGCGGCAGGTCTGGTCGATGTTGCTGCAACCAATGCCCTGATCGATAAAACCAGCGACCCAAGCAAAGCCGGCGTTACTGTCCGGCATGAGCAAGAACGAGTCAGCAAAGGTCACCCATCGGCTGAGCCTTTGGGCCCCTCCGCGTTTTTACAGGCTGCGCCACTCAGCCTTTCTGAGCCATCGGACCTCAAGCCCGACTTTCAAAAGGCTCGCGCCCGGCGTGAACACTTTAACGCCATGACCGTAGAAGCAGACTTCTACAAAAATCAGGGCACGCTGGTGGAAATGTCGGACGTGGACGAGGCTGCTTATGCCACTGGGCGGCTTCTACGCGATTTGCTGTTGGCGGTGCCGACGCAGATCGCGCCGGAGCTTGCGGCAATGAGCGACGCATGGGGAGTAGAAAAACACCTGCTGGCCTCAATCCGACGCGCTCTTGAGGATGCAGAGCGCATCTCTAGTGCCGACCTTCGGCATTCCTTGTCAATCAAGAAGGACAACAATGGTTAGTGATCAGCGTGGGGGCGAAGAGGTCTACCGCGAGGGCTACTTTCGTGGCCTGCGCCCAGAGCCAGAGCTGTGGGTCGATGAGTGGGCGGATCGTTACATGCGCATCCCTCAGAGCTCTGGTGCTGCCGAGCCTGGTCCATATCGTACTGAACGAACCCCATATGCGCGTGAGCCGATGCGCTGCCTGTCACCGTCACATCCATGCAAACGTGTGGTCACTATGGTGGCCTCACAGTTGATGAAAACCCAGATTGCCCTAAACTGGATCGGCGGCTGTATTCACATGGCTCCGGCTAACATTCTTCTTCTGGAGCCTACGCAGAAGCTGGCCCAGAGCGTTGCCGGACGCGTTGATCAGGCTGTGGAGGCCGTTCCTGAGCTGCGTGCAAGAGTCGTTGTACCGCGCTCTCGTAAGGGCACAAACACCTGGGAGAACAAGCAGTTTGAAGGTGGCCGGTTGTTCATCGCAACCGCTGGCTCATCGTCCAACCTGGCCGAGAAGTCAGTGCGTTATGTCTACGGCGATGAAGTAGATCGCTGGGAAATGGACATTGATAACGAAGGCGACCCAGTAAAGCTGGCAGAGGCTCGCGCTTCTACATTCGGCCGCAACGCCAAGTTTTACTTCTCCAGTTCACCCACGATCAAAGGTGCTTCGCGCATCGCTGACCTGTTCAAGATCAGTGACCAGCGTCACTACTACGTCCCATGCCCTCACTGTGGCCATATGCAGGTGCTTGAATGGGCCAACCTCAAGTGGGATGAAATCTATCGGTTGGTGCAGTACCTCTGCAGCGGTCCTGAGTGCGGCGCAATGATTGATGAGCACGCCAAGGCCAGCATGCTTTCTAAAGGCGAGTGGCGTTCCCACGCGCATGGCGATGGTGAAACAGTAGGCTTTCACCTCAATGCCCTTTATGCGCCTTTGGGCTGGACCAGTTGGGCGTCTTTGGCCAAGGATTTTGATGACGCCCTGGTCATGCAAAAACAAGGTGACCAGGCCACCATGCAGGTGTTTTACAACACCAAACTTGCCCTGCCTTGGGACAACGCAATGGAGCAAACCAAAGCGGATGTCTTGCAGGCGCGTGCGCGTGCTGAGAATTACGTGCTGGGAACTGTTCCTATTGGAGCATTGATGCTCACGGCGGCGGTGGATGTTCAGGGGAACCGCCTTGAACTCATCGTCATCGGTTGGGGTATGGGCATGGAGCGTTGGGTGATCGACCATCAGGTGATCATGGGTGACCCCTCTGACTCCAGAACCTGGGAAGTGCTAGATGACAAACTCAAAGTGCGCTATCGGCATGCGAGTGGTGTTGGCCTGGGTATTTTGGCCACTGCTGTGGACTCAGGCGGTCATCATACCCATGAGGTCTACCAGTTCTGCCGCATTCGTCGATGGCGCAACGTGTTCGCAGTCAAAGGAGATAGCCACTCCAGTAAAAACATTATTGCCCAGCGTCCTTCGCGGGTGGATGTGAACTGGCGCGGCAACATCGAAAAGAACGGTGCCGAGCTGTGGATGATAGGAACCGACACGGCCAAGGACTGGATCTATAACCGGTATCCGCTGGAGTCCGGCCCAGGTGCATTGCACTTTGCGAAAGACCTTCCGGACGACTTTTTCGCCCAGTGCGTAGCTGAGCGCAAGGTCGCACGCTACGTCAAAGGCAAACGTCGTGTTGAGTGGACCAAGAGCAAGTCTGAGCGTAACGAAGCTCTCGACTTGATGGTGTACGCCCTGGCAATGGCCGAGTACCTGGGACTGGGCCGTTATCACGAAAGCGACTGGGAGAAGGTTCGACAATCGTTGATGCAGCATCATTTGTTTGAAGACAAAACGCTGCCTGCCGACGATGCCCATGTCGACCCCTCACCAGAGGACCCTGCAGCACCCCCTGTTGAAGTTGTGCAAATACTACCTTCTGCTCCGGCTGTAGTTGCACATCCGGTAACTACTCCTAAACCGGTCGCTGCAGCCCCGGCTCGCCGCGTCAGTCGAAGCGGCTATCTCAAGAGACGCTGATTATGTCCTTTACCCAGAAGCACCTCGACGCGGTTGAGGCGGCCATCGCACGTGGCGAGAAAACCGTGCGCTATGCCGATCGCACCGTGGAGTACCGCACGGTGGATGAGCTGCTCAAAGCCCGCGATCAGATCCGCACTTCGCTGGTCGCGTCCGCTGGGCCACGTTCAAAAGTGGTGAGGCTTTACCACGGAGGCAAGGGACTCTAATGGCGCGCCAATATCCAACCCTGACTCGCAACGGCTTTTTACTGCCGGAGCGGATCAAAGCCAGTTACGAAGGGGCCGGAGAGGGCAGGCGTTCGGCCAGTTGGGACGCCCCCGACATCGGCATCAACAGCATCAATACCCCGGCCTTGCGCAACCTGCGGGCACGTTCGCGGGCTGCAGTGCGCAACGACCCGTATGCGTTCAACGTTATCGACAAGCGTGTCAGCAACCTGATCGGTACTGGCATCACCCCTCGACCCAAGATCGATGACGATGCCTTGCGCAAAGTGCAGCAGGAGTTGTGGGAGGACTGGGTCGATGAGTCGGACGCCGATGGCCTGACCGACTTCTACGGCCAGCAGGCATTGATTGCCCGCACCGTCGAAACTGCCGGTGAATGCTTTGTGCGCTTGCGCCCACGCGGCCAGGATGAGGATCTGGCGGTACCGCTTCAGCTTCAGGTATTGGCCCCCGAGTTTGTACCCCATGACAAATTTGAGCCGGCCAAAAATGGCAACAGCATCCGTGCCGGTATCGAATTCAACCCGGCTCACCAGCGCGTGGCGTATCACATGTACCGGGTGCATCCCCGTGATGCGTCGTCGCTAAACGCCGGTTACAACCAGTTGGTGCGGGTTCCGGCCGAGCAGGTGCTGCATATCTTTGAGCCCGTCGAGCCTGGCCAGTTGCGCGGGGTGCCGCGATTGGCACCAGTACTCAAGCGCTTGCGCAGCCTGGACAACTACGACGACGCGGTGCTGTTTCGTCAGGAGGTGGCCAACCTGTTTGCCGGCTTTATCAGCAGGCCGCCGCCGGAGGGCAGGCAGCTTGCGCTCGACCCGGTGACCGGCCAGCCCTTCAACGATGACCGTGACGGTTTTACCCCGATGGTCGCGCTGGAACCCGGCACCATGCAGGAACTGGGGCCCGGTGAAGAGGTGGAGTTTTCCAAACCACCGGACGCCGGCAACAACTACCCGGACTTTATGCGGCAGCAATTGATGGCCGCTGCCGCCGGTACCGGCACACCCTACGAAATCCTCACAGGCGATATGCGCGAGGTTAACGACCGGGCGCTACGGGTGGTGCTCAACGAGTTCCGCCGTCGCCTGGAACAACTGCAGTTCGGGGTGTACGTGCACCAGTTGTGTCGCCCAGTGCGGGCCGCCTGGATGGACATGGCGGTGTTGGCCGGGCGCCTGAAGCTGGACGATTACGCGCAACGGCGCCGCGAATACCTGCGCACCCGCTGGGTACCGCAGGGCTGGGCCTACATCCAGCCGGTGCAAGACATTCAGGCGCGGATGATGGAGGTCAACGCGGGCTTTAACTCTCGCAGCGAAATGGTCCTGCGTTCGGGCTATGACGCCGAAACCGTCGACGCTGAAAACGCTGCCGATCAGGCCCGTGCCCAAAAGCTGGGCCTCAACTACAAAACGCTCGTCGACCAGCCTGAACCGGCCGCTGACAAGGAGACACCATGATCAAGCAGCACCTACTACGGATTTTCAACAAAGCCGGTGACCCACCGGCGCCGCAGAACAAACACTGGTACAGCCTGAAAGCCAGCGGCGAGGCTGAGACCCGCAGCATCGAGGTCTACGTCTACGGCGAGATCGGCACCTGGGGCATCACTGCCAACCAGTTTGTCCGCGACCTTGCAGCACTCGATGATGGTGTGTCGCCAATCGTGGTGGCATTCAACAGCGTCGGTGGTGACTTGTTTGACGGCCTGGCCATTCACAACGCCCTGTCGCGGCTGGGCGAGCGTTGCACCGGCCGGGTCGATGCCTTGGCAGCCAGCGCGGCCAGTGTCGCGGTGTGCGGCGCGCACAAGGTCGTGATCGCGTCCAATGCCATGCTGATGATCCACAACCCGTGGACCTACGCCTCCGGCGATGCCGAGGACTTGCGTAAAGTCGCCACGGCGCTGGATCAAGCAATGGAGGCCATCATCGCGGCCTACAAAGCCAAGGCGCCGAACATAGACGAGGTCGAGTTGCGACGCCTAGTCAATGCCGAAACATGGCTCACGGCAAGTGAGGCGGTGGCCTTGGGCCTGGCCGACGAAGTGGGCGAGGGCGTCACGGTCAAAGCCTGCCTCGGCCAGGGCGGTGCGTTGCAGCGTTACCAGCATGCACCGCAAGCGTTGCTGGCCCAGCTGGAGGAACCGCCTGAGCCGGAACCTACCCCGGAACCTGTGAAACCAGAACCGGAAAATCCGCCCATCGTCGATTCGGCCAAGCTGGCTTTATTGATCACACAGAGCTGCAACACGGCCGGTATCAGCAACCTGATCGAATCTCTGATCAGCACCACCAAACTGGCCGATGAGGCTACGGTTAATGCCGCGCTCACCAACGCTAAGGCCGTGCGCGACCTGTGCGTGGCGGCGCGCTTGCCGGAGTTCACCCAGCAGTTTGTTTCCGCAGGACTGACGGTCGAAGCGGTGCGCGGTCGGCTGTTCGACAAACTGGTCAGTGGCGGCGGGTTTGAAATCGATAACAGCCTGCCGATCAACGATGACCCGGCGCCGAAAACCCAGGCCAAACAGCCTGACACCAACGCCATTTATGCGGCCCGTCGCGCCGCCCAGACAGGGGTAAAAGCATGACTATTAAAAAAGAGCCGATGCACGCGGGTGAGTTCCTGCTGTCTGAAGGAGCTGGAAACATTTCCCGCGAAGCCATCAACGTCGCGGCAGGACCGGCGCTGTATCCCGGGCAAGTCCTTGGGCTGGTGACCGCTTCGGGCGAATTCGCACCGTATGAGGCGACTGCTGAAGACGGTACCCAAAACGCCGTGGCCATCTTGTACGGCCCGCTGGGCGAATCCGACATCGTGCGTCGTGGCCGCGCTGTGGTGCGCCTTGCCGAAGTCAGTGAAGCCCACCTGACCGGCCTAGATCTGGAGGGTGAGAAATCGCTGGCTGAACATTTTGTGATCGTGCGTTAAGCCGACCGCCCCTTCATCGCACCCCGCCATTGAGCGGGGTTTTTACATTCTGGAGAGTCCCCAATGGCCGACATCGCCATCTTTGACGACGAAGCGTTTTCTGTTTCCTCGCTGACCGCTGCCATCAACGAACAGCAATATTTGCCCGGGCGCCTGAGCAGCCTTGGCCTGTTTCAGGAAGAGGGCATCACCACCCTGACCGTGCAGATCGAAAAAGACGGTGACACCCTGGCTCTGGTACCGGCCGGTGAGCGCGGGACTTCGGGTCTGGTCGTGGGTGCCAGCAAGCGCACCTTGATCCCGTTCAACACCGTGCATTTGCCGGAGCGCTTCACCATTAAGGCGGATGAGATTCAAGGTATCCGGGCTTTCGGTACCCGCAGCGAATTGCAGGCCGTGCAGGACGTGGTCAATGCACGCCTCTTGAAGGCCCGCCGCCAGTTGGACGTCACCCACGAATATCAGCGTATGGGCGCGTTGAATGGCCAGATTCTCGATGCAGACGGCACAACGGTGTTGCTCGATCTGTACAAGCGCTTTGGCGTTCAACGGCAAAAAATGTCGATGGGTTTGACCGTCGCGGACACAGACTTCCGCGTCAAATGCGGCGAAGCCTTGGACTTGCAGGAAGATGCGCTGGGCAGTGTCACCAGTACCGGTGCCCGGGCGTTCTGTGGCAAGAATTTCTGGAACAAGATGATGGGACTCAAGGCCATCAAGGACACCTATGTCAACTCGGCACAGGCTGCCGCGTTGCGTGGTGATGCCCGTGAGAGCTTCGAGTTCGGTGGCATTGTGTGGGAGCGCTACCGCGGCAAGGTCGCGGGTGTTGCGTTCGTCCATGACGACAAGGCACTGCTGATCCCTGAAGGCGTTCCGGACCTGTATATCTCTGCCTTCGCCCCGGCTGACTATATGGAAACGGTCAACACCCAAGGCATTCCGTACTACAGCAAGATCGAGCCGATGGCCTTCAACAAGGGCATGGCCGGCGAAGCCCAGTCCAACCCGCTGCATATCTGCACCCGTCCACGCGCTCAGATCCTGCTGGAGCTGTAACCGTGGGCATTCGTGATCTGGTGGCCGATATCGACAGCGTGATTTTCGATGTGCTGGGCGATAGTGCGCGTATCGAAGGTCGCGCCGAACCGGTGTTGGGGATGTTCTCGGCACCGTGGAAACAGCCGCAGATTGGTCGTCTCAACACCGGCCTTCGCGAACCGCACCTTGTGGTGCGGGTGGCGGACTCTGATGGCCTGAGCAAGGGATTGCTGGTCACCATCGATCTGCCCGATCTGGACGGTGGCGGCGATTACGACCTGCTGCAGCTGGAGCCCAGCGGTGATGGGCTGGTGTCGCTGATCTTGAGGAAACGCGCATGAGCATTGGTAGCTTCAGTGAGAATAGGGCCAGCAGTGGGATGTTCAATATTCAGGTCTCGGCCGAGGATGTGAAGGCATTTGCGGACTTGGCCACGTTGGTGCCAAAGGCTGCGGCTAACGCGCAACGCCGCGCTATCAACAAAACCCTGGGCTGGCTTGCTACACATATCGCCCGGGCCGTGGGCAAGCAGGAGCGGATCGCGGTCAAGGCGGTGCGGCAGCGTTTGCGCAGTTACCCGATCGCGGGCGGCGCGATGCGCGGCAAGCTCTGGTTCGGCATCAACCCGCTGGAAGCCAGTCGGAGTGGGCGTCCACGGCAGACCAAGGCCGGTGTGTCGGTGGGCAGTCGACGCTATCGCGGTGCCTTTTACAAAAAGGTGTACGGCAATCAGGCCGATATCTGGATTCGTACCGCCAGTAAGCATTTTGACCGAGCCGATTACCCCGACAGTGAAGTCACTTCGAGCAAGGGTGACAGCTCGGGCTGGATTGCTGAAAACACTGACCGTTATCCACTGGCCAAGGCCAAGATTTCGCTCGACTCGGTGCGACCTCACTTCGAAGCCTGGAGCCGCAAGGCCGATGAGCGCTTGCTGCAAATCCTCCGGCAGGAAATGAACTTTGAGCTACAGAAATACCTGAAGGGGACACGCCGTGTCTGAGCAGCCGTTTAGCCTCGACCTGTTGTATCAAACCATTGAACAGCATTTGCTAGAGAAGCTGTCAGGTGTCCAGTTGGTCCGCTTCTGGCCTGACATCGAGCAGCATATCCCGCTGCCGGCAGTGTTTCTCGACATCGCCGAGATTGAGCCCGGTACCGATATCGGCACAGGGGAAAGCACCCTGAACGTCACCTTTGAAGCACGAGTGATTGTCGACGTGATCCGCGATCAGCATTACCAGCAGGCCATTCATCTGGCCACGCAACTGGCGGTGTTATTGCGCACCCAGACGTGGGGCCTAGCGGTCGAGCCTGCCGAGTTCAAGCGTTCGACCCAAGACTGGACCCGTCCGGAGCTGGATGGCTATACCGTTTGGCTGGTGGAGTGGACGCAGACGATTTACCTCGGTGAAACGGAATGGCTGTGGCCCGACGAGCCGCCCGGTTCATTGGTGTTCAGTGTGGGCGATGAGGTTGATCCGTGAGCCACGCCCTGGCCGAGCACGACCGCATGATCGCCGGGGTGGTCAAGAGTTGCTATGTGGTTGCTCTGGATCTGACGGTCAGGCCACCGGTGTGCCGGGTGTCTGACGGCGAGTGGGTCAGCGCCTGGGTACGCTGGCACAGTCAGGCGGCAGGTAAGGCGCGACACTGGCGGGTACCCAGCATGGGCGAGCAGGGCGCTCTGCTTAGCCCGAGCGGCGACGTGTCACAAGGCACCTTTGTGCCGGGCTTGTTTGGTGATGCCGGCCCCGCCCCGGATAACCGTGATCACGTCGAACGCTGGTTGTTCGACGATGGCGGGTCGCTGACCTATGACTGGCAGGCCCACAGTTACAGCATTGTGCTGCCGACCGGCTCGGTGGATATCAAGGTTGGTGGTTCATCGGCGACAGTGGCGGATAGCACCATATTGGTGACGTCTGGGCATATCACTCTGGATGGTCCTTCGCTGCTCAAGGGGGATGTGCAGATTGACGGGAACGTCTTGATCAACGGCGCGTTGCACGCAACGGCTGATATCAGCACCGATGGAGCGCTGATCGATGTTGCCGGAAACTCGAACCACCACACGCATTAAGACCAACCTTCAACTAACCCGTTCTATGCGGGCTTTTTTCTGCCTGGAGAAAACGATGACGAGCAAACCCCTCTCGATCGACAAGCCTGTCAGCCCGGTCGTTTACCGTGATCGGGCCTTTATTTCTCGCACTCTGGTGATGAGCGACAGCCGCCTGCTGCAGGTCAGCAAGCACCACGTCGAGGCGCCGGACGCCGACGCGCAAGCCTTTCTCGACAAACACCCTGATTTAGAGCGTCTGCCGGAGTAGTCCCATGATCGGAATGGACCGCCGTACCGGGCTGCCTATCTCAGGCGTTAAGCACCTGAGGCAGTCCATTGAAGATATTTTGACCACGCCGTTGGGGTCCCGGCTGATGCGCCCGGAATACGGCAGCACAATCCGGCGCTTTGTCGATCTGCCCGTCAGTGAGGGCTGGAAAAGCGCTGTGCAGGCTGAGGCCGCCCGCGCCCTGAAACGCTGGGAGCCGCGTCTTGAACTGACGCAGGTTCAAGTCCTATCCGTTCTTGATGGGCGCATCACTTTTCGCCTGTCGGGTATCTACAAGGGCGATAGCCAGCTATTGGAAGTGAACGTATGAGCACCCTTGACCTGTCCCGTTTACCGGCCCCGCTTGTACTGGAACCACTGGATTTTGAGGCGCTGTATCAGGAAGCGCTGACCGACTTTCGCGCCTTGATGGGGGGCAACTGGTCGGCAGCGCTGGAGTCCGATCCGGTGGTCAAGCTGCTGGAAAAGGCCGCTTACGACAAGATGATGGGGCGGGCGCGCATCAACGATGCGGCCAAGGCGCTGCTGTTGGCCTTCGCCCGGGACAGCGATCTGGATCACCTGGCGGCCAACTACAACGTGCAACGGCTGTTGGTAGTCGCCGCTGATCCTGGTGCGGTGCCGCCGATTGAGGCGCAGTACGAGTCGGACGATTCACTGGTGGAGCGCACGCTGTTTGCGTTTGAGGGCCTATCGATTGCAGGCCCTCGGGATGCCTACGTGTTTCACGCCATGTCGGCCGATGGTCGGGTGGCGGATGCCCGAGTCGTCAGCCCAAGCCCGGCCATTGTTGAGGTCAGTATTCTTAGCCGGATTGGCGATGGCGTGGCGTCTGAGGATTTGCTTGAAGTGGTGCGGGTGGCCCTCAGTGATGAGGATGTGCGGCCGTTAGGCGACCGCGTGATCGTCCAGTCCGCCGGTCTGATCGACTACCGGATCGAGGCTGTTTTGTACCTCTACCCGGGCCCGGAGATTGAGCTGATCCTGGCTGAAGCCCGGTCGTCCCTGGATCGCTACATCAACACCCAGCGCCGCTTGGGGCGGGATATCCGTCGATCGGCTATCCATGCCGCCTTGCATGCGTCGCGGGTGCAGCACGTGGAGCTGATCCACCCGGTTGAGGATGTGGTGGTGCTGGACCATCAGGCCGCCAATTGCACGGGCTTTAGCGTAGCGTTCGGTGGCACCGATGAGTGATGCCAGCCTGTTGCCGTCGAATCGCACGACGCTGGAGCAGGCGCTGGCTCTGGTGTCGATGGAAAACCCGGATTTGCCGAACGTCCTTCGCCGCATGAACTCACCGGACACCTGTCCTGTGGAGTTGCTGCCCTGGCTGGCCATTCAACGCAGTGTCGATCGCTGGGACCCTGACTGGTCGGAAGCGATCAAGCGCAAGGTGATTAAAGACTCTTTCAAGATCCACAAGCGTAAGGGCACCGTGGGCGCGTTGAAGCGGGTGGCCGAGTCCCTGGGCTACGTCATTGACGTGGAAGAGTGGTGGCAGACCCTACCTGAACGCGAGCCGGGCACCTATGCGCTGAAGGTCGAGGTTCGGGATAGCGGCTTCACCGAGAAAGTGTGCCAGGAGCTGATCCGGCTTATTGAGGACACCAAGCCGGTCAGTCGGCACATGAATCTCCTGCGCATCAGCCTGGAAACAACCAGCACCCTGCGGTTCGGTGCCTGTGTTGTAGAGGGTGAAGTCACCACGATTTACCCGTTACAAGTCACGTTGATGGACCTCACCTGCGCAGTTCGAGAGGCGGCGAACATTGCCATGACCGCCGAAGACACCACGCTTTACCCGCTTCAACCCACATTGCTGGAACAACACGCCTACCCCGCCAAAGAGGCGGCTGGCAGTGCTTACAGCGAGCAAACCACAATCCACCCCTTGCAGGTCACTGAGCTGGAGCAACAGGCCGAACCGGCCTGCCAGTCCATCACCGCAGACGCGGGGGAGTTAACCACTATTTACCCGTTGGAGGCGTGATGGCAGCGCAAGAGTTCTACACGATTTTGACCAAGGCCGGCATGCAATATGAAGCCGCCTGCAAGGCCTCAGGCAAGCCGATCAAACTGGTAAAAATGAGCGTGGGTGACGGCAATGGAGCCACCTACAACCCAGTCGATACGCAAGTTGCCTTGAGGCGAACGGTCTGGGAAGGCAACTTCAGCAACCTGTATCAAGACAAAACGAACACGGCCTGGCTGGTGGTCGAAGCGATTATCCCCCAAAGCGTGGGAGGGTTCTGGATTCGTGAGGTTGCTGTCTGGACAGACACGGGTGTGCTGTACGCCATCGGCAAATACCCTGAATCGTTCAAGCCGCTGATTGCCTCCGGTGCTGGGCGCGAAGTCAACATTCGCACGATTTTCACCACCAGTAATGCCGACAACGTGACGCTGGTGCTCGACGGATCGGTCATTCAGGCAACCCGGGCCTGGGTGAAGGATTTTGTTGAGGTCGAGCTGACCAAGATCAAGGGTGATCTGTCGGGGGAGCACCCCGAGGGGGAGTCGTATAACTTCCCGCTGACCAACTTCATCGAAACCGACTGGATGCTGGAGTCGAGCCAAGCGGAATGCTTCGCTGAAATTTTTCGTCACATGGGCCAGTCGGGGGTGCTTGGCAGCCGGCAGTATGGTCGCGGCGGCACCGAGGCTTTTAACCGGACGTTCGATAACGCCTATGCGGCGATCAACCTGCATAACCATCCGAACCTGCTGGCGACGGCGGGCCTGGGTGAAATTGCGGTGCTGATGAATGGCCAGTACCTGCGCACGCGGCACAATGATTATCGCCTGCGCCAGGCTGTACAGGGCGCGTACTTGGCCATGGCGGATGTACCTCCGCCGGCAACTCCTGCGAGCGTCAATGCACCCCCTGCAGTGGCGGACAAGGTCGCGGAAATGCGCAAGTATTTCGAGGCGTTCGCTGCGAGAGACATCAGCATTCGCGATTACCGTCCGCACTTTCGCTGGACGCTCTCAGTGCTGGAAATCTGGCCGGAGCTGTTAACCGGGGATGTCACCGACACATTCGACTCTTTCCGCCACCATGAAGAGGTGTCCGATTATCTGCAGTTGCTAAATCGGACGCTGATGCTCAATTCTGCCGGTCACAGCATGACGGGCGAGAACGGGAGCTATATACCTGGCTCGGTCCGGAAGATCAGCGCAAAAGGTCAGCCGCAGTTTGTGGCGTGGCGCTATCGGATTACCGCGAATGATGTCGGTTCGATTGGCGATTATCCGGTTGAAAAATTGCTGACCCCGTTGGATCTGCCGATTCAGCGTTGGAACTTCAACTGGAACGCCCAGCAGTTGGCAAACACGCGAAGTGCGCGCTGGAGGGTTAACCGCGATCTGTCGGAGGACCCGCACTGGGGCGGTTATACGGACTCGGCGACGATCGATCTGCTGGATGAGCTAATGGCGAAGGTGCCGGGGCTCAATGGCGTAGGCACCAACATCGCCGAGAAATACACCGATGCCGGCGTGCAAACGCAAATGGCGGAGTGGGGCAAGCCTGGCGTTCTGCTCAATGCCGCCAACTACAACCGCCGTTATGGCAGCTCGACCAATGCCAGTGGTCGCTCCAAGGTCATCCGTGGCTACAACGACCCTATGCTGTTTGTGGCAGCCAATACCCGGCCTGAGGTCGCGGCGTTTACCGATGGGGCAGAAAGTTACCGTCGCAGCTATGCCATTCCCCTGGAGTTGATTCTGCGCACGCCGCTGGAGAGCTGGAACCCCTACGGCATTAAGACCGTGGTGGGTGGTACGGGCGATGGTTTGAGCGCCGCAACGGCTTATAACGGCCGCAATGACTCGTCTCGTCACTACCTGACGCCCGCGGAATTGTTCGCGGGGGCTGTGGCTGATCCTGATCCTGCGGATACCGGTGCAACGCCGCGGTGGATGTTGGATGGTGGCGGTGTGGCGCGTTCTGTCAGGGCATCGGGCCTGTACTCGGTTTTGCCCGCCATTGAGGGCGCTGGCTCGCTTCGCCTGCGTTTTCCGATTTATCCGATGTATCACGAAGGTAGTTGGGCAGCGGCGCAAATAGAAGCGGTGGCGGCGGACTATGGCGTCAATTTGCTGCAAACCCAGCGAGCCCTTCTTAATGAAAAGGATCGCTCTGAAAGTATTGAGCGTCGTTTACAAGTTATTGAAGGGCGGCTTGGTCAACAAGACCTTAAAAAATAAACAGGGTTGTTAGGAGAGTTATCAGATGGGTATGTCGCAACTTATTAACGAAGCCTCTGGCTTGTTGGCATCCTTCACTGCGGAGAAAAATAAAGTTACTGCTGCGGTGGCGGCGGCTTTGTCAGCGATTTCGATGAGTCGATATTATTATGTCGATGCTGTACTGGGTAACGATGATAATTCAGGCACTTCTGCTGCGCCTTTTAAAACTATCAAAAAGGCTGTTGATACTATTCCTGTAGGGGGTAGCGGAAGTGTTGAGTTGATTCCGGATCAGGCACATATTATTCCTTATGGGAAAAATATCGAGCTGATCAATAAGCGTGTAGCAATTGTTGGGAAAGTAGACAAGGCCAAGCCGTCAATTACCAATGAATCGGTTTATGTGCCGGCGACCAATGGGGTTGCTAGTTCTGGGTTCGTGCTGAGAAACTCTATTTTGCTGTTCTCGTACATAAAGCTAAAAACGTCTGATCGCCCGGAGGGGTATCCTGACGTTCAGTCAAATGGCTCTGGAATCATCGTCCGTCAAGACCTGACTAGTGGTTATGTGGCGGTATTTGTCTGCGATGTGGAACTTGGTCAGACGTCATTTCTACGTCTTCCAAATGGCGGTTCTGATATTAACTTTTCGGCCTATAGTGTCGTAATCAGCACGCCTGGTACAGGTAAGTTAGTTGACCTCGATAGTGGAGTGCCGATCAAGGCGTCCTTTGCTACGATGACCTTGCCTGCGGGCGTAAAGTTGGGTGATTTGATCGGTAATATCGTTCGTGACATTAACGGTAATCCAATCAATATTTTGTGCAACGTGCCGCTGCCAGCGACGGTTTAAGGAGAGAAAGTTATGGGAGAGATTATTCGAGAATTATCGGGCGATGTGCTTTTGAGCTTTGAATACAACGGCGCTTCTTACGAGGCCTGGCCGTTGGCTAAGGCTGTCGAAATGGGCGTGCCTGCCATGGTTCTGGCCGGTGCTCTCAAGCCTGGCGCGTTGGTGGCCATTGATGCGGCGGCGAGTACAGCGCGCGGCCGCTACCTGACTTCGGGTATCGGCCAAGACTCGACGTATTTGGCGAAGGCCAGCGAGGCCGAGGCTTTCTTGCAGGCCGGCAGCCCGGCTGATGCTTCCGCTTATTTTCTGCTGAAGCCTGAGGCCGAAGCCCGTGGCATCACGGTCTCCGCTCTGGCGTCGGAAGTCATCGCGGCCAGGGATGCGTGGCATCAGGTAGCAGGGGAAATCGAAGGCGTCCGCATCAGTGGTAAAGCCCTGGTAACCAACGCCGGGACAGCGGACGAAGTGCAGGCTGCAAGCGCTCAGGTGATCGAGCGTCTCGCTGCCCTATAGCCACTGCACTGTTGAGCACACAAAGTCGCGAAAGCGGTTTTTTTTGTGCCGGGATAAAAATCTGACCCGCAAAAACTCCACCGTGGTTATCCCTTAAGCCCCCGTTTTACTGCTTTACCGCAACCGCCTATAGGGCGGTTTTTTCGTTTCTATGGAGAAAACCATGAGTTCTACCGACTTCTTTCACGGCATTACCGTGGCCCTGGTCGAGACCGGCGCCCGTGTCATCGCGCTGCCTTCGTCCTCGATCATCGGCCTGGTCGATACCTTCGCCCCGGGGCTGGGTCTGGTGGAGTCCAACGTACCCACTTTGCTGACCCGTGAGAGCGAAGCGGTGGCTGCGTTCGGCGCTGACTCGTCCATCACCCGGGCCTGTAAGGCTATTTTCAATCAGTCGGCAGCGGCGATTGTGGCTGTAGGCGTGCCGATCGGCACCGAGGCCGCAGCACTCACCAGCTCGATCATTGGCGGTGTGGCGGCGGACGGCAAGCGCACCGGCATGCAGGCGTTGCTCGATGGCAAAAGCCTGTTCAACCTGCAGCCGCGGTTGGTCATTGCACCCAAGCACAGCGCCACGGAAGCGGTGGCCACCGCGATGGATGTACTGGCCGGCAAGCTAAAGGCCATCGGCATCATCGACGGTCCAAACACCACCGACGAGGCCGCGATCGCCTACGCCGAAAACTTCGGCTCTAAGCGCCTGTTTATGGTTGATCCGGCGGTCAAACAGTGGAGCACCACCCTCAACGGTGACGTATCGGTGCCAGGTTCGGCTATCGCTGCAGGCCTGTTCGCGCAAACGGATTCGCGCTTTGGTTTCTGGTCGTCACCATCGAACAAGGAAATTGCTGGCATCACCGGCACGGTGCGCCCAGTCGAGTACCTGGACGGCGACAAGACCTGCCGCGCCAACCTGCTCAACGGCGCCAATATCACCACCATCATCCGTGACGGGGGCTATCGCCTGTGGGGCAACCGCACCCTGTCGAGTGATGCCAAGTGGGCTTTTGTCACCCGCGTGCGCACCACCGACATGGTGATGGATGCCATTCAGGCGGGCATGAAATGGGCGGTCGACCGGGGTATCACCAAGACGTACGTCAAGGATGTGACCGAGACGATCAATGCCTTTATGCGTGACCTGAAAGCCCAGGGCGCGGTGATCAATTTTGAGGTCTACCCCGACCTTGAAAAGACCACTGCCACGCAGATCGAGCAGGGCAAGGTGTACTGGACCATTCGCTTTACCGATGTGCCGCCGGCGGAAAACCCGATTTTCCAAATCGAGGTCACGAACCAGTGGCTGACTGAAGTTCTGGAAGCCTAAGGAGGCGTTCAATGATTCCGCAAACCCTGTTTAACACCAACATGTTTATCGCTGGCCAAAGCCTGCAGGGCGATGTGCCGAGCCTGAGCTTGCCCAAGGTTACGGTGAAAACCGAGGAATATCGCGGCGGCGGTATGGACGCGCCGGTGGCGATGGACATGGGCCTGGAAAAACTGGAATCCAGCTTTGCCACCAACGGTATTCGCCGCGAGGTACTGAAGTACTTCGGTGCCTTTGACCAGACGGGTTTCGATGCCTCGTTTCGCGGTGCCTTCAAGGGCCAGAAAGGCGCAGTCACCGCCGTGGTCGCCACCTTGCGTGGTGGTCTGCGTGAAGTCGACCCGGGCGAGTGGTCGGCCGGGTCCAAGGCCGAGTTCAAGTACGCCGTGGACGTCACTTACTACAAGCTCGAAATCGACGGGCGCGTGATGTTTGAAATCGATCCGATCAACTGCGTGCGCGTCATTGATGGCGTGGACCAACTGGCTGACGTGCGTAACGCCCTGGGCCTCTAAGGAAATATGACAATGACTGTTAAAACTCTACCGAGCTGGCTGGAACTGACGGCTGAAGGTGCCACCATCACCTTGCGCAAACCGACCGAGATCAACCAGATCCAAGTCGATCGGATCAGCCTGCGTGCCCCAACGGTCAAGGATGTACAGCAAGCCACCGTCCAGTCCGGCGGTGATGCGGAGAAGCGCGAACTGATCTTGTTTGCCTCCCTGACCGGATCGGGCGACAAGGACATTAGCGCCATGACCATCGTCGACTACAACCGTCTGCAGGCCGGTTATTTTCGCCTGGTCGAAGATGATGAACCTTACGCCTACCACGATTAAAGCGGCGGCCAAGTACCTGGCCCGGGAGTTTCACTTCTCGGCCAGTGAGATCGAGGCCATGCCGTTTAACCGCATGCTGTGGTGGCTCACGGATTGAGCTGCCTCCTCCGTTACACGTAACAGGGCACTTCTATGGCAAACAACATGGCGCTCGGCCTGGTGATCGGCGGAGCGGTGAGCTCGACCGTGGGCGCTGCTTTTAAAGACGTTGAAAGCCGCGTCAAAAAGCTCACTGAGCAGGGCAAAAAAGCCCGGGTTCTGCAGAGCACGATCGGCGAAACCATGCGCCTGCGCGATGAGTGGAAAAAGGCCCACGCTGAAGGCGAGAAGGGCGCGCAAGCACTCAAAAACCGACTGGAGCGGAACCTGGGGGTGCTGCGCAAGGAAGGCGTGGAAGTCGGCCGGTTGTCTCGGGAGTACGAGCGTCTTGGCCGCGCCGGCCGTAGCGCTGAGCTGAAGGCCAAAGGCTTTGGCCAGATCGATCAGGGCAAGCAGCAGGTGCGCGCTGGTGTGGCGCAGGGGGTCGTGGCCACCGGCATGGTGGCCGTCACGGCCAAGGTCAGCGCCGATTATCAGGCGATTATCCGGGATATTGCGATCAAGGCCGGCGTGGCCCGATCGGCGCAAGAGGCCGACATGTCGCGCAGCATCATTGCGACGTCGAACGATATCGGCATGGGCCGCAACGAAGTGGCCGATGTGGTTAACCAGTTGGTCGGCGCGGGGATGGATCTTAAGCAGGCGATGGAGTTTGCGCCGGTGGCGGCCAAGTTCGTCGTTGGGCAGGGCTCGTCTGGTGTCGACACTGCCAAGATGATCCAAGCACTGCAGAGTAACGCCAATATCACCGACCCCAAGGCGCTGGAAAAGGCGTTGGAGGCGGTAGCATTCCAAGGGCAGGCGGGCAGCTTTGAAGCCAGCGACATGGCGCGCTGGTTCCCGCAACTGCTCGCAAGTATGCAGAAACAGGGCATTACTGGCATGGATGCAGTGACGCAGCTGGGCGCGATGCTCCAGGTGCAGATGAAAACTGCCGGCACCTCCGACGAGGCGGCCAACAACCTGAAAAACTGGATGGAGAAAATTGGTTCCGGCGAAGTAGTGGATGCCTACAAGAAGGCCGGCATTGATTATCAGGGCTCGCTAAACACCGGTATTCAGGGAGGCATGTCCACGCTGGAGGCCAGTTTTGGGTTGGCCAAGCGGTACATCGAGGCCACCGACCCGAAGAAAGCGGCCAAGATGGCCGAGGCCACGGCCCAGATCAGTAAAGAGGCGAACCCGGAAAAAGCCAAGGCCATGCTCAGCAGTCTGGAGCAGGCCCTGCGCACTGGCGATATCTTTGCCGACATGCAGGTCAAGTCGGCGCTGACCGCCTATGTGCAGAACAAAGCGCTGTACGAGCAGCTTAAAAATGAGGCGGCAGGCGCCTCGGGCATCCTCGACAAAAACCTGTCGGAGCGGCGCGACACCTCATCGCAAAAATGGGCCGAGACGATTCAGGCGGGCAACGATGCCATGCGCAGCGTGGGCGATGCCATTCGGCCCGTTACGGATGCGGTCGCCACTGGGCTGACCACAGTGGTCAAGGGCATCACCAAGCTGTCGGACGAGTCGCCCAAGCTGGTGATGGGGCTGACGGCTTTGGCCACCGGTGCCAGCGTCGTGACCAGTCTGCTGGGCGCGCTCAAGATTGGCCGGGGGCTGGTCAATCTGGCCCGGGGCGGATTGGGCGGCGGGGGCGGTGCAGGCCGCGCCGGTGTGCAGTCGGTTTTTGTGACCAACGCCAAGGATGCTCTGGGCGGCGGTGACGATGACGGGGACGGCAAGGGGGACGCGGTCAAGTCGCTGGTCTCGGCAGGCCTCAACGCGCTGATGGGCCGCAAGGATGACGGGGGAGAGGGTGAAGGCGCTGCAGATACCAAGCTGGACCCGGTAGAAACAGGCTTGAAGCTGCTTGATGTGATCCGGGAGGCCAAGGGCGGGGGCGACGAGGGCGGTCCAGAGCACACGCAAAAGGTCTTTGTGGTCAACGCCCGGGAAATTGGCGGCGGTGGCCCGGGTGGTGGCGGTCGTGGTGGTCGCAGATCGCGGCGCCGGGGTCCGCCCCGTCCGCCGGTTCCGCCACCCTCGCCGGTTCCGCCGCGCTTTGGTACGCGCCTGATCGGTGCGGTAGACAGGGTGGGTAAAGCCTTACCGGCCGGTTCGGTGTTAGAGGCCGGCATCAAGGCCTTTGACACCTACACCACGGCCAAGACCGCCGAAGAAAAGGCCGAGGGCTACGGTGGTGCTGCAGGCGGCTTGGCGGGCTCGGTGGCCGGTGCTGCAGCCGGCGCCGCGATCGGCTCGGTGGTGCCGATCATTGGCACGGCAGTGGGTGGTCTGGTCGGCGCGTTTCTGGGGGGCATGGGTGGCGAGACCGTGGGCGGTATGTTCGGCAAAACGTCGTTTGCCAAATCGCTGTTTGGCAACGATGCAGAGCCGGGTGATGTAGTGCGCTCGATGAGCGCGAAGGCGGGCAGCTCGCAAGCCCCGTCGCCGCTGATGCTCAAGTCGGAGGCCAAGCCGGCGCCGATTGATCAAACGTTCACCTTTGCCCCGCATATGCCCATCACCATTGAGGGGGATGTGAAAGACCCCGACGAGCTGATGCGCAAGCTGCAACCCATGATGCAGGGCCAGTTGAATGACTTCGCCCGGCAGATGGAAGACAACGCCCGCCGGGCCAATGACCGCAAGTTATACGACGCCCCACACACCGGGTAAGGAGGTGATATGCCCTATATGGAGCAGATGCAAAGCACGGTCAGTTACTTGGCCACAGCCGGGGAGGCAGGGCGGCGCAACCTTGACGGCATGATGGGGCCGGTCAACGGCGCAATCAGTGAAATGACCGGCGCGGCCTCCGAGCTGGAGACCCTGCCGGTCATTGGGCCGATGGTCGGAGAAAAGCTGCAGCGGGTCATGCGCGGTATCAGCGCCGCACAGGCCAAGGTGGGCGCGGTGGTCGCGGTCTACAACCAAGCCGCCCGTGCCGCCTCGCAGATCGAGCAGCGGCTGGAGGTGCTGGGCGAGCAGACCACCCGGGCCAAGAACGCGATCAACCAGATTGCCGGCAAGATCAATCCCGCACTGGGCAACATCCTGCCGACCAGCATTTTTGCGACTGATACCACGCCGGCGGTGGAAGCGGTGAAGCCGTTCCCTCACTTGCTGATCCTGCAGCCGCACAAGCACGAAGCGCCGCCGTACTACTTCAACCTGGACACGGCGGCCTTTGAAGAACTGAACCGCCAGAGCGGCTTTCGCTGGGCCTCGCAAGAGCGCCTGATGCGTCGGCCGGCACAGCAGGCGGTGGGCATGGGTGACGACAAAATCACCCTCAAAGGTTCGATCTTTCCCGGGCACCGGGGCGGCCTCAAGCAACTGGACACCCTGCGCAGCATCGGCGGGATGTTGGTGCCGCTGGGCCTGACCACGGGCTATGGCTACGTCCTGGGAGATTGGTGCCTGACCTCGATCACCGAGGATCAGAGCGCGTTCCTGCAGGGCGGAATCCCCCGCAAGCAGGGCTTTAGTCTGGAGTTTGTCCGTTATGGCGAAGACCTGCAGAACGCTTGAAGGCGACAAGCTCTACACCATCTGCCACAACGCCTATGGCCACCTCAACGGCAGCCTGGAGGCGGTGCTGGAGGCCAACCCCGGGCTGGCCGTCGAGCCTGAGCCGTATCGCGGCGGTGTGCTGATCGTGCTGCCGGACTTGGCGCTGACCACCGATGAGCAGGCCGTACAGCTCTGGAGCTGATCGTTACGCGTAACGCGCCTTAAAACCTAAGCCTCGCCATGTGCGGGGCTTTTTGTTGGAGTTAGATATGACGCCCGTTTTCCGCGTCGTTGCCGATGGCAGCGATATCACCCGCATGATCAACGACCGGCTGTTGCTGCTGCGCACCTCGGACAAGCCCGGGATGGAGTCTGACGAGTTTGAGTTGCGCATTGACGACCGCGACAGCGCCGTGACGTTGCCGTCTCGCGGTGCCAGCATCGAAATCTATCTGGGCTATGCCGGGTCGACCTTGTCCCGGGAGGGCCGCTATGTGGTCGATGAGGTCGAAGTCTCCGGCCCGCCGGACACGCTGGTGATACGCGGCAAGGCCAGCGACATGCGCGGCAGTGGCAAGACCACCCGTAGCGGTAGCTGGGAGGGCGACACCCTGGCCACCATCGTCAGCGCCGTGGCGCGGCGTAACGGCTGGGAGCCGGCCTGCACGGTGGCCACGATCGTGCCCCGGGCTGACCAGTTGGGGGAATCTGACTTTAACTTTATTACCCGCTTGGCCCGGCTGCATGACTGCACGGCCAAGGTCGCTGACGGCAAGTTGATCGTTATGCCGCGTCAGGGCGGTGTCACGGCCAGCGGCAAAACGCTGGGCGTCGTGACCATCAACAAAACGGACGTCAGCCGCTACAGCTTTCGGCTGGGCGATCGCTCGACCCACAAGGCTGTGAGCACCAAGTATCAGGACAAAGCCACCGGCAAACTGGCGGTGGTCAATCTGAACAACGACGACGCCCCGGACGGACTGCCGCCGGTGCATACCGATCGGCATATCCACCCGAACAAGACCGCCGCCGAACAGGCCGCCAAGGCGCGCTTGGCCGCATTCAATCGCTCGACTGCAGGTGTGCGGCTGGAAATGCCCGGGCGTTCTGATCTGTTCGCAGAGCGGATGATCAACGCACAGGGGTTCAAGAACGGGCTCGATGGCGAGTATCTGGTGGACTCCCGGGAGCAGGTATTCACCCAGTCTGGCTGGTCGACGACGATCGAGTGCAATGCCGGCAAGAAGGGTAAGGCCAAGGTCAAAGGCAAAAAGCCTGAGAAGACCCTAAAAATCGTTCAACTATAACCCGAAAATCCCCACCCCCGGCCCGCCTTGTGCGGGCTTTTTCGTAAGGGCAACTTATGTCGATTACCCAGCAACAACTCCTGCAGATTCTCCCCAACGCCGGCCCAGTTGCCGGCGTTTTTGTGCCGGTGCTCAACGCCGCGATGGTGCGTTACCAGATCATTGGCCCGAAGCGCGTAGCTGCGTTTATCGCCCAGATTGGCCACGAGTCTGGCCAGCTCAAATACGTCAAGGAAATCTGGGGCCCAACGGCCGCCCAAGCTCGATACGAAGGCCGCAAAGACCTGGGCAACACCGTGGCTGGCGACGGCTCGAAGTACCGGGGGCGTGGCTTGATCCAGGTCACCGGCCGGGCCAACTACATGGCGTGCGGTGAAGGGCTGGGCCTTGACCTGATCAAGCAGCCCGAGCTGCTGGAGAAACCACAGCACGCCTGCATGTCAGCGGCATGGTTCTGGGCGACCAAGGGCCTGAGCGCACTGGCCGACGCGGGCCAGTTCGACAAGATCACCCAGCGCATCAACGGTGGCCAGAACGGCGCGGCCGATCGACAGGCGCTGTACGCCCGGGCGCTTAAGGTGTTGGCGTGAAGGTCGATGCGGTGAAGCGGGGTGGGGTGCTGCTGATCATCCTGGCCCTGATGGCGGGCAGTGCGTGGGCTGCATGGGAGTGGCAGGCCAACGCTTACGGCCGGCAACTGGCCGCCAAGGAGGCAACACATCAAACCGCGCTCACCCATCTGGCCAATGCCAACTCCGCGCAAATCCTGGCGGAGCAGGGCAAGCGCCTCGCCCTGGAGCAGTGGTTGGCAGCCAGCGACCAAGCCCATTACCGAGCCCTGACCGATGAAAAAACAAAACAAGCACGCCTGCGTGATCGCCTTGCTACTGCTGACCTGCGGCTGTCAGTCCAACTCGACGCCACCACCGCAATTGGTTGTGACGGAATGCAAGCCACCACCAGCACCGGCGGCATGGTTTATGGCGCCTATAGAGCCCAACTTGACCCAGCGCATGCTCAACGAATTATCGGAATCACCGGCGACGGCGATCAAGGACTGATCGCGCTGCAGGCCTGTCAGGCCTACGCCAAAGAAGTCTCAGACACGAAATAAAAAGAGCGGCCGAAGCTGGATGCGTCAACATCCAGTCCGGCCACCAAACCCGCAGATTAGCCCTGCAAGCCCAGTCAAGGCTCCTGCTCCGAGCACAAAGCGGGGCGAGCCTAGAACCTGTTTATCCATACAGTAAAGGTCTTGCATAATATGTCTTCACCCATCATTCCTTGGATGGGCGGTAAACGCCGCCTGGCCGACCGCCTTATCCCCCTGTTCCCACCCCACGAATGCTATGTCGAAGTCTTCGCCGGCGGCGGGGTGCTGTACTTCCTGCGCCCACAGCCTGCTCCGGTCGAAGTGCTTAACGACATCAACGGCGACCTGGTGACCCTGTACCGAGTGGTGCAGAACCATCTGGAAGAATTCGTGCGTCAATTCAAGTGGGCCCTCAGCTCACGGCAGATATTCGAGTGGCAAAAAATGACCCGCCCGGAAACCCTGACCGACATCCAGCGCGCGGCGCGATTTTTCTACCTGCAGCACCATGCCTTTGGTGGCAAGGTTTCAGGGCAGAGTTTCGGTACCGCAACAACTGCTCCAGCAATCAATCTGCTGCGCATAGAAGAGGATCTATCTACTGCATGGCAGCGTCTATCTGGCACCTACGTCGAAAACCTGCCCTGGCTTGAGTGCGCAGAGCGTTACGACCGGCCGCACACCTTCCATTACATGGACCCACCTTACTGGCAGACTGCTGGCTACGGCGTGGATTTCCCGTTTGAGAACTACGAGCGGATGGCTGACTTTATGCGGCGCTGCAAAGGGAAGGTGATGGTCAGCATCAACGATCATCCGGACATTCGGCGGGTATTTGAAGGGTTTCATTTTGAGACGACCGAGATCAGGTACACGACCACGAATCAGCGGCAGGGGAAGGCAGAGGTGACGGGGGAGTTGATTGTTATGAATTGGGTTCCGGAGGTACTGGGAGGGTCATTTTAAGGTCTCGGAGCAAAGTATAAAGCACGAGCCATGTAAACTAATTCTCATCCTGTGCTAGTGTCCACCCTGCGGTGTACAAGATATGAGATGTCGTATTTTGATGTGTGGCAGAGATCGTGTGAGCATCTAATTTAACTTGGTTTTGTCTGGTTTTCGGTGGAGGTACCAGCGTGCTTTCAATACCGAGACCAATTTTAGGTGATGCGTTCCAGTCTTTTATCATTTTGCTTGGAATGGGTTTAGCTCTGCGGAGTTCTTTCGCTAAAAAGCGTTCTGCTTTACTCATTGCCTCCAAACTCAGAAAGTGTAACTCCTCTTCGCTCAAGCGGCGGCGCTCTTTGCTATTCATGCGGTGCTTCTTCTTGGGGGGGCGAGCCTAAGTAGGCGAGGGAGCTGGTTTCGATGGCTTTGGTCGGCTTTTTTCTACAAATGGAATCACTCGGGCGGCTATTACCTCAAAGCCATCTGAGCCTTGAAGGGTAGCCATGACTTTATAAAGCTCACAGTACTGTAACCACTCTCTATAATAGGTGAACTCCTTGCGGTCAATTCCCATGAGAAGAATGTACCTATAGAGATTTCTGGGGAGTTTCATGGATTCTAGGTCTTTAATTTTTCTAGTCATGAATGTGTTGTTCATAACGCTCAAAGCCTCCAGTGGCAGTAGTCGCGGGCAAAACCCCTTTTCCTAGTATGCACTCATTGAGAGGGGACGCTTCCGACTAAAACTACATTATCTGAGTGATGTAGATATTGAACTTATCTGCAGGTTTGAGTTTGTTTTAAGTGGGTCGTTGGGCAGGGAGGATGAGTTTTACATTATAAGTTTAAGAAAAATTTCAAGTGTATGGCTCGTTAAGTGACGAAATAGTGAGTGTGGTGGGTTGAGTGTTACGAATGAATTTAGCTGCGTGAGCAAGTACGTCAATATCAGTCATGCGATGCTTCCCTCGCAAAGCACACTCCCAGATGGCAAGGACGCGCCAGCCTGTATCCAAAAGTTCAGTTACTGTTTTTTTGTCTCTGACTTCATTAAGCTCAAGTTTTTGGCGCCAGAAGTCTTTTCGTGTTTCTGGTAATTTCGAAAGAGCGCATTTGTGGAAGTGCCAGAAGCAACCATGAATGAATACTACTGTACGATATCGTGGAAAAACAAGATCGGGGCGTCCAGGGAGGGTCTTGTCATGTAGCCGGTACCTTAGTCCTTTTGCGTGCAATCCGCGCCTGATTAGCATTTCTGGTTTAGTATCACGGCTTCGAATGCGACTCATATTGAGTTGGCGCTGTTTGGCAGTAAGAACATCAGTCATTCATTTCTTCCTCCCCTACGAACTTGCATCATCGACGATTATTTTTAGGCAGTCTTTCAGATCATTTTGGCTCATCCCAGGTCTTAAATTGACCGCGCCGAAACGAAACTTCTTTCGGTACTGTGGATGGAAAAGGCGACCTGGTACAGGTGTGGTACGAAAGTCTGTACTCAGATTCGGTATATGCGGTGTAAGAAGGTAAGCCGCTGTTACAATGTCTTCGATTTGACCGCATGAAGTTTCTTGAACCAATGCATCGCGGTAGGTGTGGATCGAATTTAGCGCCTCGTTCAACCCATTGTTTATACGGTACTTAGCATCCAGGACGATGACACGCTGTTCTTGGCTGTTTCCGAGCCCTGTGCCAGCGAGAACTATGTCGGGAACCATTGAACGGCTGAAGCTCCCTTTCCCATCGAAATCTACCCAGTATTCGGAATACTTCCGCTGAAAGCACAGTACCTTACCTAGCCCGATCGGTACGATTACAGCGCTTGCTGCGATTGTCACGCCGCCCACAGAGTTGGTACTAAACAGGCTGCTCAAATCGACACCTGTGGGTCCATACAGCTCAACTGCTGAGCGCAGAAGGCGCAGGAAACACCATAGTTCGTAAAGCTCGAATGTCCTTGCCAATGGCATCTGCAAAAAGTCGCCGAAGAGCGCAGCAAGTCCCAAGTTCATATCCTGCCAAAGCCGATAAAAGCGTTGATAGACAGGGTCGTTACGAAACAGCGAAGACATGCGAAGTAGTGCTGGTCCTTCACTAACGTCAGCCATAAAGCCTGAATTTGATAAATCGTTGAGACGGCGAGCAATTTTCCGCGTACGGAGTGCCCAGCTGCCTGCGGTCGTACTTAAATCCGAGTTGTATGCTGTGTCTGTTTTTGCGAGAACTTCAGCAACACTTGCAAGCCAAGCTGACCATGACTTGAGGCACGCTTTGATCTGCCTGTGCTCCAGTATGTCCACACTGTTTCTGCTCCGCCGTACCGTTATTTGGGCTGGCAAGCGACCTTTCAGCACGGCAGGAAGACGTGATGGTCGAACCGTTTCGGTCCGGATTGCTCCGGACCGGAATGATTTAATGATCTCAGGCCCTGTGGCGCGCGCGGCACGGTGTGAAGGTAGTGTTACCTCCTCGGAACGTAGGAAGTGGCGGGGCGAGCGAGCGATTGCTGCAATTGCATCTGAAATTTCATCCACGCGTGAACGCAGGAACTCAAGTCGTGCAAGGGGTGGCGGTTTATTGCCGGGTTGGCGAGCTATGCTTTTACGGAATGCGCTGAGTGAGAATAGCGCGAAGGTGTCTTCCAACACTTCACGCACCATGGTGTCAAAATCATCCCTTGTGAGCTTACGCAGATCCGGGTCGGTTGTTATTTCAAAGCGACGTGTACCTGTGCCCGGAATGCGTAGGACAGCCTCAACAACTCCAGCATGAAAGCCCGGTTCCCAGCGCCAGCGCGCTACGTTCGGCTGGCGAGACCGCAGAGCTTCAATCGGTACATCATCAATCAATAAATCCGTGTTAAGGGCGTCGTCGCCCTCTCGCAACTCGAAAATATAGAAGTTACCTTCGCACACGACTCCTGGAGGAATTGATTCTGCTATTGGCCAAACCTGCCAAGCTGGTCCGACACCTTGGGCCTGAATATAGAGTTTCGTCACAGTCAGCGCATCGCCTGAAAGGAGCCGAAGTCGTCCAAGTCGGTCAACAGTTTCCGGATATAGGACTCTGCCTTAGGCATACCCTGACAGGCCCTCTCTAAGCTGGTAAGTAGTGAGCGCTGTCGTTCGGCACCGCGCAACTTGACTAAGACTTTTTGCACCAAAAGCTGGTCGGTGACCTCAATGGAAGGAGTCTTGAGGTGCTCCGCATCGAAGGCGTGATAACGCACACACTCTTCAATCAATCGGTAACCAAACCCTAATCCGTGTGGCTGCATCAGTCGGTGAATTTCCGTAAGCTTTGGCTCGGCTGCTACGCGCGCATTTTTGAGATCAGGATGTTGGGCTTCTAGAGATGTGAGAAATCCGGGTACATCAACTATCGACATATCTATGACCGATGCCCGGTCGAGTACCTTATCACTGACTGGATTGGTCGTTTCATCGACATTTATGGTGCCAATGATGAACAAGTTAGGCGGTAGTGGCAGTTCAGCACGAATACTTGCTCCTGTTGTGCCTTCCAGAGGTATGCCATTGGAGTGAAGTTGTAGCGCCCCCTTAGTTTCCATGCACGATAGAACATCGGAAAGGTAGTATTCGACCCGTGCTAGGTTCATTTCATCGAGCAAAACAAAGACAGGTGACTCGCGATGTGCTGTGGCCACCAATACAGCTTCCAGGAAAGGCGGAACGACATATCGGTTGGTCAACACATCGTAATAGCCGGTAAGGCCAGTTGGATCGGTCCATTCGGGGCGCACTGGGCATTCAAAAATCAGAGGATCGGACTCTGTATCCTCTGTCAGTCCATGAATTGCACGGGCGTACTTCAACGCTAGCTGTGTTTTGCCAGTACCAGACAGGCCAGACAGGATGACAAAGTGCTTATGATTCAGAAAATTTAGCGCAGCATGGAAGCGGCGCACTTCTCCATTCGGGTAGTGACCGCCTTGTGATTTGACTGCAGCTTCAATCTCTTCGACCGGAATGCTTGACGGCATACGGTACATAGAAGACTTGAGAGTTGCAGCATCGTCCCAGACCGAGATTTCGTGAATCTTCTCTTGTCCAGCAAGGGCTCCAAGCCAGCCAATGAACTCGCGTGCTAATAAGCTCCGGCGTGCCGATGCTGTCGGTGGATAGAGTGCTACAGCTATTTCATCTGGCTCTACCCCAGGTCCGAATGGACTTAAATCAAATTTCAAGCTGTTCCAGAAGCCGGAGTTTCGCATCCACAACCGACCGTCTCCAGCTAGGTAGACTGCTACTACGTGGTTGGAATGGTTGTACTTAAACGTTCTCTCTGGCTCATTGCTTTCCTCCTCGACCTCATCGTCTGATTTATTGTCGGAGGTTTTTTTTGCAATCGCGCCCAGGCGCATCATATCAGCGAGGCGTTTTTGGAAGTTTGCTTTATCTTTCCGGATGAGAACGGAAAAATATACCTCGTCTTCTGGAGGGAACTTCATCACGCAAGCAAAAATGAAAGCATCGGCATCTGTGTCTTCACGCACAGCTTTGAGATTGGGTACACCGAGTTGTACTCCGCCCTCAACGATTTTTGCGCTGTTTGAAACGCCGAAAAGCTTGTTAGTACGAGTAGTTTTCGTACCCCCAAAATACTTATGCGATGCTTCAAGAAACTTCCGCTGCCGCTCTTCTAGTGTCATCCTCTGTCTCCCTTTCTTTTTGCGTGAGGGCAGTCATCATTTTCGTGGCTATTGCTTTCGCAAGCAGCGGTGGAACTGCATTACCAATCTGCTTGAATGCAGGGTTCATAGTGCCACTGAATAAGAATCCATCAGGGAAGGATTGCAGTCGCGCAGCTTCGCGCACAGAAATCGTCCGCGATTGATTGCTGTCATAGTGGATATGGCTATAGCCGTCTTTGCCAAGGTGTGCCATCAGCGTACGCGCTGGTTGGTTACGCCACATTTTGCGCCACTTATTCGGAAACTTACTGGCATCGTACGGTGGCACAATCGAATCCCAAAGAGCTTTGTATTGAGCCGACCCTTCAGTGATTTTTTCGCCTTTAGCTCGTGCTACTACGAGACGTTCCTCGAACATCGTGACTGCATGCGCATGTGCCTCTGGGTACTGATCTCCTGGGTTCATACGAGCAAATAGTTCGTAGTCTCGTGGCAGAAAACGTATGACGTGATCCTTTGGGCCTTCTTTGGCAGATTCGTGACCGGGCCATGTACGCATAAGTTTTGCGTAAGCAGAAGGCATCTTGCGGTTGTAGCCAACTGGTGTATCGAAGCGACGGGCACCTCGAGAAATTTCTCCTTTGGCCAGGAGTTCTCGGGCGTGGATCGCAGGTAGATCACTCAGTGCATCCTCGGCAGTTACCGCTGGAGGCAGGTCCGGGGTTGCGGCGGGCGGCTCGATATATGAGTGTGCTTCGTCAAGGAGTCCTCGAAGCGACTTCAGTGCCACTGAACGTGAGCCCTCATAGCCTGGCGGTAGCACCAGCCAGTGGCTTGGAGAAGGAAACGATACCTGTTGTTCGAGCTCATGGCGATAACCTATCAGGAACATCCGCTCACGCATCTGGGGGACGCCATAAAAGGCCGCATTCAGAAGCGTATAGCCGCATGTATAGCCTTTCGCTTCAAGCACTTCACAAGTTTCTTCTGCGATGTTTTGCCCACCATGGTTCAAAATATCGGGTACGTTTTCCATCAGAACGGCAAGAGGTTGAAACGCATCAACAAACTCTAGGTACTTTTTATATAGTTGTGCCCTGGGGTCGTGGATAAACGCTTCCGGATGGGCCTCTATTTCTCGCAGTTTAGAGCGGCCTACCCGTGCAAATGCTTGGCAGGGAGGACCGCCAACAACCACGTCGAAGGCATCAGCCACCTCGCCAATACCTAGGCGAGCGCAAAGTTCTGCAGGGGAAGTTTGGGTAATGTCGATAGGCTGGCTATGAGCTTCGGCGCCATCATGGAAATTCAGACCATGAGATTTTGCTGCGTTGGGTTCAAATTCGACAGCTGCACGCATGTCGAAGCCTGCAGCCTCGAATCCGAGGGAAATTCCTCCGCAGCCAGAGAAAAGGTCCAAAACACGAGGTTTTGCTCCGGTTTTCAGGCGCGCTAGCTTGCGGAGAAAGACGGCTTCAGTCATTTGAGTCAGATCCTGGTCGTGTGGACAGCCGCAGAGGCAGTTCCAGCTGACCTTTGTATTCAGTTAGAAAGCGTTGGATGGCCATGCGAATGACCCATGCGGACGAGACGTTATTGGCGTCTGCCAGCGCTTGGACCTGAAGGTGAGCGTCTTCAGGCAACATGACGGAAGTCCTTACGGTCTTACGGTCTGTGTTTGCGGGGCTGCGGGTCATATACGGTTTTCATCGTTTGATTGTGTGGTGCAATTTTGCACCAGTATGCGTATTTCTGCATCATTAGATCAGCATTCTGGTTTGGCCATGAGCTGACAGATGGTCTGAGTATGAATACCTATGATTTAGCTGTGTTTTTATACAGTGCAAGGGTAGCACTTTTATTTCTGTGTAGTGGAAGCATTTCGAAATATTTGGGCAGGGATACCCAAGAGAAAACACGTAAAAGCACAGCGGAAAAATTGAGCTGCCGCCATCCTACTCAATGCCATTCAACTGGTCTTCACCCACGGGGCTTCGTTCGGTGTTCCTCTGTAGTAAAGTCCTGGGAGTAAATGGGTAACCTCTGAGTGCTGGCTGATAGAGCGTGTATAGACAGTCAGCCTGGGGCCTTGCTTCTGAAACTGCACACCAGTGCGAGCATTGTGCCATCACACTGTAGTAAGCTAGGGATAACCGGAACAAAAAATGGACGGCAAATGAAAATACTCGATATTCAATTCGATGGTGTAATTAGCGGTAAAGTAGCCTTCGGAAAATCAACTTATACAGAAGCTATAAAGCACCTAATTCCTTTGATTGATAAAACAGAATTTCAAAGAAAACTTCAGGATAAGAAATTTTATAGTAAGCTTGAGCGAGATATAACAGATGGGTGCGTGATGCCGCCGATAACTGTTGCATTCGTGACGGATGAGGATTTAAGGACTGTTCAAGATATTGAATCGTATGTTAATAAAAATATAAATCACTCTTTCGTTTTGGATGGTATTCAACGGCTCAATACTTTACATCGCGCCTCGGAGGTTACAGATTTTGATGATGATTTTAATCTTTATATAAATTTCATTCTTTGCGACTCTATTGAAAAGCTTTTGTATAGGATGATAACGTTAAATAATGGACAAAGGCCTATGACGCCTCGGCATCAAGTCGAGATAATGATAGCGAATGCCTTTGATTTTAAAAAGCTTGGTATTAGTGTTGTGGCTGAAAAAGATTCATCAACCATCGCAGCTCGAAAATCCTTTAGGAAGTCCGATATTATACAGGCGTATTTAGCCTTTATGGCGGATAGTCCTATTGTTGATAATAAAAAAATAATTGAAGAGAAAATGGATGATCTCCTCGTTGGGAAAATTATGGCAGTGGAGCCAACAAAATATAAATCTAGTTTTAAAGAGTTTATTAAAATATTGGCCATTTATCAGAGGAATCCAGAGTCTCTTAAGTGGCTTAAGGTTACTAATAACCTTGTTGGTTTTGCTGCTGGGGCGAAACACTCTATAGAAGAGCTAAAACTTATAGATGAAGATGAGTTTGCAAGCTGCACTGATAGATTTGATCAGGCCTTCTCAGATTTCAATCCTTCTCGGATTAAAGTTGGTAAGTTCAGAAGAGAGCTTTCTTGCGAGTATTTCAAGAGTTTTGCAGAGTACAGACATCTGGATGCCGATGAGCTTTTGGAACACTTTAGCGAGCTGACTCTACATGACTGATAGATATGTTTATATTGACCCTATATTTTCAAAAGGTGCTGGTGCTTTAGTAGGTTTGTCACTTCATGAAAATAACAGTTCCGCATTAAGGATTTTCCGACTGTTGACGGGCACATGTACTATACATGATGTTTTTTTCAATAAAAAATTCAAGTCAGCCATTAATTATTTAAATTTCCCATATACGCAAAACTCTCGATCAAATAAGAAAACGCTTCTGGAGATGTTTCCGGAGGATGTAACGCTTGAGGATATTTCAGAGTATTTTTGCAAATTGAAAAATAATGAGGAGTTTTACGCATCAATTGAGTTTGAGTTGATTAATTGTGTGGTTGCGCGAAAAAGCGAGCGATATCTAGAATCATTTATTTTTCTTTATAGAATACTGGAAGGTATAAGCTATAGCATTCCTTTGATTTATGTTTCAAAGTCAAGAAGCTTTAATGCTTCATTTCGCAGTCTTCAGCAATATATGCCTACAAAAAACAATGAGGGTGAGCTGCTTTTTTTTAAAAATTTCATAAAGACGCATTGGTCCAAGGAAAATTTTTACAAATTAACTTTGGACATAGACATAGGCAGTATAGAAGTCGAGGAGATGCGGAGTATTTATTTTAAAATTTATAAGGAAAAAGCTAAAAATTGTATCGAAGGAGAAACTGAGGATGAAGAGCTGAAAATAACTTTTTTGGGGTTTATGCAGTTTATGATAGAGTTACGGAATCGATATTTTCACTTTCTTCAAGGTGGTTGGCAAAAAAACATCAGTACGAGTCAGATAATATTTCCAGATCTTTTTTTTAAACCTATTGTTGATTTGGGAATAAATTGGATATCGATAGCATTGTTCGAAGTCATTAAGTTTGATATGGAGAATCACGGCAAAACTTAATGGTGCGGTAGGTGTGCTCATGCCTTGGTGCTATTGGCAAGGGATGTCGTGGATAGCCCGCCCTTGTGTACATGGCTAGAGCACTGCATCACTCTGAAGTCGCTAGACTTCAATGGTCGTGCTATTGATTTTAGGGGCTCTGAGCATTGTAATTAGTTTCGTTACTTCGTGGTAAAACATTGGCCGAGTGTTTAAGTAGTTTTGGGCTTTAATGTTTTCGAATGTCTATATACTGTAGTTGTGAGGCTTTGTTTTTTTTCTCTTTTGATGAGCTCCGTTTTTTTAAGTTTATTGCCGTGTGATCAATAAACGTATTTTAATATCGGTCGCGCATCCTTTACCTCATTCTGAAATTCAAAGATACAGCTAAGTGTTACGAGCCCCGTAGGCCGTTTCAATTGTTCCTGTATCGAAACTTAATCGCTAAAAAATCATTAACTTATTAGCTTTTAATACTTGCTTTTAAGTCGTAGGTTGTGGCGTACCTACCGCCATCCCAAGTCCGCTATCGGTCGATTTTGTTGAGGAATTAGCTCCCGTGGGTGATGACCTCTCGCAAAATATATTCATTGGTCGGAGGGGGAGACATTGCATTATGGACCAGTTGTTGAGTGGGTAGGGTCGGCTGTCTTATGTGTTTAGTCTTGAAAGTTATATCTCAAATAGTTGAATTGGAGTGAAACTAAAGTGGATGTTAGCGGGAAGTTGTTAACTCTAATCTTGTTGCGATATCGTGAGTCATCTAAGAATTATAGCACAAAAGCAACCAGTTAGTTTGGCTGGTGCGGCATTGTTCTCTTCACTGTATCACTCATGACTTATTTAAAATCACCTGCGCAGTAGATCTTTATTTTCCGCGCAAGTGGTTTTATTCAAAGAAGCAGATAAGAACGCTAGCTACTTCTTAGGCTTCCCAGCATCGCTACGCTTGTCGCGTATTTGACCATCTTGATTTCGGGACCGGGGCTGCTCACCACCACCAGGTTTAGGAACATTCACATCTTTGTTTATTGGTCTTCTATCGGTCATTGTCGTGCCTCGAAAGGTTTGTGAGCAATCAATTAACCTGTAGCCTACTGCAGTGGCCTTGTGACACTACCTGAGGTGCTGGCAGTTAGCTACATGATTTTGGGTTTTGGGTCTACGGTAGCCGTTTACAGGGTTTCACCTTGAAGCTTGGTGCCATTGTTCTATACAGTAAACCGTAGATTCTCCGAGGGTAACTCCCATGCTCAACAGCCAATTCACAGATCGTAGCGCAAACGTGGCCAACGTCGTCCACGAATAACCTTGAAAGCGCCCGTACCAGTGTTTTCGTGGCGAGCAAAATGGCCGAGTACCGCGACGGCAAGATATCCTCTGCAGAACTGCTTGCTGCGACCAAAGCTCGTTACGGCTCCAAATGACCAGCGATATCACTCACGATGAGGGTGATGATCACTACTAGGTCGCGGGCTACTCCGTTGAAGACGACCCTTACGCCTATCCCAATGGCGTTCTGATCAACCTCCTGTACATTCAGACACTGTAACCTTGGGTGAAGCCGAGACCGACTTTGCGTCAGTTCGTATTATTCAGCTCCAGGAAGAGCCCATCGAAGGCGATTTCTCGCTTAAGTACCTTCAGGCTATCCATCGGTTCATGTTCCAAGATATTTACCCTTGGGCGGGTGAGCGCCGCAAAGTCGATATTGCCAAGAACGACACCATATTTCTCGCACAGCAAGAGATTGAACCCGCATATCCACGATATGTGGCTTCGCCTCAAGGAAACTGCTTTTCTGTCTGACTTGAACGGTGATTTGAAAGGTTTTGCTGCCGAAGCAGGCATCGCACTTGGTCAGATCAACCATATTCATCCATTTCGCGAAGGGAACGGTCGAGCGCAACGCGAGTACCTGGATGCGTTAGCACGACGTGCTGGTTTTATGCTGGAGTGTGGTGGCGTTTCCAAGTTGGCCATGAAGAACGCTTGTGTGGATGCGGTGAAGGGCCCGGAGTGCAAGGCTCTGGCGAAGTTTATCCGTTTGAGTGCAAAAAAACTCTGACTTAAACCGGCGATTAGCAGACGTTAAAACCCTCACTTGCGGCCCTTTAAAGTTCGTGCGTTCTTGCTTCACGACATTTCTCACGATCCGCCTTTGGCGGTCGTGGTCAAGGCAATTCGGTTTTGATTCATGGCGCTGACAGTAGCTGCGGATTGGCAAGTTGGTGCCGGGAATGGGAAGACCGATTGACGTGTCTAGCGTTGAGGTACGTTTTGACCGAAAGCAGGCGATCACCCAGCACGGTCAATTTTTGAGTGCCGGCAAAAAAAGGCTGGGGCCGCAGCACACCAAAACCTGCGCAAAACCCACCCTGCAAGCCACAGTTTACCTTTGGCCTATTCACGAATAAGAGTGCATTTTGTCACCGTTAAATAATATGTTTTTCCTTCATATACAATGACTTAAGAGATTTTACGAGCGAACATGGGGTGCTAGGGGTCGAGTGTTCGAATCACTCCGTCCCGACCATATTTTTCAATGACTTAGGCCAATGTCCCCGACATTGGCCTTTTTCATTTTCGGGAGATTTTCGGGGCTTTTCCGATTTTCATCCCTGCCTCCTCTTCAAGATTGTCAGAACCGGACCTCGTGAGTCGGTTGCTGATACCATATTTGCAGCCTCAATCAGTTGCCCTAGCTCGGCGCCGGAGTAGTGACTGGTGATGCTACCGTTCTTGTGGCCGAGCAATGCCTTGCGGTCTTCCTCGGTTACACCTGCTGCTCGTAGTCGTCGACCAAACGTGTGCTTCAAATCGTGAATCCGGATAGACAAGTAGCCAGGGTGAGCGGGGCGAAGGTTTTTCTCCTGCCAGAGTTTCGCCGCTCTCACTCGCGCTTTCTTCCAGGCTGAATCGTTCATTCGGTGCATCGCGGTCCCGTTGTAAGGAAATACCCATTCCTTGCTGATACCGCGCTGCTTATCAATGATCGACTTGGCCACGTTGTTGAGCACCACTAAGCGCTCATCTCCGTTCTTTACGCCCGAGCGTTCGTTTCGCCCGCCAAAATCGGCAGGTATCAGAAACACACTTGCGCCCAGTTCCGGTACCGCAATCTCCCAATCCCACTTCAGCTTGCAGACCTCTTGCTCGCGACAACCTGTGTTCACCTTGAACAAGGCCATCGCCTGCAAGTGGGCAGGCAACTCTCCAAAAAGAATCGACTGCTCTTCCCATGACATGGGGTAGGGCTTACGGCTCGACTTCTTCTCTTCCAGCTTTGTGAGCATTGGCACGCTATCAAGCCACGGCCTCATCTCGTCATCTCGCCACTTGCGCGCACAAAGCGTTAAAACCCTCACCACGCGCTCTATTGAGATGTTGACCGTTCTGTTTGCTACCCCTTTCTTCACTGTTCCATTGTCCAGTTTTTTTGTTGCAAGCCGATCCTTGATGAATGGCGCAAGCGCCTGGTCATCAATGTGTGTGAGCGGCACTTCTCCAATGAACTCGATCAGCTGTGACAGGTGATGCGCTGACAACTTGATAGAGGGTTGATCTTGAAACTCTGTGAGAAATCGTGCAGCTGCATGGGAAAAGGTTCTGACTTGCCTAACGCCATACACTTTTTCCTGTCGCAGCTGCTCTAGCCTGAGAATCAGGTACTGCTCGGCTTCTTCCCTGTCACCAGTTTCAGTGCTTTCGCGAAATCGCTGGCCCCGGAAGACCTTATCGATTTGCCAGATGCCGCCTTTTTTGTAGATGCCGGTGATTGTCTTTCGCGCCATGGATCTAATCCTTGTAGGCGCTCGCTGCGAGGCCGATTGTTGTCCTGATTGGCTGCTTTTTCAATCGACTTGCGCTCAACGTACGCATCAGCCCAAGCATCGAGCTCAATTCGATCAAAGCCAACGCCTTGTTTTCCTATCGGGAATTCGCGCACATTCGGGCGAACTGTTTTGTTGAACTCATCCCGGCACATGCCGAGATAGCCTGGCGCATCCATGGCGCGGAGGAACCTTGGAGGGGTGGGCGCGACCTGCGCCGCGCTTCGATTTGACATAGCTGTCTCCATGCCGCCGCGCTGGGCGGCAGAAGGTTGGTTATCGGGTGGCTTTGGCGAGCGCGGCATCTGCAACCTTCATGGCTGCCTGGGCGTCGTCCACATAGGCTGGATCGAAACCGCCGCACAGATGGATGGTGGCTTGGCAGGCGCGCAGGTTCTCGCGGGTAAGTTTCAGCGCTGCGACCAACTCTTCGCACGCCGCGCGCTCCTCCCGGCCTATATCCCAAAAGCGCTGACCCCAGTGATTCGGCGGTGGCGGGTTGTTGTTTTGCGCACCCATGGCCAGGGCCCCAACAATCGCGTCGCAGAGGTCGCGCTTGTAGGCATTGTCGCCGTCGATGCTCAGGCCGCGTCGCCGCAGGGAGCTGACGATTTCGTTGTCATCGAGACCCTGATCTTTGAGGATGATGTCTTCCTCGGGCTTGCCTGGGGTGTAAATCACCAGTGCTATCTTGGCACCGGGCAGGCAGTGAGCGCTGATCTTTACGAGTGCGTCATTTGCTACCTGGTGGAAGCGATGAAGGACTGCAGACATAGGGATACCTCGCCCGCCGATCATCGGCAGGCTTATAGAATTTTGTAAGGGAAACCTAAAAGCGACTAAATGGTTAGCTCATGACCGAATGGGACGCGAAACCCTGAAGCGTTGCGGTGACCACCGCCTCCGTACTGGCTGGCTATTTCAGAAACGTCCATACCTTCATCAGTGCTGCGCAGGCTGAACACTCTCCCAGTTGGCGTATCCCAATAGCAGGCTGCAAATGGCTCGCCCTGGGCCATCAAGTGGCCGGCATCGCTGGTCAGTGTGTAAGGTAGGGATGCGACAGGTACGTCGAAACCTCCGATCAGCAACCTTCGCTTTGTCACGCCAACCAGCTCTGTTACATCCTTGTGATGCTTGCGCTCAATTGCGGCCCCATCGGATACAAGGGTGAGAACATCAGCGGCCATCAGTTGGTCCCATACTTCAAAGTCGTAGGGGTAGCTGAACAGGTTGGCTTGGATCTCCCGCGTGCCTTCAAGCTTGAACAGCCAAAGATCACGATCCTCGATGTGCCGCAGTAACTGAGGGGGCTCTTGGCCTGGGAAGTAGTGGTCCCACGCGAGCATTGCTCCGCTTCGGTTCATATCGAAACAGCAGGCGATCGATGGGCCGTTTTGTGAGTTGGCCATGTCGTGCGCTGTTTTCCATCCGAGTAGTGGGGTCCCGTCATCGCGGCGGGTATCTTCTTCAATGCCTGCGTGGAATGGCTCGAAGCGCCCCAAATCTTCGGCCGCGCTCTTGTGATGGTCGAGCACGATTATGCTTTTCGCTCTCCACGCGAGCTCCGCCAGTACGTCGTACTTGTAGCTGAAGTCGACGAGAACAACGTCTTTTCCAGCTACATCCGGGGGCTCTTGGCCGTAGACACCAGGTACAAACTCGACATTAGCCCCAAGGGCTTTGCGAACTACCCATGCTGCACCGAAGCCATCGGCGCAGTTGTCGTGGTAGATGCACATGGTTTTCGATTTGTTTTCAGGCATGACTTCGTCCTTACCGCTAAAGCGGCTCACTTGGAGTTAGGTGTGATGCAGAGGGGCAGAGGGCAGAGTACGGACCTACTCCTAAGCGGCTGGGGTTGCCGCTTTCATTTGTGCTGTCGCGTTGTGGCGCCAATTGGTCGGGTCTTTCAGGTAATGCCCGAACATCCAGTGAATGACTGCCGCTTGTTCGTGCTCGGCCTTCTCGGGGATTTTGTGGCCTAGGCGGCGCAGGCCTTGTGCGTAGTGAATGCACTGGAAGCACATCAGACCAAAGATCCAGCGCAACTCGGCGGTTAGCTCAGGTGGTGAAGCGAGGTCATCGATACGCTGATCCGCCGCGGTCAGCCGTTCCTGCAGCTCATTTGCTCGGCGCCAAAGATCGAAGTCAGGCACCGGCTTGCCGGCCATGCGGTGCTCAAGCATCGCCCAGACTAGGTGGTATTCAGGCCAATCACGCTCAACAACTACGCTTTCAATCGTCTGTATTCCTTCATCGTGAAGGCATGCGCGCAGGTGTTTTTCCTGCATATGTGTAAGCCTTTTGAGCTTGACCACTATGTAGCGATCTTCTCGCTGGAATTCACTCATTACTGCTTCTCCCGTGCGCGCCGCTCAACCGCTTCGGCCTGGCGCAACTTGCTGCATTTGGTATGGTTGCCGTGGGCGCGCGATCTATTGCATTTGTTACAGATCGTTTGCAGGTCGAGCTGGCCCATGGGGACGCCGCATACCTGAACTGTTCGTCGGAGGGCAGTCATGCTGCCTCCGTTATGGCCTGTCGGAAGACGGGTAGGACGCCGGCCTGCTCGCGTACAGCGCGCATTCCCTCGATGTCGTATCCCCAGATGTTGCTGTCATCAAGCCGCTCAGGCCCGAGATAGCCTGGGTGCAGTGGCTCGCCGGTGCGGATGTAATCTCGGAACCCTTCTACGAGTGAGCGAAGCGTGCCGCCATGGCTGAACCCACGCCATCTTCCTCCCCAGTTTGTTTTGTGAGTGAAGATCCGTCGCGAGCTGTAATCGTCGATGAACCAGATCTTGCCGCGCTGATCTACTTCCATGCAGGCGTAACAGTTGGTCTTCTGGTTGAAGAAGAAGCGCCGGCCGTAATTGCCAATGATTCGAATCACATGATTGACTTGATTGGTGCGTTGTTGCTTCGCGGTGAGCTTGTTTTCTGTGGGCATGTGGTTACCTCGTTGATATGCTCGCTGGCTGTATGGAGGGAAGCCATGACTGTTGAAGTAGATTTGAAGGGGCGGCCGATAGATCAAAAGTGCAAGCACTGCGGAAAGCTTTTCACCGCTAACCGCCTCCGCAAGCACCTCGATTCATGCAAAGGTCCAGAGGGCATGAGGGTCTGTGACTTGTCCGGCGCAGCTAGGGCTAGGAGAGTTCGGCTTTTGTTCAGCCCTAAGAAGAAAAAGAAGAAAGGGCGAAGTGTTTTTGCAGTGAATGGTGGTGCTTTCGGGCTAGGCAAAAGTAGGAAGCATTAAGCCGCAATAGATTGGTCCTGGTGGTGACTCCAAGGATCATTTGCCCGGGCCAGCGCGGCCATCGGCGGCGGGCTGACGCTGTTCCCGCACATGTGCACTTGCTGGGTTTTGGTGAAGGGCTTGCCATCGGCGCCGTGACTGATGATGTAGTCACCCGGGAAGCCTTGGGCCTTGTACAGCTCTGCCGGTTGTAGCATCCGCAGGCAGATGTCGACGATCACATACGGCGTGCCTTTGATTGTCACCGTGACGAGTGCCAGGCGGTCGCGGGTGGTGATTGTCGGCGCCGGCTCGCTGGCGTCGCTCACATTCTCCGTTCCGTAGTAGCTGATCAGGAAGGCCGCGACCCGCAGTGCACCGGCTTCAACTTCTGGCGAGAGTTGCAGCTCGACCAGCGAACTCTTACCGCCACCGCCCGCTGTGATGGTAGGTGCCGGATCGTCCAGGCCCTGGCCAACACTGGCGCCGAACTGACGCTCAAGGAATGCCGTCATCAGTCCGTGGTGTGTGCCGCCTGCGCTGATGGTGTGCAGCGGGTCGTTCAAGTCCCGCGCATCGCAGTTGCCCCGTAAGTGCACTAGGTTGGCGGTGACCAATTGTTGTTGGCTGCCGGTGTTGGTCACAGTGGTCATGGGGTCTTCGATGCTCTTCGCGGCAGTCGTGTTGAAGCCGCCATTCATTTGCGCCATGAACACGGTCGATATTCCCATTGCATGCGCGGCACCGGCAGGCCGCTTGTAATTACCGCCGCTGGTGATGGTGGGTAATGGCTCATCCAATGCCTTACCTTCATCGGCGAACCTGAACTTCACTAGGTGCGCCGCTGCGATGGCATGCTTAACCCCGCCTGCGACAACTGTACCCAATGGCTGACCCAGACTGGGTACACGCGGTGCCTGACCAGCTCTCTCCCCGTAGCCGACTTGAACGAGTGTTGGGCTGACAATCGAGAAGGCGCCGCCCTTGGGGTATGAGGTCACGGTGCGCAGAGGCTCGTCGGCAGACTGCACGCTTTCCCCGGACCAGTTCGCGATCGGCACGATATAAGGGTTGGCGGCATCAAGTACGAATTTGCGCATGCCCTTGGCTACTCGCCGCAGGGTGGCCGGGGCTAGATCCTTTTTACGGCCAAAGATGCTCTTGCTCGGGATCGTCCAATCAATGCACTCGGCGGCCGTGCGCCACTTCTGCTGACCTTTGGCAGGGCTCTTGGCATGGGTTGGCTCTGGCCACACGATGGGCTGGCCATCACAGCGGGCAATCATAAACAGGCGTTCACGACTGGTCGGGGCCCCGAAGTCGCAGGCCTTAATTACGCGCCATTCGACGGCATAGCCCAGGCGTTGCAGCTCGGCGACAAAAACCGCCCAAGTCTGGCCGCGACGTTTAGGGTCAGGTACCAGAAATTGCTCACGGACCGGCACCACTTCACCTGGCTGAGCAATCACGCCACCCAGCTTGATGACGCGCCCGGCCGACTTGCAGCGTTTGGCTACCAGCGGCCCCCACTGCAGGATCTGCTTCACGTTTTCCAGGCTGATCACCCGGGGTTGCTTCATGCCTGCCCACTTCAAGCCGATCCACGATAGGTTTCGAATCTCACGCTTGCGCGGTTGACCACCGGCTGCCTGGCTGTGGTGGGTGCAGTCCGGCGACATATGGAACCAGCCCACGGCCCGGCCACCGCACTCAGTGTCAGGATCGCCCTCAAACACATCAGTGGTGAAGTGCTTTGCATGCGGGTGGTTGACCGTGTGCATGCTGATCGCTGCAGCGCTGTGGTTTTTGGCGACTGTCACAGCCCGGCCGAGGCCCATTTCCAGCCCGGTACCGGCGCCGCCACCGCCGCAGAAGAAATCCACGACAACCTCATCGTCTTGCGGGTTGAAGCCAAGGCCGTATTGGGTTTTGAAATCGAAGGGGTGTATCTTCTGCTGTAAAGACATAATGCTTCCTCAAGCTGGTGCTTTTAGAGAATTTTTAAAGGATTTGGATAAATGAGTGAAGTTAAGAAAGTTAGGGTTTACCATTTTTTAAATGCTAAATATGGTATTGAAGGGTTGCAGCAGAGGCGCCTAAAAGTTGCAAGGCTTCTTGAGTTGAATGACCCTTTTGAATTTTGTTGTTTTGATTTTTCCGAAAAAGGATTCCGAGATGATATGTCGGGATTTAAAAAAATAATGGCTGCTGGGATGGGCTTTATATGTTGTAGCCGTTCGTACTCGAGTCCTGTTCAATGGGCTCATTATGCTAATAAGCATAAAGGGATATGTTTGGGCTTTGATGTTGACGAAGATTTATGTTTGCCTGTTAATTACGTGTCTGAGCGAATGGACGTGAATAGCCCGTCAAATTTAATTGCGTCAGAGCAAGAAATTTTTATGACAATGATTAGCACGAAATTTGATCATTGGCGCTATGAGGATGAGGTAAGGTTTCCCGTGCATTTTCATCAAGATATACCTCTTGCTGAAAAGGTTTTTTATAGTATTGGTTCGGTATTGCAATTGAGGCAAGTAATCGTAGGGTGCGATTTAAATATCAAAATGTCAGAGGTGCTTGATGCCGCAAAAGGATATGGGGGTGAGGTTGAAGTTCTTAAAGTAAGGCCTGACTTTAGAACCTATAAAATGGTTGTAGACTCTAGTGAAGGTTGCTGTGAATAAAAACTTTCACTTTACAGTGTTTCACTTAGTTAATGACTCCTCACGGGTGCGCCGCTCAGCCGCTTCAGTCTAGCGCTGCGTACTGCATTTGGTGTGGTTGCCGTGGGCGCGAGACTTGTTGCATTGATCGCAGACTGTTTGCAGGTCGAGCGGGCGCATGGGCCCACCGTTGATCCTGACTGTTCGGCGGAGGGCGGTCATGCTGCCTCCTTGGAGTATCGAACACCGCGATATTCAGGCCGTGACGGGTAGTTAGGTTTGCAAATGACTGAGGAGAGCAGTTGCTTCCATGTTTTGGCGTTGTTGGGCAGGCAGATGCCGAACTCCTTAGTGTCGTACTCGATGTCGACCGCCAGGCGCCGTACCAACTCGAAAGACACTGCGATGTTCGAGCAGCCGCTGTTGTAGTAGCCCAAGCGCTCCAGCACTAGAGCTTCTTCGTAGATCCCGGCGCGCTCCAGTGTCCAGCAATAACCACTGTCATTTGGGCGCCATAGGGTGATTGCTTTGTGGCGGCGGTGGGTGTGTTTCAGGCTCAGCACGATGAATGTGCGTTCAGGCTGGTTTTCTGTAGGCATGGGGGAAGCCTCGCCGGTATAGTTCCGGGATCTACAGGGGAGTGGGTTATGAGCTGGGAAAGCATTTCTTTTTGGATCGAACACCACCCAGGATTAGCGTCATGGGTTCAAGCGATTGGATCGCTCTTGGCACTGGCTGTTGCTATAGGCGTTGTACGGCAGCAAGGACGCCAGTCGCGAAAGTTGTTTCGAGACCAGGTTAACCACGCATCGGAAGAAGCAAGGCTTCAGCGTATTGCGTCGCTGAGGGCTACAGTTGAGGTTGCTGAAATTGTTGCTATGCGCGTAATTGAGGCGGCAAGGAAGATGCCAGACATCATCATTGAAGGGAGTGCGCCCCTGCATAGAGACGCTCTTGAGGCCGCAACGCTATGGATTGCAAGGCTTCCTATTTACGAACTCCCTGGAGCTTTGGTCGCCAGGGAAGTGCAGAGCATAGCCCTGTACGCAAATCGAATGCACAAAGTTCTAGATCAAATATCCACTCAAGGGTATCAGTCTGATGAAAGCCAAAAAACTTTGCGGGTGCTCAACGGTGCTCCTGAGAAGGCTTTAGCGAGCTTAACTTCTTTTACAGATGAATATAATGGCGGAGTCGAAGTCATCAGGGCTGCTGATCTTTAAGCTGCGCTCAGCGCAATAGGTGAGGGCTGATCAGGCGCCTGACTGCTCGGCGATGAAGTAGTCCCAAGCTGCTTTATCGCCTTGGGCCACATACCATTTCAGCTCCGCGCTTTCTTCCGTATCAGCGACTGATCCGCCGTACTGGGCTCCGGGGAAAGTGAACAGCCCTTTATTGCCGCGCCACGGGTATCCGCCGGTGAACTCGGTAAAGGTGACGCCAGGCCTGTCCGCCACAACCCTAACCTTGAACTCTTCGAGTCTGGCGTTGCGGGCTGTGACCTCGGCCTTATGCCCGGCCTTGCAACCCGCAGAGCAGTAGACAACCCGCCCGTCGAACACCAAGTCCCGTGGAATATCAGTGCCAGTCTCTTCGTCCCAGTAGCTGGCATCACTGTCGCACCTGACTCCGCAATTGTTGCAGCCGAACCACCAGCCTGCGTCGACGTATGCTTTCGCCGGGATAAAGCGCTGTCCGGCATATTGGTCGGCCCAATGAGCTCGTCGGCATGAAACCGCACCGAAGTCTGTACCGATCTCGTCTGCACCCTGGCGCCGAGCTGCTGCGTTCGAAGTGGCGAACTGGATGTTGGATTCTTCGGGGTCGTTTGTCTCTACGGAGTAGGCCAGCACCTTGCGTGACGCTGGATCGACTTTTGGCTTCTTGCTCATGGTGTTCTCCAATGCAGGCGCCGCCCTCCGTGACCGGTGGTGGCATTTTGGTTTTGGTTGGGGTATTACAGGTCGAATGGTTTCATCTAAGCCAAGGTTATGGAGGCTGTATGCCATCAGAGTATTGCAACGACGAGAACTACCTCGACTACGAGATACGCACCAGAGTTTTTGGGCCTGTGAAGACTAATCCTCAAGACTCCAGTTGCCAGCTGGCACACTATCTTGCCACCGTCACGGTGCTTCAAGATGGATCAGAAGTTGATGGAGCAAGGACCGCGCTTCAAGGGCAATATGCGGATCAATATCTGGCCGAAAACTCAGCCTTTGCACGAGGTCGTGAAACCGTTAATCGAATATTGGAGTTATAAATCAACCTACGGTTACCGGATGCAGCGATATTTCTTGTCGTTAGTGACGTATAGGCGTGACCTTCAAAGAAGGCGGATAAACTCCACCAATTGATGATCAGTCATGCGGTCGGCGCCGCGAATGAAACGGGATATAAGATCCTGCTCTTCATTAATTCCGGTGCGCGCCATGGTTCATTTCAGCGCGGCGTCATCGTTGTGATACAGGGCCGTGACAATCTTTCGTGACAGCAGGAGTGCTTCTTTTTCTTTCGCACTCAGCTTGTCGCGGTCGCGTTGATCGCGCTTCCGTTCGGTTGCAGATTTGGCCATGGCTTGCCTCTTCAAGTCCGCTGGGTGGCAATTGGTGTTGGGTTTGGCGAAGGCGTCGCTGTGCGGATGCGTTGACGCGCTTCACATGTGACTGCCGAAGAAGGCGAACACGGTCAGTGTGATACCAAAGCGCAAAGCCCAGCTGCTCAGGAATTTTCCGAACTGCTTAACGTTGAACTGTGCTTCTTTTGCCTCCAGCTCACGAGCATGAGCAGTGGCATTGTTGTGGCCGAAGCGCTCGGCTACGACCACGCCAGTAGCGCGATTGATCAGCGAAAAGGTGTTGTTACCGCTCGGCCGCACGATGATCAGCGGGGCCAGGGGTGGCGGTTGTACACCGGGCTTTTGGTAGAACTCGGCCGTAGCTTGGCGGGCACGTGCGCGCAACCCTTCGAGGGCAGTGACGCGTTGGGCGAAAGATGGGTGCATGGTCGATCCTCGACTTGGGTTGCGGGTATTCGTCAGCGCTCTGGTCTTGCGACAAGGGAGAGCTGGCGAATAACTGCAGGCATGAAAAAGCCCAGTCGAAACCGGGCTGTGTTGCACTCTTAAAACGCCACCGTATGTAAGAGCAAGGCTGTGCGGGCGTGCCCATCACGATTTACTTGTGCATAGCTGAATCCTCCGTTTGTTCGTCAGCAGGGTATGGGTGATGCAGGTGTCCAGCGTCTGCTGGGCTGGCGTCCGCATCGGTCTGTACTCAAGCCGATATATGCCGAAGATCAGACCGATGCGTCCTGGTGCTGGGGAGTACCAGGTGCTCGGGCAGTTAGCGACAGGCTGTCGTGGCGCTAGTTGATTTGGATTATCCGACCAGATCAAAAGAGTCAGCGCGGCGTGTCATTCTCAATTCGCCGCCTCGGCGCTCAGTTGGGCGGCGATCACGGCGAGCCATCCCGCTGTCATCAAGACCTTGCATCGTCATCACTGCGACCAGCAGCAAGCAAAGAGGGGTAATGATCTGTCGGCGCATCGCTTCGGCGACCATCGCGCCTTGGCGATGAACGCCGAGCTTGTACATGGCGCAGGACAGCCGCTTGACCACGGTGCCCGGCGCTATATCGAACGCCCTAGCGATCTCTTTAGCGGTCAGTCCTTGGGCAACTGAAAGCACGAACTGCAGTTCCCGTGGCGCAAGGCCTCGGCCGAGGTGGCCCTTCCATGCACCGTCTACGATTGTCGATTCCATGATGTTTACTCGGTTGTTTTCCCGCTGCACCCGGTTGCCCAGGTGCAGCAGTGAAAGTGTCCGTTTCTAAAGAGCTCTCATTGCTGAGCCAGTCGGTCCCCGTGAGGGGGCTGGGGTCAGGATTCCCCCTGGCCGTGGTAGCCGGCGAGTCTCCGGCTTGTTGCCGGTGTGTGCCGGCGATGAGCTAAGTTAACCATCGGTATAACTAGCTGGTCAATACCGATGGTTAACTATTTTTCTTTGGGCGAAAAAAATCCCGCTCTGAGGCGGGATTTCATTTGGCTTGGGTGCTCTCTACCAGAGCACTGAGGACCAGAAGACTCGACCAAGTACTACGATTTCATGCTCGTGCATTTCGGCTGGTGAGTACTCTTCGTCGGGATGCTCATCACGATTGAAGCTCCGCATTCGTATGCCGCCCCCAGGCAAGCGATACAGCGTTTTTACTCGCAATTGACCTCCGTGATCCAGAGCGTACATTTTGCCGTCACTAATCGTGGTTGTCCCTTGGTCTACCCCGACAGTGCTGCCATCTGGAAGAACCGGCTCCATGCTATTGCCGCGAACGGTTACACAAACAGCCTCAGAAGGCTGAACACCTTGGCGTCTTAGCGTCAACTTTCCGAAGCGTAATTTCTGCCGTGGGGACTGCTGGACACAGCTACGGCCTTGGCCTGCAGACAATTCCACTTCCTTGAGGAATGGCACGTATACCTCGTCGTCATCGAGCGGAGTGTCGTCGTCCCATTCATCCAGCGGGCCAATCATCACAGCATTGGATGTAGGGGGGTGGCGGTCAGGTGCGGCCCTGGTGAGTTTTTCTATTTCTGCTGCCAATCGAGGGCTGAACTTCTCGACCGGCTCTTGGAGCTGCTCAGAGAGGATCGCTGCGAACTGTGCGTTCAGTGGGTTGATGCCCTTGAAATACAAATTCACCGCTGCCGGGGTAACGCCTGCAGCGTCCGCAATCTTTCTCTGACTCAGTTTCAACTCATTTTTCTTTGCGAGAAAGAGGTCGTGAGCAGCCTTGCACTCGGCAAGGCGATCTGGCGGGAGGATGCGTTTTTTAGTCATGGCAAGAATTTATAACCAATGGTTAAAACAAAGAAGAAACCATCGGTATTGATAGTTAATTAACAGATGGTTAATATCGTGCCAATCGTCACCAGAGGCACGACCATGAAAGAGACTTCCCTCGATCAATTCGTGGCCGATAAAGGGCAGTCCGAGGCCGCACGGCTTCTGGGTGTGACCCCTCCGGCCATTTACAAAGCTATTGCTGCTGGGCGCCGAATCCGGGTGATTGAGCTATCGGAAGGCGTTTTTCAAGCCAGCGAACTTCGCCCATTCCCATCCCAGCCAAAGCTTCAAGTCGCTTAAGTGCTTATTGATGAGCCCAGTATCTGTGGGTTCTGAGTTGGAAGTAAGCACCTCGGATTAGCTGTTAATCCATCCAGTTACCAAATCGCAGGCAAAAAAAAGCCGGTGGCTAGACCGGCTTCTTCACAACTTATTTCGGGGGCCATTATGTGCACCATTTGCTCATCACGCAACGCCGCTGACGTGATACCTCGCCTTGCACCCTTACTTGTCACGACCACCGCACAGGAGGCCGTGTAATGGCCCGCATCCGCACGATCAAACCCGAGTTCTGGACCAGTGAACAGGTCATGGAGTGCAGCCCTTTGGCACGCCTGTTGTTTATAGGCGTGTGGAATTTCTGCGACGACGCGGGCAACCATCCCATGTCGGCCAAGACCCTGAAGGCACTGGTATTCCCGGGCGACGACATCACCTCGGCGAAGGTCGGTGAACTGCTCGCCGAGCTCTCAACGAACGGGCTCATCGACCTCTATGAGGTATCGGGTAAAGAGTACCTGCACGTCAACGGCTGGAAGCATCAAAAGATCGACCGACCCACGATCAAGCACCCTACATATCGACTGACTATCGACGCTGACTCGGAGAATGCTCGACGAGCCCTCGCCGAGGAATCGCTAGAGCCTAGACGAGCCCTCACCCCCGGAAGGGAAGGGGAATGTAAGGGAGAAAACCCACCCAACGCGCACGAACCGTTCGACCCTCGGGAAATGGTCGCCATGACCCTGGACTGGTTGCCCGATCCAGAAATCCTAAAAACCTATGCCGTTCACGTTGGCCTGTCTGGCGCTCTGTTCACTCCAGCGGTGATTGCCCTGTTCACCTGCCACTACGAGCCGAAGGGGGTGATCAACACCCAGGCTGAGTGGGTGAGCATGCTGGTCAAGTGGGTGCAGCGTGATCAGGTCAAGACCGCCGGAACCAACGTCAGCCGCTTCCCGGGCAAGTCCCGTACTGACGAACCCTTTGACGATGAAAACACCGACTGGCTGCATCAGGAGGCCACCCAATGAATCAAGTTTCAGTAATCGCCACCGGCCTGTGGGCCAAGGTGCAGACCGGCCAGTTCATCGCTGCCGGTGAAAGCGAACACATTCAGCCCGCCGCAGAACTGTCCCAGGCCACGGCCAAGGTCATCAACGGCCTGTTCCGCGAACTGCGTTCGATCTTCCCGGCGTGGAAGCAGGCTTGGCCGGATATGGCGACCTACAAAGCCGCCAAGCAGCAGTGGATGCGCGGGTTTCTTGAGGCCGGGATCTGCAGCACTGAGCAACTGCGCTTCGGCCTGTTGCAGGCGCGCCAAGCCGCCAAGGACTTTGTGCCGAACGTGGGTGTGTTTATCGGTTGGTGCACACCGACAGCGGAAATGCTCGGCCTGCCGAGGTTGGCTGCGGCTCACCGCGAGGCTTGCCGTAACGCGCATCCGTCGATGGCTGGTCAGGCCAAGTGGACTCATGACGCGGTGTGGCATACGGCCAAAGAGTGCGGCTTTGAAAACCTCAACCGGCTGTCCCACGACCTGAGCATCAAGCTGTTTGAGCGCAACTACACGATCACGGTGCGTCGCATTCTGGCGGGCTTGCCGTTGCAGAAAATGCCATTGGCTTTGCCGCCACGGGCCATTGAACGCAGCGCGCCGGAAGTGGGCAACAAGGCTCTGGCGGCACTGCGGGCCATGCGCTCGGGAGGTGCAGCGCATGCCTAATCCTCACCTGGCTCCGGTGGAGCAGAGCGCCTACCGCTGGGCTGTTCACTGCTGCTCCTACAAGTTCGATTTGAGCCATAAGCCCGACCGGGCCGTGGCTCTGTTTGAGCATGAAAGTGCGGCACACACGTTTGGTCGCCTGATGTGGCCAACCACTTACGAGGTTGTCGGCCGGCAACCCCCGCAGGAAGGTGACCGTTGAACACCAAAATTAAAACCCTGACCGTGAAGCTGTCCGACGCGGAAATTGGCCGCAATGCCAAGCTTGAGCATGTGCGCGACCTGCGGGATGCCGGTCACCCGGCGCTGCACTTTCGCTTCTCCAAGAACCGCGCCCGGGGCTCCTGGTACTTGGTCAATAAGCGCCGCTGGCATCGCATCGGGGCCTTTCCGGCCTTGAGCGCAAAGCAGGTGTTGGCTGAGCTGCCGGCTGTGCGCCTGCGTGTTTCAGCTGATGCGGGCTCGACCATTTCCCAATGGGCTACCACCGGCGAGCTGCTCACCTGGTACGCCGATCGTATGGCCCGTGACCGCAGTCTGTCGGCCAAGCGCAAGAGCACCGGCGCCTCGGCCATGAAGCGCCACCTGCTGCCGCGCTTGGGTGACTTGCCGCTGGTTGAGGTCAACAAGGCCACGCTCGATACCCTGTTCATGTGGCCCCTTCAGGAAGCCCTATCAATCGATTACGTGCGTCTGGCGTTCCAGTTGCTGGCCCTGGCATTTAGGCAGGCGTTGAAGCTGGGCCTGATCACGTCCAATCCAATGGCGGGCATCAAGTTCAGCGACTTCTCCAAAGCCAAGGTCGGGATCAAACCGTCGCGCCTGCGTGGTGTGCAGTTGCAGGACCTGCTGGGCGAACTGGGGCAGGCCATTGCGAACGCTCCGGCTGACGCCATGCTGGCCCTGATGATGCTGTGCCACGGCACGCGGATCGGGGAGACCCGGCAAGCACGCTGGCCGCATATCAGCCTTGCTGAACGCGAGTGGTTCATTCCAGCAGAGCACACCAAGACCAGCGTGGAGCATCACCTGCCACTGACCGACCAGGTGCGGGCGCTGTTGATCCAGTACCGCGACACCCAAACCGCCCGCGGCTATGACGGCCAGTACCTGTTTCCGGCTCGCAATGGCAAGGCGTTGAGTGAAGGGCAGGCCAGTGCTGTATTCGCTCGGCTGGGCAAGGGTGAGTGGACCAGTCACGACCTGCGCAAGGTGGCCCGTACCGGTTGGGCAGACCTCGGCATCGACCACCTGATCGGTGAGCTGCTGATCAACCACGCGATGGGACACAGCGTGAAGGTGTACATCCAGTCGGACGTGATGAGTCGCAAGCGTGATGCCCTGGAGAAGTGGCACGCCCATCTAGACCAAAAGGGTTTCGACCTGATCCACGGGCAGACAGGCGTTAGATTCGGAGAATCCGGTAATTCACTGGAAGCCGCTAACGGCGTGGCGTGCAGCGCTATTCAGAAAACAACCATAGTAGAGGATTAAAAATGGCCACCGCAGCTGCTGAGTTGACTGATCAAGAAGCCAAGGTTGCTCAGATGCTGGGGGATGCTTGGAATGAATACTTGAAGCTGCCCATCGAACACCCGATGGAACAGAAAGAGTTCTGCAGCGCTATTCATGCCTGCCAGAACATGGTGTTGGCCAGATGTGGTGTGCGGGCTTTGAAGTCCACCCAGTCAGTAGCGTTGGAGATCAAGTGATGGGTATGTACAAAGACGTAATGGGCACCCTGGTGCGTGTGCTTGCGGCAGACAACATCGATAACTCCACCAAGCAGAGCTGGCAGAAGCTGATCGATGCCGAGCTGCGATCAGGCGGGCAGGGCGCTGGTATCTCTGTGCGGGACAAGTTCGACTATGACTGCTGCCTGTATGCGCTGCTGCACCGTGAGCTTGCCCCGGCCCAGTGGGATGTGTTGGTGGCGAAGTACTCAACGCACAAAGCGAACAAGGTCGGGGCAATTGGGCGACTTGTTCCACGTATCTCCTCTCCTGCTCCACAGCTCTTCATCTACAAAGCTGTGACTGCATGGGCTATTCCCAAGCTGCGCGGCGTGCAGGATGGGAAGCGGTCCACGGATATGATCGTGCTGCCTGTTGAGTTCTACGACATGAACACTTGGGATCCGGCGGCCTCGCCTGAGCGTACCCGGCATAGATGGCGGTCTGGTATCCATCAGCGGCTTGAGTCTTTGGAGGAGGCGGCAGTGATACACGCCACGGAGCTCTTCGACCGCGAAGAAATCTTTATTGATGCCGCTTGACTGAGTGGCCGACTGGCCGTAAATTAGCCCCATCATGTCGATCTTGCGTGTGGTGATACTAGACCGCATGCAGGAACACATACCCAAATCCTAAAGCCCAGCCATCGCGCTGGGCTTTTTCGTTTTCGGCCCCGCCACACCCATCGCCTCAAGCTGGGTGTGTTGTCGGGGCCGAATCAATTCTGCTCCCTGCTCGGGAGGACATCGGATGCCTCATATGCCTGATAAGCCAGACACCTGGGTCATCGCGCTCGCATGGCTGAGTCAGCACTCTCCGACGATCTATGCAGCCACGCTGTCCTTCGTGATGGCTGCACTGCGGATCATCTACGGTGGCGGAACTCGGCGTCAGGCGATGCTCGAAGCAACTATCTGCATGCTGCTCACCACTAGCTTGATTGCGGTGCTGGAGTACTTCGGCTTGCCATCCAGCCTGGCTACACCAGCAGGCATCTGGATCGGCTTCTTGGGTGTGAAGAAGATCGCCGACCTGGCTGACCGCTTTGCTGACTTCAAGCTGCCCCGGCGGTCTGACTGATGGCGAGCACTTCACCCTGGCATCACCTCTACAAGACGAAGGATTGGTTCCGGCTCAGGTGGAAACAGCTGCAGGACGAGCCGCTGTGCCGACGCTGTACCTCGCAAGGCCTAACAGTGGCCGCTGGCATTGCGGATCACATCAAGCCTCACCGAGGCGATGTGACGCTGTTCTTCGATGCGACCAACCTCCAGAGCCTCTGTAAGCGCTGTCACGACAGCGCCAAGCAGCGCGAGGAGAAGTCCGGTGTCGTGGTCGGATGCGACGTCAATGGCCTGCCAATCGACCCAAATCATCACTGGAATCGTCGTAAATAAGAATAATTCTTGTTTATTCCTGTAAATTTCAGTTGTGGCACGCCACTGCCCCTAGGGGGAGGGTAAATAGTAGTGGTTCTCGTCTAGTAGGACCGCCCTCGACCCTCTTTACGCATAAAGCCAGAATTGGAGACTTTTTTTTGAAGGGACGAACGCCTGCCCCGACGACCCAGAAAAAGGTCACCGGCACATTGCGTGCCACCCGCGAAAACAAGCGAGAGCCACAGCTCCCGGTAGCGTCCTATCAGCCCCCGCCGTCGAGCATGACGGCTGAGGGCAAGGCTGTCTGGAAAGTGTTCTGCCCGCTCGCAACATCCATGGGCGTGCTTACTGAAGCCGATCTTCAAACCCTTGAGCGGTTGTGCGAGGTCGCCGCCGAGGTTCGCCGCTTGACCAAAGTTATTTCCGTAGAGGGCCATACCTATTCAACCGATGCCGGGCTGATAAAAGCGCACCCGGCAGTGGCGATGGCGGCTGACGCCGACCGCCGGTTGCTCTCTTACCTTACCCATTTCGGCATGACACCCGCCGCCCGATCCAAGGTCCAGGCCATTGGCGAACCTCCAAACAAAGACCCGGAAGACGAGTTCTTCAATTGAGGTCAAGAAGGTTTCCTATGCGGTCGACCCAGTAACGGCCTGGGCTCAAGAGGTTTATTCCGGCAAGGTGCTGGCAGGCCCAGATATTCGAAACGCATGCGCTCGTCATCTGCGCGACTTGGAGGGCGGGCCGAAGCGCGGTCTGACTTGGGATCTTGAAAAATCCAGCCGGGCGATCCGGTATTTCAAGACAGTGCTCAAGCTCAATGGCGGCGAGCACGAAGGCAAGCCCTTCATCTTGCTGCCGTGGCAGGCATTCATTGTCGGTTCGATCTTTGGCTGGATGGGTGCGGATGGCTTTCGCCGCTTTCGGACGGTGTACATCGAGTCAGGAAAGGGCTCGGGTAAATCGCCACTGGCGGCAGGCATCGGGCTTTACTGCCTGACCTCGGATGGTGAGCCCCGGGCCGAGGTCTACGCGGCAGCAACGAAGCGCGATCAAGCAATGATCCTGTTTCGTGACGCGGTTGCAATGGTCGATCAATCACCGTCGCTGACGAAGAAGATCAAGAAGTCCGGGCGCGACGAGAAGGTCTGGAACCTGGCCTACCTAGCGACCGGCTCATTCTTTCGCCCGATCAGTTCCGACGATGGCCAGTCTGGCCCGCGTCCACACTGCGCCCTGATCGACGAAGTTCACGAGCACAAGAACAACAAGACTGTCGAGTTTATGCGGGCGGGCACCAAGGGTCGTCGCCAAGCGCTAATCCTGATGATCACCAACAGCGGACACGACCGAAACTCTGTTTGCTACAGCTATCACCAGCTCGGCGTGAACGTCTGTGAGGCGGGCGCCAAAGGCGTGACCAAGCGGCACCGTCACTTCAACGATGGGTTCTTTGCGTTCATCTGCTCTTTGGATAAAGGGGATGACCCATTCAAGGATGAGAAGTGCTGGGGCAAGGCCAACCCGTCACTGGGTCACACCTTTCAAGCCAAGTACCTGCGAGAGCAAGTCACCGATGCGAAGGGCATGCCAGCCAAGGCGAGCACGGTTCGACGCCTGAACTTCTGCCAGTGGGTGGATGCGGCAAACCCTTGGGTTGATATCGATATATGGCTGTCGTGCTGCGCCAAGTTTGACCCCGATAAACTGACGGGGCAGAGCTGTTATGGCGGGCTCGACCTGTCGGGAAAACGAGACCTGACAGCCCTGAACCTTTACTTCCCTGAGCATGGGAAATCTATTGCTGAGTTTTGGACGCCCAAAGACACGCTGCTTGATCGAGCCGCGATTGATGGTGTGCCCTATGACATCTGGCTGGAGGATGGCCACATCCATGCGCCACCCGGCAAGGCGATCAACTACGCATTTGTAGCCAAGCGCCTGGGTGAACTCGCCGCCAAATACGACATAAAGGCGCTGGCCTTTGACCCGTATCACATGACGTATCTGGAAGTTGAGCTTGAGGCTCAAGGTATTGAGTTGAACCTGGTGCCCCATGGTCAAGGGTTTCGCCCGGCCCGCGACTCTAACCTCTGGATGACCCACTCCATTGACCTGGTTGAGGACTTGATTCTCACCGGCCAGATTCAGGTTCTGGAGAACCCGTGTCTCACCTGGAACGTTGCCTCGGCCGTCATGGATGCAGACGCCCAAGAAAACAGAATCTTTTCTAAACGCAAAAAGACAGGTCGCATCGACGGCGCTGTTGCTTTGGCTATGGCTGTTGGTGCTGCCAACGCTACGGAGAAGGTGGCCGAGAGCCTTTCTGATCACATCTCCAAATACGGAATTCGAACTTTATGAGCGATGAAACTGTGACGCCAAAGCTGGGGGCGCTGAAAGGCTCACTGCCTGATCTCGTCGGCATTCTAGGGCTTGGGCTACTCACCCGTGGCCTTTGGGCGTGGATGGGTGAGCCTCTGGCTCTGACTGTCTGCGGCTCTCTCCTGATCGCCTTGTCCGTTGTTTCGATTGTGCGGGGTGGCGGCTAATGCTTCGGGCACTCCTTGGAAGAAAGAGCGGCGTACAGGTCATAGACACATCTGAAAAGCTCGCCCAGGCACTAGGTGCAGGCTATGAAAGCGCAGCGGGTCAGCGGGTAACGACAACCAGCGCAATGCAGCAATTGGTTGTTTTCAACTGCGTGCGTGTATTGGCTGAGTCGATGGGGATGTTGCCCTGTCGCCTATTGAAGCAAACCGGACGCGTTCGATTGCCAGCCACGGCTCACCGGTTGTATCCGCTGATCACCATGGCCCCCAACAGCTACATGACCGCCCAAGAGTTCTGGGAAATGCTGGTTGCATGCCTGTGCCTACGCGGCAACTTCTACGCCTACAAGGTGATGGCGCTGGGAAATGTGGTTGAGATTCTGCCGCTTAATCCCGACATCGTTACCCCGAAGCTCAAGGATGACTGGACGGTTGAGTACAAGGTCAACTTCAAATCGGGAGAAAAGACGCTTACGCAGGATGAAATTTGGCATGTCCGGCTTTTTACCCTGGACGGCCTGAACGGCCTGAATCCAATTGCCTATGCCCGGCAAGCGCTTGGTCTTGGCCAGGCGATGGACGCACACGCCGCGAAGCTCTTCACCAATGGCGCTGTAACCAGCGGTGTTCTGCGTACCGAGCAGCAGCTTTCTGACGAAGCGTTCGGGCGTTTGAAAACAGAGTTTCAGGGCGAGCACATGGGCGTAGCCAATGCGTACAAGCCGATGATTCTGGAAATGGGTCTCGACTGGAAACCCATCAGCCTCAACGCCCAAGACACCCAGTTCATTGAATCCAAAAAGCTAACCGAGGCGCAGATCTGCGGTTTGTTCCGTGTGCCGCCGCACTTGGTGGCCAGCATGGAAAAAATGACGCTCAACAACATCGAGCATATGGGCATGAGCTTCGTGAACTACTCATTGGTTCCGATCATGACCCGCATCGAGCACCGCATCCAAGTCGGCCTGCTCAGCGAGAAAGACCGCCTTACCCATTACGCCAAGTTCAACGCCGGTGCCCTGATGCGCGGCGACCTGAAAGGGCGCTACGAGTCATACGGCAAAGGCATCCAGTGGGGGATTTTGAGCCCCAACGACTGCCGCGAACTGGAAGACGAGAACCCCCGCGAAGGTGGCGATATCTACCTCACGCCAATGAACATGACCACCAAACCAGAGGCTGGCGACGATGCAGACAAAACAGCGCCTTGACCTGCCGCTGACCATTAAGTCGGTCAGCGACAGTGGCGAGTTCGAAGGCTATGGCTCCGTGTTTGGTGTTGAGGATAGCTACGGCGACGTAGTAATTCGCGGTGCATTCGCGGTCAGCCTGGCCAAGTGGAAAGAGAAAGACCGCCTGCCGGCCATGCTCTGGCAGCACAACATGAGCGAGCCGATCGGTATCTATACCGAAATGCGCGAAGACGATGTGGGCCTGTACGTCAAAGGCCAGTTGCTCATCGATGCCGACCCTCTAGCCAAGCGTGCCCATGGCCATATGAAGGCGGGCAGCCTGACCGGTATGTCCATTGGCTACATGCTCGACGATTACGAATACGACAAGGAAAAGGGCGTCTGGATCCTGAAAGCGATCGACCTCTGGGAAGTCTCCCTGGTCACCTTCCCGGCCAACGATGAAGCCCGGATCACTGACGTGAAATCACTGCTGGCCCGTGGCGAAACACCGCCACCCAGCAAAGTGGAGCGAGCCCTGCGAGAGGTTGGGTTTTCTGGCTCCCAGGCCAAGGCCTTTATGGCCAAGGGCTACGGCGCAGTTTCACCGCGAGAGGCGGATGCCGACGATGCAATGCAATCCCTCAAATCCCTGTTGACCCGCATTTAAGGAGCCTCTCATGGCTGTTGAAAAGAAAGATATTGATGACGTTGCCGAAGCTCTGGGCAAGAAGTTCGACGAGTTCAAAAAGACTAACGACAAACGCATCGACGGCCTGGAAGAAGAGAAGGGCAAGCTGTCTGGGCAGGTCGATACGCTCAATGAGAAGTTGAGCGAGCTTGATGCGCTGAAAGGCGATCTCGAAAAAGAGCTGTTAGCCCTCAAGCGTCCAGACGGCACTAGCACCAAGGCTGCTAGCGAGCACAAGACTGCCTTCATGCAGTTTGTGCGAAAAGGTATCGAAACAGGCCTGGGTGAGCTTCAAGCCAAAGCGCTGCAGGTCGGCGTTGATGCTGATGGTGGGTTCGCAGTTCCTGAAGAGCTGGACCGCAGCATCATCGAACTGCTGCGCGATACCTCGCCGATGCGCCAGGTCTGCAACCAGATCACCATCGGCAGCCCGGACTACAAACGTCTGGTGAACCTAGGCGGTAACGGCGCAGGCTGGGTAGGTGAAACTGACCTGCGACCTGCAACCAACACTCCAAAGCTCGGCAATATCTCTGCGTTTATGGGTGAGCTGTACGCGAACCCACAAGCCACTCAGACCAGCCTTGACGACATTTTCTTCGATGCCGAGGGCTGGTTGAATGGCGAGGTTGCTCGCGACTTCGCTGAGAAGGAGGGTAATGCTTTCCTGAAAGGTGATGGCATCAACAAGCCTAAAGGTCTGCTGGCTTACGGTCTGGACGTGAAAGACGACGAGGCTCGCGCCTTCGGCGTTCTGCAAAAGATCTTGAGCGGTACAGCCGGTGCGATCACTGGCGACAGCCTGATCAACCTTATTCACGCCCTCAAGGCGGGCTACCGTGCTAACGGCACTTGGATGATGGGCAACCTGACCGTTGCCTATGTTCGCAAGCTGAAGGACAGCGAGGGCAACTACCTTTGGCGTCCAGGCCTGGAAGCGGGCGCACCTTCGGTCCTGCTGGGTTACGGCATCACCGAAAACGAAGACATGCCAGATGTTGCAGCTGACGCCAACGCTATCGCATTCGGCGACTTCAAGCGCGCCTACACCGTTGTGGACCGTATCGGTACCCGCGTGCTGCGTGACCCGTACACCAACAAACCGTTCGTTGGCTTCTACACCACCAAGCGTGTCGGCGGCATGCTGGTTGACTCCCAGGCCGTGAAAATCCTGACCCTTAGCGCTGCTGCCTGACTGGGTGGGCGCCCTCGGGCGCCCGACCTTACGGAGGATTTATGCCGATTATTATTGTGAATAAGCCGTTCCCGTTCGCCGCGGACGGAAATCATGTGGTTGAGATTTCTGTAGGCGAGCAGGATGTCTCGGAGCGTTGCGCGCTGGTCGCGGTAGAGCACCTCGGTGTGGCGTCCTACGTCAGCCAGCTGGACGCCAACGGTCTGAAGTTAGATGGTCCAACCATTGCTGAATTTGTTGCAGCCGGTTACCCAGCTGTTAATTACCCGCCCGAGGGTTACGCATCGCGCAGCTCCCAGGAAGAAATCGATTCTGCAATCGAAGCGGAAAAAGAAACAGATCCTCTCAAGATGAAGGTTCTGGACTTGAAGGCCTGGCTCACCGCCAAAGGAATTGAGTTCGATCCATCTGCCAACAAAGACGCGCTTCAGGCTCTGGTACCAAAAGTTGATTGATCTTGCTCTCGTCAAGGCTCACTTGCGGGTCGACCATGACGAAGAAGATGCACTGATTCAAGGCTACATGGATGCGGCCTTGAGTGCGTTTGAGACCTGGACCAATCGGACGCTTATCGATCCTGCAGAGGCATTGCCAGAGCCTGTTGGTAATGCACTGCGGATGACCAAGTCAATCAAGCAGGGCGCACTGTTATTGATCGGACACTGGTACGGCGCCCGTGAAACCGTTGTGGTGGGCACCATCACTTCAGAACTTCCGATGGCAACCAATGCACTCTGGAAGCCTCACCGCTGGATGAATGTATGAGAGCAGGCCCAATGCGTCACCGCTGCGCCTTGTTCAAGCCTGTCCTGACCAAGAACAAAACCGGCGGCTTCGACTCAGCCTGGGAAGAGGCCGGAAAGGTCTGGGCAGAAATCACCATACCTTCCGGGCGGCTGGCCCCGGTTGCCGAGCAGATCAAGGCGATCATCACCGCTGAGATTCGCGTCCGTCCACGCTCTGACTTGAAGGCCGGCTGCCGGCTGGTGGAGAAGGGCGTCACTTACCTGGTTGAGGCTGCACTGCCCGACAACGATTTGTCGATGCTGCGGCTTCTCTGTTCAAACGTACCGAACCCGAAATGGTGAATCATGAAAGTAATTGCCCAGGGCAGTCTTTCCGGCGCCGTTGGTGACCGTGAGAAAGGCGAAGAGTTTGTTGTAGATGCGAAGTCAGCTGCACGGTTGCTGGCCCGTGGCCTGGTGAAGGAAGTCGCTGTGTCCGCACCACCTCTGGAGAAGGCTACCAAGCCCAAGGAGTGAATCATGGCCGCTCGCCGATCGCGCATGTCCGGCGACTTCAAGCTCCGTCGAACGCTTCGAAACATTCACTCCACCATGGATAACGAGCTGGTACCGGCAATGCAGGAAGCTGCCGACAAGGTACTGGCGACAATGAGGGAGTTGGTACCTCGGGGCACTGGCGCATCTGCTGCCGCGCTTAAGACATTCGTGTCCAAAAGCGGCCTGGATGCAGAGATAGGCATTCGTGGCAAAAAGGATATGCGCCGGTTCTACTACCTAAAGTTTCTGGAGTACGGGACCAAAGGTTATACCGGCAAAAAACGAGCTGGAGGTCGTAACCGGCAGAACAGGAACAAAAGCGACGGCACGAACTTTTACGGTAAATACCCTGATATCCCGGCTCGTCCTGCGCACCCATGGTTGCGCCCGGCCATGGACGTCAATAAAGAGTTCGTTTTGGCGAGCATCCGTGCTGCTGTTGCGCGCACCTTGAATAAAGCAAGTAGAGGGGCGTCCGATGTCTGACCCATCTATTGCGCTGCAAGCGGCGCTGCTGGCCAGGCTTGAGGATGAAGTTTCATGTCCGGTATACGACGGCGCTCCGATGGACACGCCGATGCCGTACATCTCGTTTGATCGAGAGATTTCAACGAACACTTCGCCGATTGCAGGCCGCAAGCGTGAGCAGCGGCTGATCTACCTGTCTGTTTGGTCTGATGCCCACGGTCAGGCCGAAGTGAAGCGCATCAACGGTGAAGTTATCGCGGCTCTCAACGAGCGACCACTGCCGCTGGAAGTTGGCCGCGCTGTCTCGGTTCGAGTAGAACAGGCTGACGCTCAGCGCGATGCTGACGGCGTCACCTATCAGGGATCTATTACGGTCCGCGTCATCACCACCCACTAACACCAACACCCGGCCGCACTGCGGCTTTATCCAATGCGCCTTTGGAGGAATCCCCATGGCCGAAGACAATCTCAATACAGCAGCCGGCTGCCGATTAGGGCTAGGCAGTAAGGACGGCGCCGACACTGAAGCGCTTTATAAGGCAGACGACTACGTCGACGTAGGCGAGATCGAAGACCTTGGCGAGTTCGGTGACACGTTCAGCTCAGTGACCTTCACCTCGCTGCGTGATGGTCGCGTCCGTAAGTACAAGGGTACCGCCGATGCGGGCGACCTGACCCTGACTGTCGGGCTCGACAACGGTGATCTGGGACAAGCTGCGCTGAAAACCGCCCACAAGGATCGTGCACGGGGTGACTACAACATCAAGGTAACCCTGAATGATGGCGATCCGGCCGCGGTACCGCCCGTGCTGCCGACCACGTTCTACATGCGCGGCAAAGTGATGAACAACACCGTTGCACCGGGCGCCGCAGACAACGTAGTTCGTCGCAACGTGACCATCGCTATCAACTCCGAAATCCTCGAAGTTCTCCCAGGCCCAGCGGTGCCTTAACCTGCGGGGCTTCGGCCCCGATCCACAAGGATCATGAATATGAGCAAGACCCTTTTCGGTACGGTCGACATCGTCCTGGACGGCGAGACCTATACCTTGAAGCCTACGCTTGGGGCAGTTCGCGCAATTGAAGCTTCATTTGGCGGTTTGCGTGGCGCATCTCAAGCTGTGAATGCGCTGAGCATTGTTGGTTGCGCGGTAATCGTTGCGTGCGGTGCTGGTTTGACCGGCAAGGAAGCGGACGTAGTTGCTGACAAAGTTTGGCAGGCTGGTGTTGTCGAAGTATCCATTCAGCTCAATGCTTACCTCGCAGCACTGTACAACCCCAAGGGGCCTGATGCGGGAAAGGATCAGCCGGCGAAGGCGTAAGCGCTGTCGAGGATGGCAGTTACGTTGACCGGCTTTACGCGGTAGCCACGGGCTGGCTGGGATGGCCGCCTGATATGGCTTGGAGTACTCCGCTCCCTGAGTTGTTCCTGGCCATGGACGCCCGGATCGAGTGGGCGCAGATGACCAACCCGTTTGGTGGTGGTAAGCCTGGACCGAAGAAGGGCAAGCCTGCGCCGTCAGCGGTGGCTGCGAAACTGAGGCAGGTACTGACGGGGCGGCAGGCACAGTAGATTGGTATAGTTTCCAGTTTACTGGGAGGGATCCAAATGAAAGCCATAGCCGTTATGGTTGCTACTGTTTTAATTGCAGGGTGCGAGAAACAAAAAAGCGATGAAGTGTTAACAGATTTGCCATACGGGAAATGGGTTCATATTGAAAACAAAGATGCACTTACCGACATAAAAACGAGCTCAACAATTCTCAAGTCTTGGCCTGTTTCGGATGGAAACCCAAGCCCTGTCGAGATGCATTTTCGATGCTCTGAGGGTAGGCTCGATTTTTATCTGAGCTGGAATCGTTACGTTGGCTCCGATCCTTTAGTCGATACGAGGATTGATAGTGACCCGCATCAGCCCAATACATGGGGGTCATCAACAAATGGGAAGTCTACTTTTTATCCATTTTTTAATTCGGCGTATCTCGATAGATTGGCCTCTAGCACATCGTACATCGCAAGAGTTTCAGCACCCGATCGCGACATCACAGCTAAGTTTGATACATCAAAATTGCAGCAAGAGACAAAAACCATTCGTGAGGAGTGCAAAATCTAAAGTACTTCTTCCACTTTTAAAGCCGCCCATGGGCGGCTTTTTGTTATCTGGAGAAAAGCATGGCAGGCACTGACGTTCAGGGGATGCTTGTCCGTATCGAGGCGACAACAGCTCAACTTCGTCAGGAACTGGCGCGTGCAGACTCCAGTGTTGGACAGGCGTCTGACCGCATTGACCGAAACCTGAGTCGGGTCGACAACGCTTTCGATCGTGCCGGTGACCGAGCTCAGCACGCCTCTGGATTGATCAAGAGCGCTCTTGCAGCCGCAGTGGGCGCCGCCTCAATCGGAAAAATCATCGAAACCGCTGACGCCTATAGCCAGATGTCCGATCGCATCGGTATGGCCACCGGCAGCGTTGGTGAGTACAACGAGGTGCAGGATCGCTTGCTGGAGACAGCCAAGCGAACCTACCGCCCCTTGGCTGAGGCTCAAGAACTCTACATCCGAACCTCGGGCAGCTTGAAGTCTATGGGCTATAACACCAGCCAGGCGCTGGACGTTATGGACAGTTTCAGCTTCCTGCTGGTTACTAACTCTGCGTCAGCAGATAAAGCCAGCTCTGCCATTGATGCTTACTCAAAAGCGCTACAGACCGGCAAGGTTGAAGCGGATGGTTGGCAAGCTATTCTGGCAGCGATGCCAACGGTTGTTGACACTATCGCCGAGTCTACCGGTAAGACCGCAGAAGAAATCCGCAGTCTTGGAGCTCAGGGGAAGCTTGGATTGGACCTCTTGACTGGAGGCTTGCAAACAGCGGCGGTGGCCAACGGCGAGTTGGCAGACAGCATGGGCGTGGCAGTGCGTGACGCCATGCAAAACCTATCTAACTCTTTCACCGTCTACATCGGACGCCTGAACGAAACTTCAGACTTCACCGGCGTTCTTGGAAGCGGTATTGCCACGCTTGGCGATAACTTTGAAACCCTTGCAGACATTGCCATTGTTACGGCCATCGCGGCACTCACCAGGTACGCGGCAACCGCAGCGAGTGCTGCGGCAACAGCCACTTACTCTGCTTACCGTGACGTGGCTGCGCGCAAAGCACAGGCGACGGCTGTTCTGCTCGCCTCGCAAGCAGAGCTGCAAAAAGCCCAGACCTCAGTCGTACTTGCGCAGCGTGAAGCAATTGCCGCTCGGGGCACGGCTGTTCAGACGGAAATGTCACTGCAGCTTGCCACGGCGCGCATGGTTGAAGCCCGGGCAACGGCTGCAGTTACTGCAGCTCAGGCTGGGTTAAGTAGCGCATCCGCAGGCCTACTCGGAATCCTAGGGGGCCCACTTGGTGTAGCGGCTCTGGCGATTGGTGCCGCTACGGCATTCCTGCTTCTGCGCGACAACACCGGATTGCTTGAGAAAAAGCTTGGTGATCTGGCCGATCCGATCGATAAAATCGCCGAACGTTTCGCAAAGCTTAACCGCGCAACACAGTCTGTAACTTTGCGCGAGCTTGAATCATCCATTGGGGATATGCAGTCAAAGCTTGGGCAAATGTCCGGCGCTATCGCTGATAAGTTTGAGAGCGATCTTCGAAATATGGGGGCAGGTGGCGCTGCGGGCCTTATGGCTGGCCTGACAACCCTCCCGGCTGATGTTCAGGGTGCACTGGATTTAGTTCGTAAAACTTCACAGGATCAAGCTGCCGGTATGACGGTTGACTGGAAAGCGGTGGCGGACCAACTGCGCACTGTTCCAGGCGTTACTGAAGCGATGGCGCAGGCCATGGAAAACAGCCAGATTCCAGTGTCTGAGCTGTCTGCTGAGCTGGGCAAGCAGAAAGATGTGATGGCAGCGCTCACCGGGGAGACTGACGACAATACGCGTGCTGAGCTGGAAAACGCTGCAGCAAAGACAGGCGCGGCTCAAGCAGGTCAGAAGTACCTAGACCAGCAGTTAAAACAGTTGGCAACTGCTCAAGACAAAACAAGCATGGATGCTGCCAACAGGTTCATCCGTGAGAACACGTTACTCACCGATGACATGGTCGTTGCTATCCGCTCTGCCGCTGCCGCCAAAGATGCGCAGAAAGCAGCAGACGACGCTGCTGCCAAGGCCAGGCAGAAGAACGCAACTGGCTCAGACTCCGCGGCGAAGCAGCAACTGAAATCGTTTGAATCTACCGAGGAAGGCTACAAGCGTCAGATCGAGCTGATCAATACCACGGGCGACAAAACCCAAGACGCCACCGAGGTGATGAAGCTCTCGTTTGAGCTGCAGGAAGGCAAGCTCGGCAAACTGTCCGAGGCGCAAAAGAAAAAACTACAGGGCATGGCTGCCGAGCTGGACACCCTGAATGCGCTGAAGAAAGCCAATGAAGACGCCTTGAAGCTGGAGGCATTCAAAAACGCTCAAGGCGTCGGCACTCAAACCATGAAAGATGGGTTTGAGCAGGAGCTCAAAGGAGTCGGCAAGGGTGATAAAACCCGTGACCGGTTAAAGGCAGACCTGGCACTTGAGCAGAAATATGCTGCTGATGTAGCCACTCTTAACGAACAGTTCCAAGCAAAAAATATTAGCGAGGATCTGTACAAGAGCGAAACGATTGCCCTCAAGGAAGCATTGGCTGAACGCATCATTGCTCAGGAGTTGTACTACCAAGCGGTTGATGAGCAGCAAGCCAACTGGATGAATGGCGTCAACGAGGCTTGGTCGAACTATGCCGATGCCGCTCGCAACTATTCCCAGCAGGCTGCGGACCTGACCTCTGAAGCGTTGGGCACTGCAACCAGCGGACTAGGTACGTTCTTTTACGATGTCGCTACCGGTGCCCAAAGCGCAGGAGATGCACTAGGCGATATGGTCGGCAACTTCGCAAAGTCGATGCTCCAGGCTTTGGCGGACATGGCGGCTCAGTGGTTGATCTACCAAGGTGTTCAGATGCTGGTTGGTAAAACTACTCAAGTGAGTGCAGCCGGAACGATGGCTGCCAACGCTTCAGCCATGTCTCTCCAAGCTGGATTGGCCGCATTTGCATCAACCGCTGCAATTCCTATCGTTGGTCCTTTTGCCGCACCTGGTGCGATGGCTGCGGCCATGGCTGTGACAGGCCCACTTGCTGCGGCTGTCGGTATGACTGCCATGGCCGGCGCTGGATTCGAGGAAGGCGGCTTTACAGGTTTTGGCCCTAAAGACGAAATTGCCGGTCCGGTTCACCGTGGCGAATACGTGTTCGACGCAGAGGCTACGGCTCGCATTGGTGTTGGCACCTTGGAAGCGATGAGCAACGGTCGGCCTACGATAATCGGTACTGGCAGGGGAAGCACCTCTGCTGCCCCGGCTCCCAGCCGGGCGCCTGCGGATAAAGGCCTGACCGTAAATCTCATCGAAAACCCAAGCAAAGCCGGTCAGGTTGAGCGCGGGAGAAATACCGATGGGTCGGAGTCTCTGACCCTTTTCGCTGCGCAGATCCGTGCTGGCGGTAACGAAGCGTCAGATACGTTCGAGTCTGTTTACGGGCTCAAGCGTAGTCCTAGCTAAAAGGTGATCCATGACCCCAATCGAACAGTGCTACGCCTCTGGCGGAGACATGATCATCAAGACCGTCGAAGTCCGGGCGGAAGGAGAGAGCGCCACACTGCTGTTTTCTCAGGGCTTCGATGACTGGACGTGCGTTACCGAGGACGGCAGGGAGCTGACCTTCCCGGGTGTGGCGATGGGGGATGCGCTGCCCAAGAGTGACGGCAGCGGATACCAAAGCCTGAACATCGAAATTGATAACACTCTGGGCAACGTGCAGAAGGTCGTCGAGGAATACCGGCTTGCTGGGAAACGGATTTACATCACTCACCGCGAATACCTGCTGAGCGATCTGAGTTATCCAACATCGATTTACCACCTCACGGTGCTGGATCGAGAGTACGCCGACAACACCGCCAAGTTCTCCTGCGGGTTCTTTGACCTGCTGAACATTGGGTTCCCGCGAGACAAGCTCACCACATTGGTCGCACCTGGCTTGAAGTACATCTAACCATGCTCAAAAAATACTTATCCGCCCCTTACCGGGATGGCGGCCGGGGACCTATTGCCTTCGATTGTTGGGGGCTTTGCATCGCGGTTCGCCATCAGCTACTGGGCCTGCCTCTGCTGCCCAGCCTGGGCGCTGTAGGTAAGGACCGGCTGCGCGAGAACACCCACGCTTACCACGACCTTAAGCAGGGCATGGAAACGTGCCCTCCAGAAGTCGGCGCCATTGCGGCGGTGTTCCGTGGCGCGCTGTGCCTGCATGTCGGCGTGGTGGTCGAGGCTGATGGCAGGCTCAAGGTGCTGGACACCAACCCTGGCGGTGTACGACTGCGCACCGTCCGTGAGTTTGAAACTGACTTTCCAAGGGTGGTCTTCTACCGTGATCGAATTTTTCCCGAACAAGATGGCCGGCTCGGCGCCGATGGTCACCTACACGACTGACCGTCGCATGACGCTGGAGCAGTGGCTGATCGAGCAGTCGCCCAGCTACCAGCGGATGGAGTCGCCTCCGATCAGCATTGTGCTGAATGACGAACTGATTGAAGCGAAGCGCTGGCATAAGGTGGCTTTCAAGCCGTCGGACCATGTCGAGATCTATCGCGAGCCCAAGGGTACCGACCCCTTCAGTATCACTTACGCCCTGTTTGCGGGCGCGAAGGCGGTGATGAAGATGATGGTGCCGAAGATGCCCGGCATGCCTTCGAACTCTACTGTGCAGGGCAGCCCCCTGACCGAGGCCAGCGCCAAGGGCAACAAGGTCAAGCTGGGCGACACCATTCGCCAGATCGCTGGACACCAAAAGGTATACCCGTCCTACTTGGCTGAACCACGCACCTGGTTTGTTTCTCCACGGGAGCAGTGGATCGAGATGCTGCTGTACGTCTCGGCGGGTGATTTGGATATCCCAATCAGCAAGATCAAGGTGGGAGAAACTCCACTGATTTCGCTGGGTGCCGATGCACGCGTGACGATCTATCCGCCTGGTGCGGATGTGTCGGGCGATACCGCATCGATGCTCTGGTACAACGTGGCCGAAGTGGGAGCGAGTTCAAGCGGATCGGCTGGCCTGCAGTTGACGGTTTCGAACAGCATCACTCCATCGGCGCGGGCTTCGGCCTACCAGTTCAACGGCGAAACCATCTCGATCCCTGCGGGAGCGGGCGCGTTCCCTGCGGATTGGGTCAGCGGCTTGGTGATTCGTGCGCTGGCTTACTACGAATACACGGTCATCGATGGCGGCGCGGGACGTGACATCGTTCAAGGCCCGCTGGGGATGCTCAATCCTGAAGTCGGCATGCCGATCGAGGTCGTGGGTGCCAACGGCGGGTTGTACATCGTCAACAGCTACACGCCTTATGCGCCTGCAATACCGCCCGGCGCAGGTACGGCTTCAACGCTGCGGGGCTCCAGTGCTCCGTCACGCTACGACTTTGATGTGACACCGTTGACGCTCACTGTCAGCCGAGGCGGGACGGCATACCCGGTCACCCTGAACACTGCGACAACCGACCTTGCCGGTCTGGTGTCGGCGTTCAACGCTGCCAAGGACGCTGCGCCATTCATTGCCAGCGCCTCGCTGGGCCGACTACTGCTCACGGAAACGTCCGCTTTTACCGGCATGCCGCTGACTTCGACGGACGCGACTCTTTTCGGCAGCAGTCCAATCAGCAGCACCGGCACTGCGCCAACCAGCGGGTCGCCTGAGCACCCCGCAGAGATGACCTTGAACTATGACGGCGGCGCGCCTGCGAATGGCCTTGCGCTGGGCACTGGCTTGGCCTGCATTGGTCCTAGAGGGTTGCGGTATCGCATCACAGCCATCGGTAGTTCCATTATTGAGGTCGAGCGTCTGACCTCTGCAGGTGCTGTTGATGAGGATTGGCCTGGGTTCAGCTATCTGGAAAGCGTCAACAGCGTGATCAACCTCGATCCCTCCAGCCTGCAGGGTGGGTACCGCGGTCCCTTCGTCTGCAGCCCGGTCGGGGAGAAGGTCACCGCCATCGAGTACTCCGTCTTTGCGGCCAACGGCCTGATTGGTCTCGGAAAGAAAGGGGACATGTACGCTATTTCATCAGGCCACCAGTTTGAATACCGGGATGCGGATATGGCCGGTGCTTGGACGGTATTGTCGAAATGGGTGAGTGGTGCTTCGCGTGACGCCCAGGGCTTTACCTTCCGACATGAGCTGCCTTATCCGATGCGCCCTGAGTGTCGCCTCAAGCGCCTACCCAAGATCGGCGGCGCGAACGCTGACGAGGTCAACGACGACATGATGTGGTACAGCCTGCGCGGGTTGCGTCAGATTCGCCCAACCAGCTATCCGGGCATGACAGTCATCTCGGCCAAAATCCGTGGTGCTGACCGACTCTCAGCGCAATCAGAGAGCCAGGTGAATCTAGAGGCCACCCGAATCCTGCCCCTGCGCAGCGGCGGCGCCTGGCAAGCACCTGCACCTACACGCGACATCGTGCCGTGGGTGCTGAATGTGCTCAAGTCCCTGGGCTACACCGACGCCGATATCGACCTTGAAGAGTTTGACCAGTTGCACGCGTCCTGTGTTGCCGATGGCCAGCTCTACGACGAGACGATTGATGCCTCAAGTATTGTCAAGGAAGCGCTGAACAATGCGCTCGCCTGTGGCTGGGCTGAGCTGACCATCGCTAACGGGCTCATCAGGCCAGTCCGTGATGAGCCTAGAGCCGTATTTGAGCGCGAGTACGGCCCTAAGACCCAAACCTACTCGCCGCAGAACATGACCACGGCCTTGAAAATCAGCGGTCCGCTTCCTTCGATCAATGACTTCGATGGTGTGGACGTTGAGTTTTACTCGAGTAAAAGCTGGGCATGGGAAACCGTTGAATGCCGTTGGCCGAACGACCTTGGGCTGAAAGTCGAGAAGGTAAAACTGCCCGGGGTGACTGATCGAGACCGCGCCTATCGGTGGGGTATGCGCCGCCGGGGGCACCAACTGTTCCGATCGGATACTTACACCTGGGCGACCACGCTGGCAGGGCGCAACTCGGGTTACTTGAGCTTTTGCGCGGTGGCCAGTAATACACCGGGGCTTTGCCAGAGTGCGCTGTTATTTGGCGTTCAGCCGGTCATTGGCGGGTTGATACTTGAGTCGTCAGAACCACTGGATTGGTCTGCCGGTGGCGCCCACAAGATTGGCGTCAGACGCCTTGACGGTACGCTGTCTGGCCCATATCCAGCGACACAGGTTGATGATATTCACGTCAGAATTGATGACCTGGACTTTGTTCCGGACACCAGCTTTGCGTTGGAGTCACCACACCTTTTGTTCGGGCCAGAAAGCAAGTGGGCTTATCCGGTTTTAGTGACCTCTGCCGACCCATCCAATGGCAATGTCTCAATGAAGGGGATGCCCTATGACGGCCGTGTTTACACCTATGACCATGCGATGGCGCCGGACTGATAAAGGATCAAATAACCATGCTTGTATACCCTGAAGACCTGCCGACCCCGCAGCGGGAAGGGTATGGCTTTGATCCTGTCAGTCCGATGACCAGCACAAAGCTGGTTACCGGTCGATCCATCCAGCGCCGCGCCTTCGTCAGCACACCGACCGAGGTGCTGGTTACCTGGTTGTTTACAGCGGCTGAGGCCCAGTTGTTTGAAGGCTGGTTTGAGCATGTCTTGCTATCTGGAACTTTGCCGTTCGAGTGTCCGCTACTGACCCCGCTGGGGTTCGAAAACTACCGTGCGAACTTCGTCGATATCTACTCCGGCCCCGTGCTGGTGGGTGAGGACTTTTGGAAGTTTACTGCGCAGCTACGGCTGTTCAAGCGTCCATTGGTTGACAAGGATTTGGTGGTGGAAATACCGGACTACATCATTGATGCAGACATTTTCGACAGGGCCATGAATCAGAAGTGGCCTGAGCAGACCGAATAACGCCGCTACTACACACCCTCACGTATATCTGCCGGCAGCTCGCCGGAACTATCAACACTCACGACCTAAACACTGCCTTGATTGCAGTGCCGTAGGCGTGTCTGCGAGAAATATTCACATGGCCAATAACACCGGCAACCCAGTTGGATCAACTGCGGCAAAAGACTTGAGCGATAACGCTGAGAACCTCGACAAGTTTGCCAATGGTGACGATTACGAATACGACGACCGGCTTGGGCGATCGCGCAAAAGCCTGAAGTGGATTGAGGATGCAGCCCTGGCTATTCCTGCAATTGATGCAGCCGTGCGCTCTGAGCAAGAAGCTGAAAGATCTAAAGGCGAAGCTAACAGAGCAAGCATCGCCCGAGTTGATGCCGAAGCAGCTCGGGACACATTTAATTTGAACATAGGCCGCAAGGCGGATATCGCTGAGGGTCTTAGGGATACGGTGTCGGGCCAGTCTTTTACGGTGGTTTCGCCGAACAGCCGGGAATATATCATTGAGTACGAAAATGTCGGTGGAGCAGCTCAAGAGGTTAAGCGTTATTCGAGCGCAGCGGCAGTGGACGATATAGCCTCGCGTTTGCCGCGATTGGAATGGGGTGCGTCGCGTCGGCTTCCCCGCGGGAGGACGGGCACTCGTTTCGCGGTTAGCGTTGGCAATCAGATGCTGGCCTACCTGGATCGCGATGGCATCTTTCATTCAAGCCACGAACATGCACAGTATCTGGATCAATCATCGTTGGCCGCTCGCCAGAAGCCGAAGAAAAGGCCGCGTAGTCGTAACTACCCGCATCCAATGGTGATCGTGTCGGGCGGTTCTGTCGTGTTGGCGACCAGCGATATCACGCCGGACGAACGAATTACAGCGCTTGAGGCTGATCGTGATACGACGAGTGCCGGCTTGGTGGCCATCACCGCCCGGCTGGATCTGGTGGAGAGTTCACAGGGGGCGTCGGTGGAGTTCGCGCCGCCGCAATGGCTGGTCCGCGAGATCACCGCTGAGGGCGAACAACAGGTCATGGTTCACGATGGACAGTCCTATCGCCAGTTGACTCCAGCCGGCGCGAATTGGCTGGCCCCGATAGTCGGCGCCGGTAACGTAGTGCGCTGCCTGCGGGAATCCGGTGGCGTTGTAGAGTCGTACAGCATCTTACCTAACGGTTTTCGCATCAATGAGGGCAAGGTACTCCTGCAGAAAATCATCACAGGGCAGTCATTGTCCGTCGGTTCTCGCGGCTATGTCCTCAATCTAACGGGCGAGTATGCGTTCGAACCCGGCGTCAACGGCAGTGTCAACCGTGTGCCCGGCATTGGTGACCTGTTTACCACCTCGATTCCTGAAGAAATGCGGGGCTACTGCCTATCACTACAGGGCGGGCCGCGCCCGAACATGGCCGCGACGCCAGCGTTTATCCCGATTCGGGAATACCCTAACGGTGTGCTCGGCGAGACGATCAGTTCGTCTTGGGCGTTAGCATTACGGCGCTGGGCTGTGCGCTCGACTCGTGCGGATGTTCGGTTGCTGGCTACCGTTCACGGTATCGGCGGAGTGCCTTACGTCAACTTGAAAAAAGGGACCAGCGTTTATGCCGCTGCAATCACGACCACGCAGAACGCTAATGCGTTGGCGGTGGCCAACGGTTGGGATCACGTCGTCAGTTCGATTTCGATCATCCATGGTGAGTCACAAACTGCCACCACGGCGGCGGTCTATGCGGGGTATCTGGCCGAATGGTTGGCGGACTACACCACCGATGTGATGGCCATCACGGGTCAGACAGTGCCGCCGAAAGGCTTCCTGTCGCAGATGAGTACCCATTACTCCGCCACCCAAGAAATTCCATTAGGCCAGCTGTTGGCGCACGAAACCAATCCGGCGATGTGTCTGATTGGACCTAAATACCAATTCCCGTATTGGGACTCAGCGCACATCTTGGCTGAAGGCTACATCAAACTCGGCGAGCTTGAAGCTCGGGCCGAACGCTTCGCCCTGCTCGGCGAGAAGTGGCAGCCGTTGCGGCCATTGAGCGTGAAACTGGTCGGCACGACCCTCACCGTGCAACTCAGCAACGCCCCGAGCGGCACCAGCGAAAGCGCCGGCCCGGTCGGAGCCCTGGTGTTCGACACAGCGGCGGTAGCCGATCCAGGGCATTACGGATTTGCCCTGTCCGATCCGGCGGCGGTCATCCAGAGCATCGCCCTCGGCAGTGATCGGCGTTCCGTCGTCATCCAGCTGGCCGCGCCGCCGGCCGCCGCTGCAAAGCTTGAATATGCCATGCAACTGAACCAGGGCGACAAGCCCGGTGGCGGCCCGCGTGGTTGTCTACGCGACACCGACACCCGTGATCGCTCCCGTTTCGACGGAGGCTATCTGTACAACTGGTGTGTCGCATTCCGAAAAACTATTGAAGTGGAGATCTGATCATGGGTACACGCCAAATTCTGCAACTTGAAGGAAGTGTCACTGTCGCTGGCCTGCCGCTCATTGACGTCACTGCGAACGAAGTGGCAGTGGCTAATATTGATGGCTTGCAGTATTGGCCAGGGCTGTTCAGCTGGGATATCGACCCGGCAGGTACTGGCTTCCTGGATCGTGTCACTGACGCAGCGTGCCCAACTTATGGTGCAGCGTCTATTGCTAGCCGCTTTATCAATTTTGCCGACGGCCATGAGGCCTATTCGATCAATGCGCAGGCGCATGTTTTGAAGCGTGCCGCGTTCCAGGCTTCAGGCGGCTTCACCATTGGCGTGGTGGTCGGTAAGGAAATTGGCATTAGCTCAATCAATAACCCTGGCGCGCCTTCTGACGCCTGGTGGCTTGGCAGCGCTGACGGAAAAATGCGTTTTTTCGTCGGCACCGTAGGTCGCGCCACCTACGACACCTATACGGGGCCTCTGCTTACCGACACCAAAATGACGGCGGTGGTGTTCATCTACGACCGGGCAGCCGGCGAAATTCGCCTGCGCGTCAATGGTGTACTGGTCGACACCTTGTCTTCTGCCGCGCTGAATACCATGGTTGTGAAAAACGAACTGATGATCGGACAGATCAACGCAGGCACGCCGCAGATGCGTAACGGCTCCTATCGCGCGCCTATCGCCTTTTCCAAGGCGCTGGACGGCGTCGAGCTGGCTTCGCTGGAGGCCATGTTGGCTGAGTCGGTTTACTGACTCGGCGTGCAATTCAATGCAGGCCCGCCTTGTGCGGGCTTTTCAGTAAGGGCAACTTATGTCGATAACCCAAAAACAACTCCTGCAGATCTTCCCAAACGCCGGCCCAGTTGCCGGCGTTTTTGTGCCGGTACTCAACGCCGCGATGGGGCATTACCAGATCGTCGGGGCGAAGCGCGTAGCTGCTTTCATCGCCCAGATCGGGCATGAGTCTGGACAGCTCAAGTATGTGAAAGAAATCTGGGGCCCAACCAAAGCCCAGGCCAAATACGAGGGCAGGGTTGACCTGGGCAATACCGTGAAGGGTGACGGCTCGAAGTACCGTGGACGGGGCCTGATCCAGATCACCGGCCGTGCCAACTACGCCGAGTGCGGCGAAGCGCTCGGCCTCGACCTGATCAATCACCCTGAGCTACTGGAGAAACCGCAGCATGCCTGCATGTCGGCTGCGTGGTTCTGGGCGAGCAGGGGCCTGAACACGCTGGCCGATGCCGGTAGATTCAGCAAGATTACTAGCCGCATCAATGGTGGACAGAACGGCGCGGCAGATCGTCAGGCGTTGTATGCCAAGGCGCTTAAGGTGTTGGCGTGAGCCTTGGCCGCTGGCTGGGCCTTGCCCTGTTGGTGTCCATTGCCTGTTTTTCCACATGGAAAGTGGACGCTTGGCGCTACGGCAACCAACTGGCCAAAGTCCGGGCCGAATACTCTGACTACAAATCTGGTGTAGCCACTGCCGCCACGGAGGCAAGCGAGAAAGCCCGCCAGGCCGAACAGCAACGCCAACGAACTATTGACCAGGTACGAACCGATGCAGCGAATCAGAAAGCAGTGGATGATGCTCTTGCTGCTCAGCAGCTCGCTGACAATGACAGCCTGCGCAACGAAACCCGACAGCTACTTGCCGACAAGACCGCCCTCAATACCCGCCTTGCCGAGCGAGGCAAGACAATCGAAGACCTTGTCGATCTGCTCGCCGAGCTGCGATCAGAGGCTGATGGATATGCGGGTGAGCTGGCGGCAGCGCTTACAGCAAGTCGCCGGGCCGGATTTGCCTGCGAGTCTAGCTACGATGCCGTAGCCAAGTATCTTTGAGGCGGCTCTAGGGGGGAGGGATGGAGTTTTTGGCAAAGCAGGCTGAGCGTCGCCAGCGGATAGGGTATGAGCGGGAGTTGGTTGCCGCTGCATGGGCATGCGGGCAGCGGCGATGGGAGTTGCTTTAGAGACTATTTAAAAAAATTAAGGAGATATGTAGTGGTAGGAGCAGCTAATGCAACAAGGTTCTGTGTTTTGGTTATCAGCTCTTCGAGCTTGCCCATAATTCCTACAGACTTAACTAAAAGTTCTTCGGCTTTGCTGAACTCACTCTTGATTTCATCCTGATGCCTCACTATGGATCCAGTGATCTGGTCCAGGATGTCTCTGATTGCCTCTTCGCCACCAACACGATATTGAATTAAAGCCTGCCTGAGCGCCTCAAGGTTTCTGACGAACAACTGCTTCAGCTCGGGACTCATTTCAGAATCTAGGCATTCTTGCAGGAGTTCGTCCAAAGCCAGGATAAAAGCACGTATGTCTTTGGTTGTTCCGGGATGATCTTCTGAGTAAGCAATGCTCAGAATATGATCTGAGAACTCGAGCGCCGTCATCGTAGCTGGATCCAAATTGCGCTTATAGGTCGACCATTGAGCGCCCAAATTATGGGAGGTCACAAAGGCCTTGATCTTGGTCAGCGGGGCTAGAAATTTCTCCGGATTTCCGGGAGCAAATTCTATAGTCGCTCGCTCAGCTTCTTGAATTACCGCAAGAAGCGTAGAAATTCCAGACAGGATTTCCCCCGAGGATCCGGTATCACAATTGAAAACTCGTGCCCATACTCCGAGCATGATCTGATCAGGGGGTATACTCAGTGCTATCGTCATATGCTCCAGCAAGATGCCAGCTGGGTTGTTACTGCTTGCCATAGTAGCGTGCTCTCATTCTTCATGGTTACCAGTGATTAAGCTGGTACAGGTAATCCAAAACAACCCCTTAGAGCACAAAAAAATTTGGGGCTTGGCACTAATTTTCTGATCACTGGCATCCATGAGTGCTGGGATAGGAAAGCTCCGCTGAGCGGATCTATATTCCGCTTTGCAGAACTGCTATAAATCTGTTTTTTTATACAGTGCTTTGGCATGAGTCGATACGTTAAGGATCCGCTTGCTGACTGGCAAGTTGCGAGCAAGCAACACTTTGACCTAGTCACCGACCCTGAGGGCCATTGGCGCAAGCTTGTGGATCTGGCGATGCTCGCTTATGAGCGGCGCCAAGTGCGCAGCGATGAGCTATCTGAAATGCTCGAGCTTGCTGACGCAGCCAGGCTTTGGGGATTAGTTGAGTGGGAGGAGGCTGACGGCGTCGGGCTATTCCTAGATCACTTTATTGATCCCGACGATGTTTCTTTTTTCGCAAAAAGGGATAGGTGAACTTTGGTAGGACGCCGGGGCAGGGGAGAGTAATGCGTCGGGGGAAATTCGGGGAATGGCTCATCGTGGTAGAGCATCGTGGGGCGTCGTTGCAGCGAGCGCAAGATGCAAAGCCCTGATTTAATTGGGCTTTTTGGAGATATGCAAGCATGGGGTGCTAGGGGTCGAGTGTTCGAATCACTCCGTCCCGACCATATTATTCAATGACTTAGCCACCTTTTGGGTGGCTTTTTCATTTCTACCTAGTGACTTTTCGAGTGATCTTGGGTTTTCCTGCTATCCCTGCCTCCTCTTCAGGATCGTCAGCGCTGGTGCGCGTGAGTCGGTTACTGATACCTTGTTTGCAGCCTCAATCAGTTGGTCCAGCTCTGCCGCTGAGTAGTGACTGGTGATGCTGCCGTTCTTATGGCCGAGCAAAGCTTTGCGATCCTCCTCAGTCACGCCTGCTGCACGCAGCCTTCTGCCAAAGGTGTGCTTCAGGTCGTGAATGCGGATCCGGACGAAACCATCATGTGCCGGCCGCAAATACTTCTCCTGCCATTTCTTCGCCGCCCTGACCCTGGCCTTCTTCCAGGCTGAGTCGTTCATGCGGTGTACCATCGTTTCGCCCCCGTCGCCGTCTGGCTTGCCGAAAGGGAAGACGTACAGCTTGTGCTGGCCTCGCTGCTTCTCAATGACCGACTTGGCTACCGTGTTGAGAATCACCAGGCGCTCGTCCCGGTTCTTCACGCCAGACCTTGCGCTTCGCCCGCCGAACCCGGCAGGAATCAAAAACACCGTTGTATCCAGCTCCGGTACCGCGATTTCCCAATCCCATTGAAGCTTGCAAACCTCCTGCTCCCGACACCCCGTATTGACCTTGAACATGGCCATGGTCTGCAGGTGTGGCGGCAGTTCAGCGAACAAGATCGACTGCTCTTCCCAAGAAAGCGGGTAGGGCTTGCGGCAGTTCGTCTTCTCATCCAGGAGCGAGATCATCGGCACAACATCAAGCCATGGTCTGCGCTCATCATCACGCCATTTGCGCGCGCACAGATTGAGAACCCTGATTGCCCGTTGAAGGGCAATATTGACCGTGCGATTCGTTACAGGCTTGCCCTCGGCAGGGTGCAGCTTGGAATGAATGTACGGTGCCAGGGAGTCGTCATCGATGTGCGTGATCGGCATGTCCCCTATGAACGGATCCAACTGTGCCATGTACGTTGCTGAAATATGGATCGAGGCCTGATCCTTCACTTCAAGCAGGAAGCGAGTTGCCGCTTCCCGCCAGGTTCTCACCTTCCTGATCCCGTACACCTTCTCCTTTCGGCGCTGTTCCAAGAGATAGATCAGGTACTGCTCAGCTTCGGCGCGGTCACGAGTGCCAGTGCTCTCTTGAATTCGTTCACCTCGGTACTTCTTGTCGATCTTCCAGATGCCGCTCGGCATTTGCTGGAGCCCGGTGATTGCTTTTTGTGCCATTGCGTATCTCCTTTGGATCCGCCCTGGCGCTCGCTGCGGGGCCGATTGTTGTCCTGATTTGCTGCTTTTTCAATCGCCATGGCCTGAATGTAGGTGTCGGCCCACGCGTCAAGTTCCAGTCGGTCGAAGCCGACACCCTGTTTTCCGATCGGGAATTCCCTAACGTGAGGTCGGACTGTTTTGTTGAATTCATCCCGGCACATGCCGAGATAGCCGTATGCCTCTCCGGCGCGAATAAAGCGCGGGAGGATGGGTGCGACTTGAGCTGCGCTTCGATTGGCCATAACTTTTTCCATACCGTTCGTGACGGCAGAAGTTGGGGAGTGTGGTTTTAGGCTGTTTGGAACATCTAGCACCGCACGGTTTTCGCTTTGTTGGCGGCGCTTGGCTAGTCGTCTTTATCCGGTGAGTCACTTTGCGGTCTGGCCAGCTCCTCGTCAGCCTTGTATGCGCGAATATCAATCAGCGCAGCAACGTGGCGGATGTGACCCACCCAAGCCACACGGTCAATGTTCAAGAGTTCGCCGAGATCCTGGAGTTGACCAAAGACCGCCGCATCCTGGATGCGGTGCATGCGTTGGTGGGGGACACGATCTGGCAGGAGCTGGCCGAGGCCTATACCGACGATATGCCCGAGACGCTGACCACTGGTCTAGCTGTGTATTTCCGTCAGGTCGCCGATCTGGCTGACACCTGGGCCAAAAGCATCGGCGACGGGGTGGTCAATGACCGCGAGCTGGCCGAGATCCGCCTGCAGGTGTTTCGCGGCATTCAGGGGCTGCTGGGCATGTTCAACCGTGCCTGCTACGTCAACTCGACCACGCGGGGTACCGACCGTGGCTGATATCGCAGATTTTGCTAACGACCTGGTGCAGGAACGCATCGACCTGGCCCTGGCAGCGCGCAAAGCGCAGCCGGTGTTTGCGTCTTTCGAGTTTTGCGTGGACTGCGATTCATCAATTCCCCAGGCCCGCCGTTTGGCCGTCACCAGCTGCACGCGCTGTGCAGCCTGCCAACAACTGAATGAACAAATAGGTACCCGTTATGCTCGATGACGTTCTCGGTCAATTCGCTGACCACGGCCTTGAGCCTGCGCAACCACTCACGTTCGGCAAGCTGACCCGCTGCAAGACCACGCAGGACAAGGGCAAAGAGAAAAACGGCTGGTATGTGATCCATGAGCATCGCACCGAGAAAAACGAGACTCTGATTTTCGGCAGCTTCGGTGACTGGCGTTCGGGCGACAGCAACAAGGTTAAGGTCAAATCTGGCCGTATGAGCCAGGAAGAGCGCGACGTGATGCGCGCTCGTCAGGAGGAAGGCAAGCGCCGCGCTGCTGAGATAGCCGCGAACGCCGCACGCCGTGCTGCCAATCGTGCATCTGGCCTGTTCAAGCGCATGCCGGAGAAGGGCCGTAGCGCTTACCTCGATCGCAAGCAGATCGTCGGCATGGGCGTGCGTTACGCCCCGCGCTCCGGTGCTGTCTTGGTGCCGATGAGCAATGTGCGGGATCAGATCGTAGGGCTGCAGGTTATCTACCCGGAGAAACAGCAGGACACTGGCCGCGACAAGTCCTATTGGCCTTATGGCATGTCCAAGGAAGGCGCCTTTCACCTGATTGGCCCGCACCCTGAGCCGGGCGAACCGGTACTGGTCTGTGAAGGCTACGCCACCGGAGCAAGCCTGCATATGGCCACCTCTTTGACGGTGGCCATCGCGTTTGACGCGGGTAATTTGAGCGGGGTGGCCAAGGTCATGCGCGAGCGTTTCCCGGGCCGTGCCCTGATCGTTTGCCGCGACGATGACTGGAAGACCAAACGCCCTAATGGCGAGCCCTGGAACCCCGGCGAAGAGAAGGGCAGCAACGCTGCTTTGATCGTTGGCGGCCAAGTGGTAGGCCCAGTCTTTTCTGGCGAGCGTGAGATCAAGTGGACCGACTTCAACGACCTGCATTGTGCCGAAGGTTTGGACGCAGTCCGCCGCCAGGTGTTGTCGGTGGTCAGGCCGCCTGCTGCTGGTGGCTGGAAAGATCAACTTGCAAGGACAGAAAACGGCTCGCTGATAGCCCACATGCAAAACGTCGAGCTGATTCTAGGTAACGATGAGCGCTGGGCCGGTGTCATTGGCTTTAGTTCTTTCAGCTCAAAGGTAATGAAACTGCGCGCAGCACCGTACGGAGGTAAAACGGGTGAGTGGGCTGATATCGACGACATGCTTGTTATGAAATGGCTTGCCCAGCAGTACAACCTGAGGGTCAAAGTCAGCAGTGTAATGGAGGCAGTCAGTGTTGTAGCTCATTACCACTCGTTTCATCCGGTACGTAAGTACTTGCGCGAATTGGTATGGGATCGCGTATCGCGGATCGACTCTTGGCTGACCGATATCATGGGTGTGGAAGCCAGTGAGTACAGCTCGAAGGTTGGACGTCGTTGGCTTATCTCCGCCGTCGGGCGAGTGATGCAGCCAGGCTGCAAGGCTGACTCTGTGATGATTCTCGAGGGCGCTCAGGGGGCAGGTAAATCTACAGCGCTATCCATTTTGGGCGGCGATTGGTTCATGGACACCCCTTTTTCCCTTGGTGACAAAGATGGGTTCCAAGCTATCCGTGGTAAATGGATTATCGAACTGGGCGAGCTTGATAGTTTTAACAAGGCTGAATCCACAAAGGCCAAGCAGTTTTTTTCGGCCTCAACCGACACTTACCGCGAGAGCTATGGACGCAGAACGATGGACGTGCCACGCCAGTGTGTTTTCGCGGGCACCACCAACCAGGACGAATATTTAAAGGATGCCACGGGAAACCGTCGTTACTGGCCGGTGGCCTGTACCAAGGTCGATCTTGCCCAGTTACGCGAAGTTCGCGATCAGCTTTGGGCAGAAGCGATGGCGGGCTATACGGCTGGGGATCTCTGGTGGGTAGAGCGCGAAGAGGCACCATTATTTGCCGAGGCGCAGGAAGAACGTTTTGTTTGTGATGAGTGGGAAGGTCCCATTCTCAAGTGGCTTGAAGAGGCACAGATCGGTGAGCACGCAACAGGCAGCGATATCCTCGGCAGTGCGTTAAAGCTGGATCTTGGGCATTGGGGTAAGCCTGAGCAGATGCGCGTCGGCTCGATTATGCATCGTCTCGGTTGGCGTAAGCAGCGTGTGACAGCTCACCCAAAAAGCGGGGTGCGTGTGTGGGCGTACAAGAAACCAGAAGGCTGGGGAGGCTTTTCTTCTCTCGTGCGCGATCCGATCGAGGAGCCATGTTTCGATGATTAAGCGAATCGATGAAATGCTGAAACTCTGGGCTCAGGATTTACATACACCGGTTCCGTGCGGTGCTGTAGGCGGCAACATGATTGCGATGCTAATGGAGTGTAAAGGCGAATTGATACGAGGGACCAGAGGCAGCCGAGTGCTGTTGGATGAATCGGTTGATATTGAGCTGATTGTGAACAAGCACCTGTCACCTGAGTTGTCCTTGATAGTCAGAGAGCACTATTGCAATCAGGACAGCTTCCTCTCGCAGAAAATGCAGCACTGCGGATGCAGCACGCCGACCTACTATCGGCGGCTGCATGATGCTCACGTCTGCATTGAAGGCTTGCTGTTGGGTAGGGCTGCGTGATGTTGCCCGTATTTATGGCCAATACTGTCCTACCGTCCAACCTTGCCCTTATGAGGTTGGACAGCTACAGGCCACGTACTTACTGGGCTGTCCTACTGTCCAACCTTGTGGCGCACATTGCGCGTGTGAGCGTAGTGGGCGAGCGTTCGCGCCTGTGTCGCGCAGGCGTGTTTTAAGTTTTCTTTCTTCACGGGAGAAAAGAGTAAAAGAGGTAGGACGGTAGGACAGCCCTTTATTTTAGGCGTCTGTAGCTGTCCTACCTGACTCAAGAAGGTAGGACAGGTAGGACAGCGCACTAAAAGCTATAGCCGTGGTGATGTATTCACCGACATTCGCCAGACATTCCCCTTGTGTAACCCACTTATTCACCGATGGCATTAAAAGCGGCTTGCTGCCATGAGAATCCACCTGTAAAAAGTAGTCATCTTCGATAGGTGCGACCGCAGAGAGCGGCCGACACCCACCACTAAACCCGGCCATTGCGCCGGGTTTTTTGCGTTTAGGGGCAGGCAATGACAACAGAGCAACAAGCGTTAGCTGATATGCCGATCTGGCTGGTGATTACACTGTCCTTGATCGGGGGTGTGTCGGGTGAGATGTGGCGAGCGGATAAGGATGGCGCCCGGGGTTGGTCACTGGTGCGGCGCTTGGCTTTACGGTCAGGTGCCTGCGTCGGCTGCGGGCTGTCCACGATGATGCTGCTGCATGCCAACGGCGTGTCGATCTGGGCAGCGTCGGCGGTGGGCTGCCTCACGGCGATGGCCGGGGCAGACGTTGCCATCGGCCTTTACGAGCGCTGGGCCGCCAAGCGCCTCGGGGTTTGTGAAAATCCACCCCGTTCGGACCAATCAGAATAATTCTCGTCTCTCAAATTCTGCCGGGGACCCTGGGCATTTTCCACGGGTACGGGGCAGGAAACCCGCGGGAAAGCGTTAGCCGCAGGCTTGTCAGCTTATTGAAATTCAATCCATTGAAATTGAAAGGCTTGCATTGAAAAGCCGTTGAAAAGGAGGGCTTGTGACAGACCCCATTTTTCTGTCGAAGAGCGCTTTTGCGGCCTACATCGGTAAGGCGCCTAGCTACATAACCTGGCTCAGAAAGAACAATCAACTGGTCCTGTCGTCGGATGAAAGACAGGTCAATGTTGAAGAGACCATCGCACTGATCCGTGAAACCGCCGACCCCACTAAAGCCGCCGTCGCGGCTCGGCATCAAGAGGCCCGAGTGCAGCGCGATGTGATCAGCCAGTTATCCCCGCTGATCGAATCCACGCCGAACATGGCTGCGCCGCAGCCCGCCATCGGCACTACTGGCAAGCAACCTGACTTCCAAAAAGCTCGTGCCCACCGCGAGTACTACCTGGCGCAGTTGGCCGAGGCTGAATTCCACAAGGTTCAGGGTTCACAGGTCGAGCTGGAGGCAGTCAAAACCGGTGCCTTCAACGCGGGGCGCCTGCTGCGCGATCAGTTGCTGGGCATGCCCCCGCAACTGGCGCCGGAGTTGGCCGCCATGACTGACCCTTGGGAAATCGAGCGCCGTCTGACCGATGCCATCCGCGCCTCGCTGGAAGATGCCGAGCGCATGTCTTCGGCTGACCTTATTCACGCCCTCAACAACAAGAGCTAACCCATGCACACGGAAACCCCGAACGGTGCAGAGGTGTACCGCGAGGCGTATTTCCGTGGGCTGCGGCCTGACCCGTCACTGTGGGTCGACCAATGGGCCGACGAGTACATGCGTATCCCGCGTGACACCGGCGCCGCCGAGCCCGGCCAATACCGCACCTCGCGTACGCCCTATGCCCGCGAGCCCATGCGCTGCCTGTCACCGGCTCACCCCTGCACGGGGCCACTGGCCATGCCACCGAAAGTTGAGCCGGTGCTCAAAGTCGAACCGCCAAAGATCGATCAGAAAATCGACATCAATGCACCGCTTCAAATCACCGTGAAAGGCGATGTCAAAGACCCGGCCGCACTGGCCCGGGAACTCCAACCGCACCTGCAGCGGCAGATGGAACAAATCGGCCAGCAGATGTCGAGCCGTAACTTATATGACGCCCCGCATGTGGGGTAAGGAGCGTACATGGCCTATATGGCGCAGCTGCAGTCAGGGTTGAGCTACCTGACAGCCGCAGGCGAAACCGGACGCCGTAGCCTTGACGGTATGCTTGGCCCGGTCAATGGCGCCATCAACGAGATCACCGGTGCCGCCAATGGACTGGACGATCTACCCTTTATCAGCGCTGAGACGGGAGCCAAGGCTCAGCGCCTGATACGCGGGATCAGTGCGGCCCAGTCCAAGGTCGGGACGGTGGTGACCACCTACAACAAGGCCACACGGGCGGCGTCGCTCATTGAAGAACGCCTAGGCGTGCTCCAAGAACAAGTGGGCAGGGCCGCTACGGCGATCAATAACATTGCAGGCAACATCAGCCCGTCGCTGGCCAACATTATTCCGACCGGAGCTTTTGGGACGGACACCACCCCGGCCGCCGAAGCGGTAAAACCGTTCCCGCACCTGCTGATCATCCAGCCGCTCAAACCGCAATCCCAAACCGAGCGCACCAATCTGGCCAATGCCAACTCCGCACAAATTTTGGCGGAGCAGGGCAAACGACTCGCCCTGGAGCAATGGCTGGCAGCCAGCGACCAAGCCCATTACAGAGCCCTTACTGATGAAAAAACTAAACAGGCACGCCTGCGTGATCGCCTTGCTACTGCTGACCTGCGGTTGTCAGTCCAACTCGACGCCGCCGCAATTGGTTGTGACGCAGTGCAGGCCACCACCAGCCCCGGCGGCGTGGTTTATGGCGCCCGTAGAGCCCAACTTGACTCAGCGCATGCTCAACGAATTATCGGAATCACCGGCGACGGCGATCAAGGACTGATCGCGCTTCAGGCCTGTCAGGCTTACGTCAAAGAGATCTCTGCGCTGAAGTGAGGGCTGTCATGTGCTGGCAGGGTATCGTTTTCAAGCCACGCCATACCGTTCGTTTTTTTGTATTTGAAAAGTAAGTAGTGCTCGTACTCACTAAAAATAAAGGGCGTGTTTCCAGAGGTGAAACCGGATATCGACTCGCTCCATTTTTCAGATGATTCCCAGGCTTTAAGCCCTTTGGAATTACACCAAGAAAGCGTAACGACGTACATGGGTGGTGGCGTTTCTAGATTCCAGCGCTCGCGGCAGTATGACGGTATCTTATGATCAATTAGCCGACGCATTCCTCCGTTGGTGCCATGTACTCGCTCAACTTGACTGTTCAGAGATTCTATTAAATAGGTTGTATTGGAGTGGAATGTTGTTTTTCCTTCTACAAGCAAAATCCCTTCTGGTGAAACGATCAATAAATCAATTCGTCCATTGTCGATCATGACTTCATAAAATGCTGTTGCTTCTTTCCAAGTCTCAGCTGCTGCGCTTGCAAACCGAGCGAGTATGTTCATCTCATGCGGGGCAGAATTTTCGTTATACCAGTCTATAACTGTGTTGTGTCTCCATGCTGTAGTTAGCTTTTCTGCAGTTTTGTCGATAATAGTACGAATCATTTTTTACCCTTTGGTTAAACCTGGCAGAAGGATGGGAGTACACGATTTCAGCTAGCGCAATGAGTAATCTCGGACTGGGAGGAAAGGGAGAAAGGTCCTAAAGTATCCGAATATCTATGTGTGCAGCAAAGATAGGGCAAAACGCCATCTCCAGATAGTCTCGGTAGACCCAGCATTACAGGTGTGCTGGCACACCTAAATGAAGCGGACAATTCTGTAATTTTTCACGGTTATGACTTCAGCGGTCTGATCAACTCAGGCCCTTGGTTTTTCACATTGCCCACAGCTTTGCCAACTGGGTACCACTCAAAGTCCTCTGTTGGCTGGCAACAGTTCAACGCCAACTCTTCAGCTACCTTTCGATCGAGATGGCTCCCCATCCACTCTCGCGCACGCTCGGGTGAGAACACCATGGGCCGTCGATCATGAATGTCGACCATCCCCTGATCACTGGCAGCAGTGACAATCACAAACCCATCCCCTTCATGAGGCTCCAGTCCTGGGTGTACCTCGGCCAGCGCCGCGAAGAATATTGGCGCCTGACTTTTCAGTCGAATGAAGTAGGGCTGTTTCATCTTCGGATCATCCGGATTCTTGACCCACTCATACCATCCGTCAGCCATGACCAAGGCCCGGCATTTGGGCCAGAGTTGCTTGAAAAAATTTCCGGTTGTGACTGTTTCCACTCTGGCATTGATCGGGTCAGCGCGTTTTCCCTTGGCCCAGAACGGCGCCCAGCCCCAGTGGACGGGATCAATCCGCAGCCCCTCATCTCCGCCGTGAAGAATACTGACGTGCGTGCCAGGTGCGACGTTGTAGCGACCTATGGGTTGATTGTCATACCCGCTCACGACAATCCGGTCAGGCGCCAACACCTCAAGATAATCAGACATACCCTGATACTGTACAAATCGACCGCACATCGTGGTGACCTCTTGCAAAGGGGGCCTGAACGAAGCGTAGCTTGAAGTGCTCAAGGCTTCCCTCTCGTCGAAAATTCCTAAAGGCGAATTGACCTGAATCACGCTCTGCAGTTAACTGTATATACATACAGTTAAATTAAGGCGTGCGTCATGAGCTTCACTTCTCTGGGTCCAATTGTAGAAGGAGGCATTCGCCTGCCTCTTTGCTCTTTCAAGGTTCCAGCCGGATTTCCGTCACCTGCAGCAGACCATATCGAGAAGCAAATCTCGTTAGACCAGGTGCTGAACATCCGTGCTCCGCACGTTTACTTGGTCTCAATTGATGGCGATAGCATGCAGGGCGCCGGGATCTTTTCCGGGGATCTGGCTGTTGTCGACCGTTCAATCGAACCAGTCCATGGCAATGTCGTAGTAGCGCTGCTCAACAACGATCCGATTTGCAAACGTCTGTGCATGCGAGAAAAGATGGTCATTCTCCAGTCTGAAAACTCGAAATACCCAGACCGGCATGTGCTGGAAGGCGACGATCTTTCCATTTGGGGAGTGATCACTCACACAGTACGCAGCCATGGCAATTAAGCCAGATCCAGTATTCGCGCTCATCGACTGCAACAGCTTCTATGCCAGCTGTGAGCGTGTGTTTCGTCCCGATCTGGCCAAAGTGCCCATCGTGGTGCTGAGTAACAATGACGGCTGCGTGATTGCTAGCAGCTATGACGCCAAGCCCCACGTGAAAATGGGGGAGCCGTATTTCCAGATAAAGCATCGCCTGGAGAAGTTGGGCATTGTCGCCTTCTCATCGAACTATGCGCTGTATGGCGACATGAGCGAGCGGGTTATGAGCTTGATCGAAGCGATGGTCCCGGCGGTGGAGGTCTATAGCATCGATGAGTCATTCGCTGACCTGACCGGCATAGCTGACGTTTCGGCTATGGGCCGGAAAACACGCAGCCGCATATTTCAATGTACCGGCATCCCGGTAGGTGTCGGGATCGCTCATACCAAAACGTTGGCCAAACTTGCCAATCACACTGCGAAGCGATTGCAGGCCCAAACCGGCGGGGTAGTGAATCTTTGCGGGGACTTCGAGCGCGACTGGGTGCTGCGCAATACAGCTGTGTCTGAGGTGTGGGGAGTAGGGCGGCGAATGACCGTGCACCTTGAAGCGATGGGCATTCGTACCGCCATGGACCTGGCAAAGGCTGACCCGTGGACGCTGCGCAAGAAATTCAGCATCGTTATTGAGAAAACTGCTCGCGAATTGGCCGGGACAGCTTGCCTTGAGCTGGACGAGCCAGATCCGCCAAAGCAGGAAATCTGTTGTAGCCGCATGTTCGGCAAACGACTGACTGAGCTGGCACCAATAAAAGAGGCAGTGGCCACCTACATGATGCGCGCCTCGGAAAAGCTGAAAGTTCAGAAGTCATACTGCAAAAAGGTTCGGGTCAGTATACGCACCGGCATGTTCAATCCTGATGAAGCCAAATACGCCAAGGGAGTGGTAGTAACACTGCCATACCCAACAGACGATGTACGTTTGCTGACAAGGGCAGCAGTGGATGCACTAGACCATGTGTTTCAACCCGGATTTAAATACAGCAAGGCAGTGATCCTGCTGCTGGACCTTCGACAGCCTGGTGAGTTTTCGGACGATCTGTTTGCGGTAATTCAGCCGGCAGAAGCATCCCGTGTGATGGCAGTCCTTGATGAAATCAATGGTCGCTGGGGAAGGGGGACGCTGCGTGCAGCGAGTGTGCCGAGCAACCCCGAATGGGGGATGAGGCGTGAAATGATGAGTCAGAGCTATACAACACAAATACAGCAGCTGTGGCAGGTGTCTTGTAGGTAGCGAAGGTGACTTTTCGGTCGCTGGACGCAAAGAGAGGGAATGTATAGTCGGAGGTTAAGGGGGGGCGACTTACCGTCAGCAAACAGCCAAAGGCTTCCGCTCGCGGCAAGCGGTTCTTGAAAAATACGAGGCCGAGATTGAAATCCGTTGTTTCAGCAGAGGTTGTCAAACCTGATTTAACATCGGCCCGCCTTAAAAAGGTGGTTTCACAGGACAAAAATCACAGTCACTCAAAAACAAAGCCGCGCAAGCTGAGTCTTTAGCTTGAAGGTGTTCAAAAATCATCTGAATGTACTAATGTGCTACGATTTTGCCACTACGATCCTTGGTTTTTAGGCATCAAATGAGCGCTCAAAAAAAATTAAAAGGCAAAAAGTTTTCGATTGACGTATCTATACTAGCCTTGAGAAGGGAGGAGACACCTGCTCGCAACGCTAATCGGATTATGCGTGAGATTCAGAAACTAGGCCATGCGAATGAGTACGACTTAATATTTAAGCTCGGAGCGCATGTGCGTCTTCCAGATACTCTCAACCCTGTTTTTAGTGGTGGGGTAGATTATTACAATTCATTCACCTTTGGTGAGCATCTAAGCGATGACGTCTTTATTTATTGGATGTTAGGGCTATTTGAAAAGAATCGCGAACTGCTGCGCAAGTTTCTAGGCGCTCAAGAGAAAATCAGTAATTACATCTTGCGAAGTATGCCGAATGAAATAATTTCTGAGCTTGATGCTCTGGATGAGTTGTGCAAAAGTTGGTGGTCAATATCTACTAGAGTACATGTTACTAAAGAGCTTAAAAAAGAAGATACTAAAGCATACCTATCTAGTCTGCCTGAGAAGTTTCCACTTGCGGATGTGACTCCATCGGTTTTAAGATTGCAGTTGATTTCAGAAGGCAATGCAATTAGTGTTTTTTTGAATAATATTCGCAATCGCCTAGCAGAATATCGTACTTCAGGTTTGCAGGATATAATAAGGCATGGCGATACTGAGTCTTGCCGTTACCTCTACAACTACCTCGATCCTGAAAGAAATGTTGAGCTGTCGTGCATTAAAGACCACTCTCACGAATCAATTATTGATCAATATGTTTTGTTAAAAGAAGTGGTTTTAGAGCTGGCCGTTACAGACTCAGTACCCTTGCATCTTATTCGAAAAATCCAAGATTTAGCACTTTCTGTCGGCGATGAGGAGTTAGGGTGTGTTGTCAGCCCTGATGCGTCAATAGCACCAGAGGTTTTGAGTGTGATTGATTCATATACACTTGGCGATTATAAAGACGTAATAACCCAGGTGGAAAACTTACTGTTAACAGAGAATCCGTGTCTGTTCGGGCTTATAGAAGTATATGCAAAATCAAAAATCTATCTTAAATCTCCGCATGAAAGAAAAAATCTCTTTGAGATTTTGGCCGCTGACTTGTCAGTCATTATGCAATGCGAAAACACCATTGTCGAAAAAATAGAGAACATAACTAGACTCTCAGTTAAGTTTAAAACGGAGCGTTGGGCAAAATCACTATCATTTCATCTTTTATCCATTCTTGAGGAAGTAACCGCACCTGACGCTGTGGAGCGGTCGCGCCTTGAAACAAGAGCACTCGGAAGAAAAAATACTCCTAAAGCAGCGTTTGGTATGAGTGCCGGACACCTAATTGATCCTAAAAGAATCGAGCTGTTACCTAGTTACCGCGCGGCTAAATATTTCCCAGATGACTCTATAGGTGACGAAATTGATGAGGCAAAATTCCCAGTCAAATCAGATTTTCTAAAACTTCGTGCAACTACTCTTTTAGATTCAGGTAAAACACTTGATGCTATTTCCTTCGCAGTTGACGAATACCATAAAAACTATCTAAGTTTCTATCATCTACCGTTTACAAAGATGTGTAAGATCATAGATGAGGTAGAAAAGGAGAGTTTCGAAGATAGGATTTTATGCTTAATAGCGTTAGATATATTTTCGAAAGAGCTGGCCGCAACTTTTGAAGAGACCAAAACAGAGTTGTTTGAGGATTTTGCACTATTGGCAAAAACTCATAGGATCTCAAAAATATATGAAAAGAAAAGTTTGACAAGGAATGAAGTCTATTTTCTGCACCAGATTTGCATTCCGTCTCAACTTGATAATCTGTTTCAATACAAAACTAACGATGAGGTTGTTCATGAGCGTGTTGCAATTATAGATCTTTTGATCGACGCTGTGCCGAGCATGGAAAAACAGTTGCGGCTAGAACGTGATAATGTATTGGAGTCTCTTTTTGTAGAAAAACTAAGGGCGAAGATTGAGTCAGGTAAATTGTTCGTCGATGTTCATGAGATCGAATCACAACGTAAGCATGTTTACAGTGCGCTTTTTGCACAGGCTAAGTCTATTCCTGGCGGTGTAGTACTCGCGCCTGTAGGAAATGTATCAGATCTTGAAATTTCCAAGGATTTTTTTAAAATATCTGATACCAATGCAATAGCATCTACTGAAAAAACAGACGTGCTATACAAAATATTTATTACTGCAATTGATGATTTCGCGCTAAATGAGAGCTATGGGCTTGATAAATATTTGAGTGCGGAAATCAGGCATATAGTTTTTGAGGCGCAATTAAGGGCCTGTTTTGAAAAAACAAAGCTAGTAACCGTTCAAAAGAACGGTGAGTATAATAAGAATATTTACTGGTTAAACTTTTATAATTATATTCAGCCCGGCCTTACGGGTCAGATAGATGGTATTCTTCAAGAGTTTTCTCAGAAAATTGACGCACTTCTTGAGCTGACTAATGAGCAATTTAGAGTTGATAGCGGGCTCGACGGTTCGGGTGGTATTTTTGATTTTAAGCCATACCATAAACGGTTAGTAAAGCTTTCACACATAATTCATGACTCTTCTAACGCTAATGTTTTTTTTAAAAGCCTTCTTGAGTTTATGTGGGAAATTGCAGGTGAAAGTGCCCGTCGCGCTCAACTGCTGATTGCTAATGATTTAGCTGGTGATGTGAACGAATTGATCATGGGGCTGGAGGAGCAAATATCGCAAGCTAAAGGTGGCATAGCGATGATGGACCTGATGCAAGAAATTAAAAATGCACGCTCCATGTTCACTAAACAGATTGAAGTCGTAACTAACTGGTTTAAATTCGTCGGGGATCAGAGTGCTGAAAGCTTTGAACGACTGGGTGTTGTAATCGAGGCTTCCGTATCTTCTTTTGAATCAATTTATGGTCATGGTGATTGCTCGGTGCAGTTTACTCAAGCCAAGAGCTCTCTATTGTTATCATATCGTGAAGCTCGATCGCTTTTTATAGCAATATTTACAGCGTTAGAAAATGCTTACAAGTATGGCGTAGAGCAGTCTCCTATTGTTATGCAGCATGAAGTTACCTCCACGGGTAACGCCATTTATATAAGAAATAATGTTTCTGAGATATCAGCTCCAGAACTCCCAGAAACAATCCGTCTACAAAAATCAAAATGGACTCCTGATTATCTGTCGTTAAATAGACAAGAAGGCGGGGCGGGACTCTATAAAATCTTCAGCATTCTCACCAATTCCTCTCCAGGGTTTGATTTCGATATTGAATCTGAGAGGAATCAGTTTGTTGCAATAATGAGATTAAGAAATGAATATTTTGGTGATAGAAGACAACTCCCTTAAAAGGGAGAAGATTATTGAGTACCTTAGAAGCTACAGCCATATAGTGGTTTCTGAGGCAGCCTCCTATAACTCTGGTTTAACCTTAGCCCATGAGTGCTCCTTTGATTTTCTCATTGTGGACATGAGCATGCCTACTTTTGATCGAAACGAGCAGACTCAGGGAGGGCGCTTTAGAGCTCTTGGAGGCAAGGAGATTGTTAACAAACTGGCCAAGATACAAAAACTGCCACCTTTTGTCATTTTGACAGGGTATAAGGACTTCAGTGTGGGTACTCAAAGCTTAAGTATTGAGCAAATAAATGACCTTTTGGGTTCGCTGGGGAATTCCTATTTGGGGTGTATTTTATTTGAGTCTAGCGATAACTCGTGGCAAGAAGAACTTGGACGAGTAATGGGGAAGCTGGGATGCTAAAGGTATTGTTTGTTGATGATTCTAAGCCAAGAATTGCGCTTGTAGAAAAAAAATTAAAAGCATCAGGGTTAATTAATCATATAACATTTATCGTTAGTGAAAGCGCCGACTCTGCTCGATCCGAGCTATTAGAACCAATAGACTTTATGGTACTGGACGTCCTACTACCTAAAAAAGATAGAGGTACCCCCGAAGCTAAAAACAGTCTAGAACTCTTGAGCGATCTTGAGAGTTCAGCAAAGCCTTTCATTAGGCCTAAGATGATCGTTGGGCTCACCGCTGACATTGAAAGGCTTAAAACACATCAAGGAACATTTCTTAATGCTGCATCTATAGTTTTGGATGGCAGTCTAAACTCACAAGACTGGCTAGATCAATTAGTCAGTCAAGTGCAAATTCATGTTGAAGCAGCACAAAAATCTGAACGTCTTATAAAAGATCAGATATTGATTACGGTTCATGGGATTAGGACTTACGGTGCTTGGCAAGCTGAGTTAGCAACTGAAGTTAAAAAATACTCTAGGACCTTTGATATTCTACAAGTAAAATATGAATATGTGGATTTATTGTATTTCTACTTTCCTAAGAGTAGAGAAAGGCGCGCTAAAGAACTCGCGGTTAGATTGGCGGCACTTATCAAACAGCATCAAGGTAAGAGAATATCAATCGTAGCACATAGTTTTGGATCGGTGATTCTCTCCCGTGCTTTTGAAATGCTACCCGAAGAGTGTCGCGTGAGTACTGTAATAATTTGCGGCTCCCCATTATCTGAATCCGACTCTATTGATCATATAGTTAAAATGACAGATCAAACAATAAATGAATGTGGAACAAGTGATACGGTTCTTTTGTTATCAAAACTTTTCGTACCAGGTTTGGGTTATGCGGGGCGAGCAGGCTTTTATCGAGAAAGCACACCAAATTTCGTTAATAGGTACTTTAAAGGAGGGCATAGCTTGTACTTTAAAAAAGACCGTTCAGGTGAAAGCTTCTCAAGTAGATTTTGGACATCCACACTAGCGGGTCAAAATCCTACAGTAGCTATTGATGAACGCCCAGAACCTGTATTTAAAGATTTTACTAATGTGTTAATTCGATTGCTATCTAAGCAATGGTGTTTGGTTTTTCTAGGTGCACTCGTTATTTTCTTTGGTTCTTATTACACATTGATATAATTAGGTGGAGTTTCACATAAAAATTGGAGGCGGTTTAGTTAGGCGGACTGCTAGCCCGCCACCCTCTACTGGGCGAATCTTACAAATGTGCAGGCGTTGTTCGATGTTTTTGCGTTGGTGATATATTGTATCGATTCATAGGTTCTTTGATGTCTATTCCGGTAGCTGTCTTGTTTGTAGCAGTATATTGGCTGTGCTATGGAATGTTGGGGTCATTTGTAGCTATACGTATCATCAAGACGAACCTTGTGAATAATTATTTTTCTTCTCGATTTTGTAAGCTGTTCAAATGACAGTTGTATGGCGTTGTGGGCTTGGATACTGCCTTGTCGTGCATCCGTCATAAGCCACGATTCAATTATTGGGAGGTCTTTTGGATTGCCAGCTCCTTTTTTTAGGGCGGCTAGTAGTTCCCAGTATTGATTTGAATAGCCTTGAACGTTTTTTAACGCTCTTTTGATATCGAAAGCTATCAAATTAAGTTGAGGTATTTTTGTCGAAAGTTCTTTAAGCACGTATTCGAGGTCGCTAATATCGTCATCATTAATTGAAATTCCTAGTGATAAATGACTGGAGAGACTTGGTTGAGCACTTAGCTTTCGAAGCACACTTCGTAGGCGACGGCAATAAAATATCATTAGCTCCGCAGATTCTTTTTTTCGGCGCGACTCTTCAGATATTTTCAAATACCATTGTATAGCACCACTTGAAACTACTCCGATGATTGCTGCAGTTGCACCAACTAATGCGCCCTGTACTGCAGGTTCCATAAATAATACTCCTTCTTGAATTATATGTTCTGAGGCAACAGGGTAAGTCGGTTTTCTTGCCATATATGAAAATCGCTTAAATGTTGCTCGATCCTTATTTGTGTTTGTTTTTTGTAAGTGGAGAATAGGAAATAAACCACTTGACCGGCTTCAGTATGGGAATCCAAAACTACTGCTTATTGGGCCCTCCATAGATTGTCTAAAACCAACGAATCGATCGTGATATTCTCGGTTCTGAATGTTTGGTCGAGAGTAATAGACGTTATGAGTTACGGTATCCAGATCTGTGGGGTTTTCAGCTATCTTTGCCACGCATGAAATCTGCAGGGTCACACCGTCAAAATCGCCAGAAGCAAGATGCTTGTTGATCATTTTTTTATGACCTTCATATAGCCCTTCCAAGTGACGCTTTAGAACTGTGTGAACTTCAAGTAAAGATTGCGCCTTGTATGGCTCTTCGAAGTAGATATGCGGTTCAAGATTTAAAGCAATAATACCAAAGCCATTTCTCGTAATCTGAGCGGATCCTTTTTCAAGATTCGAGCTCAAATTATTAAAAGAGTTAACCGTTTTACAGGCCACGTAGTAGTTACCAAATGGTGCAGATATAACGATATCTGGTTCTCCAAGTCGAGCTTCCAATCCCCTAAGCCTAATATGTTGGAGAAAATCGAGCTCGAATATCATGTTTAGAGCATGCGATCCGCCTGGAGTGCGTGGATCTAGTGAGTTAGCCGCGATTTGGCTCAGCGAGCTTTTGAACTCTGCCTTCTCGTCTAAATCTTTCAGATTTTCATTGCACTGAATTAGTGCGAGAAATATCCGTTGAGCACGATGCACATCTACGAGTTGTTTCTCTCCTATAAATGAAGCTTTTTCAACTATTCCATCACATAAATTAATATATTTTTCTAGGTCGGAGGTGTCTGGGATCTTTTTGTTAAAGTCTTCATAAATTTTCCTAACCTTTGCAGGCAACAAAGCAATCTCGTCGTAAGTTGTTACTACTTCTGGCTCCATTTTGCACTCCAATATAGACGTCATGTCGTGAGACATCATTATGATATTACTCTAGCATGGTTATTACCTAAAATTTTTGATCATCGTGGTTGGTCGCTTTGGCGTCATAGGATATCTCGATATCCGCACACCCTTAGAGTGGAGCAGGTTCGGTGAGCGTCCGGTCTTGGCACAGAGTGTGTAAAAACGGTTCGTCAATAATGAGGTGTACGCCTCTGCGTTAAATCTGAGATTTATCGGCAGGTCAGCACATGTGGATTTTGCGTAGAAGCGTGATTTTCAGTCCTGCGTTGAGTACCTGACGCACTGAGAAACGTTTTTACACAACCTCGCCCGAAAGCAGACCTTCATACAGCACTGTAATTTTTTGACTGTCGGTGAAATTATCAGTCAGTAGAACGCTTTAGGAAAAGCTAAAAGATAAGATTCCGTACTGTCTTTGATCGGACGGATCGGGGGAGAGGGTTTAAGGAACACTTTCAATCAAGTCATGTTGGCTGCTTAAATTTTGCTACAGCAATACTGGTGTCAAAAGTAAGATATTGATTTATAGGGTTTTTTATCTAGATGGTTACGATCCATAATCGGGGCGATGGAGAAGCGGCGGGAGAGGGGGGGCGGGTGTGGCGCTGATGATTGGGAGCATTGGTATTTAGTAGAGAGAAGCGGGGGAGTTCATCAGGAATGAAGAGATAGACGGGTGGGAAGGTGCATCGACTTCAGGTGAGATGCGTTGCTATTTCATGACTTCCTTGTGCTCTGATAAATGAAGTCTTGAGGTGGTGGCGTTTTAATGTTATATCGCCATCAGTTTATGAAGTGGGTGGACGATAGATGTTAACGAAATCCAGTAAAGCAGACTCGACCTCGGGCTGCTTGAATTTAGCTGGGTTTGTAGGAATATGGAATATATTTGAGCAGTGAGGAACGAATTGAAATTTGCTACGGCAGTATCGAGAGTTAAAAAAATTATTGTTAGTGTTTGGAAGCGCCTTCTCTCAGGGCGGACTACAGCTCAAGTAAGTAATGAGCTTGAAGCGCGAAATTTTGTTTTCGGAAATTCTTTTGAGTATTCCAAGGTTCGAGTGGGCGATTATTTGGACGGTCGAGTCGTTGACCGAATCTATTTTAGCGGATTGAATGGGCTTGTACTCCATTCTGGTGGAGAACTAAGGTATCTGAGTCGAATAAGAACAAACAAGAATAAGGCGCTAATACAGCAGTTAGAGAGTTTGCTTTCTGAAGCTTTTATTAAGTTTCGTGGCGTTCACAGGTTTACTTTGGAAAGTCACAGAATTAGTTTGCTGGCTTTGATTTTTGGTGCGGAATCTGATGGGGTTCAGTTAACATCTGATATTTTTGAGAGTCTCGAGCGGTTTATAGATGAAAAGCCAGAAGTAGAATATGTTTTTGAGTATAGTGCGGCCTTTGTAGTGTTTTTGAACAGTAAGGGGGAAGTCGCTTATCAGGTGAAAGATGTAAAGGCACACCCAGTCAAAGCATTTACTGAGTATCAGCGATTGAAGGCATTAGGGATGTTGGTGCTACCAAAAAACAAAATTGAAAGATTCAATCATAAATTAGCGTCGGGGTTTATATCTGCGCTGAAGTCTCTCGAGGTTGATGTTGGTGAATGCTTTTCTCCTGTCCAAATGTACTTGGATAAGACCATAGGCAATGTTGCAGGGTTGTATTTGGTTTTGTCAATACTAAGTGTTTCGGGGTTGGTTTTTCTTGGGCTGTTCTTTGTTTATTTTTATTACTCTACATCTCTTACGCTGAATTTAAATATACTGCTGACAGGCATTGCCGGAGGATTGGTAGGGGCGGCGATATCTGTGCTTCAACGATCAAAGGATATAAAGGTTGCAGCATATGACTCTACTGGCCTTTTGGTGTTGCAATCAATAGTTAGGGTTGGGCTCGGTTGTTGCTTTGGTGTGATTGCGATAGTTGCTAGTAAGTCTGGCTTGTTGCTCGAGTTTTTAAGTGGTAATTATAAAAAAATGTTTTTGTTGGCTGTTGTTGCTGGTTTTAGTGAAAGGATGATTCCCGACTTTATAGAGAAGATTACTGAAGATAAGAAAGCCTGAGTTAGAGATAGGTGGGTGAGGAGGGCGGGTTTTGTATATTGCTGTGGCCCTTAGCCTAAGTAACTACAATCCATCATTGTAGTGGTCTGATGAAACGGTTCCCAATACATCTCCGGAAAGAAGGGTTTACTCGGGGGGGAACTATGGCGCTCGTAGCGGGGGATGGAAACGGGATACTCGTCATCATCGAAGGCCACAGATAACGAGTACTCAGGAGGGGGGTGTGGGCTTAGGAAAGTTGTAACTGGATATTGATTAAAATGGAATTCCTGTTAGGTGCTCGAACTCTGGGGATGATACATCTATTAGCAGAATTTTGTTGTTTGGAGCTTGGATTTTTATTTCTTTAGATGAAGCCCCTATTAGCTCTCCTATTGGTGTCCCGTTTAGGAATAGAGTCTCTCCAATCCTGAAGTTTTCTTGGTTAAAGAAATAATTTCCGTTATTGGTCCTTATTACAGGATTTGGATTCTCTCTTGAAGTTTGATTTGGTGTTCTTGAGTCGCGAGATAGTTCCATTTTGGAAATTCGAATAGATATGTCTTTTAGTGATTCAAGTATAACGCTGGTTTCGTTGGATAGCTCGACTTTGTGGGGTAGGGGAGCGGGCTTTACGCCCAATAATTGAATCATGGAATTTACGTCATTTGGGTTTGCGGCAGTCGCTAAGATAGATTTTTGAATGCGCTCTCGCTCTTTTTCGACTTCGTCAATTCGTAATGTATGGTTGTACTCAGTATATCTAAGGCCTTGGATGTCAAATATTTTCGGTGTTTTGATATCTTTTATTAAAACAGTGGGTAGGTTGAAAGCTTGGCGTACGCCAAGCTCATAAAGTACGTTAGGATTTCTGCCGCTCAGATCACATATTACTAAGTCGCTATCTAGGATCTTTCTTAAAATGTCGATTATTATATAGTTGCTGGCGGCCACAAAGTCTGCTCGATGAGGTTCAAATCCAGCGTTAATGCAGGCGGGCTTTATGAGGTGCTCGTAAACTCGTAGAAAATGCCCTGGTTCATAGTCGTCCATATCTGCAATTGGCATGATTATAAAACAACTTTTGTTTTTTGAGTTATCGTCTTTTAGTGTTGCTGTGTTCTTATCTTCTACAGTTGTCGATTCTTTTTGGCTTTTGTTCATGTTGGATCCTTGGTTCTATTCTATGAATTCTTTCCGCGCATAATTTTGAAGCGTGTAGCCTTTTGAAAGAGTATCAGAAGCCAGTATAGCGCCGCTGACGAACGATAGGTGGTAATAAAGTGGTACAAGAGGTTCCATAGCTTCCTAAGAAGCCTTTATTCGCTGAAGGTGAAAGCTTGATGCGTCCAATCCATCATCGGGCTATGTTGAAGTGGCATGATGGGGTTTCATGCAACTAGGTTTGGAATGCACATTAATCCTCGTCCATTAACTTTAGGACCTCCGGCTTACAAATTCCTCTCAACTGATAAAATGATAAATGTATATCGGGATTTCCTTGTGCGTATGCGCCAACTTGATACTCGCCAAACATAAATTCTAACCCGTATTGCCCAACTATAAATGGGGTTGATTCGATCAAGCTAGGGCTCGTTCCTCCCATAAGCGATTCACCTTCGAATCGAGGGTGCTGGTTTTTAAACTCTTCTCTGATTAGATTAGATAGTTTGTTCAAGCATTGGCTATTAATTAGCAATGAGTCTAGAGTTAAAGGGGAGAATGGTGATAAGAGGAAGTTTTGTGCTCTGGTCTCTGTGAATCCATGAGCACCTCCCAAATAGCCTTGGATTTTGTATCGAACGCTCAATACATGCTCATCTCTTCGAATAACGTCGTATCTGCCGATTAAATAGGCTCCGCGAGTGTAGCCATCATCAATCGCCTCCTTCTTGTTTCTTTCAGCTAAATCCGTGTGCCAGTTCAGTAGCTCGGTACCCCAGGCTTCTATGTTTTTTGAAGCAATAATTACGTCTGCATTACAGAAGTCAGGAAACTCAAAGTCAAAATAAATATCAGGATGGTTAATGTCGATTTTATATATGCGTCGCTTAATCTCAACGATAGGTTGGTTGAAAGCGGAGTTTCCTAAGTCGCGAATAGCTGATGCCAACATCGACTTGTATTTAATTAGTGACTTGCGATCAATCTCACCATCATGAGCCCGAGTATGGCAGTTAGGGCAGAGTGCAATAAGATTGTGGTATTCATGTTTTTTGCATGTGGCCCACGGAATAATATGGTGAAATTCTACCCTGGGATGTGGGCAGGCAGGAATTGCGCACTGATGACTAGCCTCAATCAGCAGTGCTCTTTGAATCTCCATTGGAATTGCAGGTCTAGCCACGACACTAAGTCCTTAATACTATCGAAATCCTGGTTGCATGTTACCAGAGGTGGTGATGGACGGAAGGCCTGAAATTACCATTCAATGGGTGTTTAACCTTCCTTTCGTGGTGCATTTAGACCAGCCGAAATTAGGTAGAGAAACCCCTTGGAACCCGTAAGTTGGCTACCGCCAGCTAGCGAAGGACCTTGTTCTCCAATCGAACCGGTCTTTGTTTGGTGTGGTCAGGGTTTCGACTCAATTTGAAGACAGTCAAACCATCAGTCCCAGCTTTCGCAGTTCTTTGGCCTGCTACAGCCGTCGAGAAAGGAGCGTTTTGAGTTTGTAGAGAAGCGTATTCTGTTGAAAGGACGCTGGTGGTGGCAAAAGACTGAGTGACTTTTCAAGTGACTTTGTCACTCGCGGTTTAGCACTGTTGGGCATCGTTGCAGCGAACGCCAAGCGCGAAGCCTTGAATTTAGCAGCCTGTAGAGACACAAGCTTGAATGGGGTGCTAGGGGTCGAGTGTTCGAATCACTCCGTCCCGACCATATTTTTCAATGACTTAGCCCAATCTTCACAGGTTGGGCTTTTTCATGCCTGCGAAAAAAAACCACTAAATCCCCCCCCCGATTCGTGGGCTGCTATGAATTCGTGGTTATGCCGTACTTTCTTGGTCACACCCATCTCTGAAGAGGGTGGCGGCTTCTCGATGAACGTGGCTGTTGGCTGCCGTTCATCGATGCGACTTGAACTCAGCTGCTCTGAAAATTACTCCCTCTTGGTAGTCAGGTGAGTCACATGGGAGAGTTGCATGTACAGCAGCGTTGTTTTGAGTCCGCATTTTGAGGCCTTTGTAGGTAATCCCCCCCATTTTTAGCATTCGCCATATGTAGAGGTCAGGCCACCTGGGCCAATTTCTGTTTGGGGGTTATTCCTCCAAGAGCCATATTCGGGCGCTCGTGATTGTATGTCCAGATCCAATTCGTCCCATAGTCCTGAACTTCAGCTATCGATTCAAACAAGTAATGGCCAAGCCAGTCTTAGCGTACCGTCCGGTTATAGCGTTCGACGTAAGCATTTTGCTGCTGCGGGTTCTCTGGCTGAATATTTTCCAAACGAATACCCTGTTTCTCGGCCTAGCCAGTGAGGTTGGCGCTAATAAAGTCGGGGCCATTATTACTGCGGATTTCCTGTGGTTTTCCGCACCATTCGATAACCTGATCCAATGCCCGCACTACGCGCTCAGAGGGGAGCGACAAATCAATTTTCATACTCAGGGCTTCCCGGTTGAAGTCATCAATCAGATTGAAAACCAGAAAGCTGCTTCCGTCCGCTAATTGATCGTGCATGAAGCTCATCGATCTGCACTGGTTAGTCGCCTCGGGAACGGCCAGTGCCTTAGGCTTTTTGATACGCAGATTTAGTTCCAGCTCGCGGTAAATCCGATATACCCGCTTGTGGTTGCAGCGATAGCCTCTCACGTTGATCAGGTACGTAAAGCACAAGCGAAATCCCCAGTACGCTGGTTCTACGTGGGTTGAATCAGTTTATCGGAGATCTCGGCGTTTTTTGGCACCAAACGCGGCAGTAAACGATAGCGCGAGAGGCTAACCCTGAAAGCCAGGCACGATAATTTGATGCTTCACCGACCTGAGCGAACTGCTTCCTGCGCCATCTCTCGTCGCCGCGATGTCTTCACGCAAAATTTCCTTGATCCGGTCAGGGGAAAATTCTACTTATGATGAGTACTTTTTCAGGGGGGATTACCTGACGCTTTACAATCCAGCGGGCGCGTTAGTACCCGCAACATCTTTCAGTTCAGGCTTCAGGATGTTCGCAAGGGCTTTGGTACGGGCACTTCGATAAGAACAATTTAGATGGAAGTTCGTATCAAAAAAGGCTTCAGGAGGGAAATAAAACTCCTTGGCTTCTCCTAATACGTTTACACCCGACGCCTTTACCTGATTTAACATGCTGTTAAGGGCTTGCTCATAATGGGGTTGTTGCGACTGTGAATCTGATACTGTGATAGACGGTACTATATATAAAGTCCCGCCAAGGCTGGCAATATTTTTAGCCGTTTCCTTCAGGAGTTGTAGGGCTTTTGTATTGACTTTTGAGTCTGGTGCTACTTGAAGGCTGCTTATGGCAGATGTGACGTTGCCACAGGTGTTTAACATGTCACCATATTTATTCATGTTCAGGTAGCTGTACGAGAATTGGGTGGTCGATCCACCATACTGTTCTTGATATTGCTTTAGCGCTTCTTGCGGCGATAGAATTTTCCGCAGCGGAAAGTTTTTTAGTGTTTTTTTGGCTTTGATCTTGATTTTTAAATTGTCGTACAGGCGTTGGGGGTTAACCGCTGATAAGTACTTGAGCTTTTTCAACAGGCTCATTGAATCAAAGTAATCCCTGTCCCAAGCGACGATTTGATCAATCATCCAGTCTTCCGGTGTATCGAAGTCACGAAAGTAGTAAGGCCATGCCAGGGGCATAATTACGATATCGCCAGATCTGACGTTACGCTCGGCAAAATTTGTTATCCAATCCAGCGGTAGCCCGCCATGCAATGTCATGTTGACGACAGGTCGCCCAAGCTCCTTTTCCAGTTGCGGGCTATCCATTCCGAAAACTCCACTTGAATCACCGATGAGAAGAACGCGGTGCCCCGCAGTGTTTTGGGCGGTGTTTTCCTTTAGGGATATCCAGTTCGCCACATCGTAGGAGGCCGGGATGGGTGCGCCAAGCTGGTAAACGAATGCGCAATAGTAGGCGCCGAACGCTATCACTGATGCGCCGGCCACGGATAAAGCGAAAGTTCTATATGGGTTCATGGTTAGAATTGGAAATATAAGAATGGGCTGATGACATTTGTTCCGAAGGTAGACAGTAGACTGGTGCCTATTAGCGCAACGCAAATTACCCCGGCGGTCACACTCACCATTGAACTGGTTCTCCGTCTTTCGTGATCATCTACTGTGATGTTTTTCTCTAAAAGATTCAGTATTTCGTAAGTGTTGGGGAATACCCAGATTATTACCAGTGAGACGGTCAGGTAGCCGATAAATGTATGTGCGCTCAATGTATTGAATACGGTTTCCCAAGAAACCGCATCCTGTAGGCCGGCCATTGCAGTAATGATCACCTCTGCGGAATGAATGGTGTCAGCGCGAAAGAACACCCATGCGATCACAACCAGGGTGAACGTCAGCAGCACACCGAGTGGCGCAGTCAAGGCCTTTGGCAGCACCCCGGACAGACGCATGACTGGCGGGAGCTTTTGGAACATGTGGTTTATGCATAAATACGTACCGTGCAGCGCACCCCAAACAACGAAGGTCCAGTTTGCACCATGCCACAGGCCTCCGAGCAGCATGGTCAGCGCCAGGTTGATCAGTCGGCGAGTTTCACCGTTCCGATTGCCACCGAGCGGGATGTATAGGTAGTCCCTCAGGAAATGCGACAACGTCATGTGCCAGCGGCGCCAGAACTCAATAATGTTCTGTGCCTTGTAAGGAGAGTTGAAGTTGATCGGCAGTTTAATCCCGAACAACATCGACAGGCCCACAGCCATATCGGAATAACCCGAGAAGTCAAAGTAGATTTGAATCGTGTATGCCATCGCTCCTGTCCAGGCGATCATAAAGCTAATTGCCTGCCCTGCTGCTGCGGCATGAAACACGGGGTCCGCATACACACTGATGGGGTCTGCGATTAATAGCTTTTTACTCAGGCCAACTGCAAACAGCGCGATGCCAATAGAGATGTTTTTAGATCGGATGCGGTAAATATCCGGGTCGCGAAACTGCGGCATCATCTGGCTGTGGTGCAAGATCGGGCCGGCGATCAGGTGTGGGAACCATGTGACAAACAACAGGTAGTGCCAGAAATTGTACTCCTTGGCTTTGCCTTTCCATGCATCTACCAAAAAGGCGATCTGCGTGAAGGTAAAGAAAGATATGCCGAGTGGCAGAACCAATTCCAGGGTCGGCATATGTACGCCGGTTGACCTCGCAACCTCGCTCAAGAAAAAATTGGAGTACTTGTAATAGCAGAGCAGCAACAAATTGCTGATAACCCCTAAATACAGAGCGATCTTTGCCTTGGTCCTATTGTGTTCCTGATTCTTGGCGATGATATACCCAATGGTGTAATTGAATACGATGGATGCCAGCAAAAGAGGGATATAGGTGGTGCTCCAGTAACCGTAGAAAAATACGGATGCGGCAGCTAGCCATATGGCTGCGGCCTCTTTACCGGCAATGCGTGCGAGTAAGAAAAATCCTACAAATACGATGGGCAGAAAAGCAAAAATGAACTCAAGGGAGGTGAAGAGCAAAGCTTCCACAGGTTCAAGATCGGTTAGATAGTAAGTATTTGGCGGTGGCTTCTACACGCGGTATCGGATATTTCATGGTCATGGGGAGGAGGGTTAGGTCGGCAGGAGGCCGTGGCTTTTTCATGCCCAGTGACTTTTGCGGGGGTTCACCCGGTTTTCTTCCTCAAGATCGTCAAGGCTGGCTCTTGCGAGTCATTGGGCTAGAAAGACGCCGCAATCGCCTCTGCGAGTTGCTGATCCGACATCAATGGCTGAGGGTAGCTGGCTTTGTAATACCGGGACGCCTGCTCAAACTCAGCGCCCCGAATCTCGCCATCCGAACCAATGAACGTCAGTGCGTCGCTCTTGGCGGATTTGAAGAGGTCTGGAATGCTCGCAGTTGCTGCTGTGGCTCCGGAGATGATCACGCACGGTACAACGGTGGTGATCATGAGTGCTGCCTGGAATGGGTTGTTGTTTTCGGCCGCCACTGCCTGATTGCCAGTCGACGCCACAAAGGCCAGCACCAGTATTTTCCATGACTTCATTCTTGTCTCTTCCTTGCGCACTTACGGGCACCACCAAGGGTTGCCGGAATCTTCCAACACTCCATGCTGCAATGTCTGCACTGCATTTTTGGGTCACCACCATAGCAGAGTGGTGACTCCCGGAAGCGGTCTGGCGTTTCACTTTACGCCACAGCCCTGACGAGCCGGCTGAGCCCGTCAGGCTTTGGGAGCGTTACTTGGACGCGAAGGGCACAGTCGTTTTTGGTGTCGATGAAAGCGCAGAGACAATTTCATCTGAGTTGAGTACGGCACTCAATACGTCAGTGCCGGCGGTAATGACGTTCGTTACCTCACCGCTGTTTTTCGCGTTCTTTGTAGCCAGTTGATTCCCGTGTTCATCGAACACAGAAGCCGTAATGTCGTAGTCGAACCGGGTGCGCATGTAGGCATCAATCTTCCATTCGCGCAGGGTGAGCTTCAAAAGTTTCTGCCCGGGTTTCGCGCTGGCGGCTGAATAAGCGGGCTGCGCCTTGATGGAGGATTTCTCCAGTGCGCCACGCACCGCTTCTCTGATATCGGCCGATAAAGGGTCGCCCGTCAGCGTATTGACATTGAAGGGGTTGTAATAAAGGCCCCTGATGCGCCCAACAAAGTCAGGGGCTTTTTCATCTTTGAGCACGTAAGGCCGCTCATCAATGACGTTTAATTCCACGGGCGTGTCAGAGCGTGCGTGAAGCGCGGGGCTGGATTGTCGGTAGTCGATTTTTTGGCCGAAGGCGCAGCCACCCAGAGCCGTGAAGGCGCACAGGATTGCAAGGACGCGGAGATACAGCATGAGTAAATTCCATTTTAGGGTTAAGAGAGTGATTCTACATTGCCATCATTCGGGCTCCCACCAAAAATGCTCGCGCAGGGCTGGCGCGGGTCAGGAAAACGAGTCAGGAAGGGGATAAGTCATCAAGGGTGGTTACAGGCTCTGATGCCGATGGCCACATTGCGCGGCGCTTGAATGTTCTGCATTGGAGTGGGGTCTGTCAGGTGCTACTCAGATCACACTCCGATGCGACCTCCCGTGAGGGATCGGGCAGTTACCGACAGGCTGTCGTTGGCGCTGGTTGTTCATTGAAAACCTTTATATTCAAGTGAAGCTTGATTGCGTCAATCTGCACTGTTTTCAGCAGATTTATTTGCAGGGGGGCGCCATTGGGCGAGGAGGGGAACATTACGGATAGGCGCCAGGTCGCTTATTTCGGTGTCCATAATGATCCGGGACTATAGTAAAAGCCCACTGCCTCAATAAGAGAGAGCGTTATGAAACGATCAGTGTTGTTTGTTTTAGCAGGACTGGCAGCTACTCCGGTTTTTGCTGCCGATGATTTGTGCACCATCAATCTGCAGAAGCTTTCTGACTACAAGGCCACCGCCAGCACCCTTGGACAACCGCTGCTTGGGCAGATCCACGACGCGCGGGTTGAGGCACAAAAAGCACAGGCTGAAGGCGACATACAGAAGTGCATCAGCCTCACCAATAAAGCGCTGCAGGATGTTGTGAATTCACAAAAAGGTCAGTAACCGAGGTGATCGGACGGCCATGCTGCCAAGGTCGCTGGCCGTCCACGCTTTTCGGGTGAAAACCGGAAAATCAAGCGCCTGAGTCTGCGCTGTATCGCTGTTTCAGCTCGTCTGAAATCACTTTAAGCCGAGCGACGTCTTCGTAAAGCTTCGTGATCAGCTTGAGGACCTCTATCAGTTCTGCGCCTTGATATTCCTTCACTTGGCCAAGGGCATCATCAGCGGCCTGCTCAAGCTTGGCGCCTATTATTTCGAGCTTGCGACTAAGCTCCTGATTGTGCTCGATGCGTCTCATGAGCTCTCCTGAGAATCTGTCTTACGGCAGGTCATTCTGCCGGGTTATGACCGACTCCACCGACGTTAGTCTCTCAGTGTACAGAAGGGTTCTCGGTTCGAAGACACAACTCCGCCTCCAGAACCTGCACGCGAGTCAGGATGTGTCTCTCCTTTAACGCTGAGTGCTCTTGCATTTCCTCAGGCGTGGCGTTTCTCACTGGATCGCTCAGGGCCAGGTAGCGCTCTGACTCTTCATGGGTGAGTCCCACCAAGACCTCCCTGTCGCTCAGGTCGGTGGAGAGTGAGTATATTTTTTTCAAAAACGTTCTATTGCTATCGGTAAGGTCAAGCACGCAGATGTTCACACACAGTATTGATTGAAGTCTGACCGGGCCCTTGTTTAAAAAGTTCAGAGCCCTGGCGCCAGCACGCCCTTGGGTGATTCGTGGCGCCCGGGCAGCTCAACAGGGCGGTATCCGAAGGTATCTACCGGGTTGCTTCAGGCCCTGTCGAGGCTCTGGCGAGCTCGAAAGCCGCTGTAATGGCAGCCCGGGCCTGAGGGCTGTTTTTCCAGCAAGTCGATCCTGTTGCTGCAGATGCCTGGGCCAGAATGTCACACACACTCGCCTTGCTGAGTTCAGTCAGGGACCCGATGCCCATTTGTTCAAGTCGCGTGATAACGGTGGGTCCAACGCCCTTGAGCGCTAACAAGGCGGTTCTTTCTTCCAGTGAAAATGACATCCGTAAAGTCCTTTTTGGTCAGTTCTATCCATTGCCATGGACGGTTTTGTAACAGCTGAAAAGCTCAGCGCCCGGCTCACTTCAGGGCGTAATCTCGAATTGTGAAACTCAGGCAGGGCTGCATCAAGCACTCATTGCGCTAACGCCGGATCTAAGTAGCAGAAGTTCCCCGTACAAGCTGGGGAACCGGTCAACTCATGGGCGCCATGCTCAAGCTTCATGGCGCCCGCACGTCTGATCAGAAGCTGACTTCCCCGGTCAGGCGCAGTGTGCGTCCTTCTCCCCAGGTGACTCGCCGGGTGTTGCCACCCGACGCCACGAAGTAGCTGCGATCGGTCAGGTTGCCGGCATTGAGTTGCAGCGAGGTTTCCTTGCCCAGCAGATGGCTGGATTTCCAGGATACGAAAGCGTCTACCGTGGTGTAGTCAGGCAACTCGAAAGAGTTGCTGATATCGCCCGCGCGCTTGCCCACATAGCGAGCACCGGAGCCCAGACGCAAACGTCCCGAGAAAATATCGGCCGGGACTTCGTAGGTGAGGTAGGCACCGCCTACATGACGTGCCACGTTGAACAGGCGATTGCCTTCGGTTTGCTCGGCGTCCTTCTTGATCCGGGCATCGGTGTAGGCGTAGTTGGCTATCACGCTCCACTGCGCGCTCAGGCGTCCGGTCATGCTCCATTCCAGGCCACGGGACTGCACTTCACCCGCCAGGCGCTGCACCATGTTGCCGAATTCGTCCAGCTCGCCGGTGTTCTGCTGCACGTTCTTTTTCAGGATGTCGTACAGCGCCAGCTGGCTGGTCCAGTCACCGTTGTCATACTTGAGCCCCACCTCGTACTGGCGCCCGGTCTCCGCCTTGTAAGTGCCTTCGAAGGTGGTGCCGGATTCCATCTCATTGGGTGCGAACGACTGGCTGTAGTTGGCATAGGCAGAGAGGTCATCGCGCATCTGATACACCAGCCCCAGAAAGGGCAGGAGCCTGGACTCGCCCTCGTCGGTGGTTTGCTTGAAGTCCAGGCCCGCGCCCGAGTCTATCGAGTAGTGCTGATAGCGCAGGCCCGGCGCCAGAATCCATTTTTCCCCCAGGTGAACCGTGTCTTTGACGTACAGCGACTGGCCCTTGATATGGTTTTTGCCGTTGGTGTTCGACGGGTTGACGGTGCCTGTCGGGGGCAGCAAGCCATACTGCGGGTCGGCCGGGTAGAAGCCGCCGACGTTTCGACTCTGCAGGAAATCCCCGTTGGCTTCGCGACGTGTTTCATAGTCGACACCCGTGACCAGGTCATGGTCGATACCGTACCAGGTCCTGCTGCCGATCCAGTCCAGGGACAGGTAAGCGTTCTCCCGGTTGGCGCCCACATTGCGCCGAAAACGCCGGGTCAGTTCGCCAGTGGCGGGGCGATATTCGCTGGGGTCGGCCTGGTAATCGTTGTAGTGGTCATACACCCAGCCCGTTGTCAGGCGTACCCGTGAAGCGGGATCCAGACGGTACTCGGTGGTGGTGTTGAACGACTGGCGCTGGCCTTGGGCACGGGTCCATTTTTCATCCAGGCGCTTGTCGCGGCTGCCCACGTGATGGCCGTTGTAAAACACGGCGCCCCGGTCCAGGGTGTTGCTGTAGTCGTTGTATTCATAGGCGGCGAGAAATGACAGATCGTCAGACTCGTAGGCGAGTGAGGGCGCGACCAGCCTGGACGTGTTCTGGCCAAAGTTGCGCCAGTAATTTTCGTCCCGGTTTTGCCCTATCAGTCGAAATGCAAACCCGGTATCACCCAGCGGCCCGGTCACATCGAACCAGCCATCGCCACCGCCCTGATCGCTCAGGGTGCCGCCCAGTGTGCTGTTCCACTGGTATTGCGGCTTTTTGGTGATCACGTTGATCACGCCGCCCGGTTCCTGCATGCCGTAGAGCAATGACGCCGGGCCCTTGAGCATCTCGACGCGCTCGGTGGTGACGCGCTGGAAATTGCGCCCAATGGGCATGCGCACCCCGTCGCGCAGCACGCCGCCATCGTCGGAGTTGCCGAAACCGCGCTTGATGAAACTGTCCTGCGTGCCACCGAAATTATTACTGACCACGACCCCCGGCATAAACTTGATCACGTCTTCGAGGGTTTGAGGCGCTTGATCCTTGAGCTGTTGCGGGGTCACCGTGTCCACGGTCTGTGATTGCTGCAGGAAGGCCGTTTCAGTCTTGTCTGCCGTCGAGCTGTAGCCTGCACGGTAGTCCGTGTCGTCTGCGCTGGATTGCACACCGTCGACCTGAGTACTGGGCAGTTGCAGGGGGGCGACTTCGCTCGCCAGCACTGTGCAACTGATCACCAGGCTGGTACACACACCCAGCGGCACAATGCCTGCCCGTTTGAATCCATGCTTCCTTTGCAACATCCGTAACACTCCACACCATTGACGGCAGATAACTGAATTCGCTGTCGAGCACCGGACACACGCTGGACAAGGTTCCAGGTACTCCGGGTGAAACGTCTATTACGGGCGTTTCAGACTCGTCAGTAGGGCTGAATCGTATCAGCTGGCGGGAATGTTTATCATTAACTTTTGGGTGTGGCGCACAAAAGTCGTGGGGCAGGGCAACGTGCCCGCGCATCACTCCTTGAGCGCTTGTTGCCCAAACGGCAGTAACTCGCTCATCAAGTTGAACACGGTGCTTTTGACGGCGCTGTTCAGATCCGTCCATGCCAGCCCTGTGGTTGCACGGTAGCTTCCCAGCTCCAGGGGCCTGGAAATGACGTTGGCGGGTAATGCGCGTCCGGCATTGGCGGGCAGCAAGCCAACGCCCAGCCCGGCCGACACCAGCGCGAGCATGGTGGTGAACTCGCCCAGCTCCGCCGCAATTTGCAACTGCCCGCCCTGGCGTGTGACCGCTTGCATCAGCTCATCGTAAAAGCCGGGGGCGTAACGTCTGGCCAGGATAAACACGGGCAGTTGGTCGAGGTCCGTCGGGTGCAGGGTGTCGCAGGCAACCAGCGGGTGATCGCCGGGCAGGGCAACAATAAAGGTTTCCTGCAGCACTTCGCGGGTCTGGATACCGGGGATGGCGGCTGGCAAGCGCATCAGGCCGAAATCGAGCTGGCCGTTCTTGAGTGCCACCGCCTGATCCGGGCCGGGCATGTCCTTGAGTTCCAGTTCAATACGCGGGAATCGTGCATGCAACGAGCGGATCAGTGAGGGCAGCAGCTCAGGCAGGACCGATGACACAAACCCCAAGCGTACGCGCCCGATTTCTCCGCGCCCGCAAGCCCTGGCCACATCCGCCGCATGGGCAGACTGATACAGCGTGGCCCGGGCTTCGGGCAGGAAGAGGGTGCCCACTTCTGTCAGCGTGACCGAGTGCCGGTTACGCTCGAACAGGCGCACCCCCAGCTCTTCTTCGAGCATCTTTATCTGCATGCTCAGGGCCGGTTGCACGATGGATAACCGTTGTGCAGCGCGGCCGAAGTGCAGCTCCTCTGCCAGGGTCACAAATGATCGCAGGTGTTTGATTTCCACTGAGCACTCCAGGCTACGTAACGACGTCTTGGCGAGGCTCATGGTAATGGATCACAGGATAATGGGTGACGCCTGATCGCAGGTTTAATCAGAAGGTTTTGCTGGCGCTGGCCACCAGCGTTGCACCGCACACATCGTCATAGTCGGTGAAGCTGGTGCACTCGGCCTTCGACAGGTCGGTATCGATATAGCTCAGCGCCCAGTCAATACCGATCAGCTGGCGGCTGAGCTTGACCTCCCAGTCGTAGTAATCACCCCGTCCTTTGCCGCTGTTGCTGAAAAATACGTCGTCCTTGTAGTCGACGTATTCATAGCGCAGGGCCAAGCCGATCTCGGCGGGCAGCACGGTGTGATAGCCGATAAAGACCGTGGATAAATCCTCGTCTTTTTTGCCCTCGTGGAACTCGCCGTTGTCATCCTCGTAGTCCGGGCCTTTCATGTTGTTGACGTACTTGCCCCCGAGCAACACGCCGTACAGGTCGAGGGTGGTCTGGATATCGCTCTGGTTGTACCCGCTTTCACGGGGGAACTCGTAGCGGGTGTAGAAAGTGTCCAGGCTGATGTTGTCGTTGATTTGCCAGAAGTAACCGGCGAAGTATTCGATCTCCTGTCGGGCTTTGGAGTCATGGCCAAAGTCGACATTGGAGGTCCACAGGCCAGCATACAGACCGCTGACATGGTTGAGGGTGATCGCCAGCTGGGCGGCGGGGTCGCCCAGGGTTTGCGACAGGCCGTTGGCCCGGTAGTCGCTGATCAGTGTGGGGGTGATCGCCAATTGGAAATCATCGTTGAGCTCCAGCGCCCGGGCGCTGAGCAAGGGGGCCAGGGCCAGGCCCGTGAGCATGCAGACAGACAATGCATTCATATCGATTCTCTTGTTTTTATAAGGCGCCATGGGCCATGCGGGTCAATCAGGCGTCAGGTGCGTACACCTGCTTACCGGCGAAGAAGGTCTTCAGGACTTTGGTGTCCGAAAGGGCCTCGTCATCGACGCTGAACACATCACGGTCGAGGATGATCAGGTCAGCCTGCTTGCCGGGTACCAGAGAGCCGATTTGGGCATCCAGGCCCAGGGTTTTGGCGGCATTGCTGGTGTAGGCATAAAACATGCTCTGGCGATCAAGGCTTTCCTTGGCATTGAGCACACCCAGAGGGCCTTTGCGGGTGGCTGCCTGGGCGATGGCGTTCCACGGGTTCGGGCTGGAAACCGGCCAGTCGCTGGCGCCGGCGATCATGGCCCCGGCATCTTTCAGGGATTTGGCCGGGTACTGATAGCCATAGGCAAATGCACTGATGTAAGGCTTCACCAGGTCGACGGTGTAGCTTTCTTCCGTCGCCCACAGCAGTTGCATGGATGCCACTACCCCCAGTTGCGCAAACCGCGGGAACTCCTTGGGGTTGACCAGTTGCAAGTGGCTGATGCTGTGGGTCACCGATGCGGGGCTCTGCGTGCGCGCATATTCAAAACCGTTCAGGGACTCACGCACCGCACGGTCGCCGACCGCATGCATGTGTACGATCCAGCCGCGCTTTTCGGCGGCCACCACCAGCTCGCCAAAGTGCGCAGGGTCAATCAGCAGTTCGCCGTTTTTATTATTGTTCTTGTACGGCACGATGACTGCCGCCGTTTGCCCCGGGTATTCCAGAACACCGTCGGCAAACACCTTGATGCCGGGGAAGGTCAGGTTGGGTACGCCTTCGAACTGTTTCATCACCGTGGCCAGCACTTCAAGGTCGGCGGGTTTGCTTTTGGAATTGGTCAGCATCAGAGCCGCGACGTGGGCAGAAAGCTCTCCGTTCTCTGCCAATTGACGATACAGCGGTAATACGCCCACGCTCTGTTCAGTGGCGGTGAAATCAAACAGCGAGTCGGAATGCCCTGCGTTCGAGGCCGCGTCCATCCAGCCCGTAACCCCATACTGGTTATTTATTCTTACGGCTTCACGGGCAGCCTTGAGCATCACCTGCGCGCTTGGCGGCGGGACCTGGCCGCGTACCTGATCCCACATGGACTCGGCAACAAAACCGGTCGGGGTGAAGTCTGCCCCGTGACCGATATAACCGCGCTCTTTGCTCGGCAGGTTCTTTATAAAGGCGGCATCAATGTTGGCGTGCTTGAGCATGGCGTTGTTGGCCCAGCCGGTATGCCCGTCGATGCCGTTCAATACCAGCGGTTTGTCAGCCCAGCGGCCCTGATTGAAACGCTTGCCCAACTCGCTGCTTTGTTCCCAATAGGCCGAACTGACGCCCGCAATATTGACGATGGCGCCGTCCCCGGTATTGCCTGCCTGCTCCTGCTCGATGATCCATTGTTCGAGTTCGGGCAGGGGTTTTTCTTCATCCAGCAGGTTCGCCCCCAGGCTGGCCAAACCGGCGAGTACCGGATGGCTATGGGTGTCGATCATGCCGGGCATCAGTACCTTGCCTGCCAGGTCAATGCGCCGGGTTTTGGCATCGGCCAAGGCGTTGACCTCGTCATCGCTGCCCACTTTCATGATCTTGCCGTTTTCGACGGCCACCGCGTTTGCCAGCGCCTGGCCGGGCACGCCGGTAAACACTTTGCCGTTGGTGAAGACCAGGTCGGCAGCGGCCATGGCCTGCAGCGAGGGCAGGGTAAACAATGCTGCAAGCACACACGGGGTAAAACGCTTCATGTGAACGTCCTTTTTATTGTTGTTGGCTTGTTTCAAAGTGTTGGAAATAACGGATAAACCGCGGCGCCTGCCTCGCGAGCAAGCCCGCGCCCACAGCCCCAATTCCTGTGGGAGCGGGCTTGCTCGCGATACTCGCGGCGCGGTGTATCTGAATGACCACAGTGCTGCATCTCGTATTAGCGGGCAGCGATTTCCTTGAGTCGGTACCAGAGCATGCCCAGCGCCAACAGTGGCGAGCGCAGGTGCTTGCCCCCGGGGAATGTCAGGTGCGGTACGCGGGAGAACAGGTCAAAACCCTGGCTGTGTTCAAGGCTGATGGCCTGTGCAACCAGCCGCGCCGCCATATGGGTGGTGTTGATGCCATGCCCGGCATAGGCCTGGGCATAAAACACGTTGGGATGGGCCTGCAACCGGCCAATCTGTGGCAGCCGGTTGGCGCCAATGCCGATCATGCCGCTCCACTGAAAGTCGATGGTTTTGCCTGCCAGCTGTGGAAACACGTCAAGCATTTTGGGGCGCATATACCCCGCAATATCCTTGAGCGTTCGCCCGGAGTAGTGACACGCGCCGCCAAACAGCAAGCGTCGGTCGGCCGACAAACGATAGTAATCAAGCCCCACACGTTGATCGCACAGGGCCCGGTTTTCAGGGATCAGGGTGTGCGCCAGATCCTCGCTCAAGGGCTCAGTGGCAATCACGTAGCTGCCAGCGGCCAACACTTTGCCGCTGAGCGCAGGCTCCAGATCACCCAGATGGGCATTGCCCGCGAGCACCAGGGTTTTGGCATGAACCACGCCGTTGGCCGTGTGCACGCGAACTTGACTGCCGTATTCGATACGGGTCGCGGCGCTGTTTTCGTAAATCCTGACCCCCAGTTGTTGCGCGACGGCGGCTTCGCCCAAGGCCAGGTTGAGCGGGTGCAAATGCCCCGAGCCTTCATCGATCAACCCGCCGAGGTAGCGGTCCGACGCGACCACGAGGTGCATGTCTGCGCGCGCTACCAGCTCGACCTTGTGCCGATAGCCCAGCCGTTGCAGGGATGCCTGCTCGGCGACAAGGTTTTCAACATGGCGCGGGGTGTTGGCCAACTCGCAAAAGCCCCAGCGCAAATCACAGTCGATGCCGTGTTTTTCTACGCGCTGACGCACCAGATCCACCGCGTCCAGGCCCAGTCGTTCGAGTACCGTGACGCCTTCACGGCCGATGGTTTTTTCGTGGGCGTCCAGGTCGTGACCCACCCCGCGAATCAGTTGGCCGCCGTTGCGCCCGGTGGCCCCCCAGGCGATGTGCTGCGCCTCAAGCACAATCACCGAGTGACCACGTTCCGCCAGCTCAATGGCGGTGTTCAAGCCGGTAAAGCCTGCGCCAATAATGCAGACGTCCGCCTGCACCTGGCCCTCAAGGGGCGGGCAGTTGAGCGTCTGGTTGCGCGTGGCGCTGTAATAGGTGTGCGGTAAAGACATCATGGACGTCATAAAAAACTGCCTACTGAGTTGCCGGGCATCCATTGATGCCCGGCACAGGATTAACGACCGGACTTGAACTTGTTCCACGAACGGGTCATCCAGCGCATCAGGTCTGGCGGCAGCTCCGATGACACATAGAGCTTGGCCTGCACTGACTCGGGCGGATAAATCGACGGGTTGTGGGTGATTTCGTCTTCCATCAAGGCCGTGGCCGCGGTGTTGGCGTTGGCGTAACCCACGTACTCGCTGATACCGGCAATCACTTCAGGTTTGAGCATGTAGTTGATAAAGGCATGGGCCTGCTCGGGGTTCTTGGCATCTGCCGGGATGGTCAGCATGTCGAACCACAGGTTGCCGCCTTCCTTGGGCACCACGTAGGCAACATTCACCCCGTTCCCGGCCTCTTGCGCGCGATGGATCGCCTGATACACATCACCCGAATAACCGAAGGCAATACAGATGTCGCCGTTGGCCAGGTCCGTCACGTACTTGGAGGAATGGAAGTAGCTGATATAGGGGCGCAGGGGCTCCAGTTTTTTCTCGGCTGCCTTGTAGTCCTTGAGTTCCAGGCTGCGGGGGTTGAGCCCCATATAGTTGAGCATCGAGGGCATTATTTCGTCCGCAGAGTCCATAAAGGCAACGCCGCAGCTTTTCAGCTTTTTGAGGTTTTCCGGTTCGAACAGCACGCTCCAGGAATCGATGGTGTCGATGCCCAGCACCTGCTTGACCTTGTCGACGTTGTAGCCAATGCCGTTGGTGCCCCACAGGTAGGGCACGGCGTACTCATTGCCCGGGTCGTTGGCCTGCAGTCGGGCCAATAAGGTGGGGTCCAGATTCTTCCAGTTGGGGATCTGCGACTTGTCGAGCTTCTGAAATACCCCGGCCTTGATCTGTCGTCCCAAAAAGTGGTTGCTGGGCACAACCACGTCATAGCCGGTCCGTCCGGCAAGCAACTTGCCCTCAAGGGTTTCGTTGGAATCAAACACGTCATAAATCGGCTTGATGCCGGTGTCGCGCTGGAAGTTGGCCAGGGTGTCTTCGGCGATGTAGTCCGTCCAGTTATAGATATTGACCGTGTCTTGCGCCGAGGCCTGGCCGGCGAGGGCGAACAGGCTCATGAACATCAGTTTTCTGGCTATAGGTTTCATCCACATGTCCTTTCTGTGAGTCCATTTTGGAAGGCGTTGAGTGCTACACGCTAAACAGCAGGAACTCCCGCTCCCACGAGCTGATGACCTGCTTGTAGTTCTCGTGCTCGACCCGTTTGACGGCCACAAAGCCTTTGGTGAAGCGCTCGCCAAGGTACTTCTTGGCCATATCCGACTGTTCCATGCACTCCAGCGCGGCCTCCAGGGTCAGGGGCAGGCGCAGGTTGCGACGTTCATAGCCACGGCCAACGACCGCCGCGCTCGGTTCAATGCCTTCGACCATCCCGGCGTAACCGCAGAGCAGGCTGGCGGCCAGGGCCAGGTAAGGGTTGGCATCGGCACCGGCCAGTCGGTTTTCAACACGACGGTTTTGCGGATCCGAGTCCGGTACGCGCAGGCCCACGGTGCGGTTTTCTTCGCCCCACTCGACGTTGACCGGGGCCGAGGTGTCGGGAAGGAAACGGCGGAACGAATTCACGTTAGGGGCGAACAGCGGCAGGGTTTCGGGGATGTACTTTTGCAGGCCGCCGATGTGGTGCATAAACAGCTCGCTCATGCTGCCATCGGGGTTGGAGAACACCGACTCGCCTGTCTCCAGGTCCACCACGCTCTGGTGCACGTGCATCGCGCTGCCTGGCTCGCCGGTCATGGGCTTGGCCATGAAGGTTGCGCTCACGTCATGCTTGAGCGCCGCTTCGCGCATGGTGCGCTTGAAAATAATGATCTGGTCAGCCAGGGACAGCGCCGCGCCGTGACGGAAGTTGATCTCCATCTGCGCCGTGCCTTCTTCGTGGATCAGGGTGTCCAGATCCAGCCCCTGGGCTTCGCTCCAGTCGTACATGTCTTCAAACAACGGGTCGAATTCGTTGGTGGCTTCAATCGAATACGACTGGCGCCCGGTTTCCTGGCGGCCGGAGCGCCCCACCGGTGGTTTCAGCGGATAGTCAGGGTCGGGGCTGCGCTGAGTCAGGTAGAACTCCATTTCGGGGGCGACAATCGGTTTCCAGCCGCGCGCCGTGTACAGGCTCAAGACCTTTTTCAGCAGGTTGCGCGGCGACAGTTCAATCGCATTGCCCTGTTTGTCATAGGTGTCGTGAATGACCTGTGCCGTGGGTTCGGTTGCCCAGGGCACGATGAACACTGCGTCCTGATCCGGGCGGCAGTGCATGTCGATATCCGCCGCGTCCAGCAGTTCGTAGTAGATATCGTCTTCTACGTAATCGCCGGTCACTGTCTGCAACAAGACACTCTCTGGCAGGCGCATGCCTTGCTCGTTGAGAAACTTGTTGGTGGGAGAGATTTTGCCCCGGGCGATGCCGCTCAGATCAGAGATCAGGCACTCGACTTCAGTGATTTTGTTTTCTTTGAGCCAATGGCTCAGTCGATCCAGATTGCCTTTCATAACGCCTCTTGCAGGGAAATGCCTGAGCGCCCCCTGGCTGCTCAGTTCCGTGTTGCGAGGTGATAGTGCAATCGTGGGACGGCAGGCTTCTATCCGATTTGCGTTTTAATTCATGCCCTGTTTTGGTGCGCTAGCGTAGGCGCAACAGGGTGCTGCTGGGCAGTTCGCCGAACAGTGTGCGGTAGGTTTCCGAGAACCGGCCCAGGTGCCAGAACGACCAGCGCATGGCGATTTCTGCCACGGTGGTTTGGGCGGGGCAAAGGCGCAGCAAGTCGCGGCGGGCAAAATTCAGTCGGCGCAAACGTTGCCACTGGCTGGGCGAGACGCCGGTAAAGGACGTGAAACTGTGTTGCAACTGGCGCACGGACACCCCGGCGGCATTGGCCAGTTGCAGCACGTTGAAGTGTTCTTGCGGGGCGGTCATGACCAGGTCGAATACGCGCTGGATCAGGCGGCGGTCATGGGCCAGGTGTTTTTGCTGGCTGTGATCGAGGGTCTGGCGCGGGCAGTCGAGGATATACAGGCAGTCGTCGACCAGTTGCTGGGCCAGGCTTTCGTCGGGCAGCGGCGAATCATCGACGGCCAGTTGCTGCAAGGTGCTGCTTAACCAGCGGCCAAAAATGCGGCTTTGCTGGGACACCAGCGGCGTGAGGAACAGGCCGTCGAGGTTGCTCAGGTTTTCCAGTTGCCTGAGGTAGCGGGGGCCGATGACGACCGAGACTTCCTTGTAGTTTTCCGGGGTGATCCAGGTGTTCTGGGTTTCTTCGTTGAGCAGATAGAGCGAGCCGTTTTGCGTGTCAAAACTGAACACCAGCGAGGCGGCGGGTGCATGGAAATGCTGCTCGATGCGAGTGTTCATCTGCTCCTCAAACACCTCGATGCCGTTGAGTTGCAGGTGCACCACCTTGCCCTGGAAATACCCGGCCGACATTTGTTGGTAGTGTTCCTGCCAGCCTGCAATCACCAGTTGCTGATCCACGTCCGCCGTGTTGTGGGATTGAATCTGCATGGCTTGCTTCCTCGTGTTCCTGCTTGGGCAGGTATTGTCAGCAGACCCTATCAGCGGAAAAAAGGCCGCGCAAGACACGGATGGAGCAGGTCTCAGTGCTTAGGCGTGTTGTCGTACAACTGCTTGAGCTATGATGGCGGTTCATTCGCCAGCAGAAGTAAAGGCACTTGATGGACAACCCGAACGTCCAACCCCGAGCTCGCCAAAAGCATCGCAGCCTGGCCGAGGATCTGGTTACTGAGCTTTCCCGGCGGATTCGAGAGGGTGAGTTGGCACGTGCTGCAAAACTGCCGACCGAGTCGCAGGTCATGCAGGAACACGGTGTCAGCCGTACAGTGGTGCGCGAGGCTATTTCCCGATTGCAGGCCAGCGGGCTGGTAGAAACCCGGCATGGCATTGGCACCTTTGTGCGGGACATCCCGAGCGCCAGCGGTTTTTATATCGACCCCGACAGCATTGTGACGCTGCACGACGTGCTGGCTGTGCTTGAGTTGCGCATCAGCCTGGAAGTGGAGGCTGCAGGCCTGGCGTGCTCGCGGCGAACGGATCAACAGCTGCAACTGATGCGCGATTCGCTGGATGCCCTGAATTCACCGGCAGTCAGTGTCGATTACGCCGTGTCTGCGGACTTCCAGTTTCACCAGCAGATCGCGTTGGCCACGGGTAATCGTTACTTCACCGACATCATGTTGCACCTGGGGCTCAGCATCATCCCGCGCACCCGGCTGCACTCAACGCGCCATACCAGTGATGCGGGCCCGTATCTGGAGCGGTTGAGCCGCGAGCATGAGGACATTTACAAGGCCATTGTCCGCCGCGACTCCGATGCGGCCCGTGCGGCGATGCGTCTGCACCTCTCCAACAGCCGTGAGCGTATGCGCAAGGCGTATGAGTCAAGCCTGAAGGGATGAGTGCTGGCGCTTCACTCGCCGAAAGGCCCGGCGACCGCAAAGGCCCCGCCCTGATACAGCCGGTTTGGGTCATCAGCCGCCAGTTCGGGCTGTTGTTCGAACTGTGGGCGAAACGGTTCTGAAGTGTCCTGCGGCGCAAAGCCCAGGTGCGAGGCATGGCGGTTGCTCCACCACACATCCCTGTTGTCGGAAACACCGTAGACCACACTGTGGCCGACGTCGTGTGCCAGCAAGGCGCGCTCTACCAGGTGTTCAAGGTCGGAGTAGCTGAGCCAGGTCGACAGCATTCGGGTATTGCGGGGCGCGGTAAACGAAGAACCAATACGCAGGCTCACCGTCTCGATGCCATACCGGTGCAAGTAGAAGGTTGCCATGTCTTCGCCGTAAGACTTGGACAGCGCGTAATAGCCGTCGGGACGGCGTTGGGAGTGGGCATCCAGCGGCGTGTCCTGGGGATAGAAACCCGTCACGTGGTTGGAACTGGCAAAGACGATCCGCTTGATCCCGTGGATGCGTGCGGCCTCGTAAATGTGAAAGGTGCCGCGAATATTGGCCTCGAGAATTTCTTCAAAGGGGCGTTCGACTGAAATCCCGCCCAAATGAACAATCGTGTCGACATCCTTGGCAAGCGCCGCAATGGCGGCCTTGTCGGCCAGGTTGCAGGTGATGACTTCCTCATGTTCACCACGGCTAGGCGCCATTGGGCTGATGTCCGAGAGGCGAACGGTGGTGGCGTGGGCCTGCAAGGTGTCCCTGAGTATCTGGCCCAGGCCACCCGCGGCACCGGTCAGCAAAATACGGTTGAAGGGTTTATTCGAAGCAAGCGGTGTTGTCATGGTCAGGTCATCCATCGATGGGTATTCAGGTCTGGGTAACAGGGGCTTGCCTGGCGCACGATGCGCGAACGCCAGGCCTGCCTGGCATTACATGAAGTTGTATTGGACCCCAAGACGCCAGCGCGCCTGACGGTCGTCGGAAGTTGAGCTGACCTTGACGTCACCCACCTCCATGAACGGCGCCCACTGCTTGTTGATCTTGTATTTGACGATCAGGTTCTGCTCGTAATCGCTCTTCTCGTTGTCGTAGCGGATGTAGTTGGTCTTGAAGTAGATGGCCTGGTACTCAAGCGCCCACTTGCTGGCCGGGGTGTAGCCCAGCCAGCCTTCGATACGGTGGGTGTCCTGGTTGTCCTTGAGGTTGTCGGGCATGTCGCTGTTGACCTGATCACGGTCCAGTTTCTTCATGTCGATGCGATAGCGCGTCGCGACGTAGAAGGTGTCGTTGATTTTGTAGTTGTACTTGAGGCCGAACTTGTAAGAGGTCGAGTCCTTCGAACTGTCCATCTGGAAAGCCGGTGTCAGCGTCGATTGCGGGCTCAACTTGTAGTTGTAGCTGACGGTGAACTCATGGCCGTTGTTGACCATGTTGTCGTAGGCGACGTCTTTGCGATCGCCAGCCGTGCGGTATTTCATTTCTGCTTCAAAGCCCAGACCACTGTCCATGCGGTAGCCCAGCTTGATTCTGTCGGCGTGGGCGCTGTCTTCCTCAGTCATCTGGTGCCGGTAATTGATGCTGGCGGAATCGGCACTGACGTAGAAGGGCAGGCACAGGGTCGCGACGGTAACGAGCGTACGTAGAGGGTTGTTCATACGGCCTTCTTTTATTGTTTTTTTTGGGGTTCGTTTGAAACGGCTACTACCAATCAGTTGCTACGGCTGGATCAAATTTTGCGCGATGACATACGTTATCGTACGACATGTAACGAGTCTATGGGTTATAGGTGCTTTAGTAACATCTTGTTACATATGTCGGCGTTTTACGCAGCCTTCATGCTGGATGAGTTATCTCGATGTTGTCCTTTAAGCCCCAGTAAATTGGGGCTTTCGTGCGATTTTCAGGGGCGGCGTGCATTTTTAAAGGATGTTTATCAGTGTCTTTTCAATCGTTGTACGATGACTTATGATCATTTCGACAGGCGATTGCTCTGATACACACCCAATAAAAAGGCGAACCACGTCCATGAGAATTACCGCAGTCAACGTCCAGGTTTTTTCCTATCCCACTCGCCGCGCTGTGGACAGCGCCGGCCATGCCCATCCCGGTGATGTCGCCCAGGCCCAAATGGCGCTGCTGCGGATCCAGACCGAAGACGGCAACGAGGGGTATGCCTTCGGTGCTCCCGAATTGATCAGGCCGTATGTGCTCGATGGCTTTGTGCGCAAAGTGCTGGTGGGGCAAAACGCATTTGATCGCGAAAAGATCTGGCATGAGCTGGCGCACTGGCAACGTGGCAGCGCCAGCCAGTTGACCGACCGCGCACTGGCACTGGTCGAGCAGGCGTTGTGGGATTGGGCAGGCCGCAAGCTGGGCGTGCCGGTGCACAAACTCATTGGTGGTTTCCGCGACAAGGTGCCTGCGTATGGCTCAACCATGTGCGGTGATGAATTACCGGGTGGTCTGGCGACGCCAGAAGATTACGGCCGGTTTGCCCAGACGCTGGTCGAGCGTGGCTACAAGGCGATCAAGCTGCACACCTGGATGCCGCCGGTGTCCTTCGCCCCGAGCCCGAGTATGGATGTCAAAGCCTGCGCCGCCGTGCGTGAGGCAGTGGGGCCGGACATCGCCCTGATGCTCGATGGTTATCACTGGTACAGCCGCACTGACGCGCTGTACATCGGCCGCGAACTGGAAAAACTGAATTTCGCCTGGTTTGAAGAACCCATGATGGAAGACTCGGCAGAGTCCTACGCCTGGTTGGCGGGGCAATTGGATATTCCGGTGCTGGGCCCGGAAAGCCTGGGCGGCAAGCACCTGAGCCGTGCCAGTTGGGTCAAGAACGACGTGTGCGATATTTTGCGCGCAGGCGTGGCCGGGGTCGGTGGTATTGCGCCGTGCCTGAAGGTTGCGCACATGGCGGAGTCGTTCGGCATGGATTGCGAGATCCACGGCAACGGTGCCGCCAACCTGGCGGTGGTCGGGGCCATCAAGAACTGCACCTGGTATGAGCGCGGGTTGCTGCACCCGTACCTGGATTACGACGAAGTGCCCGCGTATCTCAAGCGCCTGGTGGATCCGATGGACAGCGATGGCTTTGTTCATCTCTCCGATTTGCCAGGGCTGGGCGAAGAAATCGATTTCGATTTCATCGAGACCAACACGCTCAAAAGCTTCTGATGTGTACCCGGCTAACCCGGTGAAAACCGGGTTGTCCGAGCGCCCTATAACTATAAGAAAGGCACTCTCACCATGAGCATTTCCCCTTTGCTTTGGGCGCGGGTATTGGCGATGGCCCTGGCGGTCACTGCAGTACCTGTGACTTATGCCAAGACCCCGGCCGACCAGCTGATTGTCGGCATGAGCATGATCAACCTGTTGTCCCTGGATCCGGCGGCAGCCACTGGCCTGGATGTGTCGGAGATCAATGCCAATCTCTACGACATGCTGCTGGTGCAGGACGTGGCACAGCCCGATCGCCTGTTGCCCGCGCTGGCGGAACGCTGGCAGGTCAGCGATGACCGCAAGACGCTGACCTTTAACCTGCGCCCCGATGTGAAGTTCCAGTCGGGCAATCCTTTAAGCAGCGAGGATGTTGTGTGGTCGCTGCAGCGGGTACTCAAACTCAATCTGGCCCTGGCCTCGACCTGGAAGGCATACGGTTTCAGTGCCGACAACGTTGACCGCCTGATCCGCGCCACTGACCCCAACACCGTTGTGATTGAACTGGCGCGGCCTACCGACCCGATGCTGGTGCTCAACACGCTGGCGACGTCTCCCAGCGCCTTTATCCTGGACCGTAAAAAAGTCCTGGAGCACGAAAAGAACAATGATATGGGCGCAGCCTGGCTGGTGACCCACGCAGCTGGCAGCGGAGCCTTCGTGCTCAACGACTGGCGCGCCAATGACGTGATTCTGATGACCCGTTTCGATGGCTATTGGGGTGGCCCGGCCAAGCTCAAGCGTATCGTCATGCGCAACATGACCGAGTCGCAGTCCTTGCGGCTGATGATCGAGCGCGGTGATCTGGATATCGCCAAAGGCATGTCAGCTCCGGATATCCAGGCCCTGCAAAAAAACCCCAATATTCGTACCCAGAGCCTGCAGCGCGGCACGCTTTACTACGTGGCCTTGAGCGTGAAGCAGCCGATGTTTGCCGATGCCCGGGTTCGCCAGGCCGTGCGTTCGCTGATCGATTATCAGGGCATCAACCAGACCGTGATGCCGCACTACGGCGTGATCAATCAGCGGCCTTTGCCCTTGGGGCTTCCCGCACGGCTGCCCGATCCGGGCTACCAGTTGAACGTCGAGCAAGCCAGGAAACTCCTGGCCGAAGCGGGCTATCCCAACGGCTTCAAGACGTCTATCCGGGTACTGACCGAGCCGCCGTTTATCAACATCGCCTCCAGCCTTCAATCGACCCTGGCCCAGGCCGGGATCGAGGCCAGCATCATCACCGGCACCGGCAACCAGGTTTATGGCGCCATGCGCGACAGGTCCTTTGACATCATCGTCGGCCGTGGCGGCGGCGGTGCTGAACGCCATCCCCATTCCAGCCTGCGCACGCTGGTCTACAACCCCGACAACCGCGATGAAGCCAAGCTCAGCAACTTCCAGGGCTGGCGCACATCGTTCTACAGCCCTGAACTGAACACCCTGATCGAAAGCGCCGAAGTGGAGCCCGATGCCGCCAGGCAACTGGCCCAGTACCGCGAGATTCAGGAGCAGCTCGACCAGCAGGTCGGCGCCATCCTGCCTGTCTCGCAGATGACTGACACGGTGCTGGTGTACGGCGATGTGGTTGATTTCCAGGGCCATACGGCGGCGACCACGCGCTACAAAGACGTCTACAAAAATCGCTGAAAGTGGCGCGGGTAAACACCCGCGTCCTTGGTGCACCGGTGCCCGATAGATCAGGAGTTCACTATGTTTGTTTCGACAGCCTCTGTGTTGGGAGCACGTACTTCCAACGCCGCCCGGCGGGTCAGCACGGTCCTGGTGACCTTGCTCGGCCTGCTGGCTCTGACGTTCGTCATTGGCCGGGTCATGCCGCTGGACCCGGTCCTGGCGGTGGTCGGGCCGGACGCGGACAGTTCCACCTATGACCAGGTCTACCGGGCAATGGGCCTGGACAAGCCGATCTGGACCCAGTTCGGCCTGTACCTCAATGACCTGCTGCACGGCAATTTCGGTAACGCGCTGTTAACCGGTCATCCGGTGCTTGAAGACATCCTGCGGGTCTTCCCGGCAACCATCGAACTGGCAACGCTGGCGATCCTGTTCGGGGTCCTGATCGGGTTGCCGCTGGGGGTCTGCGCTGCCAGTAACCAGGGGCGCATGGGGGACCATATTGCCCGGGTCATCACACTGTTCGGTTACTCCACGCCGATCTTCTGGCTGGGCATGATGGGCCTTCTGGTGTTCTACGCCTGGCTTGGATGGGCGGGTGGGGCAGGGCGCATCGACCTGGCCTACGACGGCATGGTGCCTGAAGTGACCGGGTTGTTGCTGATCGACACCAGCCTGGCCCGGGACTGGGATGCGTTTGCCAGCGCCATGCGCCACATCCTGTTGCCTGCACTGATCCTGGGCCTCAACTCGGTGGCCTACATCAGCCGCATGACACGCAGCTTCATGCTCGAACAGCTCTCCCAGGAATACATCATTACGGCGCGGGTCAAGGGTCTGTCCCGGCGCCAGGTGGTCTGGGGGCATGCCTTTCGCAACATCCTGGTGCAACTGCTGACGGTCGTGGCCCTGGCTTACGGCTCGCTGCTTGAAGGCGCGGTATTGATCGAGATGGTGTTTGCCTGGCCCGGTTTCGGCCAGTACCTGACCAGCAGCCTGATGCTCGGCGACATGAATGCCGTGATGGGATGTGTACTGGTGATCGGCTTGATCTTCGTCGCGCTCAACCTGATCAGTGATGCCTTGTACAAGGTGTTTGATCCGCGCACCCGCTAATCCGACGTCAGCCCCTTAATAACTATAAGAAGAAGGAATTTTGAATGAAGACTGCATTTTCGACAGTGCATATGAGTCTGCTGGCGGCTGTTCTGGCGTTGGGCGCGACGGGCGCGGTCAATGCCAAAACCCCGGCCGACCAGCTGATTGTGGGCATGAGCATGGTCAATCTGTTCTCCATCGATCCGGCCAATGCGCCCGGCCTTGACGCCTCGGGCGTCAATGCCAACCTCTACGACACCCTGATCAAGCGTGACCAGGGCAACCCCGAGCGTCACGTGCCGCAATTGGCCGAGCGCTGGGAGGTCAGTGAAGATGGCAAGCAGGTGACCTTTCATTTGCGTCAGGACGTGAAGTTCCACTCCGGCAATCCCCTGACCGCCGAAGATGTGGCCTGGTCGCTGTACCGGGTGATGAAACTCAACTTTGGCCTGGCCACGACCTGGAAGGCTTACGGCTACAACGTCGACAACATCCAGTCGCTGATCCGTGCCACGGATGCCCACACCCTGGTCATTGATCTGCCGCAGGTCATGGATCCGCAACTGCTGGTGGACTCCCTGGCGATCTCGCCCAGTGCCGTGGTGGTGGACCGCGTGACTGCCCTGGCCCATGAAAAGAACGGTGATCTGGGCGCAGGCTGGCTGGTGACCAACGAAGCGGGCAGCGGGCCTTTCGTGCTGACCAAGTGGAGCGCCAATGACTCCCTGTTGTTGACCCGCTTCGATGGTTACTGGGGTGGCGCGGCCAAGCTCAAGCGTGTGGTGGTGCGGCACATGACCGAGTCCCAGTCCTTGCGCCTGATGCTTGAGCGTGGGGATCTGGACCTGGCCTACGGCATGGCGGCGCCGGACATTCGCGCCATCGACGGTTCACCGAAGCTTCAGGTGCAATCGTTACCCCGGGGCACCATGTACTACGTTGCCATGAGCATGAAGCAGCCCGAGTTTGCCAAACCCAAGGTCCGCGAAGCGGTGCGCAACCTCATCGACTACAAGGGCCTGGATGAGCAGGTGATGCCTTACTACGGCAAGCTCAACCAGCAACCGATGCAACTGAGCCTGGAAGCACGCTTGCCGGACCCGGGGTATCACATGGACGTGGCGGCGGCGAAAAAACTGCTGGCCGAAGCCGGGTATCCCCAGGGTTTCACCACCACGATCCGCACCTTGTCCGAGCCCCCCTTTATTGACATCGCTGCGCGCCTGCAATCAACCCTGGCCGAAGGCGGGATCAAGGCCAGCATCGTCACCGGCACGGGCAACCAGGTGTATGGCGCGATGCGTGCGCGCAACTTCGACATCATCGTCGCCCGTGGCGCCGAGCGTTACCCGCATCCGTATTTCAGCTTGCGCACCTTCGTCTACAACCCCGACAACAGCGATGACGCAGGCTTGCCGAATTTCCAGGGCTGGCGTGCTTCGTTTTTCAGCCCGCAGATCAATGGCCTGATCGACAAGGCCGGGGTGGAGCGTGACGCCAGCCAGCGGGTGAGCCTGTACCACCAGGCGCAGAACCTCTACGACCAGGAAGTGGGCCCGATCATGATGATTTCGCAGATGACCGACACCGTCGTGAGCGCTTCCGATATCAAGGGGTTTACGGGTGATGACGCCGAGGCCACCCGTTATCTGGGGGTCTACAAGGAACGCTGAGTGTTCACCCGCGAAGTGCTGCCGGACGCGCCTGCGGGCGTATCCGGTGAACCTGATTTCAATCCGAGAACATGCCGATGATTCCCACCATGTCTTCTACCGATTCCAGCCTCAAACAGCCGTTGCACCATGCTCCGGCATCCAGCTTCGATGCCCTGTGCAAGAACGGTCTGCGGGTGCTGCGCCATCTGCTGCGCAACCCCATGACACTGGCCGGGCTGCTGGTCGCACTCTTGCTGATTGTGGTGGCGACGTTCGCACCCTGGATTGCCACCCATGACCCCGTCGCGCAGAACCTGGCCGACGCCCTGCAGCCGCCGGGTGCCGCCCACTGGTTCGGCACCGATGAATACGGCCGCGATGTGTTCAGCCGGCTTGTCTACGGCTCGCGCATCACCCTGTACATCATCACCCTGGTGACGGTGATCGTCGGGCCTATCGGCCTGTTTATCGGCACCGTCTCCGGTTATTTCGGCGGCATCGTCGACACGGTGTTCATGCGCCTGACCGATATATTCATCTCCTTTCCAAGCCTGGTACTGGCACTGGCCTTTATCGCGGCACTGGGCCCTGGCCTGGAGCACGCGGTGGTCGCTATTGCACTGACGTCCTGGCCGCCTATCGCACGGCTGGCGCGGGCTGAAACCCTGTCCTTGCGCAAGGCCGACTTTGTGGTCGCCGTCGAGCTGCAAGGCGCCTCGCCTGCGCGGATCATCCTGCGTCACATCGTGCCGATGTGCCTGTCGTCGGTGATCATCCGCCTGACCATGAACATGGCCGGGATCATCCTCACGGCCGCCGCCCTGGGTTTCCTTGGGCTTGGGGCCCAGGCGCCGTCGCCGGAGTGGGGCGCGATGATCTCCACGGGTCGGCGCTACATGCTCGAGTGCTGGTGGCTGGTCGCAGTTCCAGGGGCCGCGATCATGCTGGTCAGCCTGGCATTCAACCTGTTGGGCGATGGCCTGCGGGACATTCTCGATCCGCGTAGCGAGTAACTGGAGGCCCTATGTCTGCGAATACCGTGTCCACCCATAAACTGGTCGTCGAAGGGCTCAATGTGCGCTTCGTCAACGGCCAGAAAGAAACCCATGCCGTGCGCGATGTGTCCTTCACCCTGGGTCGGGAAAAGCTGGCCATTGTCGGCGAGTCCGGTTCGGGCAAGTCGACGGTCGGGCGCAGCCTGCTCAAGTTGCACCCGAGCAGCACCCGGATCACCGCCAACACCCTGCAATTCTGCGAAGTCGATCTGCTCAGTGCCAGTGAAAAGGCCATGCAGAAGATTCGCGGGCAGCGCATTTCCATGGTCATGCAAGACCCCAAGTACTCGTTGAACCCGGTGGTCAAAGTCGGCGACCAGATCGCCGAAGCCTACCTGGCCCATCACAAGGCCAGCCGCAGCGAGGCCCGGGAACGGGTCATGGAAATGCTCGAAAAAGTGCATATCCGCGATCCAAAAAGGGTCTACGGCCTGTACCCCCACGAAGTGTCCGGGGGCATGGGGCAACGCATCATGATCGCGATGATGGTCATCACGCGACCGGAAGTGATCATCGCCGACGAGCCGACTTCCGCCCTTGATGTTTCCGTTCGCCAGCAGGTACTCAGCGTGCTCGAGGAGTTGGTCGAGGAGCAGGAGATGGGGCTGATCTTTGTCAGCCACGACCTGAATCTGGTGCGCAACTACTGCGACCGTGTGCTGGTGATGTATGCCGGGCGGGTGGTGGAGTCTCTTGCTGCCTGCGACCTGCAAAATGCCCAGCACCCCTATACCCGTGGCCTGCTGGCTGCGCTGCCCAGCATGGATAATCGCCGTGTGCGCCTGCCGGTGCTGCAGCGTGACCCGCTTTGGCTGACCCACTGAGGAAACCCGTCATGTCCATGATTCAAGCCCGTTCGCTGAACCTGAGCTTTGGTGCAGGCGCGGCTCATAACCACGTGTTGCAGGATGTCAATCTGAGTGTCGCCGATGGCGAATCCTTTGGTCTGGTGGGGGAGTCCGGCTCGGGCAAGACCACGGTCCTGCGCTGCCTGGCCGGCCAGTACCGGCACTGGAGTGGCGAGCTGAGCATTGCTGGCGTGCCGTTGCAGCACAAACTGTCCAAGGAGCATTTTCGCAAGGTGCAGATGGTCTTCCAGGACCCCTACGGCTCCCTGCATCCGCGCCACACCATTGACACCGCCCTGCGCGAGCCGCTGATCATTCACGGGGTAGGGGACAAGGATGACCGGATCAATGAAATCCTGCTCAAGGTCGGTCTGAATGACAGTTTCCGTTATCGCTATCCCCATCAACTGTCCGGTGGTCAGCGTCAGCGGGTGGCCATTGCCCGGGCCCTGATTCTGGAGCCACGGGTGCTGTTGCTGGATGAGCCGACCTCGGCCCTGGATGTTTCGGTGCAAGCCGAAATCCTCAACCTGCTCACGGACCTGCGTGAGCGGGAAAAGCTGACGTACTTGATGGTGACTCACGACCTGGGGGTGGTGACGCACCTGTGTGATCGTGTGGCCGTGATGCAGCAGGGAAAAATCGTTGAACTGCTGGACAGCAAGGCCCTGAGTCAGGACTCGGCGGTCCACGCCTATACCCAAATGCTGGTGCAGGCCAGTCGCGATTTCAGCCAGGCATCGGCTTAAACGGCTCTGGCGTGACGATTCACAACAATAAGGAAGACAATATGTTGGATCAAAACACGACGACTGCTTTACCCAGGCGGGTGCTGACCCGGTCGGCGGTGGCCACCCTGGCGCTGGGGTTCAGCCTGCCGCTGTGGGCCGCGTTGCAGGCGCCACTGAAGGTGCAAGTGCCGACCCTGGCCTTTGATGATCAGGAGATCATTCTGGTCTGGGAAAAACCGGCAGACCATGCTGCGGTCAAGGATTACCGGGTTTACGCCAACGGCGTGCTGCTGGGCAGCAGTAACGCCAACAATGACCGGGTGTCGCCCGCCAAGCCTTACATCAACCGCTTCTACGAGCAGGACAAGGCCAACTTTCACCACCGCATCGGCATCCACAGCTACACCGCACAGGGCCTCAAGCCGGACACCCCGTACCGTTTTACCGTGCGTTCGGTAGGAGCTGATGGCCAGGAATCGGTCGACAGCCCGGCCGTGGAGCAACGCACCACCCCTGTGCCTGCGGTCTTTGACGTCATGCAGTACGGCGCCAGGGGTGACGGCAGCAGCCTCGATACGCAAGCCATCCAGAGCGCCATCGACGCCTGTACCGTCGGCTGCAAAGTGCTGCTGCCCAAGGGCATCTACAAAAGCGGGGCGCTTTACCTCAAGAGCAACATGACCCTGCAAATGGCTGAAGGCGCCACGTTGCTGGGCTCCGAGCGGGCCGAAGACTATCCGCTGGCGGGTTATATCCAGTATCCGTATTCCACCACTGTGCGGCCGGCGTCCTTGATCAACGCGTTGCCCAGAGATCCGAAGCAGCACCAGCGCTTCGAAAATATTCGCATCGTCGGCCCGGGCACCATTGACGGCAATGGCTGGAAGCGCCAGGCCGATGTGCAGGACGAGACGGGTCAGGCGCTGCCGTTCTACCTGCCCAGCGATAACACCCGCTACATGCTGGACGGCGTTTTGGCCAAGGCCCAGGTGGAGCAAGCCGTTGCCCGCGGCATGAACGTCAAGGATGCGTATGGGCAGATGCGCTCCTCATTGATCACCTTGCGTGACGTGAAGAATGTGTTTTATGGCGGCTTCACCGTGCTCAATCCGGCCTACCACGGGATCATGAACCTGGAGACCGAAAACGTGGTGCTGGCCAACACCACGCACAAGACCTACGACGCCAACAATGGCGATGGCATCGAATTTGCGAACAGCAAGGGCGCCATGGTGTTCAACAACTTTTTCGACACCGGTGATGACTGCGTCAACTTCGCCGCGGGCACCGGGGCCGATGCGGTGCATCAGAAGCCCCAGGAAGATGCCTGGATCTTCAACAACTTCTTCCGCAAGGGCCACGGCATGGTCGTTGCGGGCAGCCATACCGGCGCCTGGATTCAAAACATCCTTGCAGAAGACAACGTCTCGGACGGCACCGATGCGGGGCTGCGCATGAAGAGCACCAACTTCATGGATGGCGGTGCGCGCAACGTCACCTTCCGCGATTCTGCGATTCGCAACACCGTCAAGCAGGCGTTTATTTTCACCCTCGACTACAACGACCCGAACGCCAAGCTCGACTACCGGCGCTCGACGGTGCCGGGACAATTCCGGGATATTCGCGTCACCGACGTGAGTGTCGAGAACGCCCGGGGAGCGGCTATCGAGGTCAAGGGCGACAGTAAAAACAACGCTTACCACCAAGGGTTGGTCTTCGAGCGAGTGCGTTTCAGCGGCCCGGCCAAAGCGCGGATTGACGGCTTGAAAGACTCGCAGTTTGCAGAGGTGGTGTTTACCGATACGGGCGGGACCAACCCCTGGCAAGTGAGCGACAGCCAGGGGTTGAGCTTCAAGGGTGTGGAGCCCGGGCCGTTGTAGCGTCGGGGGAGTGTGATCCTGGCAAGGGTTGTCGGCGGTGCTGGCACACGCGACAATCCTTGTTTGACTCAAACAAGAGACTCCCATGAGTAATCACGACCTGACGTTTGTTCCCGATCCTGATGCTGACTCCATCTCATCGGATGTTGCCGGCTTCGGCGGCATCCTGATGTCCACCCAGATCCCGACCCGTGCTGACGGCAGCCTTGAGCTGGGCGGGATTGTCGAGCAGAGCGAATGCACGCTGCAGGCGCTCAAGGTAGCGCTGGAGAAGGCGGGCAGTTCGATGGACCGGGTGTTGCACCTGACTATCTACCTGACCGACATGGCTGATCGTGCGGCGTTTAACGAAGTGTACAAACGATTTTTTGCCAAGCCGTGGCCGGTGCGTGCGGCGGTGGGAGTGGCCTCGTTGGCGGTTGAAGGGATGCGGGTAGAAGTGACGGCGATGGCTGCGAAGCAGTCGTAAGATCAGCGTTCACGGTTAATCAGGCATACCGCGTGTACCGGATTTGCGACCGCTTCGCGATCGATCGCAGCCTCGTTCTACTCGTCAGCGACTACAAGGGTAGATGGCGAACTGTAGTCGCTGACGAGCCGTGCGAGGCTGCGATCGGCTGCGAAGCAGTCGTAAGATCAGCTTCCACGGTTAATCAGGCTTACCGCGTTTACCGGTTTTGCGACCGCTTCGCGATCGATCGCAGCCTCGTTCTACTCGTCAGCGACTACAAGGGTAGATGGCGAACTGTAGTCGCTGACGAGCCGTGCGAGGCTGCGATCGGCTGTGCAGCAGTCGTAAGATCAGCATCCACGGTTAATCAGGCATACCGCGTATTCCGGATTTACGACCGCTGACGAGATCCTCCAGTTAACGACCCGACAACGGCGGTGTACGCGGCGGGATCACTCGCTTGGAGCCCGTAGCCTCAAACGCCGAAGCAAAACGCAGTAACGCCGAATCGTCATACGCACGGCCCGCAAAGGTCAGCCCCACCGGCATGCCGATATCCGCCATTACGCCCATTGGCACCGTGACCGTAGGCACGCCCAAATGCCGAATCGCCAGGTTGCCGTTGGCCACCCACACGCCATTGCTCCAGGCGATGTCCGCCGAGGCCGGATTGACATCCGCATCCGCCGGACCCACGTCGGCCACGGTCGGGAACAGCACGGCATCGAGACCCAACCGGTCCATCCAGTCTTCCAGGTCGATTCGACGTGTCTGCTCAAGACCGCGCAGGCCGTCCGGAACGGTGCTGATCTGGTCCCACGGGGTAATCCCGCGCTCGGCCATGCGCACGTATTCGTCCATGCCCGCCGCCAGTTCGTCTTCGCGATTGGGCAGGGTGCCCGGGTCGTGAGGGAAAATCTGCGGGCCATCGACATCGGCCAACCGGTTCAGTTTTGGATCGCCGTTGGCCCGCAGGAAGTCGTCAAACGCCCAGGCCGACAACTCCCACAACTCATCATGCAAAAACGCTTTGGACACCAGCCCACGGGTAAACACTGTCGGGGCACCAGGGCGGTCGCCCTCGCAGTTGGATACCAGCGGGAAGTCGACTTCGATCACTTCTCCGCCCTGGGCTTCGATGGCCTTGCGCGCGGCTTGCCACAGATCAATGACCGAGGCGCGGGTGATGATGCGCTGCCCCGTAGGGCCGCCGATACCCGGTGACTCGCTGGTGCCGGCCTCAGGGTCGGCATTGATGTACATGCGCGGCACACCAAAGCGCTTGCCCGCCAGTGCGGCGCCATTGGCATTGAGCTCGGCATATGAAGCCGGGCGCACCGAAGCGACACTCGGGATGGGCACCCAGGGTTGCAGGCGCCACAAATCGCCGCGGGTGTCCGGGTCTTCAGCCACCACCACATCGAGCACTTCCAGAAGATCACCCATGGTTCGGGCAAACGGCACCACCACGTCCATGGTCGGTGTCAGTGGCCAGTTGCCGCGCACCGAGATCACACCCCGTGACGGGGTGTAGGCACACAAACCATTGTTGGAAGCCGGGCCGCGTCCGCTCGACCAGGTTTCTTCTGCCAGGCCGAATGCCGAGAAGCTGGCCGCCGTGGCAGTGCCTGCGCCGTTGGACGAGCCGGAAGCGAAGGGGGCCGTGAGGTAGTCAGCGTTGTACGGGCTTTCGGCGCGGCCATAAACACCGCGTTGCATCCCGCCGTTGGCCATGGGCGGCATGTTGGTCTTGCCCAGGCAGATGGCACCGGCTCCGCGCAGGCGTTCAATGGTGAACGCATCGCGGTACGCCACCAGGTCCTTGAAGGCCGGGCTGCCCGACGCCGCCGTCAGGCCCTTGACCAGGTAACTGTCCTTGGCGGTGTAAGGGATGCCATCCAGCGGGCCAAGGGTCTGGCCTTTGGCCCGGCGGGCATCGGATGCCCGGGCCTCGGTCAGCACCTGCGGGTTGCGCACTACCACCGCATTGAGTGCGGTGGGAGTGTTCGGGGTGTCGTAGGCGTCGATCCGTGCGAGATAGGCCTGCACCAGTTCGACCGCCGTGGTTTGGCCGGATTCGAGCGCGGCGCGCAGTTGGGCTATGGAAACCTCGGTGACTTCAATCATGCGCTTACCGCTGGTTGCTGATGGGGGTGGCAGAGCTTATCTAAAGTCCTGCCTGCTCAGCCAGCCCATGTCGCATTTGTTGTCGTAAATCGTCACCACAGCTTCCAGGTGTAATCGATATTGACCCGCAACTCGTTGTCATCCCGGTGGCTGGCCTGTGCCGTGAAATCGTTGCGGTACCAGGCGTTGCGCAACCGCAGGGAGAGGTCCTTGAGCGGTCCGCTCTGCAGCACGTAAGAGACCTCGATGTCCTTTTCGCTCTCGCTCAGGTTCGAACCGCCGAACCGGGCCAGCTCGATATTGTCGCCACTCACGTAGCGCAGCATGCCGTTGAGGCCCGGCGCGCCCATCCCGGCAAAGTTGTAGTCATAGCGCACCTGCCAGCTGCGTTCCTTGGGGTTGAGGAACTCCGAACTCAGGGTGCCTTCGGTGATCACCAGCGGTTCGGTGCCAAACAGATACGGCATGCCGGTCTTGCCGGTCAGTTGCATGTAACCGGCGCCAAATTTATGGGCGCCCAGGCTGTAGGTCAGCATCAGTGCCGCATTGCGGTTGTCCACCGTCCCGGCTTTGGCTGCGCCGTCTTCGCCAGTGATAAACAAACGAAAATCACTTTTCAGGCTGCCGGGGCCCATCGGGCGATTGTCGACAAAGCCGTAAAAATCCTTGCGGTACAGCTGCGCCAGTTCAGCGTGGTAGTACTTGAGGGTCAGGTGCGGTGACCAGGCGTAGTCACCGCCGATAAACATGAAGCGGTTCGACTCGGCAGCACCATTGAAGCGGCCATTGGGGGAACCGACCGACATTTTCTGGTAGTCGGTTGAGTCGCGCAGGTTGATGCGGTCCAGCCAGCCGACGTGCAGCGTCAGTTGATCAATTTCCTGGGACTTCAGATACGCACCGCGAAACGTTTGCGGCAGCAGGCGGGTAGGGCTGGCGAATGCGATCGGCAAAAAGGTGCTGATGGTGCCCAGTTGCAGCTCGCTTTTCGAGACGCGGGCCTTGGCTGTCAGCCCCAGTTCCGAGTACTCATCGGCAGGTTCGCGGGTGGTGGCGTTGTAGGGCAGCAGGCCGGTGCCGGTGCGTGCGCGTGAGGAGTCCAGGCGCACACCGAGCAAGCCCTGGGCGTCCAGGCCAAACCCGACCGGACCTTCGGTGTAGCCCGAGCGCAGGTTGAGGATAAACCCCTGTGCCCATTCCCGGGCAGCGGCCTGGGGCGTTGCATTGACGTAGTTGCGATCGAAGTAATAGTTGCGCATCACCAGGTCAGCGTGGCTGTCATCGACAAAGCCGCTGGCCAACGCAGGCCCCATGGATAAAACGCAGGTGCAGGCGCTGAGCGCCCGAAGAACAGTCTTGAGCATGGCAGGTTCACTTTTATTGTTATGGGGGGGGTGGAGCACTGCGCACCTTTCGGCGCGCAGGTTGTCAGTCTGGTGCTGCTGCGTTGCGCCGCACCGACAGGTAAAACATGGCCACGGCCGCAATCACGATGCCTGGCGCCGATGCCAGCATCACCCCGGCGGTGCCGGTGCCCAGCGCGAGCATCTTGCCGGCCACCAAGGGGCCGCTCATGGCTCCGAGGCGACCGATGGCCACCGCGCTGCCCACGCCTGTGGCGCGTATCGAGGGGCGATAGAAATGCGGTGCCAGGGCGTAGAGCACGCATTGGCCTCCAGTGGCAAAAAAACCGGCAATAAAGCCCGCCGCCAGCATGGCTGGCAGATGGCTCGCCAACCCAAGGGCGGTCAGTGACACCAGGATGCCCACATAGATCAGTGCCGACAGGGCCCAGGCGGGCAGGCGGTCCATGACCCAGCCCAGAAACAGGGTGCCGGTCGCTGCGCCAATTTGCAGGGCAAGCATCACCCAGCTGGCCTGGCGCCCGGTGAAACCCTGGCCGATCACCAGGCTGGGCAGCCAGTTGATCAGGATGTAGACCACCATCAGGGTAAAGAAATAGCTGATCCAGATCAGCGCAGTCGGCAGCGCCGCGCCCTCGCGAAACAAACCCTGAACCACACCGATGGGCGCCTCGCCCTGAACGTTGCGAAACTGCTGTGATTCGGGAAGGTAGAGCCCCAGCAGCGGCACGATCAACAGCGGCACCACGCCACCGACGTAGAACACCACTTGCCAGCCACCGGCCAGGTCGGCGATGCCGATCAGGGCGGCCAGCGCGGCGCCCAAAGGCACGCCGCAATACATCAGGCTTACCGCCGTACCGCGCAAGCGCGGGCCAGCCACTTCGCTGGTGAGGGCGATCAGGTTGGGCAGGGCGGCGCCAAGGCCTACGCCGGTGAGGCAACGTGCGACCAGCAGGCTGTTAAAGTCCCAGGCCAATGCGGTGGCAAGGGAGAACACCCCGAACAGCCCCACCGAGGCCATCAGCACGCGTTTGCGGCCAATGCGGTCAGCCAGCCATCCACCCGCGAACGCACCGGGCAACAGGCCGAAAATTCCGGCGCTGAACACCCAGCTCATGTGTAATTTATCCAGTTCGAACGCGGCAGCCATGCCTTGAGCAGCGATCCCTGCGGCCTGTAGATCGAGGCCTTCCATGAGGGCAACGAGAAAACACAGGCCGATGGTGCGGGCCATTTGCAGATTGAGTGAAGTCATGGGCTGTACCCGTTTTATTGTTGTTATGGATGAAGCAGCGATAACCCCTGTTTCTGTGGGAGCGGGCTTGCTCGCGATCGGATCAATGCGGTTCGTCAGGTAAACCGCGTTGCCTGCATCGCGAGCAAGCCCGCCCCCACAAGGGGGTAAGGAAGGCCTTAGCGTTTGAGCAGGTCCAGCGCCACGTCGACGATCATGTCTTCCTGACCGCCCACCATCCGCCGCTTGCCCAGTTCAACCAGGATGTCCAGGGTCTTGAGGCCGTACTTGGCCGCAGCGATTTCGGCGTGGCGCAAGAAGCTCGAATACACCCCGGCATAACCCAGCGCCAAGGTCTCGCGGTCAACCCGCACCGGGCGATCCTGCAACGGTCGGACGATGTCGTCCGCGGCATCCATCAGCGTGTAAAGGTCTGTGCCGTGGTTCCAGCCCAGGCGTTCGGCGGCGGCGATAAACACTTCCAGCGGGGCATTGCCGGCCCCGGCCCCCATGCCTGCGAGGCTGGCATCGATCCGGTCGCAGCCTTCTTCCACCGCCGTAATCGAGTTGGCCACGCCCAGCGACAGGTTGTGGTGGGCATGCATGCCGGTTTCGGTTTCAGGCTTGAGCACGGCCTTGAACGCGCGGAAGCGATCGCGAATGTCCTGCATGTTCATCGCTCCGCCCGAGTCGGCCATGTACACGCAGGTCGCGCCGTAGCTCTCCATCAGTTTGGCCTGGGCCGCCAGCTGCTCGGCCGGGATCATGTGGCTCATCATCAGGAAGCCCACGGTGTCCATGCCCAGTTCACGGGCGTATTCGATGTGCTGCTTCGATACGTCGGCTTCGGTGCAGTGGGTGGCAATGCGCACCACCCGGGCCCCGGCGTTGTACGCGGCCTTGAGGTCGTGAACCGTGCCGATGCCGGGTAGCAGCAGGGTGGTGATTTTGGCGTGGCTGATCACGTCCGCCGCCGCTTCGATCCACTCCAGATCGGTATGGGAGGCAAAGCCGTAGTTGAAGCTTGAACCTTGCAGACCGTCGCCGTGGGCCACTTCGATGGCGTCGACGCGGGCCTTGTCCAGGGCGCGGGCGATGTCTTGCACGTTTTGCAACGAGTACTGGTGGCGTACCGCGTGGCTGCCGTCGCGCAGGGTGACGTCGCTGATGTAGATCTTTTTACCGTTCATGGTTTTCCCCTCAGGCGTTGAGCATCGACAGCGCCATGCGCTCGGCGGTGGCCAAGGCTGCGGAGGTCATGATGTCGAGATTTCCGGCGTAGGCCGGCAGGTAGTGGGCGGCGCCTTCGACTTCAAGAAACACCGACGTCTTGAGGCCGGAAAACCTGCCCAGTCCGGGAATGGTCAGCGGCCTGTCTTCAGGGATTACGTCAAACTGCACGCGTTGCTTGAGGCGATAGCCCGGCACATAGGCTTGCACGGCTGCCGCCATTTCGACGACAGACGCCTCGACCAGTGCCTGGTCTGCGGCTTCGCTGAGCACAAACACGGTGTCGCGCATCATCAGCGGCGGCTCGGCCGGGTTCATCACGATGATCGCCTTGCCCTTGGTTGCTCCGCCAATCACTTCGATGGCCCTGGAGGTGGTTTCGGTGAACTCGTCAATATTGGCGCGGGTGCCCGGCCCGGCAGATTTGCTGGCAATCGACGCGACGATTTCGGCGTAATGCACCTTGGCAACACGGGACACGGCGGCGACCATCGGAATGGTCGCCTGCCCGCCGCAGGTCACCATGTTGACGTTGAGCTGGTCGAGGTTCTGTTCCAGGTTGACCACCGGTACGCAGTACGGACCGATGGCGGCCGGGGTGAGGTCAATCAGGCGGATGCCGGGTTTGATGGCCCGCAGAAAGGCGTCGTTCTTGACATGGGCACCGGCGGAGGTGGCATCGAACACGAAGTCGATGTCCTTGAACACGTCCATGCGCGTCAGGCCTTCTACCCCTTCGTGGGTGATTGCAACACCCATGCGGGCAGCACGGGCCAGACCGTCGGAGGCCGGGTCGATGCCGACCATTGCGCCCATTTCCAGGTGCCGGGCATTGCGCAGGATTTTGATCATCAGGTCGGTGCCGATATTGCCGGAGCCGATGATGGCGACCTTGAGTTTCTTGTTCATTATTGTTGCCTCAGTTGCACGCAAGTCGCCGATTACTCGGCGCTGCTGTGTTGCGAGAAGTCCACACCGACACTGCCGATGCCTTCGATATGGGCGTCGAAACGATCACCGGCGGCCACAGCCACCATCGGCCCCAGTGCGCCGGTCAGGATGATGTCGCCCGCTTGCAGCGGGTTGCCCAGGCGCGCCATGGTGCAAGCCAGCCACACGGCCGCATTGAGCGGGTGGCCCAGGCATTGCGCGCCGCTGCCACTGGAAACTTCTTCACCATTGCGGGTCATGCGCATGCCCGCATTGCGCAAGTCCAGCCCCTCTAGGCTGCGGGCCGGGCCGCCGAGTACGTAGCAGCCGCTGGAGGCGTTATCGGCCACCGTGTCGACAAAGCGGATGTTCCACTGCTGCACGCGGCTGCCGACGATTTCCAGGGCCGGGACCACCCAGCCGGTGGCGGCCATGACTTCGTCGAAGGTGGTGTCGGAGTGGGGCAGGTCATGTTTGAGGATCAAGGCGATTTCCGCCTCGATCTTGGGTTGCAACACGCGATCGATGGGTACGGTCTGGTTGTCGCCGTAGCACATGTCGGCGAACAGGGTGCCGAAGTCCGGTTGGTCCACGCCCAGCTGCGCCTGCACCTTGGGGTTGGTCAGGCCGATTTTTCGGCCCACTACCCGGCGTCCGTTGGCGACGCCGTGGGCGACATTGAGTTGCTGGATGGTGTAGGCGGCTGTCGCGTTGTCTTCACCGATCAGCTCGCGCAGGGGAGCGATGGCGCTGCCGTGGGTTTCGGCGTGGCGCAGGTCGGCGGCCAGTCGGGCCAGTGTTTCGGGAGTCGGGTTCATGGCGGTCTCGGTCATCAGTGGGTCAGGAAGTCCAGCACCATGCGGTTGAAGGTGTCGGCGTGTTCCCATTGCGCCCAGTGGCCGCAGCGGTTGAACACGTGCAGCTGCGCCTTGGGCAGCCCTGCCAGCAGGCGCAAGCCGGTGTCCATCGGCACAAAGCGGTCTTCGCGCCCCCAGACCAGCAGGGTTTCGGCGCTGATTTCGTGCAGGCGATGGCTGAAGTCGGGGAACTGCTTGGGATTGAGGGTGCTGCTTTTGACGAAGTTTTCCAGGTGGTCGCGGCGCGCCAGGAGGTTATCCAGGCGGGTCTGGAACAGTTCTTCGGTCAGGCTGCTGGTGTCGAAAACGAAGACGCTCATCATCTTCTTCAGGTTCTCGATGGTCGGCTCGCGGTACAGCGCACCGATCAGCTTGATGCCTTCGGTGGGCTGGGGCACAAACGCGCTCGGGCCGCCGGTGCCGCCGCCCATGAGGATCAGTTTGCCGATGCGCTCGGGGTTTTCCAGAGCGAAGGCCACGGTGCTGTGGGCACCCATCGAGTTGCCGATGATGTGCACCCGGTCAAGGTCCAGCACATCGAGCAGACCCTTGAGCGCCGACGCATTGAGGTTGGAGCGTGAGCCTTCGCTCACCACCGGGTCGCTTTTGCTCCAGCCCGGGCAATCGAGCAGGATCACCCGGTAACCGGCAGTCACCAGCGGTTCGATGTTGCGGTTGAAGTTGGCCCAGCCGCTGGCGCCGGGCCCGGAGCCGTGGAGCATGACCACGGTCTCGGCACCCTGGCCGACGTCGTTGTAGTGCAATTGCAGGTCCAGGTCGCCTTCCTTGATGCGGGCAAAGCGGCTGGTCGAGGCTTCAGTGAATACGCTGGCAGTGGCAGTCATGGCAGAGTTCCTTGAATTCAAAGGGGGTGGGTCAGCGGCTGCGCGCCAAGGGCGCCGAAGCCTGCAATCCATTCGGGAATCGGGCGGTAGTAGCGGCCTTCGGTTTGGTAGGGGCCAAAGGCGGACAATGCGGCGAATGCGGCGACCCAGGTTTTCACCTCGTGGGTCGATTTACCGGCGAGCGCCGACAGCGCGTCATTGCCCAGTGCATCGAGGTCGCTCAAGCGGCCCTGCTCCAGCGTGTCGAGAAACTGTTGGTCCCAGACCGGATTGAGGGGATGCAGGGTGTTCTGGTCTTCGACGAAGTGCCGGGCGGCCTGGATGACCCGTTGCTGGCGTGCGGCGCGTTCATCGGCGGGCAACTGGCGGCCGCTGCCCATCAAGCGGTCGGCCATGCGGGCATCGACCTTGGCCAGCTCTGGCACCGGGGGCTGATGGGACAGGCCTCCGGAGGCCAGGAACAGCACGCGCAGGTCCAGTGATCTGGCCCACTGGCCGATGGCCTCGCCCAGCAGTCGTGCCCGCTTGAAACCGGGCAGGGGCACGGCCACCGAATTGATGAAGACCGGAATCACCGGGCAGGTGCGCAACCCGCCCAGCAACAGTTCCAGCGGTTGGGCAAAGGCATGATCGACTTGCATTCGGTAGGACACGGCGGTGTCGATACCAGCCTCCATGACGGCTTGGGCGCAGGCTTCGGCCAGGGCTTTGGGTACGTCGAGAGGGCCGGCGGCGGTATCGAAATCACCAATGGCATCGGCGGCCATGCCAATGCAAAAAGGCGGCATGACGTCGTAGAAAAAGCCGTTGTAGTGATCGGGCCCCAGGAGCACGATCAGCTGCGGGTCGAAGCGGGCGATGCGCTCGCGGGCATCGCGGATCATGCTGTCCACTTCGGCCAGCACTTCGGGGGCCGGGTCGACGTAGCCCACCAGCGGCGTGTGTGACAAACAGTGCAAATAGGCGCTCATCTCAAGCCACCTTGCTGACGGCTGGCGTCACCTGGATGTGTGGTTGCGCGTTGAGCGCCAGGGCCAGTTCATTGCAGGCCTTGCCGAGGGTTTGCGGTGTGGCCAGCCCGGCGAGGAAGCGATCAGGGCGCAGCAGGGCAATGGACGATGAGCCGCGGGCGAACCACTCGCGCAGGCGGCCAGTGCTGTCGCCGACCCGAATCACGTCGTTGCCGGCGTCGCTCGGAGCCCTGAGCTGGACATCCGGCAGCACTTGAATAAACCGCGTGCCCAGGGTTTTCCATTGCGCAATCTGCGCCGCCGTAAGGCCCCAGGTCGGGTCGCAGCCCCAGGCGATAATGGCGAAATTCTCGCCGATCACTTCATCGAGGAGCACGGTCGCACCGGCGTCGGTCAGCACCTTGGGCTGAATGAACATCTTGCCCACCGGCGAGCCTTTTTCGCTCGGCACGATCAGGGCGCCACGGGTGTATTGCGGCATGGGCTTGAAGCGCATCTCGACGAAGTAGCGTTTGACCGGCGGCACATAGTTGAGCAGCCACGAGACGCCATCGCGCAGGGTGCCCTGCCAGCGCTTGGGGGGGGCCAGTACGTGGCCGGCCAGTACCGAGAGGTCGATCATGGCCTTGGCGTGATCCCGGCGCTCCAGCTCATAGCTGTCGAGCAGGCGGTCACTGGCCAGGCCCTTGATCACCAGTGACAGTTTCCAGGCCAGGTTGGAGGCATCGCGCATGCCGCTGTTGTAACCCTGGCCTTGCCAGACCGGCATGATATGCGCGGCATCCCCGGCCAGCAGTACCCGGCCCTGGCGGAAGCGGCCTGCGAGGCGGGCGTTGTGGGTATAGACGCGGCTGCGAATCAGCTCGATGCGGTCCGGGTCCGGCAGGACCTTGGCCAGCAGTTTGCGCATGTTTTCGGGCTTGCTCAGCTCGGCTTCGGTCTCGCCGGGCATCACCATAAACTCAAAGCGGCGCACGCCGTGGGGCAGGGCGGCGGACACGTACGGGCGCACCGGGTCGCAGCACAGGTACACATGGGGCGTGCTCAGGGGGTCGTTGGCGATATCCACCACGATCCACTGATTGGGCGCGGTCTTGCCCTCAAAACTGATGTCCAGGCTGCGGCGCACCAGGCTGTTGCCGCCATCGCAGCCAATCAGGTACTTGGCCTGCAGGCGTTCGCTGCGACCCTCGGCGTTTTTCAGTGTGAGTTGAACACCGCTGTCGCTTTGCTCGAAGCCTTCGAGTTCGCGGCCGAACAGCACCTTGACGTTGTCAAAGCGTTGCAGGCCTTCGAACAGCACGCGGTCAGCCAGCGGCTGAATAAAGGCGTTACGGCGGGACCAGCCAAACTCATCGGTCTTGGGCTGGATGTCTGCAAAGCAGCGACCTTTGGGCGTCATGAAGCGCATCGCATGCCAGGGCGTGGTGTGCGGCAGCACGTTATCGGCAAGGCCGACGGCCTGGAATGTGCGCAGGCTTTCGTCGTCCAGGCCAATGGCGCGCGGGTAGTCGATCAGGCTGTCGAGCTTTTCCACCAAGGTGACGTTTACACCACATTGGCCCAGGTAATTGGCGATCATCAGCCCGACAGGACCAGCCCCGACAATGGCGATATCGGTGCTCAGGTCCAAGGGGGAAGCAGTGGGTGCAGAACTCATGGGTATCTCCGTACAGCGCTTTTTTTGGATTTCTTGTTGGGCGCAGTATGGAAATCGCGAAGCTGGTGAACAACGACAACCCTTGTTAGGGTGCACTCAGTGCACATCGTTGATTTACCGATAAAAATAATGGAAAACACATGAGCGAAACCGAATACAAGGCCGTGCGGGGCCTGATGCGCGGGCTATTACTGATCAACGGTCTCAACCGTTTCGACGGGGGCGCCAGTACCGCTCAGTTGGCCGAGCAGAGCGGTTTGCACCGCACGACCGTGCGTCGTTTGCTGGAGACGTTGCAGGCTGAAGGCTACGTGCGCCGCAGTGAATCGGATGACAGCTACCGGTTGACCCTGAAGGTGCGTGAGCTGAGCGAAGGCTTTCGCGATGAGCAGTGGATTTCTTCAATTGCAGCGCCCTTGCTTGGCCAGTTGCTCCAGCAAGTGGCCTGGCCCACCGACCTGTGCACCCTGGATGGCGACGCGATGGTGATTCGCGAAACCACTCACCGTTTCAGTCGCCTGTCGTTTCACCGTTCGATGGTGGGGCGCCGCTTGCCCTTGCTGATGACGGCGACCGGTCGGGCGTACTTTGCGTTCTGCCCGCCGGCCGAGCGGGAAGAATTGATCGAGTTGATGATCAGTCGGGACGACTCGCAGTCGGCGCTGGCGACGGATCGCCGATTCGTCGAGCGACTGGTGGAGCACACGCGCAGCAAGGGCTATGGCGAAAACAACGCGCACTGGGGAGAAGAGCGCAAGATCGCGGCGATTGCGATCCCGGTGATGCACGAGGAGCGTGTGATGGGTTGCCTGAACCTGGTGTATATCGCCAAGGCCATGCCGGTCGAGGAAGCTGCACGGCGCTTTTTACCGGCGATGCAGGAGGTGGTGGGAAAAATTCAGGCGGGGCTGGGCGCAGACAAACTGTAGCCGCTGAGGAGCGCAGCCCTCGCATTCTCAGACAGATCGGGTGTGCAGGGTTTGCGAGCGCGGCGTGCCCCCATGACAGTGCCGGAGTGAGGGCGGAACCCGTAGAAAGTCGTGACATATCGAATGGATATGGACTCGGCATAGGTGCGGGCGCTTCGCAAAACAACTGGCACACGGGGTACATATCCGGCATCCGCGGTTAACTGAAATGATGGTTTCGCTCTTACAGCGAGTCACTTTGCAAAAGCGGCAAAGTAACCAAAGCGCTTTCGCCCCTGCGTACGGCCTTCGCTCCGGTCCCGCCCCATGGCCCAACACGGTTCTCCCGGCATCCATGCCGGTCGACCCACTGCGCAGAACCTCCTCTCGGCCTCCCGAAGGGGCGGGCAGATCAAAAGCAGTGCACGCCGAGGCGGCCGACCTGGTTGGTGGGTTGCATTCACGATCTGTAGTCGCTGACGAGCCGTGCGAGGCTGCGTTGGGTTTGGTGAGCCACTGCGACGTAGCAGTCGTAAAGTCAGCTTCCTCGGTTAATCAGGCATACCGCGTGTACTGGTTTTGCGACCGCTGCGCGCTCGATCGCAGCCTCGTTCTACTCGTCAGCGGCTACAACACGGAGTTGTTGGCGAATCCTGTAGACGCAGCCGTCGTAAAACCCTGCACTGGGGTGTTTTTCTATGCAGGCTGCAATCGCCAACTCAACACATTCAACACGTCACAACCATCTCGCAGTAGCAGCGCAGCAGCCGTGGCCAGATGTTTGAGATCAACCGAATCTGCCTGCTGCAATTCGCGGCTGGAGAGTGTTTCCATAAGTTGGGTTGCCGCCAGCATGCGGGCCACGGCGTTGGCGTGAAGTACATCGAGGGGCGTATTGCGGTCGATAAATAAGGCGGGGATGGTGCAGTCGATGGCGGTTAGCGGAATAAATGGATGTTGCGTCATAAGTGATGCTCCTTGTTGCTTGGTTGGAGCCACACGCTAATGTCGCCAAACGAAAACAGATGGCCGCTGTACGCGGGTTGGCGAACCGGTAGAACAAGGAACACCGGCAGACCCGAAGATCTCCCACGTACAGCTGCCATAAAGCATCGCGATGCAAAATACACGCTCTGCCATCTATCACAACAGCCCAACGTAACCATTGTTCAAGTTCCAGGTCGCCAAACCCGGTCGCCTTATCGGCGAGGGCTGACTATAGGCGTCGTGCCGATACCTCAGCAATTGGCAAACCTGTGCGAAAAATCCTGAAAGTTCGTAGTGGGGCTGGTGTTGTGCGGGGCCGCGATGGGGGGGCTTTGGTGATATCCGGCATGCATGTCTAACTGGAATATGGGTTTCGCTCTTACAGCGAGTCACTTTGCAAAAACGGCAAAGTAACCAAAGCGCTTTCGCCCCTGTGTACGCCTGTCGCCGGTGCGCAGCGGTCCCGGGATCTTTACACGTTCTTTGTCTACAACCGTTGCCAAAAGGCATCGGCCTGGGGGTTACGGTTGTCCCGCCAGCGCACCAGAATCACTTCCAGATGGTCAGACTCCATATCCGGATACAAACGCACCAGTTCCCCGCGCTCAATCAGCGGCGCAACCATGCTGTGGGGCATGCAGGCCACGCCCTGGCCGCTGGCAACCATCGGCTTGAGGGCTTCGGACACGGTGGCCTCAAACACTTGCAGCAGGCGATGGGGTTGAGGGTGGCGGTTGATCTGGATACGGGACAATTCATGCAGTTGGGCACTGCGCGAGTAACTGAGCAGCGGGATCGGCTCATCGGTCTGCGCGCAATGCGCCGCCAGTGCCGGGGTGGCCACCCAGTACAGCTCGTCATGGCCCAGGGACTTGACCTCGAATTCGCTCTGGCGCGAGTAGGGCGCCGTCTTGGTATCACGGTAGAACAGGATGAAATCGCAACGCCCGGACATCAGCGCCATGTAGTAATCGTCGGTGCTTCGATAGCCAGTGTCGATCCGGGTGAACAGCGGCGATCGCGCGCTGTTCAACTGGCTGATCCAGTCCGGGAAGAAGTTGCACGCCAGGGTGTGCAACGAGGCAAAGGTCAACGGCCGATTAAGCACTTTTACGCTCTGTTCACAGTCGCGGGCCATGCGCACCAATTCCACGGCATTGGGCAGCAAGGCTTCACCGGCGGCCGTCAGGCGTACCGGGTTGCGTTCGCGGTCGATCAGGGTGGCTCCCAGGTGCGCTTCCAGCAATTGAATTCGCCGGCTCAGCGCCGATTGCGAAGAGCCGCGCATGCTGGCCGCCGCCGTGAACTTGCCGGTATCGGCCAGGGCGAGAAAGTCTTCATACCAGTCGATGTTCATCGTGTTATTCCAATATTCGATAGCGCGTCCAGCTTAGTGGATCAATAGTCGCTATCCGGCCCATGCCTCTGTCTTTATTGTGCGTCTCAACCGCCACCTGCCGTTGGATTGTGGTTGTCAGGCATAACAAGAAGAATTTTGAAGGGGCAATGATATGCACAAATTGAATAGGGTGAAGCTTTTACTTGGGGCACCACTGCTGGCGCTGCTGGTGACCGGAGCTCAAGTTGCCCAGGCAGGTGTGCTGGACAAGGTCAAGGCCCATGGCAGCGTGCGCTGCGGTGTGGCCGGCGACAAACCGGGGTTTTCCCTGATCGACGACAAAGGTCGCTGGACCGGCATGGACGTTGATCTGTGCCGTGCCGTTGCCGCCGCCGTACTGGGCGATGCGGACAAGGTCGAATACCTGACCACCACCGCAAAAAACCGCTTTACCGCCCTGGCTTCAGGGGAAATCGACATTCTGTCGCGGGCCGCATCCTGGACCGCCGAGCGGGTGGCCAACCTGGGGGTGGACTTCACCACGGTCTGGTTTTACGACGGCCAGGGTTTCATGACCCACGCCGCGGATGGCATCAAAAAGCTGACGGATCTGGACGGTGCAACTTTCTGCCTGTCGCCGGGCACCACGTCGGAGCAGAACCTCGAAGACTATTTCGGTCGGCGCGGCCTGACGTACAAGACGGTCGTCATCGAGAAAAGCCCCGAGCTGTACGCCGCGTTTCAGCGCGGGCGCTGCAACGCCATCTCCAATGACTCCTCCGGCCTGGCTGCCCGATTGGCGCTGATGAACAACCCTCAGGACTACGTGCTGTTGCCGGAAGTGATTTCCAAGGAGCCCCTGGGCGCCTTCGTCGCCCAAGGTGACACCACCTGGCGCAATATCGTGACCTGGACCGCCTATGCCCTGATGACGGGTGAAGAGCTGGGAGTGACGTCTGAAAACGTCGACCAACTGCACAGTGACAAAACGGCGTCGACCGACATCGCCCGTTTGCTGGGCACTGAAGGCACGATCGGCAAGTCCTTTGGCCTGGACAGTGACTGGGCATACCGCGCCCTCAAGCAAGTCGGCAACTACGCGCAGATCTATGACCGCAACCTCGGCCAGCAGACGGCACTGAACATCCCGCGCGGGCTGAACCGCAGCTGGAAAGACAATGGCTTGATGTACGCGCCGCCGATTCGTTAAGGGAATTACTGTCATGTCGACTTTTCGTTCGCACAACCTGCGCCTGTCGAGTGTGTTGCAGCAAGGGCTGGTCCTGGCTCTGGTTGCGGCGGCCTTTTATCTGCTTTCCAGCAACGCTGCGCTGAACCTGAAAAATCTGAATATTGCCTCGGGCTTCGGGTTTTTATCCCAGCGCGCTGGCTACGACATCAGTTTTTCGCTGATCGATTACACCCCGGACGCGAGCTATGCCCGGGCCTATCTGGTGGGGTTGCTCAACACCTTGCTGGTGTCGGTACTGAGCATTGTGCTGGCAACCCTGCTGGGGGGCGCACTGGGCATGGCCCGCGTGTCGGACAACTGGCTGATCAAGCGCCTGAGCGGGACGTGCATCGAGTTCCTGCGCAACGTGCCGCTGGTGGTGCATCTGGTCTGGTGGTACGGCCTGGTACTGGCGTTGCCAGGGGTCAAGCATTCGGCTTCGCTGTTTGGCGTGGTGTTTTTGAACAACAACGGCCTGAACCTGCCGTGGCTTGCCCAAGGCAGTCAGGTCGGTTGGGGCCTGGCCCTGATGCTGCTGGGCACGCTGCTGGCCTATGTGTTTTGTCGCGTCAGGGAAGCCCGAACGCCGTGGCGAGGTTTTGCCTCCAGGCGCTGGCCTCTGCTGTTGGCCGGTGCGGTGTTGCTGCCGTTGCTGGTGTACGTTCTGAGCGATGCCCATTTGCAATGGGAAGTGCCCGTGCAGCGCGGTTTCGGGTTCAAGGGCGGGATTACCCTGGTTCCGGAGATGCTTGCCCTGTGCCTGGCCTTGTCGTTCTACAGCGCAAGCTACATTGCAGAAATCGTCAGGGGCGCCATTGAGTCGGTGCATCGCGGCCAGTACGAAGCGGCCAAAGCGCTCGGCTTCAAATCCGGGTCAACCCTGCGCCAACTGATCGTGCCGCAAGCGATCTACCCGATGATCCCGCAGATCACCAACACGTACCTGAACATCGTCAAGAACTCCTCGCTGGGTGTGGTCATCGGCTTCATGGAGCTGGTGTCGTCTACCGGCGGCACCACCCTGAACCAGACGGGCCAGGCCATTGAGTGCATCGCGCTGGTCATGGGGACTTACTGTGCGATCAGTCTGGTGATCTCCCTGGGAATGAACATCTACAACCACCGCATTGGCCAGAGGGGGCACTGAACATGACCGCCATGAATCAATCACTGTCTATCCCGCTGGCACCTCCAAGATTGCCCTGGGCACAGCGGGCGCTGGCCTGGAGCCGTAGTCAGCTGTTCCCCAGTGTGGGCCACAGCCTGCTGACGCTCAGCGTGATTGCACTGTTGTGCTGGTGCATTCCTGCGGCACTCAACTGGCTGGTGTTCGACGCGACGTTCGTGGGCGACAGCGCCAAGGACTGCAACCCCGGCGGGGCGTGCTGGCTGCCGATCACCCAGCGCTGGAACCTGTTTGTGTATGGCTTCTACCCGCAAGCCGAGCAGTGGCGGGTGACCCTGTCGCTGATACTGGCGGGCGCTGCGTTTGTCCTGCTGTTTTTCAAGCGTCTGGACCGGCGCCTGCTGCTGGCGTACCTGGCCTTGCTGCCGATCGTGATGTGGTGGCTGCTCAAGGGTGGGGCCGGTTTGCCCGAGGTGTCTTCGACCAAGTTTGCCGGGATGCTGGTGACGGTCTTTCTGGGTACGGCAGGGATGATTTTCGCCTTGCCTCTGGGGATCCTGCTGGCCTTGGGCCGACGTTCAAAGCTGCCGGTTGTCCGCATGCTGTGCGTGCTCTACATCGAACTGGTGCGCTCGGTGCCGGTGATCTCGCTGCTGTTTATGGCGTCGCTGATGATCCAGCTGTTTCTGCCGCCGGATTCGGCATTCGACATCCTGTTGCGGGTGCAACTGGTGCTGATCCTGTTTACCGCCGCCTATATGGCCGAGACCCTGCGCGGCGGTCTGCAGAACCTGCCCAAGGGGCAGTACGAAGCGGCAATGGCCCTGGGTTTTGGCTACTGGAAAACCATGGTCCAGATCATCCTGCCGCAAGTGCTCAAGCAGTCCATTGCGCCGTTGCTCACGCAATTTATCGGCCTGTTCAAGGAAACCACGCTGGTGATGATCGTCGGCGTGCTGGACATCGTCGGCATCGCCATGAGCACCGCCGTCGCACCTGAATGGGTTGAGTACGGCCATGAAATTTACGTCTTCCTGGCGATCTATTTCTTTGTCATCTGTTTTGCACTGTCGCGCTATGCCCGACATCTTGAACTTCGTATGGAGCAAAGCCGCTCATGATCATGAAACCCAAGGCAGATGCCGCCGCGATGGTGCGTATCGAACAATTGAACAAGTGGTTCGGCAATGCCCACGTGCTGAAAAACATCTCGCTGAATGTGCACGCCGGAGAAAAGGTGGTGATCTGCGGGCCGTCGGGCTCCGGCAAATCGACCCTGATCCGCTGCATCAATCAACTTGAGCAACACCAGCAGGGCCTGGTCGAAGTGCTGGGCGAGGAGCTCAATGGCAGCGTCAAGGGCCTGGAGCGTATTCGCCGGCAGGTGGGCATGTGTTTCCAGCACTTCAACCTGTTCCCGCACCTCACGGTACTGAAAAACTGCACCTTGCCCCAGACGTCTAATCTGGGCGTACCCGAGGCTGAAGCCATCGAGCGTGCGCTGGGCTTGCTGGACAAGGTCAAGATGCGCGACCACGCCAACAAGTTTCCCTCGCAGTTGTCCGGTGGCCAGCAACAACGTATCGCCATTGCCCGGGCATTGTGCATGCAACCCAAGGTTATGCTGTTCGACGAACCGACTTCGGCCCTGGACCCGGAAATGATCGCCGAAGTACTGGACGTGATGACCAGCCTCGCCCAGGAAGGCATGACCATGATTTGCGTGACCCATGAAATGGGTTTTGCCCGTAAGGTCGCAGACCGGATCGTATTCATGGACCAGGGCGAAATCGTCGAAGAAGCCCCCCCCGAGCGGTTTTTCTCGGCCCCGGAATCACCGCGTACCCAACGCTTTTTGAGCCAGATAATTAATCACGGAGTGCATGCGCAATGACTCAATCCATAGCGATGGCCCTGCATGGCGGCGCCGGTGTTCTGATGCCCGGTGTATTGACCCAGGATGACGAACAGGCGATCCACGCCGCGCTGCTGCAGGCCCTCAGGGCCGGTGTTGATGTGCTGGAACAGGGCGGCAGCAGCCTGGACGCCGTGCAGGCAAGCGTGGTCGAACTGGAAGAGTGTCCGTGGTTCAACGCGGGTAAAGGTGCGGTATTTACCCATGCCGGAGACCACGAACTGGACGCGGCGATCATGAACGGCGCTAACCTCGAAGCCGGTGCGGTGGCTGGGGTACACCACGTGCGCAACCCCATTTGCGGCGCCCGGGCAGTCCTGGAACACAGCGAACATGTGCTGCTGGCAGGCGCGGGGGCGGATCTGTTCCTGTCCGAGCAACCTGACCTGGAGCACGTCAGCAACGACTGGTACGACACCCCCTTGCGTCGTCGTCAGTGGGCTGCCCAGCAGCAACAACCGGAGACGGTGCTGCTGGAACCGGGAGGCGTGGAGAAAAAGTTTGGCACCGTGGGGGCCGTGGCACTGGACCGACAGGGGCATGTTGCGGCGGCCACCTCTACCGGCGGCATTACCAACAAACGCTACGGACGCGTGGGTGACTCGCCGCTGATCGGCTCCGGCACCTGGGCGGATGACCGCAGTGCCGCGATCTCGGCGACCGGCCACGGCGAATTCTTCATGCGTACCGTGGTGGCGCACAATATTGCGTCGCGTATCCGGCTGGTGGGATCAACCCTTGCGGATGCCTGTGAGCAGGTTGTGCAGGGCGAACTCAAGACCTTGGGAGGCAACGGCGGTGTGGTGGCAGTGTCACCGTCCGGCGAGACCGTGTTGAGCTTCAATACGCCCGGCATGTACCGCGCCTGGCGCGATGCCGAGGGTGGTTTGCACACGGCGATCTATGCCGAGGATGATCGTCTGCATCCTCTTTGAGTCTGTTGACCCGTGGGGCGGCTGGAGACTAGTCTCGATCTCCTTTCGCCTCATGGAGTGAACACATGATCACGTGCTATCTGCGTTATGTCATTGACCCTTACAAGCTGGCCGAATTTGAAGCGTACGGGCGAATCTGGATACCCCTGGTCGAGAAATTCGGCGGTCAGCACCACGGCTACTTCCTGCCCTCGGAAGGCGCCAACAACATTGCCCTGGCCATGTTTACCTTCCCCAGCCTTGCGGCCTATGAAGACTACCGCGAGCGCTCAAAAACCGATGCCGAATGCATTGCCGCCTTCAAACTGGCTGAAGACAATCGCTGCATCCTGAGTTACGAGCGAAGCTTCTTTAAACCGGTATTTGAGTGACCCGAGCAGGTCTCACAGGGGCCGTTGCTGTTGGCACACGTCGTTTCGGTTTGGTTCAACCCGCAAACCAAGTGCCGACGACAAATCACTGACTGATGGAGAATCCCCACATGGCAACCGCATCCGCAACTATCGATATTCCCGCTCCAGCCGATCAGGTCTGGCAATTGATCGGCGGCTTTGGCTCGCTGCCGGACTGGTTGTCGTTTGTTGTAAAAAGCGAACTGAGTGAAGGCGGGCGCTTGCGTACTCTGCGTACCGAGGACGGTACGGTGATTGTCGAACGGCTTGAAAGCTTCGACAACGGGAGCAAGACCTACAGCTACTCCATTACTCAGGCGCCGTTCCCGGTGACGGATTACCTGGCCACTCTGCGTGTGGAAGCCCACGGCGCAGGTTCCCGGGTGATCTGGTCGGGGCGGTTTACCCCGAACGGGGTAAGCGATGACGAGGCCCAAGAGCTGTTTACAGGTATCTATCAGGGCGGGCTGACGGCGCTGCGAAGCAATTTTCCAGGTTGAGCACAGGGCTGCGAGATATGGGTAAAAAATACCCATAAATAGCGCGGTGATAGCAATTTGGAATAAGACTGGATCCAAAAAACAAATAAAAAACGTGGCTATTTAATGACTTAGGTCAGTATTGGTTTGAAATAAATTGTGCAGAATCACTTGTTACTGATTGTTACGATAGGGTAAGATCGCCCTGCGTTCACCTACCACGGTTTATGCATTTTTAAGCCCCAAGTTTCCATCAGCTACTTGGGCTTTTTTTTGCCTGAAATTTGATATTGGATCCAATTTTCAGGCATAAAAAAGGCGCCATATGCTGGCGCCTCCAGGCCAATACCGAGCCCTATTTGATCGCCAGGGAACTCCACTCGCCGTTCACCAGACGCTTCAAACCCAACGGGTTGCTGTTTTGCAACGCTTCGGGCAGTTGGGCGTCGGGATAGTTCTGGTAGCAGACCGGACGCAGGAAACGGTCAATCGCCAATGAGCCAACCGACGTACCGCGTGAGTCGGAAGTCGCCGGGTATGGGCCGCCGTGAACCATCGCGTCGCACACTTCGACGCCGGTAGGGTAGCCATTGACCAGAATCCGCCCGACCTTTTGCTCAAGGATCGGCACCAGCCACTGATACTGCGCAAGGTCATCCGGCTCGCCGATCAGGGTGGCGGTCAATTGGCCGCGCAAGGCCAGCAGGGCCGCTTTTAACTGCGCATCGCTGTCGACTTCGATAAGGATGGTCGTGGGACCAAACACCTCCTCCTGCAACAACGGATCCTTGTCCAGCAGCAGGCTGACATCGGCCTTGAACAATTGTGGTTGCGCTTGCGATCCCGACTGGGTGTGGCCGGCCAGGTGGGTGATGCCCGGATGGCTGAGCAGATGCTCCACGCCCTTGGCGTAGTTGCGCAGCCCGCCTGCGTTGAGCAGGGTGTGCGGCGTCTGTTCGGCCATGTGCCGGGTCAGTTGCTCGACAAAGGCAGAGAACTGGGCGCTACGCAGGCCGATCACCAGGCCGGGATTGGTGCAGAACTGTCCGCCGCCCTGAGTGACCGATGCCGACAGGTCTTTGGCGACAGCCTCGCTGCGTGAGGCCAGGGCCTGAGGCAGCAGGATCACCGGGTTGATGCTCGACATCTCGGCGAATACCGGGATGGGTTGCTCGCGTTCGGCGGCCATTTTGCTCAGTGCGTTGCCGCCGTGCAGCGACCCGGTAAAGCCCACGGCCTGGATGGCCGGGTGCTTGACCAGCTGTTCGCCGACTCCGGCGCCGAAGATCATGTTGAACACGCCCTTGGGCATGCCGGTCTTTTCAGCCGCACGAATAATTGCGCAGCCCACCTGGTCGGCGGTTGCCATGTGCCCGCTGTGTGCCTTGAAAACCACCGGGCAGCCCGCTGCAAAGGCGGCCGCGGTGTCGCCACCGGCAGTGGAAAAGGCCAGTGGAAAGTTGCTGGCACCGAAGACGGCCACAGGCCCGACGCCGATCCGGTACTGACGCAGATCCACCCGTGGCAGCGGTTTGCGATCCGGCAGGGCCAGATCGATCCGTGCGCCTAAAAAGTCGCCACGGCGCAGCACGGTTGCGAACAGGCGCATTTGCCCGCTGGTACGGCCGCGCTCACCTTGAATGCGTCCTGCGGGCAGGGCGGTTTCCCTGCACACCAGGGCGACAAAGTCGTCGCCCAGCTGATCTATTTCGTCAGCAATGGCGTCCAGGAATTCGGCGCGGCGTTCAGGAGACAGTTGGCGAAACGGTACAAAGGCCTCGGCGGCGGCGTTGGCGGCACGGTCCACTTCTTCTGGCGTGGCCTGATAAAAGAGCACAGGCAGTGCCTCTCCGGTGCTGGCATCCAGGCTTTGTACCGTGACGGTTCCGGCAGCGCTGCGGCTGCCACCGATAAAGTTGTGGCCAGTTACGGTCGACATCGTTTCGATCCTCGCTAGAGTGCTAAATGCGCTGTGGGGTGCTCAGCGCACAAGACAGGGTTTTTTGTTGTCGTATTTCCAGCCCGGAACAATGTACTGCATGGCGACGCTATCGTCCCGTGCGCCAAGGCCCATGCCTTTGTACAGTTCGTGGGCCTTGGCCACGGCGTCCATGTCGATGTCCACGCCCAGGCCGGGTCTGGCCGGAACCTTGATGTGACCGTCGACAATTTTCAGCGGCTCGCGGGTCAGGCGCTGACCATCCTGCCAGATCCAGTGAGTATCAATGGCGGTGATTTCTCCCGGTGCGGCGGCTGCGACCTGGGTGAACATGGCCAGGGAAATATCAAAGTGGTTGTTGGAGTGCGAGCCCCAGGTCAGGCCCCACTCGTGGCACATTTGCGCGACGCGTACCGAACCTTGCATGGTCCAGAAGTGCGGGTCGGCCAGGGGAATATCCACGGCCTGGGATTGAATGGCGTGACCCATCTCGCGCCAGTCCGTGGCAATCATGTTGGTGGCGGTGGGCAACCCGGTAGCGCGACGGAACTCGGCCATCACCTCGCGTCCCGAGTAACCGTTTTCGGCACCGCAGGGGTCTTCGGCATAGGCCAGTACGCGGTGTTGATCGCGGCACAGGGCCACGGCCTCCTTGAGTGACCAGGCGCCATTGGGGTCCAGGGTGATGCGGGCAGTGGGGAAGCGTTCGGCCAGTGCGGTGACCGCTTCGATCTCTTCGGCACCGCGCAGCACGCCGCCTTTAAGCTTGAAGTCGTTAAAGCCATATTTGGCCTGAGCCGCTTCTGCCAGGCGGACGATGGCTTGCGGGGTCAGGGCTTTTTCATGGCGCAGACGGAACCAGTCATCAGCCTCGGCTTCATCGCGGTAGGCCAGATCGGTCTGCTGGCGATCGCCAATGTAAAACAGGTAGCCGAGCATCTTTACCGCATCCCGTTGCTGGCCTTCGCCGAGCAGGGCTGCCACTGGCACTTCCAGGAACTGACCGAGCAAGTCGAGCAGGGCTGCCTCCATTGCCGTGACGGCGTGGATGGTGATGCGCAGGTCAAAAGTCTGCAGGCCACGACCCGCCGAGTCACGGGCGGCGAAGGTGGTACGCATGGCGTTGAGAATGCTCTGGTAGTTGCCGATGGGCTGGCCCACGACCAGATTGCGTGCGTCTTCCAGGGTCTCGCGGATGCGTTCACCGCCAGGCACTTCGCCAACGCCGACATTGCCGCTGCTGTCCTTGAGAATAACGATATTGCGGGTAAAGAAAGGGCCGTGGGCGCCGCTGAGGTTGAGCAGCATGCTGTCATGACCGGCCACCGGGATAACCTGCAGGCTGGTGACGATCGGGGCTTTTGTGGCGTGGTGTTGATGTTCGGCGTTCATTGTCTGTTCCTTGTCAGGCAGGTTGCAGGGCGGCGGGGGGCGCAGCAGCGGGGGTGGGTTTGGTCTTGGCAAAGAACACGATGATTGCCGCAATGATCGATGTACCGGCCAGGCCATAGAGCCCGCCCTGGATCGAACCGGTGGTTTGCTCCAGGAAACCGAAAGTGGTGGGCGCAACGAATCCGCCGAGGTTGCCGATGGAGTTGATCAGTGCGATCACGGCTGCCGCGATGCGTGCATCCAGATAACCTTGGGGGATGGGCCAGAACAGCGCCGATGCCGATTTGAAACCGATGGCGGCGAAGCAGATGGCAATAAACGCAAATATCGGGCCGCCGGTGGTCGACAGGAACATGCCCAGGGCAGCAATCAGCAGGGCCGTCGCAATCCAGGCCTGCTGGTATTTGAAGCGGCTGGCCAGTGACGCAAACGCATACATGGCAATAATGGAAATCAGCCACGGGATCGAGTTGAAAAAGCCCACCTGCATGTCGCTCAAGTCACCCATTTTCTTGATGATGCTGGGCAGCCAGAAGGTCGCGGCGTAAATGGTCAGCTGGATGCAGAAATAGATCGCGCAGAACAGCATGATCTGGCGGTCCTTGAGCAGCTTGAGCATGCTCGGTTTGACGATGTTGACGGCATCCCGCTCGCGCTGCTCGCGGTCAATCTCGTTCACCAGGGCATCTTGTTCCTCACGGCTGAGCCATTTGGCGTCATGGGGCTTTGAGTCCAGCCAGTACCAGACAAAGCCGCACAAAAACACCGAGGCCATGCCTTCGATGATGTACATCCACTGCCAGCCATGCAGGCCCATGCCGGTGATTTGCAATAGCAGGCCGGACAACGGGCCCGAGATCAGGGACGCCAGTGCCGAACCGCTGAGGAAGATGGCAATCGCCTTGCCACGCTCGGCGCCAGGCAGCCAGCGGGTGAAGTAGTAGATCACTCCTGGAAAGAATCCCGCTTCGGCCACGCCGAGCAGAAAGCGCAGGATATAAAAGTGGGTTTCGTTCTGGATAAAGGCCATCAGGGTTGCGGTGATGCCCCAGGTGAACATGATCCGGGTCAGCCAGATACGGGCGCCGACTTTTTGCAGCAGCATGTTGGACGGCACTTCAAACAGCGCGTAGCCGATGAAGAACAGACCGGCACCGAAGCCATAGGCGGCTGCGCCAATACCCAGGTCGTGCTCCATGTGGGTGCGCACAAAGCCGATGTTTACGCGGTCAATGTAGTTAACGATAAACATGATGACGAAGAGCGGCAGCACATGCCTCTTCACCTTTTGGATCGCGCGCGCCAGTACGGGGTCGTTGGCGTGCGCAGCAGACGGATTGCTGGAAGTGTTCACAAGTCGAAGCCCCACTGATTATTGTTATGCGGGTGATATGTGCCGGAGGATGCGCCTTCGGTTGACGGACATCATACGAGTTGACTTTTGTCATCGCAATGCCTCGTAACAAACCGATAAGTTATAAAAAACAGGTTTTAAATGCATTTAACAGGTTTTTTCCCTGTTTAGAGCGCTTTTAGAGCTGTTTGCTGGAGGTTTTTTGAGGCGAACCGAAGCAAACGCTAGGTTTTGTGTGGCGGTATTTACCGATCAAAAGATAGGTTGTCATACATGTTGAGGTGTGTGAGATGCTAATATCAGGCTGCCATCTCTGAAGGGGGTTTCCCATGCAAGACCCGCAAGGCGCATCGACCCGCAAGCGTTCCCCTGGCCTGGCCCACGACATCGTGGCCGAGCTCACTCAGCGAATCCTGCTGGGCCAACTGGCTCCCGGAGAGAAGCTGCCTTCCGAATCCATCATCGTGCGTGAGCATGGTGTCAGCCGCACCGTCGTGCGCGAGGCGATCTCGAAATTGCAGGCTTCGGGACTGGTTGAAACCCGGCACGGGATCGGCACCTTCGTGCTGGAGCGCGATCAGCGCCAGGGCATTCACCTCAAGCGCGATACTGCGCACAGCGTGCGCGGCATCATCGAGTTGCGCATGGGGCTGGAGACACAAGCTGCAGCGTTGGCGGCCGTGCGCCGAACAGAGGGCCAACTGCTGCAAATGCGTCAGGCGCTGGATGACTACCAGAGTTCACTGGCCAATAACGACAGCAGCGTCGAACCCGATCAGCGATTTCACAACCTGATCGCCCAGGCCACGGGCAATACCTATTTCACCGACATCATTTCCCAGCTCGGGCGTTCCGTGATCCCCCGCACACGGATTGACGCCGAGGAGCGTGGCGACACCGATTTGATGAAATTGGGTCAAATGGCGGTGCTGGAGCATGAGGCGATCTTGCGTGCCATTCGCCGACAGGACCCCGACGCCGCCCGCGCCGCCATGCTGCTGCACTTGAGCAACAGCCTGGAGCGGATGGCGGGGAGGTGAATCATGCATACATGCTGTAGCCGTCCAGAGCCGCGATGGGCCATGGATGGCCCGTCGAGGCGTGCCCTCCATGACAGTGCCGGAGTGAGGGCGGAACCCGTAGAAAATCGTGACGTATTGAATGGATATGTACTCGGCATAGGTGCGGGCGCATCGCAAAACAACTGGCACACGGGGTACATATCCGGCATCCGCAGTTAACTGAAATGATGGTTTCGCTCTTACAGCGAGTCACTTTGCAAAAGCGGCAAAGTAACCAAAGCGCTTTCGCCCCTGCGTACGGCCTTCGCTGCGCTCAGGTGTCCCTCGCTCCGGTCCCGCTCCGTGGGCCCGCCGTGACGGGCCATCCCTGGCCCAACACGGCTCTCCCGGCATCCATGCCGGTCGACCCACTGCGCAGAACCTCCTCTCGGCCTCCCGAAGGGGCGGGCAGATCAAAAGCAGTGCACGCCGAGGCGGCCGACCGGCCGGCCTGGTTGGTGGGCGAGGCTGCGTTCGGCTTGGTGCGCCACTGCGACGTAGCACTCGTGGAATCGGCTTGCATGGTTAATCAGGTACTGCGTGTGTACTGGTTTTGCGACTGCTGCGCGCTCGAACGCAGCCTCGTTCTACTCGTCAGCGGCTACAACACGGAGTTGTTGGCGAATTCTGTAGTCGCTGACGAGCCGTGCGAGGCTGCGCTGGGCTTGGAGCGCCACTGCGACGTAGCAGTCGTGGAATCGGCTTGCACGGTTAATCAGGTACTGCGTGTGTACTGGTTTTGCGACCGCTGCGCGCTCGATCGCAGCCTCGTTCTACTCGTCAGCGGCTACAACACGGAGTTGTTGGCGAGTCCTGTAGTCGCTGACGAGCCGTGCGAGGCTGCGTTCGGCTTGGTGCGCCACTGCGATGCAGCAGTCGTGAAATCAGCTTGCACAGTTAATCAGGCACTGCGCGTGTACCTGTTTTGCGACCGCTGCGCGATCGAACGTAGCCTCGTTCTACTCGTCAACTGCTACGTAGAGGGATGGACGACGAATCCTGTAGACGCAGCCGTCGTAAAACCCTGCACTGGGGTGTTTTTCTATGCAGGCTGCAATCGCCAACCCAACACATTCAACATGTCACAACCATCTTGTATGTTGGCGCTAAAACTGGACCTGACTCCTTGCAGCGGACGCCAAGAAGGGCAGGCCGATCAAAAAAACAGTGCATAAACAAGATCAACTGCCCGCCGAGGCGACCTTCAGGCCGACCTCTTTAGCGAAGCACATTTCTCTGAACAGGTCGGCTGGCAACAGAGTATCTACAGGATTGGCGCACTGTAGCCGCTGAGGAACATAGCCAGGTTTAACGCCTGAGTTTACGACGACTCATTTCAACGCCACGTCCTCAGGGTTGATCTTTTTCCATGCCTGCAGCACCGCCTGTGCCTTGGGCTCCTGGCCGCTGTCGAGGTAAAACTGGATCAACGCCAGCCGCGCATCGCGAAATGCCGGTTGGCGTTTGAGCAGTTCTTCCATGTGCTCACACGCCGGCCCGACCTGACCGTTCTGGTGCAACGCCACTGCCAGCACATAACGGTATTGGGCGTTGTCAGGTTCCAGTGTCACGGCCTGCTGCAAGGCTGACATGGCTTGCTTGGGCTGGCCCGCCCGAATCAACGCCAGCCCCTGGCTGTGTTGCAGCAGTGCTGTTTGCGGGTGTGTCTTGATCGTGTCGCTGAGCAAGGCCATCGCCTCGGCACTGCGGCCACTGGCTTCCAGCCACTGGGCCAGCGTGACCACCGCAGGGAAAAAGTCAGGGTCACGCAGCAGCGCGGCGCGCAGTTTGGGTTCAACCTCGGCATTGCGACCACTGGCCTGATACAGCATGGCCAGGTTGAGGTTGGACTCGGCCCGTTCGGCCAGGCTCAATTGCACCGTTTCGTATTCAGCGATGGCGTTGTCCCAGGCCCCTTGATATGCCCCCAGGCCGTTACGCGCCGCCCCTTGTACGTTACGGGCGGCGATGATGCGCACCGCCCGCACGCTGTCACTCAATAGCGGGCCGAGCAAGGTGACGCGTTCGGTTGCAGGCAAAAAGGCGCTGACCGCCCGCACTGCACTTTCACGCACTTGAGGTGCCGGGTTGTTCAAGTCCCTGGTGGCCAGTTTCAAGGCGGACTCACTGGGGTAGTTAGCCAGTTCTGTCAACAGGGTTGCCCGTTGAATGGCCGGCAGGTTGCCGCGCCGCAATTGCTCGTACAACGCTTGTGCCGCACCGGGCTTGCCGCCGCGAATCAATCCTAAACTTTCGTCGTAACGGGCGGCCTGTGGCCCTTCATGGGCAGTCCAGAGCTTGAATTGTTCAGTCACCGTGTCTTGCACTTTGCCCTGATGGCAGGTCAGGCAGGCGTCCGGGGTGCCGAGGGTTTTGGCCCGTACCGGGTTGGGGATGCTGAAGCTGTGGTCATGCCTGAAATCGTTGCCCATGTAGAGCTTGCCGGGCATATGGCAATCCACGCACTGCGAGCCCGGCTGGCCTTCGGTATGGCGATGGTGTTCGATCGAGTCGTAGCGCTTGGCTTGCAGTCCCTTGTCGTCAATCCCGGCAACCGCTGCCTTGCCTGCGCTGTTGTGACATTGCAGGCACACGCCATTGCCCGGCGCTTTCAATTGAGTGCTGTGAGGGTTGTGGCAATTGCTGCAACGCACACCCTTGTCGAACATTTTGCTTTGCGCGAAGGAGCCGTGTTCAAACACTTCATCCTTGATCTTGCCGTCCAGTGCATACAGTTCGCGGTTCAACACGCTGGGCAGATAGTCGTCCATCAGGCGTTTGCCCACGGTAAAACCATCCCCCAGCGGGGCACGTCGGGCGTGGCAGCGGGCGCAGGTTTCGATCTCGCTGGTGGCGTCCTTGTTTTTAAGGTCGACGTCAAACCCGCTGTGGGGCAGTCCGGTGTTGTCAGTCACTGCCAGCAGGTGATTGGAGGCCGGACCGTGGCAGGCCTGGCAACCGACGCCGAGGCTGTTCCACTGGCTGTTGAAGCGGTTGGTCGCGGCGTCAAAATTGCGCTTGTAGCCGGTGGTGTGGCACTCCACACACATAAAATTGGCGTTCTGGCTGGGCTTGCTCCAGTGCAATGGATTCTTGAAGTCCACCCCCTGGCCCGGATAAAGGTGAAACCAGCGGTTTTTCTCGGTATCCCAGGCCACGCCCAGGGCTTGCAACCTGCCGTCGCTGACTTCGATCAGATATTGCTGCAACGGCGCAATGCCGAAGGTGTAGGCGACCTTGAAGTCGCCAGCCTTGCCTTCAGGTCCCGGCGTATTGACCCAGAACTCATCGCCCTTGCGAAAGAACCGGGTGTTTTCGCCTTCGCCCTTGAACGTGGCATTGTTGAAATCGGCCAGCACGGTCTGCGGGTCGGCTCCCTGCATGGCCAACTGGTGATGGGAACCTTGCCAGTCCTTGGCCTGGGCGCTGTGACAGCCCTGGCACTGTTGTTCGTCGACCATCTGCGCAGGGGGCATGTGCCTGACTACGGGGGCCGTGGCCACCGCCTTGGGCTCAAGCACCGGCGTCACGACCGGGGCCGGGCGGTTGAGATAAAACCACAGCCCGCCCAGCACCAACAGCAACAGGACCGCGCTGACGGGTAACAGGTAACGGCTCATCAAGGTAGGGCGCGAATCAGGTTGGTTTGCAGCTTTTATAGTTTTAGTTTTGGGCATTGCGACTTCCGTATCCAAATGGCTTTAGCGTTCACCGACAAACCAGCGGTAATAGGGGTTGGCGCCATCACCGCGCATCACTTCGCGGATGTCCCTGGCCCATGCCTCGCGGTCGCCATCGTAGGCATGCAGGCTTGAGCGGTAAAACTGCATCAGACGTTGCTGATGGTCATTCATGCGCGCGACAAATCCGGGCTCGGCGTTGAGCAAAAGTGCGGGGCGACGCAGATCGAGCAACGCCGGGAGTACCCGGCTGATTTCCTTGGAGCGTACCCAGGGAGCGTACTCGATGCGTGGTTGATCGTCCGTGACGGCAGGCGCATCTGCAGCAAAACGTTCCAGCCCCTGACGATCGGTCACCCAGGTCGCCAGCAGGGCCGCCGACGAAGCGACGCCCACATCCTGCAGGGCACTGCGCACCCCTGGCTGCTCGAAGCGGGCGTTGATGCGTGCGGCGTCCAGTTCAATCGGCTGCAGGGAGCCGACCAGCAGCATTTCGTGAAACTCGCTGCTCCAGAGCGTCGCGTACGGGAACACGTCAAGAAAACTGCGCACCAGCGAGCGCGAGTCCTCTATGTTCTGGGTCGGCAGTGGCAGCCATTGCGCGACGATCCCCTGAGGTTCCAGGCGCTGTGCGGCCAGTTGATAGAAGTCCCGGGAATACAGGTTGACCACCTCCGCAGCGGACGGTGGTGGCGGCTCCAGGGTGATCAGGTCGTAACGCTGGTTGCTGCGCAGGAGTTCCTGGCGCCCGTCGCGCAAACGCACCTGCAGGCCGGGGCTGGCAGCAGCACCGAAGTTGCCCTTGAACAACGTAGAGGCGTTGACCACCGAAGGCAGCAACTCGGCCACCACCCGGTGTTCCAGTGCCGGATAACTCAGCAGGGCACCGGCGGTAATCCCTGTGCCGAAACCGATCACCAGCGCCGAGCGTGGCTCGCCGTTGTGGATCAGTAATGGCAGCAGGGCCTGGATGCGCATGTAGCGCAGGGACGGCATGGCATCGCCGGTGTTGGATACGCCCTGGATATACAGGCGGTGGAAGAGGCGCTCGCCTTTACCTTGAGTCACCACGGCGACGGTGCCGCCACGGCCTTCTTCATAAAACGCCAGTTCGCCGTTGCGTGCCCCCGGCAACAGGTCGGCGATGCGGTCGACCGGGGTCAGCCAGGCCACCAGCAGCGCTGCCATGCTTAGCGCAATGACCCCTTGGCGATGACCTTTTTTGACCCCGTGACCCTGGCGTACCGCGATAAACCCAACCGCTGCAGCGATGAGTGCCAGCAGGCCCAGCGTACGCACCAGCCCCAGCAAAGGGATCAGTACAAAGCCGCAGAGTGCAACGCCGACAATCCCGCCCAGGGTATTGAAGGCGACGACCGCGCCGACATCTCGCCCGACCCGGTCCGGGCCCACACACAGGCGTAACGCCACCGGGAACGCTGCGCCCAATAGCACTGTGGGGACAAACACGATGCTCAGCGCCGCCACCGCAAAACGGGCGCTCATGCCCACCAGCGCAGTGAAGCCCAACTCCAGCACCAGGGTTTCGACCCGGGTTTGCAGCAGGATCAGCCAGCGCCCGAGCAGGGCGACTTCCAGCAGGGCGACCAGCCCGGCCCCGGCGATCAGCAAGGCAAAAATGCCCCAGGGATCGCGCAGGCGATTGACCCGGCGCGCCATCAGGCAGCTGCCGACAAACAAGCCGGTCAGATAGGTCGCCAGCACCACGGCAAAGGCGTAGGTGCGAGTACTCATGAATTGCACGATCGATTGCGACCAGACCACTTCGTAGCCCAGCGCCACACCGCCTGCAATCGCGTACAGCACCATCGCCAACCGGGCCGGTGACGGTTGCGTCGACGGGGTGGTGGCAAGGGGAGCCGGATAACGACGCTGTACGATCAATGCGCCAATGGCGGCTGTCACGTTCAGCAAGGCAGCGGCACAGGCACTGCCCCGCACGCCCAGGGTGGCAATCAGCACAAAGGCGGTCAGCAGCGTGCCGACAATTGCCCCGGCGGTATTGGCGGCGTACAGGCGGCCACCGGCCTGGCCCAGATGCCGGGGCTCAGCCGCCAGTGCGCGGACCAGTACCGGCAGGGTGCCGCCCATCAGCAATGCGGGCAGGCCTACCAGCAACAGGGGCAGCAGCCAGGCCAGCAGGCCGACTTTTTGCTCAAGCCAGGCGAAGGGGGCTGCTGCAAGGCTCAGCCCCAGGGTGGTCGCAATTCCCAGTAGCGCCACGCCCACCTCAAGCCCTGCATAGAGCAGCAAAGGTTTGGCCAGCCGGTCGGCAAAGCGCCCGAACAGCAGCCCACCCAGGGCCAGGCCTGCGAAGAAGGCACTGATGCCGGTGGTGATCGCGTACACCTCGACACCGATCACCAGGGACAGTTGCTTGATCCACAGCACCTGGTAAATCAGGGCTGCAGTTCCAGAGATAAAGAGCAGCAAGGCAGGCATTAACGGCGTCGTGCGGCGGGTCGGGGAGGGTGACGGCATTGCGCGGGGGCCTTGTGCGGAAGGAGTTCGGGGATGAGTCGTGATCCCGTGTGGGAGCGGGCAAGCCCGCTCCCACAGAGGCAGGTTTACTGTGCTGGCTGATGTTTCATTTTTTCCGCAATCTTGGCGTCTACCGCTGCGCGTACCTGATCGATACTGAAGCTGGGCGGCTTCTGGCTAGGCGGGTAATCGACGAAGGTTTCGAGGAAGTTGGCAGCCTTCATGATTGCCAGTTCGTTCAAGTAGACGTTTTTGGTGTTCCAGTCGTAATACTGATCGGAGACCACGTCAGCCCGTTCGAACGGGTCCATGCGCAGGTTGAAGATTTTCGGCACCCGCAGGCACACGAAAGGCTCGCTCCAGACCTTGAAGCCGCCCGGTTCGCGCTGTTCGCAGAACACCACTTTCCAGTTGTCGAAACGCATCGAGACCAGCATGCCGTCATCGTTGAAGTAGTAGAACTCGTTGCGATTGCCCTTGGGTTGCTGGCCGGTCAGGTACGGCAGCTGGTTGAAACCGTCCAGGTGCACCTTGAAGTCGGTGCCGCCTGCCACCGGGGCCCAGCCCTTGAGCAACTTGTCTTTGACATCGGCATCGCCCGCCACTGCCAGCAGGGTCGGGAACCAGTCCAGTCCCGAGAACATTTCGTTGCTCACTTCACCGGCCTTGATCTTGCCCGGCCAGCGCACGATCGCCGGGACGCGGAATGCACCTTCCCAGTTGGAGTTCTTCTCGTTACGGAACGGCGTGGTAGCCGCGTCGGGCCAGGAGAACTGGTTCGGCCCGTTGTCGGTGGTGTAGACCACGATGGTGTTGTCGGCGAGCTTGAGATCGTCGAGGGTTTTCAGCAGTTTGCCGACGTCGCCGTCATGCTCAAGCATGCCATCGGCGTACTCGTTGCCGGGCATACCACTCTGGCCCTTCATCGAGTCGCGCACGTGGGTAAAGACGTGCATGCGGGTGGTGTTCATCCACACAAAAAAAGGCTTGTCGGCCTTGGCCTGCTTTTCGATGAACGCTTGCGCCGCCGCGGTGGTTTCGTCGTCGATGGTTTCCATGCGCTTGGCGGTCAGGGCGCCGGTGTCTTCAATCTTGCCGTCGGCGAAACTGTGGATCACACCCCGGGGCGAGGTGGCCTTGACGAAGGCAGGATCATCTTTGGGCCAGTATGGGCGCTCGGGTTCTTCCTCGGCATTGAGGTGGTACAGGTTGCCGAAAAACTCGTCAAAACCATGATTGGTCGGCAAGTATTCGTCGCGGTCGCCCAAGTGGTTTTTACCGAACTGTGCAGTGGCGTAGCCCTGGGACTTGAGTGCTTGGGCGATGGTGATATCGCGTTTTTGCAGGCCCACCGGCGCCCCCGGTATGCCGACCTTGGACAGGCCGGTTCGCAACGGAGTCTGGCCGGTGATAAATGATGATCGTCCGGCGGTGCAGCTGTTCTCCGCGTAATAGTCGGTGAACATCATGCCTTCTTTGGCAATCCGGTCGATGTTGGGGGTCTTGTAGCCCACCACACCCATGGAATAGGCACTGATATTGGACTGGCCAATGTCATCGCCAAAAATCACCAGAATGTTGGGCTTCTCAGCGCCAACAGCGGTGGCAGACAGCGCCATCACTGAAGCCGCCACCAAGGCTAGCGGAGGTAACCACTTGGCTATTCGAGTCATGCAACTTGCTCCTTGTTGACTGGGTTAGTGCACTGCAGACGGCTGTTTTTCTTATGGCTGTTGCTCGTTCACGCCGGACTCGAATGGATAGATGTGCCGCCATTGCGACGCCATATCGACGATAGTCCAGTTCTGCTGTTTTGCCTGATCGAGCGCCTTGTCCAGGCGGCCGATTGTTGAGTCCCTGTCATAAGCCCATTCGCGCTTGGCGTCGGTGTGGTGCACCAGGCCCATAAAGCGCGGGCCTGTGCCTGCAGCGGTCCACTGGAGCATTTGCAGGTCGCCGTCGGAGTTGCCGAACGCCAGGATCGGCCGACGGCCAATCACACTGTCGATGCTGACCGGCTTGCCGGGGCCGTCATCGTTGTGGGCGATTTTGGCGGTGCGCAAAATGGACGGTTTGCCGTCCTTGACCTGGTACTGCGTGACGAATGAGGAGCCGATCACCTGCTCAGGCGGGATGCCGTAAACCTCTTCGGCGAACACACGCATAAAGCCGGTGTCACCGCCGGACACGATGTAGGGTTTGAAGCCCTGGCTGCGCAGGTAAGCAAGTACTTCCAGCATCGGCTGGTAGACCATCTCGGTGTAGGGCTTGCCGCTGGTGGGGTGGCGGGCAGTGCTCAGCCAGCGCTGGACGTTGTCGCGAAACTCATCGGTGGTGAGCCCGGCGTGGGTGGCCATGAAAATTTCCAGCAGGCCCTCCATGCCTGCTTCGGCCATGGCCTTGTGGTCGTTTTCGATGACTGCCTTGAACGGTTGCCGGTCTTTCCACTCCGGGTGCTGGTCGGCCATGCGCCTGATTTCGTCGAAAGCGTACAGCGCTTCAAAATAGCCCGGCTGCTCGCTCCACAAGGTGCCATCGTTGTCGAATACGGCGATGCGCGCTTCGGGTGCTACAAACCCCTTGCTGTCGGGTGTGGTGACCGTCTGCACGAACTCCAGGATGCCTGTTTTGGTGGGGCCTTCGTTCCAGGACGGCAATGGATCGGCGGCCAGGGCGAACAGGGGCAGGGCAAACAACAGCGCCGCTACCGTCCGTGTAGCCACTGAGGAGGCAGGTGTGGATGTGTTCATTTCGGGAAGTCCTTTTCATGAACGGGGTTAAGGGGCCGCAAGCCCCAGGTTTTGCGCGGGGGGCGGGAGCGTAGCCAGTGTCGTGCCGTGGTGATGCCCTGTTGCATCCTGCGCCGGTTCAGATAGACGAGGGCCGCCAGCAGCAGGACCGAACCCGCAGCCAGCACGGATCCGGGCAGGTACAGCCGGGTCGGTTGCCCCAGTTGCCTGAGGTCTTCAACGACGGAAAACACCGGGGTGTAGCTGCTGTTGGCGGTGGCCTTGAAGGTGATTGCCGGGACCTGGCTGGTGTGCACCGTGCGTTTGACGCTGTCCCACCATTTGACGCTGATCGCCGGCAGGCTGAAGTCGCCCTCGCGCTCAATCCGATAACTCACGGCATCGATGCGTTGTCCGCCGATGAAGCGGCCACGACCGTCATCCCGATTGCTCACCTGCGGGGTTTGCGGGTAGGCACTGAGCCCTGCCACGCCGATCAGGCTGGGGGCGGGCAGCGACAGGCCCTGGGTGTCGTCAGCCTGCAGCGTCAGGGTGCGGGTGAGGCTGTCACCCACCTTGAACGGACCGCTGTGGGCAGTGAAGGTCTGACTCAAGCGCAGGGCGCTGGCCACCAGTATCGGTTCGCCGGGGCTGAAGCCCTCGGGCAGGTTGGCGCGAAAAGTCAGTGCCGGGGTTTGCCCCGACAGCTCATGGCTGGCCTGGGCGGGTGTGGCGCGGACGGTCAGCGGCGCAACAGTGAAGTTCTGGGCCAGCGTCGGGGTGATCCGGTAGGTGTAGCGCAGGCCGCTGAACGGCTGCCCTTGAACGGTTTGCGAGAGGTGTTCGGCTTCGCCATCGGGCTGTGTGATATCGGCGCCGGGAAGGCTCAATTGCGCCAGCGTTGCACCGCTGGTGAACCAGGTGTTGGTCAGGACATCGACCTGTAACTGCAACGCTTCGCCGACCATGACGGTATCGCCCGGCACCAGGCGGGTTTGCACCAGCAGTTGAGGCTCATCGGCCAGCACCAGGCCGGTAAACAGCATGAGCGTCAACGCATAGCGCTTCATGGCGCCACCTTCTGGTCTTGCAGGCTGAATTTTTGGCGCAAGAAATTGGCCGGGGAGGTGGTCAGGTTTTCCAGCCATTGCTCATCGCTGGCAGCCTGTCGGGTTTGCAGCGGCTTGCTCTGACCCTTGCCCGGTTGCTTGTCGAATTTGATGGCGTCGGGTTTGACCTCGGGGGTGTTCTGTTCGGCACTGTCAGTGTCTTTTTGCAGTGCAATTGCCAGGGCCAGGTTGGCACTGGCTTCGGGGAACTGTGGTTGCAGGATCAACGCCTGGCGGTAGGCAGCAATTGCCTGATCGAACTTGAAGCGACGGACGTAAATGTTGCCCAGATAGAAGTACGCCTGGGGGGTGTTCAGTTGCGCGAAGCTGGCCAGTGCCAGATCGAAGTCGGCAGCGTTATAGGCGGCGATGCCTTTCCAGTAGGGGTCGACGAAGAGGTCGGCGGCAGCCGGATAGTGCTGATGTTCAAAGGCCCAGCGTCCTTGCTGGTCGCGGGTGAAGAACGCATCGGTCAAGGCATTGGCTTGTGCCGGTGCCGGCTGCAGGGCCATGCCCGCGCCGATCACCAGCACGGCGTTCCAGTTCAGGCTCCAGCCGCGACGCACGGAAAAAAACGCGATCAACAGCAGTGGCCCGCAGAGCCAGTAACCCGCGTCTTTCCACTGCAGTTCGCGCTGCTCATCGCTGGCGGCCTGAAAGTGCTGACGGGCGTGGCCTTCGATCCAGTCCAGGTCATCATCGTTGAGGGTCAGGCTGCCCAATGGCGCGTCGGTCGCTGCGGCCAATTGCTTGAGGGCGGCACCGTCGAAAGAGCCCAGTTGCGGTCGGCCATTGCTGTCCGTGCGCGGCTGGCCGCTGGCATCGCGGATTATTCCGCCATGGGTGCTGCCTGCCGCCAGTACCAGCACTTGCAAGGCGCTGCCCTGCAGCAGGGGTTTGAGGCTGTCCAGCTGTGCCGTGTCGGCACCGTCGGTGATCAACAACAAGGTGCCGGGGGCGTTTTCAGCCTGCAACAGGCGCCTGGCCTGTTCGATCACGGCTGCCACGTTCTTGCCGGGTCGTGCGATCAGATCCGTGCCCAGGGCCTGGATAAAGCTGTCGAGCAGTTGCGGATCGTCGGTGGCGGGTAATACCAGATGGGCGCTGCCCGCATAGGCAATCAGGGCCGTGCGGGCACCGCTGCGTCGGGCGATCAGGTCATGGAGTTTGTGTTTGGCCGCTTGCAGCCGGGTGGGCTGCACATCGCTGGCATCCATCGACGGTGACAGGTCGAGGGCGATGATCAACGGGGCGCGGTTTTGCAGGAACGCCGGGCGGTCCTGCTCCCAGGTGGGGCCTGCCGCAGCCATGGCGCCGATGATCAGCAAGGCGCCGGTCAAGTGCACAGGGCGCAGGCGGTGCGGGTCCCGGGGGGTGATCAACAGGTGCGGCAACAGGTGCGGGGCAATGATCGCCCGCAGGCGCCGTTGCTGGTCATGGCTGCGTCGCCACACGGCCGGCAGCAGGGCGCCGAAAACCGCCAGCAGCAGCCAGGCCGGGCGCAGAAAGTGGAAGTCGTCGAGGTTGATTTCCATCTCAAGCCTCCTGCCGTGCTGAGCGCTGGTTGAAGCGAGAGGCCAGTAGCGCAAACAGGTGATACAGCGCCAACAGGCTGATGGCGCCCGCCACCGGCAGCCAGAACAGATCACGCTTTGGCTGGTGGCTGAACGTTTTCACCTGATGGGGGGTGATGCTGTCGAGGGTGGTGTACACCTGATTCAGGCTGTCGCGATCTTCGGCGCGAAAGTACTGGCCACCGGTGCTTTTGGCGATGCCCTGCAGTGCCGTCAGGTTGACCTTGGCCTCGCCTTCGGCACTCGGGTCGCCAATCCCTATGGTGTGGATCACCACGCCTTTGGCCGCTGCCATCGAGGCTGCACGGCTCACGGGAATGGCGCTGCTGGTGTCGTTGCCATCGGTGAGCAGAATCAGCACTTTTTCCGGTTCATGGGCCTGGTCGAGCAGTTTGAGGCTCAAGCCAATGGCGTCGCCTATGACGGTGTTGGGCCCGGCCATGCCGATTGCGGTGTCGTCCAGCAGCAGCGACAGGCTGGCGTGGTCGAGGGTCAGTGGTGCTTGCGGGTAGGCACCGCTGCCAAACACGATCAGGCCGATGCGGTCGTCCTTGCGCCGCTGGATAAAGTCCTGGACCACCTGCTTGACTGCCGCCAGACGGTTGATTTTCTGCCCGCTGGCATCAGTGAAATCCGTGGTTTCCATGGACTGCGAGATGTCGATGGCGAGCATCAGGTCGCGCACCGGTTGCTGGCGTTCGATGGGTTTTTCGATCCAGACCGGCCTGGCCACGGCCACCACCAGTAATGCCCACACCAACAGGTTGAGCAGCAATTGCCAGCGGTTGTTCTGCGCGCCTGACACCTGGGGTGTCTGGTCGACGGCGCGGCTCATGGCGTTGAAAAACGGTACGCGCACGGCACTGCGGGCTTCGCGATAGGCGGGCAACCAGCGGTAGCCGAACCACGGCAAGGGCAGCAACAGCAGCAGCCAGGGGTAATCAAACTGCCACATGGTGTTGCTCCACCCAGCGAGTGCAGGTCTCGACCAACTGCTGGCGTTGTGTGTCGGGCAGGGCGAGCAGTTGTTCATCCGGGGCGTAGGCCAGAAACGCCAGTTGCTGACTGAAATCCTCGGGCACGGGCCGGGGGCTGTGGCTGCGCAAAAAATCCTGCCAGGCGTCACCCTGCAACGGGCCTGCGACCTGCGGGCCGGGCATGGACAGGGCCACCCGTTTAAGCAGCGTGGGCAGCTCGCGCAAGGTGCCCAACGAGTCGTTGGCCGCGCGCAGTTGCGCCAGGCGTTGCAAGGCCTCGCGCCGGTAGCGGTTGCGTTGCCACTGCCAGACGGCGCGTACGCCCCAGGCCGCCAGGCCGGTCAGCACAACCCCGAGCAAGGCCCACCAGCCCCAGGTCTGCGGCATGTAGCTGACGGGCGCAGGCAGGGCCAGGGTTTGCAGTTGGTCAATGCTGGGGATAGGGGTGGTCATCGACGCCCCCCACCCAGTTTGCCCAGTTCGGTACGCAGCTGGCTGTGGGCATCCAGCGCGGTGCTGAACATCATCAGCGGCACCTGGCTGCGGCGCAGCAGGCTGGCGATGTCCTTGAAGCGCCCGCTGAAGAAGTCGCCCAGGGGTTGGCGCACGTACGCGTGCTGTACCGCCAACTCAACCTGTAACTGGCCTTGGGTAACCAGCAGGCGTCCGGCTTTTGGCAGGTTGAGCGCCAGGGGATCGTAGACCTGCATCGCGATGACATCGTTGTGGACAGCCAGTTGGCGCATCAACTGCAGGGTGTGCGCTCCGGCCCCGGCGAAATCGCTGATCAGGCAAATCAGGTGGTCGTGCCCGGCTACGGCGAGGCAGTGCTTCAGGACCTTGTCCAGCTGGGTGGCCTCTTCGCAGTCGGGTTGCGTGGCATTGAGTTCATGGTTTTGCCCCACGATCTTGCTGCACAGCGCTTCGACCCGCTTGCGGCTGCGCAGCGGGGCGATGCTGTCGATGCGCTGGTCGTTGAACACCAGGGCGCCGACCCGGTCGCCGGCGTTGAACACCATCCACGCTGCCAGTGCGCCCAGCTCGGCGGCGGTGGCGGATTTGAAACTGCGGCTAGAACCAAAAAACATCGACATGCGCTGATCGACCACGATTAATGCCGGGCGGTCGCGCTCTTCGGTAAATGTGCGCACCACCGGTTTGCCGGTGCGCAACGAGGCCCGCCAGTCGAGGTGGCGCAGGTCGTCACCGGGCTGATAGCGGCGCAACTCGTCAAAATTCAGACCACGGCCGCGCAAGCGCGACGCGTGGTTGCCCGAGAGGATGCTGCCCTGAGGCTGGCGCGCGACAAAACTCAACGCCCGCGCCTTGAACTCCAGCGCCATCAATTGCGCCAGAGACACGTACACCCGCCCATCGGGGGTCTGCTGTGGAGCATGCATCGGCCAGTTCCTCAGGCAGGGAAAGCGACTTTGTCGAGCAGTCTGTCGAGCACCTGATCGGCATTGATGCCATCGGCCACGGCGTCGTAGCTGAGTTGCAGTCGATGGCGCAGTACCGGATGGACCATGGCGCGCACATTATCGGGTGAAACGAATGCCTGACCGCGCAGCCAGGCATCGGCGCGGGCGCAACGGTCCAGGCCGATACCGCCCCGGGGGCTGGCGCCAATGGTTATCCAGCGGGCCAGGTCGGGGTCGTAGTCGGCTGGATGCCGGGTGGCGTTGATCAGGTCGATCAGGTAGCGGTCAATGGCGGGGGCGACGGTGACCGCGCTGACTTCTGCGCGGGCCGCAAAAATCGCCTCCTGACCCAGGGCAAACCCCGGTTCGCTGTCGATCGCTGCGTGTTGCGTCTGTTCTTCGGCGCGCAGCATGCGCAGCACTTGAGACTCGTTTGCAGGGCTGGGGTAGTCGAGCAGCACTTTCATCAGAAAGCGGTCCATCTGCGCCTCGGGCAGCGGGTAGGTGCCTTCTTGTTCGATAGGGTTCTGGGTGGCCAGAACAATAAACAGCCCGGGCAATTGATGGCTGTTGCCGGCAACGGTGATCTGGCGTTCTTCCATGGCTTCGAGCAAGGCGGCCTGGACTTTGGCAGGCGCACGGTTGATCTCGTCGGCCAGGATCAGGTTGCCGAAGAGGGGGCCTGGCTGAAACATGATCTGATTTTGCCCATCGACCTGATGCAGTACTTCGGCGCCGGTGATGTCCGAGGGCAGCAGGTCAGGGGTGAACTGGATACGGCTCATCCTTGCATCCAGGTGCCTGGCCAGCGCCTTGACGGTGCGGGTCTTGGCCAGCCCCGGCAGGCTTTCGAGCAGCAGGTGACCATTGGCCAACAGGCCGACGATGATTTGGCGGATAACCTCGTCCTGGCCCAGTACCGCTTCGGCGATGCTGGCTTGCAGGGCGTTCAGATCATTGAGCGCGGTCATAAAGCATTCCTTGCTTGAGTACGATGGCCCAGGGTGCGGGATCACCCCCCGCTACAGATTGGCGGCTCTACCAGACGTACTGCATGCGTAGGGTCCAGGTGGTGATATCCGGCGAACCTTTGCGTTCGGTCACGGTGTCGGAGTAAGCCAGCAGGCCGCCGAACTGGGGCGTGAGCATAAAGCCCAGACTGGCGCCTGCCAGGGTGCTCTCCTGTTTGTTGTCCTGCCAGTCGCCGTCGATCTTGGTCTCGCCGCCTCGGGTGTAAGTGGCGTCCAGCGAGGCCCAGAGGGCGCGATTGATGGTGTAGCTGTAATGGCCTTCAATGGCATACAGCGGCTTTTGCTCAAGCTTGCTGTCGCCCTGGTATTCGTCGTTGTCACCGAACAGCGAAACCCAGGTGTTGAGTTCAAGCCAGGTAGGGCCGATGGGCGTGCCAAAGCCGATTTCCGGTTTGAAGACCCAGCGGTTGGCACCGATATTGATCACCCGGTTTTTGTCGTAGTCACCGGTGGGCGTCGTTACCCACAGGGCGCCGGTGAGAAAGGTTTCCGGGGTCCATGTGGCAAATTCCTCCTTGCTCAGGGCCGGGCCGCCGAAGATGTTATGCGCCAGCACCACTTGGGCGTCGCCCATGCCGCCGTTGTGCTTGGTGCCGGTGAAAAAGCGGGCGTTGTCAAAAGACGCCGAGAGGTCGGCATAGGGTTGCAGGAACTGGATCGCGGTGTTGCGACCTTCTACGGAGAACGATCGGGCATAGCGCAGGATGTAGACATCAGCATTGAGCGACAGGCCGTCGATGGGCAGTGATGTGTCGATGGGGGTGTTGCTGTCGACGCGGTTGTAATACCCGAACAGCATGTTCAGGTCGGTGGGCGTGTTTTGCCAGTCGCGGGCATTGTCGGCCCAGCTTGCCAGCGGCATCAGGGCCAGCGTGAGTGCCGTGACACTGGCTTTGCGGGCGGTGCTTGATCCCATCGTATTGCTCCTTCAATAGCCCATGGCGCTCTATCGTCCGATGCGCGGCGAATTTATTTTTATTGACGCTAGCACTAACCCCGGGATTCGCTGTCGTGGTTGCTTAAAACTGCCGATTCTGTGGTCTGGGTCACTGTTAAATGACCAACGGTTATCTGCCCCGCAGACTTTGCTGGCTCTGGCCTGGGGGTTGAGTACTGGTTATTTAGCCACCTGTTCGAGCTGGCTGCGTGATATCGTATTGGCCTTTATCAAGGGGATTTCCAATGCGAATGCTGATTGGCGTTTTGAGCCTGGCCTTGCTGGCCGGTTGTGTGTCTCCTGCGATGGACACTGCCCGTAGCAAAGCCCCGGTCCGGGTGCTGGCTTCGGATAAAGCCACGGCGCTGGTCGCCGAATGCATCAAGTTTTCCTGGGAGGACGAAAGCGTCTTCGGGGTGGATGCCAGTGCCTATGTCAACAACGACAAGACCGGCCCACTGACGGTGTATACCCGTGGCGCAGAGTCCTTTGCCGATCTGGTGCCCCAGGGTACGGGCACTTCGGTGAGCTATTACGCCAAGCAACCCGGCGACGCTAGCGCCATGCGCCGTTTGGCGATGCTGGCGACATGCTTGTAAATTCGTGAGGCTGCGGCGGTGGAATTGAGGCAGGGGTTTGTCCTGACCCGGCACTGGCGCGATACGCCGTCGGGTATCGAAGTCGACTTCTGGTTGGCGACCGATGACGGGCCGCAGCACGTGCGCCTGCCTTGTCAGACCTCGACCGCGTTCATCCCGACGGTGCAGCTCGCTCAGGCGCAGACGCTGTTGCAGGATGAACGGGGTGTGGCGTTTCGCGAGCTGCAACTCTGCGATTTTCAATCGCGACCGGTCACGGGCCTTTACTGCCGCCAGCATACCCAGTTGATGGACGTTGCCCAGCGTCTGCGGCGCGCCGGGGTCGATGTGTATGAGGCTGATGTGCGCCCGCCGGAGCGTTTCCTGATGGAGCGTTTTATCACCGCCCCGGTGAGTTTCGGCGGCCGGGCCCAGGACGATGGTTCGTTGCTGGATGCCCGGCTAAAGCCCCATCCCGATTACCGGCCGCGCTTGAAACTGGTCTCGCTGGATATCGAGACCAGCGCCCAGGGTGACCTGTATTCCATTGCCCTGGAGGGCTGTGGCCAGCGTCAGGTGTATATGCTGGGCAAGGCCACCGAGGCTGACACTGCGGTCGATTTCGATCTTGAGTTCTGTGCGACCCGGGGCGACCTGTTGCTGCGCCTGAACCAGTGGCTGGCGCTGCATGATCCCGATGCAATCATTGGCTGGAACGTTGTGCAATTTGACCTGCGGGTATTGCACGAGCATGCCCGCCGGCTGGGTATCCCGTTGCTGCTGGGACGTGGTGGTAGTGAAATGCAGTGGCGCGAGCACGGCACCCGAAACAACCATTTTTTCGCCAGCGCGGCGGGGCGTCTGATCATCGACGGCATTGAGTCGTTGCGTTCGGCAACCTGGTCGTTTCCCTCCTTCAGCCTGGAAAACGTCGCCCAGACCCTGCTGGGTGAAGGCAAGGACATCAGCACGCCGTATCAGCGCATGGACGAAATCAACCGCATGTTTGCCCATGACAAGCCTGCGCTGGCGCGCTACAACCTCAAGGACTGCGAGCTGGTGACGCGGATATTCGCGAAAACCGAGTTGCTGACCTTTCTGCTGGAACGGGCCTCGGTCACGGGCCTTGAGGCAGACCGCAGCGGTGGTTCGGTGGCAGCGTTTTACCATTTGTACATGCCACTGATGCACCGCCAGGGCTTTGTCGCCCCCAATCTTGGCGACAAGCCACCCCAGGCCAGCCCCGGCGGCTTTGTGATGGAGTCCCAGCCGGGGCTTTACGAGTCGGTGCTGGTACTCGATTACAAAAGCCTTTACCCGTCGATTATCCGCACCTTCCTGATCGATCCGCTGGGGCTGGTGGAAGGGCTTCGCGAGCCGAGTGACGAGGCCTCGGTGCCAGGCTTTCGCGGGGCGCGCTTTTCCCGAACCCGGCATTGTCTGCCTGCCATTATTGAGCGGGTGGCCAATGGGCGCGAAGTCGCCAAGCGGGAAAAAAACGCACCCTTGTCCCAAGCCCTGAAGATCATCATGAATGCGTTCTATGGGGTACTGGGTTCCAGTGGCTGCCGTTTTTTCGACACGCGACTGGCGTCGTCGATCACCTTGCGGGGACACGAGATCATGCTCAAGACCCGGGCATTGATCGAGTCCAAGGGTTACAGCGTGATCTATGGCGACACCGACTCCACCTTCGTCTGGCTGCGCAGTGAACACAGCGAACAAGACGCTGCCCGTATCGGCCATGACCTGGTGCGGCACGTCAACCAGTGGTGGCAGGCCCATGTGCGTGACGAATACGGGCTCACCAGTGCGTTGGAACTCCAGTTCGAAACCCATTACAGCCGGTTCCTGATGCCCACGATCCGCGGCGCCGAAGAGGGCAGTAAAAAGCGCTATGCAGGGTTGGTGGCCCATGCAGACGGGCGTCGGGAGATGGTCTACAAGGGGCTTGAGACTGTGCGCAGCGACTGGTCGCCGCTGGCCCAGCAGTTTCAGCAGGCGTTGTACCTGCGTATCTTCAATCGCCAGCCCTATCAGGACTACGTACGGGATTTTGTGCGCGGCACCCTGGCTGGGGAGCATGACGAGCTGCTGATTTACCGCAAGCGCCTGCGTCGTCAACTCAGTGATTACGAACGCAACGTCCCGCCCCATGTGCGGGCGGCGCGGCTGGCCGATGAGTACAACGACCAGCAGGGACGGCCCCGGCAGTACCAGAACGGCGGCACCATCAGCTATGTGATGACCGTGGCCGGTCCCCAGCCGTTGGAGAACCGCACCGCGCAGGTGGACTACGACCACTACCTGACGCGTCAGCTACAACCGGTGGCGGACGCGATTCTGGTATTTGTCGACGACGACTTCAGCGCGCTGGTGGGCGGGCAGATGGGGTTGTTTTAAGCGTCGCTGGCGGGTGTGGTGGCCTTGGATTTGGCGCGATCCTTGGCGGCCTTGGCTTCAGCGGCCAGGCACTCCAGGCAGAACTGCTCGGCGTAGCTCATGATGATTTCTGTGGTATCACCCTTGATCGTGCGCGAGCCTGCGAGGATGTAGCGCATGCGCTTTTCGGTCACGCCGATGCGCTGGGCAATCCAGGCCGGGGTCTGGCCGATGCGGTCTACCAGTTTGTTGGCGTATTCGGTGGAGTGGTTGTAGCGTTCAGCGTTGGGAAACATAGGGGGTCCATAAGCGTGGGGATAAAGCCGGAGGGCAGGGTACTCCTTTTCATCGCAATCGCCTGTATTTAAACCACCGGGCTGACGGGATACCTGGCGGCTAGGGTTTTGCCGGCCTGATCAAACTCTCTGCCGGGATGCCAAACATCTCATGCAGTTTCCAGATCATGGGCAGCGTCAGCGCCCGCTTGCCATTGAGCACCTCGTAAACCCGGTTCTGCCTGCCGATAGCGGGCACCAGGTCGGCAGGTGACAGCCCGGACTGCTCCATCCTGAAGCGTATGGCCTCTATCGGGTTGGGCAGGTCCATCGGGAAGTGCTTCGCTTCATAGGCTTCAATCAAGGTAATAATGACATCGAGGTAGTCGCCCTGCGGGGTACCTGGTTCCGGCTCATTGTCGAACAGAGGGGAAACAGCCTTCAGGGCGTCCTGGTAGTCTTGTTCAGTACGGATTGGGCGAATATTCATGGGTTACTCCAGTTCAACGGTATCGGCATCAATGGCGTCGTACTGTTTATGGGTGCCGACGAACTTGATGTAAAGGGCGCTGAAGCGGTAAGCCACCGCGACCACGAGCCGATACTCATTACCTTTGATGTTGAAAACGACTCTGCCGGTGGGACTTTAGCAAGTGACTTCCATTTCAAAGCGGCTATTCAAATACCAAGCAACTCCCGTAAATGCCAGGCACAAAGTTCAAGAAAGTGTGTGGTGCCCCTCATGCTCCAAATCACGTGCCGCCTGGTATTTCTGAACTAGAGTTCCCCTCACTTACCAACAGACACGAGAGGGACTTTCATGACTGCGCTGGATGTTTTTTGGGTCGGGCTGGGGGGCGGGCTGGGGTCGTTGCTGCGCTGGTGGATCGGACTGCGGGTGGGGCAGTTGTATAAGGGCTCCTTGCCCCTGGGCACGTTTTTGATCAACGTCAGCGGCGCCTTTGTCATCGGTTACTTGAGCATCCTGTTTACCGTGGACTGGCGTGACCGCTATGGCGACTTCCTGAGTGCTGCCGTGCTCACCGGTATTCTTGGCGGCTACACCACGTTCAGCAGCATGCAGCTCGATGCTTCCAAGCTGGCCAAGGCCAGGGACCGTGCATGGGCGGCAGGTTATCTGATCATCTCGGTACTGGTCGGTCTGGCCGCCGCCGCATTCGGCGCCTGGCTGGCGCGCTGACACAGGAGCAAACACCATGTTGAACATGATTATTCTGATTTTCGTCGGCGGCGCGTTTGGCGCCATGTGCCGCGAATTTGTCATGCTGTCGGTGCCGCGCCTGGCCGACGGTTTTCCGATGGATATTTTTGTCGTCAATATCGTCGCCGCCTTCCTGCTGGGAGTGGCTACGTCGCTGTTCAAGAGCAACCGGATCAATCAATACGTACACGTGATGGTCGGCACCGGGATCATGGGCGGGTTGTCCACGTTCTCCAGCTTCGTGTTCGGCGCCGTCGAAATGATGAAAGACCCAAGCGGTGTATTTGTCTCCCTCTGCTATCTGGTACTCAGCCTGGTAATCGGCTTTGTCGCCGTTGAGCTGGGCCTGGTTGCCGGAGCAAAGGTCACGCCGCTACCCGCATCAGACAACCCGTAACCAAGGTTGCAACGGCCATGAAAAAGCCCTCGTCAGAGGGCTTTTTTTGTATCCAGGCCAAAGGCTCAGGCCAGTGATGTACACTTGCCGAAGAACATCTCGGTGATCAGGTCATTGTTGATCTCATCACCCTGCAATGTGCGCACCAGCAGCTCACTGCCCAGCAACGGCAGCGACAGCACCATGGTCGGGTTGACGCGTTTGACCTTGGGCATGTTCCGCGTTTCGTTGACCAGCGCGATGATCTGGGTGTCATCCCCCGCAACTTCCTTGGCCGCCAGAATGGTGAACACGTTTTCGGCGTCGCTGTCGCACAGGGTCACGATGTATTTGGCGTCCTCGGCACCGGCCATTTTCAGGGTTGAAGCAGCCGATGGATCACCTTCGATAATGTCGGCCTTTTCGGGCAAGTCGTGCTGACTGCCGGTGGCGCACACGACCGTGACGTGCTCGCCGCGATCGGTCAGGCCTTTGTAGACGTTTTGTGCCAGTGAACCGACGCCGACGAGGATGTAGTGATTTTTACGGGCCATGTGGGTAATCCTGCCTTTAACGATTCGTTGGATGTTGTTGCTGATCAGCGGGCCGGCAATGGACGCCACCGAGATCGCGAAGATGGTGATGCCCAGGATGATCACCGTCAGGGTGAAAAACCGCGCATCGGTGGTATGGGGCACGATGTCGCCAAACCCAACGGTCGACATCACCACAATGGCGAAGTAGAACGCTGACGGCAGGTCGGTGACGGGGGGAGCGAATCCTTCACCGATGTAGAGTGTGCCCAGGGTGCTGTAGACGATCAGCGAGGCGATGCTGACCACTGCAAAGAAGCTGCCCGTGGCCAGGCTGTAGTGGTCAAAGCGGCGCCAGTAGAAGACCAGGACCGCAATCGTGAAGAGTGAAAAAAAGGTCACTGCGTCGGTTTTTTTAAGGATGAAAAAATCAACGCAGACGGTGGCTACCAACAGCAATAATGCAAAAAACCAGCTGATACGCGACTTGATCAACAGCCCCAGTGACATCAGTACCAGTACGAAACCCACTACAAAACCGGGGATTTCCAGCAAGGCTAAAAAGCTCAGGGCCTCCTTCCATGAGTCAAACGAGCCGGAGACGGTATTGGCGTGAGCAATGCCACGGTGCAACACCGGCATAAATAATAGAAAGCCATTGATCGCCACCAGCAAAGCGACTCCATAGGCAAAGGAGATACGATTTTTTACGTCCTGTAATAAAGTCATGGCACCTACGACGCGTCTGTTAAGGGGTGAAGGGAGTGTAGGCCAGGTTTTCCTGGCTGCCACACGGGGTCTCGGGTGCTGGGGCTTTTTCAGGTATTGGCTGCCAGTTGGTCATAACCGCGCAGGTAGTAGTTGAGAGCCGAGATCAACCAGCACAGCACAAACATGCCGATGATCCAGTAGCCAATTTCGCCGAAGTTTTCACTGATGGCATTGATCGGCGTCCATATCCCGCCGGTTAGCTCAAGTTTGTCGGCAATCAGTCCCAATGCCTCGACGCCTCCAATGAACAACGCAACCACCACCGAGGCGGCCGTGATGGTGATGTTGTAGTAGAGCTTGCGCACCGGTTTGGAAAACGCCCAGCCGTAGGCACCGATCATCACGAAGTTGTCCAGTGAATCGATCAGGGCCATGCCCACGGCGAACAGTATCGGGAAGACCATGATCGACCACAGGCTGATGCCGTGGGATGCGCTGGTGGCGCTGATGCCCAGCAGGCCGATTTCGGTGGCGGTGTCAAAGCCCAGGCCGAACAGAAAGCCCACCGGGTACATGTGCCAGCTTTTATTGACCAGGTTGAACACCCGGCCAAAGATGCGCGCCATCAGGCCACCTTTGTGGGTGGTGATCAGGTCCAGCTCTTCGGGTGGCAGGCTGTGGCCGGCCTTGACCAGCCTGAACTTCTTGTACACCGAGATCAGGATCACCAGGTTGAGCACGCCGAACAGCAGCAGGAACACCGATGACACCAGGGTGCCGATCAATCCGCCGGTTTCATGGAACCACTCCATGTCGTCCTTGAAAGCCAACGCCGTGACGGCGATGGCAAAGGATGCCAGGACCACGATGGTGGAATGCCCCAGGGAGAACCAGGTGCCTACGGCAATCGGTCGTTTGCCCTGCTGCATCAGTTTGCGGGTGACATTGTCGATGGCTGCGATGTGGTCGGCATCCACGGCGTGGCGCAGGCCGAAGCCGTACGCCAGTAATGCGGTGCCCATCAGTACCGGGTTGTTGCCAAACTCGATAAAGGCCCAGGCCCAGGCGAGGAGGTTGGCCAGAATCAATCCGGCCAGCAGGTAAATGGCACGACGCGTGGTGTTCGACGGTTCGGCATTGACCAGGGGTTGGGCAATCACGGTCATGGGAAGGCTCCGGCAGGGATCGGAAATTATTGGCGGTGGGCCGGCATGACGTCTTTGTTGGGCACCAGGAACAACCAGGAAGCCAGCACAAAGGGCATGGTCAGGGTCGGGATGCCTGCCGGGCCCAATACTGTATTCAAGGCGCCCTGCACAAAGACAGTGAAAATCACCCCGATCACGGTGTAGATCAGTACCCGCCAGCTTGGCTTGTTGAAGGTCGAACCCAGGGCGATGGCCGTCAGCACGGCGCTGAATGCATACAGGCCGTTATTGATACTGCTGTGTTCGGCCTGCAGGACCACGGCGGTCAGGACGGCCAGCAGCGATCCGAGAATGCCGAACACGGCGGCCCACAACGATGACACCGCCAGCCCTGCGAGAAACAGCACGCTGCCAATCACCGTGCTGATCAGGAACACTTCAGAAACACCGTAGAACGTACTTTTGAACAGGTCGATGCCGTCGAACAGACTGGTGTTGTAGGCGACCAGATCATGGGGCAGGTTGGGCACGGGCAGGGAGCTGTTTTCCAGGCCACCAAAGGCATAGCTGGCCAGCAGCATGGTCCAGGTCACCAGTACGAAGGGGGCGGTCAGCGCAGCGACTTTCCAGGTTTTCAGGATGTCGGCGATGCAGATCGTGACGATCACCGAGACCGCGCTGCCCAGGATGATGCACAGCCACAGGATGGGGGTGACGGCAAGAAAGGTCGGCAGGGCGACACCCACCAGGCAGCCGTTATAGCCGTACAGGCCGGCTTTCCAGGAGGTGTGGTCCTTGAGGTGCATGCCGGTGAGGGTTGCCACCACGGTACCCAGTACACTGCCGTAGGCCACTGCCGGATTGCCTTCGGCAAAAGCCCCGACAAAGATCGCGGCAAAGAACAGCAAGCCGGTCAGGGGGTTGTTCTGGAACATGACTTGAGCGCAACCGCGCAGAGTGACGTCGATAAACTCAAGGACGACGTTACCATCCGCCACTTTTGACCACTTGGATGCAGTTTCCATATTGACTCTCCCAATTGTGCATTCGGCCAAGAGCCGTCCTGATATGTCCGGATATTACGTAGCAGCTCCCGTCGGAACGAGGCTGCGTCTGGCGGCGCAGCCGTCGCAAAATCAGGCACTGCGGTGTGCCAGTCAAACCCTGTCCTCAGGGATTACGATGGCTGCGCCGTCGGACGCAGCCTCGTTCCTTCGACAGCTGCTACACAGCTACTTCCACAAAAACTGCGGCTGAAGTGTCAGGCCCAGGATCTCTTCGCGGGCGACTTTCCAGAACTCGCGAATTTGCGCCTTGACCTCACCGCTGTCGTTGCCCAGTACCTTGAAAATCAGCCCGCAGTCGTTCGGCAGGCGGGTAACGCCGCTGGCCAGCCCTGCGCTCATGTCGAAGAGCGCCGGGATGCGCTCCACAATCCGGTCGTGATGCTCCTTGGGCGTGAGCAGCACCACGTTGCCGAACACGTCGAAGGTCTGCATGACACCAATGGCGTCCAGGCTCTCCTTTTTCGGTTCAAGAATGTATTTCTCGACAAACAGTTCGCGGCCCTCAAGGTTTTCAGCGCTCACTCGCGAGGAGTAAACGTCAAAACCGAAACGCTCATCGACATGGTGGTATTTGCGCCCCGACATCAACACTTCGCAGTAGATCGCCGTTGCCGTGGGGTGGATCTTGATCTGGGTGCTGGTGATAAACCGCGCATTGCGATGGGGGATCAGCGGGTCTGGCATAAACTCCAGATAACCGCCTTCCTCGATTCGCAAGTGCTGGATTTGCGTGGCGTAGTTGGCATCCATTGAATGCACTTTGGTCGCTGACTGGGTGGTGACGTGCCCACAGGCACCCACCCCTACATTGACGTCAGTGGCCAGACGGTCGCCCTGCAGCACGCAGCCAGAAGTCGAGATCATGGTCACACAGGGCAGCTCGGGCATCACCTCGTCCCAATACAGGGCCCGCTGCACCAGCGACGGCACGCGCCGCTCCATGTCCGCCAGCACGCTGCGATTGCCGCGCTTTTCAAAACCCAGTCGCAGGTAGCCGCTTTTTCCCACGGCACCGCTTTGCATTTGTGGAGGTTCGTCCTGGTACTGCGACAGCTCCGGCGCATCATTGCCCAGTGCGTGAGCGCGCAGCCGTGACGGAGTGTTCACGATCTGGCTCTGCGCTGTCATGCAGTGACCTCGCTCTTGACCGCCGGTTTTTGGGCGAACAGGAACATGTGCTCGATCATGTCCACCAGTTCTTCAATGCCGTGGCCGGTCTTGCAGTTGGTGAGGATGTACGGACGGTTGCCGCGCACCACCTTGGTGTCGCTCTCCATGACATCCAGGCTGGCGCCGACATAGGGTGCAAGGTCGATCTTGTTGATGATCAGAATGTCTGCCTGCACCAGGCCCGGGCCATTTTTACGCGGAATTTTTTCGCCTTCAGCCACGTCGATCACGTAGATGTAAAAGTCGGCCAGAGCGGGGCTGAAGGTCAGGGTCAGGTTGTCGCCGCCGCTCTCGATCATGATCAGGTCGCTGTCGGGGAACTTCTCTTCCATTTCCTCGACCGCTGCAATGTTCATGCTCGGATCTTCACGCACTGCGGTGTGCGGGCAGGCACCGGTCTCGACACCCAGGATCTTGTCTTCGTCCAGGATCCCTTTGAGGGTGCGCTTTACCTGCTTGGCGTCTTCGGTGGTGACGATGTCGTTGGTGATGATCAATGGCTTGTAGCCACGGTTGATCAGAATCGGAGTGATCACTTCGATGATCGCGGTTTTACCTGAACCGACCGGGCCGCCAATACCAATACGAGTAATCTTTTTCACGGTTATTTCCTTACCAGATAGGGGAGCTGATTGAGCGTCGACCACGTCAACGCAATCCTGGGGTATCAGTTCATGAACAGCCGCACGTGTGCTTTGACGTGAGCGGCGGCGAGCACATCGACGATGGGTACATAGGACGACATCTGTTCGATATCACCGATTTCAGCGATGTCGCAGAAGGCTTCAATGTCGTGGTTGAGTTCGAACAGAATGTGCTGGGTGTCCAGGTGCGTGACCCGCATGAGGCGCATGGCGGCGCTGAGGATGGTCATGGCGACACCGTACTGGTGCATCACCACCACTTCCCTGGCGCCAATGCCCTGCGTCGACATCACCACGGCCTGGGTGACGGGGTAGGTGCCCGCCGCGTTGCCGGCCTTGATCTGCTCCAGCCACCAGCGGACCAAGGGTTTTTCGACGACATGGATCGACATTTCGGCCAGTTTTTTACCCATGCGCGTCGCCATCAACCGGCTTTCTTCGTTGAGCTTGCGGTTATTGACCGCCCAGTCCGCGCGCAGGATCCCGTCGCGGTCTTCCGCGACGCAGGCCCGGTGCGCGGCGACGACGCCCATGCCGTCACAACTGGCCGCTTGTTTGAGCGCCGTGAGGACAAAGCCCTTGAGGGTCGCGACATCGTGAACGATGCCTTTCTGAATGGCGGATTCCACGCCGTTCGAGAACGAAAAGGCACCCACTGGCAATACGGAATCGCCAAACTGCATGATGCGAATTAGATCTGATGCGTTCATCAAAGCGCCTTCTTGCCGGATTCAGTGCTTATGGCTGTGAAACGTATGGCCATTGTCGTGGCTGTGACTGTGCGAGTCGTGACTGTGCAGGCCCTGGATCTTGAGGGCTGCCGCGTCCAGCTTGTCTTGCGGGCTGGCCACGTGAACGTGGGTGTCGGTTTCTTCGGCGCCGCCAAACAGCAGGCGTGCCTCTGAAGTGGTCAGCAGTGGCAGGACTTCAGCACCGCCGACAAAGGCATACGGCAAGTGTTGAAAACCGTGGGTGCGCATCACCGAATCCATCATTTTGGTTTCGACTGTGAGTGGGATGTACACCTCGTTGTGTTTGGTCACGGCTTTCCAGTGCTGGTTGCCCAGGGCATGGCCCAGTTCGAAGCTGGTCTTGATCAGGACGTCCAGGGGTTGCTGTTTGAGTTCCTTGAGATCAATCACCATCACGTCGCGCAGATTCAGTTGCACCACGACGGCGGTGTTGGTGGCGTCATCCCACATCAGCACATCACCGTCGGACAGCACGACGTTGCGCTCCAGTGAGATACCCAGGTCCAGCCCGCCGAGACTGGTGCGCCGGCAGCGGCTTTTTTGCGCTTCACGCTGGTCCAGTACCAGAAGGTCGACATTGGCGCTTTCCAGTTTCTGTTTCCAGTGCGGGTCTTTCTTGGCGTTGCCCAGAATGTGTTCAATCAAAATCACGTCGCAAACTCCTTCCCCGAATCATTTGCCGGGCGTTTGCCGCCGGGGATGAATGCGTCCCCGGCGGCTGCCCGTTCAGACTTTAGCCAAAGAAATAACGCTGGTTCATGGTGGCCACGTCGATGGGTTTGCACGTGGCGTGCACACCGTCGACTTTTACGGCGAAGGTTTCAGGGTCAACTTCGATATGCGGCGTCTGGTCGTTGCGTACCAGGTCTTTCTTGGAGACGGTGCGACAGCCCCGTACTGCCACGACCTGACGTTCCAGCCCGGCTTTTTCTTTCACGCCGTCTTCAAGGGCCGCTTGCGACACGAAGGTCACGCAGGTGTCCTGCACGGTTTTGCCGAACGCGCCAAACATCGGACGGTAGAACACCGGCTGCGGGGTTGGCAGGGAGGCGTTCGGGTCACCCATTGCGGCCCAGTTGATCATGCCGCCCTTGATCACCATCTTCGGCTTGGCACCGAAGAAGCGCGGATCCCAGAGCACCAGGTCGGCCATCTTGCCGACTTCGACCGAGCCCAGCACGTGGCTGATACCTTGGGCCAGGGCCGGGTTGATGGTGATCTTGGCCACGTACCGCAGTACACGGAAGTTGTCGTTGTCGGCACTGTCTTCCGGCAGTTTGCCGCGCGAAGCCTTCATCGCATGGGCGGTCTGCATCACGCGCAACCAGTTTTCACCGACACGGCCCATGGCCTGGGAGTCACTGGAGAACATGGAGATAACGCCCATGTCCTGCAGCACGTTTTCGGCGGCGATGGTTTCCGGGCGTACCCGACTTTCGGCAAACGACACGTCGGCCGGCACGTTCGGGTTGAGGTTGTGACAGACCATGATCATGTCGAACAACTCGGCCTGGCTGTTGACACCATAGGGCAGGGTCGGGTTGGTCGAGCTCGGCAGCACGTTGTTCTGGCTTGCCACCCTGATGATGTCGGGGGCGTGACCGCCACCGGCGCCTTCAGTGTGGAAGGTGTGGATGGTACGACCTTCGAAGGCATCAATGGTGTCTTCGACGTAGCCACATTCGTTGAGACTGTCGGTGTGCACCGACACCTGGACGTCCATTTCATCGGCAGTACGCAGCGCATGGCGTATGGCGTTTGAGGTTGCGCCCCAGTCCTCGTGAACCTTCAGACCGGCGACACCGGCGATGATTTGCTCGGCCAGCGGGTCGCGGCCGAAGGAGTTGCCCTTGCCGAGCATGCCGACGTTGACCGGCAGCCCTTCGAGCGAGCGCAGCATCTGGCGGATGTTCCACGGGCCTGCGGTCACGGTGGTGCCGTTGGTGCCGTCGGTAGGGCCGATGCCGCCGCCGAAGAAGGTGGTCACGCCGTTGGACAGCGCGTGGTAGGCCTGTTGTGGCGAGATCAGGTGAACGTGGGTGTCGATCCCGGCGGCGGTCAGGATCAGGTGCTCACCGGAAATGGCGTCGGTGCTCACACCCACCACCAGGCCGGGGGTCACTCCGCTCATGGTGCCCGGGTTGCCGCTTTTGCCGATACCGACAATCTTGCCGTCACGCACGCCCACGTCGGCTTTGATCACGCCCTGGATCGCGTCGATGATGGTGACGTTGGTGATCACCAGATCCAGCACACCGTTGTCGCGGGTCAGGGTGTTGTCGGCCCCCATGCCGTCTCGCAGGGATTTGCCGCCGCCGTAGACGGATTCTTCGCCGTAACCACGTAAGTCCTTTTCAATCTCGACAAACAGGTTGGTGTCACCCAGGCGGATTTTGTCGCCCGTGGTAGGGCCGAACAGGCCTGCATATTCTTTGCGTGAAATGGTTGGCATCGGTGGCTCCTTTTCTAATGCCGCGCGGGCGTCAATGACTCAACGGCGCGTGTGCAAAATATGAAAATGCTGTGGTTACTTGTCGTTGACGGGCTTGGCAGGCTTGGAGAACTTGAACCCGTGATCGACTGCGCGCTGAATGGCCTGGAGTTTTTCCGGGCGTTCATGGTTGCTGGTCATTTTGTCCGGTGCCCAGCCATCCACCAGGTTGTTGAAGCCGTAAAGGGTTTGCTTGCCACCGTAAGGGATCAGCGGCACCTCAATTTCGTCACCCGGCTCGAAGCGGATAGCGGTGGTGGCTGAAATATTCAGGCGCTTGCCAAAAGCTGCGGCACGATCGAACTCAAGGGCACGGTTGACTTCGAAGAAATGAAAGTGAGAACCGATCTGGATAGGACGGTCACCGGTGTTACGCACTTTGACTTTGGTGACAGGGCGGTCTTCGTTGAAGGTGATCGGTGTGCTGGCGTAAACGGTGCCGCCCAGGGGTACATCGGCCTCATTGCCCTTGTTTACGCCACCTGGATTTTTGGCGTGGGGGATAGTGTGCTTTGGATGGGTATCCTGGTGCGGTCCTGCGGTCTCTTTGGTGCTCATGACTGATTCCTCAAAACGTGGAAGTTTTGCGTTAACCGGGTGTGGAACAGCGGTTACTTGATCGGGTCATGGACCGTGACCAGACGGCTGCCGTCGGTGAAAATCGCCTCAACCTGAACATTGGGAATCAGGTCGCTGACACCTTCCATCACGTCATCTTTGGTCAGCACCTTGCTGGCCTCGGTCATGACATCTTCAACCGACTTGCCGTCCCGCGCGCCTTCCAGTGCGGTCACGGTGATAATTGAAACAGCCTCTGGATAGTTCAATTTCAAGCCGCGAGCCTTGCGCCGGAATGCGACGTCCGAGAGGGTGTAAACCATCAGTTTTTCGACTTCTCTGGGGGTGAGCTGCATAAGCCCTCCTATTTACAGTGCGGTAGGAATTAAAGTTCTGGAGTGCAGGTCAGGCGTGCGCGCATGCCCAACACTCCACACGTCGGGAGCGTGCAAAGGCGGGTTGAGGTTCGGGTGGTTTTTGGGTGCAGGTGGTCGTTTCATAGGCTCAACCGTTCAAATCCATTAATACGGGTGCGAGGCAGAGCCTAGACCATAATTTCCAGCAGGCCAGGCGAAGCAGGAGGGTGGCCAAGAGGGAGTTGACACATGCTGAAATCAATGTTTTTTAATATATTCCGTTATAAAACAAAGGCTTATTTGATTTTTTGTGTGTTCTTGAATCGTGTTTTTTAGCTAAAAAAGCGTTTTCTGAGTACGAAAAAACCTTATCTTTTGTGCTTTAAGTCATCGAAATTGATGTGCGCGCTCGATTAATAGCTGTCCTCAGCGCGCAAGGCAGGGACCTGAATGGCGAGAGCAGCACAGGTGACTTTTGCACTGCGCCCGGTCGACGAACCGTTCAGGTCGATGCCAAAACGCTATTTTTCATTTGGAAGTTTGTCGTTTTTAAACAAGTGCCTATGGGTGTTTTGATAGAGCGCGCTGTGTAGTTGGTCATTGAATTCAGTCAGTTGCCTGAGCATTTCCAGGCTCAGCCAGACATAGGCGTAAAAGGGCGTTTCGCTGATCTTGCCATCAAGGCTCTTGAGAACAAGCTCATGCAAATCGTGGGTTTTCTGGCGCAGTTCGCCACTGATCTGATTGTTTGCGATGCCCAGGCACAATTTGTTCTGGAGTGATTCGAGGGCTTGTGGAATCAGTTGGTGAAGGTCACTCAACGCCGGTTCGCTCTCAATCAGCAGATGGCTCTCGCGCGAAGACCAGTACGCATCGATCATCAGGCTCATGGTCGCCAGCATGTTGCGGTGCAGGGTTTGCACGGCCTCGAACACTTGTGGCTTGAGGTTGGTTTCTTTGCTCGCGGGGGCGATGTAGTTGCGTAACTTGATAATCGCATCCAGTTCATCCTTCAACTGGTCTTCCAGGTCGGGGCGCTCGGCGATCCGGGGGGAGAAGTACGCCGCGTACAGCTCATTGATCTTGCCCAGGCTTTCGCTGAGTTTGATCCGCAGGTCGGTGTAGGCCCGCAGGGGGTAAATGCTGGTATAGAGCATGGCCAGCAAGGAACCTGCCAGTACGTAGCCACTGCGGGTGAGTGCGGACTCCATGTCATTGGGCGGAGCGCAACTGACCACCGCCAGTGTTGCGCCGATCAGCAGGGCCATGTAAGGGTGTTTGCCGAGGGTCAGGTAGCCGGCGATGAACATCATGACGCCGGACCACACCAGCATGAGGGAGAACGAATAGGTTTCCAGGTACAACCCCACCAGCCCCGACAGCGCACCAATGATGGTGCCGCCGGTACGTTGCACGGCCCGGGAGGACACATTGCCCCAATAAGGCTGCGGCCCCATCACAATGAGCATGGTGATCAGGGCATAGGAGGCGCCGTCGAGTTTGAAGTAACGGATGACAACAAAAGTAATCAGGAACGCCAGGCTGATACGGGTGGCATGGATCCAGTGGTTGTATTTGCAGGCCAGTTTTTCCAGATTTGAAATCTTTTTACCCAGCTGCATAGAGTCCCCAATCGTTGTAATGGATTGGGCTGCCAGCGTAGTTCAGGATGGGAGGGTCCACCACTTGGGATGGCTCTGCTTTGGGGCGCAGAGAAATGGCAGGCGTAAAAAAGGCCATTACCTTCATGGGGATCCGGTAATGACCAAAAATTCTCAACCAAAGAGAGCGTCAGGCATCAACCTGACGGGCGGCAATGTATCAAGGTCAAACTTAGTTAGCTAGCTAAGTGTGCGCGAAACTGTTTTACCTGATGCGCAACAATGGTGCATGGCGAGCCGGCTAGGCACGCCAAGCGTTACCCGATAACCTTTGCGCCATGCAAATACCTGACTTGAATCTGCTTGTGACCTTGAACGTCTTGCTCGAAGAAGGCTCGGTGGTGGGCGCTGCCCGGCGCATGAACCTGAGCGCTCCGGCCATGAGCCGCACCTTGACCCGAATTCGTGAAGTCTTGAATGACCCTATTTTGGTGCGTTCAGGCCGTGGGCTTGTCCCCACTCCCAGGGCACTGGAGTTGCGTGAGCAGGTGAGGGGTGTGGTTGAGCTGGCGCACGGTGTGTTCACCCAAAGCCAGAACAGTGATTTACGTGAGCTGGAGCGCACGTTCAGCATTCGCGCCAATGACGTGTTCTTTGGTGTTTATGGCGCAGCGTTGCGTCAGCAAATGGCCCTGGAAATGCCCAAGGCTACGTTGCGGGTCGTGCCTGAGGGGTTTACCGATGATGAGGCGTTGAATGAAGGCCGCATTGACCTGACCATCTGCGCCACCAACCGCTTCAGCTCGGATATCAAGGTGCAAAGATTGTTTACCTGCCCCTTTGTAGGGCTGGCCCGGGAGGGGCATCCGATTTTCGATGAGCCCATTACGGCCGGGCGGTTTGCCGGTTTCGACCATATCAGCGTGTCACGCAGGGGACATGCCCGTGGACCGATCGATACGCTGCTGGCCGAGCTGGGGCTGGAGCGCCGGGTGTCGTTCACTACGCCGACGTTTTACTCGGCGATCTTTGCCTTGACGGGGGGTGATCTGATCTTGCCTTTGATGCCCCAGATGTTGCTCAAAACCCTTGAGCCACTGGGCCTCAAACTGCGTCCGTTCGAGTTGCCGCTCACGTTGCAGCCGGTCGATATCGTCCAGGCCTGGCACCCGCGCCTGGACAACGATCATGCCCATCGCTGGCTGCGTCGCACCCTCAAAACCTTCTGTGACAATGCGCTGACTTAGGGGTTGGCCGCCTTTGTGGGAGCGGGCTTGCTCGCGATTCGGGCAAGCCCGCTCCCACAGGGTGGATGCTCGTAGGCGCAGATTGTTGCGTCTGGCGCACTCCAGAGTTAGTTATTTATCAATTTTTATAGCTATTTCGCCTGATTAAACTGTCCGTCATCTATCAAGTCGACGGAGTGAGCCATGTATTGGCGGTTTGATCATGGGCGCAGTCTGGCGCCTGGAGCAGGGGTGTGACGGCGCTGGTCGCAGGCGTCGCGGCCCCGGCACCGTCCCCGGCTGTCAGTGCGGCATTTGGCCTGCGGATTTTTACCGGTCTGTTGGGCGTCTTGCTGGCGGTGCTGGTATCGGGGTTCAACGAGAATGTCACCAAGGTGGCCATGCCCGATATTCGTGGGGCAATGGGCATCGGTTTTGACGAAAGTACCTGGTTGCTGGCGGTGTATCCGGCCACGTCCATCAGCGCCATGGCCTTTGCGCCCTGGTGTGCGGCAACCTTCTCTTTGCGACGTTTTACCCTGTGTGCCATAGGCGCCTTTTTGCTGTTGGGCATCCTCTGTCCGTTGGCTCCCAATGTTGATGTGCTGATGCTGCTGCGCACCTTGCAGGGTTTTGCCGGTGGTGCCTTGCCGCCAATGCTGATGTCGGTGGCGCTGCGTTTTTTGCCGCCGGGCATTCGTCTGTACGGGCTGGGCAGTTATGCGCTGACGGCAACCTTTGGTCCCAGTTTTGGTACGCCACTGTCTGCCTGGTGGGTGGAGTACGCCGGGTGGCAATGGGCGTTCTGGCAAATCATCCCGCTGGGCCTGTTGGCGATGGCCTGCGTGGCCTGGGGTTTGCCCCAGGACCCATTGCGGCTGGAGCGCTTCAAGCAGTTTGACTGGCGCGGTCTGCTTCTGGGTTTTCCGGGCCTGGTCATGCTGGTGCTGGGGCTGGAACTGGGCCAGCGGATGAACTGGTTCGAATCGCCGATGATTCAGTTTTTTATTGTCGGGGGCTCGGCCCTGATGGTGTTGTTTTTTATCAATGAATGGTCGCACCCGCTGCCGTTTTTCAAGTTGCAGTTGCTGAAAATCCGCAACCTTGCCCATGCCTTGCTGACGTTGGGCGGGGTGCTGTTTGTGTTGCTGGCGGTGATCAAGATCCCGTCCAGTTACCTGGCTCAGGTGCAGGGTTATCGTCCCCTTGAAACCGCGCCGGTCATGTTGATGGTGGCGTTGCCACAACTGATAGCCCTACCGCTGGTGGTCGCGCTGTGCAACCTGCGCTGGGTCGATTGCCGCTGGGTGCTGGCCATTGGTCTGGCGCTGCTGGCGCTGGCGTGCGGGATTGGTTCGCAGGTGACTTCGATGTGGACTCGCGAGAATTTTTACGGGTTGCAGGCGATTCAAATCATCGCCCAGCCAATGGCCGTGATTCCTCTGTTGATGCTGGCCACGGGTGGCCTGAATCCGGCAGACGGCCCGTTTGCATCGGCCTGGTTCAACACCGTCAAAGGCTTTTCAGCGGTCGCAGCAAGCAGTGTGCTGGGCGTGTTGACCCTCAATCGCGAGCACTTCCATTCAACGATGTTGCTCGATCGCCTGGGCAACTCGCCGCTGGTCAGTACCGGGACAGATCTGGCGCGCCGGGTTCATCAGCAAGCGGTGGTGCTGACGTCTGCCGATCTTTATCTGTACATGGCCGTCCTGGCGCTTTTATTGATTGTGTTAATCCCTTTTGGCCCCACGCGGATCTACGCGCCGGGCACACCTGTTGGAGCAGTGAAATGAGTACAACAAGCGGGCGCAAGCCTTTGATCGTGGCCGGCGCGGGTCTGGCGGCCTTTATCGTGCTGTACGGGTTGTGGCGGCTGGTATTTGCCACGGGCACGGTGCAGAACACCAACGATGCCTTTGTCAGCGCCGATTACACCCTGATTGCGCCAAAAGTCGCGGGGTTTATCGACGAGGTGCTGGTGCAGGACAACCAGCCGGTGAAGGCCGGGCAGTTGCTGGCGCGGATCGATCCGCAGGACTACCAGGCTGCCGTGCAGGCGGCGCAAGCCAGCGTCGCGACGGCGCAGGCACAACGGGTCAATGCACTGGCGATGCTGGAACGTCAGCGTTCGCTGATCGAACAGGCCAAGGCCACGGTCGATGCAGATCTGGCACAGGTCGAGTTCGCCGAACATGAGTTGCAACGCTATCAACATCTGGCGGGACAGGGTGCAGGCACGCTGCAAAATTCCCAGCAGGCAAAAAACCGCTCGCTGACCGCCCGGGCCGAGCTGGCCCAGCACAAGGCCGCCCTGGAAGCCGCCCGCCAGCAAACCCGCGTGCTGGCCGCCCAGGCCACCGCAGCGCAAGCGTCGGTTCAGTATGCCGAGGCCTTGCAGGCGCGGGCCGAACTGGACCTGTCCCACACCCAACTGACGGCCCCTTTTGACGGTGTGGTGGGACGACGCAGCGTGCGTCTTGGCGCCTACGTCAAACCCGGCGATACCGTGCTGGCGGTTGTACCGCTGGCGGATGCCTTCGTGGTTGCCAATTTTCTGGAGCATCAGCTTACGAATATGCAGGCGGGGCAGCGTGTGACGATCCAGGTCGACAGTTTTCCCGGCCAGACCTTGCAAGGCACCGTCGACAGTATTGCGCCGGCAACCGGTGTGACGTTCTCCGCCATTGCCCCGGATAACGCAACGGGCAACTTCACCAAGGTGGCGCAGCGCATTGCGGTGAAAGTGACTCTGGATCAAGGGCAGTTGCTGGCCAGTCAATTGCGCCTCGGGATGTCGGTGAATGCGTCCATCGATACGGCGACTGCGCACGACCAGCAGGTCAGCACACGATGAAAAACACTGCATTGGCCTGGGCTGTGGCCTGTTACAGCGTGCTGACTTTAAGTGGTTGCGTGGTGGGCCCGGATTTTGAGGCGCCCGTGCCCGCGCTGGCAAAAAACTGGGCGCCCGTTGCCACCCAGGCGGGACATAGCCGGGCCGTCGAGTCGGCAATAGACCCGCGTTGGTGGGACCGCTTTGGCGATCGTCAATTGTCGGCCCTGGTGCGCGAGGCGCAACACAGCAACTTTGATGTGCAGCTGGCGGCCAGCCGTCTGGAGCAAAGCCTTGCGATTCGCCGTCAGATTAACGCCGACACCTTGCCCAAGGTGGACGGTACGGCTGCTTACAGTCGCAGCCGTAACAGCCAGCAGGGCTTGGGTGATCCTTCGGGGTACAGCGGCAAGCAGGCGTTCAACCTGTGGAATGGTGGCCTGGGTTTCAGTTGGGAGGCTGATCTGTGGGGCAGGGTCAAGCGCTCGGTCGAAGCGGCTGATGCTTCGGTGCAAGTGGCAGCAGAGGATCGTCACGGGGTGCAGTTGCTGGTGATCGTGCAGACCGCGCAGCACTACATTCAGCTGCGCGGTACGCAGCAGGCACTGGCGGTGGTGGAGCAAAACCTGCAGATTGCCCGCCGTAGCCTGGAGCTGACCCGATTGCAGCTCAAGGAGGGAGTGGCCACCGACCTGCAAGTCTCGGAAGCCGCCGCCCAGGTGGCCGAGATTGAAGCGCGCATGGCACCGTTGCAGCAGCAAAGTGCGCAATTGATCAATGCCCTGAGCCTGCTGCTGGCCCGCGAGCCACGGGCCTTGCAGCAGCAATTGAGCGCAGTGGCGCCGGTGCCGGCCTATGGCGCGGATGTGCCGATTGGCTTGCCCAGCGAGTTGGCCCGGCGTCGTCCCGATATCCGCCGTGCCGAGGCGCAACTGCATGCGGCGACGGCAGCGATCGGCATGGCCAAGGCTGACTTTTATCCCCGTATTACCTTGTCTGGAAGCCTGGGAGTGCAGGCCATGCAGCTATCGGACCTGGGCAGTTGGGGGGCGCGCAACTTTGCGTTCGGGCCGGGGTTGAGCGTGCCGGTGTTTGAGGGTGGGCGTTTGCAGGGGGCCTTGCAATTGCAGGAAGGGCGACAGCAAGAGGCGGGCATTGCCTATCAAAAAACCGTGTTGCGGGCCTGGCATGAGGTGGACGATGCGCTGGTAGCGTACCAGGCCAGCCAGCGTCGTCGTGACAGCCTGCAGCAGGCGGTGATGCACAGCCAGCGTGCGCTGGATAGCGTTCATCAACAGTATGCCCAGGGCACGGTGGACTTCCTGAACGTGTTGACCGTGCAAAACGCGCTGCTGGCCAACGAAGCTGCACTGGTAGACAGCACCGCGCAGGTGTCGCTGTCGCTGGTGGATGTGTTTGGTGCATTGGGCGGAGGGTGGCAGGGGTAGTTGCCTGATGAGGCTATTGGGTGTTCAGGAGTGAGGCAGATACAGGTTGCTGCTAAACCCCCGCGACTTTAGCAATCTCGTTTGCCGTATTACTTGGTATATAAGCAGTCGTTCAGACGTTGATTTTAGAGGCCACAATTACCTGGCCCGCTTATCACTTGCTTTGGCCAGGTATGTGTTTTGTCTGAACTGCTGAATCTAAAACAGAATGTCTTGATTGCTCACCCCTCAGGCTCATACAGCTTTGGAACCATCCCGTGCATGCCCACCTTCGGCTTGAAAGGCGGGGAGATCTTTTTGCGTGTGGGGGTTCACAAAGGCGAAGGCCGCGGGTTTGGCATTCGCCATATCTGGGAGGCTCACCAAGCGGAACTGGCCAAGTGCGGCTGTGTGAGCATCGATCGGGTTGCGTTCCACATCGCGAACATGATCGTGCATAAAGCGCCGATTTATTGCGAGTTTCGCGAGATGCGCGGCAATCACCGGCTAACGGTCATGAAAACACCGGCAGGCTCCTTGGTGCTGGAACCACGAGAAGAGCGCAGCGGCTTTGGCTACTACATTGTGACCTGGTACCCCAAGCGTAAAGCCAGCGGGACACTTGTGGGCCAGGTGGTACGCGTGCCCAACAGCCCGCGCTGAAATAAAAAAAGGCGTCCAGTGGACGCCTTTCAGATGTTATCAAGGAGTAGTCGCAGCGATTCTTTAGCTCCGGCACGAATGCCTTGGGTTCAGAATCCGGTCAGCAGGCTGACCGTCACTACTTCAGAGAAACCCGTTTTCTCTGCTGCCAAAATGCGGGGGGGATAAAGCAGGTTCCCAGTCCCGACGAATGCGCGATTGCAGTCCTCAAAACACATTTTTAGTATTTACCTCACCTATGTCAAGCCGAGCAACGCCCCGTACATCAGTTCAGATCGTGTTCAATTAGCGGGTTTGCTATGACTTCGCCTGAGTGCCATCGCGAGCCAGCCCACAGGTTTTGCAGTGGTTTCTACAGGATTTGCTATGCTCGCGCCCTCGACCGCAAGCGCCAACATAGGCGTGTCCAGTTCACATTGAGCCTATTTATGTCTGCTGATACTCAAGCCACAACGGTGCGTTTTTCCCGTTCCGACTACAGAACCCTGGGCCTTGCCGCCCTGGGCGGGGCGCTGGAAATTTACGACTTCATCATTTTCGTATTCTTCGCCCTGACCCTCAGCCAGCTGTTTTTTCCGCCGGACATGCCCGAATGGCTGCGTTTGCTGCAAAGCTTCGGGATTTTCGTGACCGGTTATCTGGCGCGTCCGTTGGGCGGGATTCTGATGGCGCACTTTGCCGACCATCTGGGGCGCAAGCGGGTCTTCAGCCTGAGCATCCTGATGATGGCGCTGCCCTGCCTGCTGATCGGGATCATGCCCACTTACGCGGATATCGGTTACTTCGCGCCGCTGATCCTGTTGGCGCTGCGCATCCTTCAGGGCGCGGCGGTAGGGGGGGAGGTGCCCAGTGCCTGGGTATTTGTGGCCGAGCACGCTCCGGCCGGTCGCCGGGGCTTTGCCCTGGGTTTCCTGCAAGCCGGGCTGACCTTTGGCTATTTGATTGGCGCCTTGACCGCGACGCTTCTCGCCCAGATGTTCACACCAGCAGAAATCCTCGATTACGCCTGGCGCTTTCCCTTCCTGCTCGGTGGCGTATTCGGTGTGATTGGCGTGTGGCTGCGTCGCTGGCTCAGTGAAACCCCGGTGTTTTTGGCCCTGCGCGAGCGCAAGGAAGGCCGGGCAGAGTTCCCGTTGCGCACGGTTTTACGTGATCACCGTGGGTCTTTGCTGCCGGCGGCGTTGCTGACCTGCGTCCTTACCAGCGCCGTGGTGGTGTTTGTGGTGATCACGCCGACCGTGATGCAGCAACGCTTTGGCATGACTGCCAGTCACACCTTTGCGTTGAGCAGCCTGGGCATTGTGTTTTTGAATATCGGCTGTGTGCTGGCCGGTCTGATCGTCGACCGTATCGGCGTCTGGCGCAGCATTGCGCTGTACAGCGTTCTGCTGCCACTGGGTATCGGCCTGTTGTACGCCAGCCTGGTAGGTCAGTGGGCACTGCCAGGCCTGGCCTATGCATTCGCCGGTTTGACCTGCGGGATTGTCGGGGTGGTGCCGTCGGTGATGGTTGGCCTGTTTCCTGCGCCGATCCGCGTCTCGGGCATTTCGTTTACCTACAACATCGCCTACGCACTCTGGGCCAGCACCACGCCGTTGCTGCTGATCGCGCTGATGCCGTGGAGTCCGTGGGTGTGCGTAGCGTTCTGCGGGGTGATGGGGGTGGTCGGGTTGCTCACGGCCCGGCGCTATGGTTCCAGCGGTGCCACTCAGGTCGAGCAGCGCTTGTTGGCCAAGGCCGAGATGTAAGGGTTTGACCTTCTGTCATCGCAGTGATTGCTGGCTTTAATAGGAAGCATTACTATTCGCGCCCCACCTGTGTAGTCCCCTGCGATGACTCAGAAAGTGCCCCGTAAAACGGGCTTCTTTGACCATTACGAAGAGTTGATCGGAACCTGGACCCGGCGCCTGCGCAACCGACAGCAGGCCCAAGACCTCGCCCATGACACTTTTGTCCGCGTGCTCGAATCCAATCTGGATGCGGTCGAGCAACCGCGTGCGTATTTGCACCAGACAGCACGCAATATCGCGGTGGACGGTTTTCGTCGTGAAGAACTGCGCGACGCCAAGGAGCAGGCATGTGCTGCTTCAGGGGCGGGCGAAACGGGCGATCCGGAGCAGTACATGCGCGCCCTGCAGTTGGCTGAGTCGGTCGAAAGGGCACTGCAGGAACTCCCGATCAATTGCCGTAAAGTCTTTGTCTGGCAGAAGATCGAAGGCCTCACCCAGGCCGAAATTGCCGAGCGCCTGGGGCTGTCCAGGAACATGGTGGAAAAGTATATGATCCGCACCCTGCGCCATCTGCGTGAACGTGTGGGGTCTGCGTGATGACATCGGTAAAGGATTGCATGATGGATACACGTAACTGTACGTGTGACAGCGCGAGCGTGCGCGATGCTGCCGCGACCTGGTTTGCGCGGGTGCAGGCGCAAACCCTGAGCGTGGCAGAGCAGGCCGAATTTGAGGCCTGGCTTGCTCAGCACACCAGCCATGAAGTGGAATACCAATGGCTGGCCAGCCTGTGGTCCGCTGCCGACCTGTTGCCCAAGGCCCGACTGCAGGCGTTGTGCGAAGCGCCGGCACCCAGGCTTGAGCGTCGCTCGTTCCTGGCTTACGGGCTGGCTGCGAGTGTTGTGGCAGCAGTGGCCGGGGCGGGTCTCTGGATGCAGCTGCACTCCTCAGCGGGCTACCAGGCAGAGTTCGCCACGGCGATGGGCGAGCGGCGCACAGTGACCTTGCCCGATGGTTCATCCATTGAACTCAATGGCCGCAGCCAGATACGGGTCAATTTCGAACGCCGCCAGCGCACTGTCGAGCTGCAACAGGGCGAGGGAATGTTCAGCGTGGCCCGGGATGCCGACAGGCCGTTTGTGGTTCAGGCCGGAGCCGGGCAGGTGACGGTGACCGGTACCCGTTTTGATGTGTTGCGTGAGGGGGACCAGGCTCGGATCGCGGTGGAGTCAGGGCATGTGCGGGTGCAGGGTGCCAATCCGGACGCAGCGATCAACCTGACGGCGGGGCTGGGTACGGTCGTCGACGCACAGGGGCAGGTGGCTGCCGTGCAGCCGGTCAACACTCGAACGCTGACGGCCTGGCGCAGGGGGCAACTGGTGTTTGAGGACGCCACCCTGGGTGAAGTGGCCGCGCAAGTGTCCCGTTATCGCGACAAGCCTGTGCACGTGAGTTCCCCGGCGATTGCCCGGTTGAGGTTGTCCAGCGTGTTCAAAACCGATGACACCGATGCGCTGCTCAAGGCCTTGCCACAGATCCTGCCGGTCGCTGTCAGGGCGCGGGCAGACGGCAGCCAGGAAATCATTGCCAGAAAATAATTGGGCAATCGATTCAGGTTTTTTTCGAGTTCTTCGTCTTCTTGAACAACTGCAACTGGTTTTCATTAACAGTCGCTCTCAAGTGCGATCCACAGGGCAAGACTCGACGTGAAAAACAACAATCTTCGTGGGCGACTTTTTTCGCTTGAAACACCTTTGAGCACTCCAGCTCCTGTTCCCCGAACGCGCTTGCTGCCGCTGGCGTTGGCCCTGGCGGTCAGCGCAGCGATGCCGGGTGCCTTTGCCGGGCAATCCCGGTCCAATGCCATCCACATTCAGTCCCAGCCCTTGGGTGGCGCATTGAGCCAGTTGGCTCAACAGACCTCGCTGCAGGTGTTTTTCAACCCGCAACTGGTGGCGGGCAAGCAGGCGCCTGCAGTCGATGGCAACCTGTCGCCCGAGCAGGCCCTGGCGCAGCTGCTGCAAGGCAGTGGCTTGAGCTACGCGCTGGATGGCGATGCGGTGACCCTGGGGGTGGCGCCAACGGTCAGTGCCGCACCATCCGGCCCGCTGGAACTGGGGCCGGTGGATGTGAAGGTGGTCGGTAACTGGCTGAGCGATGCCAATGACGCGGTGGTGCAGAATCATCCGGGCGCCCGGACGGTGGTGCGTCGCGAGGCAATGGTCGAGCAGGGCGCGATGAACGTCAGTGACGCGCTCAAGCGTATTCCGGGGGTGCAGGTGCAGGCATCCAACGGTACCGGCGGCAGCGATATCTCGCTGAACGTAGGCGTACGCGGTTTGACTTCACGGCTGTCGCCGCGCTCCACCGTGTTGATCGACGGTATTCCGGCGGCGTTTGCGCCCTATGGCCAGCCACAGTTGTCGATGGCCCCGATCTCGTCGGGCAACCTGGACAGCATCGATGTGGTGCGCGGTGCCGGCTCGGTGCGTTATGGACCGCAAAACGTGGGCGGGGTGATCAACTTTGTCACCCGGGCCATTCCTGAAACTTTCCAGGGCGAAGTGGGCACGACGCTGGAAACGTCCGAGCGCGGTGGCTGGAAGCACATTGAGTCGGCGTTTCTGGGCGGCACGGCAGACAACGGCATGGGTGCCGCGCTGCTGTACTCGGGGGTCAAGGGCGATGGCTACCGGGCACGCAACAATGACAACGATATCGATGACGTGTTGCTTAAAACTCACTGGGCGCCCACCGACCAGGATGACTTCACGCTCAACTTTCACTACTACGACGCCACCGCAGACATGCCCGGCGGCCTGACCCAGAAGCAGTTCGATGCCGATCCGTACCAATCGTTGCGCGACTACGACAGCTTCACCGGGCGGCGCAAGGACGTGTCCTTCAAGTACCTGCGCCAGATTGACGACCAGACCCAGTTTGAAGTCCTGACCTATTACACCGACAGCTTCCGTGGCAGCACGATTGCTGCACGAAACCTGCAGACGCTGGCCTCGTATCCGCGCAGTTACCACACCTTCGGCATCGAGCCGCGGGTGTCCCATGTGTTCACGCTGGGGCCCGTGACACAGGAAGTGGGTGTGGGCTATCGCTACCTCAAGGAGGCGATGCACGAGGAGGCCAGCCAGGTCTTGCTGGTGAATAACGTGCCAGTGCCGGGGCCGGGAGCTGACGGTCATGTGTACCAGGATCGCACCGGAGGCACCGAGGCCAACGCCTTCTATATCGATGACAAGATCGATGTGGGTAACTGGACAGTCACTCCGGGTATCCGTTTCGAACGCATCAGCACCCAATGGCACGACCGCCCGGTGCTGGGTAACAACGGTGTGCCCGTGCTTGAGAAGAAGCGCAGCATCGACAGCAGCGAAGCCCTGCCTGCCCTGAGCGTGATGTATCACCTCTCGGACGCCTGGAAGCTGTTTGCCAATTACGAAACCTCGTTCGGCAGCCTGCAATACTTCCAGCTGGGGCAGGGCGGTGTCGGCGATGCGACAGCGGCAGGCCTGCGCCCTGAAAAGGCCAAGACCTACGAACTGGGTACGCGCTACGACAATGGCGTGTGGGGTGGTGAAGTGACGCTGTTCTACATCGATTTTGCCGACGAGTTGCAATACGTCAGCAACGATGTGGGCTGGACCAACCTGGGGGCCACCAAGCATCAGGGCCTTGAAACCTCGGTCCACTACGACATGTCGGCACTGGACGCGCGCCTTGACGGGTTGTCGCTGAATGCGGGTTTTACCTACACCAAGGCGACATCCGAGGGTGACATCCCGAACTTCAAGGGCCGTGACCTGCCGCTGTATTCGCGTCAAGTGGTCAACTTGGGGGCGCGTTATGTGGTCAACCGCTGGACCTACAACCTGGACATGTTTGCCCAGTCCCAGCAGCACGCGCCCGGCACGGGCGGGGTATATATCACTGACCCGACGCCGGATGGCCAGTACGGTGATATTCCGGGTTATGCCACCTGGAGCACCCGGGTGGGCTACGACTTCGGGCCAGAGGCGTCGAACCTGAAGGTCGGTGCGGGCATCAAGAACCTGTTCAACCAGACGTACTACACCCGCTCCAGCGACAACAACTCAGGCATCTACCTGGGTGAGCCGCGTACATTCTTCGTGCAGGCGAGTGTAGGGTTCTAAGAGGCCGGTACAGGGGGGATGCTTGACCTAGACGCGCAAGATCCGCCCGCTGATGGCCACGGCCATCAGCATGGCGGTGATCAGCAAAAAGGCAATGCTCAGGCTGCTGGCATGGGCGATAAAGCCGATGGCCGCAGGCCCTGCCAGAATCCCGGCATAACCCAGGGTGGTGATGGCCGGCACGGCGATGTTTTCCGGCATCACGGTCTGTTTGCCAACGGCGGTGTACAGCACCGGGACGATGTTTGAACACCCCACGCCCACCAATGCATACCCCAGCAGCGCCACTTCCCAGCCGGTCCCCAGTGTTGCCAGGGCCATGCCGGCTGCGGCGAACATTCCGCCCAGCACAATCACCTTTCTGGCACCCAGACGCTTGACGATGGTGTCGCCCATCAATCGACCTGCGGTCATGGTCAGGGCGAACGCGGCATAGCCGAGCCCGGCGTAGGCTTCGCCGATGTTTTTTTCGGTGGTCAGGAATACCGCGCTCCAGTCGAGCATTGCGCCTTCGGCCAGAAACACCGTAAAGCACAGCAACCCGATAAACAGCACCACGCCGTGGGGCACGGCAAACGCCGGGCCGGTGCTTTCGCTGCCATACGCCAGCAGGTGGGGAGCGGCTTTGAGCAAGGCTGCGAGGATCAGCACAATCACCACGACAATCGCCCACAGGGGTGACAGGCCCAACGCAAGCAGCGCGCTGACACCGGCAGCACCGGCAATCCCGCCCACACTGAACAAGCCATGAAAGCCAGACATCATGTTGCGTCCGCTGGCGCGTTCAACGATTACGGCCTGCAGGTTGACGGTAGAGTCGACGGCGCCCAGCCCTGCACCAAATACAAACAGCGTCGCGATCAGCAGCGCCAGGGAACTGGCAGTCGCCAAGAGCGGCAGCGCGAGGCAGATCAGCAGGGTTCCACCGATCAATACCCGCCTGCAGCCAAAGCGCGTGGCCAGAATTCCGGCGATGGGCATGGCCAGGATGGAGCCTGCGCCCAGACACAGCAGTAACAGCCCCAGGGTGGCCTCATCCAGCCCGGCCCGCGCTTTGGCATAGGGCACCAGTGGCGCCCAGGCCGCGAGCCCGAAACCGGCGATAAAAAAGGCAATGCGGGTCGACATTTGTTCGAGACGCCCCGGCACAAGGGGCATTTGGGTGTTGATGGCGGTCATGGTCATCCTTGGAATACGGGCTGTGGTGCGGTGCGGCGTGACATCCTTGCATATTTGCAGCCGGTGTCGCGAGGGCGCTGGCACAGGGGTTTGCGAGAGTGGTTGAATAGCGCGCTGCTCACTCAACTGCCTATGGTGCGTATTTTATGGATAAGAACTCTAACCCTGCAGTGCAATTGCTCAACCCGGCCGGCCTGTATGACCCTGCACCCAACGGCTATTCCCATGTTGCCCGCCTGGCACCCAATGTGCGCCTGGTGTACACCGCAGGCCAGGGTGGTGAGAACGCCGACAGCCAGTTGTCACCCGACTTCGCCGAACAGGTGCGCCAGGCATTTGCCAACCTGCAGATTGCCCTGGCAGCAGCTGATGCGCAGATCAAGGACGTGGCCAAGATCACCGTACTGATCGTGGATCACAGCATGGAGAGGTTGCAGATTCTGGGCGCTGAAGTGGCGCGGGTGTGGGGCGCGCTGCCAGCACCGGCCTGCACCTTGATCCCGGTGCCGCGGTTGGCGCTGGACGAGATGTTGTTCGAGGTTGAGGCCGTGGCGGCAGTAGCCGTGTGAGATGTTCACATGTGGGAGCGGGCTTGCTCGTGATAGCAGCACCTCGGTGATTCAGGTACACCAAGCCCGCTCCCGCAGGAGGGTCACACCTGCAACAAGCGCTCCCTGAGCTTGCCGATTTCATCGCGCATTTGCGCGGCGGCCTCGAACTCCAGGTCTCGGGCCAGGGCATACATTTTTTCTTCCAGCTGGCGTATGCGCTTGCTGATCTCGCTCGGCGAGCGCAGTTCGTTTTCGTACTTGGCGTTTTCTTCGGCGGCTTTGGCCATACCTTTGCGCTTTTTACTGCGCGAACCCGGTACGACCGCACCTTCCATAATGTCGGCAACGTCCTTGAACACACCTTTGGGGGTGATGCCGTTGGCGAGGTTGAAGGCGATCTGTTTCTCGCGACGACGCTCGGTTTCGCCAATGGCCCGCTCCATCGACCCGGTGATCCGGTCCGCATAGAGAATCGCCCGGCCATTGAGGTTGCGCGCCGCGCGGCCAATGGTCTGGATCAATGAGCGCTCTGAACGCAGGAAGCCTTCCTTGTCGGCATCGAGAATCGCTACCAGCGACACTTCGGGCATGTCCAGGCCTTCACGCAGCAGGTTGATGCCCACCAGCACATCAAACACGCCCAGGCGCAGGTCGCGAATGATCTCGACCCGTTCCACGGTGTCGATGTCCGAGTGTAGGTAACGCACGCGCACGCCGTGGTCGGCCAGGTAGTCGGTCAGGTCTTCAGACATGCGTTTGGTCAACGTGGTGACCAGTACCCGCTCTTCCAGCGCGACCCGCTTGGCAATCTCGGACAGCAAGTCGTCCACCTGGGTCAGTGCAGGGCGAATTTCAATTTGCGGGTCGACCAGGCCGGTCGGACGCACCACTTGCTCGACCACACGGCCCGCGTGCTCAGCTTCGTAATTGCCGGGGGTGGCCGAGACGAAAATCGTTTGCGGGCTGATGCGCTCCCATTCATCAAAGCGCATCGGCCGGTTGTCCAGTGCCGAAGGCAGGCGGAAGCCGTACTCCACCAGAGTCTCTTTACGCGAGCGGTCGCCTTTGTACATGGCGCCTACCTGCGGCACGCTGACGTGGGACTCGTCGATGACCAGCAAGGCATCCGCCGGCAGGTAGTCGAACAGGGTCGGTGGCGGCGCACCGGATTCGCGGCCCGAAAGGTAGCGCGAGTAGTTTTCGATACCGTTGCAGTAACCCAGCTCCATGATCATTTCCAGATCGAATCGGGTGCGCTGTTCCAGTCGCTGGGCTTCGACCAGCTTATTATTGGCGCGCAGGTACTCAAGACGCTCCTTGAGTTCCTCCTTGATGCCTTCGACGGCGTCCAGCAGGGTTTCGCGCGGGGTCACATAGTGGCTTTTGGGATAGAAGGTAAAGCGCGGCATCTTGCGGATGACTTCGCCGGTCAGCGGGTCAAAGGCGCTGATACTTTCGACTTCATCATCGAACAGCTCGATGCGCACGGCTTCCAGGTCCGACTCTGCCGGGTAAATGTCGATCACATCGCCACGCACCCGAAACGTCGAACGGGCGAAATCCATGTCATTGCGGGTGTATTGCAGGTCGGCCAGGCGGCGCAGCAGCTCACGCTGGTCCAGTTTGTCCCCGCGATCGACGTGCAACACCATCTTCAGATAGGTTTCAGGGCTGCCCAAACCATAAATGCACGACACCGTGGTCACGATAATCGCGTCCTTGCGCTCCAGCAGCGCCTTGGTCGCGGACAGGCGCATCTGTTCGATGTGGTCGTTGATCGAGGCGTCTTTCTCGATAAAGGTATCGGAGGAGGGCACGTAGGCTTCGGGCTGGTAGTAGTCGTAGTACGAAACGAAGTACTCCACGGCGTTGTTCGGAAAGAACGACTTGAACTCACCATACAGCTGAGCTGCCAGGGTTTTGTTGGGCGCCAGTACCAGCGTGGGGCGATTCACGTGGGCGATCACGTTGGCGATGCTGAAGGTTTTGCCTGAGCCCGTTACCCCGAGCAGGGTCTGGTGCGACAGACCGGCTTCGATGCCTTCGATCATCTGACGAATGGCTTCGGGTTGATCACCCGCAGGCTCGAAGCGGGTAACAAGCTGGAAATCGGACATGAAGGACCTCGGGGTTTGCTTCTATAAAGGCAGTGGCCCTTATAAGCGCATGCGACTCAAGCCGCAGGAAAAAACAGGATATGGGTAAATATGGAGGTGATGCCTGACTGTTTCAAGGCGCTGCTCTGACACGGCCATCCTGGCAAAGATTGCAATTGGACCAGTGGCCTGAAAATAAACTCAAATTCTTGGCCAAAACCGGTAATAGCCTGTTGCCCGAATCGTGATCGGGCTTATACTTGCTCCCCGTTTGTGCACCGCTCTAGTGCAATCGGCTGGAGCGTTGTCACCCCCTCCATTCTCCATTCAGAGCCGCCGTAATAATGAGCCTGTTCTCCGCTGTCGAAATGGCACCACGCGATCCTATCCTGGGCCTCAACGAAGCATTTAACGCCGATACCCGTACCAGCAAAGTGAATCTGGGGGTTGGTGTTTACTGCAACGAAGAGGGACGAATTCCGCTCTTGCGTGCCGTTGTCGAAGCCGAAACGATTCGGGTTGCTCAGCATGCGTCGCGCGGCTACTTGCCGATCGACGGTATTGCTGCCTACGACCAAGCTGTTCAGAAACTGCTGTTTGGCGCCGAGTCGCCACTGCTGGCTGCTGGCCGAGTGATCACCACTCAAGCCGTGGGCGGTACTGGCGCGCTGAAAATCGGTGCTGACTTCCTCAAGCAACTGCAGCCAAATGCTGTGGTCGCTATCAGCGATCCAAGCTGGGAAAACCACCGTGCCCTGTTCGAAACCGCGGGCTTCCCGGTTCAGAACTATCGCTACTACGACGCTGCCAGCCATGACGTCAACCGTGCCGGCATGCTCGAAGACCTCAATGCCTTGCCAGCCGGTTCCATCGTTGTGCTGCACGCGTGCTGCCACAACCCGACCGGTGTCGACCTGACCCCGGCCGACTGGCAGAACGTGCTGGACGTGGTCAAGGCCAAGGGCCTGATCCCGTTCCTGGACATGGCGTACCAGGGCTTTGGCGACGGCATCGACGAAGACGCCGCGGCAGTGCGCCTGTTCGCTGAGTCGGGCCTGAGCTTCTTTGTTTCCAGCTCGTTCTCCAAGTCGTTCTCGCTGTATGGCGAGCGTGTAGGCGCACTGTCGATCATCACCGAGTCCAAGGAAGAGAGCGCTCGCGTTCTGTCCCAGGTCAAGCGTGTGATCCGCACCAACTACTCCAACCCGCCAACCCACGGTGCAACCATCGCCGCTGCAGTGCTCAACAGCCCAGAGCTGCGTGCCATGTGGGAAGAAGAACTGGCCGAAATGCGCCTGCGCATTCGCGGCATGCGTCTGCAAATGGTGGAGCTGCTGTCGAAAAAGGCTCCTGGGCATGATTTCAGCTTTGTGGCGCGTCAGCGCGGCATGTTCTCGTACTCCGGCCTGACTGTTGAACAAGTGACGCGCCTGCGTACCGAGTTCGGCATCTACGCCCTGGACACCGGCCGAATCTGCGTTGCTTCCTTGAATCAGCGCAACATTGAAGCCGTAACCGACGCCATTGTTCAGGTCATCTGAAAAATCCATGGAGAAGTCATCGAAAGTGTTGACTTCTCTATTTATATCAGTAAGATAGACGCCATTCCGCGATAGCTCAGTTGGTAGAGCAAATGACTGTTAATCATTGGGTCCCTGGTTCGAGTCCAGGTCGTGGAGCCAGATAGTAAAAAAGCCGCTAGCGATAGCGGCTTTTTTTTGCCTGAAATTTGGTGTATTGCGACCAGAGTCAACTCTGAAATTCTTGGGGACAGTGGGTTTTACCACGTGTTGGGCGGGAGTCGGCGGGTGTGGAAAATTCGTAATACCTGCAATTTACCAAGACGAATCCGATAGGGGATTACATAAGGCAAGTCGGGCAGTGGCCACTCTCGGGTGCCTGGCAATCGGCCTTCATGGCCCATTGATGGAAACTGTGAAAGCTGTTCAACGCTGGCCTTGATGGTTTTGACGAATCGGGCCGCCGCGTGGGGGTTGTCCTTGGCTATGTAGCGTGCCTCGTCATCCAGATTTTTGAGTGCCGTGCGCAGCCACTCAACCTTCATGGACGGACCATTTGTTAAGCGTGGCGGTGACTTCCTCATCGGTAGCAAAGTCGCCTGCATCTGCTTCTTCCAGTGCCTGCTGGATCTCGGCTATCTGCCACGCCTCACGTGCCAGATAATCCCGCAGCGCATCGACGGCCAGAAACGATTTACTGCGGCCTGTGGCTTTTGCCAAATTGGCGAGGGTGTCGGCCATTTCGTCAGGCAGGCGTATAGACATAACGGACATGGGAGCCTCGGTGTAGTGATGTGTAATACAACATACTACACCGACATACATCCACATCAGTAACCGGTCATCGGGCCCCGCTAACACCTTGAATTCAACTCGTTGCAGCCTGATGCTGGCCTGCTTTCGCTTCGGATGTTCCTGACAATTGAGCCTGCGCCTTTGCAAAGCCTATGGCCGTCTCAATGTCCAGGGAGGTAGAAGCGAAGGACTTCATAAGCAGCGACTCAGGTAGCGCCCAGTCCCATTTTTCTCGGTTCATGTTCTCAACATCTGCCAGCAGGGTTTTTAGATCGCTGGCGTCCAGAGCTGCCACCTGTTCAAGTGCTTGCATCATCTCGCCGGTGTCGGCCTGCGTCGAAATCAGTAATCCTTCCGTCTCGCAACTCACCCCGACATGATTAAGCAACAAACACAGGGCGTCATTGGCGTGATCACCCAGCCAGCTAACGATCTGGCAACGGCTGCCTTTTTTTATGATGTGCTGTTGTGCCAGGCCAAGATCTGCAAAAGTCTGTCGCGCCTCATCCAGTAGTGCTTGAGCAGTGCGGTCAATAAAGGGGCAGGGCGTGTCTTCAGTGAGCAATGCTCGCATCTCCTGCCTGACCCGGTCGTGAATCATGGCGCCCAGTCCCTCAAAATGAGGGGGAGCACCGCCACGAGAGGGGGACACAACAATCACTTTGGCCTCCAGATCAACATCCTGAACTTGCCAGCGGCGGCCGCCGAATATGATTCGCTGATCCTTGGTCAGGGGGCGGCTGACCGGAACGCAGCCCAAAGGTTTGCCAGCGCAGACCAGTCGAAACTCCTCATCACTGGTGAATGCACTGTAAAACTCATAATGGTTGATCATGCGCTCGCCAATGGTGCCTGGCAGCAACAGGCCCGAACTTTCTTGTGTGATGAGCTCTTTTGCACCGAGGTTTTTGAGCAGTTCAACAAAGTCTGCTTTTTCGGTTCGGGTGAATGCACCGTCCGCAACCAGACGCCGCCATAACTCGGGCGCTGTAGCCCCTCCGCATTGGGCAATGATGGAAAGGCACTGCTGAACGAGTGTGGAGGCATGCACACCTTGAGTACGTGGCGGCTCAAACCATGACTGGGTGAGCAGGCGAATCATGGCGATGGTCTGTACCAACCCTTGGCGCAACTGGTCCGAAAGGGTGGAGTTGGTTGTCAGCACCGGCTCTTTACAGTAAGCACGCAAAATGGCGGGTTCACCGGGGCGCCGGCCGGAGCGCCCCAGGCGTTGACGAAGGCTCGCGACCGAGGGCGGGGAGCCGATCTGTACGACATTTTTGATGGAGCCAATATCGATACCCAGCTCCAGGGTTGATGTGCAGATGCCTGTGGCGGGATATTCCCCGGACTTCAAGGCATGCTCGGTTTGCTCGCGCAGATCCTTGGACAGACTGCCATGGTGGGGCCAGAACTCATTGGGCACGGCATCCCGTTCACAGCATCGACGAAGCCGGTCCGCGTAAACCTCGACCTGGCCGCGGCTGTTGGGGAAGACCAGGTTATTGCTACCTCTGAGTACCTTGTACAGATGCTCGGCGATAGCAAAATCAGGTGTGCTCTGATCTTCAGGTTCTTCATCGGAGTCTGTTTGAGGCTCATCCCCGGTTTCGAGCAGTTTGCACATCGGGGACAGGATGTAGCCTCTTACCTGGATCTGAAGTTTCTGGCCCGCATTCCTGGACTCAATGATCTTGACGCTCTCTGCGCGACGAGGGCAAAGAAACTCACTGGCCATCTTCATATCACCCAGCGTTGCCGAGAGCCCGACCCTTGGCAAGGTTCGACCGACCACCAGCTCGACGCGGTGCATCAGCGATTGCAGTTGTTTGCCGCGCTCACTGCCAATAAAGGCATGCAATTCATCAACGACGATGTAGCGCAGGTTTTTGAACACTGCGCCAAGGTTGGAACCACGATTTACAAAAAGCGCTTCCAGGGATTCCGGGGTGATGAGTAGCACACCTTCAGGTGATTTCAGGAAGCGGTGTTTCTTGCTGGCCGAAATATCCCCGTGCCAGGCAACTACCGGGATTTCCAACTGCTCGCACAGGCGACCCAAGCGATCCCATTGATCGTTAATCAGCGCTTTGAGGGGGCTGATATACAGCACCGAGCCCGGTACATCGGGGTGGTTGAGCAGGTGGGTCAGGATTGGCAGGAAAGCCGCCTCGGTTTTACCCGCTGCGGTGGCTGCAGCAATAATGACGTCCTGATTGGCGTCGACCAAAGCGGGAACAGCCTGCTCCTGGGCATCCCTGAGCGACGTCCAGCCTTCGTCCCAGATCCAGCGCTGAATCCGCGAGTCGAGCAGGCTGAAAGAGCGGGAATCAGAGTTCGAAGGTGGCAAGTTCATCGTCTTGCTCCACGGTCAGGTCAGATGCGCCACCGTTGTCCCTGGCCACTTCAACGCTACCAATCAATTCGCGCCAGTCCGTACCCGGGTTCTGCTCAAGAATGGCCAGCAGGTTGATAAAGGCTGTGATCGTTGTGCGGGGTGTACGGAAATAGGCTTCACCAAGACGTTGATGACAGTGCGCCATAAATTGCGGCAAGGCTTCGTCGGGCAGCAAGTACTTCTGGGGATCCCCAGAGGCATACACGTGTCGCAGTTTTTGCAGCAATACGTAAAAGTCTTCAGGTGTCAGGCTGGTCAGGCGCAGAACCGGCCCGGACAAATCCACCAGGCCACTTTTGGCAAAGGCGTTTTCCGCCAGCCGGGATTGAAGGGCAGGGTAGCTGAACAAACCGCGGCGAGTATCCATCAGGAACTCAGGCGTACCCCCCAGGACAAAACCCAATCCTTGTGTGGATCCCTGCAAGGAGTCGTTGAGAATGCGCAGGATCTGTTCATAGTTGGCGTTACGGGCCTGGGTGTTGGCCAGCTTGTACAGGTTCACCAGCTCATCCAGGCAAACCATCAATCCGGCATAGCCGGCCAAACGCACGAATCGGGATAACAGTTTGAGCTGATCGTAGATCGAAGCGTCGTCAATAATTGTCCGTACCCCGAGGGCCGCTCGTGCGTCGGTTTTTGTCGAAAACTCCCCCCTCAACCACCGAATGGCATCTCCCTTGAGTTGCTCATTGCCCTCGTCAAAGCCACGGCAGTAGGCCGCAATCACGTGTGCAAAGTCATACCCGTTGACCATTTCAGTCAGCTCATTGAGGCGTGCTTGGATGACGTTTTCGGTACTAACGCCCGATGCCTTGGCTTCTGCTTTTGCCTGGGATATGAACTTTTCGACGATACCCTGCAGCGCGCCACCGTCCGGTTTTGCGCGAGTGGACATGTTTTTCGCCAGTTCGGCATAGAGCGACCGGGCCTGCCCGCCGCTGGCGTGCAAACGTCGGTCCGGGTTCAAGTCTGCGTGCAGGGTGACCAGCTTGCGCTCCATGGCAATTGCACGAACCAGATTCAGAAAGAAGGTCTTGCCTGCGCCGTATTCGCCGATTACTACCCGAAATGACGAGCCACCGTCCGCCAAACGATCCACGTCCTTGAGCAGAGCATCCAGCTCACCGACACGTCCAACCTGGATCAGGTGTTGACCCACGCGCGGTACAACGCCAGCACGCAGTGATTGAATAAGCGCATCGCGATCTTTTGTTCGAATAGTGCTCATAGGGCCAATTTTTCCAGAATGTCCGGGTTGATTTCGACGGGCTCTTCACCTTCGGTAATGGGCATGTCGAAGTGTTCATAAGCCAGTTCGTTGATATGTTCCAGAGCTCCGTCGAGCATCAACTCCATATCGCTGGCGCTGTCTTCCAGCTCTGAGCGGCTCCACTGGGGGCGGGAGAGCAGCAGCCTCAGGAATGCAAGATGGTCACCTTCTAGCCCCGGGATGATGACGGCGGCATCATCTTGCGTTTCGCTCACCGGGGGGGCTGGCTCAGGCTCGATGACCGGCTCTTCGGTAAACACTTTAGCCAGTAATGCCGAGACCGCCTCGGTTTCCCTCTGCAGCAGGGCGATGCGATCCAGATTGAGCACCACACCACCCAATTCAGGCATGAGTTGCGGTTCAGGGGTGGTCAGCGGTACGCCGAAGTGTTCCGAGAACGCCCGTGACGCAGTAGCAACATGCAAGTCGCCGTAAAGGGACTGAGGATCCAACTGAAGGACTTTGTAGACCCGTTCCAGTAGTTTCACCTCTTGAGCACTGACACAACCATCTGCCTGGGCAAGGCTCGCAAGGAAGTGGGCGATTGCCTGCTTCTCTGTGATTGCCAAGGGTTCTAGTCTGCTTTTGAGGCTTGCAAGCGTGGGGGGTTGTTGCAGTTGAATACCCAGGTGAGCTTTCAAACGCTTGCGCTGAGCAATGCTCAGATGCTGCCAGGCATCGATCTGGTTCAACAGCAGTGATACTTCTTCTGCCGATATTTTTCCGTCGGCAACCGTTACGGCGCTAGCCAGGTCCAGCGTCAGACACGCCGCGTTGTAAGCCGGTGTTGCCCGAAGTGCACCATCGTCAGGGAGTGTGACAAACAGGGCAATGCAGTCATCAGGCTTGGGTGTCCTGCTGCCCGCCAGCACGTCGGGCTCCATGCCTATTTGCAAGGATTCCAAAGCCCGGGCCATGGCCAGCAGCAGCGGGCGGGACAAAACACCGGCACTGTTGAAGCGTTTGCCCAGATCAGCAAACGTCATGACTTCCAGGTCATCTTCTATACGGGCTTTCAAGCGCTCCAGCTCATCGCGCAGGGTTGATGGCCATAGTGAGATGGGCAGTTGAAGTAAACCTTCAAGCTTCTGCGCGTTTTCAGGGTAACGGCCAATAAAACGGCTATACCCGTCCAGATCACTGGAGCAGCGGTCGAGCAAGAACTGAAGCTTTTTGCGATTCAGCGAGCTGGCTGTCACATCGGGAATCTCTCCCAAATCCATTACTGGGGCGCCAACCGCTCTCGAAGCGGTGCGGTAACCGTGCTTGAGCTTCGTTTTGTTATGGCTCAGCACAATGCCATCGGGATAGATCCGCTCAAACTCATCAATAAACAGAGTGGCCAGCAAGTCCGGGCAACGAGTTGCAGGGGTGCGTCGTGTAATGTCCGGGTCTGAGAGGGCCCAGGCCAAAGCCCATTGCCCGTTAACCGGATACTGATTGATAGCCATTTGCCCGAGGCCGACTCTCAGCCCCATTGGCATACTGGATCGCGCTGCAGAGGTGACTGGCGGAGAGTGTAAATACAGTTTTTCGTCTACTTGCGAATGGCCCAGATAATCCAGAAAATTTTCTGCATAGCCTCGCAAGGAGCTGTTTGAGCCATAGATGCCCAGCAGATGTTCGACTGCCTCAATAATATCCGGCAGGTCGTCAATAGCTTTTTGATCATCGCCTGTGTCTATCAGGGCGCGTCGCTCCAGCCCGTAGAAAAAGATGAACACGTACCCGATATCAGCCCGAGGATCGCAACGGCCCTCTGCCAGCCATTGCACATACCCGCGTCGAGCTTGTGCAGATATGGTTTTGTAGTCTGGCCAATAGGTCATCAATGATGAAGATGAGTCAACATTTTCAGGCCAAAGCTTGAGCCAGGTATTGATAAGCGATGGCTCACACAAGGCGGATTGGGGATCTACGCACAGCGTTGTGTAAATCAACCCACCCGGGATCAGGAAGTTGCCGACCGAAAGGGGTTGGCCTTTCTTTAACCAGCGCGCTGCGACAGCGCCTTCAGCAGACGCCGACGAGACCGAAGCCCCACTCACGCTTTGAGTGGGGGGAGCGGGGATTCTGTATGCCCTTGCAGGGCGAGTGCCAAGATTGATGGTGAAGAAGTCTGAGCTGGAAGTGCTTGCCATAGGGAGATTCTCAGATTCCAGAGCGCAATTGAGCCTTGCAGCTTGAATGATGGCTTATCGGCAGTATCGCTATTTATGTGCAAATGACCAAGCACTCCACAGCTCAGCGTCTGAAGTTCAAGAAAGCACTGGCGTTTAGCCAGCTATTTGCGACCAGCACCGTTTTTTTATGCGCTCCATCACGAATATCGCTATTCGATAATAAAAATCGTTTACACCTATCTGAGAATGATTATTATTGGCTTCAGTGTTTGCTCGCTCAAAGGACCTGTGTCAGTGATCAGAACTTCTCCGGTATTTTCCCGACTTCAAGACGGGAAGAGCGTCTACGGCATGCTCAACTCCCTGCCTTCACCCATGCTCTGTGAAATGCTCGCGTTTGCCGGGTATGACTTTGTAATCCTCGATCTTGAGCACTTGCTGCGCTCCGAAGAAGACCTCATGCATTGCATTCGGGCGTGTGAGGCGGCCGGTATTTCTCCCTGGCTGCGCCTGCCCCAGGTTGACGAAAAGCTGATCGGCAGGGCACTGGATGCCGGTATCGAAGGGATCGTCCTTTCACGTACCGAAAGTGCAGCGCACGTTCAGCGCGCCATCGAAGCCGCCCGTTTCCCGCCCTTGGGCAAGCGTGGAATCACCGGCGGGCGCATCACCGGATTCGGTCGTGTGCCATTACCCGAATACATCGAACTGGCCAACCACCAGACTCCCATCATTCCCATGATCGAAAGCCGCGCCGGGGTCGATGCCCTGGGCGACATCCTGCAATTGCCGGGGGTCGGCATGGTCATGGAAGGCGCGCTGGACCTGTCCCTTGATCTCGGTCTGGGGCCCGACCCTCTCAACCCTCACGTCTGGCAAATGCTGCAAGACATGGCTGACGCCTGCCTCGCCGCTGAAGTGCCTTTTTGCGCAAACCCCCGCACCGCTGAACAGAACGCGTTCTGGCGAGCCCGGGGTGTACGCAGTTTTCTGGCCGGTGAAGACCGCGGCTTATTGCACAACGCATTGAAAGCCCGCCTGCATTCTCTCCAACAGCAATAAAGAGTCGACGTAGATCAATGAAAACAACAACATACCTACACTTTTCACTCAGTCTCATCACGCTTGGCATTTGCCACGCCGCCCTGGCTGCCGATCAACCCCCTGCCAGCAGTCTGGAGCTGGCGCCCATGACGATTCAGGGTGACGTGCTCGGTGCTGCCAGCGATCAGGACGTGCGTACTTACGCCGGCAGTCGCAGCGTGGTCGATGCAAGCGACTTGAAAAAAGCCAGCGCCCGTGGCCTGGACGACGCCCTGCAACGGGTACCCGGAATCAAGATCTTTGACGAGACCGGCACCGGCGCCTTGCCGCAGATTTCCGTGCGCGGGCTCTATGAGAGCCGCAGCGGCCGGATCCAGGCCTTGTCCGATGGTATCCCCCTGGCCTTGGCGCCCTATGGCCAGACCGGTCTTTCGCTGTTTCCGATGACCATGGCCACGGTCGATCGTATTGATATCGTGCGCGGGGGCGCAGCGGTGCAATACGGCCCGAACAACGTTGGCGGGGTCATCAACTTCATCAGCAAGCCGATTCCCCGCGAGTGGGAAACCACGTTGCAGGAGAAAACCACCTTCAACCCTGGCGGGCGCCAGTTGTGGGACACCTATCTGGGCACCGGCGGCTACCTGACCGACAACTTCGGCCTGCAACTGGATATCAACACCCTGAGCGGCGAATACGGTCGCGAACACTCCGACACCGATGTCCAGAACTACCGCCTGCGCGGCCAGTGGAACATCGACGACGATCGTGACCTGAGTTTCGGTGTGCAGCACTACAAGGCCGACATGGACCTGGCCGGGGCACTCAGCGTGAAGGATTACAAGGCTGATCCGCGCCAGTCGACGCGTCCGCTGGACCGCTTCGAAGGCGATACCGATCGCGTGTGGGGCACCTACACCCAGCGCCTGGGTGCGATGGGGCCATTCGATTCCGTGGAAGTGAGCTGGACCAACTTCGCTCACAACAGTTACCGCAACTTCGTGGTCGGCCTGCCGTTCACCCCGGACGGAACGGCAGTCACCAAACAGGACGGTCCCCGTGACTTCAAGGTCTGGGGTACGGAGCCGCGCATCAGTGCCACGGTCGATGGCGACAACGTCGGCCAGACCTGGCTGCTCGGCGCCCGCTATGTCAGCGAAGACATCGATTACAAGGTCAACCGCCAGAGCCTCGCGACCGGCGTGACGGCGCCGTTCCGCGACTGGAAGTTCGATGACAACGCCCGTGCCTTCTACATCAGCAACGCCATCAGCCTGCTCGATCACCGCCTGACCATCACGCCGGGCGTGCGCTATGAAAACGCCCGCATGAATTACAGCGACGGCATCACCGGGTTCGAGCGCGAGAACAAATCCGAGGAATGGCTGCCGGGCCTGACCGTGGGGTATCAGGCAAACGACGCCTGGTATGTCTACGCCAACGCCCAGAAGTCCCTGCGTCCGCCCCAGGTCACGCAGATCGTCAAGGAAGGTGCTGTAGGTGCCGAACTGGCGTGGAACTACGAGACCGGTGTGCGCTATACCCCGTGGGACGGCATGCGCGTCGACTTCAACCTGTACCGCATCGACTTTGATGACCAGATCGCTTACAACGCCACGACCGACCGCTTCGACAACCTTGGCAGCACCCGTCACCAGGGTTTCGAGACCGATATCTTCTGGACCCCGCAAGCCATGCGTGATCTGGACCTGCATGCCGGTTATGCCTACCTCGATGCCAAGCAACGCAACGGAACATTCAAGGACAACGAAGTACCGTACTCCTCGCGTAACCAGTTCATGGTTGACGCCCGCTACCGTTTTGCCGAGCACTGGACCTACAACCTTGACGGCCTGTACATCAGCAAGGCCTACACCGATGCCGCGAATACCCGCGATGAAAATGCCTCGGCCAGTGTGGGTGAGCTGCCTGCTTACTGGGTCTGGAACACGGCCGTGGAGCGCGAGTTCCCGCTGGCAGACAAGAGCGTCCTGACCGCTTCTGCGGGCATCAGCAACCTGTTCAACCGCGAATACTATTTCCGCGGTATCGATACCGCCCCTTGGGGTCGTCAAGCCGCGCCCGAGCGTTCGCTCACCCTAGGCGTCAATTACCGCTTCTAAACCGCGCACACGCGCCTACGTCAACCAGTTGCCCGATCCTCAGGGACGGGCAACTGCTGCCTCCAGGAAACTGCCATGCAACGTCCATTCGTCATCCTTGCCCACGTCGCACATCCAGCCATTCTCGAGGGTTTCTTGCCTGCAGCCCACAAGCGCGGGCTGCCGATCGTGGTGATCACTGACCACGCCCAGGAACACCGGCGCCTGCTCGCCACCTCGCCCATTGCACCGGACCAACTGCACGTTATCGAGTGTGATGTGTTCAATCCGCTGGCTGTGATCGAGACGCTCAACGCCCAGGGTCTTCGCCCGGTTGCCGTGTTCTCCAACAGTGATCACCTGCAAACCGCAACGGCAGTGGTGGCCGAGGCGTTCGAATGCCCGGGCAAGGACTGGCGACTGTGTTATGCGGCGAAGAACAAGGCAGCCATGCGCGAGCGCATGCAGCGACTGGGTTTGCCCGGACCGTGGTTTCAGGTACTGACATCGAACACCCGGGTGCCGAGCGATGCGCCATGGCCAGTGGTCGCCAAGCCTCGTGAAGGCGTCGCCAGCCTGGACGTCAGGCTCTGTCACAACGCGGCCGAACTAAGCGCTTACTGCGAGCAGTTCTGGCAACAGCAACCGGACCGGGCGCTGTTGCTTGAAGCCTACATGGAGGGGCCGCTGTTCACCCTCGAAACCCTGGGCGACGGGCGTCATCTGCAAGCCATTGGCGGCTTCGACGTGACCCTATCTGCGCCGCCGCATTTTGTGGAGCTCGCCGCACGCTGGAACGGCCACCTCAGTTGCGCGCAGCGTTCTGCGGCGCTGGCACAAGTGGCTGCATTCGGGGTCAATTTCGGTGTGTGCCACAGCGAGTTCATTCTGACCGCCCAAGGTCCGGTACTGGTTGAAATCAACTATCGCAGTATCGGGGATGGCCGGGAGTTCCTGCTTGACCGCCTGCTGCCGCAAGGGTGGTTCGATCGTATTGTCGCGGTGCATTTGGGGCACGCCCTGAGCGCTGCGCAACCGGCGCAAGCCCAGGCCACCGTGCATTATCTGGTAGCCGACCGCAGCGGGCGTCTGGACCAGGCCAGCGCCAGTTTCAACGTCGAGCGAGAAGGGCACTGGTGTGATTACCGGGCGTTGCAGCATGCGGGGGATACGGTAACCATCAGCCATTCCAACAAGGACTATGTCGGTGTGCTGCGCCTGATCGCGCCGGATGATGTCAGCCTCGATGCGCAACTGAATTCGACCCTGAATGACCTGAAATGGGTGGTGGCATGAGCCTGCAACCAGAGGTCGCCGATCAGGGCTTCATCACCCGGCGCATCATCGATTGTTGCCTGCGCGAAGACATTCGCGGGGTTGTCAGCCAGGGGCAGGTTGGCCCGCTGCCCGAAGCGTTGAGCCCCTGTCTGGATCACCAGCCCGGCGCCCACTGGCTGCGTATCGCCCATTTGGGCGCCGACGAGCTATGGCTGCCCGTTGTCAGGGCCTATCCGTTGCAGGACTGGATCGGTACAGGCGACGCCTGGATCAAGGTTTCGTCGCAACACCCGGTCGAGGTCCAGCGCGGCTATTCGCTCTGGCTGGGGCATCTGAGCCAGGGGCTGGATGAAGAGAGCCTGACGCTGTTCGCGGCGTATCTGAAAGAAGCGGATTGCGCCACTGAACATCGGACCCAGTGCAATCAGGCTTACCTGCGCTTTGCACCCGAGCTAGGTCATGTGATTGCACTCAAGGACTGGTCCCGGCGGCTGCTGAAGATTGACCAGCTGGCGAGCTATCTGGATCACCCGTTCTATCCGACGGCGCGGGCCAAAAGCGGCTTCGACGGGGCTGCGCTCAAAGGCTACGCCCCGGAGTTTGCACCGTGTTTCGAACTCAACTGGCTGGCGATTCCCAACCAGGCACTGACCCTCACCAGCCCGCAACCGCCGCACTGGCCGGACTTCGAGGAGGTCGGCCTGTCACCGACCTTGCACAACAGCCATTCACTGTTGCCGGTTCATCCGCTGACCTGGGCCGAGCTTGAGCACCATGGCTTGCCTGAAGGCACACTCAAGGCTCCACGCACCGCCATGCAGGTGGAGCCCACGCTGTCCGTGCGAACGGTGGTGTGCATCGACCAACCGCAGTGGCACATCAAGCTGCCATTGCTGGTCAGCACCCTAGGGGCGCGCAATTTGCGCCTGATCAAACCGAGCACCCTGTATGACGGCCACTGGTTTCAAACCACCTTGCTGGCCTTGACCGAGCGCGATACGGCGCTTGCATCGCGGTATCTGCACGTTGATGAAAAGCATGGCGGACATGCCGACCAGAGCCGTCATCTGGCCTATATCGTGCGCCGCTACCCCGAGGGGCTGGAAAACACCACGCTCGTGCCTGTCGCTGCGCTGGCCAGTCCGCTACCCGATGGGCGACTGTTTCTCGAACAACTGGTCGAGGGTTTCTACGCAGGTTCATTGCACCACTGGCTCAACGATTATTTCGACCTGCTGCTGCAGGTCCATCTGAGGCTGTGGTTGCACTACGGCATCGCACTGGAGGCCAATCAGCAGAACGCCGTGCTGATTTTCGAAGAAGGTCAGCCATTGCGTCTGTTGATGAAGGACAACGACGCCGCGCGCCTGTGGCCTCTGCGCTTCGCTGCTGCCTGTCCGGATCTCGCCGACCTGCCGACGACGCTGCAGGATGAGCGCATTCGGGTCGACAGCACCCAGCCCTTGGCCGAGATGTTCTGCACCATCACCTTGCAGTTGAACATCGTGGCCATTGTCGAGGCCATTGCGGTCGCGGGGCTGGCCTCCCGGTCCAGCCTGTACGGTGCGTTGCGTCAGCGTCTGACGCACTGTCTGGAGCAGCTCGAAGCAGAAGGCATCAACTGTGACGATGCACGCCTGTGGCTGCTCGACAGCCCGAGGCTGCCGGTCAAATACCTGCTCAGCGCAGGCAGTCTGTTCAGCAAGGCGCATTCCGGTGCCAGTGACATCAACAAGTTCTATGGCTACAGCGCGGCGAACTTCCTGCTGGCGGAGGCGCCATGCAACGCCGTCTGATCATCAGCGTCCTGCTGGGGCATTTCCTGTCGGCGTTTACGGCGCTGGGGATTCCGCTGTACCTGCCGCGCATCCTCGCCGATCTGGCGCCCAACACCCCCGGCTGGGCCATTGGCGTGCTGTTTGTATTGCCGACACTCTGCACCGCACTGGCAGCGCCGATCTGGGGGCGCTGGGCCGACCGCAACGGCTGTCGCCTGTCGTTGCTGCGCGCTCATGCCGGGCTGTTTGCGGGGTTTCTGCTGGCAGGCTTTAGTCCCAACCTGACCGTGTTCGTCCTGGCGTTGATCATCCAGGGCACCTTCGGAGGTGCGATGGCAGCGTCCAACGCCTACCTGTCGACCCAGCTCAAGGGCGGGGACCTGTCCCGAGCCCTGAACTGGACGCAGTACTCCGCACGCCTGGCGATGATCAGTGGTCCGATTTTGCTCGGGCTGATGACCTCCAAAGGTCTGGGGTTGAGCCTTTACAGCTATCTGGCCTGGTTGCCGCTGCTGGCCTTTGTGCTGGTGCTGGCATTGCCCAACGACAAGCCCGGGCGGGCCCTGGACAGCAAAAAAGCCGAGGTGTTGGGCGAGCTGCCGCCCGATATGGCGCGGTTGCTGGCGGTGCAGTTTTTATTCAGCTTCGCGATGGTCGTCACCTTTCCCTACTTCATGCCGTTCGGCGAGCAATTGGGAATTGGCAGCGACACCTTGATCGGCGTGCTCTACAGCCTGCCGCACCTGGTGTACCTGCTGGCCTTGCCCTGGGTGCACAGGCATCAGGGCAACCTGCTGTTGCCGGGGCTGGCGCTGCTGGCAATCAGTAACGCACTGCAGTTCTGGAGTGTGCAGGCCGAGCCTTTATTCGCCCTGCGACTGCTCAGCGGGGCGGGCATGTTGCTCAGTTTTGTCGGGTTGCACCGCTGTCTGAGCCAGCGCAGCCGCCAGGGCAGTGCAGGGCGCCTGTTCGGTTGGTTCGACTCCAGCGGCAAATGGGCCGGAACCGCTGCCGGCGTCACCGCCGCCGTGGTCAGCCAGACCTGCGGCATTGCTTCTCCGTTTCTTGTTGCGTGCCTGGCGGCCATGACGGCCATGGTCCTGGCGCGACCTCTATTGATGACTTCCCGGGAGATTCCGGCATGACGTTCGCTAGCAGCCCCCCATCCCTGAACACCGTATCCCTGCATGACCATGCCCTTGATGGCGAAGCGCAGCGACATGCCATCGAGTGCCTGCTCAATTGCTATTTGCGCGAATACGCATTGCCACGCAATGAAGCCAGCCTGGACTATCAGGCACAGGACTTGCCGATGAGCCTGCGCCAGGGCAATGGCCGTTGCATCAGCATTCGCCTGTCAGGCGGCCGGTTGGTTGTACGCATCGACCGCGCCAGCCTGCTGGGTCGTTGTCACTACACCAGCGCCCCTTATTTCAAAGGCAATAACCAGAGCTGGCGCCCGCTGGACGCCCATGAACTGGCACGCCTGCTGTGTACCCCGCTAAGTGGCGCCGAACGCGTCGGCGAGATGTTGCAGCAAGTCGCCAACAGCCTGCAGATCACTCGTACCTTTCTGCGCCATTCCCGTCCTGCCAATCAAGCGACCGACAGCCTGCTGGCATCCGAGCAACATCAGCTGTGGGGCCACGCACTGCACCCGACCCCGAAGAGCCGCGAGGGTATTTCCCATGAGGATTTGCTGGCCTGCTCGCCGGAAGTCGGTGCGCGTTTTCAGTTGCACTGGTTCAAGGTCGATCCGGCGCTGATCAGGCATCAGGGCGAAGACCCGCGCAGCACCTTGCACGAACTGTCGGGGCGCGACGACGCCTATCCATGCCACCCCTGGGAAGTCGCGCGCATTCTCGCCGATCCGCTGGTTCAGCGGGCCCGGCAACAGGGGCTGATTGCCTACCTCGGCGTTCTGGGCCAGTCCATGTACCCGACGTCGTCGGTGCGCACGCTCTATCATCCGCAGCTGCCGTATTTCATGAAGTTCTCGATGCACGTGCGGCTGACCAACTGCGTGCGCAAGAACGCCTGGTATGAGCTGGACAGTGCCGTCGCTCTGACCCGGCTGCTCGGCCCTGTCATGAACGAGCTGGCGACGCAGCAACCTGGTTTCAGGCTGATGCCCGAACCCAGTGCCACCAGCCTGGACCTCAGTGCTTTGGGCACCCTTGAACAGGCCCGGGAAGTCACTGAATGCTTCGGCATCGTGTACCGGGAAAACCTTAGCGCCGCTGACCGCGAGCGCTATCAGCCGCAAGTGGCAATGGCCCTGTTCACCTGGGACCAGCAAGGTCGCAGCGTGTGCCGTGAGCAGGTACAGCGCTATGCCGACCGCGCCGGTTTGAGCATGGAGCACGCCACGCTGAACTGGCTGGATGCCTATGCCGCCCGGATGCTCGGCGGCGTGCTGTATTGCCTGTTCCGTCAGGGTGTGGCCCTGGAGCCGCACTTGCAGAACACAGTCATCGGTTTCGCTGAGGACGGGCTGCCAAGTCAGGTGTGGATTCGCGATCTTGAAGGCACCAAGCTGGTCCCGGAAATCTGGCCAGTTGAACGCCTGAGTGCACTGGATGAACGTACCCGAAACTCGGTGTATTACAGCGCGCAAAAGGCCTGGCAACGGGTGGGCTACTGCGCCCTGGTGAATAATCTGGGGGAGGCGGTGTTCCATCTGGCCAATGCCAGTGCTGAGCTGGAGCAACAGTTGTGGGCACGTATCGGCGAGCTGCTGCAGGCGCAATCAGCGTGTCTTGGCCACCCTCGGCAACTGCGTGAGTTGTGCGCCGGGGCGCCATTCCCGAGCAAGGAGAACTTCATGACACGCCTGATGATGCGGGCTGATCGTGAAGCCGGTTACACCCAGTTGCCCAGCCCGCTGGCAATCATTGAAAGGAGTCAATGCGCATGAACCTGCCTGCATCCGTCACTCACTGCATCGAGCAGCTCAAGGCTGAGCACGATGCGCCGTTGTGTGCCTACGTCTACGATCTGCCTGCCCTTGAACGGCACGTAAAGGCCATGCGTCAGGTGCTGCCCCGAAACTGTGAATTGTTTTACGCCGCCAAGGCCAATCCGGAAGCCCGGGTGCTGAAAACCCTTGCGCCCTGGGTCGACGGTTTTGAAGCGGCCTCGGGGGGCGAACTGACGTGGCTGCATGAGCAGTGCCCCGACCAGCCGCTGATCTTTGGAGGCCCCGGCAAGCTCGATCGTGAGCTGGATATCGCCCTGCAGTACAGGATATCGGCGTTTCATGTGGAGAGCGTGACTGAGCTGCGCAGCCTGGCACGTATCGCCCGCGAACGTGGCGTGCAGGCCCCGGTGATGCTGAGGTTGAATTTGAAGCTGGCCCAGGCACCCCGCAGCCGCCTGGTCATGGGCGGTAAACCCACGCCGTTCGGTCTGGATGAAGAGGGGCTCGCAACGGCCCTTCAAGTATTGGCTGAAGAGCCGTCCCTGGCGCTCAAGGGGCTGCATTTTCATCTGTTGTCGCACCAGCTGGATGTTGACGCGCACCTGGATTTGATCCGCAGCTATTGCCTGACCTTCCGCCAGTTGTGTACCGATCACAACCTGCAACTGCCGATCCTGAATGTCGGTGGAGGCATGGGCATCAACTATCAGGACCCGGCGCAGTCGTTCGACTGGCCAGGGTTCTGTCAGGGCCTGCAGGGGCTGATCGATGAGTTCGACATGGGTGCCACCCGCATCCGGTTCGAGATCGGCCGCTTTATCAGCGCTGCATGCGGCTACTACGTCATGCAGGTACTGGACATTAAAAGCAGTCACGGCGAATTCTTTGCCATAGGCCGCGGCGGTACCCATCACTTCCGCACGCCTGCGGCTCAAGGCCACGACCATCCGTTCACGGTAGTTCGAGGTGCGCAGCCCGCACAGATCAGCCATCAGAAGGTCACGCTGGTGGGGCAGCTGTGTACACCCAAGGACGTGCTGGCCCGAAAGCAGCCAGTGGCGCACCTCGCGATAGGTGACTTGCTGGTGTTCACCCTGGCGGGCGCTTATGCCTGGAACATCTCGCACCAGAACTTCCTGATGCACGAGCCACCCCTGAAGGTGTTTATCGAGGGTTGAAGCAGGGCAGTACGGCTGCGGGAGGGATCAGGCTCGCCCCCGCAGTCGATGAACATCACGGCACGACGGGCTGCGGTGTCACGTTCGTGACGCTATGGGCGGGCATCATTTCCCAGGCATCACGGGGCTCGTCCAGATCGCGGTTGAGGGTTTCCGGGGTCTTGAAGGTGGTGTACAGGGTAATCAGTGTCAGTAGCGACAAGTAGCAGGCAATCGGCAGCCAGGCGCCGATACCGGCACTGGCATCGTGGCTTGCCACGACCAGGGCTATCAGGCCTGCGCCAATCAGTGGCGCGATGCCTCCGGCGATCACGGCCGAAGCTTCCCTGGCGATCGATACGCCCATATAGCGGTGACGCGAGCCAAACAATTCGGGCATGAGCGCAGCCTGAGTGCCGAACATCCCCCATGTACCGATTCCCAGAGCGATGGAGATGGCAATGATGCTCGCCACCACGTTGCCCTGACTCAGCACCCACCACACCGGAAAGGCCAGTACCAGTTGCAGCATGGCAAAGGCCCGGTAGACCACCACACGACCAAAGCGATCGCTGAGCTTGCCGGCAATCGGCACCGTCAGCGCGCCAAGGCTGGCGGCGCAGATCAATGTCAGCACGCCCACCGGCCCTTGCAGACCCACCACGCCAACGATGTAGCTCACCGCCAGGGCCTGATAAATCGAAGATCCACCGTTCTCTCCCAGGCGCAGGCCAATGCCGAGCAGCAAGGTGGGCCTGGAGTGTTTCATTGCACTTTTAAGCGGGTTCTCACAGACGCGCTTGAGTGCCTTGAGGCGGATAAATGTCGGCGACTCCTTGAGCGACAAGCGCATATACAGGCCCAGGGCAACAATCACCACGCTGCTGAAAAACGGTATGCGCCACAGTCCGCTCTCCAGCACGTTGTCACTGCTGCTGATCACCATGAAGTACACCAGGGCCGCGAGAATGGTGCCCAGCTGGATGCCCAGGAACGGCAGGGCGGCATAGAAGCCGCGTCTGCCTTCGGGGGCGTACTCGGTCATCATGACGGCTGCGCCTGCCTGTTCGGCACCCGCGCCCAGGCCTTGAAGCAGACGCAGAACCACCAGCAGTACCGGTGCCAGGTAGCCCACTTGTTCAAAAGTGGGCAGGGCGCCGATCAGGGTGCTGGAAACACCCATCAGCAGCACCGTGGACGTAAGCACGAACTTGCGCCCTACGCGGTCTCCGATCATGCCGAACAGAACACCGCCCAGAGGCCGTATTGCAAACCCCAGGAAGTAAGTGCCGAAGCTGGCTATCAGGCTCATGGTGCGGGTCTGTTCAGGAAAGAACAGCGGCCCGAAAATCAGTGCTGCGGCCAGGGTGTAGAGAGCAAAATCGTAGTATTCAAGAGCACTGCCCAGGGAGCAGGCCCAGGCAGCGCGGTGCAAGTCTTTCTTGTGTGCTTGCGGTTCGGGGACCAGGTCAATGTCAGATGGAGAATGATCATGAGTCATGTTGGTACCTTCTGGTAGGTGCCTTTACGGCATCTTGTTATCGATAGGCAGCAGGGTTGCTTACAATTTCAGTCTCTGTATTTCCTGGAGCATGGCCTGCTCCATGATGTCGATGGGAGCGTCGTGTTCGGTGTACAACTCGATTTGCCGGCAAGCCTGGTGCACGAGCATGCGCGTGCCGCAAATCGTGGTGCAGCCCAGCGCGGCGGCTTGCAGCAGCAGGGCGGTCTGCACGGGCATGAACGCCACGTCCATGACAATCAGGTGGCTGGCCAGCAGGCCGTCCAGCGGGTTGCTGTCCGGTTGCTTGAAACCCACCGATGTTGCGTTGATGACGATGTCGAAGTCATGGGCTGAAAAGGCATCGACGCAGCCGCCCCATTGCGCACCCAAATCCTCGGCCAGTGCCTTGCCGCGCTCGCTGCTGCGGTTAAACACCGTGACCTGCGCGGCAGCTTGCAGGCAGCCGTAAACCACCGCCCGGGCAGCGCCACCGGCACCGATCACGGCAATCCGCTTGTTGTTCAGTTCGCAGACTTCCTGCAGGGCGCGCACAGCGCCCAGGTAGTCGCTGTTGTAGCCGGTGAGAACACCGTCGATGTTATTGATGGTGTTGACCGCACCAATCACCTGGGCGGACTCGTCGATCACATCCAGATGTGCCATGACAGCCGTTTTGTAAGGCATGGACACGTTCATGCCGCGTATGCCCAATGCCCGGATGGCCGCTACGGCGGCCACCGGGTCTTCAACGCCAAAGCAGACAAAGGTGTAGTCCAGGCCCAGCGCGGCGTAGGCAGCGTTGTGGATTTTTGCGGAGAGGGAAAACGGCGACCCCATGATCGAACCGCACAGGGTTGGCAGGGATTGGGGCATGGGTGCCTCCTTGAATTGGATTTATGAGTGGGGCAATGCCACCACTTTCAACCCCTCCCGGCCTTGAGTGCCAATCGTATATGGTGATGCCGTGATCACGGATCGTGATCACCAAAAGAGCGGTGCCGCTGGTGTTGGATGTTGTGTGCCATTAACCCTGCAAGTGCTGGAAGAGTTTTCGTCGTCGCAAGGATGGTGTAGTCGCTGAGGAGCGGAGCGAGGCTGCGAACGGACACCACATAAACCCAGAAAAATACCGGACTCATCAGCTCAAGGCGGCGATCAGACGTTCAAGCTGTTTGCAGGCGCCATCGTCCAGTGGCGATACCGGCAAGCGCGGGTTGCCGACGTCCAGCCCGGTGGTGCGCAAACCGGCCTTGATGGTTGCCGGCAAGCCACCCTTGAGGATGAAATCCAGCAGGGGTAACTGGCGGTAAAACAACGCCCGCGCCTGTATCAGGTCATTGGCCAGAACGGCCGCGTACAGCTCAAGATTGAGTGCTGCAATCAAGTTGGGGGCAGTGGTACACCAGCCCTTTGCGCCTGCGGCAAAGGCTTCCAGTGCCAGAGGATTGCAGCCGTTGTAAAACGGCACCTGGCCCTCGCCCAGCAGTTGCAGGCGGTGCATGCGTTGGATGTCTCCCGTGCTTTCCTTGACCATGGTGACGTTCTCCACGGCGTTGAAGATCCGCAGGATCAGCTCGGGCGACATGTCCGTGCCGCTGGTGGCCGGGTTGTTATAGAGCATGATCGGCAATTCGATGCTGCTGCCGATGGCCTGGTAGTGGGCCAGGATTTCGGCTTCGCTGAGCTTCCAGTAGGACGCAGGCAGCACCATGACCACATCGGCACCCCGGGCCTGGGCAAAGCGCGCGCGGCGTATGGCCTTGGCGGTGGTCAAATCGGAAACGCTGACCACGGTCGGGATCCGCTTGGCCACGTGCTGGATGCTGAAGTCGCACACCTGGTCCCATTCAAGGTCACTCAAGTAGGCGCCCTCGCCGGTGCTGCCCAGAGGCGCGATGGCCTGTACGCCGCTGTCGATCAGGCGGTCTATGGATTGCCCCAGGGCATCCAGGTCCAGGTGTTCGCCGTCAGCGGAAAAAGGGGTGATGGTATAGCCGATGATGCCGTGGATATCAGGTGTCGACATGTCAATGTCCTTGAGGGAAGTGGTGGTCAGTTCAGGCAATCGGCATGACGACGAAGGTTCTGGCGCACGTAATAGTTGAAGGCGGCGGTGTGGCGTTTGGGCCTGGCAATCCAGTCATGGGCTTCGCGGCCCAGCTCAGGCTGGATCGGCTTGATTTCACCGGCGGCCATGGCCAGCAATTGCAGCTTGGCGGCACGCTCGATCAACTGCGCAATCACGCAGGCTTCTTCAATGCTGGCGCCGGTCGACAACTGACCGTGGTGGGAAAGCAGCACCGCCCGTTTGTTGCCCAGTGCAGCGGCAATCAGTTCGCCTTCTTCATTGCCCACCGGCACACCCGGCCAGCCGTCAAGAAACCCGCAGTCGTCATACAGCGGGCACAGGTCCATGTGGGAAATCTGCAGCGCAACTTCCAGCATCGACAATGCGCTGACATGGGTAGGGTGGGTGTGAATGATGCAGTTTACGTCCGGGCGGGCCCGGTACACCCAGCTGTGGAAACGGTTGGCCGGGTTGGGCATGCCGTGCCCTTCAAGCACCTCCAGGTCCTCGTTGACCAACAGTAGATTGCCCGCGCTGATTTCGTCGAACCCGAGCCCCAACTGTTGGGTGTAGTAGGTACCGGGTTGCGGGCCGCGAGCCGTAATTTGCCCGGCCAGGCCTGAGTCATGGCCGTTTTCAAACAAGATACGGCAGGTAAGTGCCAGCTTTTGCCGGTCAGTCCACGTATTATCCGCCAGGGTGTGTTGCATCTGCTGCAGTGCTTGCTTGATCAATTGGTCCTTGGGGAGTGTTAGCGTCTTACCCATTAAGGTGTCCTCTGATGCGTTCAATAAGCGTCTAGTGCGCCGTTCACTCATCTCCGGGAAGGGTATGGGTGAATGCAAATGACACGAAAGATCATATATGACACATTGTGTCATTGGCAAGCATGAGTCGTTTCCTTTTTTGTGAGCTGGCCGTTTTTTATGTCTATCCGATTGAAATTGCTAAGAAAAAAACTGGGGATGAGCCTGGAGGTCTTGGCTGAAAAATCCGGCATGACCAAGAGCTATCTGTCGAAAATCGAGCGCGGGCTTAATACGCCGTCGATTGCGGCGGCCCTGAAGCTGGCCAAAGCGCTGAATGTGAAGGTCGAAGAGTTATTCAGCGAAGAAAGCGTCCAGCTCGACAGCTACAGCCTGGTGCGCAGCGATGAACGTCAATCGTTGGCGGCCAATGACCAGAGCCTGGGTTATGCCGTGCTGGCCCATCAGGTGGGTGAGCGCAGCATGCTGCCGTTCATGATCTACCCGCCGGCCGACTTCATCGACAAGGCCTTCAAGGAGCACGTGGGCGAGGAGTTTTTGTTTGTTCACGAAGGGCAGGTCGAAGTGGACTTCATGAACGAGCGTGTGTTGCTCAATCGCGGGGATGCATTGCATTTCAACGCGCAGAAACCTCACCGCATCCGTTCGGTGGGCGAGCAACAGGCACAACTGCTGGTGGTGGTGCACAGCGCTCAAGAGTGAGGCAGGAGGAAGGGGCCCGAAGCCGTGATGGCGGAGCCCCGGACAATCATTGAACCGGCAGTTTTTCCAGCGCCTCGCGCAACTCGTCAGCGGTAGCAAATTCTTGCTGGGAAACCAGGGTGCCGTTGTCCAGTTGCAGCCACAGCACCTTGTCTTCGGCGCCCGGGTAGTTGGCGGCAATGGTGCCGTCGCGGTCGAGGACCACGCGGTAGTTGTAGTCACGCATGGCGGGAATGGCGATGAACTTGCTGATCAGCGATGGCATGCGCTGAACATCGGCCAGGAACACTACATGGCGTGCTTCCAGATAGCCTTTAGCCTGGTTTTCAAGGGCCGCCTTGAGCAGTTTGGAACCGTCCATGTTGCGCGCCACCAGTAGAACCCGGGTTTTCGTGTCCAGGGTATAGGGCTGGTCGTGTTGGTCCTGCAGGGTCCAGGGCGTCAGCCGCTCGCCGATATTCGCCGCGAAGGCCTGCATGGACAGCACGCTCAACAGCAGCACAAGTGCAATTCTCACCGTTTGATACCCCTTCAGGTTGTGTAGTCGAAGCGTTGGGGCCCGACATGCATCGGGCATGGCGCGTATGGTATCCCACAGGATCAGGTAAAAGTTCTGAGACGCATTTAGCTACAAATTGCTCTATGGTTAAACACAACCGGCCATAGGAAGTGCACTGATGACTCGTCTTACCGCGAAAGACTTTGCCCCTGAGTTGCTTGAGCTTTATGACTACTACGCCCATGGCAAGATCAACCGTCGCGAGTTTCTGGATCGTGCCGCGCTGTTCACCCTGGGGGGGACGGCGCTTTCCGTGCTCACAGCCCTGAGCCCCAACTACGCGCTCGCCGAACAGGTTTCTTTTACCGACCCGGATATCGTGGCCGAGTACGTCATGTACCCCTCGCCCAAGGGCAACGGCCAGGTTCGCGGCTATCTCGTGCGCCCCGCCAAGGCGCAGGGCAAGTTGCCCGCCGTGGTGGTGGTTCATGAGAATCGCGGGCTCAATCCGTATATCGAAGATGTGGCCAGGCGCTTGGGCAAAGCGGGCTACATCGCCCTCGCGCCCGATGGCCTGACGTCAGTGGGCGGCTATCCCGGCAACGACGCGCAAGGCCTGGCGCTGCAACAAACGGTCGACCCGACCAAGTTGATGAACGACTTTTTTGCCGCGGTGGAATGGCTGATGCAGCACGACGCCAGTACCGGCAAAGTGGGGATTACCGGGTTCTGCTATGGCGGCGGGGTGGCCAATGCGGCTGCAGTGGCCTATCCGGAACTGGGGGCGGCGGTGTCGTTTTACGGACGCCAGCCCGCAGCCGATGAGGTCAGCCGTATCCAGGCACCGCTCATGCTGCAGTACGCCGGGCTGGATACGCGAATCAACGAAGGCTGGCCGGCCTTCGAACAGGCGCTGAAGGCCAACGGCAAACGCTATGAGGCGCATATCTACCCGGGGGTCAATCACGGCTTTCATAACGACTCGACGCCGCGCTACGACGAAGCCGCGGCGACGCTGGCCTGGAACAGGACGCTGGACTGGTTTGGCAAGTACCTGGCGTAAGGGCTCAGCTGTTCTTTTTGCGCAAACTCTTGAGCCGCGTGCTGGCGCGTTGCACGGCGGCCATTTTTTCCGGGCGCTTCATGCTCCGCCACTTGCGGATGTCTTCCTTGGTACGGCCGCAACTCACGCAGAGCTCGCCACTCAACTGGCAAACTGCAATGCACGGGTTTTCAATGTCTTTTGCCACAGATCAGCCACGCCCCGTTTGCTTCTGGGCCAGACGTTTTGGCCAGTTTCCACCACAGCTGCGCTGGCATTCTTCTTCGGAATCGAAAAACACGTGGGCCGATCCATTGCGTACTTTCACCTGGGCATCCGCCAATGCCCGGGCCGTCAGTTCACCCATGAAGCTTGCTTCTCCATCTGCCAGGGCGAAGTCTTTGCTGGCTTGCGTGTCGAATACCCAGACCACTTTCAGGCTGGCCGGGAAGGCCTCGTAGTCGACCACGTGAGTCAGCCAGACAAACCCCGGGATCTGTGTTTTGGCTGTTTCACAGGCCTCGGTCAGGGTGGTGATCAGGCGACGTTCGATCTGTGCCTGGGTGCGCTTGCTTAAAGACATGGGTGAATCCTGTTGATGGGCGGAGCAAAAGCGCGATTATACCTGACACGGGCGCTTGGCCACTGCAACGACTGCCACTTCGCCCAAAGTGCCACCTGAGGTAGAATGACGCGGTTAGTCGGCTGGCCGCAGTGGATCGTCGTGTCCACACCAGTTCCCCGGAAGGAGCTGCGAGCAGGCCGGACATCAAGGAGCCGCAAGTGCTGCACAAAAAATGTTACCCAAGTAGCTGAAGCCAAAACCAACAAGAGATCAGCGCCCAAGGTGCATAAAGTGAGGTCTGTAACGTGCACAGGCCTTATATATCTGCCCGTTCAAGGTTTGAGGGTCGGCTCGATTGCAGGCGACAAGCCTGTGGTGAGTCGAAGAATTTCATGCGCTGCGTGTCGGGTAGATGGCGTTTTATCTTAGGTACTACAACATGTTTAAAAAAGTGAACAAGGGGCTACTGGGCCTGGCGCTGACCATGGGGATTACCTCCGTGCACGCTGCCGAGCCTAAACACGTGGATGTACTGCTGATTGGCGGCGGCATCATGAGCGCTACTCTGGGTGTCTGGCTCAATGAGCTGGAGCCTGGCATGTCCATGGAGATGATCGAGCGTCTCGATGGCGTTGCCCTCGAAAGCTCCAATGGCTGGAACAACGCCGGTACCGGCCACTCTGCCCTGGCCGAGCTGAACTACACGCCAGAAGACAAGAACGGCAACGTTGAAATCCCGAAAGCCATTGAAATCAATGAAGCTTTCCAGGTTTCGCGTCAGTTCTGGTCGTGGCAGGTCAAGAACGGCGTATTGAAAGACCCGCGTTCGTTCATCAACTCCACTCCGCACATGAGCTTTGTGTGGGGCGATGACAACATCAAGTTCCTGAAGAAGCGCTACGAAGCCCTGCAGGCCAGCCCTCTGTTCGCGGGCATGGAATACTCCGAAGACCCGGTGCAGATCAAGAAGTGGGTTCCGCTGATGATGGAAGGGCGTGACCCGGCTCAAAAAGTCGCGGCCACCTGGTCCCCTATCGGTACTGACGTAAACTTCGGCGAAATCACGCGCCAGTTCACGGCTTACCTGCAAACCAAGCCTAACTTCTCGCTCAAACTGTCGAGCGAAGTTGAAGACATCAAGCGCAATGAAGATGGTTCATGGCGTGTGGTGTACAAAAACCTGAAAGACGGCACTAAAACCGAGACTGATGCCAAGTTCGTATTCATCGGCGCAGGCGGCGGTGCACTGCATCTGCTGCAGAAGTCCGGCATTCCTGAAGCCAAGGAATACGCAGGCTTCCCGGTTGGCGGCTCGTTCCTGGTCACCGAAAACCCTACCGTTGCGCAGCAGCACCTGGCCAAGGCCTACGGTAAAGCTTCGGTTGGCGCACCACCGATGTCGGTTCCGCACCTGGACACCCGCGTACTGGATGGCAAGCGCGTAATCCTGTTTGGCCCGTTCGCGACTTTCTCCACCAAGTTCCTGAAGGAAGGCTCGTACTTCGACCTGCTGACCAGCACCACGACCCACAACATCTGGCCAATGACCAAAGTCGGCATCGAACAGTACCCACTGGTTGAGTACCTGGCCGGCCAACTGATGTTGTCTGACGAAGATCGCTTCAATGCGCTGAAAGAGTACTTCCCGAACGCCAAATCTGAAGACTGGCGCCTGTGGCAGGCCGGTCAGCGTGTTCAGATCATCAAGCGTGACGAAGAGAAAGGCGGCGTGCTGAAACTCGGTACCGAGATTGTCAGCGCCAAAGATGGCAGCATCGCAGGTCTGCTGGGCGCATCGCCTGGTGCATCCACCGCGGCGCCAATCATGCTGACCGTGCTCGAAACCGTGTTCAAGGACAAGGTTGCGACGCCAGAGTGGCAAGCCAAGCTACACCAGATCGTGCCGAGCTATGGCACCAAGCTGAACGGTGATCCTGATCGCGTTGCTCAAGAGTGGGCCTACACGGCTGAAGTCCTGCAATTGACTCCGCCGCCGGCGATCCCGGCTGCAACTCACACGGCAACACCTGCTGCCGCGCCGGCCAAGCCTGCGCCAAGCAACCCAGCGGCTGACATGGCGCTGTAAAAAAACGGCCCCACCCGACACTGTTCGGGTGGGGCTGCTTTACCTCGCTACACCCCCCCCCTCGAACATCCTCCCCACAGCCTCTTACTGCGTGTCGTGCTCTTACTGAGTACCGAACAGGGCCGTCCAGTAAATCCCTGCGTCACTTTTCGGGTCTACTGCATAGGCTGCGCCCAACTCGCGAAACTCCGGGTTCATCACATTGGCGCAATGGCCAGGACTGGCCAGCCAGCCGTCGACCAGCTTGCGCGTGGTGTCTTGTCCGGCCGCGATATTTTCGCCGATCTGCTGGGCGATATAGCCCGCCAGTTCTGCGCGATCGCCCGGGGTTGAACCGTCGCGACCCTTGTGGTCGAAATAATTGTTGTTGGCCATATCCCGCGAGTGGGTCTGGGCTGCGGTTGCCAGGGTGGCGTTCCAGGTCAGTGGCGCGGCGGGGCCAAAGGCCTGCGTGCCGCACTGACGGGGTTGGTTGCGGGCGCTGTTGAGCATCTCCAGGACTTTCTGCCCTTCGGCCTGCCAGTCGCCCAGGCGTGCTGTGAGCAGGGGGCGGGCCAGTACGATGCGCCATTCACGCTGGTCATGGCTGACGCCAATATCGACAAACTGGGGGTCCAGTACCACGCGGCAGAAGCTTTCCTGCACGGCTTTCATGGCGGCCTGCGCATCACGGGGGCCGGAGAGATTGATCGCCTGTACGTTGACCATCGGGTATGCCGCCCGCCCGAGCGCTTCCTGCAAGTCACCAAAGCTGCTGGCGGGCAATACCAGCCGGGTGTCAGCGGACAGCGGCGGCAGCTCTTGCGAGGCTTGCCCCGCACACCGCTGGATCTGGCTGCGATACGCGTTGATCGAGTCGATCAGCTGTGACTCTTCGCTGGCGAGGGCCGAAACGCTGAACGCCAGCCCCAGGGTCAAGGCACCAGCACGGGCCAGGGTAAAGTGAGTACGCATACAGGTTCCCTCTCAACGTAATGCGCCCATGATGCGTTATTTCAGCGGCTTAGTCTTTTGCCTGGGCCACAAAGGCTTTTGCCCTGGCGGTCAGTTGATCGATCTGGCGATCGCGTTTTTTCTCGGCGTCCAGCATTGCCTTCTTGCCGTTGCGTTGCAGCAGGTAGGTGTGAATCTGGCGAACTTCGGTGGAGCTGTAGATCGCTGCGACATCGAGCACGCCCATCAGGCCGTCGGTGCTGTGATCGAGGGTATTCATCAACACTTGCGGGCCACGGGTGCCGATGACTTGCAGGCCCATCGCTGCAAATTCCCCCACCTTGGCCACGCTGCAAGTCAGCTCGGTATGGGGATGGCGCCGCACAACTTCCCCGACCAGTGCCCGGGTCACGCCCAGGTGACGATGGCTGGCCAATTCGGCCATGTAGGCGATGCCGCAGGCTTGCGGATCATCCTTGACGGGCAGATACAGGGCGAAGCCGGTCACTTTTTCCGGGTCTTGAGCGTCAGTCGCCACAATCAGCTCAACCGCAATGCCCCTGGATCCGTCGAGTGCTTGCAGGTAAAGGTGTACTTCAAAGCCAATGGCATATTGGTAAATGCTGTACAGAAGATTGCTGGGCGCGATCTCCATGGCGCTGATGTCGGTGAGGTGGTCGACGACGATCTGCAGAATCTGGCTGTTGATCGGCTCGCTGACCGGAGTATCGAAATGGGTGAGGGTGGTCATGGGCGTCAAGTCTCTGTAGTCGCTGACGAGGAACGAAGGCTGCGAGCTTTTAAAGATCAAAAGCTCGCAGCCTTCGTTC
>NZ_JAHKRC010000003.1 GCF_019345465.1 Pseudomonas sp. NKUCC02_KPG
CTCAGCCGCCGTGGCCGCATACTTCGAGATATCGACTGTGCCCAGGGTGCTCATGTCGATCCCGGCACCTGGCTGGAACACGTTGGCCAGCACCAGGCCGACCAAAATCGCAATGGTGGTGACCACCTCGAAGTAAATGATGGTTTTAAAACCGATACGACCGAGTTTCTTCGCATCTCCCACGCCTGCAATCCCGACAACCAGTGAAGAAATCACGATTGGGATTACGATCATCTTGATCAGACGGATAAAGATATCGCCGGCAGGTTGCAGAACGTTACTGATCCACCAGGCCTTTTCAGCACTGAAATGGTTGAGCAGCGCGCCGATTGCAATCCCGAGGACCAGACCAATCAGGATCTGCCAGGCGAGGCTAAGTTTTGCCTTCTTCATATTATTTTTTTTCTACCTTTACTTCAGTTTGATGTAGGTAATTGCCTGAACAGGAACGTTCATTTACCGAAAAATCTGTGTAAATAGCCGGGATAGATCGCTTGGAAGTGGTGCTTGTCGCTCACTGGCAGACCGCTCAGGCGGCGCGACTATTCCAATGCCGGAGGGCGCCGTCTAATGCTGTAAATGCCTACCCTATGCTCAATGTGCATGGCATTAATCAAAAAAACGCATGGTTTAAAGCTGTTCGAATACGCCATTTCGGGAGGCATAAGTGCCGTGCACCGGCCCTTGCAGAAGACGTGACGCGTTTTTTGGCAGGAGAAATGAAGGGCTGGATCCAGGGGGTGTTTGAGCAAGCAACCTCGGCATAAAGGCGCAATTTATTCTGGTCGGATTTCGACGGGCTGGCGTGCATTCGCCACCTGAAGCCATCAAGGAGAGGGTTTTGCTATCTGGAGGTGCATGAGGAATGGGTGAAGCATCAGGAGCACTTTGAAAAAGCCTGACACTGAGTTGCAAAGTTGTGACTTAAGCGATTCCTGACTTTGTGGGAGCGAGCAAGGTCGCTCCCACACTTGAACAGCATTGCGACATTGAGCCTGGTTTATCGGCGGTGCTTGTTCTTCTTGTTTTTGTTTTTCTTGTGATGCTTGCCACCGGAGTTGTGCTTGCTGCCATCGTCGGCAAGATTGTTGCCTATCGCCCCGCCAGCGGCACCGCCAAGACCCGCGCCGATGGTGGAGCCAGTAGAGCCTCCCAGTCTGTTGCCGATGACCGATCCGCCGGCCGATCCGAGACCGCCACCAATGGCGGCTTCGGTTTTGCTGCCTCGTGGCGCGCCGATAGCACTCCCTGCAGCGCCACCGACCCCGGCACCAACGGCGGCCCCCGTGGACCCCCCCAGCTGTTGGCCCACGATATTACCCAACGCGCCGCCAACACCGCCTCCGACAGCGGCGGTTCCGTCACCGGCAGCCATTGCTCCTTGTGCAAACAAAAGGCCCAGAACTAGCGCAGGTAGTGTCATTCGCATCTTATATACCTCAATGGGCAGTAATCAGTGCACCCGCTACATTAGGGATGCCTGAGAATATAGACGGGGCGATAACCCCCAAGTTCTATGTTGGCAACCACTGTGGCTGATAAAGCTGTAACAAGCTATTGCGGCGACAGGTTCCAGTCTTTGTGGCAGCGTTGCTCTTGAGTGAACAGCAATAGCGCAAGGTGAGGGATTTATGTCAGCCGTATGAAAGCCTCCCTTCACTTGACCTCAAGTGCGGCCTGAATCTGATCAGCATACTTGCTCAGCCTATTGAGCTCTGATTGAAGCTGCCCGGCACTGCTTGAATTTAGAACCTTGGCCTGGATCAAGGTTAAAGCCGCGGCAACAGCCAGTTCTCGTTGGCTCTGCGGGCTTGCGGCGCCAAAGGGGGTATCTCCCCTCAGGCCTTTGAAGTGCTCAGACATACTGTTCTCCTTATTTCTGATCCGCATTTCACTTTTTCCGACAACTTTATCCAGTGTAGAAGGATCGGTGCCCGCGTGAAGTGCTCAGAACCCGGATCCCGGTCCATCCGTCTGCCTGCACCAGGCCGGGGCAGTCGGGTCGGAGTATTGGTGATTTACACAGCGTCAGCAGCGCCAAATATAAATCCTGATTCGCGTCAATTAAATGGCTAATAAGTTTATTTATTACGTGTTTACCAAGATACTAATCCTATTTCGTTCAATTTATTGACGATGCCATTGTGATGGCTTATTTTGGCGCGCTGCGGCTGGTCATGGGTCGTTAACAGTCAGAAAGCAGGAAGCCTTCCTATGAGCCACAAAGACGACATATCAAATCTATTCAGTAGATTTGGCGCGACTTCAGACAGCTATCACGAGTTCGAAACCCCGTTCGACTACCCGTGCGCAGCACCGCAAAAGATGCCGCTGCCTGCCGAGCCAGCGCCTTTGCCTGAAGTTGTGGCTCAAGTAATCGAGAACATGGCGGCCGAGCCGAAAATTGAACAGGCGCCATTCCGGTCGCTACCGTTTTCGGTGGTTACGCCGGGAGCGCAACCCGTCATGCAATCTGCAATGCCAGTCGTTGAGTCATCGCGCCCCCAGCCTGAAGCACCATTGATGACCTCCGGGGACGTTGCAACCCCGTTGCGTAACCTGCTCGCCGAAGTCGCCCTTGCCCGCCAGGCCGAGATGCACGCCCAGGCACAGCTTGGGGCTCGTGTGCCGAAGTGCAAGGCACATATCGTGGCGCTGGTTTCGGCCAAGGGTGGCGTAGGCAAGTCAACTCTGGGCGCCGGGTTGGCCAGCAGCTTGTGTCTGGACGCATGCAAAACCATCGCCATCGATCTTGACCCGCAAAATGCGTTGCACTACCACCTCGGGATTGAATCCGGTGTGAGGGGCATGGGCACTACGAGCGAGGATGGCACCACCTGGGCCGACAAACTTCAGCAGGGTTTCGACGGTGCTCAAGTGCTGCCGTACGGCGTATTGAGCGATGACGAACGTTGTGCCCTGGAACGGGACATGAGCCAGGATCGCCATTGGTTGGCCCGGCAGCTGGCTCGCCTGAATCTGGATGAAAACGACGTGGTGATTCTGGACACACCGACCGGCCGTTCGATGTATCTGGAGCAAGCGCTGGATGTGGCTGATCAAGTGATCGTAGTCACCACCGCCGACGCTGCCAGCTTTGTTGCCCTGGATCAGATGGATCGCCTGATGGGCTCCGTCCCCACCCGTCCTGAGTCCCCGGCCTGCAACTACGTGGTCAATCAGTTCGATGCCACCCGCGAGTTTTCGCGGGACATGCTTGAGGTCCTCAAACGTCGTTTGGGCGGGCAGATGCTCGGAGTCGTTGCACTGGATAACACCCTGGGCGAGTCGCTGGCCTATGGTCGTAACCCGCTGGCTTCACCGAACGCATCTGCAGCCTGCCAGGATATGGCATGGCTGGGTAAACAACTCAAGGCCGGGTTTGAGAACGGCTCTGTTACAGCGATGTCCGCTCTGTGATCAAGACCAGCACTGAGCCGCCCGTTGTACAAACCCGTCTGCAACGTTGGGCGCAGTCCGTGGCTGATCGTATTGAACGATGGCCCGTTGTGGCACGCCGCGCGCTGACCATTGGCACGATAGCGTTCTGCACGCTTGTGGGCTTATTGATCGTCACCGCCCCGTTTGATTTCTATGCCCAGTGCATCTTTGCACTCGGTTGCTTTGGTGCGGCGCTGATATTGCGCAGGATCCCTGGCCGGCTGACCATCCTGATCATGATCTGCCTGTCGCTGACTGCTTCGCTGCGCTACATGTACTGGCGTCTGACGGCGACCCTGGACTTCGATGAGTGGATCGACATCGCGTTCGGCTACGGTCTGGTACTGGCCGAGCTTTATGCCTTGGTGGTGCTGATCTTCGGTTACTTGCAGACGGCATGGCCGCTGCGCCGCCAACCGGTATTGCTCAAAAGCCCGCCCAGCGAGTGGCCGGTAGTTGACGTGTTCATCCCGTCCTACAACGAAGCCCTCGATATTGTGAAGTTGACTGTCTTTGCCGCCCAGGCCATGGACTGGCCGCAGGACAAGCTGCGGGTCCACGTGCTCGATGACGGGCGTCGCGAAGACTTTCGCGAGTTCTGCGAGCAGATCAATGTCAACTACATCACCCGTGACAACAACCGACATGCGAAGGCCGGGAATCTCAACGAAGCGTTGCAGATCACCAGCGGTGAGTTCGTGGCCTTTTTCGATGCCGATCACGTGCCGACCCGTTCGTTTTTGCAAGTGAGCATTGGCTGGTTTCTGAAAGACCCGAAGCTGGCGATGCTGCAAACGCCGCACTTTTTCTTTTCCCCGGACCCGTTCGAAAAGAACCTCGATACCTTCCGCTCGGTACCGAACGAAGGCGAGTTGTTCTATGGCCTGGTCCAGGACGGCAATGACCTGTGGAACGCCACATTCTTCTGTGGCTCATGTGCTGTGATCCGGCGCAAGCCGCTGATGGAAATTGGCGGGGTCGCAGTAGAAACCGTGACCGAAGATGCCCACACCGCGCTCAAACTCAATCGCGCCGGCTACAACACGGCGTATCTGGCCATTCCCCAGGCGGCGGGCCTGGCGACGGAAAGTCTGTCGAGCCACATCAGCCAGCGCATTCGCTGGGCCCGGGGCATGGCGCAGATTTTCCGCACCGACAATCCGTTGTTCGGCAAGGGTCTGAACCTGGGGCAGCGCCTGTGCTACCTCAACGCGATGCTGCACTTCTTCTATGGTTTGCCGCGCCTGGTATTTCTGACGGCGCCGCTGGCCTTCCTGTTTTTCGACGCGCAGATTTTCCACGCTGCGGGGTTGATGATCATGGCCTATGCATTGCCCCATATCTTCCATGCCAGCCTGACCAACTCCACCATTCAGGGGCGCTTCCGCCACTCGTTCTGGAACGAGGTCTACGAGACCGTACTGGCCTGGTACATCATGGGGCCGGTGCTGGTGGCGCTGGTCGATCCCAAGCATGGTGGTTTCAACGTGACCGACAAGGGCGGGATCATCGACGAGAAATTCTTCGACTGGAAACTCGCCCGTCCATACATCGTGCTATTGACCCTCAACCTCGCGGGCATGGCCTACGGGATCGCGCGGCTGGCAATGGGGGAGGAGGGCGCCACAACCACGGTGCTGATCAACCTGATGTGGACGCTCTACAACGTCATCATCACCAGTGCTGCAGTGGCAGTGGCCAGCGAAACCCGACAGGTACGTGCTGAGCCGCGGGTAGCAGCCAAATTGCCTGTGCGCCTGACCTGTGCCGATGGCCGTGTGATAGAGGGTGTAACCCAGGACTTTTCGCAAAAAGGCATGGGTTTGATTTTGCCGGAAGGCGTCAGCTTGCCTCAGGGTGAGCAGGTACAGATTTCCCTGTTTCGCAATCAACACTCGAGTGTGTTCCCGGCAGTGGTCGTGTTCAGTCGCGGCGAGTTGGCGGGCGTGCAGTTTGATGCCCTGACCTTGCGTCAGCAGAGTGACCTGGTACGCCTTACATTCTCCCGCGCCGACACCTGGGCTTCGACCTGGGGCAGCGGGCAGGTCGATACCCCGCTTGTCGCCTTGCGTGAGGTCGGTCGTATCGGCCTGCGCGGTATCCACGAACTTTTCAAAGCCTCGGCCATGGAAGTGCGCAGCTTGCTGCGCCGTCGCCGCGTCACCCCTTCCACGCTAGACAATGTCCTGGACAAGTGATGAATTCAACGTCTTCAGCCTTCGCCGCCTTGCGCGATCTGCGCCGCGCGCTGGCCCGCCTGACGTGCGCCTTGCTGGCTTTCAGCGCTGGCGCTGCCAGTGCCCAAACCCTGTCTGCGGCCACGGCGCCCGGAGCGAAAAGCTACACCGTTACCCTCAAGCAATTGGGCCGCAATTATCCGATGAACCTGCGTGGAGTGGAGGCGACAGACAGCGTCAGCTTCGATGTGCGGGCCGACTCGATCGTCACCGGCGCCAGGCTGAACCTGCAGTACTCCTACTCCCCGGCGCTGCTGGCGGAGCTGTCGCAAATCAACGTGCTGGTCAACGATGAAGTGGCCGCAAGCCTGCCATTGCCCAAGGACAAGGCCGGGCAACTGCAGCAACAGGTTGTAGAGATCCCGGCTCATCTGATTACCGAGTTCAACCGCCTGAGCCTGCAATTTATCGGGCACTACACCATGAGCTGCGAGGACCCCCAGCACTCCAGCCTGTGGGCCAAGATCAGCAATGCCTCGGAGTTGGGCATCGACGTATCGCCGCTGGCCTTGCCTGACGACCTGTCGATTATCCCGCTGCCGTTTTTTGATCGTCGCGATGCCCGTCCCCTGGACTTGCCGTTCGTGTTCGCCGCTGCGCCCGACAATGCCACGCTGGAAGCCGCCGGAGCCCTGTCGTCGTGGTTGGGTGCCCAGGCCAGCTATCGTGGTGCGCGGTTCTCATCGGGTTACAACCGGATTCCGGCCAGCGGCAATGCCGTGGTGCTGGTCAGTGGCCCGGATGCCCTTCAGATCGACAGCCTGAGCCTGCCGCCCGCCAAGGGCCCGACCCTGACCGTAATGACCAACCCCAATGATGCCAATGGCAAGTTGCTAGTCGTCAGCGGTCGCGACGGAGCTGAGCTCAAGCGCGCTGCAACGGCGTTGGTGCTGGGCAATCAGGCCTTGTCGGGCAATAGCGTTGTCATCGACCGCCTGGATGTGGTGCAGCCACGCAAACCCTATGACGCACCGAACTGGTTGCCCAGTGATCGCCCGGTAAAACTGGGTGAGTTGTTGCCAGCCAAGGAACTGGCGGTGTCCGGCTACAACCCGGGCGACATTACCGTACCGCTCAACTTTGCCCCGGACCTGTTTACCTGGCGCGAAGGCGGTGCGCCGTTGAACCTCAAGTACCGTTACACGCCTCAAGAGAAGTCCAACAACTCATCGTTCATCATCAGTTTCAACGATGCGCTGATTCAGTCGCAGAACCTGCCGTCCCAGGACAAGCTTCCGAGCGGCGTACTCAGCGCGCTGAAGTCCGACGACAGCCTTGGCCGCGAAACCACCGTGATGCTGGCGTTGAACTCGACTGCCCTGCAGTCACGGCTGCAGCTGCGATACATGTTCGATTACATCAAGCAGGGGGAATGTAACGACATCATCATCGACAACATGCGTGGGGCCATTGACCCCGAGTCGACCATCGATGTGAGCGGCTACGACCACTTTATCGCCATGCCCAATCTTGGCGTGTTCAAGGATGCCGGATTCCCGTTCACCCGCCTGGCCGACTTGTCGCAAACAGCCGTGGTGTTGCCGGATAACGCAGGCACCGCGGACCTGGATGCCTACCTGACTGTACTTGGTCGTTTCGGCAGCTCCACGGGTTACCCGGCCACCGGCGTACAGGTGATCCAGGCCGCGCAGGTTGGGAGCGCTGCGGACAAGGACTTGCTGGTGCTGGCATCCGGTGCCAATCAGCCGTTGCTGACGCAATGGGCTGATCGTCTGCCCGCTGCCGATGGCGAAGGACTGCAGAGTTTTCATCTGTCCGACCTGCCAATGCGGGTACGTGACTGGTTCAGCCCCGACCCTGAAGCCAATCTGCGCAGAACCCGGCTGGCGATGGCATTTTCCGGTGGTGCGCGCAGTACCTACCTCACCGGATTCGAGTCACCGCTCAAAAACGGTCGCAGCGTCGTGGTGATCGCCAGTGGTCAGCCCCAGGGCCTGGCCGACGCGACCAATGCCCTGATCGGTGGTGAGGATTACACCCAGTCGATCCAGGGCAGCCTGGTGGTGGTACGCGGTAAAAATATCGAGCCACTGGTTGCGGACGAGCAGTACTACGTCGGTAGCCTGGGCCCGATCAAATACCTGCAATGGCTGATGTCGCGCCACGTGGTACTGGCGCTGATACTGACCGGCCTGGGTGTGATCCTGCTCAGCGGTCTGGCCTATCTGGCATTGCGCGCGCGTGCCAACAAGCGTCTGGGCGGCTGACAGGGCATGAGTTTCTTCGCGATCTTTCGCAATAAAACCTCAACGAGGCGCCTGCATACGGCGCTTCGTTTGCTTGCCTGTGCTTTCGTAACGTTCACGCTGACGCCTGCGGTGGCTCAAGACGAGGCGTGCAAAAATGCTCAGTGGCCGCTTTGGCAGACCTATGCCTCGCATTTTGTGCAGGCTGACGGCCGGATGCTGGAGTCCAGTGCGCAGGTCAATCAAAGCTCTTCCGAAGGTCAATCCTACGGGATGCTTTTCGCACTGATAGGCAACGATCAGGCGCGCTTTGAAAAGCTGTGGCAATGGACCTTGGCCAACATGGCAGGTGCCGATGTGAGCAAGCGCCTGCCGGGCTGGCTGTGGGGGCAGGGCAAGGACGGCACATGGCAATTGCAGGACGCGAACTCGGCGTCCGATTCGGATTTGTGGATCGCTTATTCGCTGCTGGAGGCAGCGCGTTTGTGGCAGCGGCCGGACTATCGCGAAGCTGCGTTGCAGCTGCTTGCAAACATAGAAACCCAACTGATAGTGAGCTTGCCCGGTTTGGGCAAAATGGTGTTGCCGGGGCCACAGGGTTTCGTGCAGCCCGACCACCTGTGGCGGTTGAATCCCAGCTACCTGCCATTGCCGCTGCTGCGTCGACTGGCCAAGGAGTCACCGGCCGGACCTTGGAAAGAAATAGCCGAAAACACGGTGAAAATGATCAAGGCTTCCAGCCCCAAAGGCTATGTGGCCGACTGGGTTGGTTACCGTGCCACCGGGCCGAAAGCCGGTTTGTTCGTGGTTGATCCGATCACAGGCGAGCAGGGCAGTTATGACGCGATTCGCGTGTACCTGTGGGCAGGCATGACGCCCAAGTCCGATCCACTGGCAGCCCCCTTGCTGGCGATGCTGGACGGTATGTCAAACAGTACTGCGTCCACCGGTATTCCACCGGAAAAAGTCCAGGTCATCAGCGGTGCACTCGAGGGTCAGGGGCCGTTCGGGTTCTCGGCTGCGCTGATCCCGTACTTCCAGACCAAAGGTCAGCCCTGGCTGGCACAGGCCCAGCAACGTCGAACCGTACAAGCGTTGGACAAGGCACTGGCCACTGTCGGCGGCGAGCGTACCGAACCTTTGTATTACAACCTCATGCTCAGCTTGTTCGCACTCGGCTGGGCTGAAAATCGTTTTCAGTTTCGTGATGACGGAACACTCAAATTGTCTTGGGAGACGTCATGCGTCCGCACCGCCACTCGCTAGCCATAGGTTTTTTAACCGCCATGATCAGCACTGCCGTCCACGCCGACACACGGGACGTGCAATCGCAGTTGGTCGAGCAGGGCCAGTACTGGCAGGGCCGTGACAATTCACTACGAGCTGCTGAAGCTTGGGAAAAAGTGTTGCGTCTGGACCCCAATCAAGTCGACGCCCTTTACGGTATGGGCCTTGCCAGCATCAAGCAGAAAAAGTCTGCGCAAGCCAGGCAATACCTGGAACGCCTGCAGGCTTTGTCGCCCCGCCCTTGGTTGGCTGCGCAGCTGGAACAGGACCTGGCCCTTACCGAGCCGCAGAACATCGCGCTTCAAGCCGAGGCTCGCCGTCTGGTCGATAGCGACCAGCGTGACCAGGCGACTCAGGTGTTTCGCAAACTCTTTGCCGGGCGCACACCGTCAGGCACTTTAGGCCGAGAGTATTACAACAACCTTGCATTCAACCCTGCAGGCTGGCCGGAAGCTCGCAAAGGCATGGAGCGTTTGCTGCACGAAACGCCGAATGACTCGATTCTGGCGCTGTTTCTTGCCAAGCAATTGGTTCGTCACGAAGACACTCGTCCCGAAGGTATTCGTGCCCTGGCCAAACTGTCGACGCGGCCCGACATCGGTGGTGACGCTGACGAGAGCTGGCGTCTGGCGCTGGTGTGGTCCGGTCCTCCGAGCGCTGCCCAGGCACCTTTGTTCGAAGCTTTTTTGAAGGCTCATCCGGATGATCAGGAAATACGCGATCTACTGAACAAAGGTAAATCGAAAGCCAGCACTGCTGGCCGGGTAGCGAGCTGGCAACCAGATCCACTGGTAGAACGTGGATTGCAAGCCCTTGAAAAAGGCGATCAGGCAGGTGCCGAGCAAGCTTTCGCCGCGCGCCTGAAAAACAAGGCCAATGACCCTGATGCACTGGGTGGTCTTGGTGTTGTGCGCCAACAACAGAATCGTCTGGTTGAGGCTGAGCAGTTGCTCAACCGTGCCATTGGCAATGGGGGGGCGCGATGGAAGCCCGCGTTGGACAACGTGCGCTACTGGGCCTTGCTGCAACAGGCGCGCAACCAGGCCAAGGCTCAACCCGACAAGGCCCGGCAGAACATTGCACAGGCCATGCGTCTTAACCCTAAAGGCGTCGAAGCGCGCCTGGCCCTGGCAGATCTCCAGGCCCAGAACGGTCAACTGGATGAAGCCCAGGCCAGTTATCGCCAAGTATTGAGTGTGCAGCGAGATAATGCGCAGGCCGTACAAGGGCTTGTGAGTGTTCTGTCGCAATCGGGGCAGGCCGATGAGGCATTGCGCTTGCTCGATACCCTGACTGCAGCCCAGCAGGCCGAAATGGGCGGCGGTGGTCGGCTGCGTGCGCTGCGCTCCACCCAGGCGGCTGCATTGGCCGAACAGCGGGGTGATACCCGTGGTGCGCAACAGGCGTTGGTGCAAGCCGTCAAGGACGACCCGGATAACGTTTGGACCCGTTTTGACCTCTCCCGCCTTTACCTCAAGACCGGCGAGCCACAAAAAGCCCGAGACCTGATCGACAGCTACCTCAAGGCGCATCCGACCGACGTTGACGCGCTTTACACCAGCGCTTTGCTCTCGGTGGAAATGGAGCAGTGGGACGCTGCCCAGGCCGCCATCAGTCGCATTCCTGCGGGCCGCCGCACCGCCGATATGAGCGAGCTGGCCGACCAGATTACCCTGACGGTGCAAGTCAAACTCGCCGCTACCATGGCCAAGCGCGGCCAGCGTCAGGAAGCCCTGGCCCTGCTTGATCGTTTGCAACCGATGGCCAGCCGCAGCCCGGACCGGATGGCGACGCTGGCGTCGGCCTATGTCGACACCGGTGACGCCACACGTGCGTTGACCATGATGCGCGACGTCATTAACCAGACACCGACACCGTCCGCCGACCTGATGTTGCAGTACGCCAATCTGCTGTTGAAGACGGGCAATGATGCTCAGGTCAATTCGATTCTGCGGGGCCTGCAAAATCAGCCAATGAGCCTTGCTACACGCAAGCGCTTCGATGATCTGCTTTACCAGTATCGTATTCGTCAGGCAGACCTGCTGCGTGAAGGCGGTGATCTGGCAGGCGCTTATGACACGTTGGCACCGGCGCTGGCGTCACGCCCCGGGGATGCGGGTGCGGTTTCGGCACTGGCGCGCATGTATGTCAGCAGCGGTGACAATGCCAAGGCCTTCGAGCTGTACAAACCCTTGCTGCAGCGTCAGCCAAACGACCCGCAGATCTTGCTCAATGCCGCGGACGCCGCCGTTCTGGCCCGTGATAACGGCTACGCCGAACGTGCGCTGGAGCAGTTCGTGAAGCTGCAAAACTACGACCCGCAGTCCTTGACCGAAGCGGCACGGATCTACCGCAGCATGGGCAAGTCTGCTCAAGCCACCCACCTGTTGCGCAAGGCCGTAGACATCGAGCAGACCGAGAAAAAACGCAGCCTGGTGACGCAGGCTGCCGGTACGGGCGCGGCGCCCAACCCTTTTGCAGGTTTGTCGGGGCCGGGTAATCAGGTTGGCCGCGGGGCGATCGACGGGATTCCTGCTCCGGCGCAAGCCGTGCTGGATTCGGCATCGTATAGCGCAGGCAGCAATTCGTTATTGCCTCAAGACGTCTATCCAGGTCAGCAACAAGCCCGCGTGGCAGCCGCAATCCCGAGCCGTGCGGCCGTGCCCTCCGGGCGATTTGGCAATGCCGGGGCCAATCCTTTCGCGCCGCAAGGCACGGTCAATGTAGCGGTAGATCAGGCCAGTTCTGCCCAGCGTGCACTGGACAGCATCCTTCAGGAACGCAGTGCTTACGTGACTCAGGGTGTGACCGTGCGCACCAATGACAGCGAGCCGGGCCTGGGCAAGATGACCGATATCGAGACGCCGCTGGAGATTAATTTCCCGGCAGGTGACAACCGTCTCGCTGTGCGTGTGACGCCGGTATCCCTGAACGCAGGACGGGTGGGTGTGTATGCCGCTGAACGCTTCGGCAGTGGCAACGCGTCAACCGAAGGTATTGGTGCCCAGCGTGAAAGTGGTGTGGGTGTGAGCGTTGGCTTCGCTCGTCCGGATGAAGGCATCAAGGCTGACATCGGCACTACGCCAATCGGCTTTCAATACAGCACCGTCGCCGGTGGTGTGAGTGTGGATCGCCCGCTCGCCAGCAATTCCAATGTGCGCTATGGCGTCAACGTCTCGCGCCGTCCGGTAATCGACAGCGTGACGTCGTTCGCCGGTACTACCGATGAACGTAGCGGGCAGTCGTGGGGCGGTGTGACGGCTAACGGCGGTCGAGGCCAACTGAGCTACGACGACCAGGCGATTGGCGCCTATGGCTACGGCGCGTGGCACAAGCTGTTGGGCCATAACGTAGAGTCCAACAGCCGTGCCGAATTGGGCGCCGGTGTTTACTGGTATCTGCAAAATGATGAAGACAGCAAGCTGACCCTCGGCCTGAGCGCCACTGGCATGAGCTTCGACAATAACCAGAACTTCTTTACCTACGGTCACGGCGGCTATTTCAGCCCGCAAAGCTACTTTGCCCTTGGGGTGCCGGTGGCCTGGTCGCAGCGCACCGAGCGCCTCAGCTATCAGGTCAAGGGTTCGGTGGGTGTCCAGTACTCCCATCAGGCGGGTGCGGACTACTTCCCTGGCGACAGCACGCTGCAAGCTGAAAACGACCAGCGCTACTCCAGCGAGAGCAAGGCTGGGGTTGGTTACAGTCTCTCCGCAGCCGGTGAGTACAAGTTTGGTTCAAACTTTTTTCTGGGGGCCAATCTTGGTCTGGACAATGCCCAGGACTACCAGCAAGTCACGGGTGCCATGTACTTGCGTTACATGTTTGAGGACATGAACGGCCCGATGGCGCTGCCGGTCAGCCCTTACAGTTCCCCTTATTCCAATTGATGTCCTGGAGACTTTAAATGCCTTCATCCGTTCTAGCCGGTATGACCCTTCTTGTTCTTGGGGAGAGTCACATGAGCCTGGCCAATCACCTGATGGAACCACTGCACGCCAACTTGACCCAGCAAGGCGCGAATGTGCATTCGATTGGCGCGTGCGGGGCCAGCGCTGGCGATTGGCTTATCACCAAAAAAGTCGATTGTGGGGCTGAAGAAAAAGGCAGCGGCAAGATTGTGATCAAGGGGCGTGATGCGACTACAACCCCAATCAAGGACTTGATTGCCGCCGACAAGCCGGACCTAGTGGTGCTTGTGATTGCCGACACCATGGCCTCGTACGACAAGCCGGTATTTCCCAAGGCCTGGGCGTGGCAGAACGTGTCTGCACTGGCCAAGGAAATCACCGCCAACGGTGCCAAATGCGCATGGGTAGGCCCGGCGTGGGGCAAAGAAGGCGGCATGTACAAGAAAAACGATGCGCGCACCAAACTGATATCCGCGTTTTTGGCAACCAACGTCGCGCCTTGTACCTACATCGACTCCCTGGAGTTCTCCAAGCCCGGGCAGTGGGTGACCACTGACGGCCAGCATTTTACTGTTGCGGGCTACAAGTCCTGGGCCAATGCCATCGGCAATGCGTTGGGCAAACTGCCGCCTGAAGCGGTCAGCGCCAAGGGAGAGAAGAAGTGATTCGTCCACTGACGGGTGCGATGACACTGTTATGTAGCATGTGCACCCTGGCTGCCGATTTTGCCCTGTATCCCACCGGCCCCAGCCAGGACGCAGCCTTCATCCGCTTCGTCAACGCCACCACGGCGCCCCTGGACGTCATCGGCCAGGCAGGACAGCCGCCGTTGCGCCTTGAAGTGGCGCAGCCGGCGTCGCTATTGTTCCCGGTGGACTCGACCAGTCCGGTCAAGGGTTCTCTGGTCAGTGGCGGGCAACAGCTGGCGCTGGATCTCAAGGTTGAGCCCGGGGAGTTCGCGACGATTGTTGTCGTGTCGCAGGGTGCGGGTATCGAGCAAGTCGCCGTGCGTGAGACACCTGACGATTTCAACGGCCTCAAGGCTTCGCTGGCGTTCGTTAACGTCGATAAATCCTGCAGCGATGCCAGTCTGCGTCCTGCCGGGCGCAGCGCCGATCTGTTCAAGGCGGTGCCCGTCGCCAGCCTGCAACGGCGCTCGATCAATCCGGTGAACCTTTCGGTGCAACTGGTGTGCGCCAACGCCAATGTGGGTGCTGCGCTGGATTTGGGCATGCTCAAGGCGGGGGAACGCTACAGCGTGCTGCTGGTGCCTTCTGCCAGCGGGCCACGTCTTTTGAGCGCAACGGACACTCTGTCCTACTGATCGGATTCTGCCGCTGCCATGGTCTTCGCCTCACTCGAGTTCCTGACGCTGTTTCTGCCAGCCTTCATGCTGATTTACGCCCTGGGCAAGCCCCAGTGGCGTAACGTCATTTTGTTGATCGGCAGCTGGTTGTTCTATGGCTGGCTGAACCCGATGTTCCTCGCGTTGCACGTGGCGTTGACCATCGTTGCCTGGGTCGGCGGGCTGCTGATTGATCGCTCCCGCGAAGACTCAAAGGGCAGGGTGCGGCTGTTGATTGCGCTGATCGTGTTCAACACCGCAGTGCTGTGCTGGTACAAGTACGCCAATATCCTGGCTGCAACCTGGATGGAATGGATTACCTGGCCGGGCGCGATGCCCCTGGAGTGGCAGCGGGTGGCGCTGCCGGCAGGGCTGTCGTTTATCGTGCTGCAGGCCATTTCCTATCTGGTGGATGTGCACCGCCATACGGTGCCGGTGGAGCGCAGCTTCATCAACTACGCCACCTATATTTCGATGTTCGGCCACTCCATAGCAGGTCCGATCATTCGCTATGACTGGGTGCGTCGTGAGCTGACCCGGCGCTATTTCGACTGGCAGAATTTTTCTCTGGGCGCACGCCGTTTCATGGTCGGCATGTGCATGAAAGTGCTGGTGGCAGACACTCTGTCGCCATTGGTGGATGTGGCGTTCCATCTGGATAATCCGTCCTTTGTCGACGCCTGGATCGGTTGCCTGGCCTACTCGTTGCAACTGTTTTTCGACTTCGCGGGCTACAGCGCCATGGCCATCGGCCTCGGCCTGATGCTGGGCTTTCACTTTCCGGAAAACTTCAACCAGCCTTACCTGGCCAGCAGCATTCAGGATTTCTGGCGGCGCTGGCACATGTCCTTGTCCAGCTGGTTGCGCGACTACCTGTATATCGCTCTGGGCGGTAACCGTAACGGGGCCTGGAAGACCTATCGCAATCTGTTCCTGACCATGGCCATTGCCGGGCTTTGGCATGGCGGCGATAGCTGGAATTACCTGCTGTGGGGGGCCGCTCACGGGGTGGCGCTGTGTGTGGACCGGTTGTGGTCGCGATCGAACCTGCCGAGTATTCCTACACTGTTCTCCCATACCCTGACACTGCTGTTTGTGTTCATGGCCTGGACCCTGTTCCGTGCGCCGGATTTTGCATCGGCCCTGACTATGTATGCTGGCCAGTTCGGTTTGCACGGGTTTGCCTTGGGCGACGCGTTGGCCGTGACGCTGCGCTCGGCTCACGGCCTGGCGGCGCTGCTCGGCGTGGCATGCATTATCGCGCCGCTGTTCAAGGACCGTGTTGAGCAGCGTTTTGGTACTCAAGTGTGGTTTGTTCCTATAGCGGCCCTGTGGCCGGTGGCGGGTTTTCTGCTCTCGTTCGCGTTGATCGCGAGCCGCGAGGCGGTGCCCTTCCTCTACTTCCAGTTCTGATGGCCGCGCCCATGTCTTCTTCAACGCCCCAACCGGCTGTACCGACTGAACTCACCGCCCGTGTCAGCAGGTTGGGCGGCGTTGTGTTTGTCGTATTTCTGGCCGTCAGTTTTGCCTCGTCGCTCTGGCTGTTGATCAGCGGCAAGGTCCAGATGCTGCCCCCCGACCTGACCCGCGACGCGGTGCTGCATGGCGAGGTCACCCACAAGATCGCCAAGCAGTTGTCAGAGGCTGGGGTGCCGCGAAAGGCGGCAGATCTGGAACGCGGCGCGAGCTGGCTGATGCTGCACGACACCGGCGCACGGGTCCGTCCGGGATGTGATGGCTGGTTGTTCTTGACCGATGAAATGCGCATCAACCGTCATGCTCAGGCCAATGCACAGATCAAGGCGGCGGCGGTGCGTGATATCCAGCAGCAACTGTCGTTGCGAGGCATCCGCTTGCTGGTGGCCGTGGTGCCGGACAAGAGCCGTATTGCCAGCGGGCAGCTGTGCGATTTGCGTCGGCCGGTGCAGTTGCACAATCGCGCAGTGGCCTGGGTTGAAGCGCTGAACAAGGCAGGGGTAAGTGCTTTGGATCTGGCGCCAGCCCTGCAATCACTGGGCAGCGAAGCTTACCTGCGCACCGACACCCACTGGAGTGAGGCGGGCGCCTCGGCGGCGGCCAAGGCCATCGCTGTGCGGGTACAGGCGATGGGGATCACTGCCACACCCCACAAGGATTATGAAACGGCACTGCAAGACCCGGCGCGTCGCCCGGGAGATCTGGTTCGCCTGGCCGGTCTTGAATGGTTGCCAGCAGGATTGCAACCCGCAGCCGAGTCTGTGGCGGCGAGCCGGTTCAGTGAGAAAGCCGGGGAATCGCAGGGTGATGCAGACAGTCTGGATGACCTGTTTGGCGACGATAACCTGCCGAATGTGGCACTGATTGGCACTTCGTTTTCTCGCAACTCCAATTTCGCCGGGTTTATGCAACAGGCCCTGGGTGCGCCGATTGGTGACTTTGCCAAGGATGGAGGCGAGTTTTCCGGTGGTGCCAACAACTACTTCAATAACCCGGCATTCAAACAGACGCCCCCTGCGCTTGTGATCTGGGAAATCCCCGAACGTGATTTGCAAACGCCTTACAGCGACGTGATCAGGCTGTTGTAAATCGCCGGTCTGTAGTCGCTGACGAGCCGTGCGAGGCTGCGTCAGGTTTGGCGCGCCACTGCGACGCAGCAGTCTTAAAGTCAGCCTCTTCGGTTTTTCAGGCACACCGCGTGTTCCGGTTTTGCGACCGCTTCGCGATCGATCGCAGCCTCGTTCTACTCGTCAGCGACTACAACAAGAGTTGGTGGCGAATCTGTAGTCGCTGACGAGCCGTGCGAGGCTGCGTCAGGTTTGGTGCGCCACTGCGACGCAGCAGTCGTAAAGTCAGCCTCCTCGATTTTTCAGGCACACCGCATGTTCCGGTTTTGCGACCGCTTTGCGATCGATCGCAGCCTCGTTCAACTCGTCAGCGACTACAACAAGAGTTGGTGGCGAATCTGTAGTCGCTGACGAGCCGTGCGAGGCTGCGTCAGGTTTGGTGCGCCACTGAGACGCAGCAGTCGTAAAGTCAGCCTCTTCGGTTTTTCAGGCACACCGCGTGTTCCGGTTTTGCGACCGCTTCGCGATCGATCGCAGCCTCGCTACGCTCCTCAGCGACTACAAGTCGCGGGGGCCCATGGGGCCGAGAATCTGCTTGCGGCAAACCTCGAGAATTTCATCTGCCAGCGCGCTGTTATCAGGGCAGGCCCGGGACAGCACGATCGCACCAATGGCATGGGCCATGGTGTCTATTATCCTGGCCCGCATGTCCTGTGGCTCAACGCCGGCGAACGTGGCACCTGAGCGCTCAACGGCGGCCAGCATGTTTTCGAGCCCTTGGGCAAAGGTTGTCTTGACCTCTTCAGGCTGTCGCGCTGCGTCCCCGCACAAGGCCGCCAGGGTGCAACCCTCTCCCGGCGCATCACGGTGCTGGCGGGAGAGGTACTGGTCAAAGAACCCGGCAATATCGTGCTCTGCGCTTTTTTCCAGCGAGCTTGCCAGTCCGCACGCGGCAGCTTCAGCCATCAGGTCAGCCTTTGAACCAAAGTGCTTGTAGAACCCGCCATGGGTAAAGCCGGCCGCGGCCATGAGATCCGCCACCCCCACACCGTCATAGCCACGCTCGCGGAACAGCCTGGAAGCCGTCTCGACGATGTGTGCCCGGTTCGCCTGCGCCTGTGCTTTTGTGACCCTCATCGCTTTATGCCTCGTTCAAATCACTGACAATCAAGCGCCCAATATACATGGATGTCGACCATCATCAAAATAGTTGACGATTTGGATTATGATCATCATCATAAAGCCTCTTCGATCGACAGGCCGCATCCCGCGGCTGGATTTATTCTTGAGAGAGCGCCTCCATGACTACTCATTCCTCAGTCCTTATCACGGGCGCTTCCAGCGGTATCGGGGCGACCTATGCCGAGCGCTTTGCTCGCCGTGGCCACGATCTGGTGCTGGTTGCCCGCGACAAGGCGCGACTGGAAGCCCTGGCGACACACTTGCGCCAGCAATACCGTGTTGCCGTCGATGTGTTGCAGGCAGACCTGACCCAATCCAGTGATCTGGAGGTGGTTGAAGCGCGGCTGCGTGACGACTCCAGCATAGGCATCCTGATCAACAATGCGGGTATTGCCCAGTCGGGTGGTTTTCTGGAGCAGACAGCACAGAGCCTCACGACGATTATTGCGCTCAACACTGTTGCGCTGACGCGACTGGCCAGCGCGATTGCGCCACGGCTGGTGCAGGCCGGTGAGGGGGCGATCGTCAATATAGGTTCGGTCGTAGGCCTGGCGCCTGAGTTCGGCCAGTCGGTCTACGCTGCAACCAAGGCGTTTGTGCAGTTGCTGTCACAAGGGTTGAGTCACGAGTTGTCGCCCAAGGGGGTTTATGTCCAGGCGGTTTTGCCTGCCGCAACCCGCACCGAAATCTGGGAGCGCGCAGGTATCGATATCAACGTCCTGCCTGAGGTGATGGAGGTGGGTGAGTTGGTCGATGCCGCGCTGGTCGGTTTCGACCGCCGTGAGCGAGTGACCATTCCGCCTTTGCATGACGCTGCCCGTTGGGATGCGCTGGATGGCGCCCGTCAGGCGCTGCTGGGGGATCTGCGGATGGCCCATGCTGCCGATCGCTATAAAAACTGATTGATGCGGGGTTGCCGCACCGGGGGCAGTTGCCGCTCGGTGCCTCAACCCGGAGCCGCCTGCTATGAAAGCTTTTTTTATCGATGGATATGGCAAGGACACTGGACGGATAGGGCACTTGCCCGACCCTGAAGTTGGACCCGACGAAGTGCTGGTCAAGGTGCATGCCGCCAGCGTCAATCTGCTGGACTCCAAAATCCGCAAGGGCGAGTTCAAACTGATCCTGCCCTATCGGTTTCCACTGGTTCTGGGTAACGATCTGGCGGGCGTGGTGCTGCGTGTGGGCGACAATGTTCGCCAGTTCAAGCCGGGAGACGAGGTCTATGGACGTCCCAGCGAGGACAGCATGGGGACTTTCGCTGAGCTTATTGCGGTGTCCCGGGATGCGCTTGCGCTTAAACCCGTCAACCTCGACATGGCGCAGGCAGCGTCCATCCCTTTGGTCGCGCTGACGGCCTGGCAGGTGCTGGTAGAAACCGCGCAACTGAAAAAAGGGCAGAAGGTGCTCATTCACGCAGGTTCCGGCGGGGTGGGCAGTATTGCCATTCAGTTGGCCAGGCACTTGGGCGCTTTAGTGGCCACGACCACCAGCACCCGCAACGTTGAATGGGTGAAGGCCCTCGGGGCCGATGTTGTGATCGACTACAAGCAGCAGCACTTCGACACGTTACTGCACGACTACGACGTGGTGCTGAACAGCCTTGACGCTGGCACCCTCGAAAAATCCCTCAAGGTGCTGAAACCGGGAGGCAGGCTGATTTCGATCTCCGGCCCACCTACTGCGCAGTTTGCCAAGGCTCAGGGGCTGAACTGGGGGTTGCAGCAGGTCATGGGCCTTCTGAGCTATGGCATCCGCCGCAAAGCCCGCAAGCAGGGTGTGAGTTATTCATTTGTTTTCATGCGGGCCAATGGCGAGCAGTTGCGTGAAATCAGCGCGCTGATTGAGTCTGGTGTGATCAAACCAGTGGTTGACCGGATGTTTGAGTTCAACGACACAGCGCAGGCGTTGAGTTATGTCGAGCAAGGCCGGGCCAAAGGCAAGGTTGTCATTCGTGTGACCTAGCTTCAAGTGCTAGGCTGGCAGGCAGACAAAGGCCGTGAAATCCATCGTGGCCCATGATCTTCCCGGTCCCGATACCATGCCCGCAAGCAATCAGGTCAGTACCCTTGCCGTCGATCCAGGCTGCGCAACTCCGAAATTCTGGAGGGATGCGCAGTTGCCTTTTATCGAGGCGCGCTCAATCGCCGATGGCCGCAAGGTCTGCTATGCGCGGCACTCTCACGAGATATTTTCAATCGGTGCAATCACTTCAGGTTGCTGCAATTACCTGCATGAAAAAACCTCCCACACCATCAGCGCAGGTACGGTGGTGCTGATGAATCCGGGGGATGTTCATGCCTGTAATCCGGTCGAGGATCAGCTGTGGTCATACGTGATGTTGTATGTCGATGCCCACTGGCTGGCAGGTATTCAGCACGGTTTTGAGGCGGATGCCAGCGGGGTGTTTCATCCCGTCGCGGCCACTCACACCCAATCCCCAGCATTGTTCAACGGCCTGACCGCCCTCTTTGCACAACTGGTCGACCCTCGGCTAGAGGTGCTGGCCAAGCATGAGGCGGCGATCCTGTTTTTTTCGTCGATGCAGCAAGAGCTGGGCGGTTCGGTGGCGCTGCGCAAGAGCGCCAATGTGCGGGTGGAGCGGGCCGCCGACTATATCGATGCGCATTTCCTGCGCACGATTCGACTGCAGGACATCTGTGAAGCTGCCAGCCTGTCAGAGGCTTACCTGATTCGCGCATTCGAGCAGCGTTACCACATGACGCCCCACGCCTATCTGATCAACCGGCGGATTCAACATGCGCAGACGCAGTTGCGCGAAGGTGCGTTGATCGCCGATATCGCTCATCAGACCGGCTTTGCCGATCAGGCGCATTTTCAGCGGGTATTCAAAAAGTACCTCGCCGCCACGCCCGGCCAGTACAAGACTTAAAACCACAGCAAAGAGACCGCACAGCCCGCCAGCATGGCCGCCATGCTGCGGTTGAACAGGCGAATGCGCCTGGCGCTGCGCAGATAACGGCTCAGGAATGCCCCGGTGCAGGCCCAGCAAGCCACGGACGCGTAGCAGACGACAAAGTAGATCAGCGCGAACGACCAGATCAGCACGGCCTCACCGCCGGCGACAAAGGCGCCCATGCCCGCAACAGCAGCCAGCCAGGCCTTGGGGTTGAGCCACTGCATGGCCGCGCCTTTTAAAAATGAGGGGTGTTGCGTGTCACCCTCGAACTCGATCCGGCCGTTATCCATCGCCAGCTTCCAGGCCAGGTAAAGCAGGAAGGCCATGCCTGCCCAGCGAATCAGGTCGGTCAGTATCGGCCACTGCTTGAGCACTTCATGCAGGCCGAAACCGGTAAACAGCAGCAGCACGACAAAACCGACCGTTGCGCCCAGCACATGGCGCAGGCTGGGGCCCAGGCCAAACTGCATGCCGGAACTCAGGGCGACGACATTGACCGGTCCGGGTGAGATGGATGCTGCCAGGGCAAACGCCGCCATCGAAATCAACACGCTCATCGTTACTGTGCTCCGTTCAGGGGTGTGCCAGAAGGTTAATGGGCGGGCACTTTGACGTATTGAACAAAACTCCCCTGTGAAGACGTTGGCGGATGCGAGCAGAGCAACTGCCTTGCACTTGTGAAATTTAACCTGTAATTTTTCATGAAATTAAATTACTAAAATTTCACGGCGGCCCGGGATGAACAAGCAAGAAGAGATGGCCGCGTTGGCGATCCTTATCCACGACCTGCGCAAACACAAGAAATACACCCTCAAGGAACTGGCGGACAAAATCGGCCGCTCGGTGGGTTTTTTGTCCCAGGTCGAACGCGGGATATCGCAGCCGACAGTGGCCGACCTGACAGCGATCAGCGAAACCCTGGGCGTGCCGACCACCTATTTCTACAGCCTGCCAAAACCCAAACAGTTGCCCTGGGTGACCCGCCCCGATGAGCGCCGCACGTTGTATCTGGGCAACGGAATTACCGACATTCTGGTCTCGCCAAAAATCCGCGCCTCGTTCTCCATGCTCGAGAGTCTGCTGGAAGCTGGCGCCAACAGCGGCGAGCGGCATATGACGGACAGCTCGGAGCAGGGCGGCTACGTGATCGAAGGTCAATTGACCCTGTGGCTGGGCGACGATGATGAGCCCGCCACCCTGTACGCCGGGGACAGTTTTCAGTTCGACAGCCACACGCGCTGTCGCTACGCCAACCTGACATCGCAGCTCACGCGAGTGCTGTGGGTCTACACCTGATAACAATAAAGGAACTCCCATGATGGATGCTGCATGCTCCGATTTGCTGGCCGAAGTGCGTGCCTTTCGCCAGCACAACCCCGAGGTGCGTTATGTCGATCTGATTTCCCTGGATATTCCCGGGCATTTCTACGGCAAGCGCTACCCCATCGACATGCTTGAAAAAGTGGCGGCGGGCAGCGTGCTCAAATTGCCGCAAAACTGCGTGTTACTGGGTGTACAGGGCGGGCTGTTCAAAATTGGCGACTACTGCTTCAACGACGGCGACCCGGATGCCGTCCGACGCCTGGTGCCAGGCACGCTCAAGCCGGTGACCTGGGAAGGCAAGCCGCTGGGCCAGATGCTGATTACCTCCGATGGCACCGAAAAACCGATTGTCTTCGAGCCCCGGGAAGTCCTCGCCCAGGTGTTGGCCCGACTGGCGCGAAAGGGCATTCACCCGGTGGTGGCGTTCGAGCTGGAGTTTTACCTGTTCGACAAGCAACTGCGTGAGGGGCTGGTGCAGTTTCCTCGTGATCCGTTGAGCGACGATGCCGATGACCAGCCCAATATGCACATCGAACGCTTGTCGCGCTTTTCTCCAGTGCTTGATGACATGGTCGATGCGGCGCAGGCCCAAGGGATCGAGGCAACCGTGATCACGGCCGAACTGGGGCCGGGGCAATTCGAAATCAATTTTGGTCATCTCGACGACGGTTTACGTGCGGCGGACTGGGCGGCCCTGTTTTGTCGCAGCACCCGGGGCGTTGCCCTCAAGCACGGCTATCGCGCCAGCTTTATGGCCAAGCCCTATCTGCAGCATCCTGGCAGCGGCATGCATGTGCATGTCAGCCTGTATGACGCTGACGGCAACAACCTGTTGGCACTCAATCAGCAGCAGCCGCTGCGGCATGCCGTTGCGGGTTGCCTGGCGTTATTGCCCGCGAGCATGCCGATTTTTGCTCCCAACCAGAACGCGTTTCGCCGACTGGGCGGCACGACCAATATCGCTACCCAGGCCAGTTGGGGTTATGAAGACCGGGATGCCTGCTTGCGGATTCCGGAGTCTGATGCAAAAAACCTGCGGATCGAATATCGCCTTGCGGGCGCCGATGCCAACCCCTATCTGGTGCTGGCGGCGATTCTGGTCGGGTTGGAGCATGGGCTTGAGGCGGGTAAAGAGCCGATTTTGCCGCTTAACGAAGACCGCAACAGCGGTATCGCTTTCCCGCTTGAGATGCTTGAAGCCGTGCGGGGCATGCAGCACCAGCCTCAGTTGCGCGAAGGCTTGGGCGGCGAATTTGTCGATGTTTACTGCGAGAACAAGCGTCAGGACCATCTGGCTTTCATGCAAGAAATCAGTGCCCGGGAATATCGCTGGTTTTTGTAAATGCCTTATGGGGTAAAGACTTATTGGCGCCGGCAATGACTGCACCTGACAGCAGATTTTCAGGGGATACCTGCTATACCTACTGGTTGAATCCATGACCGGTTAATCAGGGCAATGAGAAAACAGACTGTCAGATGTGCGTCTGCGGCGTTGCCGCTGGTGTTTTTCCTGCAGATGGCGCAAGGGAGTGAGCCGCCAGCAACCACCAGTACCCGTGACTCGGAATGGTTGTTGTTGGCGAGCCCCTTTGTGTGGGCTCCGTCAATGAGCGGGCAAGCGGCGCTTGGCGGGGTCAATACAAAAGTGGATGTACCGTTCTCGGATGTGATGGAAAATTTGAGTTCGGTTTTCATGGGTAATCTGGAACTGACCAATCGCACGCTGGGGTTTTATGTCGATGGCGTCTACGCGAAAACCCACCAGTCCGAGAGGGTGTTCGGGCGCAAGGTAGGTCTGGCAATCGCCCAAAGCACCCTTGCGGTGGGTGCGTATTACCGTGTCTATGAGTATGAGTTTGGCGGCTCCACGATATTTGGCGAACCTCGCGCCTGGCGCGTTGAGCCCACGGTCGGTGTGCGCTGGACCAAGCTGTCGACAAAACTGAGCGTCGACTCTGTGGGTTTCAGCACCAAGAAAAAAACCGAGTGGACAGACCCGTTCGTGGGCTTGCGCATGCAGGCCGACCTGACGGACCGCTGGCTGCTCTCCGGCGAAGCCGACACCGGCGGGCTGGATACATCCTCCAAAAAAACCTGGAACGCCCAAGGGTATCTGGGTTACCGGATGTTCCTGGCGGATCACCCCACGATCATTCGCGTCGGTTATCGGGTGCTGGCTCAGGACTATCGAACCACCGACTTTACCGGCAACAAGTTCAAGTACGACGTGACCCAGCGCGGCCCGGTACTTGGCTTGTCCATGCGCTTCTAAACCCGTATTGAGGATTCAAGTGAATGAAGTTGCTCAAACACACCCAACATCTGACGTTGGCACTGGCAGGCTTCATGCTCGCGTTGCCGGTCGCCAATGCCTGCACCCGTCTGGTTTATCTGGGTGACAACGACACGGTGATCACGGCGCGGTCCATGGACTGGAAGACAGACGTGGCAACCAATCTGTGGATCTTCCCCCAGGGTATGCAGCGCACCGGGGAGGCAGGGCCGGGCTCGCTGAAGTGGACGTCCAGATACGGCAGTGTGATTGCCACGGGCTACGACATTTCAACTACTGACGGGGTCAACGAAGCCGGATTGTCGGCAAACCTGCTGTGGCTGGTGGAGTCTGAATATCCGCCGGTCAATAAAGACAAACCCGGGTTGAGCATTTCTGCCTGGGCCCAGTATGTCCTGGACAACTTCAGCACCGTTGCCGAAGCGGTCGATGTACTCAAGACCGAACCCTTCACCGTTGTCACTGCCAATGTGCCGGGTGAAAGTCGTTTGGCAACGCTGCACCTCTCAATGTCCGATGCCTCGGGTGACAGTGCGATCATTGAGTTTATCGATGGCAAGCAAGTGATTCACCACGACCGCAGCTATCAGGTCATGACCAACTCCCCGGCATTCGATGCGCAGTTGGCAATGAATGCGTATTGGCAATCCATTGGCGGGACAGTGATGCTCCCCGGCACCAATCGTTCTGCAGACCGCTTTGCCCGGGCGTCTTTTTACGTCAATGCGGTGCCAAAGAATCAGGACGCGCGCTTGTCACTGGCCAGCGTATTCAGCGTGATCCGCAACGTTTCAGTACCGTACGGCATTACCACGCCCGGCGAGCCGAACATATCCTCGACCCGCTGGCGCTCTGTGATCGATCACAAGCAGGGGTTGTACTTTTTCGAATCGGCCGTCACCCCGAACACGTTTTGGGTGGACTTGAACAAGGTCGATTTTTCAAAGGCAACGGGCACCGTCAAAAAGCTGAACCTGGGCCCGGACCAAAGCACCATTTACTCCGGGGAGGTCTCAAGCCGCTTTCAGGTCACTCCGGCGTTCAAGTTTGAGGGGGTTTAATAATGCGCGGCGGCCTGAGGTCCGCACTGCCTGATATCGCGGAACTACGTGTTGTAGTCGCTGACGAGGTACGAGGCTGCGATGGACCGCGAAGTGTCCCGGCTTTTGAAGGCCCTGCGGTCCTTATCGCAGCCTCGTACCTCGTCAGCGGCTACAAATTGATCTTTAGATGAAATTACATTGCCTGACGGACCTGTACGCAGGGCCCCATTACGGGGCCCGCGCAGATCAGCTGGCCAGTGCGTCGCGGCTGTGCTTGCCGTCAAGCAAGCGCTGGATACCCAGCGGGTTGGCGTTTTTAAGCGCGTCCGGCAAAAGGCTGTCCGGATAGTTCTGGTAGCACACCGGGCGCAGGAAGCGGTCGATGGCCAGCGAGCCCACCGAGGTGCCACGGGCATCGGATGTCGCCGGATAAGGCCCGCCGTGAACCATCGCATCGCACACCTCGACGCCGGTCGGGTAACCGTTGAGCAGTAACCGTCCGGCCTTGTGTTCAAGCACCGGCACGACCTCGGCGAACGCCTGCAAGTCAGCGGGCTCGGCAATCAGCGTGGCGGTCAGTTGGCCATGCAAGCTATGCAATGCCTGCATCAACTGCGCCTTGTCCGCGACTTCGACCACCAGGGTGGTCGGTCCGAAGACCTCTTCCTGCAACACCTCGGCGCCATCGATCAGCAGGCTGGCATTGGCCTGGAACAACTGCGGGCTGGCCTGATTGCCTTGTTGCGGCGCGCCTGCAAGGTGGCGGATACCATCGACCCCTGCCAGGCGCTGGATACCTTTGCTGTAACTGACCAGGCCCCCGGCATTGAGCAGTGTCTGTGGGGCCTGAGCGTTGAAGAACTGGCTGAGTGCCTGGACAAAGGCACTGAACCCGGGTGAGCGGATACCCAGCACCAGGCCCGGGCTGGTGCAGAACTGGCCTGCGCCCAGCATCACCGAACCGCCCAGCTCCCGTGCAATCTGCTCGCCGCGGGCAAGCAGCGCCTGAGGCAAGACCAGCACCGGGTTGATGCTCGACATCTCGGCAAAAACCGGGATCGGCTGGGGTCTTGCTGCGGCCATGTCGCACAGGGCACGGCCTCCGGACAGGGAACCGGTAAAGCCGACAGCGTGAATCGCGGGATGCTTGACCAGCACAGCGCCCACCCCCGCACCGTAGATCATGTTGAACACACCGCCAGGCATGCCGGTGCGCTCGGCGGCGCGCACAATGGCAAGCGCCACCCATTCAGCGGTTGCCATGTGCCCGCTGTGAGCCTTGAACACCACCGGGCAACCGGCCGCGAGTGCCGAAGCGGTATCACCGCCAGCCGTGGAGAAGGCCAGCGGGAAGTTACTGGCCCCGAACACGGCCACCGGCCCTACGCCCATTCGGCACTGACGCAGATCTGCACGGGGCAAAGGCTGGCGGTCAGGCAGCGCCTGATCGATGCGCGCGCCGTAAAAATCACCACGGCGCAGCACGTTGGCAAACAGGCGCATTTGCCCGCTGGTGCGCCCGCGTTCGCCCTGGATGCGCGCAGCTGGCAAGGCAGTCTCGCGGCAGACAATGGCGATGAAATCGTCGCCCAGCCCGTCAATTTCTTCGGCAATGGCCTCCAGGAACTCGGCCCTTCGGGTGGCGGGCAAGCTGCGAAAAGCTGGAAACGCGGCGCTGGCCGCACTGACAGCGGCATCCACTTCGGGTTCGGTGGCCTGGATAAAGTGGTAGGGCAGCGCTTCGCCGGTGCTGGCATCCACGCTTTGCAGGTGCACGGTGCCAGCACCGCTGCGGTGTCCGCCAATAAAGTTCTGTCCGGTGATGCGTGTCATATCAATGTCCCTTCAGGCCAGTGCTACAAGATTTTTGTGCCAGCTGCGAATCAGGTAATCGCGCCGCAGCTCTCTCAAAAGGGAACCCTCAAGGCTCCTTCAGGCGGCCACTGTAGTTTTTGTCGAAGAGGCTGCCCAATGACGAATGTGGATTGGGCGATAACCATTGGTCATACCTTGACCCCGCCAAGGGTGTTGGCCAGGCAACAGTTGCAACACAGACTGTTGCCCTGGCAACTCCGGATGTTTCTTGTTTTTCGTAAGTAATTGATTTTTATATATAAAATAGATGGCATGGTTTCTGCTCTCACCCATTTAACGGTCGCTCCTGCTGGCGACCCATTATGAGTAACGAGTGAGAAGTCCATGTCGTACGCCCCTGCCGATGCCCCGTACCCCCTTTCTGTTGCCAATGCCCATGTCATCCGCACGGATGCTGAAGCCATCGACGTCGCCCATAAAGTCGCGGCGTTTCTGCTGGAGGGTGATGCTGAACGTGATCGGCTGCGCCAGGTGCCTGCCGAGGTGGTGGATGTGTTCTCCAACAGTGGCTTGTGGGGCATCACCGTGCCCGGGGAGTACGGCGGCGCGCAGGTGTCATACGCCACGCTGGCCGAAGTGATCACCATTATTTCCGCTGCGGATGCTTCCCTCGGGCAGATCCCGCAGAACCATTACTGCCTGCTTGAAGATATCCGCCTGCAAGGGACGCCAGAACAAAAGGCTTTCTTTTTTGACCTGGCGCTCAAGGGCAATCGTTTTGCCAATGCCATCTCGGAGACCGGCGGCAAGACGGTGCAGGACATCCAGACGCGCTTTGTCCGTGACGGCGATGAGGTGCTTGTCAACGGTCGCAAGGGTTACTGCACCGGCTCTTTGTATGCTCACTGGCTGGGTGTGCTGGCGCTGGATGACGAAGACAGGGCGCATCTGGCCTTTGTGCCGCGCAACAGCCCGGGACTCACTGTGGTGGATGACTGGTCGAGCATCGGCCAGCGCAACACCGCCAGTGGCACGGTGCTGGTGCAGGATCTGCGGGTGCCCGGGTTCAATGTCTTCAAAACCTACCGCTCCTATGAAAACCCGACCCTGGCCGGTCCTTTTGCCCAGATCACCACGGCCGCCATTGACGCCGGGATTGCCCGTGCGGCGTTGCGCGATACTCTGGTTTTTGTCCGCGAACACGCCAGGCCCTGGATCGACTCGGGGCTGGAAAAGGCCAGTGATGATCCACTGACCATCATCCAGATCGGCCGGCTGAGCATCCAGCTGGATGCCTCTGAAGCCTTGCTCGAACGCGCAGGCAAAGTGATGGACAGCGTACGGGCGGCGCCCGATGAAGACGGTGTGGCGCGTGCCTCGGTGGCGGTGGCCAAGGCCAAGGTACTGACCACCGAAATTGCCCTGGAAGCCAGTACCCGCCTGTTTGAACTGGGCGGTACGCGCTCTTCGCTGGCCCGCCATAACCACGACCGTCACTGGCGCAATGCTCGCGTACATACCCTGCATGACCCGGTGCGCTGGAAGTACCACGTGGTGGGTAACTGGCTGCTGAACGGGATCAACCCTCCACGTCACGACTGGTCATGAGCATGGTCGAGCTGCTGGTCAGCCTCAACTGGCCGGAAATCGGCCAGGCCTGCATTGCCACGCTGAGCATGCTTGGCGTGGCGCTGGTTTTTACCGCTCTGCTGGGCCTGCCCCTGGGGGTCTTGATGTTCCTGACCGGCAAACAGCAACTTCACGCCAAACCCGGTGTGTACCGGGTGCTGTCGATGCTGGTGAACATGTTCCGCTCCCTGCCGTTCATTATTTTGCTGATTGCGCTGATCCCCCTGACCGCTTTTCTCATGGGCACCTCTTTGGGGGTGAAGGGGGCCATTCCACCGTTGGTGGTGGGTTGCACGCCGTTCTTTGCACGGCTGGTTGAAAGCGCCCTGCGTGAGGTCGACCACGGGGTGGTGGAGGCCACCCAGGCAATGGGCGCCAGTACCTGGCAAGTGGTGCGGCACACCTTGTTGCCCGAAGCGCGCGGCGGGCTGATTGCAGCTATCACCGTTACCGCCATTGTTCTGGTCGACTGCACCGCGATGGCGGGGGTGATCGGTGGTGGCGGGCTGGGGGATCTGGCGATTCGTTTCGGCTATCAGCGTTTTCAGACTGACGTGATGGTGATCACTGTGGCGCTGCTGGTCCTGCTGGTTCAGGGCCTGCAAGTCAGCGGTGACCGTCTGGTTCTGCACTACAGCCGTCGCTGAGACGGCCCATTTATATTGTTCGGAGTTCTGCCATGAAAAAGCTTGTTGCCCTTGCGGCTGTTTTTGCTGCCCTCACGGCTCACGCCGGTGAAAAGCTGGTGGTGGGCGCCAGTCCGGTGCCCCACGCCGAGATTCTTGAGTTCGTTAAGCCCGAGCTGGCCAAGCAAGGCGTTGATCTGGATATCAAGGTATTCAGCGACTTTATCCAGCCAAACGTGCAACTGGCCGAGAAAAATATCGACGCCAACTACTACCAGTATCGACCGTTCCTGGATGAGTTCAACAAGACCCGTCACACCGATCTGGTACCAGTGATTGGTGTGCACATCGAGCCTTTCGGCGCTTACTCGACGAAGATCAAACAGATCTCCGAGTTGAAGGACGGTGCGTCGGTGGCCATCCCCAATGACCCGGTCAATGCGGGCCGTGCCCTGGTGCTGCTGGATGAGGCGGGGCTGATCAAACTCAAGGATCCGGGCAACTCTCTGTCGACGACCCGGGATATTGCCGAGAATCCCAAGCACCTGAAAATCCGCGAACTGGAAGGCGCGTTGCTGGCGAGGTCGGTGAATCAGGTTGATCTGGCGTTTGTGTTTGCCAACTACGCCCTGGAAGCGGGCATCGATACCAACAGTGCGTTGATTGTGGAGAAGGGCAAGGATCTGTACGTCGAGTATCTGGTCGCACGCCCGGACAACATTCAAAGCCCGGCCATCCAGAAACTGGCCCGGGCACTGAACTCGCCGCAAGTGCGCGAGTTCATCCTGACCCGTTACAAAGGCCAGATCGTGCCGGGGTTTTGAGGGTTGTCAGCTGATCTGACCGCCGCTTTCCCGTACATCGTGGAAGGTGTCCAGCGCCGTGATCACCGCGATGCGCAGCCCCTCGGTCTGGATTGAGAGTGCCATGGATGGTCCGCCGCATTGCTCCGCCTGTTCCGGCAGTGCAGGCACATGGATAAACCCTGCGCGCACCGCAGACCCGGCCAGTGCATGTTGCAGGCAATAGAACACCTGATTGCAGACAAAGGTGCCCGCCGTGTGCGACACCGAAGACGCAATGCCAGCCTCCTTTAACGCCCGAACCATTGCCTTGATGGGCAGGGTGCTGAAGTAGGCGGCCGGGCCGTCCGGTACCACGGGTGTGTCGATTGGCTGCGCGCCCAGATTATCGGGAATGCGGGCGTCGTTGATGTTGATTGCCACCCGCTCGATGCAGATGTCAGCGCGGCCGGGCCCCAGCCCGACGGCGATCACCAGCTCTGGCTCAAACTCTTCCAGTAACTGGTGAAGTCGTGCGGGTGCCAGGGCAAACGCGCAGGGCAACTGGCGGCCGACGATGCGCACATCGCCATGGGATGTGCCGTCCAGAAGGCGCACGGCCTCCCAGGACGGGTTTACGGTGTCTTGGTCGAACGGTTCGAAGCCGGTCAGCAGTACAGTGCGCATACAGTCCTCACATCAGCACGTAAAGAAGCACGATATTGACCACCAGCATCATCAGCGCGGTGGGCATTTGCGCCTTGATCACGGCGTATTTGTCCGGCAGTTCCAGCAGGGCAACGGGCACGATATTGAAGTTGGCCGCCATCGGCGTCATCAGGGTGCCGCAGTAGCCGGAAAACATGCCGATTGCAGCCATGACCGCCGGGTTTGCATCGTAGATGCCCACCAGTACCGGTACGCCGACACCGCCGGTCATCACCGGGAATGCGGCAAAACCGTTGCCCATGATCACGGTAAACAGCGCCATGCCCAGGACGTAGACCATCACCGCAACCAGGCGATAATCCATGTTGATGTACGCGGTGGTGACATGGGCAACAGCGGTGCCCACACCTGCGTCGTTAAATAACAGGCCAAGCATGGCCAGCATTTGTGGCAACACCATGGTCCAGCCCAGGGCTTCGGTCAGGCGTCGTGATTCACGCAAGCCTTGCAGCGGAGTGTCGCGGGTCAGGATGCACGCCAGGACCAGTGCCACCATGCAGCCGATGCCCAGTGACACGAACGTGGTGTTTTTTGGGTCGAGCAGCGGCACGCCACCGATCTGGGTGTTTTTCAGCAGGATGGAACCAATCACCGTCACCAGCGGAATCGACAGGGCCGGAATGAACAGTTTGTGGCCCAGGCGCCCGGCACTGGCCCGCGCAGCCTTGATATGCAACTCGGCGTGAGTGCCACGGCCTACGCCACCGATGCCTGCAATGGCGGCCATGACCAGAACGCCAACGCCGACCACAAACGGTGACAGACGATCGCCAATCAGGAACACCAAGGCGAACAACGCCCAGAACAGGCCGCTGGTCCAGCGTTTCGGATGGGTACGGTCACACACGATCATGCCCGCAGTGATCATCAACAGCACACCGGCCAGCCAGTAGAAGTACTCGATAGAGATAATCATCGTGCCAGCTCCCGGGTTGCGTCAGCTTCTTCGCGGGCAACTTCGTCCATGCTGCGTGACAGCATCAGGTCGAAGCGGTACAGGCGCAGTGCGTGCACGATAAAGGCACAAATGGCGGTCGGGATGCCCCAGAACGCAATGTGCAGCGGCTCGACATCAAGCCCCGAACCCAGCAGGAAGGTGTGCATCAGTGCGATTGCACCAAAGGCGACAAACACGTCTTCGCCAAAGAACAAGCCGATGTTGTCGGTGGCCGCGCACATGGCCAGGACTTTTTGCCGTACCGGGGCAGGCAGCTTGCCGTACTTGTTTTCAGCGGCGCCCTCGGCCATCGGTGCCAGCAGCGGACGGACCATTTGCGGATGCCCGCCCAGACTGGTCAGGCCTACTGCTGCCGTGGTCTCGCGCACAAACAGATACATGATCAGCAGACGCCCGACGGTGGCACGCTTGAAGCTGGCGATCCAGTTTTGCGCATGCAGGCGCAACCCGTGGCGTTCGAGCAGGCCGATCACGGCCAGAGGCAACAGCAGAATCAATTGCAGGGCGCGGGTTTGCAGGAAGCCTTCACCCATTTCGCTGATGATTTTTTCCAGCGGGAAGTTGGCGGCAAGGCCGGTGACGATGGCTGCCGCGCTGACCACCAGCAGTGGATTGAAGCGCAGCACAAAGCCAATGATGATGACGAACACGCCAATCAAGGGCCATAGATTTACGACGGTTTGCATGAGGGGGGAATCCCTTTAGCTGATTGCCGCTGCACCAGGGCAGGCTGGTGAGAGCAAGTCGAAAGCGGTCAGGCACACTTTCGAAAAATCGGTACGCTGCCGGACTCAGCGTGTTTTTTTATTTTTGACGCCCGATGAGCGTCATTGGCCGATATGGTTGGTGGCTTTGGGTTGTGCGTCCAGTCAATAAAAGTTGTCACCGCTGAACAAAAAAGTTTTACCAATCACCGACTTAAGCCGACTGGCTTGCGGCTGCGGCAAGGGTTTACAGTACGGCCCTGGTTTTGATTGGGTGAGGCGTCCTAAATGAACATGCGATTTCTTCTGACATTCGTCTGGGTGGCGCGCCTTGGCAGCTTTCGACTCACGGCCGAAAAACTCTCAAGCACTCAGGCGGCCATATCGAGTCGCATTTCAGTCCTCGAAACCGAGCTTGGCGTGCAGTTGTTTCAGCGCGATTCCCGTGGGGTCAATCTGACCCGTGAAGGCCATCAAGTGCTGGGTTATGCCGAGGAAATGCTGGCCACCCAGCAGCGCCTGTTTCAATCCCTGGGACAGGCAGACAGCTTCGCCGGGCGCTTGCGTATCGGGGTGATGGACACCGTCATCCACAGTTGGCTGGGGGATCTGATCAGCGCGCTGAGCCGCGATTACCCGCAGGTCGAGGTCGAATTGACGGCCGATACGGCGCTGAACCTGAATGAGCAACTGCTCAAGGGGCAGCTGGATCTGATCTTTCAAACAGACCTGCTGCGCGCCGATGGCGTACGCAATGTGAAGTTGGCCAGTTATCCCCTGAGCTGGATCGTTGCCAAGGATGCTGCCCTGGATCGCAACTACGAGAGCCTGGCTGATTTGTGTCAGGAGCGGCTGCTGACCTTCTCTCGCCTGTCACGGCCACATCAGGACATGCTCAATTTTTTGCATCAGCACGACATTGCGGCCCCGCGCATCAGTTGCATCAACTCGGTGGCGGCCATTATCAAACTGGTGGCCGACGGGTTCGGCATCGGTGCCTTGCCACCGGTGCTGGTCAGCCGCGAGCTGCAAAGCGGCGCGATGATTGCCCTGGAGATCGAAACTGCACCGGGCTTTGCGGTGTACGCCAGCTGGCGGGCAGGGGCGGGGCTGGAATTGAATGAAGCGGTAGTGAGCCTCAGTCAGGCTGTGGTGGCCGAGTATCAGCGCAGCGTTGTCCCTGAACACTTTGTTCTACCCGGCATCTGATCCGTATTTTTTTGCGTTATCTGCGACTGTTATGTATGCAGTTTGCGGCGCAAAATTCCCGTCAACCTTTCGAGACAGACGAGGACGTGAGTACACAGCAACACTCGCGTGTGGTCGGCTGATGTTCTGCGCCTGTTTTATTACGAACGTTTGACGGGGAATTTCATGAACAAAATGGCATGGTTTTTGGGCGGCTTTCTGGTGCTGACCATCGGTATCGGCATTTTGGCGACGATTCCGCCGGGTTAATGGGGTGCTCATCTCGAATGTACCTTGCTGGCGTCTGATTACATTGTGCGAGCTCAAGCATTGATTTTCAGCGCCTGCTCTATATCCGCCAGCAGATCGGCAACATCCTCAAGCCCCACGGCCAGTCGTACCAGCCCCTCGGAAATACCGTGTCGTGCCCGCTCTTCAAGGGTGTAAGTGGAGTGGGTCATGCTCGCAGGGTGCTGCGCCAGTGATTCGGCACCTCCCAGGCTGACTGCACGGCTGAACAGTTGCAGGGCATTCATGAACCGCTGACCTGCGGCCATACCTCCTTTGAGTTCAAAGGCAATCATGCCCCCCGGCAGTTTCATTTGCCGGGATGCCAGGGCGTATTGTGGGAAAGAGGGCAGGCCGGGGTAGGCAACCCATTCCACGGCGGGGTGATCCTCCAACATCTGCGCGATGATCCGGGCACTGCTGCAATGGCGCTCCATGCGCAACGCCAGGGTTTTGATGCCTCGCATCAGCAGGTGCGCATCATTGGGCGACAGGACCGCGCCCGTCAGGTCCTTCAGTCCCTGCAGGCGAATCCGGTCGGCCAGGTGTTGGCGGGTGACCACCATCCCTGCAGTGATATCGCTATGCCCGCTCAGGTACTTGGTGGCCGAGTGCACCACTACGTCTGCCCCCATTTCCAGGGGGCGCTGCAAGTACGGGGTGCAGTAGGTGTTGTCGATCACCACGAGCAGGTCGTTGTGTGCATGGGCGATGGTTGAAACCGCAGCAATGTCCACCAGTTGCATGTTCGGGTTGGCTGGGGTTTCGAAGTAGATCATGCGCGTTGCAGGGCTGATGGCCGCTTCGAGGTCGGCCGGGTTGGACATGTCCACGTGCTTGACCACGACCCCGAACTCTCCGATGCCGTGATGCAGAAGCGCAAACGTGCAGCCATACAGCGTGCGGTTGACGATGATTTCATCGCCAGGCCTGAGCAAGGTCCAGAACGTTGCCGCAATCGCCCCCATGCCGGAGCTGAATGCCACGCCCGCTTCGCCGTTTTCCAGCGCCGCCATGCGCGACTCAAGCAGGGCCAGGGTCGGGTTGGAAATACGGGTATAGAAATGCCCGTTCTCTTCACCGGCAAAACAGGCCGCGCCGTATTCCACCGATGCAAAAGCAAAGGTCGACGTCAGGTAAACAGGGGGGATCAGTGCACCGTGGTTCTCCAGTGCGTTGTACCCGTGATGGATTGCGCGGGTAGAAAAGCCGAAGTTGTTGTTTTTATCGTTCATGCTGAACTCTCCGATATTTCCTACAATGCTATGCTTTAAATAGACGTGAAAAATTCCAAATTTACCTGTAAATACTGAATGGATTAGAACAAAACCCAGTCAAAGTTATATTTAGGGGCACAACATGCCAACAACTCTGGATCGAACGGATAAAGCCCTTCTCGCTGCACTGCAAGGTAATGCCCGACTCACCGTCGCCGAGTTGGCCGAGAGCGTTTCGCTGACGACTTCGCCCTGTTGGCGTCGGGTAAAAATACTGGAAGAAAGCGGGATTATTACGGGTTATCAGGCTGTTCTTTCGCCCAAGGAACTGGGTTACGGAGTCACGGCTTTTGTCAGCGTGATGATGGAGTCCCATTCACAAGAGGTGGCCAGGAGTTTTGAGCAGCGCTTGCTGGAAATCCCCGAAATCATTGCCTGTCATAACGTTTCGGGGCGTTATGACTTTTTGTTGGAAGTTGTGGCCAAAGACCTGGAGTCCTTCGGCGAATTTGCCCGTGAGGTCCTGCAAGCCTTGCCTGCGGTCAAGGAGATTTATTCGAGCTTTTCCTATAAGTCGGTCAAGCCGCGGCGAGTGGTCCCCGTCATTGGTTGAGGACGGTTATTGAGTGTAAAACTGTGAAGTATGCGAACTTTTCATCCGCCATATTATGGAGCTGTAGATGTGTTCTGAAAAAGGTGTAGCCCTGGTCTTGTGGTAGTTATTTGGCAGGAGGTAAAAGTTTTAAATGGTTCACTTTTAATTTCATTTATTAAGAGTAAGTAGCCATGTTGACCCGTGAAATCATGTTGCAGGTTTTTCCAAAAAGCGCTGCATTTGTTGATGTGTATATGCCTTTTCTACAGGCGATGACTCGCCAGCGGCAGATCAATACTCCCAGGCGCATGGCCGCCTTTTTAGCTCAGGTCGGGCATGAAAGTGCAGGTTTCACCGTCCTTGTCGAAAACCTCAATTACAGCGCTGATGGTCTGGCCGCGACCTGGGGTTCACGTTTTGCGCAGAAAAATTCGGCTGGCCAATACCTCACCGTGATGGACGGCGGCCGTGCACGGCGGCTGCCCAATAGTGACGCGCAGAAGCTGCATCGCAGGCCAGAAGCAATAGCCAACCGGGTCTACAGTGACCGCCTGGGAAATGGCTCCGAGGCGTCGGGAGATGGTTGGCGGTATCGTGGTCGGGGACTGATCCAGGTCACGGGCAAGAGCAACTATCAACAATGCAGCCTTGGACTGTTCGGCGATGAACGATTACTGGCCACCCCGCAACAATTGCAGGAGTGGCACTGGGCAGTTGAGTCCGCAGGCTGGTACTGGAACTCGCGCAACGTAAATGCCCTGGCGGACGGGGATGACTTCGAGCGGGTCACGAAGGCTATCAATGGCGGTCTCAATGGCCAGGTGCATCGTGTTGCGCTGTACCGCCAGGCACTGAGTTTATTGCAGACGGCCTGACCGGTTTTATTTCAGTCAGCCAGACAGCGATATCGGTCCATAATGCCCGCGCACTTTGCCCTTAGCCATGTTGGAGTCATAGATCAGTGATGTTTGAATTACAGCCGATGAACCCCGAGATTTATCGTCAGCAAACCCGGCGTAGCACCCTGTACATCGTGCTGACGTTTGTCGCGCTGTCGTTGCTGTTGTCCGGGCTGGCGGTCATGGTGCTGGGCGTTGCAGGCGGCGATAATTTTCGCTTGAACCTGGCGGGAGTCATTGTGGCCCTGATCACGACCATTGTGCTGGTGCGCTACCTCTTCTGGTCACAGCCCTGGATGCGGCCTGCCGCGTACGGCTGGCAGCTCAAGCGCAGCCTGATGAAAGTGACCAACGTCATGCATCACGTAACGGCAGGGGTGATGGCTGGGGATAGTGCGGCGATGAAGTTGCTGCGTTTTTATCATCTTGGGGTGAGCCAGATGTACCAGCTGGACGCCAACTCCAGTGCGTTGAGCCAGATGGTTCTCGAGATGGATCTGCACAAGGCGCGCCTTGAAACGCTGGGTATCGACCCCGAGCAGACCCGGCTGGATCCTGCCTGGATTGAGGCCGTGAAAAAACATGCACCCTTGAAGTGATTCCTCTGCGGGCATGCCAGGCGATGTGCGTGATGACGCTACGCGTTCGCTTGGCAGGCCCTTGAGGATGGGTGTTAGCTTACGACTCGATAGCACGGCTCATAGGCCGCACCGCCTGGCAGTTTCATGCGGTGTTGCTCGACAAATGCCTGCAGCAGTTTATCCAGCGGCTTCATGATGGCCGCGTCGCCGTGGATTTCGTACGGGCCATACTGCTCGATCAGGTGGATACCTTTCTCTTTTACGTTACCCGACACAATCCCGGAAAAAGCCTGGCGCAGATTGATTGCCAATTCGTGGGGCGGCATGTCGCGGCGCAGTTGCAGGCTGGCCATGTTGGCGTGGGTCGGGTCGAACGGACGCTGAAATCCTTCATCGATTTTCAGTAGCCAGTTGAAGTGGAATGCGTCATTGCGCTCGCGACGGAACTGCTTCACTGCCTTGAGCCCGGCAGTCATTTGCCGCGCAACTTCGGCCGGGTTGTCGATGATGATCTGGTAGTGCTCTTGGGCTTCTTCACCCAGGGTAGCCCCGACAAACTCATGGAGTTGCTGCAGGTAGGGTGCGGCTTCTTTGGGGCCGGTCAAAATCACCGGGAACGGCACATCGCTGTTTTCCGGGTGCATCAGAATCCCGAGCAGGTACAGGAACTCTTCGGCGGTCCCGGCTCCGCCCGGGAAAATGATCACGCCGTGGCCAACACGGACAAAGGCTTCAAGACGCTTTTCGATATCCGGCAGGATCACCAGTTCGTTGACGATAGGGTTCGGCGCTTCGGCTGCAATGATGCCCGGCTCGGTAAGCCCCAAATAACGGCCACCGGTCAGGCGTTGTTTGGCGTGGGAAATAGTGGCGCCCTTCATCGGGCCCTTCATCACGCCGGGACCGCAGCCGGTACAGATATCCAGGCTGCGCAGGCCCAGTTCGTGGCCCACCTTCTTGGTGTACTTGTACTCTTCGGTGTTGATCGAGTGACCACCCCAGCACACCACGATTTTTGGCTCGACGCCCGGACGCAGCGTGCGGGCGTTGCGCAGCAGGTGGAACACGTAATCGGTGATGCCGGCCGAACTGCTCAGGTCGATACGCGGGCTGTCGAGGCCGCTCTGGGTATAGACGATATCGCGCAGGGCGCTGAACAGCATTTCACGTGTACTGGCGATCATTTCGCCATCGACGAACGCATCGGCGGGAGCGTTTAACAGTTCAAGGCGCACGCCACGGTCTTGCTGATGAATTCGAACCTCGAAGTCCAGGTAGGCTTCAAGGATGGTTTTTGCGTTATCGACGTGAGCGCCGGTGTTCAGAATAGCCAGAACGCACTGGCGAAACAGCGTGTAGCTGGTGCCTGAGCCAACTTCGCTCAGCTGTTGTACTTCGCGTTGAGAGAGTGTTTCCAGGCTGCCCTTAGGGCTGACTGAAGCGTTGATGACTTGTCTTTGGACCATTGCGGGCTTCCTTGAGCGGGGTCGAAAAGTTGCTTGGCGCAGCCATTGAGTTCATGTCAGCAGTGCAGATTTGCCGAGCGAGGCGTCCCAACTCTTACGTCTTTAGATTCATCTGCTTTAAGCATAGTAGCCTTTGGTCATGTATTTAGAAGAGCCTGCCGTTCACCCTGGCTACAGTAGCAGCAGTGATCGGGACAGCGATAAGGTAACCTTTCAAGTCACTGAAACAGAAAAGGAAAAGGGCGGGCTGATGATTATTACCACCACTCATAGCATTGATGGCCGAAAAATTACCGAATACGTGGGCGTTGTCAGCGCCGAGTCGGTTCACGGGATCAACGTGGTGCGAGATTTTTTTACCGGCGTGCGCGACTTTTTTGGCGGGCGCTCTCAGACGCTGGAGCGAGCCCTGAAGGAAGCGCGGGCAGAGGTCACGGATGAAATCCGTGACAGGGCAAGAGCCATGGGGGCCGATGCCATTGTGGGACTGGATTTTGAAATCAGCATGCCGTCAGGTCGAGGCGGGATGCTGGTGGTGTTTGCCACTGGCACCGCAGTGCGCTTGAACTGAGGGGCAAGCATTCGACCGCGCAACGCGGTCGAATGGGGCGGTGCAGGTTTAAATCGTTTTGGTCAAAGTGGCGCCGGAAGTGGTTTTGGACAGTGCGTCCTGCAACTTCTGCTCTTGTTCAGGAGACAGGGAAGTGCGCAATACCTTGCCCTTGAAGTCCGAGTCTTCCAGTTCCTTCAGGACTTTTTCAGGCTGGAACTTGCGCAGCAGGACGAACAGGGCCGAGGAATCGTTGGGGATCGTTTCGCTCAGCGACTTGATAAAATCGTCATCAATCCCGTAATCGCTCAGCGAGCCCGAGAGGGCACCGGTGCCAGCGCCCAGCGCGCCACCGATGGCAAAGCCTGCCAGCGGGTTTAGAAACAGCAGACCTACCAATGCCCCCCACAGGCCGCCGGTGACCAGGCCGGATGTCGCCCCAATGGCTGTCAGGTTCACGCTTTGCTTGATGTGGATTTTGCCTTCGGCATTGCGCACAACAATGACCGCATCTTCCAGCTCTACCAGGTGCTCTTTACTCAGCGAGACCATCTTGGTGAGGGCGCGATCTGCTTTTTCGGTGTCTGAAAATCCCACTACGATTAAATCGGACATGTCTTTCATTCCTTGACGGTACAGGTCCAGCCCGGTGACGGGCTGAATTGAGGAGGAGTTTCTCAAGGCGTCACAACGCAAACGCCCTGGCGCGCAGTGGTTCAGATGTGAGCCTTCTGCGAGGAGTGAGCGTGGTCGCTAACCTTGAAACGGTCAAGTCGACAGGACATATCTCTTGGCAATGAGAGAGGTCTGCAGGGAAGAGGGGTGATGCTTTGGCAGGCGCACGTATCGGATGATTTGAGGAGGGCTGGCTGAGCAGCCCTGACACTCAAGCCTAGGGCTGAAACCTCACAGGCTTACGGCTGATCGTTCTTTTCAGGGGCATTCAATCCAGCCTGGATACGTTGGTAAATTTCTTCACGGTGAACGGCCACATCTTTCGGCGCGTTGATGCCGATTCTGACCTGTTGTCCGCTGACACCTAAAATAGTGATCGTAATATCGTCACCGATGTTTATGCTTTCACCAACTTTACGGGTGAGTATCAGCATTTTTTTCTCCTTGATGGCTTTGTAAGGCCCGTCTCTGAGACGGTGCGGCTTCGGTCATGACTACAGAATACTGCTTAGTGCGTATAAATGCGCCGCTCATTACAGACGACATGGCCAGATGTTTGATTCCCTATAAGGGGAAAATTCTTGCGCATGTACCATAAATTGGGGCGTTTTGGATTTGTTCAAGGAGAGCAAAGGCCGCTGTCCCAGTGATAAAATCTACCCATTCAAACAGACAGGGGAAACGCAGTGCGTAAAGTCATCGTGATGACAGCAATATTGGCCTTGACGGCTTGCGGTCAGGAGTCTAACGATAAAATCCAGCGGGCTAAAGCAGCTTCTGAAGCAACAGTGGTCCAGGCGCCTGTTGCGCAATGGGCGCTCGAGATCACTGAAGGCCAGAGAGCGACAATTCCCGACACCACTGGAAGGCTTCTTGACAACGGTTTTACTCCTTACATTTTCGAGAATGGCGGTGTTCAGCACTTCCTCATCGGGCCGTTTACTTCTGAGGCTCAAGCACTTGAAGCCCAGGAAAAAATGAAACTCAAGCCCAAACTCGACGGTATTGAAACCAATGTGATCGAGTTGCCCGCTGCCCAATAAACGGGTTCAGCGTCGCGTATTCGCCTAAGCGTAGCTGCCGTAGGCGTTATTCGACGCTTTGTGCAGGAAATATTTGCTCATTCGGCGTACATCAAAGAAGCACGACGGCAAGGGCACCAGGCATGAGCAATCACAAGATCGAAATTCGGCGTAGCAATGTCGAAAAAATCCTCCTCGGGGCCGAAAAGATTTTTGCCGAAAAAGGATTTGCCGGAACGGCAATGGCGGACATCGCGGCGCAAGTCCAGCTGCCACGCTCAAACCTGCACTACTACTTCAGTACTAAAACCGAGCTCTACAGTGCCGTATTGCTGGGGTTGCTCGAGGTGTGGAAGCAGGATGCGCTGTGTTTTGAAACCTACGACGACCCTCGGCTTGTGCTCAGCAGCTATATCCGCGCCAAAATGAACCACTCGCGCACACGGCCCCATGGCTCGAAGGTCTGGGCCAATGAAATGATCCACGGTGCCCCGACTCTGGGCCTGGCGCTGGATGCCAGTCTGTATGACTGGGCGAAGATGAAAGAAGCCAAAATCCGTCAATGGGTGCAGGACAAGCGAATCCTGCCTGTGGAACCGTCCAGCCTGCTGTACATGATCTGGGCTTCCACCCAGCATTACGCCGACTTCGACCATCAAGTGATGATCATCAACGATCACCAGCCATTGTCCGACATTCAGTTTGAGCGGGCGCTGCAGACCGTTACCAGCGTGATCCTGAGGGGGATCGGGCTGGAGCCTTGAAACACCTGGTTCGTAGTCGCTGCCGAGGCACGAAGGCTGCGAGCCTTTTGCAAGACAAGAGCTCGCAGCCTTCGTGCCTCGGCAGCGACTACGAGCTAACTATGAAGCCACGCAGTACGGGTTACGCGGATCATGGTTCCAGTCCAGAAACGGCAGGCCGTTGTTGTGCGGGACCATCTCGATACATGCCTCGACCGGGCAGGTGATCTGACACAGGTTGCAGCCCACGCACTCATCCTCGATCACTTCATAGCGGTGTGTCCCGTCAGGCTGTTTCAAGCTGGCGATGGCCTGGTGCGAGGTGTCTTCGCACGCAATATGGCAGCGCCCGCAGCCGATACAGGCGTCCTGATCGATTTTGGCAATGACCTGATAATTTATGTCCAGATACTTCCAGTCGGTAGTATTGCCTACAGCGCGTCCAGAGAAATCGTCCAGGCTTGTGTAGCCTTGACTGTCCATCCAGCGCGACAAACCATCTTTCATCTCGTCCACAATCCGAAAACCGTGGAGCATTGCCGCAGTACAGACTTGAACCGCCCCACAGCCCAGAGCAATAAACTCTGCTGCATCACGCCAACTGCCAATGCCGCCGATCCCACAAATAGGCAAGCCCTTGGTCAGCGGGTCGCGAGCAATTTCTGCCACCATATTCAGAGCAATCGGCTTGACCGCCGAACCGCAATAACCCCCGTGTGTGCTTTGGTTGCCCACCATCGGCAAGGCGACCATACGCTCCAGGTCGACGCTGGTGATCGAGTTGATGGTGTTGATCAACGACACCGCATCGGCACCACCGCGATGGGCTGCGCGGGCGCTGAGGCGCACGTCGGTAATGTTGGGCGTCAGCTTGACGATGACCGGCAGCGAGCAATAGGTCTTGCACCAGCGCGTGACCATTTCTACGTACTCGGGCACCTGGCCCACCGCCGCGCCCATGCCGCGCTCCGGCATGCCGTGGGGGCAGCCGAAATTCAGCTCAATACCATCGGCCCCCGTGGCTTCCACCAGCGGCAGGATGAATTTCCATGACGCCTCTTCGCAGGGCACCATCAGGGACACGATCAAGGCACGGTCCGGCCAGTCCTTTTTGACCTGAGTGATTTCCCGCAAGTTGATTTCGAGGGAGCGGTCGGTGATCAACTCGATATTGTTGATGCCCATGACTTCACGGTTAGGCCCGAAATGCGCCGAGTAGCGCGACGATACGTTGACCGCCGCCGGGTCTTCCCCCAGGGTTTTCCAGACCACCCCACCCCAGCCGGCCTCATAGGCGCGCACTACGTTGTAGGCCTTGTCGGTGGGTGGCGCAGACGCCAGCCAAAAAGGGTTGGGCGCTTTGATACCGGCGAAAACAATCGAGAGATCGGCCATTTACGCAGCCTCCTGATCAAGCATGAGTTGGGCATGCATGGCTTCTGCGGCCAGCTTGCCGTGTTGCACGGCCTGTACGGTCAGGTCCTGCCCCAGGGAGGTGCAATCGCCCCCGGCATAGACTCCGGGAATGCTGGTGCGCAGGTGCTCGTCCACCTCAATCCGGTCGCCCACCCGTTTAAGCTTCTGCGCCAGGGGATCGCCCAGGGCCCCATCATCAAAGGTCTGGCCGATAGCCTTGAACACCGCGTCAGCCGCCAGTTCGAAGCTTTCACCGGTACTCACCAGGCGCCCTTCCTCGAGGCGGGTGCGGGCAAAGCGCATACCGCGTACGCGGCCCTGCTCATCCAGCAACACCTCTTGTGGTTGGGCCCAGGTCATCAGTCGCACTTGATTGGCCTTGGCAATGTCCTGTTCGTGCCCGGTGGCGCCCATGTCTTCGAGCCCCCGGCGATACACCAGACTGACCTCGCGGGCACCCAGGCGGGCCATCTGCACGGCCATGTCGATCGCGGTATTGCCCGCGCCCAGCACAATGCAACGTTCGGCCAGGGGGAGTTGGGTCAGGTCATCGCTTTGGCGCAGCTCGCGGATGTAGTCAGTGGCGGCCAGCAGTCCAGGTGCATCTTCGTTGGGCAGGCCGAGCAACCGGCTGGCGGCCAGGCCCAACCCCAGAAACACCGAATCAAATTGCTGATGCAGTTCGCTCAAGGTCAGGTTGTCGCCCAGGCGCTGACCGTGGCACACCTCGATGCCGCCGATCTGCAAGACGAATTCCACTTCGCGCTGGGCGAAGTCATCCACCAGTTTGTACTTGGCAATCCCGTACTCATTGAGCCCGCCGGATTTTTCCCGAGCTTCGAAAATCACCACCTCATGGCCGTGCAGCGCCAGGCGATGGGCGCAGGCCAGACCGGCTGGGCCTGCACCGACCACGGCGATGCGCTTGCCCGTGGGTGCAGCCCGCGTGAAGGGGTGCTCGCTGAACTGCCCGTTGTCGACCGCATAACGCTGTAACAAACCGATCAGCACCGGGGCGCATTCCTGGCTGTTATTGCGCACGCAGGCTTGCTGGCACAGCACCTCGGTAGGGCAAACCCGGGCACAACTGCCGCCGAGGATGTTGGCCGAGAGAATCTTCTGCGCAGCACCCTGGACGTTTTCCTGCTGGATGTTGCGAATAAACGACGGGATATCGATGTCGCTGGGGCACGCATTGACACAGGGTGCGTCGTAGCAATACAGGCAGCGCGAGCTCTCCAGTATGGCTTGGCGGGCACTCAGGGGGGGCGCCAGATCGGTAAAGTGACTCGCCAGCACCTGCGCATTTTCATGGGGGTGCGGTAAATGATTCAGGGACTTGATCACGGTGATTGCCTCACGGTTGTGGGGGGCGTCCTGCCTCTGTCGGGCAGTGGTTTGCAACTCAGCGTTTAACGGCCACGGGCTGTTGATGCTCAGCGCGCTTTTTCAGCAAATCGAACACGGCTGGATAGGCCGGGCGTTCGATATAACGGCCTGCACCGCGTTCTGCCCGCAGATCGCCATCGGCCCACACCACACGGCCCTGGCTGATGGTGTGGCTGGGGACACCACGCACGGTCTTGCCTTCAAAAATATTGAAATCGACTTTTTGATGGTGGGTCTTGGCGCTGATGGTGCGTGTCCCTGTCGGGTCCCATAGCACCAGATCGGCATCGGCGCCGACCCGGATCGTGCCTTTGCGCGGGTACAGATTGAATATTTTGGCAGTGTTGGTAGAGGTCAGTGCGACGAACTCCTGCATCGACAGGCGTCCCGTATTCACGCCCTCATCCCAGAGCACTGCCATGCGGTCTTCGATGCCTGCGGTTCCGTTGGGGATCTTGCTGAAATCGTCGCGCCCGGCGGCTTTTTGCTCGGCACAGAAGCAGCAATGGTCAGTGGCTGTGGTGTGCAGATTGCCCGACTGCAGACCATGCCAGAGCGCCTCCTGATGCCCGCGCGGACGGAAGGGCGGGCTCATCACGTAACCGGCGGCTGTTTGCCAGTCCGGATGTTGATACACGCTGTCATCGAGCAGCAGGTGACCGGCCAGCACTTCGCCATACACCGGCTGCCCCTGACTGCGGGCGTAGGTGATTTCATCCAGTGCTTCACGGGTCGACACATGCACCAGATACAACGGTGTGCCAATGGTCTGGGCGATGCGGATTGCCCGGCTTGCAGCCTCGCCCTCAACCTGGGAAGGGCGTGAAAGCGGATGAGCTTCCGGCCCCGTCATGCCCTGGGCCATGAGCTTGCGTTGCAGGTGGTACACCAGTTCGCCGTTTTCGGCATGCACTGTGGGTACAGCGCCCAGTTCCAGGCAGCGCTCGAAACTCGCCACCAGGGTGTCATCAGCGGCCATGATCGCGTTTTTGTAAGCCATGAAGTGTTTGAAGCTGTTGATGCCATGCTGGCTGACCAACTCGGCCATTTCCTCGCGGACCTGTTCGCTCCACCAGGTGATGGCGACATGAAAACCATAGTCCGACGCCGACTTCTCGGCCCAGCCGCGCCATTGATGAAAAGCCTCCAGCAAGGACTGCTGAGGATTGGGAATGACGAAATCGATAATGGAAGTTGTGCCACCCGCCAAACCGGCGGCCGTACCACTGAAAAAGTCTTCGCTGGCCACGGTGCCCATAAAGGGGAGTTGCATATGAGTGTGCGGATCAATTCCGCCGGGTATTAAATATTGACTGCTGCCATCGAGAACTTCGCAGCCGGGCGGAACATCAAGATCAGTACCAATCGCTCGGACCAGACCGTCCGCACAATAAACATCAGCACAATAACTTTCATCATGGGTCACAAGCGTAGCGCCACGGATTAACAGTGACATACCGAGTTCCTCGCAGGCTGACCGGCTATAACCGGTTCTAAATGTTGTTATTAAAGTTAGCGCACAGGTTGGTTCCTGTCACTGGTGTCAGGAATGAAATCTAGAGGGTTGTTGAAAAATGATCAAACTTTATTTTTGTTAAGTTGTTATTAGTATAAGTAATTGATTTATATATAAATTATTTAAATATCACCAAAATGTGGCACGGCCTCACCATTTTGACGCACTTGACAGGATTCAAATATAGGCGAAGTTTCTTATGCTAAATCAGGCGCTTGAGCCTGTAGGGCAGAGGAGGTAACGCAATAAAAATAAATAAGCGTGCACCGTGTTGTTTCGTTTTGCTATATCAAAAAACAGTAAGTGAGCGGTGAACGCTACCAATAGGAATGAGAGTCATTCTGTTCGTTATTTAAAACAGCTTTAAACCAGGGCGTTGCAAGTAGTAACAGCCAGTGTGCGGGGGCGAGGCAAGTAACACGGCACAGTTCTTGATTGTCGCTGCCACAACCGGACGGGCCGATCCATACAGCAGTGTCCAGGCAAGGGAGCCGCTCTGCGTCTAAACGCAGGGCCTCAAAGCGCAACCAAGAGCACCACAACAAGAGAGTGATCGAATATGCAACCGAGCAGATCCCGAGTCACCGAACGTAACGGTTTGTACGAATTGGACGCTGGTCCTGAGGTCCTCGATAGCCCCCGGTACAACCACGATATTGCCCCCACCAAAGTTCACGAACGCACCTGGAACAAATGGCATATCACGGCCTTGTGGGTCGGTATGTCCATTTGTGTACCCACTTACACCTTGGGCGGGGTACTGACCGCCTACTTCGGACTTTCGGTCGGCGAGGCGCTGCTGGCGATTTTGCTGGCCAATATCGTGGTGCTGATCCCGCTGACCCTCAACGCGTTTGCGGGCACCAAGTACGGCATTCCCTTTCCTGTTTTACTGCGGTCTTCCTTCGGCATCATCGGCTCAAACGTCCCCTGCCTGATCCGTGCCCTGGTGGCCTGCGGCTGGTTCGGTATCCAGACGCTGTTTGGCGGTCTGGCGATTCACCTGTTTCTGGGCTCTGTGTTCGAGGGCTGGAAAAGCCTGGGCGGCACCGGAGAAGTCATCGGCTTTATGGTGTTCTGGGCACTGAACCTGTGGGTGGTATTGCGCGGTGCCGAGTCGATCAAATGGCTTGAAACCCTGTCTGCTCCCTTGCTGGTACTGGTCGGCCTGGGCCTGTTGGTGTGGGCATTGCCCAATGTGTCGATGACCGAACTGCTGGCCCAGCCACCCAAGCGTCCCGAAGGCGCCAGCGTGTATGGCTACTTCTTTGCCGGTTTGACCGCGATGGTCGGATTCTGGGCCACCTTGTCCCTGAACATTCCTGACTTCAGCCGCTACGCAAAAAGCCAGAAGGACCAGATACAGGGGCAGATTTTTGGCCTGCCGCTGACCATGTTCCTGTTTGCGGCCCTGGGTGTGGTGATGACCGCCGCGTCGGAAAAACTGGTGGGTGTCACGGTGTCCGATCCGGTCAGCCTGATCGGTCATATTCAAAGCCCGGGCTGGGTGGCGCTGGCGATGGCGCTGATCATCATCGCAACCCTGTCGACCAATACCGCCGCCAACATCGTGTCGCCTACCAATGACTTCCAGAACATAGCGCCCAAGCTGATCAACCGCACCAAGGCGGTGATGCTGACCGGCCTCGTGGGGCTTGCGCTGATGGCCCACGAACTGCTCAAAAAACTGGGTTTGCTGGTGTCGGATGTGAGCCTGGAAACCGTGTACTCCAACTGGCTGCTGGGCTACTCCAGCCTGCTGGGGCCGATTGCCGGGATCATGGTGGTCGACTATTTCATTATCCGTCGGCAAAAACTCGATCTTGCAGGGCTTTACCAGGACGGGGTGTACCCGGCGTGGCACTGGAACGGCTTTATCGCGTTTGGCGTGCCGGTGGTGCTGACCTTGCTGTCGTTGGGTAGCAGCGCCTTCAGCTGGTTCTACGACTTTGGCTGGTTCACCGGGTCATTGCTCGGCGCCGGCATTTATTACGGGCTGCATCGCTTGGGCAGCCAGCAAACAGAGACCGTCAAAGGCACGGTTTAAAAACGACTCTTATAAAACTGCCTGGGGAAAACACCATGAACGCATCGCACGACCTTCAGCAGCAACCCTTGCAATCGATCAACGGCGACCGCCTGTGGGCTTCGCTGATGGAAATGGCACAGCTTGGCGCTACGGTAAAAGGCGGCGTGTGTCGCCTGGCCCTTACTGACCTGGACCGTCAGGCACGTGACCTGTTCGTTCGCTGGTGCGAAGACGCGGGCTGCACCGTCAGCGTGGATGGGGTGGGCAATATTTTTGCCCGCCGCCCCGGCCTCAATCCCGACTTGCCGCCCGTGATGACCGGCAGCCATATCGACACCCAACCCACGGGTGGCAAGTTCGACGGCTGCTTCGGCGTACTTGCCGGGGTAGAAGTGATGCGAACGCTCAACGACCTCAATATCCAGACCCAGGCCCCCTTGGAGGTCGTGGTCTGGACCAACGAAGAAGGCTCGCGTTTTGCGCCGTGCATGATGGGTTCGGGGGTCTTTGCAGAGAAATTCACCCTTGAAGAAACCCTGGCCAAAACCGATGCCCAGGGAGTGACCGTCGGCGAAGCCTTGACTGCCATTGGTTATGCGGGCAGCCGCAAAGTCAGCGGTCATCCGGTGGGGGCTTACTTCGAAGCCCATATCGAGCAGGGTCCGATTCTTGAGGACGAGCGCAAAACCATTGGTGTAGTGCTGGGCGCCCTGGGGCAGAAATGGTTCGACCTCAACCTGCGCGGCGTCGAGGCCCACGCCGGGCCGACCCCCATGCACTTGCGTAAAGACGCACTGGTCGGTGCGGCTGCCGTGGTTGCAGCGGTCAATCACGCCGCTCTTGGCCATCAACCCCACGCCTGCGGCACGGTAGGCTGCCTGCAGGCATACCCGGGATCGCGAAACGTGATCCCCGGAGAAGTGCGCATGACCCTGGACTTCAGGCATCTGCTGCCTGAGCGACTGGACTCGATGATTGAGCAGGTTCGCGGGGTGATTGAAGCCACGTGCCAGCAACATGGCCTGAGCTTCGAGCTCACCCCTACGGCGGATTTCCCGCCGCTGTACTTCAACCCTGATTGCGTCAACGCCGTGCGTGAGGCGGCCAACGAACTGGGCTTGTCCAACATGGATATTGTCAGTGGGGCAGGGCATGACGCCATATTCCTTGCCGAACTTGGGCCAGCGGGCATGATTTTTGTGCCATGCGAAGGTGGCATCAGCCACAACGAAATCGAAAACGCCGACCCCGGGGATCTGGCAGCGGGGTGCGCGGTCCTGCTTAAAGCCATGTTGGCGGCTTCGAACAAATAGTTTTTTGTAGTCGCTGAGGAGCGTAGCGAGGCTGCGACGGGTTGCGCAGCAACCCTTTTCCTTGACCAAAAGAGAAGGCCCTGCGGCCCTTGTCGCAGCGGCTTGGTTTCGTCGTCAGCTGCTACGGATCGCGAGTAGCACCCACCAGGCCGGTCGGCCGCCTCGGTGCGCAATCTTCGAGGGGCAAGCCTTTTTGGGTGCATTTTCGCGTCTGGAACAAGTGCTTCGCCGTAAGGGCGAACCCCGTAGAAAGTCGTGACACATCGAATGGATATGTACTCGGCATAGGTGTGGGGCATCGCAAAACAACTGGCATACGGGGTACATATCCGGCATTCGCGGTTAACTGAAATGATGGTTTCGCCCTTACGGCGAGTCCCTTTTGTCAAACAGCCACAAAAGGAACCAAAAAGGCCTTGCCCTGGCGTACGGCCCTCGCTGCGCTCAGGTTCCCTCGTTCCGGTCCCGCTCCGTGGGCCCGCCGTGACGGGCCATCCATGGCCCAACACGGCTCTCCCGGCATCCATGCCGGTCGACCCACTACGCAGCACCTCCTCTCGGCCTCCCGAGGGGCGGGTAGATCAAAATCCCGCCGAGGCGGCCGACCGGCCGACCTGTTTGGTGCGCATCTACTGCGCAATCTTGTGTAGTCGCTGAGGAGCGTAGCGAGGCTGCGACGGGTGCGCAGCGCCCCTTCGTCTTGTCCAAAAGAGAAGGCCCTTCGGCCCTTGTCGCAGCGGCTTGGTTTCGTCGTCAGCTGCTACGGATCGCGAGTAGCACCCACCAGGCCGGTCGGCCGCCTCGGTGCGCAATCTTCGAGGGGAAAGCCTTTTTGGATTCATTTTCGCGTCTGGAACAAGTGCTTCGCCGCAAGGGCGAAACCCGGAGAAAGTCGTGACACATCGAATGGATATGTACTCGGCATAGGTGTGGGGCATCGCAAAACAACTGGCACACGGGGTACATATCCGGCATTCGCGGTTAACTGAAATGATGGTTTCGCCCTTACGGCGAGTCCCTTTTGTCAAACAGCCACAAAAGGAACCAAAAAGGCCTTGCCCTGGCGTACGGCCCTCGCTGCGCTCAGGTTCCCTCGTTCCGGTCCCGCTCCGTGGGCCCGCCGTGACGGGCCATCCATGGCCCAACACGGCTCTCCCGGCATCCATGCCGGTCGACCCACTACGCAGCACCTCCTCTCGGTCTCCCGAGGGGCGGGTAGATCAAAATCCCGCCGAGGCGGCCGACCGGCCGACCTGTTTGGTGCGCATCTACTGCGCAATCTTATGTAGTCGCTGAGGAGCGTAGCGAGGCTGCGACGGGTTGCGCAGCAACCCTTCTCCTTGACTAAAAGCGAAGGCCCTGCAGTAGCGATTACAGGTTTGGTGCTGACTGATCCCAACCACCCGGTTGAGGGCAACTGTTTGGGTGTGATGGGCAGTTTCTGTTAGAGACGACTCAGTGATTGGAGGCGATTTATGCCCAGCACTCTATTGATACTTTGATTGCTGATGAATAAGTTTTACGGTTTGTTTCTTGTGTTTAAATTTAAACGAAATGCTCTTGATGAAATTCTATTTGTGGGTGGTGGCTTAAGTGCGTCTTTAAACGAGTGGAGTAATTCTTTGTAGGGGGTTTCTTTATGTTATTGATTGTTGTGTGCGTGTGGTGTTGATTAATTGTTTTTATGTTGGTTGTTGTTTGGGTATATATTAAGTGGTGTGAGTTGGTGCTGGTGTGGTGGTAGTGGTTATGCATCCAATAAAAACAGGTGTGCTGCTCGGGTTGTTATTCTGTTTTATCAGTGCTGCGTTTGATGTGTACGTCGCCTTTGTGACGCAAACTCTCGATACTCTGGTGGTGATTTTATATTGCTTTGTCTCATCCATGCTGGTGTTTCTTGGGTGTAGCCTGTGGCGGGGCAGGCACTCGTTATTAATCAAGTGTCAACAGCATTGGCCATTAATCGTAGTGGCAAACATCTCGGTGCTGTTGAATTGGGGAGGCCTGTTTTATGCATTACGCTTTCTGGAGCCGGCAGTCGTTGGGGTTGCATCAGTGGCGTGTGGGCCGGCATTAACCTTGATTGTTTCTTCATTTATAAAAGGCATGGGCAGGGCTCGTAGTGTAGAAATAATTATCGCCATCCTTGTATTGTTGTCGGTCGCTATCATGCTTTTCAACTCATTTCTCGGGGAAAGTGGTATTTCATCCATGTCAGTCGAGCAAAGAGTTATCGGTATTATCAGTGTCGTATTGTGTGCATTGGGCACGGTGCTTTATACGATTGTGTCCAAAAAATTATTTAAGCACCATTGGCAGGTTTACGAAATCCTGGCGGTCAGGAACGTGTTGATAGTTGTGGTCTGCAGTCTATTTGTTACGTTAAGTGATGTGTCGTACAGCCTCACCGTAGAGTGGGTGCTGCCTATGTTGGTGCTGGTCGTTGTCGGTCACCTTTTGCCCATCTATCTGATTCAAAAAACCATCTTTCATCTCAGCGCAATCAATGTGGCGTTTGTGTTGCTGACGTTACCGGTTTTTACCCTGCTGCTTCAATTTATGGATGCGCGCGTTTCATTTTCGATGCCTAGCATTGCAGCGGTTGGGATTATCGTGACGCTCTTGGCTTCGCTGACGCTGTTCAATCGACAGGCAAACAATCGAGGTCTGAAATGATCAGGGTCGTTGTGGTTGACGGTTTTTCTTCGGGTAAATTGCTGGCCAGAGAACTCCATGCGCAGGGTTGTCTTTTATTCCATATGGCGTCCAGCTCTACCATTGATGATTATTACTATGCAGGTTTTGAGTTTGGTATTTACCACGCGTTCATGACTCACGCGGACAATGGCTCCACACTGTTGGCGATAAAGGATTTTGCCCCCGATTACATTGTCGCGGGGGCTGAAAGCGGGGTGCTGCTGGCCGACCAGTTGAATGAGCAGTTGGGGCTTGAATACACCAATGACTTTTCCAGGAGCCTGGCGCGCAGAAACAAGTTTCAGATGATCCAGTGCATTACCGATGCTGGTTTGCCCGCTCCAGCCCAGTGTGCGGTTGATACATGGAATGCGGGAAGAGACTGGGTTCAGGCTCGGGGCACGTTCCCGGTCGTGATCAAGCCCCTTGAGAGCGCAGGGGCGGACGGGGTTTTTATTTGCCATGACCTCGCCGCTTGCGAACGTGCATTCACCCAACTGCTGGGCACGCGCAACAAGCTCAATATCGAGAACAGCCAAGTATTGTTTCAGGAGTACCTGGCGGGCACCGAGTATGTGATCAATATGGTGTCCCAAGGCGGGCGTCAGTTAATCACTGAGGTGGTGAGGTACACCAAACGGGTGCTGGAAACCGGCAGCATTGTGTATGACATCGACCAACTGCTCGACGCCACGGTAGCGCCCTATGCAGAGCTTGTGGCCTACACCCGCAAGGTAGTGACGAGCCTCGGTATCCTCAATGGGCCCAGTCATGCTGAAGTCATGTACACCTCAGAAGGACCGAAACTGGTTGAAATTGCCGCCCGTACAGACGGGATCCTCAGAACTGGAGTCAGTGCACAAACCACCCGCATGGGGCAGATCAATGCGTTCGCGCTGTCGATCACCCGTCCCCTTGAATTTGAACGGCTGCTGATGTGTGGCACTGACTATGTACGGTTCAAGCACACCTACAATGTCAGCCTGATCAATCGTTCAGAAGGCCTGTTTACCAACGAAGCATTTATGGAAAAGTTGTCCGGACTGGCGTCGTTTTACGAGGTGGTTTTCTACGTCGTTAATGGACAGCACATTGCGAGTACAAAGGATGTGTTCAGCCAGCCGGGTACTGTGTATCTGGTTCATCCCGACCTCAACCAGATCGAGGTGGATTACGCCCGTATTCGCGAAATGGAGCAGGCCGGGATTTATTTGCAGAGCTCATAACGGGTTAATGATCGTTCCAACCACCCCCCAACGCTGTCAACAATCCCACGCTGGCCTGCAACTGCCGGGTGCGAAGCGACTGCACCTGGCGCTGGGCTTGTAGCGCTGCCGTTTGTGCCGTCACCACATCCAGATAACTCACCGCCCCGGCCTCATAGCTGTTGGTGGCAATCACCTGGGTGTGTTCGGCGGCATTTGCTGCGGCTTGCTCGTCGAGGCTTTCCTGTTGCAAGTCGCGCAGTTGGGCAAGGTTGTCTTCGACTTCGCGTACCGCGTGCAGCACTTGCCCCCGGTAGTGGGCCGATGCTTCTTCAAATTCGGCCCTGGCCTGGCGCTCCTGGCCCTCGAGCCTGCCACCGTCAAAAACAGGCAGGCTGATCAGCGGCCCCAAGGCCCAGAAACGGTTACTGGCAGCCAGCAAATTGCCGCTGCCCTGGGTTTGCCCGCCCAGCAGGCCGGTCAAACTGAAGTCCGGATACCAGGCCGCTTTTGCCACGCCGATCGCCGCATTGGCGGCAAACACCCGGCGCTCCGCCGCGGCAATATCAGGGCGGCGTTGCAGCAGGGCACTTGGCAGGGTTCGCGGCTGATCAGGCAGGTTCAGCATCTGCTCTCTGGCCGCCAGCTGGAAGTTGCTGGCGGGTTCGCCCATCAGTTCACCAATAGCGTGTTCGGTCAGGTTGCGCTGGGCACGGATGTCGTCCAGTTGGGCCTCGGCTTCGGCCAGCTGGCTCTGGGCGCGGGTAAGGTCCAGCTCGGAGGCTATTTGCCCCTGATATCGGGTACGGGTCAGTTGCAGGGCCTGGCTGTAATCATCCAGTGAGCTGGACAGGATGCGTCGCTGGGCGTCCAGTCCGTCAAGTTGAACATACAGGCTGGTCAGCTGACGCTGCAGGCTTAAACGGGCGACAGCCAGATCATCCGCCGAGGCTTGTGCCTGGGCATCGCCAGCAACCACCTGATTGCGGATTTTCCCCCACAGGTCGAGGTCGAAATTCAACGCGAATCCTGCAGTGTTGCTGTTATAGACCGACGGTTGAGTCGTGCCGCGCAAGGGGCGGTTGTCCGATTGACGTTGGCGCAGCGGTTGCCCGCTGGCTGTTATTTGCGGGAAGAGTCCGGCGTGTAACTGGCTGGCATAAGCCTGCGCTGCATCGAAGTGGGCCAGCGCCGCTGCCAGGTCAGGGTTGGCCTTGAGCAACTGCTGTTGCAGGCTGTTCAGGTGCTCATCCTGATACACCCGCCACCACTGCGGTGACAGCTGGTCGGCAGGTTGGGCGCTGTGCCACGGGCCGTCACTGCTTTGCTCGCGGTAGTGCGCGGGCACGTCCAGCGTCGGGGTGTTGTAGGTGGGCGCCAGGGAGCAGCCCTGCAACGCCAGGGCCAGCAGCAGGGCCGCGCGCTTAAGCCTTGGTTGCATGGTCGGCTCCTGTTTCGGCCAGTTTGACCCTGTCGCCTTCGCGCAAAGCATCGGGCGGGTTGTCTATGACGGTATCGCCTGCTTCAAGGCCCTGATCGATCACCAGCCGCTCCCCAAGGTCGAGGCCGATATGGATGCTCTGCAAATGCACATACTGCGCGCTGTCGAGCACGGCGACCTGGGTGCCCTGGGCGCGAAAGATCAGCGCACTGGCCGGAATGCTGACGCCGTGAGTGTCCGGCGGGATGGCCAGGGTGGCTTCGGCGTAGTCCCCGGGCATCAGGGCGTCGCCGGGGTTTTGCGCCACAAACTGCGCCATGAGGGTGCCCGAGCGCGGGTCAACCGAGGTCGAGTTGCCGATCAGGCGGGCGCTGAACATGTGCCCCGGATGCTCCGGCACGCTGAGCTGCACCTGCATGCCGGGGCGGATCACGCTGGCGTAGTTCTGTGGCACCGGCACATAGAGGCGCAGTTGGTGGGTGTCGGCTATGTCAAACAGCTCGGTGTCGCTGTCGGTATCGGCCTTGATCAACTGGCCAATGTCGGTGTGACGCGCGGTGATGGTTCCGGCGAAGGGCGCGCGTATGGTCTTGTAGGCTTCCAGCGTTGAAAGGCGTGCGTAGTCGGCTTCTGCGGCTTGGGCATTGGCGTGGGCCGCGGCGGCGTTGGAGTGTTTTTCGTCGGCCTCCTGGCGCGACACCGAATGACTGGCCAGCAGGTTTTGCCAGCGTGTATCAGTGGTGGCCGCGAGCCTGGCATTGGCTTGCTCCTGCACCATGTGAGCGCGGGTTTGCGCCAGTTGCTGATCAAGATCGGGGCTGTCGATAACGGCCAGTATCTGACCCTCTTTGACCTTGCTGCCGATATCGGTTTGCCAGCTTTTCAGGTAGCCGTTGACCCGCGCATGAATGGGCGCCTTGCTCCAGGCTTCCAGGTGCGCGGGCAGGCGCAGGGTATCGCCGTGGGCGTTATGCATGGGCTGAAACACGCTGACAATCGGCAGGGCCGCCGCTTCGGTCCATTGGCTCACCGCGTGTTCATGGCGGCTACGTGCTGCCAGGCCATTGGCGACCAGCAGGGCAGCCAGCGTCAGGCCACCGATGCCCAGGTACATCAAGCGCTTGCGCGAGGGTTTTTGATCAGACGACATGGGGCGTTTCTCCAGCAGCAGGGCTATTTTTTTCACGGCCATGCACCAGGCTGAACACCACGGGCACGAACAGCAGGGTGGCAACGGTGGCCAGCACCAGACCGCCAATAACGGCGCGTCCAAGGGGGGCGTTCTGTTCTTCTGACAAGGCCAGCGGGAGCATGCCGATCATCATCGCCAGTGCGGTCATGCACACCGGTCTGAAGCGCGTGTAGCCCGCTTCGAGTGCCGCCTTGAGGGCGTCGCCATGTTCGGCCAGGCGTTCACGGCAAAAGCTCACCACCAGAATCGAGTTGGCCGTGGCCACACCCATGCACAAGATGGCCCCGGTCAAGGCGGGCACCGATAACGAGGTGCCACTGAGAAAGAGCATCCACACAATCCCGGCCAGGGCGGCGGGCAGGGCGGTGATGATCACGAACGGATCGACCCACGACTGGAAGTTGACCACGATCAGCAGGTAGATCAGTACCACCGCACCCAGCAAGCCCAGGCTCAGGCCACTGAAGGCTTCATGCAGGGCGTCGATCTGCCCGTGCAGGCTGACAATTGCGCCTTTGGGCCGCAGGTCGGACGAGCCATCGATCACCTTTTGCACATCGGCTGCCACCGCGCCCAGATCGCGGCCCTGAATGTTGGCGTACAGGTCCAGCGTCGGCTGGATGTTGTAGTGGGTGACCACGGCCGGGCTCTCGACCCGGCTGATGGTCGCCAACCCGCCGAGGATTTGAGACTGGCCGTTGCTGCCCGTTACCGGCAAGGCTTCAAGGGCGGGCAGGCTGTCCAGGCGATATTGCGGCGTGGCGGCAACCACGCCGTAAGACACGCCGTTCTGCGGGTTGAGCCAGAAGGTCGGAGCTACCTGAGAGCTGCCCGCCAGGGAGGCCACCATACTGTTGGTCACATCACGTTCGGTAATCCCCAGGCCATTGGCCCTCTGGCGATCCACATTGACTTGCAGCGACGGGTAGCCCACCGATTGCTGAATCCGCAGGTCCGCAATCCCCGGCACATGCTGCAAGCGCCGTTGCAGTTCCAGTGCATAGGCGCGGTTGGCCGCGTCATCACGCCCGGAAATTTTCACGTCCAGAGGAGCAGGGGCACCGAAGTTGAGAATCTGGGTGCTGATGTCGGCAGGCATAAACGCAAACTGGCTGCCGGGGAAGCGCTCGGGCAGGGCTTCACGCAAGCGTTTCACGTACTCGGCGGTGGGGCTGTGATCTGCCTTCAGGGCGACTTGAATATCGCCGTCCTGTGGGCCGATAGTGCCGCTGCTGCTGTAGGCCATATCGATGCCACTCAACGGAATCCCGATATTGTCGATGATGGTGTCCAGTTGATCGGCGGGGATGATTTCCCGTATGCGCGATTCGATGCGATCGAAGTCGGCGGCGCTTTCTTCAATCCTGGTCCCCAGCGGCAAGCGCACGTGCAGGGCCAGGGCTCCGGCATCGGTGGCCGGGAAAAAGTCCTGGCCCAGACTCGGCAGCAGCGCAAACGAGACCAGCACGCAGGTCATGAAACCTGCCAGAAAGCGTTTGCGATGGGCCAGTGCCAGCTCCAACACCCCGAAGTAGGCGTCACGAACGGCCGAAAAACGGCGCTCGAACCCGAGCTGGAAATTCAGCAGCGCGCGCACGGGCGCCGAGTGTTGGCGGGTGTGTTGATCGCCTTCGTGATGGTTGATGTAGCCGTCTTCCGGGTGATGCCCGGCACCTTGCTCCGGCACATGTGGCTTGAGCAGAAACATTGCCAGGGTGGGTACCAGGGTTCGCGACAGAATGAACGAGCTGCCCATGGCGAAAATCACCGACAAGGCCATGGGGCGGAACAGGTATCCGGCAATGCCCTGCAACATGAACATCGGCACAAACACGATGCAGATACACAGCAGCGACACGAAGGCCGGGCCGACAATCTGTTTGGCACCGTCGAGAATCGCATCACGCACCGACTTGCCTTGCTCAAGGTGCCAGTTGATGTTTTCGATGGTCACGGTTGCATCGTCCACCAGAATCCCCACCGCCAACGCCAGCCCGCCCAGGGTCATGACGTTCAGGGTTTGGCCGCTGATGGCCAGCAGGGCAATGGCCGACAGCACGGCCAGCGGGATCGACACGGCAATGATCAGGGTGGAGCGCCAACTGCCCAGAAACAGCAAAATCATGGCGCTGGTCAGCAAGGCGGCAATGATCCCTTCCTGGGCCACGCTGCCCACCGATTGTTTGACGAACACCGAGGCGTCGCCCAGCAGTGAGGTCTTGAGGGAGGGCGGCAAGGTTTCATTGATGCGCGGCAGCATCCCGCGAATGCCGTCGACGATGGACAGGGTAGAGATAGTGCCGTTCTTCAACGCTGGCATCAGCACGGCGCGATGACCGTCGACACGCACGATATTGGTTTGCGGCGGCGAGCCGTCACGCACATGGGCCACCTGGCCGATGGTGATCAGCGCGCCATTGACGGTCTTGATGGGCAAGTCATTGAGTTCGTCGATGGCCTTGGGGCTGTTGTTGAGCAGCACCGTGTATTCATAGGTGCCGAGCTTTGCCGTGCCCACGGGAATAATCTGGTTTTGCGCCGCCAGTGCCGTGCCCACGTCCTGTGCCGACAGGCCTTTGGCCGCCAGCGCTTGGGGGTCAAGGTCGAGGGTGATCTGACGCTGCTTGCCGCCCATGGGTGTCGGCATGGCCAGACCGGGCAGGGCGCTGAGTGGCAGGCGAATGTTGTTCTGCACCAGGTCGCGGATTCTGGCTTCCGAGAGTGTCGGGCTGGAGAACGCCAGTTGCAGGATCGGCACCGTGGAGGCGCTGTAATTGAGGATCAGCGGGGGAGTGATGCCCGGCGGCATTTGCTTGAGCACGGTTTGCGACACGGCGGTCACTTGCGCGTTGGCCGTACGGATATCGACACCGGGTTGAAAGAAGATTTTAACGATGCCCATGCCGGGCAATGACTGGGACTCGATATGTTCGATGTCGTTGACGGTGGTACTCAGCGAACGTTCGTAGGTGTAAATCACCCGTCCTGCCATATCGGCCGGTGCCAGGCCGGTGTACTGCCACACCACGGCGACCACCGGAATGCCAATGTCAGGGAACACATCAGTGGGGGTGCGTACAGCCGCCAGCGGCCCGATGATGCAGATGAAAATCGCCAGCACGATAAACGTGTAGGGCTTGTGCAGTGCGGTCTTTACCAGCCCGAGCATGCCTGAACCTCCGGGGAGTGGAATTGCAAACCTCGGCAGTCTCACCGCCCACACCTAACGATCAGCTTTCAGCAACGTGAAGGATCCTTTAGGAATGGCCTGAAAATCCCTTCATTTTCATTCATTTGGCGCGGTGCACGGTGCGCTTCAAGCTTGAGGCCTACTCATTGTTTCGAGGCGTACCTGCGATGAACCTGAAACCGCTGTTGTTGATTCCATCTCTGAGCCTGGTGCTGTTGTTGTCAGCCTGCGCGGGGCCCATGCCCAAACAAGACCCGGGCGAAGCCTGGATCGGCCTGAAAGAAGAGGGCAACAGTGACCTGATGGCCGAGCGCGTAGACGGTAAAAACATCAACGATGGACGCTATTTTGAAGTCACCCCCGGCGCCCACCGCCTGGACGTGACGTTGTACGAAGGCGCCACGGGCGATGAGAATCAGGTGGATTGCCAGGGCAAGGTCAATTACACCGGGTTCAGGGCCGGTGAGCGTTACGAGCTGATCGAGTCAAGCCTTGGGCCTGAAGTCAGCGCACGGCTGGTGGACGGGCATGGCAAGGAAGTGGCGCACACGGCTGATTTCACCTGTATGCCGGGGTAGGTGCCTCTATACCCTTGTGGGAGCGGGCTTGCTCGCGATGCAGGCAATGAGGTCTGTCTGATACGCCCTTGCGAACCTGTCGCGAGCAAGCCCGCTCCCACAAGGGCTGTTGTCTAGAACGAACGCACGATCTTGCCCAGGGTTTCCATGGCCTTTTCGCTGGCTTCATCCCAGGGGCTGCCGTAGTTCAGGCGGATGCAGTTGCGAAAACGCTGGGTGGCCGAGAAGATCGGCCCCGGCGCGATGCTGATGCCCTGGGCAAGGGCCATCTGGAACAACTTGAGCGAGTCCATTTGCTCGGGCAGCTCGAGCCACAGAAAGTAGCCGCCCGAAGGCTGGCTGACACGGGTCTGGGCCGGGAAGTAACGGGCAATCGCCGCCAGCATCGCGCTCTGTTGTTCTTCCAGGGCATAGCGCAGTTTGCGCAGATGACGGTCGTAGCCGCCGTGCTGCAAGTAATCCGCAATGGCAGCCTGGGCGGGCATCGAGGCGCACAGCGAGGTCATCAGCTTTAGCCGTTCGATTTTCTGCGCGTATCGACCCGCAGCCACCCAGCCGATGCGGTAGCCCGGCGCCAGGCTTTTGGCAAACGAGCCGCAATGCATCACCAGGCCTTCAGTATCAAACGCTTTGGCCGGTTTGGGAGCATGCTGGCCGTAATACAGTTCGGCGTACACATCGTCCTCAATCAACGGCACCTGATGGCTGCGCAGCAACTCGACCAGGGCCTGCTTCTTGGCCTCGGGCATGGTCGCGCCAATCGGGTTCTGGAAACTGGTCATGCACCACACGGCCTTGATCGGGTGGCGTTCAAGGGTGTGTGCCAGCACGCCGAGATCGATGCCATCACGCGGATGCACCGGAATCTCCACCGCCTTGAGCTTGAGCCGCTCAAGGACTTGCAGGCAGGCATAGAACGCCGGGGCTTCAATGGCCACCAGATCACCGGGCTCGGTGACGGCTTGCAGGCACAGGTTCAGGGCCTCCAGCGCACCATTGGTGATCAGCAGTTCTTCCATGGGCAGCATCAACCCGCCGACCATGTAGCGCAGGGCGATTTGCCGGCGCAGTTGCGGGTTGCCGGGTGACATGTCGGTCACCACCATGCGTGGGTCCATCTCGCGGCTGGCGGTGGCCATCGAACGGGCAAGCCGCTGCAGCGGAAACAGCATGGGGCTTGGGAAGGCCGAGCCGAAGGGCACGGTGTGGGGGTCTTTGATCGAGTCCAGCACCGAGAACACCAGGGCGCTGACATCCACCTGGGTGGACTCGGTGATATGGCTGCTGAACACCGGCTCGCAAAACGGACTCGGTGCATGGGTGTTGACGAAGTAGCCAGAGCGCGGCTTGGCCCGAATCAGGCCACGGCGCTCCAGCAGGTAATAGGCTTGAAACACGGTCGAAGGACTGACGCCATAGGTCTGGCTGGCATAGCGCACCGACGGCACGCGCTGACCGGGGCCGAGCACCCCTGAGCGGATCAGTTCGGCAATATCGTCGGCGAATTTTTCGTAGCGTTTCATGGGATAAGGCTCGGTCCGGCGTGAGTTTCAAACATCACGAATCTGTGGGAGCAGGCGTGGCGTGTGAAGCGGGTTTGCTCGCGAGACAGGCGGCGCGGGGTCTCGGCGACAGCGCAGCGATCTTATCGCGAGCAAGCCCGCTCACACACTAACGATTAAGCGGTGCAACAAAACGGCTTTTGGCCACGCTGCGCACGTCTGGCTGATCGGTGTCGGTCACCACAAACTCGAGGGTCTGTGAACTGCTCTTCGGGCGATCGGCCAGCAAGGCAACAGACACCGGCACATCGACGATCTCACCCGGGGCCAGGCTCAGTTCGGTTTTACCCTGCAACTGGAAGTCCTCGCTGTTTTGCAACGACACTCGGTACTGCTGCGGCTCCTGAGTCTTGTTGATGATTTTAAGGCTGTAGATGTTCTCGATCTGGCCCTGGCTGTTCTCGCGGAACAGGCCCCTGTCCTTGATCACATCCAGGGACACCATCGTGCGTTGGTTCAGGGCCACCACCAGCGCCCCGATCATCACCACCAGCACCACGGCGTAGCCGATCAGGCGTGGGCGCGCCAGGTGGGTCTTGCCGCCTTGCAGTTCGTGCTCGGAGGTATAGCGCACCAGACCCGGGGCATAGCCCATTTTCTCCATCACCGAGTCGCAGGCATCGATACAGGCTGCGCAACCGATGCATTCCATCTGCAAGCCATCGCGGATATCAATCCCGGTCGGGCACACCTGCACGCACATATAGCAGTCGATGCAATCGCCCAGGCCTTCTTGTTTGGGTGCAACCCCGCGTTTGCGCGGACCACGGTTTTCGCCACGGGCCACGTCATAGGAAATGGCCAGGGTGTCTTTATCGAACATGACGCTCTGGAAGCGGGCATACGGGCACATATGCATGCACACCGCTTCACGCAGCCAGCCGGCGCTGATGTACGTGGCACCAGTGAAAAACAGCATCCAGAACAGGCTGATGCCGGCGATTTCCAGGGTCAGCAGTTCAGTGGCCAACGGCCGGACCGGCGTGAAGTAACCGACAAATGTCAGCGCGGTCATTACGCTGATGGCCAGCCACAGCGTGTGCTTGGCGGTACGGCGCAGGATCTTGTTCAGGCGCCAGGGGGCTGCTTGCAGTTTTATGCGCTGGTTTCTGTCACCTTCAGTGATCTTTTCGCACCACATAAACAGCCAGGTCCAGCTGCTTTGCGGACAGGTGTAACCACACCACACCCGCCCGGCAAAGACCGTGATCGCAAACAGCCCGAAGGCGGCAATGATCAGCAATGCCGACAGCAGGATGAAGTCCTGCGGCCAGAACGTTGCGCCGAAAATATGAAACTTGCTCTCAGACAAATCCCACAGGACTGCCTGCCGGCCATCCCAGTTCAGCCAGACCGTGCCAAAGAACAGCAAAAACAAAAAGCCTGTCCCCACTATTCGCAGTGTGCGGAACAGGCCAGTGAAGCTGCGGGTGTGGATCATGTTGTCGCTGGACTTGTTTTTATTTTTTGTGGCTCTGGGTCTAGAAGCCTCAAATGACTCAAGTATCTGGACGGGAATTTGTTCGCTCATGGTCTTTCGCTCATCAGCCTCCATCAGGCATGAGTACTATGCCCAGCGAACTGTTTACATAACAGACTCAGTTATTTGAATAAAAACCGGATCAGATGGTGTTTTGAGACGGCCTGCGACAATGTGCCGCACCCTGGCCAATACCCCGTTGTCATTGGCTTTGTGCGCCTGTAACCGACGTCTGTTGAATACAGTGTGATCAAGGTCAGGCAAATCACCGAATCACGGCAGCCAGCCTTATCCCGGTTGAAATGAGCATGTGTCTTGCATTGATAACGGCGGTGATGTCCCTGAGTCTTTTTAGCCCCGGGCTGGCTCTTGCAGTGACCTTAAAGCAACACATTGCACTGTTAATGTGCGAAAAGAGTGCATCGGGCGTAAGCCCGTCACGGGTTATTTATGAATGGATACAGATTGTCTGACAACAGCTAGTCTTTGCTCTGTCTATGAGTTAGAGGACACAGCTCATGTCGATGGCTAAAACGCGTGCTGGGTCAGACGTAACCTTTACCGGATGGAGAACAGCATGATTTCGAGCAAACAAACGGGTAAAGGTAAAGACTCGTTGTCACCCGCAGACCCGGATGTTGAGGAGTTGGCACGGGCAGAGCACTCCGATCCGTTTTCGGTATTGGGTCCCCATGGGGATGGCGAGGGCGGGCAGTATATTCGGGCATTTCTGCCGGGCGCGGTGAGTGTGAATGTGCTTGCCCGCGATGACGGACAGCTGCTTGGCAGTCTTGAAGCTTCACAAGTGCCTGGCCTGTATACCGGGCATTTCGCACAAAGCCGGCCGTACCTGCTGCAGGTTGACTGGGGCGACGCTGTGCAAGTCAGCGAAGATCCCTACAGTTTTGGCCCGTTGCTGGGTGAGATGGATCTGTACCTGTTTGCCGAAGGCAATCATCGTGATCTGAGCAGTTGTTTCGGTGCGCAACTGATCCACGTTGAAGGCGTGCACGGCGTGCGTTTTGCGGTATGGGCCCCCAATGCGCGGCGGGTTTCGGTGGTCGGCGACTTCAATGGCTGGGACGGTCGTCGTCATCCCATGCGCCTGCGCCATCCGAGCGGAGTGTGGGAGCTGTTTGTTCCGCGCCTGCAAGCGGGTGAGGCGTATAAGTATGAAATTCTGGGCGAGCAGGGGATCTTGCCGCTCAAGGCCGATCCCGTGGCGCTGGCCACCCAGTTGCCGCCCGATACCGCCTCAAAGGTTGCCTCGCCCCTGAGCATCGACTGGCAAGACGATGACTGGATGCACGCGCGTGCCCAACTGCAGCGTCATGATGCGCCGCTGTCCATCTACGAATTGCACGTGGGCTCATGGCAGTGTGAGGTCGATGATATCGGCGAGGTCGCGCGTCAGTACACCTGGCCTGAGCTGGCGGAGCGCCTGATTCCCTATGTGCAGCAACTGGGCTTCACCCACATCGAACTGATGCCGATCATGGAGCACCCGTTTGGCGGCTCCTGGGGCTACCAGCCCCTGTCGCAGTTTGCACCCACCGCCCGTTACGGCTCGCCCGATGATTTCGCGGCGTTCGTCAATGCCTGCCATGTGGCCGGGATCGGGGTGATTCTGGACTGGGTGCCCGCACACTTTCCCAACGATACCCACGGCCTGGCGCAATTTGATGGCACCGCGCTGTACGAATACGCCAACCCCCTTGAAGGGTTTCATCAGGACTGGAACACCCTGATCTACAACCTGGGACGCACCGAAGTGCACGGTTTTATGCTGGCGTCGGCCCTGCACTGGCTCAAGCACTTCCATATTGATGGCCTGCGGGTCGATGCCGTGGCGTCCATGCTGTACCGCGACTATTCGCGCAAATCAGGGGAGTGGGTGCCCAATCGTCACGGAGGCCGGGAAAACCTCGAGGCCATCGAGTTTTTGCGCCACCTCAACGATGTGGTTGCCCACGAGGTTCCGGGCGCCCTGGTGATTGCCGAAGAGTCCACGGCGTGGCCGGGGGTCAGTCAAAGCACCGACCAGGGTGGGCTGGGCTTTTCGTATAAATGGAACATGGGCTGGATGCATGATTCGCTGCATTACATTCAACAGGATCCGGTGTACCGCGCCCATCATCACAATGAGTTGAGCTTTGGCCTGGTGTACGCCTGGACCGAGCGTTTCATCCTGCCGATTTCCCATGATGAAGTGGTGCACGGCAAGCATTCGCTGATCGACAAAATGCCCGGTGATCGCTGGCAGAAATTCGCCAATCTACGGGCGTACCTGAGCTTCATGTGGGCCCATCCGGGCAAGAAGCTGCTGTTCATGGGCTGCGAGTTCGGGCAATGGCGCGAGTGGAATCACGATCAGCAACTGGACTGGTATTTGCTGCAATACCCCGAACACCGGGGTGTGCAGAAGCTGGTGAGCGACTTGAACCGCTTGTACCGCGAGCAACCTGCGCTGTATGAGCAGGACGACGTTGCGCAGGGGTTCCAATGGTTGATCGGTGATGATGCGGCCAACAGCGTTTACGCCTGGCTGCGCTGGAGCAAGGACGGTTCGCCCTTGCTGGTGGTGACCAACTTTACCCCGGTACCTCGCGCTGGCTACCGCATCGGCGTGCCGTTTGCCGGCACCTGGCAAGAGGTGATCAACAGCGATTCGGCCACCTATGCCGGTTCTGATTACGGCAATGGCGGCGGGGTAGTGACCGAGGACGTGCCGAGCCACGGGCAGAGCGTGTCCCTGGCATTGAATCTGCCGCCGTTGGGGGTGTTGATACTGCGGCCGGTGTAAGCCTGCGGGAGCTGGCTTGCTCGCGATGGGATCGACGCGATTCAACCGGGAAATCGCGCCGCCTGCATCGTGAGCAAGCCCACTCCCACAGAAGCACCGCCAGCAACAGAGAGGTTCAGGCCTACAAATGCACCTCAACCGCCAGCGGCAAATGATCCGATAAATGCGTCCACGGCTTGTTGCCGAGGATCTTTGGGTCGTGGCTGGTGGCATTGCGCAAGTAGATGCGGTCCAGACGCAGCAGCGGCCAGCGCGCCGGGTAGGTTTTGGCCACCTGGCCATGATGGCGCTCGAACACTTCGTGCAGGTCGTCCCGTTGGCGCAGGGCAGCATTGCCTTGTTGCTTCCAGTCGTTGAAGTCCCCGGCAATGATGACCGGCTCATCAGGCGGCAGGGATTTGAGCAGTTGGTTAAGCAGTACGATCTGTAGCTGGCGATGGCTTTCCAACAGGCTCAAATGCACGCAAATGGCGTGCACATTGCTATGACCCGGCACGTCCAGGACGCAATGCAGCAGGCCGCGCCGTTCAGGCCCGGTGATGGAGACATCGAGATTGCGCGAGGCCTTGATCGGGTACTTGGACAGCAGGGCATTCCCGTGATGACCATCTGGATACACGGCGTTACGGCCGTAGGCGAAGTCGCTCCACATACTGTCGGCGAGAAACTCGTACTGCGAGGTGGCTGGCCAGTCTTCGTAGCGCGATGCGTGTTTGTCATGCTCGCCGAGCACTTCCTGCAGAAACACGAGGTCGGCGTCGGTACTGCGCACCGCTTCGCGCAGTTCAGGGAGGATGAAGCGACGGTTGAAGACGGTGAATCCCTTGTGCGTATTGACCGTCAGTACCTTGATTTGATGGACAGCAGGCGCTGTTGCCGTAGTGGCAGATAAAAGTGTATTGCCGACAACATCTTCAGCGGGCATGGTCACTCCTCTGTCAGTGGCAGTTCTGAGCGGCAAGCTCAAGGCTGTAGTCTGCCGCTTTTGATGGGGGTGGACTTGATGTTTATCAATACATTCACGACACCTCGGTGTGTTGCAGCTCAAACATCACCAGCGATCGTCCCGTGACCTCGTAGGGCTTGTTGAATGGCAGATGCTGGGGGCCTTTGATGTTCGGGTCTGTGGTGTCGAGCTTGCACGACCAACTGATGCCGTGGGGCACTTTGGGCAAGTTGAAGTTGATCGAGTCGTGGTTAGCGTTGACGACGATCAGCAGTGACGCGTCATCCCCGGCCCGTTGAACCCCGGACACTTGCGCCCGGCCATCCAGCAGCATGCCCAGGCACCGGGCCTGACCGTCATGCCACTGCTCGATGGTCATCTCGTTGCCGTCGGGTGCCAGCCAGGTGACGTCTTTAACCCCGGGGGTTTCGCTGGAGTGCCCCTCCAGAAACAGGCCACGACGCAAGATGGGGTAGTGCAGGCGCAGCTTGATCAGGCGTTTGACAAACGCCAGCAGCGATTTGCCGGGCTTGTCCAGTTCCCAGTTGATCCAGCCGATTTCGCTGTCCTGACAGTAGGCGTTGTTGTTGCCGTGCTGGGTGCGGGCGAATTCGTCGCCGGCCACCAGCATCGGAGTGCCTTGGGCCAGGAGCAGGGTGGCCATGAAGTTGCGCATCTGGCGCTGGCGCAGCGCATTGATGTCGGGATCGTCGGTTGGGCCTTCGACTCCGTGGTTCCACGAAATGTTGTTGTTGCTGCCGTCCTGGTTGTTTTCCTCGTTGGCTTCGTTGTGCTTGTCGTTGTAGGACACCAGGTCGTGCAAGGTGAAGCCGTCATGGGCAGTGATGAAGTTGACCGAACTGTAGGGCCTGCGGCCACGGTGATTGAACAGATCGGCAGAGCCGGTCATGCGTCCGGCAAAGTCGGCCAACTGGCCTTCGTCGCCTTTCCAGAAGGCGCGCACGGTGTCGCGAAAGCGATCGTTCCACTCCGCCCAGCCGGGCGGGAAACCACCGACCTGATAGCCTCCGGGCCCGCAATCCCAGGGTTCGGCGATCATTTTGACCCGGCGCAACAGCGGGTCCTGGCGGCACGCCACCAAAAAGCTGTGCCGTTCGTTAAAACCGTCGTGATAACGCCCCAGAATGGTCGCCAGATCGAAGCGGAAACCATCGACGTGCATTTCCCGGGCCCAGTAGCGCAGCGAGTCGGTGACCATCTGCAAGACGCACGGGTGGCTCAGGTCCAGGGTGTTGCCGGTGCCGGAATCGTTGATGTAGAAACGTTTTTCTTCGGGCATCAGCCGATAGTACGAAGCGTTGTCGATGCCGCGCATGGACAGGGTCGGGCCCTGCTCGTTGCCTTCGGCGGTGTGGTTGTAGACCACGTCCAGAATCACTTCCAGCCCGGCCTTGTGCAGGCGTGCGACCATTTCCTTGAACTCGGCGATCTTGCCGCTGGCCAGGTAGCGCGGGTCCGGGGCGAAAAAGGCGATGCTGTTGTAACCCCAATAATTGGTCATGCCTTTTTGCAGCAGGTGCTGGTCGTTGACGAACCCGTGGACCGGCAACAGTTCGATGCTGGTGACGCCCAGGCCGGTGATGTGCTCGATCACTTCATCCACCATCAACCCGGCAAAGGTGCCCCGCACCGCATCCGGTACGGCGGGGTGGCGCATGCTGATGCCGCGCACGTGGGCCTCGTAGAAAATGGTGCGGTCCCAGGGCACGTTGAGCCGATGGTCATGGCCCCAGGTGTGCGCCGGGTCGATGACCTTGCATTTGGGTACAAACGGCGCGCTGTCGCGCTCGTCAAAACTCAGGTCGGCGTCCGGGTGGCCGATGGTGTAGCCAAACAGGGCTTCGGACCATTTGAGCTCCCCCACAAGCTGCTTGGCGTAGGGATCGATCAGCAATTTATGGTGGTTGAAGCGGTGGCCGTTTTCCGGGTCGTACGGGCCGTACACGCGATAGCCGTAAACCTGGCCGGGGTGTGCGTCTGGCAAGTAACCGTGAAATGTCTCGTCGGTGTACTCGGGCAGTTCGATACGTTCCAGCTCGACTTCACCGGCGGCGTCGAACAGGCACAGTTCGACTTTGGTGGCGTTGGCTGAGAACAGGGCGAAGTTGACGCCCAACCCATCCCAGGTGGCACCCAGGGGGAAGGGCAGCCCTTCGCGGATGCGCAAGGGGTCGCCAGTGGGCGCGGCTGACGTGTGTTTACTCATGACCTGCTCCTGCGTATTAAGGACTTGAGGCGCGTGCGCGCTATCACCACTGATTGAAGGGCCTCATGTTGCGTAGCAGTTGCCGCAGCCTGCGCCAGCTGCTACGGGTTTATAGGCACCTCAACTCTCCTGCAGCGCAGTGTTCTCAAGATGAGGCAGGTTTGCGCGGTGCGCGTGGCTTCTTCTCGGCAGCAGGCTTTGGCGCTGCCTTGGCCTTGGCAGCCCGTGGTTGGGCTTTGGACGGAGCAAGGGCTTGTGCCTGGGCCAGTTTGTGAGCCATGTCCCAGTGGCGTGCCTCCTGGCCATCGGGGCGCCCTTCGGACTCCCAGATCTGGTAGGCAAACTCACGAATGTGTTTGTCGTCGTTACTCATGGCGAAGCTCCTTGACTCATGGGTGAATTATCGGTCTCTTTCGTGGGCTTGCTGGCGGGCGCAGGCCAGCAGTTCGAAGCGTTGCGTTGCATCAATCGCGTCCAGCAACGTGTTGCAATCACCCGGCATTCGGCGGCGCCAGTTGGGATGGCCGCTGACGGTGCCGGGCAAGTTGGCTTGCTCCTCAAGTCCCAGGGCATCCTCGATCGGCAGCAGCACCAGGGGAGCACGGGTGTGCCCCAGAAAACGGATGCTGGCGTCCAGCGTCGGGGCGTTGCCCTGGGCTTCTTCCTGAAAGTTCTGCGGGTCCTGGCGCAAGGCCCGGTCCAGGCCTTCGCATTCGCGCTGGCGGTTTTCGCGCCAGTGGTGGGCGGTGACGGGGTCGATCAGGCCCAGGCGTTCGTTCCAGTCGATATCGCGCCCGTGCAGCCAGCCGGTGAGCGTGGGCAGGTCGTGGGTGCTGGTGGTGGCCAGGGCGTCGTCGGGCCAGTCCAGGATCGGTTTGAAGCGCGCGCCGTAGTCCTGCTCGAACAGCAGCACGCGAATACCGAGGATGGCCCGTTCGCTGAGCTTTTCCCGCAGTCCGTCAGGCACGGTGCCCAGGTCTTCACCGAGTACGATGGCCTGGTGGCGCACCGATTCAAGGCAGACCAGGCGCAGCAGATCGTCGATCGGGTAATACAGATAGGCCCCTTCGTTGGCCGAGGCCCCCAGGGGGATCACCCACAGGCGCTGCAAGCCCAGCACATGGTCGATGCGCAGCCCACCGGCATGGGCAAAGTTGGCGCGCAGCATCTCGATGAAGGCGCGAAAGCCATTGCGCTTGAGGCCCTCGGGGGAAAACGCGGAAATCCCCCAGCCCTGGCCTGCACGGTTGAGAGCGTCCGGCGGTGCGCCTACGGTCAACTGGGCCAGCATTTCGTCCTGGCGACACCAGGCCTGGCTGCCTGCACCATCGGCGCCCACGGCCAGGTCGGCGATCAGGCCGATGGCCATGCCGCTGGCCCGTGCGGCCGTTTGTGCACGGCCCAGGCAGCTATCCATCAACCACTGACAAAACGCGTAGTAAGCGATGACATGCTGATGTTCTTCGGCGAACTGCAGCAACGCCGGGCTGTCGGGGTTGCGCCATTGCTCGGGCCAGTCACGCCAGTCCAGGCTGTGATGCTCGGTCACACACGACTCTTGCAAGGCTTCGAAGCGGCAGTGGTTTTCCAGGGCTTCGCCGCCCCGCTGGCGAAAACCCTTGAAGTCGTCATGGAGCGGGTGTTCGTTCTGCACAAAGTCGTTATAGAGCTGGCGCAGCAGTGTCTGCTTGGCCTGGGTCACGGCAGGCCAGTCGATCAAGGGCAGTTGTTCAAGCCGGTGGAGTTCGTCTTTAAGACCGGTGGTGTCAATGGCCCTGTGCAGGGCTTCCTGTCCCAGGATGCTGGCGGGAGCGGCGTACAGGCTGTTGAGAAATAAACGGCTGGACGGTGAATAAGGGCTGTAGTGCTTGGGGGCGCTGCTGAACATGGCGTGCAACGGGCTGATCGCCAGTGCGTCGGCGCCGCGTTCACCGAGTGCCTGCAGCAGGGTTTCCAGTGCCTGGGTATCGCCAAACCCGCCATCGCCGTGGCGATGCAGCGAGTACAGCTGAACGCTCACCCCCCACGCGCGTGGAGCAGACTGATGCAAGGCATCGGCAATGCTGAAGCACTTTGTCGGGGCCACGGCCAGGGTGAACTGCTGGTCGTCCAGCTGTACCCGGTGGTAGCCGATGGGAATCATGCCCGGCAGCACGGCGTCTGCATCCAGCTGGATCGGCAGCGCATCACCGCTTTCCAGGTGCACGATGCACTGGCTGTGGGGGTGGAAATAGCGTGACAAGTCCAGGGCCTTGCCGACGTCTGCGGTCAACAAGGGCGGCAGACGTTTGTTCTGTTGCTCCAGTTGCAGGTTCAGCAAGCTGGTTTCAATGGCCTCGGCGCTGTCGGCGGGTAATCCCAACCCCGCCAGAATGGCCTCCAGCACCTTGGGTGTGACCCTTTGCGGTTGGCCGTTGGCATCAATCCAGTCAACGGCCAGGCCGGCTCGGCCGGCGAGTACTTCGAGTTGCGCTTCGCTCATTGGCGGGCTCCCTTGGCGAGAAACGGTCGGGCGTCAGGCAGATCCGCAGGTTGCATCACTCACGGCTTCACGGAGCGAAGCAATGACTTGGCAACCAGTTGTTCATAAAGCTCTGCATAGGGTTCAACGGCCTTGCACCAGTTAAACGGTGCGGCCATTGCGCGGCAGCGCATGGCGTTGAAGAGTGCCGGGTAACTGAAGACTTTGAATGCCCGTTTCAGGGCTTGCTCGTAACTGGCTACGGTGGACTCATCGAACAGGAAGCCGGTGACGCCATTCTCGATGGTGTCGGCCAGGCCGCCCGTATTGCGAGCCACGGGCAGCGAGCCGAAGCGTTGTGCATACATCTGGCTCAACCCGCAGGGTTCGTAGCGCGAGGGCATCAACAGGAAATCGCTGCCCGCGAACATGCGCCGGGCATCGGTTTCATTGAAGCCAATGCGCACCCCGATCTGCCCCGGAAAACGCAGGGCCAGTTCGCGCATGGTCTGTTCTTCTTCGGGCTCGCCGCGCCCGATGATGCAAATCTGACCACCGTTGGCCACGATAAAAGCCGCCACGGCTTCTGTCAGGTCCAGGCCTTTTTGGTACACCAGACGCGAAACCACGGCGAACAGGGGGCCCTTGGACGGTTTCAGGCCGAACAGGGTGCGCACATGGGCGGTGTTCAAGGCCCTTGCATCCCAGTCACCGATGCCGAACGGGGCAACCAGATGGGGGTCGGTCGTGGCTTCCCAGCTTTCATCGATGCCATTGGGGATGCCGCTCAGCAGTCCTTGCTGGGTCTTGCTGGCCAGAAAGCCATCCAGCCCGCACCCAAAGGCCGGGGTCGTGATTTCTGCGGCGTAGGTGGCGCTGACGGTGGTGATATGGCTGGCGTAGGCCATGCCCGCTTTCAGGAACGACAACTTGCCATAAAATTCCATGCCGTCCTGCTGCAGGGCATGGTGCGGAATACCCAGCTCCGGGCAGCAGGCGCGGCTGAATACGCCCTGGTAGGCCAGGTTGTGGATGGTGAACAGTGTCGGGGTACGCTGGCCACGCCAATGCATATAGGCCGGCGCCAGGCCGGCGGGCCAGTCGTGGGCGTGTACCAGATCGGGTTGCCAGTGAATCTGCGCCAGATTGGCCGCAATATCGGCCGCTGCCAGCCCCAGGCGGGCGAAGCGAATATGGTTGTCAGGCCAGTCGCGGCCGTTATTGGCGCCGTAGGGGCTGCCTTCGCGCTCATACAGTTCGGGGCAAATCAGCACGTAGATGACCAGCCCGTCCTTCAAGTCCATGCGGCCGATCTTGCAGGGGGGCAGGGCAGCATGGCCGCCGAGTTCGCCGATGATATGAATGGGGTTGTCGCTGTTGAGTACTTGCGGGTAGCCCGGGATCAAGACACGCACATCATGCAAGTGACGCATGGCCCGCGGAAGAGCGGCCGACACATCCCCCAGACCGCCGGTTTTAACCAGGTCGGCCAGTTCGGACGTGACAAACAGCACTTTCTTTTTGTTGGGATTGGCACTTGCCTGCGGCAGTTCGGGCCTTCCCGCAGGGGCCAGGTCTGGCAGGGACAACAGCTCAGTCACCACTTGCGGGGTCAGACGTTCTTCTTGATGTGGCGCAGCCGCACTGATCATGAATTTCTCCCGTTATATTTATTGATCCACTTACGGCCACCCGGCCGGTACTTCCCCACTTGCGATTGGCCATGTCATCCATGGCGTAAATGCTCAAAAGATGAATAAGGCACTGCAAGGAATGCACCAATAATGGCAACCCCAGCCTTAGGTAGACCTACCACGGGCGAAGAAAATTCGATTGTCTGATTACGGCAATTAGACGCCGTAGACACGACAGCGTTGAGTGTAGGAGAGATACTTCAAGGTGTTAGGTGTATGAGGTGTTTTTTTGTAGGACAAAGATAATTATCGCGTAGGAAAAATATCTATCACGGGATGTGTGTCACTGTTATTTCAGTGCCGGGTGATGCGTCGCATCTTTGTGGTCGCTGCCGAGGAATGAAGGCTGCGAGCTCTTGATCGTGCGAACGGGACAATAAAGCTCGCAGCCTTCGTTCCTCGGCAGCGACTACAGGTCAGTTAATGCTCCAGAGGATTTCAAAAGCAATACGGGGCGCACCATTGCGGTGCGCTGCGTGCTGAAATCTCAGTTGCCGGGATACTCGGCCACCACCTGATCACTGCCATCGTTGCGCAGGCCGATAACCTGATACGCGTCCTTGCGGTCACCCATTTCCATTCCCGGCGAACCCATAGGCATGCCCGGTACCGCAATCCCCTTGAGGTCATTGCGCTTGGTCAATGCCACCACTTGCTCGGCCGGGACATGGCCTTCAACGAATTTGCCGTTGATCACGCCGGTATGGCACGAAGCCAGGCGCGGCTGGACACCGAGGCGCTGCTTGACACTGCTCATGTCGGCTTCGACATGGTCATTGACCTTGAAACCATTGGTTTCAAGGTGGGAGATCCAGGCTTTGCAGCAGCCGCAGTTGGCATCGCGGTGCACATCAATGGTCAGTTGTTCGGCGGCCTGAGCCAGCGAGGACAACAGCAGGGCCGAGAGTGCGACAAGGCGCAATGGGGTTTTCATCGAGTTCCTCAATACGTAAAAAATGTGAGCCTGATCATTAACGACTGTCAGGTAACTGATGACCAGATGACAATTTTGTCAGGTTGGAGCTGCCTTGCTGCTTTTCAAGGCGTCAGTCGCAAGCTTGCACGGATGCCCTGGACCTCGGGTTCGTTGGCTTTGTAGCCGTCTGCCGGACCTGCGTAGGAAAGGGCGTAGGCGCTGTTGCCCTGAGTGGCGGCCACCAGGGTCTGGGTGATGACGTGGTTGCCGTTCTGGGTGATTTTGCAGGTGGTTTGCAAGGCGTCCAGGCCCCCCAGGGTGCTGCTGTTGATTTTGCTGCAAGCGCTCTGATAACCGCCTTTGGCGAAGTTTTGCTGCAGGGTTTTGCGCATCTGCAGCAAAACGGCCTCCATATTCACCTTGTGTTCAGGCACCAGGGTCGACTGGGTCAGCTCCATGACCATCTGCGGATCGCCATTGGCATCGTTCTTCACGGCCCGCTGGCGCACGCTGCTGTCGTCGGGCTCAGGGGGGATGGTCTGAATCTCCCAGCCTGCTGGCCAGGTAATTGTCAGTCCGTCGGCATGGGCCAGGGGGAGCCCGACAAGCAGGCATAAACCGATAAAAACGGGGAAACGGCGGGCAACGTGCATAGGTCTCGGGCCTTTTGGGCAGGATTTTGGCAGTAATAGTGTATCAATAGGTGTCGAAGTCTTGCTTTGCAGCCTGACATCATTTTCGACCATTGCTCAGCTAAACCTTTGCTTCTTATGTCTAATCCCGGACAATCGCGCCCCTCTTATGGCCGGGGCGATGTCAGCAAGGTGTTTCTTGTCCGCTCCGGCTGCGTGGTAACGACCGGCTAGCGGAGATTCGACCGGATGAATGACCAGGCTAACAGCGTCGACGAACGCTTCGACGAGACCCCGGCGACCTTAAGTCGCTGGAACCGTCATGACACCACCTGGATGCTGGGCCTGTTCGGCACAGCGATTGGCGCAGGTACCTTGTTCTTGCCCATCAACGCAGGGCTTGGCGGCTTTTGGCCGTTATTGATCCTGGCGCTGTTGGCGTTCCCGATGACCTTTTACGCACACCGTGGCTTGACCCGCTTCGTGCTCTCCGGGCGCGAAGGCTCAGATATCACGGATGTGGTGGAAGAGCATTTTGGCCTTAGCGCCGGTTCCCTGATCACGCTGCTGTACTTCCTGGCGATTTTCCCGATTCTGCTGATCTACAGCGTAGCGCTGACCAACACGGTTGGCAGCTTTATGCTCAATCAAATGCACATCACGCCACCGCCACGGGCAATCCTGGCGTTGGTACTGATTCTGGGCTTGCTGATTGTTGTGCGCTGCGGCGAACAAGTGATCGTCAAGGCCATGAGCATGATGGTCTACCCGTTCATTGTGGCCTTGCTGTTTTTGGCGGTGTTTCTGATTCCGCACTGGAATGGCGGCATTCTGAGTACCGCGACCACGCTGCCTGAACCTACTGCATTGCTGCACACCTTGTGGCTGGCGATTCCGGTGATGGTGTTCTCCTTTAACCATTCGCCCATCATCTCGGCCTTCGCCGTGGATCAGAAGCGCCGCTATGGTGCCAACGCCGATGAGCGCAGCTCGCAGATCCTGTCCCGCGCCCACCTGCTGATGGTGGTGATGGTGCTGTTCTTCGTGTTCAGCTGTGTGCTCACGCTCTCGCCTGAGCAACTGCTTGAGGCCAAGACGCAGAACCTGTCGATCCTGTCCTACCTGGCCAACCACTTCAGCAACCCGACCATCGCTTTTGCTGCGCCGCTGATTGCGTTTGTGGCCATTGCCAAGTCGTTCCTGGGCCACTACATCGGCGCCAGTGAAGGCCTTAAAGGCCTGGTACTGAAAACCGGCAAGCGCCCTGCAGCGAAAAACCTCGACCGCATGACTGCAGCGTTCATGCTGGTGGTGTGCTGGGCGGTGGCCACGCTTAACCCGAGCATCCTGGGCATGATCGAAACCATGGGCGGGCCGGTCATTGCAGCCATCCTGTTCCTGATGCCGATGTACGCGATTCGTCGGGTCCCGGCCATGCGCCAGTATTCGGGCCAGATCTCCAACGTGTTCGTCACGGTTGTGGGCCTGATCGCGATCTCGTCGCTGGTGTACTCCCTGATCCCTTGAGCCTTGTCCCTGTCGCCGCCGTTCTGTGCGGCGACACTGCGTGATTGACCCTCGCAAGCCGCCCAAGGCTTGAGTCTGGCCAGTACTGCGAATATGATTGCGACCCATTCCTATTCGCAGTGTGCTGACAGCACGTCCCGAGGGTTCCCGTGTCGCCATCCCCGTCGAACCCACCGTTGCTGCATGCACACGTGCATAACCTGTATAGCGATCACCACGGCTGGCTGGTGAACTGGCTGCGGCGGCGTTTGCGTGATACCGACAATGCTGCCGACATGGCGCAGGACACCTTCCTTTATGTATTGGGCAAACCGGAGCAGGTTGCGCAGTTGCGTGAGCCGCGTGCCTGGCTGAGCACGATCGCCAAGGGTTTGTTGATAGACCGCTTTCGTCGCCAGAAGGTCGAGCAGGCGTATCTGCTTGCGATTGCCCATTTGCCCGAGCAGGAAATGCCTGCCCCTGAAGAACGGTTGATCCTCCTTGAAACCCTGACCCGAATCGACGCGTTGCTCGACGGCCTGAAGCCCGCGGTGCGAACCGCCTTTTTGCTTTCGCGCCTCGAGGGGCTTGGCTATCAGGCGATTGCCGAGCGCCTTGGGGTTAGCGTCAGTTCGGTGGAAAAGTACATGGCTACGGCCATCCGTCATTGTTTTCTCGCCCGTAGCGCCCTGTGAGCGGGGGGCCCTCGACGGTCGAATTTGCACCCCATGTGCTTGACCAGGCCATTGACTGGCTGGTGAAAACCCAGTCCGGTGCGGCTCAACCCCATGTGTTTGCTGCGTGCAAGCAGTGGCGCGCCGCCGATGCCAGTCATGAAGCGGCCTGGCAAGCCCTGCAACTGACCGAGACGACCTTGCGTCAGGCCTCGTTGCTGCCCGGTCGCGTTGCACTGGACACCCTGGCCGGCAGTGGCCGTATTCGCTCGCGCCGCCAGGCACTCAAGATACTGGGCTTGGGCATGCTGGGCGCCGGGGCGGGCGCATTGGCGATCCAGCAGCAACCGTGGCGTCATTTTGGTGCCGACTACGGGACCGGGGTGGGTGAGCGGCGGTTGTACAACCTGGTCGACGGTACGGGTTTACAGCTCAATACCGACAGTTCTGCTGATGTGCTGTTCACTGCGCAGCAGCGACTGATTGTTTTGCGCGCTGGCGAAATTTTTATCCGCACGGGCCAGGACCCAGCATCCGTCAGCGGCCGCCGACCGTTTTGGGTTCACACCCGTGAGGCTCGGTTGCAAGCCATCGGCACAGCCTTCGATGTACGCCAGGAGTCCGGGCGTACCCGGTTGATGGTCGAGGAGGGGGTGGTGGCGATTCATCTGCCGGACTCCCTGCCAGTTCGGGTGCAGGCGGGCCATGAGTACCTGATTGACGCTCATTCGGCGCAGCCCCAAACCGCTTCAGCGTTCTCTGCCAGTGGCTGGGCCAGTGGCGTGCTGGTAGCCAGGCAGATGCGTTTGCAGGACCTGACGCAAGAGCTGGCACGCTATCGCCATGGCTGGTTGCAGTGCGATCCGGCGGTCAGTGACTTGCGGGTATCGGGGGTGTTTCAGCTCGATGGTATCGACCATGCGCTGGAAGGCCTGAGCCAGTCGCTGCCGGTTCGAATCGAGCACAGAACACGGTTCTGGACACGGATTGTGGCGGTTTAAGGTTCAGCAGACGCTTGAATCTACAAATACGAATAATTATCAAATTTCTTTGCGGGTTTACACGAGACCTTCGACAGATAGGCATAAGACTTATTTATTGCAGGAGCCCCGCGCCAATGTCCCGTGTTTATCGCAATTCTTCATTGCCTTCCCGCAGCCGCCTGGCCATCGCTTTGCAGATCGTTTTACTGGGCGCCGTTGCACAACCGTTATCGCTGGTCAGCGCCGCCTCCATCAGCGTTCAGCACAGTTTCGACGTGCCAGCCAGCGATCTGGAGTTGGCGTTAAACCGTTTCGCCCAGCAGGCCAATATTTCCCTGCCCTATGACCCGACCCTGGTTAAAAGCAAGCAGGCGCCAGCACTCAAGGGGCGTTATGAGGTGGCTCAGGGCCTGATGCAATTGCTCAAGGGCAGTGGTTTGACGGCCACCGAAGGTGCCAATGGGGTCTGGGTACTCTATCCGTTGACCTCCGACGGAGCGCAATTGCAACTGCAAGCCACCAGCGTCACGGGGCTCGGGCTGGGCAGCACCACTGAGGACAGCCATTCCTACACCACGGGTGAGACCCGTACGGCGACTAAATTGCCACTTTCGCTGCGCGAAACACCGCAATCGGTCACGGTAATGACCCGTCAGCAGATGACCGATCAAGGCTTGGGCAGTATCGCTCAGGTACTGGCGCAAACCCCTGGCATCACGGTGATGCATGACGACAGCGAGCGGTACAACTTCTACTCCCGCGGGTTCACCCTGGACAACTTTCAGTACGACGGCGTGCCGACCTCGGACTTCACCACCAATACCAACGGCCTGGGCATGCGGGACATGGCCATTTACGACCGTGTAGAGGTGGTACGCGGCGCCACCGGCCTGATGAGCGGGGTGGGCAGCCCGTCAGGCGCGGTGAACCTGGTGCGCAAGCGTCCTACCAAGGAGTTTCAGGGTTATGTCTCAGGCAGCGGCGGGTCATGGGATCGCTATCGCAGCGAACTGGATCTGTCCGGACCGCTCACTGAAAACGGTGCGCTGCGTGGCCGCGTGGTTGCAGCGCGCGAAGATGGCCGCTCTTTCATCGATCGCTATTCCTCCAGCAAGGACGTGTTCTATGCCATCGGTGAAGCAGATGTGAGCGACGACACCACCGCTTATGCCGGTATCGACTATCAGCGGATTAACTCCAACGGCTCAAGTTTTGGTCAGTTGCCGCTGTATTACAGCGATGGCAGCCGAACCCACTTCAGCCGCTCGATGAACCCTGCAGCCAAGTGGGCATATGCCGACAGCGAAAGCACCAAATACTTCGCGGGCATTGAGCAGCGTTTTGACAACGACTGGTTACTCAAAGTCGAGGCCAGCCACTGGAAGGGCAATACCGAGCAGTTGCAGGGGAATCTGGTGGGGTGGGGACCTTTCCCGGATAAAGCCACGGGGGAAGCTCAATTCATGAGCGGTACCAAAACCTTCAAGATCAATACCGATACCCTGGACGCCTATGCGACCGGGCCATTCGAGCTTTTGGGCCGGACCCATGAGCTGGTGGTGGGGATGAATGTCAGCGATGGTCGTACGGACTATCTGGCAATGAATGCCGAGGATTTGACCGTCAACTATGAAAACTGGAACAACGACGCGCCTCGTCCCACGGACTTGAGCCGGGGCTTGAAGCAGAAGTACAAGACCAAAGAGTCAGCGGCCTACGCGGCGTTGCGTCTCAAGCCGATAGATGATCTGTCCGTGATCCTGGGCACCCGAGTGGTGAATTACGATCGCAAGGGAACAATGACCTACAACGCAGCGCAAACCACCCCGGATACGGATAACAGTAAAAAAACCGGGAAAATGATTCCTTATGCAGGGATCGTCTATGACGTGACGGAAAATCACTCGGTCTATGCCAGCTATACCGACATCTTCACTCCCCAAAGCTACTTCGACCGCGACAACAAAGTGCTCGCTCCCGTAACCGGGCAAAGCTACGAAACTGGCCTTAAGTCGGAGTACTTCGGCGGTGCCCTGAACACCAGTTTTGCCCTGTTTCTGATCAAGCAGGACAACTACGCCGAATACGACGGTATGCGCGCCGATGGCCAGGATGCCTACAAGGCAGTCAGTGGCATCAAGACCAAAGGCTTTGAGGCTGAAATTTCCGGCGAAGTCATGAGCGGCTGGCAATTGCTTGCGGGTTATACCTACGCCCAGCCACGGGACAAGGACGGCAAGCGGATCAACAGCAACCACCCCGAGCAGTTGTTCAAACTGGCCACCAACTACCAGCTGACAGGGGATCTCAAAGACCTGAACGTGGGCGGCAACCTGACGTGGCAGGGCTCGACCTACAGCGAGCTCGATTCATCGATCAAAGCCGAGACCAAGGAAGGCAGCTTCGCGGTGGTCGGCTTGATGGCCCGCTATGACATCAATAAAAACCTGAGTGCCTCGGTCAATCTCAACAACGTGTTCGACCGCGAATACCTCAGCGGATATGGCCTGTATTCGACCTATTACTACGGCGACCCGCGCAACCTGATGCTGGGGATGAAGTACCGCTTCTGAAGGCATGTTTCATGTTGTGCCTGCCCTGCGTCGACTATGGTTAAAAACCACGAAAACCCGGGCCGGCATGACGTTTGACCTGCATCAATGCGGGTGCGCCGCACAGGCTTAGTCTGGGGTCAATCCATGTTCCAGGAGGTTGCCATAGATGAGCATCATCGTGACCGGGGCTGCCGGGTTTATCGGCAGCAATCTGGTAAAGGCGCTTAATCGGCGCGGCGAGCGCGACATCATCGCCGTGGACGATCTGACCGATGGCGACAAGTGCCGCAACCTGGCGGACTGCGATATCGCCGATTACTTCGACAGGCGCGAGTTCGTGCAACGCTTCGTCACCCATCAGTTGGGTGAAGTGCGGGCCCTGCTGCATCAAGGGGCCTGCTCCAGCACGGTCGAAAGTGATGGCCGGTTGATGATGGACAACAATTATCGTTACAGCTGCGATGTGTTGCAGGCCTGTCAGGAGCAATCGGTGCCTCTGCTGTATGCCTCTTCTGCGGCGGTCTACGGGGCCGGCAGGGATTTTCGCGAAGCCCGTGAGCATGAGCGGCCCTTGAATGTGTATGCCTACTCCAAATGCCTGTTCGACCAGCGCGTGCGCCAGATATTGCCCAAGTCGCGCAGCCAGATCGTCGGTTTGCGTTACTTCAATGTCTACGGCCCCCGTGAGCAGCATAAGGGGCCCATGGCTTCGATGGTCTGGCACTGTTTCAACCAGTACCGCGATCGTGGCCATGTCGAGTTGTTTGGCGAGTATGGCGGCTACCCGGCGGGCGGGCATGAGCGGGATTTTGTGTCGGTGGAGGATGTGGTCAAGGTCAACCTGCACTGGCTGGATCACCCGCAAACCAGCGGTATATTCAACCTGGGCACCGGGCGGGCCCGTTCATTCAATGATCTGGCGCTGGCAACGATCAACAGCGTGCGCTGTGCCGAGGATCGACCGCCTTTGACCCTTGAAACGGCCATTCTGGACGGCGTTTTGCGCTACTGCGAATTTCCGCAGGGGCTCAAGCACAAGTATCAGGTGTATACCTGCGCCGATTTGGGGCAGTTGCGCGAGGCGGGCTATCGCGAGCCGATGATGGGACTGGAGGAAGGGGTGGAGCGGTATTGCGCGCAGCTGCTGGCCCGTTGAAGCCTGAGTACGGGTTGCGGGAGCGGGCTTGCTCGCGATGGGCGCACCCCGGTTTAACGGATAAACCGGGTTGTCTGAGTCGTGAACAAGCCCGCACCTGCAGGTATCACTTGTGGCTGAGCAGTGCTTCCAGTTTTTCCTGGTCACGGGCGAACTGACGAATGCCTTCGGCCAGTTTCTCGGTGGCCATTGCATCTTCGTTGGAGGCCCAGCGGAATTGCGACTCGTCCAGCACCAAGCGGGGTTCGCCTGCGTGGCCAGGGGCCAGTTTGCGTTCCAGCTTGCCTTCGTCCAGAGCCAGTTTTTCCAGCAGGTCGGGGCTGATGGTCAGACGGTCGCAGCCGGCCAGTTGCTCGATCTGGTTGAGGTTGCGGAAGCTGGCGCCCATGACCACGGTGTTGTAGGCATTGGCTTTGTAGTAGTTGTAGATGCGGGTTACGGACTGCACGCCCGGGTCATCGGAGCCGGTGTAGTCAACGCCGGTGGACTTCTTGTACCAGTCGTAAATCCGACCCACAAACGGCGAGATCAAAAACACCCCGGCATCGGCACAGGCAGCCGCCTGGGCGAACGAGAACAACAGGGTCAGGTTGGTTTGAATGCCGTCCTTTTCCAGTTTCTCTGCAGCGCGGATGCCTTCCCAGGTCGAGGCCAGCTTGATCAGCACGCGGTCGCGACCAACACCGGCCTTGTCGTAAAGCTCGATCAACTGGTTGGCTTTTCTCAGCAGGGCGGGTTCGTCAAACGACAGGCGGGCGTCGACTTCAGTCGAAATACGGCCTGGAATCACGTTCAAGATACCGCTACCTACCGATACCGCGAAATGATCGCAGGCCAGGCCCACATCGCCTTTGGCGTGGCTGATGGCATTTTTCAGCAGCTCGGCATAGCCGGGCATCGCTGCAGCCTTGAGCAGCAGCGACGGGTTGGTGGTTGCATCCACAGGTTTGAGACGGGTAATTGCGTCGAGGTCGCCGGTGTCTGCGACCACGGTGGTGAACTGCTTGAGTTGTTCCAGCTTGGAAGTCATGAGCGTCTCTGTCGAAAAGGTAGTAATGGCAGTACAGATTGATTGCGTCTTCGATCATTAGTTCGTTGAACGTAGAGTGGCAGAATGCCGCTGAACACGCCCGCAGTGCAACCAATGGTGCAGATTTAATCTGTCGCAGTGCCATTACCCCAACGTCAAATCTCCATCTTGCCCCACCCTGGCTTGCGCGGCTCTGGCTCGCAGATCTGCACCGCATTGACGGTTTTGCCGGTGGCGAGTTCAACCCTGCGTGCCACCTCCGGGTCGTCGGCAAACGGGATCAGGCTGGCTTCGTCGATGTCTTTCTCGGTTTTGTGCTTCAAACACCAGCTGACGGCGCAGTAAATGCTGATCACTGCGCAGCTGTTGAGGGCTATTTCGAGCATGTGCAACGCTCCTTGCTGGAGGGCAAGCGCAAGCCTTGTGGCCTGCGCTGCAACGGGATCAGGCAATCCGGGCGGTCAGTTCGGCCTGTTTGAGGTTGGCCACACGCACCGTGCGCCATACGTTCCAGGCCATCAGCAACATGCCGCACAGGAAGAACAGCCCGCCCACCAGGCGTACGACAAAGCCCGGGTGGCTGGCCTGTAATGACTCGACAAACGAGTAGGTCAGGGTGCCGTCATCGTTGATCGCCCGCCACATCAGGCCCTGGGTAATGCCGTTGACCCACATCGACGCGATGTAGAGCACCGTGCCGATGGTGGCCAGCCAGAAGTGCAGGTTGATCAGCGCGATACTGTGCATCCGCTCGCGGCCGAAGATTTTCGGGATCATGTGATACAGCGCCCCGAAGGTAATCATCGCCACCCAGCCCAAAGCCCCGGCGTGTACGTGGCCGATGGTCCAGTCGGTGTAGTGGGAGAGGGCGTTGACGGTCTTGATCGCCATCATCGGGCCTTCAAAGGTCGACATGCCGTAGAACGCCAGAGACAGTACCAGAAAGCGCAGGATCGGGTCGGTACGCAACTTATGCCAGGCCCCCGAGAGGGTCATCATGCCGTTGATCATGCCGCCCCAGCTGGGTGCCAGGAGGATGATCGACATCGCCATGCCCAGTGATTGCGCCCAGTCCGGCAAGGCGGTGTAGTGCAAGTGATGAGGGCCTGCCCATATATAAAGCGTGATCAGTGCCCAGAAATGCACGATGGACAGGCGATAAGAGTAAATCGGCTTGCCGACTTGCTTGGGTACGAAGTAGTACATCATTCCGAGAAAACCGGTGGTCAGGAAGAAACCTACGGCGTTGTGCCCATACCACCACTGCACCATGGCATCGGTGGCGCCGGAGTACACCGGATACGACTTGAACCAGTCCACTGGAATGGCCAGGTGGTTGACCACATGGAGCATGGCAATCACCAGAATGAAGGCGCCGAAAAACCAGTTGCCGACGTAAATATGTTTCGTTTTTCGTTGTACCACTGTGGTGAAGAAGACGATGGCGTAGGCCACCCAGACCACGGTCATCCAGACGGCACCGGTGAACTCGATTTCGGCGTATTCCTTGGTCGTGGTGTAGCCCAGGGGCAGTGTGATCAGCATGATCACGATCACTGACTGCCAGCCCCAGAAAGTGAAGGCAGCGAGCTTGTCGGAGAACAGCCGCACGTTGCAGGTGCGCTGCACGGCGTAATAGCTGGCGGCAAATTGCGCGCTGCCGGCAAACCCGAAAATCACCAGGCTGGTGTGCAGCGGCCGCAGTCGCCCGAAGGTGGTCCAGGGCAGGTCCAGGTTCATTTGCGGCCAGGCCAGCTGCGAGGCGATCCACACGCCCATGGCCATGCCGATAACACCCCACACCACGGTCATGATGGCGAATTGGCGGACGACCTTATAGTTATAGGCCTGCCCGTTCAGTGCTGTGCTCATGCTCAAGTCTTCCACGGTTTAAAGTCCTGCCAGGCCTCGTGGTCTGGCGCAGGTTGAACTTTAGGAAGCTTGAGTTAAACAAGACAGATTCAGAAAATCAGAATTTATGCGGATCAGATTCTATCGGGCGTTTATGGGAATTTTATTTAATCTGATCTGGTTTTTAAGATATTCACGAAATTAAAATCCAACTGAGCTGTAAGGCCAGGCCCCATGTGTAGTGCGCGCTCGATCACATTCATCGTGGGATAGAACAGGCTTGTGCGGTGATTCTCCAAGGCTTGGCTATACCTATATGGGCGCGTTCCTACGGTTGCCCCCCTACAGGAGTTACAGAATGAAGCTTGGTTTAATGATCGGTACGTTGTGCATCGCCTCAATCGGGATGGTCGGTTGTGCGAGCAAGGTCCAGCAACCGGATGAATACTCTGGTTTCCTGAAGGATTACAGCCGCCTTAAAGAGGCCAAGTCGCCCTCTGGTGCAGAGGTGATGCGTTGGGTTGACCCAAAACTGAAGGTGAATAAATACACCAGCGTGTATATCGAGCCGACTCAGCTGTACCCGGCACCCAAACCGACAGAGAAGATTCCACAAAGTACGTTGAACGGAATCACCAACTACTACGATCAGGCCCTTAAGCGTGAATTGAGCAAGTCCTTGCCGTTGGCCAGCGCCCCTGGACCGGGTGTGATTGTAGTGCGGGCAGCCATCACCGCAGTCAGCAGCGAGACCGAGAGCCTGGCACCCTATGAGTACATTCCGGTAGCCCTGGTGGCTGCGGCGGTGAGCACGGCCTCGGGCATCCGGGATCAGGAAACCCAACTGGCCACCGAAGCCGTCTTTATCGACGGGCAAAGCCAGGATGTTGTGGCCCAGGTCGTGCGCAAAGGCACCGGCAAGCCACTGGCGAACAGCAGCCAGGCAATGAAGGCCGATGACGTTAAAAACGTGATAGATACCTGGGCTTCGGACTTGCATCAGTCGTACTTGAAGCTCAAGAAATAAGCTAAACGCGCGCGAATGCATGTGTAAATTGTAGTCGCTGCCGCAGGCTGCGAAGGGTTGCGAAGCAACCCGTTTCCCCGAAGCCTGCGCGATCCCGATCCCGATCCCGATCCCGATCCCGATCCCGATCCCGATCGCAGCCTTCGGCAGCGACTACAGCATCTTCTCCCTACTTGCCGAAAGTGACGTTGATCCCGGCAAACAGGGTGAACTGAGGCAGGTTGTCCCCCTTGCGCTCCACGGTCCATTGCGGCTCAACGAAGGCGTTCAAAATATTGCTTCCGGCTTTCCAGGCCTTGCCTGCACCCAGCCCGATGGGGATGTAGTGGGTGTTGTTTTTCAGGTCGTAGGTCCAGGTGCCCGTGGAGCGCAGGTACCAGCCCTTGGGCAGGTTGTGGATGATGAACGGTTGAAAGGTCGCGCTCTCCACATGCTGGCGGTCGCTGTCACCGGCGAACGAACTTTGATACTGCACCAGCGCGCCCAGCAGGCCCCGGGGGGATGCGTCGATGGCGACAGCGGCGAAGCCTGCCTGCCATTTGCCGGTACCCAGTTCGTCATGCTCGGCAGTCGGTGCGGTGATCTGCGGTCCGATGCCCAACTGCACACCCTCGGTTTTAAGCAGGAAAATATCAAACAGGTTGAGGTCGCCAATCCCCGTGCTGTAGCCAGTGTGCGGGTCAGGGCGGGTGCTGATCGGCAGCGTGGCGCGCAGCAGTTGCGGTACGCCAATGAAATCGTTCGGCGCCACGGGCAGGGTGCCGCGCAGCAGGGCGTCGTTGGTGTGGATATTGCTGTCGTAAACCTGTGGCGTGTAGTAGTCCTGAAGGTTGGCTCCCGGGGCCAGGTTCAACGGGTTGTTGCTCTTGTTGGCAGTCTCGGCGTTATCCGCCAGCGCATCCGTGACCGGGTACAGGGCAAGGGTAAGCAAGAAACCTGAGGCAAGGCGGGTGATTGGCATGGCGATCCTGATCCTTGGGCGCAAGCTTTATACGCTAGCAGTCGGTCGAGAATTGGCCCGTTTGCCGGCGTATCTTTTAGCGGTTCTGCGCTCCAGCACACAGAAACAGGTCATGCCTGCAGGGTGTGAAGGGCTGTGGGAATAGTCTTTTTGTAACGAGAGTCGTGAGATTTTTACGATCAGGTCATAGGTCGTCCACCTGATTCATGTTTAACTTCGGCCTCTTCAAAAACTGTTAAGAAGGACATCGTTCATGGCTCAAGTGACGCTTAAAGGCAACCCTGTTCAAGTCAACGGCGAACTGCCTGCAGTAGGTTCCAAGGCGCCAGCGTTTTCGCTGGTTGCAGGTAATTTGTCCGACGCAACACTGGCGAGCTTTGCTGGTAAGCGTAAAGTGCTGAACATCTTCCCAAGCGTAGATACCCCGACTTGCGCCACTTCGGTGCGCAAGTTCAACGCAGAAGCCAATGCTCTGCCGAACACCGTTGTATTGAACATTTCGGCTGACCTGCCATTCGCGCAAGCCCGTTTCTGCGGCGCCGAAGGTCTGGAAAACGTGCAAAACCTGTCGACCCTGCGCGGCCGCGAGTTCATCGAGAACTACGGCGTAGCCATTGCTGACGGCCCGTTGGCTGGCCTGACTGCGCGCGCGGTCGTGGTTCTGGATGAAAACGACAACGTGCTGCACAGCGAACTGGTCAAAGAAATCGCTGAAGAGCCGAACTACGAAGCAGCCCTGGCTGTTTTGAAGTAAGTCGTACTGCAAGACTCAAAGCGGCCTGGCACCGAGAGGTGCCAGGCCGTTTTTTTTTGCACCCACAATGGCTGTCATCTTTTGCTCATGACCCCTCTATAACGTAAATAGCCGGTAAAGAGCCTTTTCATAACGCCCCGCACTGCTTATCGTTCGTGCTCCTGTAAATTATCGCTCGCGCTAATGGTTGATCACTCCATGCAATCCTCTGTTTCCCACAAATCCCGTTTCTGGCTGTTTGGCCTGCTGGTCTTGCTGATAGTCCTTGGCCTGTGCTGGTGGCTTTGGCCATCTGCCCCGAAAAAGGCCGCGACCGATCAGCCCGCCGGGCACACCAGCCGCTCGGGGATGATGCGTCCCGGATTTGGCGGGTCTACTCAGCCCGTTCCGGTGCGGGTGTCGGAAGTAGTACAGGGCAATTTCCCGGTGTACTTCAAGGCCCTGGGTACTGTGACGGCACTCAACACGATCAACGTGCGCAGCCGGGTGGCGGGGGAGCTGGTCAAGATCTATTTCAAGGAAGGTCAGATGGTCAAGGCGGGTGAACTGCTGGCCGAAATCGACCCGCGCAGCTATCAGAATGCGCTGCTGCAAGCCGAAGGCACGCTGCTGCAGAACCAGGCTCAACTGAAAAACGCCCAGGTTGATGTGCAGCGTTATCGTGGCCTGTATGCCGAAGACAGCATCGCCAAGCAGACCCTGGATACAGCCGAAGCACTGGTCAGCCAATATCAGGGCACGGTCAAGACCAATCAGGCAGCCGTCAATGATGCCAAGCTGAATCTGGACTTCACCAAGATCCGTGCACCGATCAGTGGCCGTGTGGGCTTGCGTCAACTGGATGTCGGCAATCTGGTCGCAGCCAACGACACCACGGCGCTGGTTGTGATCACCCAGACCGAGCCGATCGTGGTCGCCTTCACTTTGCCCGAGACCAATCTGGCGCTGGTGCTTGAACGTTATCGCAGTGGCGCAAAAATGCCGGTGCAGGCCTGGAACCGGGGTGACACTAAAGAGCTGGCAGTGGGTGTGTTGAGCAGCATCGATAACCAGATTGATATCACCACCGGTACCCTGAAATTCAAGGCGCTGTTCGAGAACCGCGATCAGGTGCTGTTCCCCAACCAGTTCGTCAATGTCCGCCTGCTGGCCGACACCCTTCAAAACGTGGTGCTGGCGCCGACAGCGGCCATTCAGTTCGGCACCAACGGCTCGTTCGTGTATGCAATGGACGGCGACAACAAGGTCAAGATCCGCACCATTAAAGTGGGTGCCACCGACGGCGACGTGACGGTGATCGAAGACGGCCTGGCCCCAGGTGATCGTGTGGTGCTCGAAGGCACCGACCGTCTGCGCGACGGTGGTGCAGTCGAAGTGGTCAATGACAGTGCTGAAGTGCCAACAACGGCTGCAGGGCAACTGCTGGATGGCGGCCCTGACACCGATACAGCTCCGGCCCCGGCCCCGGCCCCGGCCCCTGACAAAGCCAAGACCAAGGCCCGCGAATGAATCTGTCGCGACTGTTTATCCTGCGCCCGGTCGCAACCACGCTGTGCATGCTGGCCATCGTGTTGTCCGGGATCATCGCCTATCGATTGTTGCCGGTGTCGGCCTTGCCTCAGGTCGACTACCCGACTATCCGCGTGATGACGCTGTATCCCGGGGCCAGCCCGGATGTCATGACCAGTGCCGTGACGGCGCCGCTTGAGCGTCAGTTCGGGCAAATGCCGGGCCTGACGCAAATGGCCTCCACCAGTTCCGGTGGCGCATCGGTGCTGACGTTGCGCTTTAACCTCGACATCAATATGGATGTCGCCGAGCAACAGGTGCAGGCCGCGATCAACGCCGCCAGCAACCTGCTGCCCAAGGATTTGCCGGCACCGCCGGTGTACAACAAGGTCAACCCTGCGGATACCCCGGTGCTGACCCTGGCGATCAGTTCCAAAACCATGCCGCTGCCCAAGCTCAATGACCTGGTCGATACGCGCATGGCGCAAAAAATTGCCCAGATCAGCGGCGTGGGCATGGTCAGCATTGCCGGCGGTCAACGCCAGGCCGTGCGGATCAAGGTCAACCCCGAAGCGCTGGCTGCCAATGGCCTGAACCTGTCGGATGTGCGCACCCTGATCGGGGCGTCCAACGTCAACCAGCCCAAGGGTAACTTTGACGGCCCGACCCGGGTATCGATGCTGGACGCCAATGACCAGTTGAAAACCCCTGAGGAATACGCCGAACTGATCCTGGCGTACAACAACGGCGCGCCACTGCGACTCAAGGACGTGGCTGAAATTGTCGATGGCGCCGAAAACGAGCGTCTTGCCGCCTGGGCCAACGAAAACCAGGCTGTGCTGCTGAACATCCAGCGCCAGCCCGGTGCCAACGTGATTGAGGTGGTCGACCGGATCAAGGCGCTGCTGCCGAGCATCACCGACAACCTGCCAGCCGGTATCGACGTTACGGTGCTGACCGACCGCACCCAAACCATCCGCGCCTCGGTGCGCGATGTGCAATACGAATTGCTGATCGCCATCGCGCTGGTGGTGATGGTGACATTCCTGTTTCTGCGTCGCGCCAGCGCCACCATCATTCCATCGATTGCCGTACCGCTCTCGCTGGTCGGCACTTTTGGCGTGATGTACCTGGCGGGGTTCTCGATCAACAACCTGACGCTGATGGCCCTGACCATCGCCACCGGCTTTGTGGTGGATGACGCCATCGTCATGCTCGAAAACATTTCGCGCTATATCGAAGAAGGCGACAGCCCGATGCAGGCCTCGCTCAAGGGCGCCAAGCAAATCGGCTTTACCCTGATCTCGCTGACCCTGTCGCTGATTGCGGTACTGATTCCGCTGCTGTTCATGGCCGACGTGGTGGGGCGTTTGTTCCGCGAGTTTGCGATCACCCTGGCGGTGGCGATCCTGATCTCGCTGGTGGTCTCGCTGACCCTGACGCCCATGATGTGCGCACGCTTGCTCAAGGCAGAACCCAAGCCGCAAGAGCAGGGGCGCTTCTACCGTGCCAGCGGCGCGGTGATTGACTGGATGATTGCCGAATACGGGCGCATGTTGCAGTGGGTGCTCAAGCACCAGCCGCTGACCCTGCTGGTCGCTATCGGCACCCTGGCGTTGACCGTGTTCTTGTACATGGTGGTGCCCAAGGGCTTCTTCCCGGTGCAGGATACCGGGGTGATCCAGGGCATTTCAGAGGCGCCGCAGTCGATTTCGTTCAGCGCCATGAGCCAGCGTCAGCAGGAGCTGGGCCAGATCATTCTGCAAGACCCGGATGTTGAAAGCCTGTCGTCGTACATCGGGGTGGACGGGGATAACCCGACGCTCAACAGCGGGCGCATGCTGATCAACCTCAAGCCACACAGCGAGCGTAGCGACAGTGCTTCCCAGGTGATCGCGCGCCTGCAACCGCAACTCGACAAGCTGGCGGGCATTCGCCTGTTTATGCAGCCGGTGCAGGACTTGACCATCGAGGACCGTGTGAGCCGCACCCAGTACCAGTTCAGCCTGTCTTCACCGGATGCCGAGTTGCTCAGCACCTGGAGCCAGAAGCTGGTCACGGCGCTGTCCAATCAACCCGAGTTGGCCGATGTGGCCAGCGATCTGCAGGACAAGGGTTTGCAGGTGTATCTGGTGATTGACCGCGATGCGGCCTCGCGCCTTGGGGTGTCGGTAGCCAATATCACGGACGCGCTGTACGACGCCTTTGGCCAGCGCCAGATCTCCACCATCTACACCCAGGCCAGCCAGTACCGCGTGGTGCTGCAGGCCAAGGATGGCGAGAAAATAGGCCCGCAAGCACTGGACCAGATCCATGTCAAAACCACCGACGGCGGCCAGGTACGGCTGTCGAGCCTGGCCAGGGTCGAAGAGCGTCAGGCGCAACTGGCGATCTCCCATATTGGCCAGTTCCCTTCGGTCATGGTCTCCTTCAACCTGGCCCCCGGGGTTGCTCTGGGCCAGGCCGTCGAGCTGATCGATCAAGTGCAAAAAGACATCGGCATGCCGTTGGGGGTCAAGACCGAGTTCCAGGGCGCTGCACAGGCGTTCCAGGCATCGCTGTCGAGCACCTTGCTGCTGATTCTGGCGGCGGTGGTCACGATGTACATCGTGCTGGGCGTGCTCTACGAGAGCTACATCCACCCGATCACCATCCTGTCGACCCTGCCTTCGGCGGCGGTGGGTGCCTTGCTGGCACTGATTCTCAGCGGCAATGACCTGGGGATGATTGCGATTATCGGCATCATCCTGCTGATCGGTATCGTGAAGAAGAACGCGATCATGATGATCGACTTCGCCCTCGATGCCGAACGTAACCAGGGCATGGCCCCCGAGCAGGCGATTTATCAAGCCGCGTTGTTGCGTTTCCGGCCGATTTTGATGACCACCCTGGCGGCCTTGTTTGGTGCCATACCGCTGATGCTGGCCACCGGTTCCGGGGCTGAATTGCGCCAGCCCCTGGGCCTGGTGATGGTCGGCGGTTTGCTGGTGAGCCAGGTGCTGACCCTGTTCACCACCCCCGTGATCTACCTGTACTTCGATCGACTGGGTCGTCGCTGGCGCGGTGATGCTGTCCAGACCGGGCAGGCGTCGGTATGAACCTGTCCGGTCCGTTCATCAAGCGCCCGGTAGCCACCATGCTCCTGAGCCTGGCAATCATGTTGCTGGGCGGCGTGAGTTTTGGTTTGTTGCCGGTGTCGCCGCTGCCCCAAATGGACTTCCCGGTCATCGTGGTCTCGGCCAACTTGCCGGGGGCCAGCCCCGAGGTCATGGCGTCTACCGTGGCCACGCCGCTGGAGCGATCCTTCGGCGCGATCGCCGGGATCAACACCATGAGCAGCAACTCCAGCCAGGGCTCGACCCGGGTGATTTTGCAGTTCGATCAGGACCGCGACATCAACGGCGCAGCACGGGAAGTGCAAGCGGCAATCAACGCTTCGCGCAACCTGCTGCCCAGTGGCATGAAAAGCATGCCGACCTACAAAAAGATCAACCCGTCACAAGCGCCGATCATGGTGTTGTCGCTGACTTCCGAGGTGCTCTCCAAGGGCCAGCTGTACGACCTGGCCTCCACCATCCTCTCCCAAAGCCTGTCCCAGGTGCCGGGTGTGGGCGAAGTGCAGATTGGCGGCAGTTCGTTGCCTGCGGTGCGTATCGAGTTGGAGCCGCAACTGCTCAACCAGTACGGTGTTTCCCTGGATGACGTGCGCAGCACCATTGCCAATGCCAACGTGCGTCGCCCCAAGGGCGCGGTGTCCGACGGTGATCGCAACTGGCAGATCCAGGCCAACGACCAGCTGGAAAAAGCCAAGGACTACGAGCCGCTGATCATCCGTTACCAGGATGGCGCAGCCCTGCGACTGAGCCACGTGGCCAAGGTCAAGGACAGTGTCGAAGACCGCTACAACAGTGGCTTTTTCAATAACGATGCAGCGGTGCTGCTCGTGGTCAACCGTCAGGCCGGGGCCAACATCATCGAGACCGTGAACGCGATCAAGGCCCAGTTGCCGGCCCTGCAGGCGGTGCTGCCGGCCAGTGTCCAGCTGAACCTGGCGATGGACCGTTCGCCCGTGATCAAGGCCACCTTGCATGAAGCCGAAATGACCCTGCTGATTGCCGTGGCACTGGTGATTCTGGTGGTGTTCCTGTTCCTCGGCAATTTCCGTGCGTCGCTGATTCCGACGCTGGCGGTACCGGTTTCATTGGTGGGCACCTTCGCGATCATGTACCTGTACGGGTTCTCGCTGAACAACCTGTCGCTGATGGCCCTGATTCTGGCCACCGGGCTGGTGGTGGATGACGCCATCGTGGTGCTGGAGAACATCTCGCGCCACATCGATGCCGGTATTGCTCCCATGAAAGCCGCGTACCTGGGGGCCAAGGAAGTCGGATTCACCTTGCTCTCGATGAACGTGTCGCTGGTAGCGGTGTTCCTGTCGATCTTGTTCATGGGAGGGATTGTCGAAAGCCTGTTCCGCGAGTTTTCCATCACCCTGGCAGCGTCCATTGTAGTGTCGCTGGTGGTGTCGTTGACCCTGACGCCGATGCTGTGTGCACGTTGGCTCAAGCCCCATGTGCCGGGCACTGAAAACGCCATGCAGCGCTGGAGCATCCGCCTCAACGAGCGCATGGTCAGTGGCTATGCCCGCAGCCTGGACTGGGTGTTGCGCCACAAGCGCCTGACGCTGTTCAGCCTGCTGGTGACCATTGGCGTCAACGTTGCACTGTATGTGGTGGTACCGAAAACCTTCATGCCGCAACAGGACACCGGGCAACTGATCGGTTTTGTTCGCGGTGACGACGGCCTGTCGTTCAGCGTGATGCAGCCGAAGATGGAAATCTTCCGCAAGGCGGTGCTGGCCGACCCTGCGGTCGAGAGCGTCGCGGGTTTTATTGGCGGTAACGGCGGTACCAACAATGCGTTCATGATCGTGCGCCTCAAGCCGATTTCAGAGCGCAAGGTGTCTGCACAAAAGGTCATCGAGCGCTTGCGCGAAAACATGCCCAAAGTCCCCGGTGGCCGCCTGATGCTGATGGCCGACCAGGACCTGCAGTTTGGCGGCGGGCGTGATCAGACCAGCTCGCAATACTCGTACATCCTGCAAAGTGGCGACCTCGGCCAATTGCGCACCTGGTATCCGAAAGTGGTGGCCGCGCTCAAGGCGCTGCCGGAACTGACGGCCATCGATGCCCGCGAAGGTCGCGGCGCACAACAGGTGACGCTGGTGGTTGACCGCGACCAGGCCAAACGCCTGGGGGTGGACATGGACATGGTCACGGCCGTGCTCAACAACGCCTACAGCCAGCGGCAGATTTCCACCATCTATGACAGCCTGAACCAGTATCAGGTGGTGATGGAGGTCAATCCCAAATACGCCCAGGACCCTGAAACCCTGAATCAGGTGCAGGTAATTACCGCCGAGGGTCAGCGCATCCCGCTGTCGACCATTGCCCATTACGAGAACAGCCTGCAGAACGACCGGGTCTCCCACGAAGGCCAGTTCGCTTCGGAGACCATTGCGTTTGACATGGCACCCGGGGTCTCGCTGGAGCAGGGCACTGCGGCCATTGAACGGGCTATCGCAAAACTCGGCTTGCCCGAGGAAGTGATCGTGAAAATGGCCGGTACGGGAGATGCCTTTGCCGCCACACAAAAAAGCCAGCCGTTCATGATTCTGGGTGCGTTGGTGGCGGTGTATCTGGTGCTGGGGATTCTCTATGAGAGTTACATCCACCCGCTGACCATTCTGTCGACCTTGCCGTCGGCCGGTGTCGGCGCGCTGCTGAGTATCTACCTCACGGGCGGCGAATTCAGCCTGATCTCGCTGCTCGGTTTGTTCTTGCTGATCGGTGTGGTGAAGAAAAACGCGATCTTGATGATCGATCTTGCGCTGCAACTGGAGCGGCACTCGGGCCTTGCGCCGCAGGAGTCGATCCGCAGTGCGTGCCTGCAACGTTTAAGGCCGATTTTGATGACCACCCTGGCGGCCATTCTCGGCGCCTTGCCGTTGATGCTGAGCACCGCTGAAGGTGCAGAAATGCGCCAGCCCCTGGGCCTGACCATTATCGGCGGGCTGATTTTCAGCCAGATCCTGACCCTTTACACCACCCCGGTGGTTTACCTCTATCTCGACCGTCTGCGCCATCGTTTCAACAAGTGGCGTGGCGTGCGCACTGATGCTGCTCTGGAAACTCCGCTATGACCTCTCGTTTGTTTCTCCTTGCCCCGGCATTGTCCGTTGCGCTGCTCAGTGCCTGTGCAATCGGCCCGGACTACCAGCGCCCGCAAACCTCAGCGCCCCTTGAGTACAAAGAGGCCGCCGGCTGGACTCAGGCCAACCCGAGCGATTCATTGGCCCGTGGTGCCTGGTGGGAGTTGTACGGTGATCAGCAGCTCAACGGGCTGGTTGAAAAACTCAACAGTTCCAACCAGACCATTGCGCAGTCCGAAGCCCAGTTCCGTCAGGCCCAGGCATTGGTGCGCAGCGCGCGCGGGGCCTTTTTGCCCAGCGCCGACTTGAGCGTGGGCAAAACCCGCTCCAGCCAGGGCACCGGTAGCTCCAACTCAAGCCTGACCAGTTCCAGCAGCGGTATTCGTGACACCTTGAATGCCCAGGTCGGGGTGAGTTGGGAGGCTGATGTGTGGGGCAAACTGCGTCGCGGCCTGGAAGCCAACGAGGCCAGTGCCGAAGCCAGCCTGGCCGATCTGGCCGCCATGCGCCTGAGCCAGCAATCGGAACTGGTGCAGAACTACCTGCAGCTACGGGTTATCGATGAGCAAAAGCGCTTGCTGGAAGCCACGGTCGAGGCGTATCAGCGTTCGCTGAAAATGAGCGAAAACCAGTACCGTGCGGGGATTTCCGGCAAGGATGCGGTGGCTCAGGCGCAAACCCAGTTGCGCAATACACAGGCCAGTCTGATCGACTTGATCTGGCAGCGCGCACAGTTTGAAAACGCGATCGCGGTACTCACCGGGCAGGCTCCAGCGGGGTTCAACCTGGCTGAAATGACAGACGTGCCCAAGCTGCCGCAGATCCCGGTCAGCCTGCCTTCACAACTGCTGGAAAGACGTCCTGATATCGCCTCGGCGGAGCGTTCGGTTATCGCTGCCAATGCCAATATCGGCGTCGCCAAAGCGGCTTACTACCCGGACTTCAGCCTGAGCCTGTCGGGCGGTTACAGCAGCAGCCAGTATCAGGACTGGATCAGCGTGCCGAACCGTTTCTGGTCGGTGGGGCCGAAAATTTCCCTGCCGCTGTTTGATGGCGGCCAGCGATCGGCAGAAGTGGACCGTAACGAAGCCGTCTACGACCAGACCGTGGCCAAGTACCGCCAGACCGTGCTCGACGGTTTACGGGAAGTGGAAAACTACATGGTGCAGTTGAAGGTGCTGGGGGATGAGTCTGTGGTGCAGGAACAGGCACTGGAATCGGCCCGCGAATCGCTGCGCTTGACCAGCAACCAGTACAAGGCGGGCCTGATTGCTTATCTGGACGTGGTCTCGGTACAAACCACCGCCCTGAGCACCGAGCGCAGCGTGCTCAACCTGCTGCAAAGCCGACTGATTGCCAGCGTGCAGTTGATCGCGGCGTTGGGTGGCGGTTGGGATGGAAGCACTGACCTGAGTGCTCAGGAACAATAAAATCTGCCTCGATGGCGCTCACCAAACCTGATGGTTGCAGCGCCTTTGTGGGAGCGGGCTTGCTCGCGATGGAAGCACTGCGGTCGTTCGAATACACCTCGGCACCTGTATCGCGAGTCGGTCTCTACTGATAAACACTGAACCGGTCCTTGCCGCTGTGCTTGGATGCGTACAACGCCTTGTCTGCATTGGCCAGGGCCTGGTTCAGGGTGTCGTCATCGCCCACCCGGGCCAGGCCGATGCTGACAGTCACCGGGTGCGAATGGGGGGCTTCACGCACCTGTCGGCACAACGTATCCATCAGCGTCTCGGCGTCGCTGCGACGTACACCGGCCAGGTACACGGCAAACTCTTCTCCGCCCAGTCGCGCGTATTCATGGTCGGCCATCACTCCCTTGATGATGTCGGCAGTACGCTTGAGCACTTCATCGCCAATATCATGGCCAAACTGGTCGTTGACCTTCTTGAAGTTATCGATATCGATCATCGCGAGATAGTGGTCGTGTTCCCGGGGCAGGGCCTGTAACTCATGGCCTGCCTGGAGCATGAAGGAGCGCCGGTTGGGAATCTCGGTCAGGGCATCCAGATAAGCCTGGGCCACCAGCAATTTGGACATTGTGTAGTTGTGCAGTTTGACCCGGCGTAGTTTGAAAAAGCTGTAGATCGTCAGGCTGCACAAAAAGGCGAAGTAGCACAGGATCAAGAGGCCGCGCAGATCCATGATCGACGCCTGGGTCATCAGGAAAGGGTTGAGCATCACGCAGTTGATGGCCGCAACGCTGAGAAAGGCCCAGCGGCTCAGGGGCAAAACCGATGCGCTGTAAAGAATGCTGGAACTGGCAAGTGCCAGCCAGATGGGCTGTGTCTCTGCAGGCAGGCCAAAGATGATCAGGCGCAGGCCGAGCGTGATGAACAGGACGAAAATCAGGTTGAGTACGTCGAAGTGCCGGTAGTTGTGAATAAAGCCAAGAATGACAGTCAGCCCCACCATGACGCTGATAAACAGCAGGGAAAGGCCGGTAAAACCCTGGCCGCCCTTGGTGCTGACAATAAGGTTGAACAGCAACCAGATCGCAATGCTCGTGATGTAGGTCAGGCGGCAAAAGTTGCGCAGTTTTTCGAAATCGTGTTGGGCAAATTCGGCTTGCAAGGCAGGGGGGGCAGCTTGTTTCGAAATCGCTGATTCAATGGTTTTGAGCATCGCGCGCCTTGATCACTGTCGGATGACGGTATCCGGGGGGATCAAGTGTTCCACAATTTTCTCCCCGGAGTTGCCCGGATAACCCTAGCAGGAGTTGGCGGCTTATCGAAACCGGGCAAGCCAATAGTGCCCGGTATCCGCATCAGCCCTCGTGGGCGAAGACTTCGCCGATGCTGCGACGGCGCGCATGTTGTTCGCTGGCCCTGATCAGCTCTTCAAGATCTTCTGGGGTGACGTCGATGAACGCGTCCATTTGCTGCAATGCATGTTGCAAGTCCTGGGCGGTAATGCCCGGGTCAACGGGGGCCTGATCAGCAATCACCAGCGGGTTCGCCTCGGCCGATTTTTTTGGGTAACGCACACGGGTCAGATTGTTGTAGGCCAGCGCCGCAATCAGCATGCTCACTGCGCTGAGCATCACCGGGGCGAGCATGCCCCACCCCAGGCTGGCACTGTCCGGGTCAGCCAGCACCACCAGTAACGCCAGCGCACCGGCAGGCGGGTGCAGGCAGCGCAGCAGGCACATGCACAGCATGGCGATGCCGACGGCGAGGCAGGCGCTGTCCAGGCCGCGCCCAAAAAAGTACACCACTCCCAGAGACACCACCGTTGCACACAGGTAGCCGCCGACAATCGACCAGGGTTGTGCCAGCGCACCTGAAGACACGGCAAACAGCAAAATGGCCGAAGCACCCAGCGGGCCAATCAAATGCATGGCCACGGGCAGACCAAAGAACAGGCTGCACACCCAGACGCTGAACAGCGTGCCAAGGGATACGCCTACGGCTGCGCGGCTCCATTCAGTGGGACGGGTGTTCGTAGCCGCAGGCAATAGGCGGCTGATCCAGCGGTTTTGCATGGTCAGGACAATCCGGTGTTGTGGAGCGGGGAGGTAAAAAAAGGGCCTGACGGGATTACCGGCAAGCCCTTGAAATGTCCCTTCATTTGGGGGAGGAACGGGTGCAGTCTGCCCCGTTATGGGGCAGTCCGCAAATGCATAATAATGCTTGTTAAGTGCATTATTTTTGATGTTAGCCGCGATTATCAGCGGCAAGCTTGCCCAGAACGCGCTCATACACCTCGTTGTTCAATAGACGCTGCTCTATAAAGGTGCGTGCGGCAGGGCTCTTGGCCAGCGGACCTTTTAGAACAATCAATGCATCCCGCAGTTTCAGCAGCTTGCACAGTGTCAGCACGCACGTGTCGTCTGCGCATCCTTGCGCCTGGGAACACAGGTCCTGCTCGGGGCAGTGGTCAGCATTGGCAAGCAAGGATTCATTCATCACGTTGTGCTCCATATAGGCAGGGTATGGATGGACGCATAGAGGGTATTGTCGCCAATGCCATGTATCAGGATACAAGCAGTGACATAACGCTTGTTTACTCAGCTGGCGATCTAGGATTAGCGGCAATGATTGTAAAGTTTCAAAACTGCGGGGTGTTGTAAGGTAATGCGTAGCTAAGAGATAAGGTTTACGGAGAAAACTGTAGGATTGTTCGATGTGGTCGGTGAGGTATGAGGGATCGTGAAATCACTCATGAATATGAGCTCAGTCGCGCTTTTACTGATGTGGTTTCATGCTGAAGCTGGCATCAGTAGTTAAAAGTAGAAATACTTTATGCGAGCGTTGTCAGCCCCTGCTCAAGATGACTTTGCGTGCCCATCAAACCCGACTTCCAGGACGCATCCCTAATGCCGAACATCGCTGATTCGATTGAAAAGTACATTTTTGCCAAGGATTCAAACCGTCCTGACCTTTTGCGCCAAGCCTTCACTGCAGATGCAACCCTTGAAATGGTTGTACGCACCGGTGTCATTTCATTTCCCCCTCAGGTCAGCGGTCGAGCAGGTATCGCCGATGTGCTGGTGCGCCGCTTTGGCCAGAGTTATGAAAACGTCTATACATTTTGTCTGGGTGAGCCACCCAAGGCAGGCGCCAATACCCATGCCTGCAAATGGCTGGTGGGAATGTCTGTCAAAGAGACTCGCGAATTACGCATAGGTTGCGGCGAATATCACTGGCGATTTGCGCCGCAGTCGGGACTGGCAGAGCATCTGTGCATCACGATCGAGCACATGCAGGTTTGTCCGTCGCAATTCCTTGAACCTGTAATGAATTGGCTGCAGAGTCTGGATTACCCGTGGTGCCTGCCTGGCGAGATGATTGAGAGGGCGCCACAGCTCAGCAACATTGCCCCTGTCATTGAGTATCTTCAAACCTGAGCCTTGGCTCGCGGCCTGTAATTACAGATCCATGCGCACACCACGTCTTAGCACGTGATGTGTGCATTTTCAGCCTGGCCATTGAATTTCTTGCTATAAACGCACTCCATTAGCCCCCGGCGAACACGTTTTTCAGCGATTTTCAGGTTTTGCTGGACAATAGGTGCTTTTTCGGTTGCTGAGTCGATAAGTCGGCCTTAGACTGCCGCCCCTCGTAAATTGAGTGCCGGGTGGCGCTTGAAATAGATGGCACCTAACGGGTTGGGATCAAAATCGGTCAGAACGCTCCCTAATTAGCCTTAATGCACGTATTTTTTATAGAGAAATCAATGACAAAGGATAAGTTGCTGGCCATGCCGGCGGATGACTACATGAATGCCGAGCAACATGCTTTTTTCAGCGAGCTGTTGCAAAACATGAAGGTTGAAACCCACGAGCGTATCGAGCAGAACCGCATCGCGATCGAGAGCCTGGACACTCCGGCCGACCCTGCAGACGCCGCTTCGGTTGAAGAAGAGCGCACCTGGCTGGTGAACGCAATCGACCGTGACCAGCGCATGCTGCCTCAGCTTGAGCAAGCACTTGAGCGTATCAAGGACGACAGCTTCGGCTGGTGTGATGACAGTGGCGATGCAATCGGCCTCAAGCGCCTGCTGATCAGCCCTACCACCAAGTACTGCATCGAAGCTCAAGAGCGTCACGAGCAAATCGACAAGCATCAGCGTCAGGCCTAAGCGCCTGTCCTTGCCGGAACCGCGCCATGCGGTTTCGGTAGCTTGGGCTCTGCAGTCGTTCCCATTGCAAGCCTCTCCCCCGCAGCAATTCCCGCTAAAATTTTAAATAGACGTTTGGCTGAGTGTCCTGGTGATGTCCCTTTATATTCGGCACGGCGTTTTTGCGCGAAGCTGAATTAATCGAGGGTCAGAGTCATGAGTCGCTCAAGCAATACGGAGCGTGTATTGCGTGTCGGTATCTTTTTCGATGGCACAGCCAATAACCAGTTCAACCTTCTGCTGGGCCAGGAGCGTCAGGCCCAGGGCCTGAAGGTCGATCCCGCCAGCAGTTATGCCGGCACCCCGACCAATATCGCCCGTCTGCACCGCCATTACCCTGTGCAAACGACGTTCAGCGATGCGCGAGCGCAGACATCGCTTTACGTCAGCGGAATTGGCACCACCACCGCTGCGGCGGATACCGCGTTTCCGGGCCTGAGCTATGGCCGTGGCCGCACCGGTGTGCTGGGCAAGGCCGATGAGGCCCAGGCGCTGCTGAGCCAATGTCTGGGGCGATTTGTCCGGCTTGCTCCCCCCAACACCCTGGGTCGTTTGCAGCTGGATATCTTTGGCTTCAGTCGGGGCGCGGCAGCAGCCCGGCACTTCGCCAACCAAGTGCGCACCCTCCCTTTTAAAAAACAGTTTGCCCTGGCGCCCGACTTCACATGCTCCATTGAGTTTATTGGTTTGTTCGATACCGTCGCGGCGATGGGCGGGTTGGAGGACCTGGGTGATGTGGGGGATGAGATCAACCCGGGGCTCAATCTGTATCTGGGGCCTGACTGTGCGCAACAAGTGGTGCAGTTGTGCGCCCGGGATGAATACCGGCGCAATTTTTCCCTGACCCGCATTGCGCCGCAATGGCCGCTGGATATTTTTCTGCCGGGTGCCCATGCCGATCTGGGGGGTGGTTATCCGGTCGAGATGCAAGAGCAGGTGCAGTTGACGCGCTGGCAAAGCAATCTGGTCAGCCCGTCCACACCCGTCAGGCTGACCCGGGCCTGGAAGCTGACTCAAGCGCAATGGCTGGACTGGCAGGAGAAGGACTTGATTGATCCGCTGGCGCCGGACGATTTTTTGCAGGTGCGCACTGAAGAACGCAAGGCCGGCAGTCGTCAGGACCCGATGAAGAGGGTCCAGGCCGCTGTCTTTATGCAACGCCGCCTGTACGGCCAGCTTTCACGCCTGTACTTACGCATGATGCACAGGCTGGCGTGTGAGCACGGGGTGCCCTTTGCTGCCCTGAGCGACGCACAGGACGCCTTGCCTGACGAACTGATCCCCATTGCTACAAGGCTGGAGGGTCAGGTGCCGAAAAATGCGATCAAGCTGACTAATGCCCAGGAGCGTTTACTGCGCCAGCGCTACGTGCATCATTCGGCCAACTGGAATGCCAATGTGGGTGAGGGGCTCGGGGTGCTGGACAAGGGATTCTTCAACATACCGCAAGAGGGTGGGCGCTCTGTGTTCGACCAGAAGGCACCGGTCTGAGCGTGAGGAACACGGATATTGTTACAGCTGGTGCAATGGAGCTATGCAGGGCATGGCTTTTTCCAGCGAGGGTTACTCTTTAAGATGGCTGACATCGTTAGGTGACTAACTAAATAGGTGGAGTAACCATCATGTCTAACCGGGTTGATGTCGCCGTGATGATTGGCAGCGGTGTACCCGAAGGGTTGCGGGCCACGGGGCAGAAGGCTTGCTGGGTTGTGCTGGTCAATGGTGAGCAGCGGGGTACGGCGTTCTCGAGCCGCCTGGAAGCGGAGGAGTGTCGCTCTGCCTGGATGGCGCAGTTGAGCGCCACCCAATGGGCAGCGCACGGTCGGGCTCAGCGCGCTTGATTCGGGTCTTCCGGGTTGGGGGCTAGGCGTTGAGGGCGCCTGCGTCCACCGCCTGTTTTAATTCAAGTGCCGAGCTCTTGGCTGCAATTTCTGCCTGCTCGGCGGTCTTGAACCAGCGGTCTTTCTCGACCTGATGGTAAGTCACCGTTTTTAGCGGTGGCTTGGCCCGCATGACAATCACTGCCTGAAACTCACCGTCGACTTCTTTGGACTCGCCGCGGATAAAAAATTCGCCAATATCAAATTCCGTCACGTGTCACTTTCCCTTCGAGGTAATGGAGCCCAGACAACCCGGCGGCATGGGCCAGGTCGATTTTTGCGCAAGTATGGCAGTAGTTGACACCCAGCGGCGCAGTTAACGTGTCCGGGCGACGAAAGCGCTATTTCACGGCCAGTAAACGAAGTAAAAATCACGGTTTGCCCGATTGAGAAGTGGATGTGTATACCCAATCTCGGGCATGAGTCGGTAGAATGGCACTCCGGTTGTATTTTTTAGCCTGTTTTTGCTGATGCAGGCCCGGGTTGATGCCCATTAACCTGCGGTAATCGTCGGTCTTTGTTACATGCCACTCCCGACTCCAGCAGTCCGGAGATTTTGTTGTATCCGGTTTTTATATAAGTGGGCTGAGGCCTTTTTTCTGCTGCCTGTCATTTGTTCTGGTAGCTCCACTTCACGTTTTCGAGGGTTTTTCGTTGGCAGTCAGCAATCTGGAGATGCATGCGTTATTTGTTCTTGGCGATTTGCGGGCGCGGTTGGTCAAACTGTTCCAGTCCCGCTTTGTGTACATCACCGAGCAGAACGCAGAAGGTATTTACATCGCTGAAATCGATACAGAAGCAGCGTTGGTAGTCGATGACAAGCCAGGCCTGGGGCTCAAGGTTGGCGATCATTTTCGCGCTGCAGTCCTGCCCAGCCGTGAAGGTGGCAAGTTCGAAATCAAATTCCGCGACATCAAGATGACCATCTACGGTATCGGTGATTACGCTTATGTCAGCTCACCTCTGGGCGAAGGTATCGTATTCAAGGAAGGTCAGACCGTGATGCTGATCTTCGCCGCCCAGGAGCAGCTCAAGGAAGGCCTGAGCAAAACCCTGAAGGCCGTCACCGCCAAAGCCGCCAAATGGCCCAAGGGCGAGTTGACGTTCAAGGCCAGTAAAGAGTGACAAGAGATACCCTGTAGTCGCTGAGGAACGTAGCGAGGCTGCGATGGGGATGGTGCGCCACTGCGACGCTGCCACCGTGAGCTCAGGCTACGCGCAATAACGAATACTCAGGTTTACGGCCGCTGTGCGCAGCCGATCGCAGCCTCGCTGCGCTCCTCAGCGGCTACAGATTCAAGGCGCTGGCTATAAGCTTTTGCGCAGTCCGTCCCTCAAACAGCCTAACCCCTATGGACGATGTTCAAGGGGCGGGGCCGTTTGATTATCGCGATCACCTAAACGAGTGTGCGAGGGACCGCGAGCATGGGCATGCAGCGCTTTGTAAACAACTGCGCCGAGCAATTGATGGCCCGGCGCAACGTCCTGCTTGGCTTTTTTCTGCTTGTAACCCTGGCCTTGGGCTACAGCGCCACCCCCGTACGTCTGGACCCCGGATTCAACAAGCAGATCCCGGTGCGTCATGCCTACATGCTCAACTTCCTGGACTTCAGCCGTATCTTCACCGGCGCCAATCGCCTGCTGGTCAACGTGTGGGCGCGATCTTCCTGCTTCCGGTGCTGGCCGCGTGGTTCAACCCGGGAAAACCGTTGGTGGAGACCGCTCCCACACGAGCATTTGCATGACTAATAAAAAAGGAGAACTCCATGGGACGCATCACCCAGATGGGCGGCTGGCTGTCAGTCGCACTGGTTTTACACGGTTATAGCGGGCTGGCACTGGCCCAGGCACCGGCGGATCAGATCGCCCGGCTGGGCAAGGATCTGACCTGCGTCGGCGCACAGCGGGCGGGCAATGCCGAAGGCACCATTCCGGCGTTTGGCGGTCAATGGCTGGGTGCGGTACCCGGAATGAAGTTCGAGGGCACGGGCAAGCATCCCGTCGATCCGTACCCTGACGAAAAACCGCTGTTTGTGATCACCGCGCAAAACCTGAGTCAGTACGACGCCCATCTGTCCGAGGGTCAGAAAGCCCTGTTCAAGCTCTATCCGCAGACCTTTCGCATGCCGGTTTATCCTTCGCACCGCGACTTCCGTTTCTCTGACACCGTGTGCAAGGCCACCCTGGAAAATGCTTCGGTCGCCAAGCTGGTCGATGACGGTGAGGGCGTGGTTGCTCGCACCGGCGGTGTGGCATTCCCCATCCCGCAAAACGGTATCGAGCTGCTGAAAAACGCCTCGTTGTTTACTGTGCGGGCATGGACCGAGGAATACACGTCAGACAACGCCTATGTGCTCAAGGACGGCAACATCAACTGGGGCCGTGTGCATTCGCGCAACATGGCGCCGGGCCTTGAGCCAGGAAAAATAGGTGATACCACCGGCAACTCAGCGTTCTATCTCAACGAGACTCTGCTGCCACAGCGCGACAAGGGTGAAATCAACACCGGTACCGAGTACTGGAACGACAAGACCGAGCCGCGCCAGAGCTGGCGCTATGACCCCGGCACGCGTCGCGTTCGTCAATCCCCGGGTTACGGTTTCGACATGGCATTCCCGGGCTCCGGTGGTTCCATCACGGTCGACGAAGTTCGAATCTTCAATGGCTCTGCCCAGCGCTACAACTGGAATATCGTCGGCAAGAAAGAGCTGTATATCCCGTACAACACGGCACGTTTGCATGACAGCAACCTCAAGTACGCCAACCTGCTGACTCCGGGCCATATCAACCCCGACAACATGCGCTATGAGCTGCACCGCGTATGGGTGCTCGAAGGCGTGCTCAAGCCCGGCAACCGCCATCTGTATGGCAAGCGCACGATGTACATCGACGAAGACAGCTGGTTCCCGATCATGGGCGACAACTACGACAACCGTGGCGAGCTGTGGCGCACCTCGATGGTCAACTACTTCTACGCCCCGGAGACACAGACCTGGCAGGCGGGTGTTGGCCTGTATCACGACTTGAACTCGCGCAGCTACCTGGCGTTCAACCTGATCAACGAACAACGTAACGGCTATGTGCTGAACAAAGGCGGACTTGCGCCGGGGGATTTCGGCCCTGAAGCAGCACGCCGGGCCGGCAAGTAAACCTGTAACGCCCTGACTCCATCCAGCTGTCTGCCACGGGCCTTGCCTGTGCGCAGGCGGCTGGGCGGGGCAAAAAAACAATAACAAGGAGCAAGGCATGTTCAAGCAATACACGCGTTTTGTGGGGACCGGTTTGTTGTCGGGGTTAAGCGGCCTGGCGCTGGCTGCGCCAACCATCGAACTGGGCGAAAACACCACGCTCGACTCATCGCTGACCGTGAACTACACGGCTTCGATGCGTACCGAAAAGCCTGATCACGAATACCTCAATAACATCAACTACGACGACGCCACGCGCAACTTCAAGCGCGGTTCACTGATCAATAATCGGGTCAGTGTGTTTGGCGAGCTGATGCTCAAACACGACAACCTCGGCGCCGTGGTACGCGGCAGTCACTTTTATGACGAGGTCTACCATCAACGCAATGACAACGATTCACCGGATACGGTCAACAAGACCGGACGCTACAACGACTTCAGCCAGGACACGCGCAAACTCAGTGGCAGCAAAGCGCGGCTGCTGGACGCCTACGTGTACGGCGACTTCACGGTCAATGACGACCAGTATTTATCCCTCAAGGCCGGGCGGCACCTGGTGGCCTGGGGTGAAAGCCTGTTCTGGCCCAACATCAGCCAGGGCCAGGCGCCAGTGGATTCGACCAAATTCAACGTACCGGGCACCGAAGCCAAGGATGCCTACTTGCCGGTAGGGCAAGTCTCGGGTTCGTGGTCGGTGAACGAAGATCTGGCCTTGCTCGGTTTCTATCAATACAAGTGGGAAGAAACCCAGCTCAATCCCGTGGGTGACTATTTCGGCAGCGACACCTTTGGCCCGGGCGCCGAGTTCTTTCGGTTGGCCCCGGGAGTCATCAATAATTTGCCGGATGCAGCTGCTGTCGGTTATGGCGGCTCAGTCAAGCCGGGCAACAGTGGCGAGTGGGGCCTGGGCACCCGCTACCGGTTGACGCAAAACACCGAAATCGGCTTGTTCCACTACCGTTATCACGATCGGGTTCCGGCGCTGTTTTTCGACTTCACCGGGCAGACTCACTACTCCTCGCTGGGCAAAGTGGGTGGCAACGGCAATGGTCCGAGTTACCAGTTGGGTTACTTTGACAACATCAAGCTCACGGGCATGAGTTTCACCACAAAAGTCGGTGATTCGGTGCAGTTTGCCGGTGACCTGAGCTACCGCGATGGTGCCGCGGTGTACTTGAGCAATGGTGCTCCGGCCCGTGGCCAGGTGTGGCAGGGCAACCTGAACGCGGTGTACATGATTGGGCCGACGTTCATGGCGCAACAGACCACGTTGATGACCGAGGTGGTACACCAGAGGATTCAGGGTGTGGATGACCTGACGATCAGCGGTGGTGGAGCGGGCACTGATGGCACCTTCAACACGTTCGTGTACGACGGTCAGACCCGTGGTTCAAGCCTGCTTGGCATCGGCGCGTATTTCGATCACCCCAACGTGTTTAACGGCTGGGATTTGACGACCAAAGCCACCTGGACCCAGAACATCGACGGCAGTGCCTACTCCGGATTGGGGCGTGCCGAGAAGCGTCTGACAGTGGGGGGAGACTTTAAATACCTGGGTAACTTCCAGCTGGGGCTTACCTACGTGGCTTACTTGAGTTCGGCCGATATTGCCCAGGGGCGGACAATGGCTGACAGGGACTACCTGTCGTTTAACGGCAAGTACACGTTCTGACAGGTTGAGGTAAGGACAGCTGCGCAACACCGTGGGAGCGGGCTTGCTCGCGATTCAGACGCCGCGGTTCAGCAGGGAAACCGCGTCGATAGCATCGCGAGCAAGCCCGCTCCCACAGGTTCTAACGCGCTTCGCGTGGCATGCCCAACGCTCGTTCGGCAATGATGTTGCGCTGGATTTCACTACTGCCACCGTAGAGGGTGTCGGCCCTGGTAAACAGGAACAGGGCCTGCAGGCGGGTCAGTTCGTAAGGCGCCCCTGCCAGCAGCTCGGCTTCAGGCCCCAGCACGTCCATCGCCAGTTTTCCAAGTTCCACATGCCAGGTGGACCACGCCAGCTTGTAGATTGTTGCTTCAGGTCGAAGGCTGCCATCCTGAGCTCCGGACAACATGCGCAGCGAGTTGTAGCGCAACACGCGCAAGCCGGCCCAGGCCTGGGCAATGCGTTGACGTATGACGGGGTCCTGGGCCGCGCCATTGGCCCTGGCGATACGCACGACTTCGTCCAGTTCATTCTGAAACTGCATCTGCTGACCCAGGGTCGAAACCCCTCGCTCAAATCCCAGCAGCGCCATGGCAATTTTCCAGCCATCGCCAGGCTGGCCGATCATGTTGTGCGCCGACGTCCTGGCCTGATCAAAAAACACTTCGTTGAATTCGCAGGTGCCGGTCAATTGCTGGATCGGCTGAACCCGTATTCCTGGCTGATCCATGGCGACCAGCAAAAAAGACAGGCCGCGATGACCGACACTGCCTGGTTCGGTGCGTGCAAGCACAAAGCACCAATCCGACTCATGGGCCAGGGACGTCCAGACCTTTTGCCCGATGATCACCCATTGGCCGCTGCTTTCATCGAAACTGGCGCGGGTCTTGATATTGGCCAGGTCGGAACCTGCGCCGGGCTCGGAGTAGCCCTGGCACCAAAAATCCTGCCCAGACAGAATCGGCGGCAAAAAACGCTGTTGCTGCTCGGGGGTGCCGAAGGCTGCAATGGTCGGTCCGACCAGGCCCTCGCCGATATGACCCATGCGCCCCGGACCGCCCGCCCGGGCGTACTCTTCAAAAAAAATAACCTGCTGGTTGATACTCAGTCCACGGCCCCCATACTCGGTGGCCCAACCGGCACCGACCCATTGCCCCTGAGCCAGTACCTGCTCCCAGCGTTTACGCAACGCGGGGGAAAAGTCTTCATCCCCTGGGCCACCACGAAAGCGCAGAACGGCAAATTCGCCAGTGAGGTGCGCTTGCATCCACTGGGCCACTCGTTGCCGGAACTGCTCATCTGCTGCGCTAAAGCCGATATTCATGTGCACTCTCCGAAAATCTGTCTGGCCAACTGCTCGCGATGAAATGCCGGAGTGCCGAGCATTTGCTCACTGGCCCGCGCTCGCTTGAAATACAAGTGCGGGTCGTATTCCCAGGTGAATCCCACACCACCATGCAGCTGGATGGACTCGGCAGCGCACTGGAAAAAACCTTCGCTGGCGAAAATCTTGGCAGTGGCGGCGGCCTCTCCCAGTTGTTGTCGGGTGCCGGGATCGCCATCAATGTTCAGGCATTGATCGGCAATGCAGGCCGCGTAATAACTGGCGGACCGTGAGCACTCGATGGTCAGCATCAGATCGGCGCAACGGTGCTTGATGGCCTGGAAACTGGCGATACGACGACCAAACTGTTCGCGCTCGTTTATGTATTTCAAGGTGATGTCCAGTGACTGCTGGGCACCGCCGGTCTGTTCGCCAGCCAGGCCAATGCAAGCGATATGCAGCACATCGCGCAGCATTGGCCAGCCTTGTCCCGGCTCGCTGAGCAAATGCTCGTCACAGACGGCAACGTCGTTCAGGGTGAGGGTGGCCAGGCGACGGGTTTGATCCAGTGTCGCCTGCGGCTGGCAAAGAATGCCGGGTGTGTCAGCAGGTAAAGCGAACAAGCGGATACCGGCTTCGCCGATGCTACCCGGAGTGCGAGCGGCAATGATCAACAGGTCACAGTCGGCGCCGTCGATGACATAGCGATACTCGCCATTGAGGCGATACCCGCCTGCATGGCTTTGTGCATACACCTGCACGCCACTATCGTCCCAGCGGGGTGCGCTGGTATAGGCGAGGCTGGCGCGTACGTCTCCAGCGGCGATCAATGGCAACCAGCGTTCCTTGAGTGACTCATTGCGGCTGAGCAACAGGGCAGGGGTGGCCAGGCAGCACGTAGCGAAAAAAGGCGTAGGCAGCAGGCAGCGTCCCAATTGCTCCTGCAACAGGCAAATCTCGGCGAAGCCCAGTCCGAGTCCGCCATAGGCTTCAGGGATCGCCAGTGCAGGCCAGTACAGCTCCTTGGCTATTTGCGCCCATGTTTGGGGGTCATACCCACGTTCACTGCTCATTGCCGTGCGTACGGCGCTGGAGCTGGCAACCTGGGTCAAAAAACGCTCGGCAGACGCTTGAATCATTCGCTGCTCGTCAGTCAGGGCAAGCTCCATGGGGAGGCTCTCATCGTAGAAATACGACTCAAGCTTGCGAGCGCGCCGCGCGGGTGCAATCCCCGAGTCGGACTAGTCCGTTCAGGGCCCTGCGTCAGATTTCCGAATCCCGGATGACGGTGATGTTGCCCGAGTACTTGCCGCGTTCGGTCATCATTTCTTCGACGTGCCTTTTCTGGAGTTCAAAATGCAGGGTCTAGGGTTTTTGTTCGACATAAAACGTGGACTTGAACAGTTGCTTTGTCGTGACTCCCAGTGGCTAGCGGGAGACTGAAGAGTCGTTGTTATTGGCGATACTGGCGGTGTTTTATTTATGAACAGGTTGCGTGCAGAACTTTCCGGGTCTGGTTTGAATTCTGCCAAAAGCTTAAATTCAGCACGGTAAACAGACGATGCGCTAAAAAGCCTAAGAGTGGCGGGCGCGCACTGCTGAATTCCGAAACGCGCCCAATGCGTAGCCAGGTACGTCCAGTGGCATTCCTGCTGGGTTGTTATCAGCCTGATGGAAGCTGCGAATCAAAAATAATCAGCACATTGCCAAAATAGTCGCCCGGCTTGAAACCGTCTGCGGGCTCGGGTGCTTCGATGCGCAATGGCACCCGTAAACCGTCCCTTGCCTGCAATTCATTAACCACTTCGGTGCTGCTCAAGCTCAATAGCTGATTGTTGAATTTGACCTGAAGCGCAATGTCGAACCTGTCATTGGAAAGCTTTGGTTCGTAACCCAGCCGGGCGGTTATGGCTCCGCTGCTACTGTGCACATCGAACAACGCGTTGATTGGATCAAGTGCGTTGTTCACCCTGTTCCACCCCATACGCTGCTCACGCTCAAGAAAACCTGGGTCGATGGGCAGTACGTAAAACTCCGCGGTCGGGATAGTGACAGAGACCTCAAAGACATGTTCTTCCCGGGCGGCGAATGCCACTGAATGAGCAGCCAGCAGCATTAATGCCAGTGCACCGCGCAGGGATTGCTTACCGAGGGGGCTCATTGCCCTTTGACCTCAATAGTCTTTACTGCGCGGCCCTCAACCAGTTTAAAGCGATAATGGCGACCTGCCTCTTTGGTAACCTTCAAGGTGCGACCTGCCAGGATATGATTCGTGGTGATGGGTTTGCAGTCCTGCGGGTTCTTGACGGAGCAGTCTTTGAACTCCTCTACCACCACGACCGTGTTGCCGTTGTTACGCAGTGAGTATTGCTGTGGGGTGTCTTCTATTTTGGTATCAAAACGCGGGTTTTTCGGGCGAACGATAAATATGGTGCCGTAACCGGCCATCACATTGACCCCGGCTGACAAGGTTTTTTTGTACTCGTCGGAGTCCTCTTGAGTGATGGCGAACTCATCTTCCTTTTCAGGAACAACAGGCACAAAACGTAAGCGGAAGTAGCGCTCTTTGTCCCGGGAGCCCTTGGAAAGCAGGCGGGTGCCCTGGGTTCCTTTGGCGGGAATGATCAGGCGGGCCGGGCTGGCGATCAGGCCGTCGCGCATGGCGTCGCTGCCTTGAGTAGTGAGGGGCACTTCTGCGGTGCTGCCATCAGGCTTGTAAAGTATTTCGAGTATCGAAATACGTACAAAGGCGGTGCTGTCGCCACCGTTATAGACACGTTTCAAGTAGGTGCTTTTGTCGCCGTCCATGTAGTCGAATACGGTTCCGACATTGATATTCGGGCCTGCAATGGCACCAAAGGAAATGGCCCATAAGCCGAGTATTACAGCTGCAAATTTCATGTTGATTTCCTGCGCTTTATAGTTGCTGACGGGCAGCATTAAATTGTCGAATACCCATTAACGGTTCCGCTTTGTTTATAAACACCGTCCTGGTTTAGCATTTATTAATATGCTTTTTTGATGTCCTGGTCCGACGCTTTATTTCGACGGCTCATATAGTTTCGGTGTGACCCACTCAATGCCCTTTACCATGTGAGCAGTGATGCAGCTCTGTAAGTTTAAATATAGCTTCAACGGCTATTTGTCGTTAACGGTGCAGGTATCAACCAGACACTTTGTCGGTATTCACCGACCCCGCCAGGGTATCGGCCGTGCAACGCAAATCGCCGATTTCCATCACATTGTTTTGCACGCTGGTTTTGTTCATGTCGATGCGGAACTGGCAGAGCAATGCTTCGCCCTTGCGTACTTCAAGCGTCGGGGTGGAGGCGTTCATTTCCATCGAAAAGAATCCATCCACTTCAGTCACGCCACGGCTGGCGTGATTGATGATGTGATGGCCCTTGAGCGGGTTGCCCTGCGGATCAATCAGGCGCCCGAGTACGGTGACGGTGTTCACCACTTTGATCGTGCGGTAGTCCACGCCGCCTTTATTAAGGTGATAGCGGGTGCGTTGCGGTTGAATGGAGGCAGCGGGTACGTCGGTTCCCTGAAAGTCGAAACTGACGGAGCTGCTTTTATAAGCCGTGATGGGGATAAAGTTGCGCCCGGGGCGAAGTATCGTACTGCCGCCGCTCAAGTCATCAGCGCGCAGGGCGATATCGGCAATATCGGATTCCACATCAACAATCATCCCGGCGCCTTGTCCATTGGGCTGGTTGGTCATCACCATTTTCGAGCCGCTCAAGGCCACGGTGCTGTCCAGGTTCAGCCCGCCGCTCAGCTTGCCGTTATACGAGGAGCGTTGCAGGAATGAATCGCCCGTCAAGACGTTGGTCTGGAAGGAGGCCCGACCACTGAGCCCGACCCCATAGGTATCCGTAGTTGCCGTGGCGCTCACACTTTGCAGGGTATGGTCCTTGAGATCTTTTCGGTATGTGAGCGATGCATTGTTGTCACGTGCGCCATCGCGGCTTGTGCGTGAACCCAGGCTGGCTGACCACTGCTCACCCGGCCCACCTAGTGCCAGGGAGACACTCAGGTCAATCCCGCGATTGCGCTGATTGCCGGTACCGAGGCTGCCGGGGCGGTCGAATACCGACAAACGCCAGTTTCCGTCGCTGCCAAACAGGTGCGTTGATTGTGACCATCCCAGATCAAGCCCGTAGCCCTTGGTATAGCCATCGCTATGAGTGAGACGTGCATTGAGGTTGCTCTTTGCGTCGACACGGTGGTTGACGGATACCGACGAGCTGCTTGTCTGACCCACATACGAAGGCTTTTTACGCAGGCGCGTGCCGTCCGGGAGGGTTTCGTAGGTATCGCGAGTGTCGAGCCAGCTGCGGGTATGGTTGAGCGCAATGTTGCCCTGGCCATAGTTGTACTGGCCGTTGAGATCAACCCCGGTGCCGTAGTTTTGGGTCTGGAACACGTTGGCATACAGGCTGGCGTTGTCGGCCAGAGTCCAGTCAATGGAGGTGCCCCATTGCAGATCGTTTTTGATCTGCCGCCCGGACAGCCCGAGCACCACCCGCGGGTGCAGCAGGTAATTGAGCGAAGCCCCGGCGGTCATGTCGCCGTTGTCTTGCGTGTCGTAGTTGCTCAACAGTTTGCTCTCGCGCCCGGCAAACAGGTTGTAGCGCCATGGGTCATCGAGGTTGCGCCAGTTGGCCGGTTTATAGACCAGCTCCGAGGTTGTGCTGCTGACCTGACCATCTTCGACCAGGCGTACTTCAACTTCATAGATGCCGCCGGGCAAGGGGCGGGTATCCAGGCTTTGCAAGCCGGCAGGCACCATTTGAGTATTGATCAACAAACCATTGCGGTAGATCTCTACCGTTGCTTCACGGTTAGCGGTCACATAGATGGGATATACGCTGGGTTTGGGCTGATTTATGGTCAGGCTGTCGGAGCTGCCATACATCACGCCAAAGGTGGTGTCAGGGCTGGCGCCGAAAGTGCGGATCTGTCGGGTCAGGCCAAGTGAACTGGGGGTGAAATAGCCCAGACGCAAGAATTGACCTTCCAGTTCACGCTGGGTATAGGCGTCATGGACGGCATGCTTGATCTGGGTTTGATCCGGGTCGGCAACCGTCGAGAACTGCATGTTCAGGGTCTGGGTCCAGTTGCCGAGGCTGCTGCTGGCCTCAAGGCCATAGCGACCGCCAAGTTGTTCTTGCTGGCCTGTTGTCAGGTTCAGTTGATTGCGTACGATTAATCCAGTGCTGCCATCGACGGGCAGTTCGTGGTACTGGCTTTGCAGATAAGCTGATTCGGCTTTACCGGTCAGCAATGAAAGCAGCGAGTTTTCAAGGTTGTAATGAACGGCTATTAATTGCTCGGGGCATTTAGTGGTACAAGCACCCAGTTGCACGCCTTGTTTGAGGTACTCTGCCCAGAGGTCACTTTCACTGGGTGATACTTTGCTGCCATTCAGGTCGGTAAACTCTAGAAGGGTCATACGATCATCGCGTGTCAGTACGACCATGGCTTCACCCACCAACAGCGAGTCGCGTTCGACTTGAACAGCCAGCGGGACGTCGAACAGGTGTTCTTCGAAATCGGCGGGTAAACCTTTGGCCTGTACCAGCAAACTTCTAGGTGTAGCACCATTGCCTTCAGCGGCTGCCAATGAAGCAGCAGATAATAACAAGGCAAGTGATGCCGCAATGCGCGTCATTGGAAACATGTACGCAATACTCAGGTAACAAATCAGGAGCTTTATAACTGCACTTGGTCAACTTTCTAACTTGACCAAGTGCAGATATTGCTTGTTGGTCAGCCCAACGGGGGAGTCATGATCATGGAGCGATGTTTTCGAACATCACGGTGTATGAGGAGGTGTAATCACCAGTGGCTCCGGCAGGAAAGGTGCCCGCGGAAATCACCAGGTTTGCGGAACCCCCAGCAACAGCGGTAGCAACAGGGACGACTTCCAGAGAAGCACCGGTCAACTCGATATTGTTGAACTTGGTCGAAAGCGGGATTTTTTGCGCGGGGTTACCGTTGGAGAGGAAGGCAGGGCCACCATCGATATAGGCCTTGATTGAGCTTGCACTGGTCTTGAACTGATATCGGCGGACAATATCGCTCAGGCTGCCGTTGGCAACGTCGTAACTCATGGCTACTGGTGCAGAACCGCCGAAAGTGATGTCGTCAGGCCCAATCTGGAATTCAGCCGGTGGAATTGTCGCTGTGAGTTGAATGGCAGTGCTGCCGGTGAAGGTTGCTGCCATGCCGACAGTGGATACGCCAATTGCAAGAACGCCGGCAACCAAAGCCAATTTACTTTTAAACATGAATATATACCTGTGTTTTAAGGGACAAAGCGTCTCAGGGATGAACTGAGATTTTAAATGTGCTCATCAGTAAGTGAGTGACGGGTTTTGCGCCAGAGCATCAGGGGAACATCGGGCGTTATTGAACGTTCATAACTGAAGAGCCATCACGGTGCGTAGACTAGTCGAATGGTGGTAAGCGTTTAAGTAGTCATAGCCTTATGCTTTTGTAGTCTTTTTCCTGCGCTGGCTGAAGGGGGAGTCCTTCGGGGGCTTTTTAAAAAAATATTCTTGTTGAGAAATTTTAGCTGTATCAAATGGATGCGCTGTTCCCACCTGACAGCTGCTGTGGTTCGCAAGGTGGTGTAATTGGAAGATTGCCAGATTGCGGATGGAATTATGGCGGGTGCTATATCGTGGCCAAAGTGTTTGTTATGTCGAAGGAACAGGCTGAGTTATATTGTTTGGTTGAATTATAATCATGTTGTTGGTGTGAGAGTTTTATTGGCTTGAGTTGCCTATTTAGGTGTGTTTTAACGTGGGCTCTGTTGAATTAAATGGAGTGCGATTATGAACAGCCCATATAAGTATCAGCCTGAGAGCGATCTTGGCGAGGGTTTGGACAGACGGTCAGGACGTGAGCGAGGGAGTCGAAATCCGAGGGTCTTCGCGGCAGGGGATTTGAAGTTGTTGTTATTGTCGCTGGTCAGTGAACAACCACGCCATGGTTATGATTTGATCCAGCAAGTCGAAGCGCTTTTCGATGGTGCTTACAGTCCCAGCCCGGGTGTTATTTATCCGACCATGGCGTTTCTGGAGGCGGGCGAGTTGGTAGTGCCCACTATGGAGGGCGAAAAAAAGAGCTACAGCATTACCGACATCGGTCGTGCTTTTCTTGCCCAGCAGCACGTTGCACTCAGTGGCGTTCGGATGCGCATCGATGTCAGCAGGCGCTCGCTACGCAGCCAGCACCGGCCCGAAGAAATACACGAGGCCGTGCATAACCTGCGCCATGCCCTGCAACTGCATCAGGGGCTGTGGAGCCCGTCCGAGATCCAGCGTGTGCATGACTTGCTCAATAACACGGCAAAAGCCATCGTCGACGGCCCTGCCAGATTTGAGTAACCCCGCGTGATACAACCCATAGCTGCCGGGGAGCTCAGGCTTGCCAAGCTCTTCGGCAGCTAAACAGCCTGTGCACCCGTTAGTCTCAACGGACGATGATCCACCCCCGGCGCGTTCCCATACTGCTCCCATGCCTTTGCCAACCCGGGAGCACATGTGAACAGCGCAACTCATACCGCATTTCACACCAGTATCGACGCAGGCGTCGCTGAACTGGTGATCGACAGGCCACCCGTCAATGCCCTCAACAGCCAGGAGTGGCTGGACCTGGCGCATACCCTGGAAGCGCTTGGCCAGGATCCTGAGGTCCGTGTGATCGTGATTCGTGCCGAGGGCCGCGGTTTTTGCGCAGGGGTCGATATCAAGGAGCTCGACGCCCACCCGGAACTGATCGTCAAGGTCAACGCAGGCAACTACGCCACCTTCAAGGCGGTGCATCGCAACCCGGTGCCGGTGATTGTCGCGGTTCACGGTTTTGTACTGGGTGGCGGGATCGGGATTACCGGCGCCGCCGATATCGTCGTGGCTTCCGATTGCGCCACGTTTGCCCTGCCGGAAGTAGACCGCGGCGCGATGGGCGGTGGTGCCCACCTACAGCGTTTGTTCCCGGTACAAAAAGTGCGTTATCTGTTTTTTACCGGCGACAAGATCGGCGCTGTAGAAGCCCAGCAGTACGGCTTTATCGAGCGCGTAGTACCCCGTGAGCAACTGCGTGAAACCGCGCTGCACATTGCCCACAAAATCGCGGGCAAAAGCCCCGCCATGATCCGCATCGCCAAAGAAGCGTTGAACGGTATCGAAGACGGCAACCTGGAAGACAAATATCGCTGGGAGCAGGGTTTTACGCTTCAGGCCTACACCAGTGCGGACTCCGCCGAAACTCGCCGTGCGTTCGTTGAAAAACGCGACGCCAAGTTCTGAGGAACCGACCATGGAACTGACTTATTCGCCCAAACAAAAGGCTTTCCGTCAGGAGGTCAGGCAATGGCTGGCGGCTAATCTGCCGTCCGAACCCCTCGCCAGTTACGACACCCGCGAAGGCTTTGAGCAGCATCGCCAGTGGGAAGCCAAGTTGTTCGACAGTCGTCTGTCGATGGTGATGTGGCCCACCGAACTGGGTGGCCGTGGCTGCGATCTGATCGAGTGGCTGATTTTCGAAGAAGAATATTACGGTGCGGGCGCCCCCATGCGGGTCAATCAGAACGGCCAGTTATTGCTCGGGCCCACCCTGATGGAGTTCGGCACCGAAGCACAGAAAAAACGCTTTCTGCCGCGCATGGCGGCCAGTGCGGACATGTGGGCCCAGGGCTGGTCCGAGCCAAACGCCGGTTCCGACATGGCTGCGATCACCAGCAAGGCCACCCGTGATGGCGAGGGCTATGTGCTCAACGGCCAGAAAACCTGGTCGACACGGGCCATTTTTGCGGACTGGCTGTTTGGCCTGTTTCGCAGTGATCCGACTTCCAGCCGTCACCACGGGTTGTCATTTGTCATGGTGCCGCTCAATGCGCCGGGTGTGACGGTGCGTCCCATCAAGGCCCTGAACGGTAAGGACGCATTTGCCGAAGTGTTCTTCGATGACGTGCGCATCCCGCTGGAAAATCGCATTGGTGATGAAGGGCAGGGCTGGCATGTGGCTATGGCCACTGCCGGTTTCGAGCGCGGCCTGCTGCTGCGTTCACCGGCGCGTTTTCAGTACACGGCGCGCAAATTGGTGGAGCTGTATCAGGCCAACCGTGCCAGTGCCGACCGTGACCCGAGCCTGGGTGATGCGGTGTGCAAGGCTTGGATGGATGCGCAAGCCTACGCCTTGTCCGCCTACCACACCGTGGGCCGGCTGAGCCGTGGGGCGCAGATTGGCGCTGAGTCGAGCACCAACAAAATCATCTGGTCGGAACTTGATCTGCGCATGCACGAAACTGCCATGCGCATCCTGGGTGCCAGTGGCGAACTGACCGGTAAATCGGCAGACGGCCACGACTGGCTGGAGGGCTTTCTGTTTGCTCAGGCAGGTCCCATCTACGCAGGCACCAACGAGATTCAGCGCAATATCATTGCCGAGCGCATGCTCGGTCTGCCGAAGTGAGGCCGGGGATGGACTTTACCTTTACCGATGACCAGCAAACCTTCCGCGAAGCCATCAGCCGTTTTCTGATGACTGAAGCCGCGCCGGAAATGCTCCGTGAAATCTGGGAAACCGATGTCGGCCGTTCCCCGGATCTGCGCAACAAAATTGCCGAGCAGGGCCTTACGGCACTGTCGATTCCTGAAGCCTTTGGTGGCCTGGGCATGGATGACGTGGCCTGGGCCTTGATGACGCAGGAGTTGGGTTACTACGCCATACCTGATTCGCTGGCCGATACCGCTTATGTGGCCAGCGCCCTGATCGCGGGCTTGCCCGAGAGCGTTGCCCAGCGTGGCGAGTGGCTGGAGGGTATAGCCGATGGCAGCTTGCGGGTTGCCATCGGGCACCCGGTCAATCCGCTGGTGGCGGATGCCGCCCATGCTGATCTGTTGCTGCTGGCCCATGGCGATGACGTTCACGCCGTACCTCGCAGCCAGGTGGATGTCCAGGGTCACAGCAGCCTTGATGCCTCTCGGCGTCTGGCGCAGGTCAGCTGGCAACCTTGTGCTGCGACGCGGGTGGCGCAGGGCGAACAGGGTCGTGAACTGTGGTCGCAGACGCTGAACCGTGGCGCGCTGTCGGTGGCCGGACAGTTGCTCGGGCTGGCGCAACGCATGCTGGATCTGTCGGTGGATTACGCCGCGCAGCGTAAACAGTTCGGCAAGCCGATCGGCAGTTTTCAGGCGGTCAAACACCACCTGGCCGACGTTGCCACCCAGCTCGAATTCGCCAAGCCGGTGCTGTATCGCGCCGCTTACGCCCTGGCTCATAACGAGCCGAATGCAGCCGTGTGGGTGTCCCAGGCGCGTCTGGCCAGTTGTGAAGCAAGCTGGCTGGCGGCTCGCCACGGTATTCAGGTACACGGCGCGATGGGGTACACCTGGGAAGTCGACCTGCAGATGTTCATGAAACGCGCCTGGGCACTGGACAGCGCCTGGGGCGACCGTGCGCTGCACAAGACCCGTGTGGCCGAGTATGTATTGAGTGGTGCGGCGCCTCTGGGCCCCGGTCACACGTTCGAGGATTGACCGATGCCCCAAGCCTATATTGTTGACGCGCTGCGCAGCCCTACCGGCAAGCGCAAGGGCGGTTTGGCCCATGTCCATGCAATCGATCTGGGGGCCCATGTGCTCAAGGCACTGGTCGAGCGCAACCAGATCCCGGCGGACGAATATGACGACGTGATTTTTGGTTGCGTCGACACCATCGGCTCCCAGGCCGGTGATATCGCCCGCACCAGTTGGCTGGCTGCAGGTCTGCCACTCAACGTGCCTGGCACCACCATTGACCGCCAGTGCGGTTCCTCGCAGCAGGCACTGCATTTTGCTGCGCAAGCCGTGATGAGTGGCACCCAGGATGTGATTGCCGTAGGCGGCGTACAGACCATGACCCAGATCCCGATTTCGTCGGCGATGCTGGCCGGTCAGCCGCTGGGTTTCAGTGACCCGTTTTCCGGTAGTAAGGGGTGGCGGGCGCGCTTTGGCGATCAGCCGGTCAACCAGTTTTACGCCGCCCAGCGCATTGCGGATCACTGGAATATCAGCCGCCAGCAAATGGAAGCCTATGCACTTGAAAGCCATCGCCGGGCGCTGGATGCCATTGCCGGGCGCCGTTTGGTGAACGAGATCGTGCCCTGTGAAGGGGTATGGGACGACGAAACGCCGCGCCACACCAGCCTGGCAAAAATGGCCGAGCTGGAGCCGGTGTCTGCCGAGTTTCCGTCGATCACTGCTGCGGTTTCCAGCCAGACCTGCGACGCCTCGGCCGCTTTGCTGGTGGTTTCAGAGGCGGCACTCAAGCGCTACAACCTGACACCACGGGCGCGGATCCACCACCTCTCGGTGCTGGGCGACGACCCGATCTGGCACCTGACCGCGCCGATTGCCGCCACCCGCGCCGCGCTGAAAAAAGCCGGCATGAACATCGCTGACATTGACCGGGTCGAGATCAACGAAGCATTCGCCTCGGTGGTCATGGCCTGGGCCAAGGAACTGGATTTTGATCCGGCCAGAACCAATGCCAACGGCGGCGCAATTGCCTTGGGGCATCCATTGGGTGCCAGCGGGGCACGGTTGATGACCAGCCTGCTTAACCAGCTGGAGCAAAGCGGCGGCCGCTATGGCCTGCAGACCATGTGCGAAGGCGGTGGGCAAGCCAACGTGACGATTATTGAACGCCTCTAGGAGCATTGACATGGCAATTTGTGCAGGACGTACCGTCATCATCACGGGCGCGGGCGGTGGACTGGGTCGTGCCTATGCGCTGGCTTTCGCCGGGCAGGGTGCCAACGTGGTGGTCAACGATATTCGCCGCGAAGCCGCTGAAGAAGTGGTTGCGCAGATTCGCGAGGCAGGTGGCCAGGCCATCGCCAACGCGGATGACATCACCACCCTGGCCACGGCACAACAGATCGTGGATGCGGCCCTGGCTGCATTCGGCGAAGTGCATGTGGTGGTCAACAACGCCGGTATTTTGCGCGACCGCATGTTTATCAGCCTCAGCGAGGACGATTGGGATGCCGTGATGCGCGTGCACCTCAAGGGGCATTTCTGCCTGGCCAACATCCTTGGCAAACGCTGGCGTGACCTGGCCAAGGCCGGCCAGCCGGTGGCCGCAAGAATCATTAACACCACGTCGGGAGCGGGCTTGCAGGGCTCGGTCGGGCAGTCCAACTACAGCGCTGCCAAAGGCGCCATTGCAGCGCTGACCCTGGTGCAGGCGGCTGAACTGGCGCGTTACGGCGTTACCGCCAATGCCCTGGCCCCGGCGGCACGCACCTCGATGACCGAGAGCGCGATGCCGGACCTGGTGAAAAAGCCCGAAGACGGAGCTTTCGACGCCTGGGCCCCGGAAAACGTTGCACCGCTGGTGGTGTGGTTGGGCAGCGAACTGTCGGGAGATGTGACCGGGCAAATCATCGAAAGCCAGGGCGGGCGATTGTCCGTGGGCGATGGTTGGCGCACCGGCGTGACCCGCGACAAGGGTGCGCAACTGCAGCCAGAAGAAGTCGGTGTAGCCATGGGCCAGATCCTGGCAGAAGCACCTGCACCGCAAAGGGTGTGGGGCAGCTGACGAGTGATGCCCGCTCCCACACTTGAGCAGCGTTGCTCTTAATTACGCTCCCACAGCGGGGCTATCGTTTTAACCAGAGACTTCAACCATGAGACAAGCGCCTCCTTACGTGCCCGGCCACCAGTTGCTCGCCGGCAAGTCGATCTTGATCACCGCCGCCGCTGGCGCAGGTATCGGTTATGCCGCTGCCAAACGCTGCGCCGAAGAAGGCTGCCGCGCCTTGATGATTTCCGATATTCATCCGCGCCGCCTCGAAGAAGCGGTCGAGCGCCTCAAGGCGGAAACCGGATTGCAGGCGGTGTACGGCCAGCTGTGCAACGTCACCGTCGAAGCCGATGTACAAGCGTTGGTCGCCGCAGCTGAAGATGCCTTGGGCGGGGTCGATGTGCTGATCAATAACGCAGGTCTTGGCGGCCAGGTACGCCTCACCGAAATGACCGATCAACAGTGGTCCTCCGTGCTGGATATCACCCTGACCGGCACCATGCGCATGACCCGCGCCATGCTTCCGCACATGGAGCGCCGTGGCGCCGGGGCAATCGTCAACAACGCCTCGGTGCTGGGGTGGCGGGCGCAGAAAGAACAGGCCCACTACGCCGCCGCCAAGGCCGGGGTCATGGCCCTGACCCGTTGCAGTGCGCTGGAAGCGGCCGAGAGCGGGGTGCGGATCAACGCCGTGGCGCCGTCCATTGCCTTGCATGACTTCCTGAAAAAAGCCTCCAGCAGTGAACTGCTGGAGCAACTGACCAGCCGCGAAGCCTTCGGTCGCGCCGCTGAAGTGTGGGAAGTGGCCAACGTCATGGTGTTCCTGGCCAGTGATTACGCCTCATACATGGTTGGCGAAGTGCTGCCTGTCAGCTCGCAACAGGCCTGAGGATCACACCATGAGTACGCTATTTCGCAGCGCCGGGCAGCTGCTCGCCGCACGTGGACAAGACCTGGGGCACACCGACTGGATTGTGCTGACCCAGGAGCGGATTAACCTGTTTGCCGAGGCCACGGGCGATCACCAGTGGATCCATGTTGACCCTGAGCGTGCAGCCAAGGGGCCGTTCGGTGCCTGCATTGCCCACGGCTACCTGACCCTGGCACTGGCCAATCTGTTTATGCCGCAACTGATGCAGTTCGAAAACCTGGCAATGGGTGTCAATTACGGCAGTGACCGGTTGCGCTTTCCGGCTGCGGTCAAGGTCGGTTCGCGGGTGCGCGGGCATGGCCAGATCGTGGAGGTCGAGGCACTGGGCCAGGCATTGCAGGCAGTGGTTCGCATCAGCGTCGAGATCGAGGGCAGCGAGCGCCCCGGCTGCGTGGTGGACACCATCAGCCGTTACACCTTCAACCCTATTGAGAAGTGAGCCCTGAACATGAATCTGAATGACGTTGTGATTGTATCCACGGCCCGAACTGCCTTGACCAAGTCTTTCCGGGGCTCGTTCAACGACACTGAAGCGCCGGTGCTGGGCGGGCACGTGGTGCGCGCCGTCGTCGAGCGCGCCGGGATAGAACCGGGCTCGGTGGAAGACGTGATCATGGGCGCCGCTGCCCAGCAAGGCACCCAGGGCTACAACATCGGACGCTTGTGTGCCAACACCGGCGGCTTGCCCAATACCGTACCGGGCATGGCGATAGACCGCATGTGCGCCTCGGGCCTGATGAGTATCGGGGTGGCAGCCAAAGGCATCATGACCGGCGAAATGTCGATCGCCGTGGCCGGTGGTGTGGAGTCATTGTCCCTGACCCAGAATAAGTACAAAAACACCTACCGTGCACAGTCCGAGGCGGTGCTTGAATGCATGCCCACGGCCTATATCCCGATGCTCGAAACCGCTGAAATCGTGGCTCGCCGCTACAACATCAGCCGTGAAGTACAGGACCAGTATTCCCTGCAAAGCCAGCAGCGCACTGCCGCCGCCCAGGCGGGTGGTCTGTTCGGCGACGAAATCGTCCCGCTGGCTGCGCGCAAGCTGTGCTTTGACAAAGAAGGCAAGCCCAGCGGTTATCAGGACGTGATCGCGGATCGCGACGAATGCAATCGTCCGTCCACCACCCTTGAGGATCTGGCAGCACTCAAGCCGGTCTGGAAGGACGGTAAATGGGTCCAGCAGGGGGAATTCATCACGGCGGGCAACGCCTCGCAGTTCTCCGATGGCGCCTCGGCGGTCTTGATGATGAGCCGTGCCGAAGCCAAACAGCGCGGGATCGAAGCATTGGGCGTGTATCGCGGGATCGCGGTGAGTGGCTGTGCGCCAGAAGAAATGGGGATTGGCCCGGTGTTCGCGATTCCAAAACTGCTCAAGCGGTTTGGCCTGACCGTATCGGACATCGACCTGTGGGAAATCAACGAAGCGTTCGCCTGCCAGGTGGTGTACTGCCGCGACTTCCTGCAGATCCCCAACGACCGCCTGAACGTTAACGGCGGGGCGATTTCCATTGGTCATCCGTTCGGCATGTCGGGAGCCCGGATGGTGGGCCACAGCCTGCTCGAAGGCCGCCGCCGTGGCGCCCGGTTTGTCGTGGTCGCCATGTGCATCGGCGGCGGCATGGGGGCTGCAGGGTTGTTCGAGCTGGACTGAAGCGCTTTTGATCGTGGGGGTGCGGCGGCTATCGGGTTATGGCCAGGCGTGATTGCGGTATCGGATTGCGCATCAGCGTGCCCACCACCAGGGCGCCCAGAAGCCCCATCACCCCCGCTACCCACAAGACCAGGCTAAACCCCGCCACAAAGGCGCTAGTCGCCAAAGACTGGATCTGTGCGTGTGCCTCCAGTGGCAGTTGGCTGAGCGCCCCCGGCATGTCACCGGCCACTACCCGCGAAGCAATGAAGTGGCTTTGCCCCAGCCACTGCCCGGCGTCCTGCTTGAGGCTGGCGCGCAAGTGTTGCTCGGTGTGGCTCCCCAGCAGGGCTCCAAATACGCCGATGGCCAGCACAATGGCGCTAAAGCGCATGGTGGTACTCATGCCGGACGCCATCCCCACACGGTCACGTGGCACGCAGGCCATGATGTTTTTCTGCGTATCGCCATTGAGCAAACCCGCCCCGGCACCCGTTACCGCAGTGGTCAGCGCAAAGCTCAGGTAGCCGCCATGATCCACCGCCCAGGCACTGAGCAGGTTGCCGCAACCTACCAGGGTCAAACCGGCGGCCATCATGCTGGCAGGGCTGTAACGGGACGCCAGGCGGGCGCCGATACGCGGGCAGAGCAGCATGGCCAGGGCAAACGGCAACATCCCAAGGCCCGAAGTGACAGCGCTCAAGCCCAGGCCGTTTTGCAGATAGAACGGCAGCAAGGTCATCATCACCTGAGCGCAGCCCGCATAGGCAAACATGCCCAGCAGGGCGCCGATAAAGCGCGGATGGCGAAACAGTTGCAGGTCGATCATGGGGCGCCGCTGCAGTGATTCGATCAACACAAACAGAACCAGCAACAGCACACCGGCACTTATCCGGGCATAGGTCAGCGGGGCGTTCCAGCCAATGCGATTGGCTTCGATCAGGCCCCAGATCAGGCACACCAGACTGGCGCTGAAGGCCAGGCTGCCCCAGGGGTCGAGTCGGGCCGATTGCGGGTCGCGGGATTCAGCGATGGCATGCCTGACCAGCAGCATCATCAGCAGGCCAACCGGCAGGTTGAGGTAAAAGATCCAGCGCCAGCCCAGGTATTGGGTGATCAGCCCGCCAAGGGTGGGCGCCGCCGTCATGGCCACCCCCATGCAGGCACCCCAGAAGGCCCAGGCTTTGGCCCGTTCGACCTCATCGTGAAAGGCATGCCCGATCGAGGCCAGCGCCGAGGTCAGCAGCAAGGCCGCGCCTGCGCCTTTTACGGCGCGGGCGATTTCCAGCAGCAGGCTGTTGGGCGCCGCGCCGCAGCCGAGGGACGCAAGGATGAAAATACTCAAGCCCCACAGCAGGGTCTTTTTACGACCGAAGCGGTCGGCAATGCTCCCGGCCGGCAACAGCAAGGCGGCAAACGCCAGCATGTAAGCGCTGACGACCCATTCGATATCGACAAAGCTGGCCCCCAGATCCCGGGCGATGCTGGGCAGGGTGACGGCGACGATGTTGGTGTCGAGCACGATGAGTGAGCACACCCCGCTGGCCGTGAGCAGGGTGAGGCGCGGGCTGACAGCTTTCATCGTTTTAGCCCCTGACCCGGTTCAGGCATTACTTTGCAGGCAATTAATTTTACGGTCATGCTCACGTCTCTTCAGTGCGGCGATGGCCCCAGTGTAGGGGCGGGCACTGCGGTGCTTGTTAGCCTGAAACCCGAACTTCATTACCTTTGAGCTAATGCTGCTATGGACATACGCCATTTCCGTTATTTCCTGGCCGTTGCCCGGCAGGGCAATTTCACCCGGGCCGCAGAAGTACTGGGCATTGCGCCGCCGACCTTGACGCGGCAAATCCAGGACCTTGAATGCGCCCTGGGCGTGCGCCTGTTTGTGCGCCAGCAGCGACAGATCAGCCTGACCGAAGCTGGGCGGGCCCTGTTGCCCGAGGCGGAGGCCACGGTGCGCCAGTTCGAATTTGCCCAGCGCAATGCCCAGCGGGCCGGGCGTGGAGAGACAGGCCATATCGAACTGGGTTACGTGGCATCGGCGGTGTACTCAGGGGTTTTGCAGCAGCAGGTGCAGGGGTTTTCCAATGAATGCGCCGAGGTCAGTTTGAGTGTGCGTGAAGCACCGATGGCCAGTTTGCCGGTGATGGTCGCTGAAGGCCGCTTCGATCTGGGTTATGTGCGCTCACCCATGACCTTGCCCGAGGGGCTGGAGGCGATTCGTCTCAAGGCCGAGGGATTTGTTCTCGCCCTGGCTGCAGACAGCTGGCTGGCGCGTCTTAAAAGCGTCAGTGCGCAGCATCTGCAAAACGAGACGTTTATTTTGCCGGAGCAAATCAGCGGTACGTTGCAGGTGGCTGCCCAAGGCGACTTTGCGCCCGCGCTGGGGCCCCAGCCGGGAGGGCTGGTGGCTGTGATTGCCCTGGTTTCACTGCGTCAGGGCGTGGCGGTGGTCCCTGAATCAGTGGTCGGCCATATCAGCCTGCCCAATGTCATTTACCGGTCGATTGAAGGGTGTGAGGCGCAGTCGTGGCTGTCGTTGATCTACCGTCGATTTGAAAAATCGGCGGCGGTGACGCGTTATATCGAACAGGTAAAGCGCGTCAGTGCGCACGAACAACAGGCCAGCAGGATTTCCTCGCATTCATAGGTGCGTTAGCGTCTGGAAGCAGTACAATCGCGCCCCTTTACCGGGCATGGATGCTGTTCGGCACCCGCTTACGAGAAGGTCCATGGTTTCTGCAAGCTACTCTCCCTCGCTGGTTTTTATCTCCCTGTGTGTTGCCATTCTGGCGTCGTACACCGCCCTTGATCTGAGCGGTCGTATTGCCACTGCCAGGGGCCGGGCCGTGTATCTATGGATCGGTGGCGGGGCACTGGCCATGGGGTTTGGCGTGTGGTCGATGCACTTTATCGGGATGCTTGCGCTGGAGTTGCCGCTGACCCTGGGGTACGACCTGGGGCTTACCCTGTGGTCTTTGCTGGTGGCTATCCTGTCGTCAGGCTTTGCCTTGTGGCTGGTCAGTCAGCCGCACTTGCCGGCACTGCAATTGTTGTTCGGCGCCTTGATCATGGGTGCGGGCATCAGTGCCATGCACTACAGCGGCATGGCGGCGTTGCGCATGCAGCCGGGGATTGGTTACGACCCGACGCTGTTTGCCCTGTCGTTGCTGATCGCGGTAGGCGCTTCTGCCGCCGCGTTGTCGATTGCGTTTCGCCTGCGCAAGAAAACCCCTTATGTGCGTCTGATCCGGGGAGGGGCTGCGGTCATCATGGGGCTGGCCATCGTCGGTATGCATTACACCGGCATGGCGGCGGCGAATTTTCCCATTGGCAGTTTTTGCGGGGCCGCCGTGGATGGCTTGAGCGGCAAGGGGCTGGATAATCTGGTGCTGGTGTCCAGCCTGGCCGTGCTGGTGATTGCTCTGTTGACCTCGGTTTTTGATGACCGGCTCAATGCCCGTACGGCGGTCCTTGCCGACTCTTTGACCCTGGCCAATGAGGAGCTTACGCAACTGGCGCTGCACGACACCCTGACCGGGCTGCCTAACCGTATCCTGCTGGCTGACCGCATCGGTCAGGCGATGAGCAAGGTGACGGAGCAGGGCGGATGCTTCTCGCTGATGTTTATCGATCTCGATGGTTTCAAACCGGTAAACGACGCTTTTGGTCATCACCTGGGCGACCGCCTGTTGCGTGAAGTGGCGTTGCGCTTGCGCGAGCAGTTGCGCAGCCAGGACACCCTGGCGCGAATCGGTGGCGATGAATTTGTATTGCTGGTGCGCCTGCTTGAGCCGGACGATGCCCCGCAAGTGGCGGCGCGCCAGGTCAGTCTGTTGTCCAAGGCGTTCCGGGTCGACGAGCATGATTTGCTGATTTCCGCGAGTGTCGGCATCGCGCTGTATCCCGGCAACGGTCTGAGTGCCGAAGAGCTGCTGATGAACGCCGATGCGGCGATGTATCACGCCAAGGGCACGGGCAAAAATGGCTACAGTTTTTTCGATGCCTCGATGAACTTCAACGCCCGCAAACAGTTGCAACTGCTGCAAGACTTGCGTCAGGCCCTGGTGCTGCAACAGTTCCGTTTGCATTACCAGCCCAAGTTCGACGCGGGCACTGGCCAGCCGGTAGGTGCCGAGGCCTTGTTGCGCTGGGAGCATCCGCAGCAGGGTTTGCTGTTGCCGGAGAGCTTTATCGACCTCGCGGAGAAAACCGGGCTGATCATCCCTATTGGCGATTGGGTGCTTAACGAGGCGTGCCGCCAGATGCGCGTGTGGTTCGATCAGGGTTATAGCGGCTGGCGCATTGCGGTCAACCTGTCGGCATTGCAGTTCTGCCACACGGGGCTGGTCGACAGCGTTGTCGAGGCGCTGGAACGGCATCGGTTGCCAGCCAACAGCCTGACCCTGGAAATCACCGAAACCACCGCCATGAGCGACGCCGATGCAAGCATGGTGGTGCTGCAGCGCCTTTCGCAGATGGGCGTGGACCTGTCCATTGATGACTTCGGCACCGGCTACTCCAGCCTGATGTACCTCAAGCGTCTGCCGGCCAATGAATTGAAGATCGACCGTGGTTTTGTTCGTGACCTGGAGCATGACAGCGACGATGCGGCGATTGTCTCGGCCATTGTTGCGCTGGGCCAGGCACTGGGGCTGCGGATTGTGGCCGAAGGTGTGGAAACCGATACCCAGCAAAGCTTTTTGACTACCCTGGGCTGCGATTCACTGCAGGGTTTTCTGTTGGGTCAGCCTCTGCCTGCCGAGCAATTCATGCAGGAAATCCATCGCGCCGAGCCCGTCACGGACAGAAAATCGACACTGACCTGACAAACTAAAGCCTTCGCGGTTATTCTGCCCCCCAGACTTGGATCGTAGTAAGGGGAGCACGTATTTATGGATAAAGTCATCGTGATCACCGGCGGCGGCCGCGGCATAGGTGCCGCCACCGCCGTGCTGGCGGCGCAACAGGGTTATCGGATTTGCATCAATTACCTGACGGATGATGCGGCAGCCCATGAGGTGCTGGCGCAGGTTCGTGCCCTGGGCGCAAAAGCCATCGCGGTGCGTGCCGATGTGAGTGACGAAGATGAAATCATTCGCCTGTTTCTTGAAGTCGACGAGCAGTTGGGGCCGGTCACGGCGCTGGTCAACAACGCGGGCACCGTGGGGCTCAAGTCACGGGTCGACGAGCTCACCGAACTGCGCATCATGCATACCCTGAAAACCAACGTGCTGGGCCCGATCCTGTGTGCCAAGCACGCGGTGCTGCGCATGTCGCCACGCTACGGCGGGCAGGGCGGCAATATCGTCAATGTGTCGTCGGTGGCATCGCGCCTGGGTTCGCCGGGTGAGTACGTCGACTACGCGGCCTCCAAGGGCGCGCTCGACACCTTCACCCTGGGCTTGTCCAAGGAACTGGCGGGTGAGGGGATCCGGGTCAATGCAGTGCGCCCCGGGTATATATTCACCGACTTTCACGCCCTGAGCGGCGATCCGGGCCGGGTCAGCAAACTTGAACCGATCATCCCGATGGGCCGCGGCGGGCGCCCCGAAGAAGTGGCCGAAGCGATTGTGTGGCTGCTCTCGGACAAGGCTTCCTACACCACTGGCACCTTTCTGGATCTGGGCGGCGGGCGCTGAGTCTGTGGGAGCGGGCTTGTTCGCGATGAGGGCGGCGCGCAGTTTCTGGCCTGTCCCGTTGCGACCATCGTGAGCCAGCCACTTCCACAAGTTTTGTAACTTGCAATTACTTCCCATCCGACGATAATGCGACTTATTGCTATTTAAGTCTGGTTATCTATCGTGTCTAGCCCTGTGGACCCCAAAAGCCTGTTGGCAAGTCTGTATCACGACAATCATGCGTGGCTGCGCGGCTGGCTGTCGCGACAGGTGCGTTGCCCACAGGATGCGGCTGATCTGACCCAGGACACATTTCTGCGCGCCTGGGACGCCCGGCAACTGGAGCGTATCCAGGAGCCCAGGGCGTATCTGAGTACCGTCGCCCGCCGCTTGCTGTGTTCACTGTGGCGTCGCCGCAAACTCGAGCAATCCTATCTGGATCAACTGGCCGATTTGCCCCAGGCCTATGCACCTTCTGCCGAAGACATTGCCCTGGTTCGCGAGGCGATTGAAGCCATTGACCGGGTGCTTGAAGGGCTGCCGTCACGGGTGAAACGGGCCTTTTTGCTCAATCGCCTTGAAGGCATGCCCCAGCAAGCCATCGCTGACCAGTTGGGGGTATCGCTGGCCACGGTCGAACGTGATTTGCGTCGCGCCTTTGTTCATTGTCTGGGGCAAACGGAGCCGGTCCTGTGAGTACAACCAGAGTTGATCCGATTACCCGTGCAGCCATTGACTGGATGCTGCGCCTGGAGTCCGGGCAGGCCTGCCCTTCGGAGCGGCAGGTGTTCAAGGCATGGCTGGCTGAAAGCCCCGAAAACATGGCCGCATGGCAGCGGGTGGCTGGCGTTCTGAAAGCCCCTGTGGCTGATTTGCAATCGGTAGAGCGGCGCAGCCCCGGGCAAATGCAGGCCGCACGCCGGGCACTGTTGGCCGGGACTTCTCCGGCGCGTAAAAAGACCCTGCAAGGCGGCCTGTTACTGTTGCTGCTTGGCCTGGGTGCCGCAGGCTTGGTGGATCGCGTGACCCCACTGACGGGTTTGATGGCCGACCAGCACACGGCAACCGGTGAGCGCAAAACCATCGAGCTGATGGATGGCAGCCTGCTCACACTCAACGCCCGCAGCGCAGTCGATATCGAGTTCACTGATGGTCAGCGCCGCGTGCGACTGCGCGAAGGCGAGTTGCAGGTGGAGGTGGCCGCCGATGCCGGGCGCCCGTTTGTGGTGGTCACGGCCCAAGGCCAGGTGCAGGCCCTTGGAACGCGCTTTATGGTGCGTCAGGGGACGGGCGAAAGCCTGGCCAGCGTGCAACAGCACAGTGTGCAACTGAACACCCTGGGTGGTCAGCAGCGGCGTATAGACACCGGCCAGGCCGTGTCTTTCACGGCCAGCCAGATTGACCCGCAAACCCCTACGTCCCGTAGCCAGACCGATTGGCTCCACGGCCGTGTAGAGCTGCATGACGAACCGTTGTCAGCCCTGGTCGACGCGCTTGCGCCTTACCAGACGGGGGTGTTGCGCATCAGTCCCGAGGCTGCACGGGTGCGGGTGTTCGGGGTGTTCCCCCTGAACAACACAGCCCAAACCCTGAGCGCGCTGGCGCAAACCTTGCCGATCAAGGTCACGCGTTACGGGCCGTGGTTGACCCTGATTGATGTGAATCGGTAAACCAGCCGAATGGGAATTAATTGCAAATAGTGTGAGGGGAAATCCTTGCTCGTTGGTCAAGGTTACAACTGCCTACCTTGCAACGAGAAAGGACGCCCCATGCCGTATGCCCCGCTAAGACCTTGCCTGCTGGCACTGACCATCACCCTGAGCATTGCGGGTCACTTGCCAAGTGCGGTGGCTGAAGCGGTGCACAGTGAGCAAAGTGCCGTTCGGTTTTTTGACCTGCCTGCCGCGCCTTTGGGCGTGACCCTGAGCCGGATCGCCCGTGACAGCAACCTGACCCTGTCCGTTGCGCCTGCCTTGCTGCAGGGCAGGAACTCCGCGCCGGTGAACGGCATGTACACACCGCAACAGGCTGCCGAACGTGCTCTGGCGGGCAGTGGCCTGGGCCTGAGCGTGACCGACAGCGGCGCCTTGAGTGTTTACCCGCAGGCTGAGGCGGGCGCGTTGAACCTGGGTGCGACCAACGTGTCGGCGCGTGTGGGCGAAGAGGGTCGTGGTCACGTTGACGGCTTTGTCGCCACCCGTTCGGCCACCGCGACCAAAACCGACACACCGATTCTGGAGATCCCCCAGACCATCAACGTGGTCACTGCTGATCAGGTGCAGGTGCAGGGCGCCCGCGACCTGACACAAGCGTTGCGTTACACCCCGGGGGTGAGCACCAATGGCTACACCGATCGCAACACCATCGCTGATGAAATCACCAGTCGGGGTTTTGCCCCCACGCTGCTCTATCTCGATGGCGCCTACCTGCCGTCAGCCGGCAGCCTGGGCGGCACCCCGCAGATCGATCCCTACACCCTGGAGCGTATCGAAGTGCTCAAGGGCCCGTCCTCCGTGCTGTATGGGCAAAACCAGCCGGGGGGGATGATCAATATGGTCTCCAAGCGTCCGGGCACCGAGGCCAGGCACCAGGTCAAGGTCGGCACCGGCAGTTTTGACCGTTACAACCTGGCCTTTGATACCACCGGCCCGCTGGACGATGCCAAAACCCTGAGCTATCGGCTGATCGGTGTGAGCAATACCGGCAGCGAGCAGGTGGACTACACCGAAGACTCGCGCATGCTGCTGGCGCCCAGCTTCACCTGGGCCCCCAATGACAGCACCGAACTGACACTGTATGCGCAGTTGCAGCGTGATGACGCCCTGGCCGACTATCAGGCCTTGCCCGCAGTGGGCAGCCTGTACCGCAACTCCCAGGGCAACAAGATCGACCGCGACACGTTTTTGGGCGACTCGAAATGGAACGACTACAAGCGCGACCAATATGGGGTGGGCTATCAGTTTTCCCATGACTTCAACGAGGTCATGACGTATCGCCAGAGCCTGAGCTACATCGACGTCAATGACCGCTACAAGGGGTTTTATCTCAACCGTTTTGTCACGGCCCCGGACGGTGCTACCGACACCCATGCCAGCCGGACCAAGCTCGACTGGCGCCAGCAGAACAGCTCGTACAGCTTCGACAACCATCTGCAAAGCGACTTCACCACCGGCCCCCTGCAGCACACCTTGCTGGTGGGTCTGGACTACCGTCAGTTCGCCCGCAAGTATCAGGGCTACAACCTGTCCGGCAGCGAAGTCATCGACCTCTACAATCCGACCAACTACCGCACCACGGGCGTGCCGACCCTGACCACGAAGTGGGATAACCGGGTCAAGCAAACCGGGCTGTATGTGCAGGACCAGATTAAGCTGGACAACTTTATCCTGACCATTGGCGGTCGCCACGACTGGGCAAAAGTCGAAAACAACGATTTGCTGGCCCGTTCCCGGGAGACGCAAAACGACAACAAATTCACCGGCCGCGTGGGCCTGACCTACGTCACCTCGTTTGGCCTGGCGCCGTACATCAGCTACACCGAGTCGTTCTTGCCGTCAGTGGGCACCTCGGCGCCAGACCGTGGCGCCAAGGCATTCGAGCCGATGACGGGCAAGCAATATGAAGTGGGGGTCAAGTACCAGCCCAATGACACGACGTTGCTCACCGCCTCGGTGTTCGAAATCACCCAGCAAAATGTCCTTACGGGCGACCTTGAGTACCTGGAATATCAAGTCCAGGCAGGTGAAGTCAGGTCGCGGGGCATTGAAGTGGAAGGCAAAAGCAGCTTCAACAACATCGACCTGATCGCGTCTGTGTCGTATCTGGATGTGATCTATACCAAGTCCAACTACGGCAACGAAGGCAACCGCAGCGAGGCTCAATCACCGTGGGCGGCCAGTGTGTGGGCGGACTATCACTTTACCGGGCAGGCACTTGAAGGCGTGACCCTGGGCGGCGGTGCCCGTTACACCGGGAAAAACTTCGGCGACTCGGCCAACACCTTCAAGACGCCTTCGTTTGTGGTGTATGACGCCACGCTCAGCTATGACCTTGCGGCACTGGACTCGAGCCTGAAAGGGGTCAGCACCCGCCTCAACGTGCAGAACCTGTTTGATCGCGAGTACGTGTCCTCGTGCAACTACAGTTTCGGCTGTTACTACGGGCAGCAAAGGACGGCGGCGCTGGAAGTCAAATACGACTGGTGATGTCACTGCCATCGCCATCGACCTGTAGTCGCTGCCGAGGAACGAAGGCTGCGATGCAGACGCCTCGATCTATCAGAGACATCGAGGCGTCTGCTTTAGCGATCGCTTCGCGCTCGATCGCAGCCTCGTTCCACTCGTCAGCGACTACAACACGGAGTTCGTGGCGAATCTGTAGTCGCTGCCGAGGAACGAAGGCTGCGATCCAGACGCCTCGATCTATCAGAGACATCGAGGCGTCTGCATTAGCGATCGCTGCGCGCTCGATCGCAGCCTCGTTCCACTCGTCAGCGACTACAACACGGAGTTCGTGGCGAATCTGTAGTCGCTGCCGAGGAACGAAGGCTGCGATGCAGACGCCTCGATCTATCAGAGACATCGAGGCGTCTGCATTAGCGATCGCTTCGCGCTCGATCGCTGCCTCGCTTCGCTCCTCAGCGGCTACCGGCCGGTTTTTTTTCAGCGGCGCAATTTGAGTGCACTGGCCAGGCTGATGGCCAGCGGCAGGCGGGGCAGCAAGGTGGCCTGGTAAGCATGGTAAAGGTCCGGCTTGCCGGGCCAGATGTTTTCCGAAGGCTGGTTGTCGATCCCCAGTTCGTGGTGCCAGCTGCCGTTCACACGATCGATCATGTGCAGGTCGATATAGTCCCAGAACGTTTGATACCAGACTTCGTACTCATGCTCGTCGGTGCGTTGCAACAACGCTGCGGCCGCAGCTGCGGCTTCAGCGAGGGTCCAGTGCAGGCGTTCGCGCACCATTGGCTGGTTGTTCCAGTCCAGGGTGTAGACAATTCCGCTGCCGCCATCGGCATTCCAGCCATGTTTGCACGCGCTGTTGAAAAGTTGGCGTGCGTCTTCGAGCAACCACTGGGGCGCCGACAAGCCGCGCTGTTTACGGGCTGCTTCCAGGTGCAGCAACAAACGCGCCCATTCAAAGGCGTGACCCGGGGTTTTACCAAAAGGACGAAAGCCATCTGCCGGGTTGTCGCGGTTGTAGTCGGGCAACGGCTGCCAGAGGGCATCGAAATGCTCTACGGGCAGGTAGTCGGACTGTGCGGCATGCTGGTGGATGACCCGCTCGGCAATGCACAAGGCACGATCGAGCCACAAGTCTTCGTCGAGCACATCGGCCAGGGCCAGAAAGACTTCGGTGCCATGCATGTTGCTGTTGGCCCCGCGATAGGCCTCGCAGTCACTCCAGTCGCTGGCAAAGCTTTCCAGCAAGGCGCCTTCTTCTTGCGACCAGAAATTGTTTTCGAGGATCTGCACGGCATCACCCAGCAGCTCGGCTGAGCCGCCCCGTCCGGCGACCGCTGCGGAACTGGCGGCCAAGGCTACAAAAGCATGGAGGTACGCGGCTTTGCGGGTATTGCCATCCTGGGCGTTGGGGGTGGCAAACCAGCCACCCCGCACCGCATCGCGCAGGGGGCCGGCCAGTGCTGCCAGGCCGTGGTCGATCAGCGGGGCGCAGCCGGGCAGGCCTTGAATATGGGCAAGGGCAAAGCTGTGCACCATGCGTGCCGTGGTGATGGTGTCAGCCGGGGCATCATCCGGTCGTCGTCCAAACCGGTCCAGTTGGGCGAAGCCAGATGGCACGCGCGCCGCCTTGGCGAAGTCCAGCAGTGACTGGCCCTGATCGCGCAGCCACTGTTGATGGGGTGCGCTGGTGAGCCAGCTTTCGTTGGTCCGGGTGAGGTCGGTCATGTGCCACCTGTAGTGTTCTTATTCGTTATTCAACGCTCGCAGACTAAGGGATCGGGCATAAAGCTGAAAGCTTTCATCTCAGGGTCACTGGCTTAAATTTCCGGCTCCCAGCGCTGCGACCAGTCGCTGTCTTGCTTGACGATCTCGCGCAACAGCGCGATGGCGTGTTGCAAGGCGGCGCAGTCCCTTTCCCGTGAGTACACGAGGTAAGTGGGGTAGCTGAATTCGGGGGCTTTCGGGACGCGTTCCAGCGCGCCGCTGTCCAGGTAGCTCTTGACCACCCGTGTGCGGAAATAGCCGCTGCCGCCGTTTTCCAGAATGTAATGCAGCGCCACCGGCCCCAGGTTGAAGCTGATGGCTGCCCGCGCCTTGTCGGGGAGGGCGGCATCATGCTGGCGGCGAAAGTCCTCGCCCCATTCGATGTACACATAGGGTTCGGGCTGCTCGGGACGGCGAATCTGGATCAGTTTTTCTTCCAGTAACTGCTCCACCTGTACCCCGGGCCAGTAGGCGGGTTGATAGACCAGTGCCGCGTCCAGCAGGCCCATTTCAACCTGGCGCAGCAACTGCTCGGCGTCGCTGATCTGTATGCGCAGGGCATGGGTGGTGAGGTGTTGGCGCAGGACTTTGGCCCAGTTCAGGATCAGCGGATTGCACAGGCTGACTTCACCGCCGATGTGCAGCAATTGATGCAGGCCTTCGGGTCGTGGCAGGTCTCGGCGGGCGGCTTCCCAGGTCTGCAGCAATTGATTGGCGTACACCACAAACGCCTCGCCCTCGGGGGTCAGCCTGGCGCCTGCGCGATTGCGAATAAACAGGGTCACGCCCAGCAGGCTTTCGAGCTTGTGCACCCGCGCGGTCACGGCAGTCTGGGTGACATGCAGTTTTTCGGCAGCGCCGACCAGGCTGCCGTAGCGAACGATTTCAAGAAAGGTGCGAGCCAGGTCGAGGTCCATAAACGCGCCAGTGAGCAAGGGGCGTTCAGTGTAAGGGAGAACAGGCTGCTGCTCACCCTCAAACCTCTGCGGGAGCGGGTTTCTGCATGTACCGGAAAGGAAAACTCTCTCCTTCTTTAGGAAGCGTCTTACATCTATCAGTTTGTCGCCCTGCTAGCTTGGCGCCGCACTTTTGAGCCTGTTCAGGCTCAGGTATCGCAACTCCCCCTTTATCTCCCAGCTTAAGGACAAGCCTATGTTCGCGCCGGTGAATGCTGCGCATCTCACGTTCCTGATCCCTTCTGTTTGCAACGACTTCAAGGTCCTGGCTTTTGATGGCGCTGAAACCATCAGCTGCTTCAACATTGGAGAGAGTGCATGAGTACCCTTGAGCAATGGTTGCAAGAGCAAACCCGGCAGGGACGGCACCGGTGCCATACACCTACGCCTGAAGAAAACTTCATGGGCATACAGTTCGACAATACGCGCCGTTACCTGGTCCGCGAACGCCTCGACACGCTGCTCGATCTGGCCCGAGAACAAGACATTGATGCCTGGCTACGGGGCCAACTCGACCTGGCCCATACCTGGGGCTGGCAGGCACCCGACAGCATTCACTTTTTGCTGATGCAAAGCTTGCAGGCGTCGGATTGCAACCCACCCAAAAACTGGCTACCCCGGTCAAACGAAACTCCGGCGATGCACTTTGACCGGGTTTATCAGCAAGCGCTGTATTGGCAGGGGGATGGCCCCGTATGAAACGCGTTATTCACAATTTAATTCTCGGCAGTTGCCTGGCCCTGGCTGGCGGCTGCTCAGCCACAGGAAAGTCCGACACTTTTACCCTGACCGCCGACATGCCACCGGGCTTTGCCTATGTCGCGAAAGTGACCTACGTACCTGTCCCCGGTCAATCTTGCAACCTGGGCAGGTATAACAATGTGAAACAGCAGTTCAACCGCGAGTGGCGAACTGAATACAAGCCTGATGCGCAGATTGAAATACACCGCACCCGCAAAGGCTGCGAGTTGGTGCTGTACAGCATTCAACTCGATATCAACGCGGCGTATGGGAAAGATCGAGGGGATTTTGGTGGTGACTCCGGGTTTATTGCGGTGCGCGATTATCTCGACGCTCGCGACAAAGGCTCCTTCAATGTTGCTGGCGAAAGCCAGATTTTGGGGGAGTGCCAGTGGTTATTTCGGACCTCGGGTAAAACTCGAATTCTAAGAAAAATCCTCTCCTGCAAAAACACCGATGCCCAGGGCAATGTCACCAAAGGTCGTCCGTTCGCCGCGTACACCCTTGATCAGCTACCGGGCAAAACCGTGAAACTGAAAATCAAGTTGGCCGATGAGGAAAGACCTTACATGAAGGACACCTGGGTCAAGGTGCCCGGTGGATGGAAACGCTGTATGGGAGACAATTTTGAAGACCAACATGCCTTTTGCTATGGCAATTACAAAGACTTCAGCACCTTTCGCATGCCGGATGGTCGCGACACCTGCACCATTTACCCCGGTTGCACGGAAAACAAGGAGGTGACCCCATGATCCGTGCACTGCCAGAACGTGACAGGTCATCCATGGATGGCACAATTCACGCTTGCCCTTTACGGGAACACTCGACCAGTTTTCAGTTAGTGGACGAGTTCGGGGATGGACAACCTTATGCCGGGCTGACCTATCAGATCATCGACTACGAAGACATTATCTACACCGGCAAGCTGGATGCGACAGGCTCCGGGAAAGTGGAAAACCACTACTGCGGCGTTGATGTCGACACTGAGTTACAGCGACTTTGCCCAGCAACCCATCGATCATCCGGTAGAAACCGACACAGTGAGCTTTCCGCTACAGCCGAGCATCGGCAATTGGTTTGCTGACGCGCTAGCAAAATTTGACGAGCTTTGGCAGGTGGATGCCGCGCAGGCTGGAGGAAAGGCGTATTACCCGTTGTATGAGGAGGTGCCGTACTCCAGACGCCTGGAGGTGGTGCCTTTCGACCCGGCACTCTACCCGCAGGTTAATAGCTCGAGCCTGGGGGAGAAGCAGGAAAATCCGGCGACTATTCACTGGCTTGATGATCGTGCATATGACGGTGGCACCGATACCCAAGCCTTTATCACTCACCATGATGCGCTGATTCTTCTTTCGATCCGGTGCCAAGCGTTCCATCGACATGGATGAATACGTCCACCCAGCGGGAGTACATGGCACAGGGTATCGTTACCGTGCTGAACCCGGCTATCGGGGTGGCATCGCTGGTACTGGGCATGGTCAACATGACCGGTGAGCCCTACGCTCACCACGGCACACTGCGACACTTCATGCCGGTCTACTTTAACGCGGGCATCATGTCCTCGATCCTCTGGAAACCGGGTGCAGCACCATCAACGACCACGGGTGTGCCGTAGCGCTGAAGGCAACCGACGGCCTGCCCTCCCGTGGATCATTCTTGCGGCAGGTGATTGATAATGCCCACCACAAAATGGTCGTCAGCTACATTCCCAACTGCTGGGCCTGCCTGCGCCGCTGGCAGGATGCTCAGGAGTCCAATCGCTCATTGGTGACTATTGATGAGTTTGAGCAGGTGGATGAGGCATTAACCAATGCCAAGCGGCAAGTACTCACCCTGGAGAGCCGCCTGGCGGCGAGCTCCGACAGATATGTCCGTCATCAAGCCGCGGCGATGGCCGCTCTTCAACAAGAGTTCCGCAACATAGAGATCACGCGCACGCGGCTGAGCGAGTTACGGGTTAGCCGTGTCAGTGAGGCCGATGTGTATGGCGTGTTCGCGGGACTACCCGAACTGACTGATGAGGATTTGCCTCGCTGGAAAGCTCATGCAGAGAACCGTAAGGAGGAACATCTGGCAATGGCTCCGCCATCTGCCGACGATGATGAGCGGGCGATAGCAACCATTATCGGAGTCCGCGTTGCGGGAACACCCTTCAATTTCGATATTGATTCGTTTAGCTAGCCCGTTTGGGATATGGCTCTCGCGCTGCGTGTTGTGACTGAACGCTGAAAGCCGACGGCCCCAGCACGCGTCCTGCTGATCTGGAATGAGGGCAGGGCGTGAGATCCATAAACCCCATCGTTGAGCCGGTGAGGTTTATGGATCCCATATGAAGGGTTTACGGATAAGAGCTTAGAAGGTGTATTTGGAGGTCAGCATCAGGCTGCGAGGTTCGCCGTAGTAGGTGGTGCTGAAGTTGCCCAGGCCCGACAGGTATTTCTTGTCGAACACGTTGTTGGCGTTGAGGTTGAACGACAGGTGTTCGTTGTACTCGTAGCGGGTCATCAGGTTGACCAGCGCAAAGCTTTGCTGCTCGATGATGTCGTAGTCTTCTTTGGCCGAGTTGTAGATCTTGCCGTAGAACGGGCTCTGCCAGTTCACGCCACCGCCCACGGTCACCTTGTTCATCACGCCCGGCAGGCGGTAGGTGGTAAACACCCGCGCCACGTTTTCCGGTTTGGTGGTTTCCAGCGGGTAGCCATAGACACGCTCCCCATCATCGGAGCGAGTTCTGGCGTAGGTGTAGCCTGCCATCAGGTTCCAGTCCGGCATCAGCTCACCGGACAACTCAAGTTCAATGCCGTTGGTGGTTGCACCATCCAGGGATTCGAAGATGCCCAGGTTGGTGTTTGCGTTTGTGCCCACCTGGATGGGTACATTTTTCTGTTCGGTACGGAACACCGCCGCACTGGCATTCAAGCGGCCATCGAAGTACTCGGCTTTGACGCCGAGTTCGTAGCTGTTGCCTTCAGTGGGCGCCAGAGTGGCTCCAGAACGGCTTTGCTCGGTGAGGGGTTTATAGATGGAGGTATAGCTGCCATACACCGAGTAGTTTTCATTGATGTCATACACCACGCCAGCGTAGGGCGTCACCTCGCCGTGTTGCTTGGCAGAGGTTTTGTTGTCCTGGAAGTTGCTGCTCTGCTGGTAATACCGGTAGGTGCTGTTGTACTGGAAGTCACTCAGGCGGCTGCCGAGGATAATCGACCAGTCGTCCGCGGGCTTGAAGCGTGCGGCGATGTAGGCGCTGTTCTGATTCTGGTTGGTTTCATATTTGCCGTTCTTCGGGAAGTCCGGCCGTGGGTAGTTGCCGTTCCAGTCAAAGATGCTTTCGGACAGCACACGATATTCGCTGCTGTCGAAGGTCGCCCCGGTCTGGCGGGAGGACTGGGACGTGGCGCCGACCACCAGTTCATGCTCGCGGCCAAACAGGGTAAACGGGCCGGTGGCATTGATATCGACAGTGTTTTGGACGCGATGGCCTTCCCAGTGACCCCAGTAGAAGGACATGCCGTCGCCTGTCACCGGATCAGGCAGGCCGCCACTGGCCGAGCCCAGCAGGGTGTCGTGGTCGTTGGTTTGCTGGGTCAGGCTGCCTTTGACTTTCCAGTCATTGGCAAAGCGGTGCTCCAGGGAGGCGAAGGTCGTCTGGATCTGAACGTCGCGACGGCTCCAGTCGGTGGCCGGGTTGAACGAGCGGCTGAAATCGGTCTTGGTGTAGTTGGAGTAGTAGTACGGGTTGCCGGTCCAGGACGAGCCGCGCGGCTTGATGTTCTGGTAGTCCATGCCAAAGGTGAGCAGGGTGTCGGGGGTGAGGTCGGCCTGGATGATGCCGTACATCACATCATTCTTTTTTGAATAGTGATCGCGGTACGAATCGGCATCCTGGTACACCGCCACCATGCGACCGCGCACACTGCCATCTTCATTCAGCGGCCCCGAAATATCGCCTTCGGTGCGGTAGTTGTCCCACGAACCTGCGCTGGCCGAGATCGAGGCCTTGAAGTCGCGGGTCGGCTTTTTGCGGATCAGGTTGACCGTGGCCGAAGGCTCGCCCGAGCCGGACAGCAGGCCGGTGGCACCCTTGACGATATCTACCCGGTCATACAGGGCCATGTCGACCTTGGTTGCGCCTTCATCGAACACCCCGTCATACAGCGTGTTGACACCGTCGTACTGGAAGTTGGTGATTGCATAGCCGCGGGCCGAGTACTCCATCCGGTCGCTGTCGTAGGCCTGGGTGGACACACCCGGCGCATTGCGCAGCACGTCACCGATACTTTGGGCGGCCTGGTCGTCCATCATCTGGCGGGTGACTACGGTCACGGTTTGCGGGGTCTCGCGCAATGAAAGGGCCAGTTTGGTCGAGCTGTTGCTGGCCCCGGTCGTGTATGAACGGGTGTCTTCGGTGGTCAGCGAGTCGCCCGGACCCTGGCCGGAAACAGTGGTCGCACCCAATTCCAGGCCTTTGCCTTGGGGGGCGCTCAGAATCACCGTGTCGCCATTGAGCTGATACGAAATGCCGCTGCCTTGCAGCAGTGACTCCAGAGCCTTGACCGGTTCGAGCGAGCCGGACACGGGGCGGGACGTGATGCCTTGAACCTGATCCGGGCTATACAGGATTTGCAGATTGGCTTGCTTGCCCAGTTCATTCAGCGCGCTGGCCAGGGATTGAGACGGAATATTCAAGGCCACCGGCGCCGCCTGGGCAATGGATGAACCCAGCAATACCGAGGCTACAAAGGCGCTGGACAGCAGGGTGCGGCGAACAGTCTGGCGCTGGGTAGCGATCGAAAGAGGGGTCCGGCTCAAGTTGGGTCGTTGCATCGCGTGCCTAGGCTCCGAAGTGGGGAATTTCTTTTTTGTTAATGGGAATAGTTATTAGACGCAGCGCGGTGGAGAAACCAGAAACAGGTTTTTCAAATAGTTGTGTTTAGCTGATGGCCACAGTCGGGGCCTTTGTGGGAGCGGGCTTGCTCGCGATGCAGGCGACTCGGTTTGCCTGATTGATCCCATTGATGCCATCGCGAGCAAGCCCGCTCCCACAGTGCAATAGATTGTTCTGTTAGTGGGACGATTAGTGTCAAAAACACTGTCTAGTCTTATGGATGAATCGAATCTAAGCTTGTCCCCATGATTGACAGGAGGTGCAACATGAAAAAGATTCTGGGTGTGTACACAGCTCCCCGTCCCCATTGGGTCGGCGATGGCTTTCCGGTTCGCACGTTGTTTTCCTACGACAGCATGGGCAAATACATCAGCCCGTTCCTACTGCTTGATTACGCTGGGCCAGCCGAGTTCTCGCCAACCACAGAGCGTCGTGGTGTGGGTCAGCACCCCCATCGTGGTTTCGAAACCGTGACCATCGTCTACAAAGGCGAAGTTGAGCACCGTGATTCCACCGGTAACGGCGGGGTGATCGGCCCTGGTGATGTGCAATGGATGACCGCGGCCTCGGGGATCCTGCACGAGGAGTTTCATTCCGAGGCGTTTGCCCGCAGTGGCGGCCCGCTGGAAATGGTGCAGCTATGGGTCAACCTGCCGGCCAGGGACAAAATGTCGGCGCCGGGGTATCAGGGCATTGTGGACCGGGATATTCCTGATCTGGCGCTCAAGGACGATGCCGGTCGGTTGCGCCTGATTGCCGGTGAGTTCGATGGCACACGGGGCTCGGCGCGGACCTTCACCGATATCGACGTGTGGGACATCCGCCTGAACGCGGGCAAGTCGGCGACATTCGATGTGCATCAGGGGCGCAACACGGCGCTGGTGGTGTTGCACGGTGCGGTTGAGGTCAACGGTCAGGAAGTGGTGCGCGAAGGGCAGTTGGCGCTGTTCGAGCGTGACGGTTCGCAAGTCCGGCTTGAGGCCAATAACGATGCGGTGCTGCTGATCCTGAGTGGTGAGCCGATCGACGAACCGATCGTGGGGCATGGCCCGTTTGTGATGAACACGGATGCCGAGATCCAGCAGGCATTTGTTGACTTCCAGTCGGGCAAGTTTGGCCGTATGCCTGCGTAGTGCCATGCGACCTGTGGGAGCGGGCTTGCCCGCGATGGCATCGCCCTGGTTTACCTGACAGACCTCGGGGCCTGCATCGCGAGCAAGCCCGCTCCCACTCATGTACTAGGGTTCAAACCCGTTCGAAAATCACCGCGATGCCCTGGCCGCCGCCGATGCACATGGTTGCCAGGGCGTAACGGCCCTTGATCCGGTGCAGTTCATGGATGGCCTTGGTGGCGATGATCGCGCCGGTGGCGCCAACCGGGTGCCCCAGGGCGATCCCCGAGCCATTGGGGTTGACCTTGGCCGGGTCCATGTCCAGCTCCTGCATCACGGCGCAGGCTTGGGCGGCGAAGGCTATATTGGCTTCGATGACGTCCATGTCTTCAATGTTCAACCCCGCCCGTTTAAGCGCCAGGCGCGTTGCCGGAATCGGTCCAAGGCCCATCAATTCGGGTTCTACCCCGGCATGGGCATACGCCACCAGGCGGGCCATTGGTGTCAGGTTGCCAGCCTGTACCGCAGCGCCACTGGCCAACACCAGCGCCGCTGCACCGTCATTGAGCCCTGATGCGTTGCCTGCGGTCACGCTGCCGTCCTTCTTGAACGCAGGTTTCATCTGCGCCAGCTGTTCCAGGGTGGTGGCCCGCGGGTGTTCATCCTGACTGAACATCACGCTGCCCTTGCGGCTGCGTACCTCAACTGCGGCGATCTGACTGTCGAAGTACCCCTGGGCGATGGCGCGCGCTGCGCGCTGCTGGTCTTCAAATGCCAGGGCATCCTGGGTCTGGCGGCTGATGCTGTTGCGCTGGGCGATGTTCTCGGCGGTGACGCCCATATGAATACCGTGGAACGGGTCGTGCAGAATGCCGAGCATGTAATCGAGCATCTTCCCATCCCCCATGCGCGCCCCCCAACGGGCAGCAGGCAGCAGGTACGGGCCACGGCTCATGGCTTCGGCCCCGGCGCCAATGGCAAATTCGGCATCGCCGAGCATCAGGGTGTGGGCGGCCGAAATAATGGCCTGCAAGCCGGAACCGCAGAGGCGATTGACGTTATAGGCCGGGGTTTCTTTGGGGATCCCGGCATTGATCGCGGCGACTCGCGCCAGGTAGGCATCCTGGGGCTCGGTTGGAATCACGTTGCCCATCACCACGTGGCCGATGCGCTCGGGATCGACCTGGCTGCTCAGCAACGCAGCCTTTACGGCGGTGGTGGCCAGGTCGGCCAGAGGTACGTCCTTGAGTGCGCCACCAAACGTACCAATGGCCGTTCGCTGGGCGCTGAGGATGAAAATGTCAGGAGCTTGCATGGCGGATCCTTGTTGTTTTAGTGGGCCAAATGCGCCGGATTATTTCACGGGTCTGCTTGGTGGTGCGTCGTCCGTTTGAAGGGGCCGGGTGTCGACCTGGCTGTCCAGAAGGGTCATGAAGGCATGGGCCGCATTGGACAGGGTTCGCTCCGTATGCAGGATATAACCCAGCTGGCGCGTCAACTGGATGCCGGGCAAGGCAATCGATGCCACTTGCTCGTCGAGCATGGTGCGCGGCAGTACGCTCCAGGCCAGCCCGATGGAGACCATCATTTTGATGGTTTCCAGGTAGTTGGTGCTCATGGCGATATTGGGGGTAAGGCCCTGGGCTTCAAACAGGCGATGGACAATATGGTGGGTGAAGGTATTGCCGCCAGGGAACACCGCCGGATGACGCGCGATATCCGCCATGCTGACCGCCTTTTTCCGGGTCAGGCTGTGCTCGGGGGCGACCACGAAGTCCAGGGGATCATCCCAAACGGGGACGGCCCGAATCAGGGAGTGAGGTTCCGGTGCGAGGGTGATCACGGCCAGTTCGGCGCGGCCATGGAGAATTTCGTCATAGGCCACCTCTGAATCCAGGAACTGAATGTCCAGCGCGACTTTGGGATAAGTGCGGGTGAACTCGCGCAGCAAAGGCGGCAGACGGTGCAGGCCAATGTGATGGCTGGTGGCCAGGGTCAGACGCCCGCTGACCTCACCATTGAGGTTGTTCAGCGCCCTGCGGGTGTCATCCAGCACGTTGAGAATCTGATAGGCCCGTGGCAGTAATGCCCGTCCCGCCTCGGTCAGGCTGACCTCACGCCCCAGCCGGTCGAACAGCCTGAGCTTGAGTTGCTGCTCGATACTGGCGATGCGTTTACTGATGGCGGGCTGGGTCAGGAACAGCCGTTCGGCGGCCCCGGAAAAGCTGCCGGTTTCAGCAATGGCAATAAAGGCATTGAGATTCGCGAGATCCATCTATTCGAATTCCTGTTGGTTATCCAAAGCATGAAAATTATGAATTTGAGTTATTAACTGTAACCCCATAGGATCGACCTCACAAGCCAAGTGGTTATTGGCACAGAAAAGTAGCTGATGAGGAAACCGTCTGATGGCCGGCAAAACGCTCTACGACAAGCTCTGGGATTCGCATTTGGTCAAGCAGCGCGACGATGGCTCGGCGCTGATCTATATCGACCGTCACATCATTCATGAAGTGACGTCGCCGCAGGCCTTTGAAGGTCTGCGTCTGGCCGGGCGCAAGCCTTGGCGCATCGATGCCAACATCGCCACCCCGGACCACAACGTACCGACCACGCCGGAACGCAAAGGCGGAATCGAAGCGATTGCTGACGAAGTTTCCCGTTTGCAGGTCCAGACCCTCGACGACAACTGCGACGAGTACGGCATTACCGAGTTCAAGATGAACGACGTGCGCCAGGGCATCGTTCACGTGATCGGCCCGGAGCAGGGCGCCACCTTGCCGGGCATGACCGTGGTCTGCGGCGACTCGCACACGTCGACCCACGGTGCATTCGGTGCATTGGCCCACGGCATCGGCACCTCCGAGGTTGAGCATGTGCTCGCCACGCAGTGTCTAGTCGCCAAAAAAATGAAGAACATGCTGGTGTCGGTCGAAGGGCAATTGCCGTTCGGCGTGACAGCCAAAGACATCGTACTGGCAGTGATCGGCAAGATCGGCACAGCAGGCGGCAATGGTCACGCCATCGAGTTTGCCGGCAGCGCGATCCGCGACTTGTCGGTTGAAGGCCGCATGACCATCTGCAACATGTCCATTGAAGCCGGTGCCCGCGTAGGTCTGGTAGCGGCGGATCAGAAGACGGTCGATTACGTGAAGGGTCGCCCGTTCTCTCCTAAAGGCGCCGAATGGGACATGGCAGTCGAAGCCTGGAAAGACCTGGTTTCCGACAGCGATGCAACCTTCGACACCGTGGTTGAACTCGACGCTGCCCAGATCAAGCCTCAAGTCAGCTGGGGTACTTCGCCCGAGATGGTATTGGCGGTTGATCAGAACGTGCCGGATCCGGCGCAGGAAGCCGACCTGGTCAAGCGCGGCTCGATCGAACGTGCGTTGAAGTACATGGGTTTGACGGCTAATCAGGCGATCACCGATATCCAGCTGGATCGCGTGTTTATCGGCTCGTGCACCAACTCTCGAATCGAAGACTTGCGTGCTGCAGCCGTGATCGCCAAAGGCCGTAAAGTGGCGTCCACCATCAAGCAGGCGATCGTGGTGCCGGGCTCGGGCCTGGTCAAGGCCCAGGCTGAATCGGAAGGGCTGGACAAGATTTTCCTGGAGGCCGGTTTTGAATGGCGTGAGCCAGGTTGCTCGATGTGCCTGGCGATGAACCCGGATCGACTGGAGTCCGGCGAGCATTGCGCATCGACCTCCAACCGCAACTTCGAAGGCCGTCAGGGTGCCGGTGGCCGTACGCACCTGGTGAGCCCGGCAATGGCCGCCGCCGCCGCTGTGAACGGTCGTTTCATCGACGTCCGCGAATTGATCTAAGGAGCGCAGCATGAAAGCTTTTACTCAGCACACCGGTTTGGTCGCGCCTTTGGATCGAGCCAACGTGGACACGGACCAAATCATTCCCAAGCAGTTTTTGAAGTCGATCAAACGCACCGGCTTTGGTCCGAACCTGTTTGATGAATGGCGCTACCTGGATGTGGGGCAGCCTTATCAGGACAACTCCAAGCGTCCGCTGAACAAGGACTTTGTACTCAATGCCGAGCGTTATCAGGGCGCCAGTGTATTGCTGGCCCGTGAAAACTTCGGTTGCGGCTCCAGCCGTGAGCACGCTCCTTGGGCGCTGGAAGAGTACGGTTTTCGCAGCATCATCGCGCCGAGTTATGCCGACATCTTCTTCAATAACAGCTTCAAGAATGGCTTGTTGCCGATCATTTTGAGCGACGCCGAAGTGGATGAACTGTTTGTCCAGGTCGAAGACGAGCCGGGTTACCAGCTCAATATCGACCTTGAAGCACAAACCGTGACCCGTCCTGATGGCAAGGTCTTGAGCTTTGAGATCGATGCGTTTCGCAAGCATTGTTTGCTCAACGGCCTGGACGATATCGGTCTGACCTTGCAGGACGACGTAGCGATTGCCGCATTTGAAAGCAAGCACCGTGCAAGCCAGCCGTGGTTGTTCCGCGACGCATAACACGCCTTGGTAGTCGCTGCCGCAGGCTGCGAAGGGTTGCGTAGCAACCCGTTTTCTGGAATCTCCGCGACCCCTATCGCAGCCTGCGGCAGCGACTACAGATTCAACAAGGACATCAACATGACCAGCACCGCCCAGCACACCCAGGTTGTACAAAAGCAGTTCGGCGAACAGGCGTCGGCCTATCTGAGCAGTACCGTGCACGCGCAAGGCACTGAGTTCGGCCTGCTAAAGGCTGAGCTGGCTGACAAACCGCAGGCGCGGGTGCTGGACCTGGGGTGTGGCGCGGGTCATGTGAGCTTTCACGTGGCAGCACTGGTCAAGGACGTCGTGGCCTACGACCTGTCGCAGCCAATGCTCGATGTGGTCAGTGCAGCGGCAACCGATCGCGGACTGGGCAACATCACCACCGTGTGCGGTGCGGCCGAGCGCCTGCCTTTTGCCGACGGTGAATTCGATTACGTACTCAGCCGTTATTCGACCCATCACTGGAACGACGTCGGCCTGGCCCTGCGCGAAGTTCGCCGGGTACTCAAGCCCGGTGGTGTAGCGGTGTTTATTGATGTGATGTCTCCGGGCAGTGCGTTGCTGGACACTTACCTGCAAGCGGTCGAGGTGCTGCGCGATACCAGCCATGTGCGCAACTACTCGGCGGGCGAATGGCTGCGTCAGGTCAGTGAAGCCGGTTTGCATACGCGCAGCACACAGCGTCAGCGTTTGCGTTTAGAGTTCAGCTCCTGGATCGAGCGCATGCGCACGCCGCAGGTCATGAGCGCGGCCATTCGCCAACTGCAGCAGGCGATGGGCAGCGAGGTTCGCGAGTATTTCGAGATTGAAGCCGATGGCACGTTCAGCACCGATGTGCTGGTGCTGTGGGCCGAGAAGTAATCCCAATATTTCAGGATGCGCCTGCGGGGGCATCAACAGACAAGAAAAGAGGAACCCATGAGCAAGCAGATTCTGATTCTCCCTGGCGACGGTATCGGTCCGGAAATCATGGCCGAAGCGGTCAAGGTGCTGGCATTGGCCAACGACAAGTTCAACCTGAACTTTGAACTGACCCACGACGTGATCGGCGGTGCTGCCATCGACAAGCATGGCGTGCCGCTGGCCGACGAGACCCTGGAACGCGCCCGTGCTGCGGACGCTGTACTGCTGGGCGCCGTGGGTGGCCCGAAATGGGACAAGATCGAACGCGACATTCGTCCTGAGCGCGGCCTGCTGAAAATCCGTGCCCAATTGGGCCTGTTCGGCAACCTGCGTCCGGCCATCCTGTACCCGCAGCTGGCGGATGCTTCGAGCCTCAAGCCTGAAATCGTCGCGGGCCTGGATATCCTGATCGTTCGCGAACTGACTGGCGGCATTTATTTCGGCGCGCCACGTGGCACCCGCGAACTGGAAAACGGCGAGCGTCAGGCCTATGACACGCTGCCGTACAGCGAAAGTGAAATCCGTCGCATCGCCCGTGTCGGTTTCGACATGGCCCGTGTTCGCGGCAAAAAGCTGTGCTCGGTAGACAAGGCCAACGTGCTGGCTTCCAGCCAGCTGTGGCGTGAAGTGGTCGAGCAAGTGGCCAAGGACTACCCGGACGTTGAACTGAGCCACATGTACGTCGACAACGCTGCCATGCAACTGGTGCGTGCGCCCAAGCAATTTGACGTGATCGTGACCGAGAACATGTTCGGCGACATCCTGTCCGATCAGGCCTCGATGCTCACAGGCTCGATTGGCATGCTGCCGTCGGCGTCCCTGGATACCAACAATAAAGGCATGTACGAGCCGTGCCACGGTTCGGCGCCGGACATCGCGGGGCAGGGCATTGCCAACCCGCTGGCAACCATTTTGTCGGTCTCGATGATGCTGCGTTACAGCTTCAATCAGAGTGCTGCGGCCGATGCCATTGAGCAGGCGGTGAGCCTGGTTCTGGATCAGGGTTTGCGTACCGGTGACATCTGGTCGGCGGGTTGCACCAAGGTTGGAACACAGGAAATGGGCGATGCAGTAGTCGCCGCGCTACAGAATCTGTAATCTCTCTGGCCCGTTACTTCCTGTTGGTGGAAGTAACGACCCCACTTTTTGTTAAAGGTGTCGTTGTGATGAAGCGTGTAGGTCTGGTCGGTTGGCGCGGTATGGTTGGTTCCGTACTCATGCAGCGGATGCTGGAAGAGCAGGATTTCGATCTTATTGAGCCCGTGTTTTTTACTACCTCCAATGTCGGTGGACAAGGTCCGTCCGTGGGCAAAGAGATTGCCCCGCTCAAGGATGCTTACAACATTGAAGAGTTGAAAACCCTCGATGTGATTCTGACCTGCCAGGGCGGCGACTACACCACCGAGGTGTTCCCCAAGCTGCGTGAGGCGGGTTGGCAAGGTTACTGGATCGATGCGGCTTCGAGCCTGCGGATGCAGGATGACGCGGTCATTATTCTGGACCCGGTCAACCGCAAGGTGATCGACCAGCAACTGGATGCGGGCACCAAGAACTACATCGGCGGCAACTGCACCGTCAGCCTGATGCTCATGGGCCTGGGCGGCCTGTTCGAAGCGGGTCTGGTGGAATGGATGAGTGCCATGACCTACCAGGCGGCCTCGGGCGCCGGCGCGCAGAACATGCGTGAGCTGATCAAGCAAATGGGCGCGACCCATGCTGCGGTCGCAGATCAACTGGCTGATCCGGCCAGCGCCATCCTCGACATTGACCGTCGTGTTGCGCAAGCCATGCGCAGTGATGCGTACCCGACCGAGAACTTCGGCGTGCCACTGGCCGGCAGCTTGATCCCGTGGATCGATAAAGAGCTGCCAAACGGTCAGAGCCGCGAAGAATGGAAGGCGCAGGCTGAAACCAACAAGATCCTGGGGCGCTTCAAGAACCCGGTTCCGGTGGACGGTATTTGCGTGCGTATCGGTGCAATGCGTTGCCACAGCCAGGCATTGACCATCAAGCTGAACAAGGATGTGCCGATTGCTGATATCGAAGACCTGATCAGCCAGCACAACCCGTGGGTCAAGCTGGTGCCGAATCAGCGTGAAGCCAGTATTCAGGAGCTGAGCCCGACCAAGGTGACAGGTACCCTGAATGTACCGGTTGGCCGTCTGCGCAAGCTGAACATGGGTTCGCAATTCCTCGGTGCTTTCACCGTAGGCGACCAGTTGCTGTGGGGTGCGGCTGAGCCGTTGCGTCGCATGCTGCGGATCTTGCTGGAGCGTTAATGCTTCCTGGCAAGTAAAAGGCCCGCCTCTCGCAAGAGTGGCGGGTTTTTTATTGGGCAGGACATGAGAACTCCGTGCATCTGTAGCCTTGCTCAAGCCCGCTCCCGCAGTCAACTTGGCAGGATCAAATATGTCGGTTGCGTTGCCTGTCGCAGTTGCGACCGGTAAAGTGCCGCTCCCCACGTTTCGCCTGAGGTAGACACATGAGCCAGTCCTTTGATATCGCCGTTGTTGGCGCCACCGGCACCGTCGGCGAAACCATCGTACAGATCCTGGAAGAACGGGATTTCCCGGTTGCGGATTTGCACCTGCTGGCCAGCAGTGAGTCAGTTGGGCATTCGGTGCCTTTTCGCGGCAAGAACGTGAGAGTGCGCGAAGTCGACGAGTTCGATTTCAGCAAGGTTCAGTTGGCTTTCTTTGCCGCAGGGCCTGGCGTGACCTTGAGCTTTGCCGCCAAAGCCAGCGCAGCCGGCTGCATTGTGATCGATTTGTCAGGTGCACTGCCTTCGGCTCAAGCGCCTCACGTGGTGCCTGAGGCGAATGCGCCGGTTCTGGCAGCGTTGCAAAAGCCTGTGCAGGTCAGCAGCCCGAGCCCTTCGGCCACCGCCCTGGCAGTAGCCCTGGCCCCGTTGCGCGGTTTGCTGGACATTCAACAGGTGAGTGTGACTGCGTGCCTGGCAGTGTCTGCCCAGGGGCGTGAAGCGGTTTCCGAGTTGGCGCGCCAAACCACGGCGTTGCTGAATCTGCATCCGCTGGAAACAAGCTTTTTTGATCGCCAGATGGCGTTCAACCTGCTGGCGCAAGTCGGCAAACCAGATGCCCAGGGCCATGTTCCGCTGGAAAAACGCCTGGTGACGGAGTTGCGCGAAGTCTTGGGCATGCCAGCACTGAAAATTTCGGTCACATGCATTCAAGCGCCGGTGTTTTTTGGCGATAGCTTTAGTGTGTCCTTGCAACTGGCCGGGCCGGTGGATCTGGCCGGGGTCAATGCGGCGCTCGAAGCTGGCGATTGTATCGAGCTGGTTGAAGAGGGCGACTACCCTACAGCCGTAGGGGACGCGGTGGGTCAGGACGTGGTCTATGTCGGTCGTGTCCGTCACGGTGTGGACGACACTTCGCAGCTCAATCTGTGGCTGACCTCGGACAACGTGCGCAAGGGTGCTGCGTTGAACGCCGTACAGTTGGCTGAGTTGTTGATAAAAGACCTGCTGTAAAAGATACTTGGCGCCAATTTGTAGCAGGTTGTCACAGGGTTCCAGCGCCGGTCGTCGCAGTCAGGTTGCTTTCAGGCAGCAGCTCTACAGGTCTCGCGGGACGAGGCCTGTACCAATAAGGAAGAGGCTATGGTTCAGGTTCGCAAATTAGTGTTAGCAATCGCCGCCGCTTCGGCGCTGTCATCCGGTATGGCACACGCGCTCGGGCTCGGGGAGCTGACGCTCAAGTCGACCCAGAACCAGCCATTGCTTGCAGAAATCGAGCTGCTGGACGTCAAGGATCTGACCGCAGCGCAAGTGGTGCCGAGCCTGGCTCCCGAGCAGGAGTTCAGCAAGGCAGGGGTGCCGCGTCCGGCATTTCTGGATGATCTGCGTTTTACTCCGGTGATCAACGCGGATGGCAAGAGCGTATTGCGCGTCACTTCCAGTCAGCCTTTGTCCGAACCTTTCGTAAAATTCCTGGTGCAGGTGATGTGGCCTAACGGCCGTTTGATGCGCGACTACAGCGTGTTGCTCGACCCTGCAAAGTTCTCGCCTCAGACCGCAGCGGCGGCATCAACCTCTGCGCCTGACTCTGCGCAGCCAGCGCATTACACGACATCGGCCCGTGACACCTTGTGGGAAATCGCGGCCAAGGCACGCAATGGCGGCTCGGTGCAGCAGACCATGCTGGCGATTCAGGCCCTGAACCCTGATGCCTTCATCAACGGCAATATCAACCGCCTTAAAACCGGTCAGGTGCTGCGCTTGCCGGACGCGGGTCAAAGCGTCCAGTTGCCCCAGGCCAAGGCTGTCAACGAAGTGGCCTCGCAAAATGCCGATTGGCGCAATGGCCGTCGCACGGTGCCGCTGGCTCAGCAGCTGGATGCAACCGGTCGCAAGCCTGAATCGACATCTCCTGCCAAGGCTGTGGCGCGGGACGGTTTGAGCCTGGTGTCGGGCCAGGCGGGCAAGGCGGCAGGCAAGGGTGTTGCAGGGGACGCCAGCAATGTGAGCGACAAGCTGGCAATGACCCAGGAGGGGCTGGACACCAGTCGCCGTGAAAATGCCGAGCTGCAAAGCCGGATGAAAGATTTGCAAAGCCAGTTGGACAAGCTTCAGCGTTTGATCGTGTTGAAGAATGATCAGTTGGCCAAGCTTGAAGCCGAAAAAGCGCTGCCTGCCGACCCGGCGGCGGCGATACCGGCACAAATCGTCGCCCAGGCGGCGGACGCGCCTGAAGCGGATATAGCCCCGGCGCTTGAGGGTGTACCCGCTACCGCAGTCCCACCAAGCCCTGTTGAAAGCACTGCACCGCCAAGCGCGGAGCGAAAAATCCAGGATCTGCTGGCAAGCCCGATGTTGCTTGGGCTGATGGGTGGCGGGGCGGTGTTGTTGCTGCTCCTTCTTCTCTTGATGGCGCGTCGGCGTAAAGCGCTGCAGGCAGCCGAAAAGCATGCGCGGATGGCTCGGGAACTCGAAGTGGAGTCCGATTTTTCAGTTGATCTGGACATGCCGCAGAGCAGTTTTGAAGGGTTGGAGACTCCATCGCGCAGCGTCAGGCTCGAGCCGGCAGCGGCAGCGGCACCGGCACCGGCACCAGTGTCAGTACCTGAAGCTGAAGTGATAGCGCCCGTGATTGCCCCCGTGTCGTTGGCCAAACCTGCTGCTGATGTACTGGAACAGGCGGAGCAACTGATCGAGCAACGTCAGTTGCGTGAAGCCGCAGCGCTGCTCAAGGCATCGATCGATCAGGCTCCGCAGCGCAGTGATTTGCGTCTCAAGCTGATGCAGGTTTATGGCGAGCTGGGTGAGCGTGAAGCCTTTGTCGCCCAAGAGCGCCAGTTGGTTGCCAATGGCAAGAACCACGCCGAGGTCGAGCAGCTTAAAAAGCGCTATCCGGGCATGCTGGTGGCTGCGGCGGCGGGCATCGCCACGGCGGCCGTGGCAACGCAACTTCAAGCACAATTCGTCCAGGAGATGATGCGTGACGATCGCGAGGTAGAGTCCGAGCCTGTGACTGCTCCTCCTGTAGATGAGTTTGACCACGATTTCGACCTGAGCCTCGACGAGCTTGAGGCCGCATCACCTGCGGTGGTGTCTGCCGATCTGCCGGGCAAGGACAAGCCTGCAGTCGACAGTTTTGAAGCGGTTCTTGAACAACAGGCTGAAGCTCAGGCTGCCCTTGAAGAGCTCTCGGACTTTGATCTGGGCCTGCCGGCGGATTTCGACTTGTCCCTGGCGGATGAAAGCGCCCCGGCGAGTGTTGAACCTGACAGCTTTTCTCTGGAGCTGGACAAGGTCAATGCCGAGCTGCATCGACTGTCCCAAAGCCTTGAAGAGTCAACCCTGGCTGAGCCTTTTGCCGATGATGAGCCCGAGTTCGACTTCCTGTCGGGCGCCGACGAAACCGCCACCAAGCTCGATCTGGCCCAGGCCTATATCGACATGGGCGATGACGAAGGTGCGCGGGATATCCTGACTGAAGTCATGGAGGAGGGTAATGCCCAGCAGCAGGCTGAAGCCCTGGAAATGCTGGCGCGGTTGACCTGATTGGGTGAAATGTTTCATGGCGTCTTGCCGGGTGCGCCTTATAATGGCCACCTTTGCGTTTATGAGCAGGCTGTAAGTCCTTGGCAAATATAGATAACCCAGCCGCTGAAATGGCTGCCGACGGTTTTTTCCGAATCGCGCTTGGCGTGGAATACAAAGGTTCGCGCTACAGCGGCTGGCAGCGTCAGGCCAATGGTGTGCTGACTGTCCAGGAAACCCTGGAAAACGCCTTGTCAAAGGTCGCGGCCTCTCCGGTTTCGTTGATGTGCGCCGGGCGAACAGACGCCGGTGTGCATGCCTGCGGGCAAGTCGTGCACTTTGATACCCAGGCCGAGCGCTCGTTGAAAGCCTGGGTCATGGGCGCCAATATCAACTTGCCCCATGACATCAGTGTCAGTTGGGCGAAGGTCATGCCTGCGGATTTTCATGCGCGCTTCAAGGCCATTGCCAGGCGCTACCGCTATGTGATCTACAACGACCAGATCCGCCCCGCGCACTTGAATCAGGAAATCACCTGGAATCATCGTCCGCTGGACGTAGAGCGCATGGCCGAGGCTGCCCAGTACTTGTTGGGTGTGCATGACTTCAGTGCGTTTCGCGCCGGTCAATGCCAGGCCAAGTCCCCGATCAAGGAAATGCACCATTTGCGCGTGACCCGTCACGGGCGAATGATCGTACTGGATATTCGCGCCAGTGCATTTCTGCATCACATGGTGCGCAACATTGCCGGTGTGCTGATGACCATCGGTACGGGAGAGCGCCCGGTAGAGTGGATCAAGGAAGTGCTGGAGAGTCGAACCCGTCGCTCGGGTGGTGTGACGGCACATCCTTATGGCTTGTATCTGGTGCAAGTTGAATACCGCGATGAGTTCCAATTGCCGGAACGTTACATAGGCCCACATTTCTTGACCGGTTTTACCGAACTGGACGGCTGACGCCCGGATAAGCATTTGTTACCATCCGGGGCTTTCGCGTTCGGGGTGTTATCGAGATGTCCGTTGTTCGCAGCAAGATCTGCGGTATTGCCCGCATAGAAGACGCTCTGGCTGCGGTCGAGGCCGGAGCTGACGCCTTGGGTTTTGTGTTTTACGCAAAAAGCCCCCGTGCCGTAACGGCGTTGCAAGCGCGAGCCATCATTGCGGCCCTGCCACCTTTTGTGACGACGGTCGGGTTGTTCGTCAATGCCAGTGCCTGTGAGCTCAACGAAACCCTGGATGCCGTACCGCTTGATTTGCTGCAGTTTCATGGCGATGAGACACCGGAGCAGTGTCAGGGTTATCACCGTCCTTATATCAAGGCATTGCGCGTAAAGGCCGGTGATGACATCGCCGGTGCCTGCAACGCGTATGCAGGCGCCAGCGGTATTTTGCTCGATGCCTATGTCGAAGGTGTGCCCGGTGGAACCGGTCAGGCGTTTGACTGGTCTTTGATACCGCAGGGTCTGAGCAAGCCGATTATTTTGGCGGGTGGCCTCACGGTCGAGAACGTTGCAGGTGCCATTGCTCAGGTGCGTCCTTATGCCGTTGATGTCAGTGGCGGAGTAGAAAAGAGCAAGGGCATCAAGGATCACGACAAGATTCGCGCCTTTATGCAGGCAGTGCGTGTAACAAACTGATGCCCGATGTGACGGCTGGCAGTCTGCCGCCGTCCATCATTACCGTTCTGCAAAGCAGGCGGGCCCGGTGGTTTGACGGGCAGAAATTAAAGTGGCGGCCGCTCTGGGGCGTGCTGTCGGGAGGCTGAGGGTTACAGGGTTTCGCTGGTTTGCCGTGTGCTGACCGCAGTTCCTGCAATCATCGCCACACACCTAATGAATTTAGCTCAAGGGCATACACGGGGCCTGAACTCAACTGTTCTGGCCACCGGTACTGGAGAAAGAAAGCATGAGCAACTGGTTGGTAGACAAGCTGATTCCTTCGATCATGCGTTCCGAGGTCAAAAAGAGCTCGGTACCTGAAGGCCTGTGGCACAAATGCCCGTCTTGCGACGCTGTGCTTTATCGTCCAGAGCTGGAAAAGACCCTGGACGTTTGCCCGAAATGTAATCACCACATGCGCATTGGTGCGCGTGCCCGCATCGATATCTTCCTGGATGCCGACGGCCGTGCCGAGTTGGGCGCAGACCTGGAGCCGGTTGACCGTCTCAAGTTCCGTGACAGCAAAAAGTACAAGGATCGTCTGGTCGGCGCGCAAAAGCAGACGGGCGAAAAAGACGCGCTGATCTCCATGAGCGGTACGTTGCTGGGTATGCCGGTGGTTGTGTCTGCCTTTGAATTCTCGTTCATGGGCGGCTCGATGGGCGCCATCGTCGGCGAGCGTTTCGTGCGTGCAGCCAACTACGCGCTGGAAAACCGCTGCCCGATGATCTGCTTTGCAGCCTCCGGCGGTGCGCGGATGCAGGAAGCGCTCATCTCCCTGATGCAAATGGCCAAGACCTCTGCGGTGCTGGCGCGTCTGCGTGAAGAAGGCATTCCGTTCATCTCGGTGCTGACCGACCCAGTCTATGGCGGCGTTTCGGCCAGTCTGGCAATGCTGGGCGATGTCATCGTGGCTGAGCCTAAAGCCCTGATCGGTTTTGCCGGTCCGCGGGTTATCGAACAGACCGTTCGCGAAAAACTGCCAGAAGGCTTCCAGCGCAGCGAGTTTCTGCTGGAGCACGGCGCAATCGACCTGATCATTGCGCGTCAGGAGCTGCGTCCACGCCTGGGCAACCTGCTGGCACAGATGATGGGCTTGCCAACACCTGTGTTCGTCGCGGCACCTGTTGAAACCATCGTTGTTCCACCGGCACCTGCAAACCTATGACCCAGCGCACCCTTGGCGAGTGGCTCGCCTATCTTGAACAGCTGCATCCGGCCGCCATTGATATGGGGCTGGATCGCGCACGCGAGGTAACGAACCGCATGGGGCTGCAAAAGCCCGCGCCTCGGGTGGTGACGGTTACGGGCACCAATGGCAAGGGCTCGACCTGTGCGTTTGTGGCAGCGTTGCTGCAGGCGCAAGGGCTCAAGGTTGGGGTTTACAGTTCGCCCCACTTGCTGCGCTATAACGAGCGCGTACAGATTGACGGGGTTGAAGTCAGCGACGAACTGCTGTGCGAGGCCTTCGCGGCTTTGGACGCGGGGCGGGGCGAGACTTCCCTGACTTATTTTGAAATGGGTACGTTGGCAGCGTTCTGGCTGTTTGAGCGTGCCCAGCTGGATGCCGTAGTGCTGGAAGTCGGCTTGGGCGGACGTCTGGATGCGGTCAATCTGGTGGATGCCGACCTGGCGCTGGTGACCAGCATCGGTGTCGATCATGTCGAGTACCTGGGCAATACCCGCGAATCGGTGGCTTTTGAGAAGGCCGGGATCTTCCGTGCGGGCAAGCCAGCCCTCTGTGGCGACCTCAATCCTCCTCACGCCCTGCTCGACAAGGCCAGGGAGCTGGGCTGTCCGCTGTTCTTGCGCGGCCGTGACTTCGATCTGGCCAGTTCAGAGCAGGTGTGGCACTGGCGTGGCCTGGATGCGAAAGGGCAGGTTCTGGAGCTGCGTGACATTGCGCTGCTGGATTTGCCCATGGAGAACGCAGCGCTTGCGGTGCAGGCCTATGCGTTGACCGATCTGCCATGGGAGCCGGCGCGCATCATCAGTGCACTGGTTGGCACTCGCGTCACGGGTCGACTGGATCGCCGCCAATTCAACTGGAAAGGCAAAGCCTTGAATGTGCTGCTGGACGTGGGGCACAACCCCCATGCGGCCGAGTACCTTGAGCGGCGTTTGGCGCAGCGGCCTGTCACTGGCAAGCGCCTGGCCGTGTTCGGTCTGCTGGCAGACAAGGACCTTGATGGCGTAGTGTCACAGCTCGCGTCGTCGGTCGAGCATTGGGCGGTTGCACCGCTGAATACCTCGCGGACACGGTCGGCGGCTGAGGTTCAGGCTGCGCTGCAGGGGCTTGGTGCTTCGGTCTCGGCCCATGACAGTGTGGATGCCGCGCTCGAAGCTCAATGCGAACGGGCTACGCCCGAAGACGAAATCCTGTTGTTCGGATCATTTTATTGTGTCGCGCAAGCGCTCGAGTGGTTGGAGCGGCGTGCCAAGGAGGAGGCTGCAAATGGCTTTGCTGGATAAGGTATTCAAGCAGCGTATGGTAGGCGCCCTGGTATTGGTGGCGTTGGCCGTGATTTTCCTTCCGATGTTGTTCTCGCGTCAGGACGAGCAGCGTCAAATCCAGGTGGATGCACCCACGGCGCCACAGATTCCGGTCATGCAGCCGGTTCAGGTCGAGCCAGTTGCCGTGCCGGAGCCGCAAGTCATTGCCCAAGAGCCGGTCCCGGAAGAATTGCCGGTTGTCGAGCAGCAGGTGGCGACGGCTCCTGTCGCGCCTGTGGTTGCAAAGCCTGCAGCAGTTGCCCCAAAGCCACCGGCTGTCACCCCGGCACAAACGGTTGCCCAGGCACCGGCCAAGCTGGATACCACGCAAAAGCGTGTTGATCCCAACGGCTTGCCGATCAGCTGGTCGGTTCAATTGGTGAGCCTCTCCAATCGGGCGAGTGCGGACAACCTTCAAAAAACCCTTCGTAATCAAGGGTATAACGCTTACGTTCGATCTTCCGGCGGGATGAATCGGGTTTTTGTCGGTCCGTTGCTTGAGCGTGCAGAAGCCGATCGCCTGCGTGATTTGCTCGGCAAACAGCAAAATCTCAAGGGTTTTGTGGTGCGCTTCCAGCCTGAACGCGGTTGAGCGCGCAAAAAGGTTCAATCTGATTGCTCAAGCACGGATAAATCGCCTTACCTGAGCGGCGGCGCTCTGCTAAAATGCGCCGCCTCATCTGTCTGTAGGCTGAACTGTGCCATTTACCTGGGTTGACTGGGCGATCGTTGCAATTATCGCCATCTCCGCTTTGATCAGCTTGAAGCGCGGCTTTGTAAAAGAAGCATTGTCGCTGTGCACCTGGATCATTGCCGGGGTCGTTGCCTGGATGTTCGGCGGTTCACTGTCTCAATATCTCTCCGGATACATCGAAACACCTTCCGCCCGCGTTATCGTTGGGTGCACCATCATGTTTGTCGCCACCTTGCTGGTAGGCGCAATGATCAATTTTCTTATCGGCGAACTGATTCGCGTCACCGGCTTGTCCGGGACCGATCGTTTTCTCGGCATGGCCTTCGGCGCTGCGCGTGGCGCGTTGCTGGTGGTAACTGCGGTCGGGCTGCTTAGCCTGGGGCCGGTACAGCAAGACTCATGGTGGCAAGAGTCGCGGCTCGTGCCACAATTTCTATTGGTTGCCGACTGGTCCAAAAACCTCATTCTGGGGTGGAGCAGTCAGTGGCTGGCCAGCGGAATCAGCGTACCCGCTGACATTCCGTTCAAGGAGCACCTCTTGCCGGCTACCCAGCCCAAGTGAGCGGTGTTCAGTTCAGATCCATTAAGTAGGGGTTGCGTCGCATGTGTGGCATCGTCGGTATCGTCGGTAAGTCGAACGTCAATCAGGCGCTGTATGACGCGCTAACCGTCCTCCAGCACCGCGGCCAGGATGCTGCCGGTATTGTGACCAGCCATAATGGCCGGTTATTTCTGCGCAAGGACAACGGGCTGGTTCGTGACGTGTTTCATCAGCGTCACATGCAGCGCCTGGTCGGCAACGTGGGCATTGGCCACGTACGCTATCCAACCGCTGGCAGCTCGACTTCAGCTGAAGCTCAGCCGTTTTATGTCAACTCGCCCTATGGCATCACCCTGGCGCATAACGGCAACCTGACCAACGTTGAACAGCTGGCCAAGGAGATTTACGAATCTGACTTGCGTCACGTCAACACCAACTCCGATTCGGAAGTGTTGCTCAACGTCTTCGCCCATGAACTGGCTCAGCGCGGCAAATTGCAGCCGACTGAAGAAGACGTGTTTGCTGCCGTGACAGACGTGCACAACCGCTGCCGTGGCGGTTACGCCGTGGTTGCGATGATCACCGGTTACGGCATCGTCGGTTTCCGCGACCCGAACGGCATTCGCCCGATTGTCTTCGGTCAGCGTCATACCGACGAAGGCGTCGAGTACATGATCGCCTCCGAAAGCGTCTCCCTGGATGTGCTGGGCTTTACCCTGATTCGCGACCTTGCGCCGGGTGAAGCGGTTTACATCACTGAAGATGGCAAGCTGCACACCCGTCAGTGCGCGGTGAACCCGCAATTGACCCCGTGCATCTTCGAGCACGTGTACCTGGCTCGTCCGGATTCGATCATCGACGGTGTTTCGGTGTACAAGGCGCGTCTGCGCATGGGTGAGAAGCTCGCCGAGAAGATCCTGCGCGAACGCCCGGATCACGATATCGACGTGGTTATCCCGATTCCGGACACCAGCCGCTGCGCGGCGCTGGAGCTGGCGAACCACTTGGGCGTCAAGTTCCGCGAAGGCTTCGTCAAAAACCGTTACATCGGCCGTACCTTCATCATGCCGGGCCAGGCAGCGCGTAAAAAATCCGTGCGCCAGAAGCTCAACGCCATCGAACTGGAGTTCCGTGGCAAGAACGTGATGCTGGTGGACGACTCGATCGTGCGCGGTACAACGTGCAAGCAGATCATTCAGATGGCCCGTGAAGCTGGCGCCAAGAACGTCTACTTCTGCTCGGCGGCCCCGGCAGTTCGCTACCCGAACGTCTATGGCATCGACATGCCGAGCGCCCACGAGCTGATCGCACACAACCGCAGCACCCAGGAAGTGGCCGAGTTGATCGGTGCTGACTGGTTGATCTACCAGGACTTGCCTGATCTGATCGAAGCAGTCGGTGGTGGCAAGATCAAGATCGACGCGTTCGACTGCGCAGTGTTTGATGGCAAGTACGTCACCGGCGATATCGATGACAACTATCTGGAACGTATCGAGCGTGCGCGCAATGATGCTTCCAAGGTGGTTGCCCAGGGTGTCGGTGCGACGATAGGCTTGTACAACAACTAAGTGTTCACCAAACCGGCCCTGATGGGCCGGTTTGCGTTCATCCAATACAAAGCAAGGAGTGGGCAGCATGAGTCAGGATTGGGATGCGGGTCGGCTGGACAGCGACCTTGAGGGCGTAGCGTTCGACACCTTGGCTGTGCGTGCTGGCCAGCACCGTACGCCCGAGGGCGAGCATGGTGATGCAATGTTCCTGACCTCCAGCTACGTGTTCCGCACGGCGGCTGACGCGGCAGCACGGTTCTCGGGCGAAGTGGCAGGCAACGTTTACTCGCGTTACACCAACCCCACCGTTCGTGCCTTCGAAGAGCGCATTGCGGCCCTTGAAGGCGCCGAGCAGGCCGTGGCAACCGCCACCGGCATGGCGGCCATTTTGTCGGTGGTCATGAGCCTGTGCAGCGCCGGCGATCACATTCTGGTGTCGCGCAGCGTGTTCGGCTCGACCATCAGCCTGTTTGAAAAGTACTTCAAGCGCTTTGGCGTGCAGGTCGATTACGTGCCGTTGGCTGAACTGGCTGGCTGGGACGCGGCGATCAAGCCCAACACCAAATTGCTGTTTGTCGAGTCGCCGTCCAATCCGCTGGCCGAGCTGGTGGACATTGCCGCCCTGGCCGGGATTGCCCACGCCAAGGGCGCGCTGCTGGTGGTCGACAACTGTTTCTGCACGCCTGCCTTGCAGCAGCCGCTGAAGCTGGGCGCGGACATCGTGGTGCATTCGGCCACCAAATTCATCGATGGCCAGGGCCGTTGCATGGGCGGTGTGGTTGCCGGTCGTGGCGAACTGATGAAAGAAATCGTCGGCTTCTTGCGCACTGCCGGGCCGACCCTGAGCCCGTTCAATGCCTGGATCTTCCTCAAGGGTCTTGAAACCCTGAACCTGCGCATGCGCGCTCACTGCGCCAGTGCCCAGTCGCTGGCCGAGTGGCTGGAGCAGCAGGACGGGGTTGAAAAGGTTCACTACGCCGGTCTCAAGAGCCATCCGCAATATGAGCTGGCCCAGCGTCAGCAGCGCGGTTTTGGTGCGGTGGTCAGCTTTGAGGTCAAGGGTGGGAAAGAGGGCGCCTGGCGCTTTATCGACGCAACCCGCCTGATCTCGATCACCGCTAACCTGGGTGACAGCAAAACCACGATTACCCATCCGGCGACCACGTCCCATGGTCGTCTGGCGCCACAAGAGCGTGAAGCGGCGGGTATTCGCGACAGCCTGATCCGGATCGCGGTCGGTCTGGAAGATGTCGCCGACTTGCAAGCCGACCTCGCACGAGGTCTTGCTGCGCTGTGAGTGACTGGATGGACGAAACACCGGTTGGCGGCAATGGCCGCGTAGCGCTGGTGACGGGTGCTGCGCGGGGCATTGGCCTGGGGATTGCTGCCTGGCTGGTCAGTGAAGGTTGGCAAGTGGTATTGACCGACATTGACCGCGCCCGGGGTTCCAGGGTGGCCAAGGCGCTGGGTGAGAGTGCCTGGTTCGTGACGATGGATGTTTCGGTCGAGGCCGATGTCATTCAGTGTGTCGCGCAAGTCCTTGGCCAGTTTGGGCGGCTGGACGGGCTGGTGTGCAATGCCGCCATTGCGGATCCGCACAACATGGGCCTTGAAAGCCTCGATCTGGAACACTGGAATCGTGTTCTGGCGGTCAACCTGACCGGGCCCATGTTGCTGGCCAAGCATTGTGCGCCGTACCTGCGTGCGCACAATGGTTCGATCGTCAACCTGGCTTCCACCCGCGCCCGCCAGTCGGAGCCTGATACCGAGGCTTACGTGGCAAGCAAGGGCGGGTTGCTGGCGTTGACCCATGCGCTGGCCATCAGCCTTGGGCCGCAGGTTAGGGTCAATGCGGTCAGCCCGGGCTGGATTGATGCCCGGGACCCCTCTGTGAGGCGTGCAGAGCCGCTGACGGACGCCGATCACGCTCAGCACCCGGCTGGCCGGGTAGGGACCGTGGAGGACGTCGCATCGATGGTTGCCTGGTTATTGTCACGTAATGCCGGGTTTGTGACGGGTCAGGAGTTTGTGGTCGACGGAGGGATGAGCAAAAAGATGATCTATGGCGAGTAGGCCTTGTTGCAGGCTGGCCACTATTTTTGCCTTTTTTGAAAAAAACTCAATCTTGTCCTTGACTTAGCTTCGATAGATGCGTAAATTTCGCGGCCTCAACGAAGCAAAGGGTGATTAGCTCAGCTGGGAGAGCATCTGCCTTACAAGCAGAGGGTCGGCGGTTCGATCCCGTCATCACCCACCACTTCTTGAGATTCTCGCAAGAGAAAGGTCGTTCTGAAAGGAACAACCACCGACGCGCAGCGGTAGTTCAGTCGGTTAGAATACCGGCCTGTCACGCCGGGGGTCGCGGGTTCGAGTCCCGTCCGCTGCGCCATATTTGTACAAATCAGGTTCGCCTGGTTTGCGATTGAAAAGCACCGAAGCTCTTCAGTCACAGGTTTTGAAAGTTTCAAACGGACGCAAGTCCGAGCGATACGCAGCGGTAGTTCAGTCGGTTAGAATACCGGCCTGTCACGCCGGGGGTCGCGGGTTCGAGTCCCGTCCGCTGCGCCATATTTGCTTCAGAGCCCTTGAACTCTCTGAAGCTACAAAGAAAGCGACCTTAGGGTCGCTTTTTTTGTGCCTGAAATTCTACGGCAGCGGCTACACATGGAAACTGCTCCCGCCAAACGCGAACTGATGCACAATACACCCCGTACCGTTCTCTTCAGGATCTTTAATGCTTATGTCATTCCCCGTGCGTGCCGTGGTAGTCGCCCTAGTGCTGGCTGGACTCGCAGGTTGCTCATCGAAGAAGACAGCGATCTACGAACATGAAAGTTTCGATGATTCCGGTACGTTCTCGCGTAATTACCCGGTAACCGACAAAACCTCCTGTGAGGCTGCGCGCCGCGCGTTGCTCAGCCAGGGCTACATCATCACCAGCAGCGATCCGAAAATCATCAGTGGCCACAAGAGCTTCCAGCAAACGGGTGAAAGCCATCTGGAGATCAGCTTCAACATTGTGTGCGCCGACGATGGTGGTTCACAGCATCACGCCACCATGTTTGCCAATGCCCTGCAGGACCGTTATGCGCTGAAAAAGGTGAACAACTCCGCGAGCCTGGGGGTTGGTGTGCTGGGGTCGGTATCGATGCCGATTGGCTCGACCGATGACTCGATGGTCAAGGTCGCCAGCGAGACAGTCTCTTCGCCTCAGTTTTACGACCGCTTTTTCACGCTGGTAGAAGCATTTCTGCCCAAGCCCAAGGAAGTGGAAAAGGCGGTGCATGCCCCTGAAGCGCCCAAGCCCGACCTGGGAGTACCCGAAGCAGTGCCTGCCAAGGACGAAGCCGCTGCGCCTGCCATTGAGCCGCCAGCGCCTGCTGTCGAGTCTGTGAGTGAGCCCGTCGTGCCACCGGCAGACGTCGAGCCCATTTCCCCGGTAGAAGTCCAGGCAGCCCCTGCGGCGGCGGTACCCGAGATCAAGCCTGCAGCCGAACAACCTGAGCCGGCCAAGGCCGTCGCGCCACAGGGCGAGTCTGCGATCACCCCTGTACCTGTTGCGGTAGAGCCTTCGCCCCCTCAATAACCGTGCGGTAAATCCCAAAAGCTCTGCTACGTTTATAAATGAGTTGTGACAGTGCCCGCGAAGGTGTCATTTTTCCTTCATGGGGGCACTTTATGCTCAGGCATGACTTAAACAAACAGACTGAAAAGGGATGCTGCTATGGACGATTATCAGGAAGAACTGCTTGAGTATCGGGCTTTTGAGCTCGACCCGCTTGAACCTGCTGACGATGCGACCGAGCTTTGAGCTCCAGGCACGTTTACGCAGATTGGCGCTGAAGGCGTCGGTATTCCCCCGGCGTCTGCGCATTCCAGCGCTTGAAGGCGCGTTGAAACGCCTCGGCTGAGGCAAACCCCAACAAATAGGCAATCTCGCCAAAGGCCAGTTCCGTATCGCGGATATAGGTCATGGCGAGGTCGCGGCGTGTGTCGTTGAGAATGGCGCGAAACTGCGTGCCTTCCTCCGTGAGCTTGCGCCGCAAGGTCCAGGTCGGCAGCTTCAGGCGAGCCGCCACTTCTTCCAGGTCGGGTTCACGACCACCGTTGAGCAAAGGCCCCAACAGTTGTGTGATGCGTTCGCGCAGGCTGCGGGTGCGGGTCAGTTGCTCCAGTTCGCGTTCGCACAACTGCAGCAGGTAGGTCCAGGTACTTGGACAGTGCTGCGGGTTGCGCAGGTCGAGCGTGGCATGGTTCAGGCGCAGCTGATTGGTCTCGGCGCGAAAATGGACTGTCGAACTGCCGAGCGCGCTGTAGCGTGCCGCGTAATCAGGTTCATTGAACTCAATGTCGATGTGCTCGCAGCTCAGGGGGTGGGCTGCGACCGATGACAGGTGTTGCAGCCAACCGGCAATGATCGAGTCCACCACAAAGCGGTTGTAGGCGTTGTACGGGCTGATGGAATAAAAACGCAGCCAGGCGCCCCGGGCGTCTTCGTGAAAGCTCGATTGCCCTCGATAGTTGGAGCCGTAGAGGGCCTCAAAACGAATCAGGGTGCGTGCCGCCTCCCGAACGGTGGGTGCCTGGGCCGCAGTCACACCGGCCAGTCCGACCTGGTTCAGGCGGCTTAGCTGGCCCATGCGCAAGCCCAGTGCCGGGTCGCCGGTGAGGGCAATTGCCGCGTGCCCCAGGCGCATGTAGCGCGGTATCGACAGGCGCGCCAGCGGCTGGGCGAGACGGGCGGGGTCAAGGCCGAACTGTTCGAGCAGGGGCGCAGGGTCTTTGCCGCAGCTGTGCACGGCATCGGCCAGGGCCTGGACAAACCCCACCGACAGATCGCCCAGGCGCATCGGCAGCGGTTTCATCGTGCTAGAGCCAGACGTTCAACAGCCGTGCACCGGTGCCGGGCTGATCCGCACTGGTCTGGCCGTTGTGACTGATAAAGCCCAGTCCTGTGCTGTGCTTGTCCCAGAACTTGCCCCGCAAGAAGACGGTGACACCGGCTTGGGCAGTGCTGCTGGGCAGGCTGCTGATCAATGTCAGGCGATGCCAGGCGTCGCCTTCGGTCACTTCGCCGGGCTTGAGGCTGATTTCGCTGGGTGTCGATACGCTTTTGTAGCCGCCCCAAGGTTTGTCCCAGGTGGTTTTGCCAACGATGAACGCGGGCACGGCGATCAGTTGCGCACGTTTTTCGTTCAGGGTGCGGTAGTTCTCCGGGTACCAGCTGTCGCTGCCGATCAGGATGCCCAGGCGTCCGGCCGGGGTATCAACCACATTCAACTCATGGTCGGGGCTGGGCTGGATGTAGCTTTGTTCTTCATAGGTGGGCAGCAACTGACGCTGGGGAGTGCCCAGCGCTGCGCCATCACTGCCGAAGACCACACTGCTGTTGTACAAGGGGCCCGTGCCGGGCAGCAGCGTGCCGTTCTCGATACGCGGCGAAGGGAGGGCAATGCTCCCGGCCACCAGGGTAACGCCGAACTCTTTGGCCAGGCCGCCAAACAGCGTCTGGTAATCGGCTGCCATGCTGCTGGCCTTCATGCGCAAGTGAGCATCGTTGATCCGGCTTTCGCCGTCAGCACGAAGCCAGGCATTGGCAAAGGCCAGCGGGTTGCTCACCGCCAGCCAGCGCATGGCTTCATTCAGGTTGGCTGCCTGGTACAGCTCGCTTTTTTCACCGCGAAACATCAGCCAGGAGCCGATGTGCTCTGGCAGCACCACGACGGTTTTGTCATTGAGCAAACCTGCAGCGCGAGCGGTGTCGAGATAAGCCGCCAGCTTCAGGTGCACCAGCGCCAGGCTTTGATAGTCGCGGGGTGACAGGTCCGGCTCGATACCCAGCAGGTTGCCACGATCATTATTGACACCCTCGTTTATGGCCAGCTCGATACGCAGGTCAGAGAGGTAATGACCAACATCCCGTTGCGTGGTCCACCAGGCATAGCCGCCGGCAGCGGCGACAAGGGCGATCAATAAGGTGCAGCCAATAAGTTTGCGCATATAAATAGAACGGACAGCTTTCAGCGGAATTCGATGTCTAGGGTAGGCGGCGCTTGCGGGCTTGCCAAGGGGGGATGTGCATTTGGGTTAATAATTTGTAACTTTGGGTCATTGAGTGGGGCCCATCCTGCCTTTACCTTGGCGGACATTAAACGACGGGAGCCGCAGAGCATCCCGCGTTCCGTGATTTAGACCGTTGTGGAGCTGACTGATGACTGCCACGCACTACCCGCATTTAATGGCCCCGCTGGATCTGGGCTTTACCACGTTGCGCAACCGCACCCTGATGGGGTCAATGCACACCGGTCTCGAAGAAAAACCCGGTGGCTTTGAGCGTATGGCTGCCTACTTTGCCGAGCGGGCCAAAGGCGGTGTGGGTTTGATCGTGACGGGGGGCATTGCGCCTAACGACGAGGGCGGTGTGTACAGTGGCGCGGCCAAGCTGAGCACGGTCGAAGAGGCGGAAAAGCACGTAATCGTCACCCGGGCCGTTCACGATGCCGGCGGCAAGATCTGCTTGCAGATCCTCCATGCCGGGCGTTATGCCTACAGCCCGCGCCAGGTTGCGCCGAGTGCGATTCAGGCGCCGATCAATCCGTTCAAGCCCAGGGAACTGGACGAAGCGGGCATTGAAAAGCAGATCAGCGATTTCGTGACATGCGCCCGACTTGCCCAGAGCGCCGGGTATGACGGTGTCGAAATCATGGGTTCCGAAGGCTACCTGATTAACCAGTTCCTCGCGGCGCACACCAACCAGCGCACCGACCGCTGGGGCGGCAGCTACGAAAACCGCATGCGCCTGGCGGTGGACATCGTGCGTCGCGTGCGCGAAGCCGTAGGCCCGAACTTCATCATTATTTATCGCCTGTCGATGCTGGACCTGGTGGCAGGCGGCAGCGTGTGGGAAGAAATCGTGCAACTGGCCAAGGCCGTCGAATCGGCCGGTGCGACCTTGATCAACACCGGGATCGGTTGGCACGAAGCGCGCATCCCCACCATTGCTACCAAAGTGCCCCGTGCCGCCTTCAGCAAGGTGACGGCCAAGCTTCGCGGTTCGGTCAGCGTGCCCCTGATTACCACCAACCGCATCAATACCCCGGACATTGCCGAGCAGATCCTGGTCGAAGGTGACGCTGACATGGTGTCCATGGCCCGTCCGTTCCTGGCCGATCCCGAGTTCGTCAACAAGGCGGCTGCCGGGCGCAGTGACGAAATCAACACCTGCATCGGCTGCAACCAGGCCTGCCTGGATCATACCTTCGGCGGCAAGCTGACCAGCTGCCTGGTCAACCCCCGCGCCTGCCACGAGACCGAACTCAACTACCTGCCGACCATTGCGGTCAAAAAAATTGCCGTGGTCGGAGCCGGCCCCGCCGGTCTTTCAGCGGCCACGGTGGCGGCAGAGCGCGGGCATGAGGTCACGCTGTTTGACTCGGCGAGCGAGATTGGCGGTCAGTTCAATGTGGCCAAGCGTGTGCCGGGCAAGGAAGAGTTCTTCGAAACCTTGCGTTACTTCAAGCGCAAGCTGCAAACCACCGGTGTCGAACTGTGCCTGAACACCCGCATGGATGTGCAGCAACTGGTCGACGGGGGCTTTGACGAAATTATCCTGGCCACCGGCATTGCGCCGCGTACGCCTGCCATTCCAGGTATCGACAACCCCAAGGTGCTGAGCTACCTGGACGTGATCCTGCAACGCAAGCCGGTGGGCGCCAAAGTGGCAGTGATTGGCGCAGGCGGTATCGGCTTTGATGTATCCGAGTTTCTCGTGCATCAGGGCGTGTCCACCAGCCAGGACCGTGACGCGTTCTGGAAAGAATGGGGCATCGACAGTGCGCTTGAAGCCCGGGGAGGTGTTGCCGGTATAAAGCCAGAAGTCCACGCACCTGCTCGCCAAGTGTTCCTGTTGCAGCGCAAAGCCAGCAAGGTGGGCGACGGGCTGGGCAAAACCACTGGCTGGATCCACCGCGCGGGGCTGAAAAAAAAACAGGTGCACATGCTCAAAAGCGTTGAATACCTGAACATCGACGATGCAGGGCTGCACATTCGCATTGGCGAGGGTGAGCCGCAGGTGTTGCCGGTCGACAACATTGTGATTTGCGCCGGGCAAGACCCGTTGCGGGAGCTGCACGACGGCCTGGTCGCGGCCGGGCAGAGCGTGCATTTGATCGGGGGTGCCGACGTGGCGGCCGAGCTGGATGCCAAGCGCGCCATTGATCAGGGTTCGCGCCTGGCGGCGCAGCTCTAGACTCCTGCGTGTGCCCTTTGTGGGAGCGGGCTTGTTCGCGATTGGATCGACGCGGTTCAACTTCAATACCGCGGCGCCTTGATCGCGAGCAAGCCCGCTTCCACAGGGTGGTGTCTAGTGCACGATCTGCGCTAAAAACGCCTTGGCCCGCGGGCTTTTCGGGGCGTTGAAAAACTCTTCCGGTGGCGAGTCCTCGATCACCATCCCGCCATCCAGGAACAACACCCGCTCGGCCACCTGACGGGCAAAGCCCATTTCGTGGGTCACGCACAGCATCGTCATGCCGCTGCCGGCCAGGTTGACCATGACGTCCAGCACTTCGCTGACCATTTCCGGGTCCAGCGCCGAAGTGGGCTCATCGAACAGCATGATTTTCGGCTCCATGCACAGCGCCCGGGCAATGGCGACGCGTTGCTGCTGGCCGCCCGACAGCTGGCTCGGGTACTTGTCGGCCTGGCTGGCAATCCCGACCTTGGTCAAAAAATGCTGCGCCAGTTCGATCGCCTTCTTGCGCGACAACCCGCGCACCGACATCGGCGCCAGAATGCAGTTGTCGATTACGCTCATGTGCGGGAACAGGTTGAAGTGCTGAAACACCATGCCGATTTCGCTGCGCACCTTGCTCGCTTCGCGCGTGGGCAGTGACAGGTCGGTGTCGTTGATCAGGATGCGGCCCTGTTCGGCGATTTCCAGGCGGTTGATACAGCGGATCAAGGTCGATTTGCCGGAGCCGGAAGGGCCGCACAGCACGATGCGTTCGCCTTCGCGCACTTTCAGGTCAATGCCCTTGAGTACGTGAAAGGCGCTGTAGTACTTGTTCAGCCCGGCGATATCCACCACTACCTTGCGGGTATCAGTGACTGGCGACACGGGGTGAACGTAAGCAGGTTGTGCGTGCATGGTGTGTCTCCAGTGATCAGTGAAAACGTTCGGCGCTGTAGGGCGCAGGGTCGGTGAAAGGCTTTTCGCCGGTCATCATCTCGGCCAACAGGCGCCCGCTGACCGGGCCCAGGGTCAGGCCGTGGTGGGCGTGGCCAAAGTTGAACCACAGGCCCTTGTGGCGACTGCCAGGCCCGATGACCGGGCACATGTCCGGCAGGCACGGGCGTCGGCCGAGCCAGGGCTCGGCATCCACACGTTCACCCAATGGATACAGGCGCTGGGCCCGCTCTTCGCAGCGGCGCAACTGGATCTCGTTGATCGGGTCATCGCTGTCGGCGAACTCGATGCCGGTGGTCAGGCGGATGCCGCCCACCATCGGCGCCAGCACGTAACCCCCCACCGAATCGAGGATCGGATGCTGCATGGTCTGGCCGTCCCTGGCCGCGTAATGCATGTGGTAGCCGCGCTTGATCGCCAAAGGAATGCGATAGCCCAGGGGCTCGAAGATGTCCCGTGCCTGTGGGCCGAGTGCAACCACCACTTCATTGCCGACGATCAGCCCTTTCTGGCTTTCAACCTGCCATTGCCCTGCCGTTGCCCGCAGGCTGGTGGCATTGCCGGTCACAAAGGTGCCGCCGCGCTTGATGAACAGTTCGGCGTAGCCACGGGTCAGGCCACCCGGATCGCTGACGGTCTTGGGGTCCAGCCAGTGAATGCCGCCGATGACATCGGTGTGCAGGCCCGGCTCCAGGGCGTGGACTTGCTGCTCGCCGAGCACCCGATAGTTGAGCTGGTATTCGCTCAGGGCGGCGGCGTCACGCTGGGCTTTGTCGAAGTCGGCCTGGGTGCGATACACCTCGATCCAGCCGCTGTCGTCAATCAGCTCGGTCATACCCGCCGGCTCAGCCAGCAGGTCGTGCTCGGTCACACATTTTTCAATCAGCGGCAGCATGGCCCGGGTGGCCTTGGCCAGTTCCTTGGGGCCGGACTGCTGCCAGTATTTCAACAGCCACGGCCCGGCCTTTGGCAGGTGCTTGAGGCTGTAGCGCACATCGGATTGCTGATTGAGGCCATAGCGCAGCAAGCGCGAAATTTCACGGGGGAACGAGTAGGGGATAACGCTGGCGCGTTCGATCAGCCCGGCATTGCCGTGGCTGGTGCCGCTGCCAGGCGCTGCGCGGTCGAGCAGCACGACGCTGCGCCCGCGGGCCTGGAGTTGCAACGCGGTACTGACGCCGACGATGCCGGCCCCCAGAACGATAGTGTCGCAGTGCATAAACAAATCCTTAAACAGGGGCCGTGTTCGCAGCCCGAACAATGGGCTTACTGCAAATGGCGGCCGAGACGGCCTTCGATCAACTTCAGGCTGCGTCGCACCACTTCCACGATCAGCAGATACAGCACGGCGGCCCACAGATAGATCTGGAAGTCGAAGCTGCGCGAAAACGCCATTTTGGTAACACCCATCAAATCGTAAATGGTCACCAGGGAGGCAATGGCACTGGCCTTGATCATCAGGATCAGCTCATTGCCCAAAGGGCCGATGGCCACCAGCAGCGATTGCGGCAGGATGATCTTGCGAAAGGCCGTCCATCGCGACAGGTTCAGCGCCTTGCAGGCTTCACGCTGGCCCTGGGCAACGGACAGGATGCTGCCGCGCAGGATTTCGGCCTGGTACGCCGCCGTGTTGAGGGTGAAGGCCAGCAGGGTGCAGAACCAGGCATCGCGGAAAAACCACCACAAGCCCACGTCTTGCCAGAAGCCCTTGAACGAGCCCAGGCCGTAATACAGCAAAAACAGTTGGGCCAGCAGCGGCGAGCCACGGAAGAAGTACACGTAGGCGCCGGTAAAGCTGCGCAAAAAGCGGTTGCTGGACAAGCGCCCCAGGGCAATCAGCAAGCCAAGCAAGGCACCCAGGGTGAACGAAATTGCCACCAGCTTGCCCGTCACCAGCAGCCCGTCGATAAAGCGCGGGCCATAGCGTTCAAGCAGGTCGGGGTTGAGAAACATGTTTTGCAGATCCGCCAGACTCATGGCTGCGCGCTCCGTTGATGGCGGCTGAAGTAGCGTTCAAGGAAGGCAAACAGCCGCCCGGAAATCGCCGAGAAAAACAGATAGCCCAGGCACGCGACGCTGTAGAACAGCATCGGGTCTTTGGTCACGCTGACCGCCAGGTTGGTCTGGCGCATCAGGTCCACCAGGGAGATGGTCGACACCAGCGAGGTGTCCTTGAGCAGTGACAGCCAGTTGTTGGACAGGCCGGGCAGGGCGATGCGCGCAAGTTGTGGCAGCACCACTTTGCGAAAGGTGGTGAATTTGCTCAGGCCCAGTGCCGATGCGGCTTCGAACTGGCCCTTGGGGATGGTTTTGAACGCACCCAGCCAGATCTCGCTGGAGAAGGCGGCAAACACCAGGCTGAAGGCGACCATCGCGGCCACGAAGGTATTGATCGTGACCTGCGCGTCGTAGCCCATCATGGCGAGGATCTTTTGCGCGGCGATCTGGCAGCCGTAGTAAATGATCAGCAGTGTCAGCAATTCCGGCAAACCACGAAAAACCGTGGAGAACGTGGTTGCCCACGCCCGCACCCAGCGGTTTTTGGAACGTGCCGCCACGGCCACGGCCAGGCCCAGTGGCAAACCGATAGGCAGGCAGCTCAGGGCCAGGGCAATGGTCACCATGGCGCCTGCGAGCAGGGCCGAGCCCCAGCCGCCACTGGCGAAAGAAAGAAGTGAGAGTTGATCGAGCATGCTCGAATCCCCGGGCAAAATTGGGCCGAAATTCAGCCGCCGCGCACGTCAGGTGCGCGGGGCAGGGTCATTGGCAGGGAGCCCTCAAACGAAGGCGGGCGACTCAGTAAATGTCGAAGTCGAAGTACTTGCTGGAGATCTTTTTATACGTGCCGTCGGCCACGATTTCGTCCAGCGCCTTGTTGAAGCGCTCGCGCAGGACGTTATCGTTCTGGCGCACGGCAATTGCCGCGTCGGCATTGGTGCCGTCAACGTCACCGATGATTTTGCAGCAGTCGTCGCTGGCCTTGTTGATCCATTCCAGCAGCGGGAATTTGTCGGCAATGACGGCATCGACGCGGCCGTTTTTCAGTTCGGCGTTGGCTTCGTCAAGCGTGGGGTACAGGTTGAGTTTGGCGCCGGCTTTCTCGTAGTGATCCTCGGCGTAAATACCTTGGGTCGCTGCGCCCTGGGCACCGATGGTGCGGCCCTTGAAGTTGATCTGGGCATCGGTGATGTCAGAGTCTTTTGGCACGGCAATCGACAGCGGGGTGCGGTAGTAGTGATTGGTGAACGCGATTTTCTTTTTGCGTTCATCGGTCACGATCATCGACGCCACGATGGCATCGTACTTTTTAGCCATCAGTCCCGGAATGATGCCGTCCCAATCCTGGGCAACGATCTTGCACTGGGCATTCATGCGTTCACACAGGGCGTTGGTGATGTCGACGTCAAAGCCCGACACCGTGCCGTCCGAATTAGTGGTGTTGAAGGGAGGGTAGGCGCCCTCCGTGGCGATAGTCAGCGTGTCGGCGTGCGCGTTTGCTGCAACGGCGGCCACCAGTGCACATGCACTTGCAAAGCGAATGACGTATTTCATCTAGCACCTCGTTTTATTGTTTTGATCCGGGTGAGGATGTGTAGCCCACGAACTCATTGTGTAAGGCCGCGGTAGCCTCAAGACGCTTCTCAACGTCCGGCCCCAGTTGTTTGCACACTTCATTGATCAGCAGATGCACCAGCGACAGCATGGCCGCGGTGGATTCCCAGAACAGGTTGAACTCGGTGGGCACGCGAAACACTTCATTGGCGCTCTGGTCGGCCCAGTCGCAGAAGGTATCGGTGACCAGCGTGACCTCGATCCCGGCCTCACGTGCCTTGCGGCACAACAGCTGGGCGTGGCGCGAGTAGCGTCGGGCTTCAAACACCACCAGGGCACAGTCTGCGGGCGGGCACAGCAGCACGTCGGCGTAATGCCCGGCGGCGCCATCGACCAGTTGCACGCCATCGCGCAGGTATTGCAGCAAATGCACCATGGAGGCGGCAATCCCGCGCTCGGTCTGGAACCCTGCGACAAACACTTTGCGCCGCGTGGCCAGGCGCTGACTGACCGCACGCCACTGCGGCGTGAGGCTGTATTCGTAGACCTTGACCAGCGCGCCGACTTCAAGCTCAAAACTGCGTGGCAACGCCTGGGGGCTCTGGCTCGACTGCTGGCGGAATTCTTGCAAGCGATCACCGACAAGCCACGGGCCATCGCCCAGGTCGTCCTTGAGATCGTTTTTCAAATCCTTGAAATGGCTGTAGCCCAGCGAGCGGCAAAAACGCCCGACACTGGATTCGCTGACCCCCAGTTTGCTGGCGATGTCGGCGGCTGTCTGAAACGGCAGTTCGTAAAGATTGGCCAGCATGTAGCTGGCAATCGCCCGACCCGAAGGTGCGGCGGTTGACAGACTGCTTTCAAGGCGTTGTTTAATCGGCTGGCTCACGACTGCTTCCTGTTTTTATTTCAGCGCGTTGCAGAAAGTGAATGTTTTCTGTCATTAAGTCAACAATTGACAGAGAACTGTCACCCAAGGATAGTTTGCCACAGACAAAAATAATCAGATTGGAGCGCCAGAATGTCTTCTACGCAGTCGCTTTCCCTGGTCGAACTGACCGCCTTGCTGCAACGGATTTTCGAGCGTCATGGCACCTCGCCGCAGGTTGCTCGGGTGTTGGCTGACAACTGCGCACGGGCTCAGCGCGATGGTTCTTATAGCCACGGGGTATTCCGCATTCCGGGCTACCTGTCTTCGCTGGCCAGTAATTGGGTCGATGGTCAGGCTGTTCCGGTCGTGGAAGATGTAGCCTCGGGCTTTATCCGCGTGGACGCTGCCGGTGGCTTTGCCCAGCCTGCATTGGCTGCTGCCCGTCAGTTGCTGGTCGAGAAAGCCCGCAACGCCGGGATTGCGGTACTGGCGATTCGAAACTCGCATCACTTTGCTGCGCTTTGGCCGGACGTGGAACCGTTTGCCGAAGAAGGTCTGGTGGCGTTGAGCGTGGTGAACAGCATGACCTGCGTGGTGCCCCACGGTGCGCAAAAGCCCTTGTTTGGCACCAACCCGATTGCCTTTGCGGCACCCCGCGCCGAGGGTCATCCGATCGTATTCGACCTGGCTACCAGCGCCATCGCCCACGGCGATGTGCAAATTGCCGCGCGCAAGGGTCATCAGTTGCCTGCCGGTATGGGGGTAGATAAACAGGGTGAGCCGACTCAAGACCCGAAAGCGATTCTTGACGGCGGTGCCTTGCTGCCATTTGGCGGGCACAAGGGTTCGGCGCTGTCGATGATGGTCGAATTGCTGGCGGCGGCGCTGACGGGTGGCAACTTCTCGTTTGAGTTCGACTGGTCGAAACACCCGGGTGCGCAAACCCCGTGGACGGGCCAATTGCTGATCGTGATCGACCCGAGCAAATCCGGCGGCGACAGCTTTGCCCTGCGCAGCGCAGAACTGGTGCGTCAGATGCACGCCGTGGGCCTGGAGCGCATGCCCGGCGACCGTCGTTTTATCGAACGTGCGAAATCGTTGGACGAAGGCATCCCGCTGGGCGCTGAAGAGTTGGCCAGGTTGCGTGAGCTGGCGGGGTAACTGCACGAAGGATCCGATTACCTGTGGGAGCGGGCTTGCTCGCGATAGCATCACCGCGGTTTGCCTGAAACCCCGCGTGGCCTGCATCGCGAGCAAGCCCGCTCCCACAATCCACCTGCGCGCATCAGGTTGGTTGGTGACTTATAGCGCCAGAAACTGCCGGATCAGATTGGGCGTACACCCCGTCCAGCGCTTCAACGCCCGGCGAAAGTTTGCCGGGTCGCTGAAGTTGAGGTGCTCGGCCACGGCCTCGTTACTCAGCCCCTTGATCTGGTACAGGTACAGCGCCATGTGTTTGCGCGCTTGATCCTGCTGGGCCTGAAAGTGCGTGCCATGCTTTTTCAGTTTGCGCTTGAGGGTGGCCTGGCTCATTGAAAAGTGCTGCGCCGCCTGCTCAAGGCTCGGGGCGTGTTGCGCATTGTTGCGCAAGTACACATACAACCGATCCAGCAGGCTGGCGCTGAAGCCCAGGCTATGCAATTGCTCCTGGGCCTGCTGGTACGCCACCTGCCGGGCAATGGCCGAGCCGTTGGGCCAGGGCCGCGTCAGGTATTCGCGGGGCAGGCGCATCATGTCCAGCTGGCAGCCGAACTGGGTGTTTTCCCCCAGATGCACCCAGTATTGCTCCACATAGCGCGGCTCTGGATGACTGAAGCTGCACTCCCACGGCAGGCGTTCGCCGCTGAGCCACTGACTCATCGCCATCAGCGCCGTCATGCTGGCCTCCAGCACAAAACGCAATTGCTCCCGGGCCCCGCAACTGTCGAGCCAGTACACGTAGGCGTACTTGTCGTCCAGCAACAGGCGCGGCGTCAGCAGCGGGCTGAGCAGGGCGCGGTGATGGATCAGGGTTTCCAGGGCCTGATGCAGATTCTGCGCCTGTTGCAGGGCGTGGCTGGCCGGGCCGTAGTGCCCCGGCCACAGGCGTTGGCCAAACAGGAAGCTGCTGTCATCGGCTTCGAGCAAGCGCTGGGCGTTGGCAATCAGGCCAAAGCACTGCTGGGGACTGAGGCGGGTGTGGCCGGCCACAATATCGTCGTAGAACAGCCCGGTACCGCGCAGCAGGCGATGGCTGTCGATGTCCCGTGATAGCGCCAGATCAATCAGAGTGGCGGGTTGGTAATGCCCGGCAATAAAACGGCTGTCCGCTTCGTACCAGCGGGTATGGAGCGTCATGCGCGTTTGCTCCGTGGCGGCTTGGCGCGCACCAGCGCCAGATTCAGCCGCTTGAGCAATTCATCGGGTGCGTCATCAAGGGCCATCACCACGGCGGTGCTGGCCGACAAATAGACCCGCTCGCCATGTTGCCGGGTTTTGTGGGCCAGGCTTTGAACCGCCTGTTGCAACTCAAGGGCCAGCAACCGGGCCTGACTTTCTCCGGTGCCGGGCAGCAGCACGACAAAGCGGTCACCGGCCAATCGGCAGAGCAGGTCGTGGCGGCGCAGGTTGAGCAGGAGCAATTGGCTGAGGGCTTGCAGCACGGCATCACCTTCGGGGTGTCCGTAGTGCCGGTTGATCGAGGCAAAGTCGTCGATATCCAGCGCCAGCAGTGACAGCGGCTGTTGCTGCTCAAGGCTTTGCACGAGGCATTCGCTGACTTGGCGCTTGAGGTATTCGGCGCCGCCCAGGGGAGTCAGTTTGTCGAACAGCCGATGCTCGCGAAACACCCGCTCGCGTTTCTCCATGTGCTGGTTGATCGCCTGTTGTTCACGGTGCCAGTGGAACAGGCCGATGGTCAGCAAAATCATGCCGATGGGCATTGGCCCCGATTCCAGCCAGTGATCCCAGCCGATGTGCTTGGGCAGGCGGACAAACTCGTCCAGCACGTCCATCCACCAGGAGAAAAACATGAAGCACAGACCGTAGGCCAGGTAGTTGGTGACCCGTCCGGTGGGCCGGCTTTTAAGCACCAGCCCCAGCCAGAACAGCATGAACAGGGCTGTTCCCCCTTCGCCGATGATGTCCAGCCAATGCCACTCGCTGAAGGCTTTGGGCGTACCAAAAGCCAGGTTCAGCAGTACGGCAAGATTGGCCGCCAACAGGAGCAGGCCGAGCTTGTAGCGGTGGTGTTTAAGAACGTTTAACCAAGTCATTTCAGTTCTGCCAAAACGTATTGCCGGTCAGCAGAACAGAGGTGTGTGACAGCGGTGTGACGGGGGGGGCGGGTCGAATCAGCTCAGGTGTCTCGTGCAAAAACCTTGAACATTCCCCTGTTTGACCCTGGGAGCGGGCTTGCTCGCGATGCACGCGACGGGGTGGCTCAGTTGCACCGCGTTGATGCTATCGCGAGCAAGCCCGCTCCCACAGGGTGCGGGGTAGCTGACGCGGGTCATATCAGCTCAATTGCCTTCAAAGTGCCGCTCAAAAGCCTCTGTTTCGGGGTTTTAGCCAAACACTGTCACAGCGTTGTCATCCACCAACCCTAGCTTTCGCTCCCAAGTTGTCGGGCCATTTGCCCGGCCTGATGGGCGATTTTGGGGGAGGACAAACATGTACAAGTGTCGCAGCAAGGCGCAGTGGGTCGGCTTTACCGTCAGTGCATTGGCCCTGGCAATTGCCAGTGAGCGCCTGAGCGCCGCCGAGGCATCGAGTATCGGCGCCACCGAACACGTTGAAGTGGTCGGGCAGGCCGTCAGCCTGGACAAGGCGCTCAAGCAGCAGCGCAATTCGGACAACATTGAAAGCGTGGTGCATGCCGATGGCGTGGCGCAGTTGCCGGACGCGAACGTCGCCGAGGCCGTGCAACGCCTGCCCGGTATCAGCATTGAACGGGATCAGGGCGAAGGCCGTTTCGTCAGCGTGCGGGGCCTGGGGCCGGACCTGAACAGTGTGACCATCAACGGCACGTTGGTGCCGTCCCCGGAAAGCGCCCGTCGTGCCGTGGCCCTGGACGTGTTGCCCTCGGAGCTGGTGCAGTCGCTGTCGGTGATCAAGACCCTGACCCCGGACATGGACGCCAACTCCCTGGGTGGCACGGTGGACGTCCAGAGCCTGTCCGCGTTCGACCACAAGGGCCTGTTCTACACGGGCAGCACAGAGGCCGGGTACAACAAGAACAGCCACAAGACCAGCCCCAAGGTGTCGGGGGCCATCAGTGACCGTTTCAGCCTGGGCGACGGCGTCGACAACTTTGGTGTCGCCGCAGCGTTGAGCTGGAACAAGCGCGACTTTCGCTCTGACAACGTCGAGACCGGCGGCGACTGGGACTTCAGCGAGGGTGCACGACTGAACAGCTTCGAGCAGCGGGTGTATGAGATCAGCCGCGAGCGTACCGGTGGCGGCCTCAACTTCGACTACAAGCCCGACGACGACACCAGCCTGTACTTGCGCACGCTGTACAGCCGCTTCGAAGACAACGAAACCCGCAACTCCACCAGTTTTGAATTTTCCGACCCCCAGGCCGAAGGGGAAGTGGGCCCGACCAAGACCAAGCGCAAGCTCAAACAGCGCGAAGAAACCCAGGAAATCCAGTCCTACGTGTTCGGCGGCGAACGCATGATGGGCCTGTGGACCCTGAGCGGGCAGGCCGGTTACAGCGAATCCAGCGAAGACAATCCGGGCGGCATTGCCGGGGCCACCTTCAAAGGCAATTCCGGCATCGGTGAAGGGGGGTTCTACGATACCGAAAAACCCCGGCCCATCATTGGCGCAGGCTTTTATGACCCGGCCAATTTCAGCCTCGACAAGGTGGACTGGCAAGAGCAACACACCAAGGACACCGAGAAAAATATCCGCCTGGACCTGGCCCGCGACTACGACGTGCAGGGCTATGCCTCCCAGGTCAAATTCGGCGGCAAGGTCAGCCGTCGCAACAAGGACAATGACCTCAATGCCTGGACCTACAAGGACTTTTCGGATCTGGGTTTCAGTGACGAGCAACTCAGCCTCGAGCAGTTCAACAAGGGCAACCTGCACTACAACCTCGGCCGGTTCGGACCAGGCATCAGCGGCGGTGCGATCAAGGATCTGATTGGCGGCTTGAACCGCAACGATTTCTACAACGAGCAAGACTCGCGGGCCAATGACTTCACCATGCGCGAAGACATCAACGCGGCTTACTTGATGAACACCGTCGATATCGATGACTGGCGCTTTATTGCCGGCATGCGCTACGAAGGCACCGAGTTCGAAGCCAAGGGCACGGGTGTGCGCGATGGCGTTTTCGAAGATCAGGACACCCAGCGTGATTACCACCACTGGTTGCCCGGCCTGCATGCCCGCTATCAATTGGCGAAAAACACCCAGGTGCGTGCGGCCTGGACCAACACCGTGGTGCGTCCGACCTTCGGCCAGCTGGCCCCGGGTTTTGTTATCGAGGATGACAAGGCCGAGTTCGGCAACCCCAACCTCAAGCCGCTGGAGTCGAGCAACTTCGACCTGGGCATTGAGCACTTCATGGGGCAGGCGGGCACGGTGTCGGCGTTCCTCTTCTACAAAGACATCAAGAACTTCGTCTACAACAACGACCTGGCCGGCAGTGGCGAGTGGGTCGACTTCACTGAGGCCCACAGCTATGCCAACGGCGACAGCGCCAAGCTCTACGGCCTGGAACTGGCCTACTCGCAAAAATTCGACTGGCTGCCAGCGCCCTGGAACGGCGTGATCCTGGGTGCCAACAGCACGTTCAGCCGCTCCAGCGCCAGCATCAAGGGCGTTGATGCAGCCACCGGAGCAAGCCTCAAGCGCGATATTGATTTGCCGAACCAGTCCAACACCGTCGGCAACCTGATGCTCGGCTGGGAAGACGACAAGCTGAGCCTGCGCCTGTCGGCCAACTACAAGTCGGACTACCTCTACGAACTGGCGGGGGTCAACGACAAGGCCCATGACACCCATGTCGATGCCCAGACGTTTGTCGACTTCAGCGCCCGCTACTCGCTGACCAAAAACCTGCAAATCAAGTTCGACGCCCAGAACCTTACGGACCAGCCGTACTTCGTCTACAGCGGCAACAGTCGCTACAACAACCAGTACGAAGAATACGGCCCCACCTACTCCGTAGGCCTGACCTTCACCCATTTCTAAGCGCTGGGCAAATCACTGTAGTCGCTGCCGAAGGCTGCGAAGGGTTGCGGAGCAACCCGTTCTCCAAAAGCTGCGCGATGCTTTTTCGCAGCCTTCGGCAGCGACTACAGACCAGGCTTTAACCCCATTTTCTTATGGATTGCATGACCCATGACCCATGTATTCAAACGCACACCCCGACTACTGCCATTGCTGGTGTGCCTGGGCGCAGGCAGCGTGCAGGCGGCTACCGAAGTGGCCGCCCCGGCATTGCAGCAATGGTCCACCAGCAAGGCCCAGGCCCTGAGTTACTTGCCGAATGGCACCGGGGACGAACGCCTGGCCGTCAGCAAGCGTGAGGGTGTGTTGCTGCTCGACAAACAGGGCAAAACCCTGAGCCGCGTGCCGGGGGCTTTTGCCGGGCTGGACAGCCGTGCACTGGGGGATCAGGTTCTGGTAGCCAGTCACGACAAGGACAGGCAGCAAGTGGCGCTGTTCAGCCTCGACCCCAAGAGCCATCAATGGCAACCCCCGACGTACTTGCCCGCCCGTGACTATGGGGTTGAAGGGGTGTGCCTGTACCAGGATGACGCACGCAATATCTACCTGTTCACCGTGGGCGAAGAAGGCAAGGGCGAGCAGTGGCTGGTAGCTGCCGACAGCCAGCGTTTGCCCGCACCACGGCTGGTGCGCAGCCTGCCGTTGCCGCCTCAGGCGAAGTTTTGTCAGGTGGACGATGGCGCGCAGAACCTGTTCGTCAACGAAGAAAAGGTCGGCTGGTGGGCTTACCCGGCGCACGCAGAAGCCGATGTTGAGCGCGTGCCCGTGGCGATGGTCGAGCCCTTCGGCAATGTGAAGAAAAGTGCAGGGGCCATGGCGCTGGTACCGGGCGGGATGCTCGGTCTTGACCCGCAAGCGGCGCAGTTGAATCTGTATCAGCAGCAGGGCAAACGCTGGTCGCCTGTAGCCAGCCTGGCGCTGAACGGGATGATCGAGCCTGAACACCTGGCCCTGCGCCAGACACCCCAGGGTCTGCAACTGCTGGTGCAGGACGGCGCCAGCAGCAAGTTGTACGAAGGCACACTGGCCTGGAAAACCACACCGGCCAGCCTGCCCCCTGTGCTGGTCAGCGTAAAACCTGCGGTGCAAACCGAGGTGGTGATGAGTCAGGGCGATGCGGCGGATGACCCGGCGATCTGGGTTCACCCGCAAACACCGGCCCTCAGCCGTGTATTGGGCACCAATAAGCAGCAGGGCCTTGAAGTGTACGACCTGCAGGGCAAGCGTGTGCAGCATCTGCCGGTCGGGCGGCTGAATAACGTCGATGTGCGCCCGGGCTTCGAGCTGGGCGGGCGCACAGTGGATCTGGCCGTGGCGACCAATCGCGATCACAACAGCCTGAGCGTGTTCAGCATCGACCGCGCCACTGGCACCTTGCAGGAGGCGGGCGAGATTGCCACGCCGGTTTCGGACATCTACGGCCTGTGCCTGTTCAAGGCGCCCTCGGGGGAAATCTACAGCTTTGCCAACGACAAGGACGGCACCTTTGTGCAGCACCGCCTGGTCGCCAGGGGCAATACGGTCGAGGGCGAACTGGTGCGTCAGTTCAAGGTGCAAACCCAGCCCGAAGGTTGTGTGGCAGACGACCGCGGCCAGCGCCTGTTTCTCGGTGAAGAAGACGTGGCGGTGTGGGCGGTGGATGCCCGTCCCGACCAGCCGGCAACGCTCACCAGCGTGATCAGGGTGGGTGAGCAGGTGCATGACGACATCGAAGGGATGGGGCTGTATCAGACCGAAAAAGACAACTACCTGGTGATCTCCAGCCAGGGCAACGACAGCTATGTGGTGGTGGATGCCGAGCCGCCTTACGCCCTGCGTGGCGCTTTTCGGGTTGGGGTGAATGCTGTAGCGGGCATCGATGGCGCGTCGGAAACCGATGGCCTGGATGTGACGTCCGCCAACCTCGGTGGCCCCTGGAGCAAAGGCATGCTGGTGGTGCAGGACGGCCGCAAACGCATGCCCGAGCAAGCCCAGAACTTCAAGTACATCCCCTGGAGCGATGTGGCCAATGCGTTGCACTTGCCATAACCCGGTCATCTGAATGCTTTTCAATCCTTCAATCGCGGATCAATGGAGTAACAACATGCACGCAACCATGGAACACATGACGATCTGGGGCCTGATCAGCGACGCGAGTCTGCTGGTCAAAGGCGTAATGCTGACCCTGTTGGTGGCCTCGCTGTTGAGCTGGTTTCTGATTGTGCGGCGCAGCGCCATTTTGCGTCGCAGCGAGCGCGACATGGACAGCTTTGCGCAACGGCTAAGGGCTCAGGGTGAGCTGAATGCGCTGTACCGCGAAAGCCGCGATGTCAGCCATGAAGACGCGGGCGCCGAGCAGGTGTTTGTCGCCGCGTACACGGAGTACGCCCAGCTCAGGCAGCAGCCCGCCGTGGATGCCGAAGGGGTGATGCAAGGGGTTGAGCGTGCGTTGTATGTGGCCATCAGCGAGCAGGAAATCCGCCTGGAAAAAGGCCTGCAGTTTTTGGCGACCGTTGGCTCGGTGAGCCCCTACATCGGGCTGTTTGGCACCGTGTGGGGGATCATGAATTCCTTTATCGGCCTGTCGCAGGTGCAACAGGCGACGTTGTCCACCGTGGCCCCCGGCATTGCCGAAGCCCTGATCGCCACGGCCATCGGCCTGTTTGCAGCCATTCCGGCGGTGATTGCCTATAACCGCTTCTCGGCCCGTGGCCAGACCCTGCTGACCCGTTATTACAGCCTGGGCAACGAAGTGCAGATGCGCTTGTACCGCAGCTTGCATGCCGGTTCGCGGAACATGTCCGCCGTCGCTTGAAAGGGAGTTTGAACATGCTTGCTCGACCACAGCGCAAACACGGGCCCAAGGCCGAAATGAACGTGGTGCCTTACATCGATGTGATGCTGGTGCTGCTGGTGATTTTTATGGTGACCGCGCCCATGTTGACTCAGGGGGTAAAAATCGAACTGCCCAAAGTCGCCAGCGAAGCCCTGGTCAATGACAGCCAGCAAAAAATCCTCACGCTGTCAGTCAAGGCCGAGGGCGGTTACTACTGGAATCTGGGCAGTGAACTGGACACCAAAAACCAGACCGACAGTGCCGTCAGTCTTGAAGAGCTGCAAGCCAAGATCGGTCAGGTGGTGGCGCAAAACAGCGACACCCAGGTGTATATCCGTGCCGACAACGAAGCGGGTTACGGCAGCGTGGTCAAGGCGATGGCGGCCCTGCAGCAAGGTGGCGTGAGCAACCTGGGGCTGGTGACCGAGGCGCCGCAATGAGTGCCGCGTTGATGCATGGCGCGCTGGCGCCCGCACCGCCGTTGCCCTGGACCCGGCTGTGGCACAACAGCCAGGCCGTGGTGGTGAGCGTTGCCCTGCACAGCGCCGTGGTGGCTTTTCTGGTGCTGGGCTGGAGCATGGAGCAATCATTGCCGGAACCCGCCCCGTCGACCCTGAAGACCCGGCTGGTGATGCTGCCCGCCGAAATGCCTGCGGCGCCACCTGCGCCCGAGCCGCTGCCGGTGGTAGCCCCTGCGCCGGTGGTTGAGGCAAAACCCGAGGTGGTAAAGCCTAAAGTGGACCCGCAGTTACAGGCGCGCAAACTGGAACAGGCGGCGCTTGCGCGCAAACGTGTGGAGGAGCAGAGACAGGCGCAAGTGGAACAACAAAAAGCCGCGCAGGTTGAGGTTCAGCGCCAGCGAGCGCTGGCCGAAGCGTCGGAGCAGCAGGCCCGTGTGGCAGCAGATAACGCCAGGCGAGCGCAACAGGCGGCAGCGGCATCGGATGTGCGCCAATACCTGCCCATCAGCAAGCAAGCCCCGGATTACCCGCAGCGGGCACTGGACAAGGGCATTGAGGGTGATTGCACGGTCGAGTATTCGGTGACCCCGCAAGGCAAGGTCGACAACCCCAAAGTGGTGGGCAACTGCCATCCCGCGTTTATCCGACCGTCACTGGTGGCGGCGGCGACATTCCGTTATCAACCGCGGTTGATTGATGGTCAGGCCGTGACCGTACCGGGGGTGCGCAATACCTTTCACTACAAGATCCAGTAACGGTAGGCACAACCCTGTGGGAGCGGGCTTGCCCGCGATGGCAACGACGCGCATTGACTGAAAGACCAAGGCGCCTGTATCGCGAGCCAGCCCGCTCCCACAGGGTTTGCCGCTCACCTGACGAGTATCAACATCCTCCGGGCTTCCTTGGCCTATGCTCCACGGGTTTTCCAGCACAAGGAACTGGCCATGAATGCACCTGCAACCACCCCCACGCCTGCTACGGCAAAAGCCAAACTGCCCATAGGCCTGGTGATTGCGGTCCTGGTGATGATCGGCATTTTGCTGCTGCCATTGCCCGCCGACTTGCCGGTGGCCGGCCATCGCATGCTGGCTATTCTGGCGTTTGCCGTGGTGGTGTGGATCACCGAAGCGGTGTCGTACGAAGCCAGTGCCATCATGATCACGTCCTTGATGGCGTTTTTGATCGGCATGGCGCCCACCCTGGCAGACCCCTCAAAGCTCTACGGCACATCGGCCGGTATCACCATGGCCCTGACCGGTTTTTCCAATGCCGCCCTGGCGTTGGTAGCGGGTGCGTTGTTTATCGCCGCAGCCATGACCCATACCGGCCTGGACCGACGCATTGCCCTGGTGACGCTGTCGCGCATCGGCACCAGCACCCGGCGCATTCTGTTGGGCGCGATTGCGGTCACCATTCTGCTCAGCCTGGTGGTGCCCAGCGCCACGGCCCGCAGTGCATGCGTGGTACCGATCATGATGGGGGTGATCCTGGCGTTTGGCGTGGACAAGCGCTCCAACATTGCGGCCGGGATCATGATTGTCGTGGCCCAGGGCACCAGTATCTGGAACGTGGGGATTCAAACGGCCGCGGCGCAAAACCTGCTGACCGTGGGGTTTATGGACAAAATGCTGGGCGCCCGGGTGAACTGGCTCGACTGGCTGATCGCCGGTGCGCCGTGGGCCATCATCATGTCGGCAGTGTTGCTGTTTGTGGTGCTTAAACTGCTGCCACCGGAAAGCGACAGCATTCCCGGCGGCAAGGAGGCGGTCGAACAATCACTGGCAGAGCTGGGCCCAATGACCGGGCCGCAAAAGCGTCTGATGGGGGTCTCGATCGCATTGCTGCTGGCCTGGGCCACCGAGGGCAAACTGCACAGCTTTGATACCACTTCGACCACCTATGCCGGCCTGGTGTTTTTGCTGTTGCCGCGATTTGGCGTCATGACCTGGAAAGATGTGCAGTCACGTATTCCGTGGGGCACGGTGATCGTGTTCGGGGTCGGGATCAGCCTGGGGACCGCGCTGCTGACCACCCAGGCCGGGCAATGGCTGGGCACGCAGGTGGTGGCGAACACCGGTCTGGATCAGGTCGGTCCGGTGGGGATTTTTGCAATCCTGGGGGCTTTCCTGATCCTCATTCACCTGGGGTTTGCCAGTGCTACGGCGTTGACCTCGGCGCTATTGCCGATCTTGATCGCCGTGCTGCAAACCTTGCCGGGTGAATTCAACCGCCTGGGCATGACCATGTTGCTGGGCTTTGTGGTCAGCTACGGGTTTATCCTGCCGATCAACGCGCCGCAGAACATGGTGTGCCTGGGCACCCAGACCTTCACGGCCAAGCAGTTCGCCAAGGTCGGGTTGATCGTGACGGCGGTGGGGTACTTGCTGATGCTGCTGTTTGCCGCAACGTACTGGAGCTGGCTGGGCTGGATGTGATACCGATTGTAGTCGCTGACGAGGCACGAGGCTGCGATGGGCTGCGCAGCGGCCCCGGCGTTTGAAGGTCCTTCGGCCCTTATCGCAGCCTCGTGCCTCGTCAGCGACTACAGGTCTGGCTGTTCAGCTGCCGTTTTCGCTGCGCCCGCCGCTGCTGACTTCAGCCGGTACGTCTTCACCCGCCATGCGTTTGCGGAACAACGAGGTCCGGGCCAGAAGCAGGGTGGTCACCGGAACCGTGATGGACAGCAGGATCGGCATCAGCCAGGCATGCAAGACCGGGGTCGATTTAAGTGCGGAGAAGTACAGGATCGATGCCAGTGCAACACCCCATGCGCCAATGGTCGAAGCCAGAGCCGGTGGGTGCATGCGCTGGAAAAACTCCTTGAGGCGCAGCAGCCCGATGGCCCCGCACAAGGCAAACAGACTGCTGAGTACCAGCAGCAGGGCCACCGGTATTTCGATCCAGAGCGACAACTCGCTGACGCTATTCATTCGATCACCTCGCCACGCAGCAGGAATTTGGCCAGCGCAAAAGAGCCGACAAAGCCAAACAGGGCAATCAGCAGCGCGCCTTCAAAGTAAGTGTCACTGGCATAACGGATACCCAGCACCAGCATCATCAACATGGCCAGGATGTACAGGTAGTCCAGTGCCAGAACCCGGTCCTGGGCCGACGGGCCCTTGAACAGGCGGATCACGGTCAGGACCATTGCCAGGCTGAAGATAAACAGGCTGAGCAGGATGGCATTGGAGAGCAGGGCACTCATTCAAAGATCTCCATCAATGGGCGTTCGTAGGCCGTCTTGAAGTGCTCGATAAACTGCGCTTCGTCCTCCAGGTCGAACACGTGCAGCAACAGCACGCTGCGATCCAGCGCCAGTTCCGACCAGATGGTGCCGGGCACTACGGTGGTGATCATCGACAAGGCCGCCAGGCCGTTGGCATCACGCAGATCCAGAGGGATTTTCACAAACCGCGAGCGTGGCGGTTGTTTGCCAGCCCGCAGTACGCCCCAGGCCACGGCAATGTTGGACAGCACCACATCGCGGCCCACCAGAAAGAACAGCTTGATGATCACCCGTGGGTGACGAATGCGCACAGGCAACGGTCGCAACGGCGCGAACATCAGTGGCGCCAGAATGGCCAGCGCGGCCCCCAGCAGCAGGTTGCCAGCGCTCAGGGACAGGTTGAGCAGCAGCCACAGCGCCAACAGCGCCAGGGACAGCCAGGGAGCAGGGAACAGACGCTTCATGGTTGTACCTCCTGTGCTGCCGCCTTGGCTTGCGGGCTTGGCACCGGACGGGTGCCGATCACGGCCATCACGTAACGCTCCGGGTTGTTCAGGGTGTCGGCGGCGGCCTGGGTATAACGCATGACCGGCTCGGCCTTGAACGTCAGCACAACGCAAAGCCCGAGCAGCAACACGATGGGCAGGCATTCGATGCGGCGCAGTATCGGTGACTCACGCTCAAGGGGCGTCCAGAAGCGCTGGATACCCATGCGCGAAAAGGCAATCAATGACGCCAGCCCCGAGAGAATCAACAACGCCAGCAGGCTCCAGGCCGCCGTCGAAATGGGCGCGTCCGATGAGTTGCCCAGGCCCAGGGGGTTGAGCAGGGCGTTGAGCAAGCCGAGTTTGCCGATAAACCCGGACAGCGGCGGCATGCCGATAATCAGCAGGGCGCAGGCAATGAAACTCAGCCCCAAGAAGGCCATGGTCCAGGGAATGATCTGGCCGACAACGACTTTTTGCTCATCGTCCAGGTTACTGCCGCGCGGCGGCGGGGTGGCGGTCAGACTCGGTTGTGGTTCGGCATCGTCTTCGAGCACCAGATCGGCCGAGGAGCGCGAACGCTCGATCAACTCGGCCAGCAGGAACAGCGCACTCAGGGCCAGGGTGGAGCTGATCAGATAGAACAGCGCGGCGGCGGTCAGGTTGGGCTGGGCGAAACCCACGGCCGACAACAGGATACCGGCAGAAACCAGGATGCTCAGGCTGGCCATGCGCTCCAGTCGCTGGGCGGCGAGGATGGCAATGGCTGCGCAGACAATGGTCGCCATGCCGCCGTAGATCAGCCAGTCGCCTGCAAAGTACGCCGATGCTCCGGCCTGCCCGGAAAACAGCAGGGTCCACAAGCGCAATACGGTGTAGATCCCGACTTTGGTCATGATTGCGAACAGGGCTGCCACCGGCGCACTGGCCGAGGAATAAGCAGGCACCAGCCAGAAATTCAGCGGCCACATGCCCGCCTTGGCCAAAAAGGCCACAGCCAGAATGGCAGCGCCCGCATGCAGCAATCCGCGATCCGCTTCAGGCACCAGGGGAATCTTCAGCGCCAGATCGGCCATGTTCAACGTGCCGGTGACGCCATAGATCAAGGCCGCGCCGATCAGGAACAGGGAAGAAGCCAGCAGGTTGATCGAGATGTAATGCAGCCCCGCAGACACCCGGGTTTTGCCCGAGCCGTGGAGCATCAAGCCGTACGAAGCGGCCAGCAGCACTTCGAAAAACACGAACAGGTTGAACAGGTCGGCGGTCAGGAAGGCCCCGTACAGGCCCATCAGCTGGATCTGGAACAGCGCGTGGAAACTGGCTCCTGCGCGGTCCCAGCGGGCCATGGCGAACAGCAGGGCGCTGATGGCGATGATGCCGGTCAGCACCAGCATCAAGGCGCTCAAATGATCAACCACCAGGGCAATCCCGAACGGCACTTCCCAGTTGCTGGGCAGGTAAACGCCAATCGAAGCCGGAATGGCTTGCTGGCGGGTCCAAAGCAACAACATTACGGAGATGCCCAGGCCGAGCAGGGTCGAGATCAGATTGATCCGTGCCTTGAGCGGTCGGTGTTTCTCGCCCAGCATCAACATGCAGGCTGCGGTGAGCAGTGGCAGCAAAATGGGGGCGACGATCAGGTGCGGCATCAAATTCATTCTTTAGGCTCCCGGCCATCTACGTGGTCGGTACCGGTCAGGCCCCGAGAGGCCAGCAAGACCACCAGAAACAGCGCGGTCATGGCGAAACTGATGACGATAGCGGTCAGCACCAGAGCCTGGGGCAATGGGTCTGTGTAGTTGAGCAAGTCCTGGGGGACGCCGTTCTTGATCACCGGCTCCTTGCCGATAAACAGGCTGCCCATGCTGAAGATGAACAGGTTGACACCGTAGGACAGCAGGCACAGGCCCATGACCACCTGGAAGGTTCGCGGACGCAGAACCAGCCAGGTGCCCGATGCGGCCAATACTCCGATAGCAATGGCGATGACTTCTTCCATCAGGCGGCTCCTTCTTTGGTGGCAAGCGCGGATTGAAGGGCAGGCAGCGGGGCAAGCTGATTGCTCGGGCGATGGGCCCGTACGGACTGGTGAGCCAGTGCCGTGAGGATCAGCAGGGTTGCGCCGACGACCACCGCATACACGCCGATATCGAAGAACAGGGCGCTGGCCACATGGATATCGCCCAACAGCGGCACGCTGAAGTGGAAGGTGTGAGTGGTCAGGAACGGGTAGCCCAAGGGGATTGCGCCCAGTCCGGTCAATGTTGCAAACAACAGCCCGGTGCCCATCCAGCGCAACGGCCGCAGGCTCATCTGTGCCTCGACCCACTGTGTGCCGGCAACCATGTATTGCAGGATAAACGCCACCGACATCACCAGGCCTGCGACGAAGCCGCCGCCCGGCTGGTTATGACCGCGCATGAACAGGTACATGGACACCACAAAGGCAATCGGCAGCAGCAAACGCACCAGCACGGCCGGCACCATCATAAAGCCCAGGGCGGTATCGCTGGCGCTACGCGGGTTGACCAAATCGGTCATCACGTCCTTGGCCAGGAGTCGCTGCTGGGCAGGTAGCTGCATGCTTTCTTTGGAGGGGCGGAAGCGACGCAGCAGGGCAAACACGGTCAAAGCTACGGCGGCCAGAACAGTGATTTCACCCAGGGTGTCGAAGCCCCGGAAATCCACCAGCATCACATTCACCACATTGCTGCCGCCGCCTTCAGGCAGTGCCCGGCTGAGGTAGAACGAAGAAATGTCGTTGGGGGTCTGGCGTGTCAGCATCGCGTAAGACAGCAACGCCATGCCGCCACCCACTGCCGTGGAGAGCAGCAAGTCGCGCAAACGACGGATCTGCGCCTTGCGCAAAGTGCCCGGTAGTGGCGAGACCTCTTCGATACGCCGTGGCAGCCAGCGCAGGCCAAGCAGGATCAGCACGGTGGTCACGACTTCGACCACCAGTTGGGTCAAGGCCAGGTCCGGCGCCGAGAACCATACAAAGGTGACGCAGGTCATCAGGCCGCACACGCTGACCATCGTCAGGGCTGCAAGACGGTGGTACTTGGCTTGCCAGGCGGCGCCGAGTGCGCAGGCAATCGCCAGCAGCCACAGGGTGATAAAGACAATCGAGCCCGGTATTTTCGGGCGATCGCCCCAGCTCAGGCCGCTGTAGAACATCGGGATCAGCCCGGCGATAACGGCAACCAGAATCAACAGGAACAGCTGGGTTTGCAGGCGCTGGGTGCTGATGCGTCGTTCAAGCCGGCGCGCGCCGCGCATGATCACCACCAGGCTGCGTTCGAAGAAGCGTTTGCCATTGAAGTACTTGATCAGCGGCGGGTACGGGAAACGATCGAGCTTGAGCTGTTTGCGCAACAGCACATACAGCAGGATACCGCCGGACATGGCGATCAGGCTCATGATCATCGGAGCATTGAGCCCGTGCCAGATGGCCAGGCTGTACTCGGGCAACTCGCCTCCCACGACCGGCTGTGCAGCGGCGGCGAGCAGCGGGCCGACGGTTTGTGCCGGGAAAATCCCCACCATCAGGCAGGTGAACACCAGCAGCTCGACCGGGGCGCGCATCCAGCGTGGAGGCTCGTGCGGGGTGTGTGGCAGGTTGGTCGCAGGCGGGCCGAAGAACACATCCACGGTAAAGCGAAGGGCGTAGGCCACGCTGAACGTGCCGGCGATGGTCGCAATGACCGGCAGGGCGATTTCTACCCAGGCCGTGGAATTGATGAACACGGTTTCGGCAAAGAACATTTCTTTGGACAGGAACCCGTTCAGCAGCGGCACCCCGGCCATCGAGGCACTGGCCACCATGGCCAGGGTCGCGGTGTAGGGCATGAGCTTGAACAGGCCGCTGAGCTTGCGAATGTCCCGTGTGCCGCTCTCGTGGTCAATGATCCCGGCAGCCATGAACAGAGACGCTTTGAACGTTGCATGGTTGAGGATGTGAAACACCGCAGCCACGGCGGCCAGCGGGCTGTTGAGGCCCAGCAGCAGGGTAATCAGCCCCAGGTGGCTGATGGTCGAATAGGCCAGCAGGCCTTTAAGGTCATTTTGAAACATCGCGCAGTAAGCGCCCAGCACCAGGGTGCAGGCACCGGCGCCACTGACAATCCAGAACCATTCTTCGCTGCCCGACAGGGAAGGCCAGAGACGAGCCAGGAGAAAGACCCCGGCCTTAACCATCGTTGCCGAGTGCAGATAAGCCGATACAGGGGTTGGCGCCGCCATCGCATGGGGAAGCCAGAAGTGAAACGGGAATTGCGCACTCTTGCTCAGGGCGCCGATCAGGATGAGGGGTAGCAGGATTGGATACAGGCTGTGGGCGCGGATCTTGTCGCCCGCCGCGAGCACGGCATCCAGATCATAGCTGCCGACGACATGGCCAAGCAGCATGACCCCCGCCAGCAGACACAACCCCCCGGCGCCCGTGACCATCAGCGCCATATAAGCGCCGCGTCGGGCATCCGAGCGGTGGTGCCAATAACCAATCAGCAAGAATGAAAAGAGGCTGGTGAGCTCCCAGAAAAACACGATCTGAATCAGATTGCCCGACAGTACCAGGCCGAGCATGGCCCCCATAAACGCCAGGAAAAACGCAAAGAAGCGCGGAACCGGGTCTTCGGGGGACATGTAATAACGGGCGTACAGCGACACCAGCGTGCCGATGCCAAGCACCAGAATCGAGAACAGCCAGGCGAATCCGTCCAGGCGCAGGACAAAATTCAAGCCGAGACTGGGCAGCCACATGAACTCTTCACGAATGACGCCACCATGGGCGATTTGTGGATAGAGCATGGCTACTTGAACAGTGCCGATCAAAGCAATAAGACCGGCCAGCAGTGATTCACTGTTACGTGCGTTGTGCGGCAAAACAGCCGCCAGACAGCTGCCGACGAAGGGCAGAAGCAGTAGAACTATCAGGGACATAGGCTTCTAATCTGCAGGAGTTTGTAAGCGATCATACGTGGCGAGTTGCAGATCACCAACAGTGAACCTGTGGCTGAATCCTACAAAGTCTGTCGATAACCGGTTGGGTTTCCTACAGTTCTCTCCTCGTGTAAGCGCTTCTAAGTAAAAAATCGTACTGCGTCTTAGACTTGCAGTTTTTAATCGCAGGCTTGGTCGCCTTGCTTTTGCTCAAGCTCTTCGAGCTTCTTACCCTTTGTTTTTAACTCACTCACGATCACCGCTGCAACAATCAATGCCGCGCCAAGCAGCGCAATGCCGGGCAAGCGCTCACCTGCAAGACGCCCCGCAATGCCAGCCCAGACCGGTTCACCTGCATAGATAAGAGTGGCGCGGGTAGGCGAAACGCTTTTCTGGGCCCAATTCATCGCGACCTGAATCGCCGCACTGGCAGCGCCCAAGCCAACCGCACTGGCTAACAATAGCCATGAAAAGTCAGGAATGGCTTCTTGTGTCGGCACAATCATCAAAAACGCCAGAATTGACGCCGTGCTGAGCTGAACGACAGTTACCCGGCGAACATCGACTTTGCCTGCGTAAGCACTGATCAGAATGATCTCGGCAGCGATGGCAATGGCGCTAATCAGCGTGGCGATCTCCCCGGGGCTGAAATCCAGGGACGCGCCGCTTGGGCCGGACAACAACATCAGCCCGGTAAAGGCCAGCATGATCCCCAGGCTCGGCATCAAACCGGGCCTGCGCCCCAGCACCAGCCACTGCAACAGCGGTACAAAGGGTACGTAAAGCGCGGTAATGAAGGCGGACTGGCTACTTGGGATGGTCTGCAGGCCAATGGTTTGCAAGCCGTAGCCGAGCATGATCGAGACACCGATAAACATGCCCGCCTTGAGCTCGAACAGCGTAATGCCGCGCAGGCTGCGAATGGAAAAAAGAGCGACAATGCCGGCAGCCGCGGCAAAGCGCAGCCCCACAAAAAACATAGGCCCGCTCGCTGTCAGTGCATGCTGCACCAACAGAAAGGTGATGCCCCACACCATTGTAATCAGAATCAGCACGCACTCCGCTTTACTGAAGCGAGAGGTCAAAGGCAGCAATCGGGTAAATTTCATTGGTGTCGCAACCTTGCGTGCTACAGGAATGGAGACGCACAATGCGTCAAAGCTGGGCAGTATACTGCGCAGTCCCACAAGGTGAGCAATATAGTGCCCAAAGAAAATTCACAACGTGCGTCGGTTTTGCAGCACGTCAGTCAGAACGTACGGCGCCTTAGATTGCTGGCGCACCTGAGCCAGAGCACCTTGGCCGAACTGTCCGGAGTGAGTCGGCGAATGCTGGTGGCTATAGAGGCTGGCGAAAAGAACGTCAGCCTGAGCACCCTTGACCGAGTTGCAGAGGCATTGAACGTAGCCTTCAGTGATTTGATCCAGGCCCCGGGCTCACCTGACCCGAGTCGCATCAACGAAGTGGCCTGGACAGGTGCGAAGGCGGGGAGCAAAGCCGTCCTGCTGTCCAAAGCCACCGCCACCCGCGAAGTCGAGTTGTGGGAATGGACCCTGGAGCCGGGAGAGGAATACCACTCCCAGGCAGATGCCGAAGGCTGGAGCGAGCAGCTCTACGTATTCGAAGGTTGTTTGACCCTGGTCATGGACGAACAGGTACTGCGATTTAGCGCGGGAGAGTTCTATATGTACGCCAGCAACCGACCCCATGCCTACCGTAACGAAGGCGAGGGGACATTGCGGTTTGTACGCAATGTCGTGATCTGAAAACCCGTGGCAGAAAAATAACTAAAAATTATTAGAATTCAGGGGGTTGCCAGCTTCAGCCTTCTAGTACATAATGCGCGCCATCAGCCCGGGGCAACTACCTGAAGTGCTGAAGAATCAAATGGTTGTAGCGACAAGTCGCAGTAACAAACTCTTGTTTTTGATGTTTCTCACGAAGCTTCAAGCGCAATTGGCCGAATAGCAAAATGGTTATGCAGCGGATTGCAAATCCGCCCACGCCGGTTCGATTCCGGCTTCGGCCTCCACCTTCGAAAGCCCCGTAGACCTTGGTCTACGGGGTTTTTTTATGGCTTCGAAAAAGTGAAGAGTTCCGAAACTTTTGGGGGTGGAGTTCCGAAACTATTCTATTTCGCGGGTTTGGCGATAGCGCCGATACGGCGATAAACGCGCTCCGTGATCCCTTCCTCCGAATGCCCCAGCAACAGGCTGGCGTCCGCCACACTGACGATCTCCGAAGCGGCCTTTGGCCGAATGTCCCTGAACTGAAAACGCGCAATCTGCGCCGCGAATTCGGTTTGTTTGCCATCAATCGCTTTGAGTCGCGCAGTTTTGCGGGCGTCATCCCAGCGATTGCGCAGCATCTCCTGCGAGACCCGCTTGCCGTATTGATTGAGAATAAAGTGCAGCGATATGTGCTTTTTATTGCGCTCAATCATGCGTTCGATCAGCAGGCCCAGGCTGTTGAGTTGGCCATCCATCTTCAGCAGGATTCTCAGGCGCTTGCCGGTTTTACCTTGCTTGACCAGCAAAAAATCACCATCGATATCATCCTGACGCATCGCCAGAACATCGGCTGGGCGCTGGCCAGTCAGGTAAGCCAGGTCCATCGCTTCTTTAAGTTCAGGTACAGCCTCTGCATAAACCGCAGCCCAAACAGCATCGGTGGCGTAATAGTCACGAGGCCGCTCTTTGTTTTTGCGGATGCCCAGGCAGGGATTGGCCTTTTCCGTGAGGCCCCATTCCCGGGCAATATTGAAAATATGCGAGAGCAGGGCGATTTCACGATTGGCCCGTGTTTTTGCGGAGCGTTTGTCGCGGTACTGCGCAATCATCGCCGGGGTAATTGCGTCTATGGGGGCGTCATCAAACACCGCGCTGAGTTTGCGCAGTTCGGCAAAATTGTCCTTTTGGGTACGCGGCGCTTTCTTCGGCAGAATATCGCGTACATAGCGGGCGAAAATGCCTTTCATGGTCCGAAGATCCAGCGGCTTTTCCTGGGACTCCAGTTCAGCCCATTTCAAGCGGGCCAGATCAAAATCCGTACCCAGCGAGATCTCTTTGCCTGACGGTGTTTCGTAGTAATAGCCGATCCAGACCTTGCCGCTTTTGCGTTTGCGTTTACGCCTGTAGACATTGGGTGGCAGATCCCGGTTTTCTGTTTTCCTGGGGCGCATATCAGCTCACCTTGGAAAAATCAGGCGACCATGCCGGTGTTGCAGGTGCTGGCTGTGGTTCGGTCCTGGTTGGGAAGGGGATGCCCAGTTTCATGCGCGCATAGTCACGCGCCACCAGCGGGCGACCTCTGCGGCTCTCGACGTAGTGCCACAGATGATCTTCCAGCCAGCGACGTTGAAATCCAGTGGACTTGTAGCCCGTGATTTCGATGAGTTCTTCGTGGGTGAGGAGTTCGCTCTCCATTGGGGGTTCCCTCTTATAGTGACGTGGGGAATCAGCATTCTGCAGGTGAAGGTGCTTGTGCTTTCTACTGCACAATTAGCTCGCCCAGCAACTGTAGCGTCCCCCGACCATCCACCAGAATCTCGGTGGTAAATCGGCGAACGCCATCTTTTTGCCATTCCCGCGTATGCAATTTTCCTTCGATATAAACCTGACCGCCTTTACGCAAATACTCCCCTGCAATCTCGGCCACTTTCCCCAACAGCACGATCCGGTGCCATTCCGTGCGCTCGACCTTTTCGCCGGACTTTTTGTCGGTCCATTGTTCGTTGGTGGCCAGGCTGAAGTTGGTCAGGGCATTGCCATTGGGCAGGTAGCGGACAACGGGATCTTGTCCGCAGGTGCCGAGCAGGATGACTTTGTTGATTCCGCGTGCCATGCGGCCTCCTTATTTGATCCGGATTGAGCTTTCACCGCGTTCCAGGTGCGCCCACGCCGGTTGTTCCAGCAGTTCGGCCTCGACGTCTTCGCCAGACGCCATGCGCTGACGGATCTGTGCGTTGTGGTCTCTGATGACTTTGAGCCGGGCGAGGATGGCTTTTTTGTCGGGGTCTACGGCACTGCTGACCACCACCAGTTCATCGGGGATTTCATCCAGGTTGTCGATGATTGCCCGTTCGGGCGCCAACGCGAGGGTGATGGTGAACAGCGGGCGCTTGATGGTCTTGAGGTTGGCGGCTTCCATGTTTCGGCGCAGGTAGTCGCTGATTGCGCTGATGCTGTTTTTCTTGATGCGCTTGAGTTCGTTCAGGCGTTCGACTTCCTTGTCGATGGCATCCACGTCGCTTTCGATATTGCGCCGCAGTTTGACGATGCTGTCGGCCTTGATCTCGAATTCGCCCTGGATTTCATTCATGGTGTTTTGCAGGGCTTCCTTGAGGCTTTCGTCGTCGGTGTCGAGCAGTGCCTGGAGTTCGGCCAGTTGACCGGTCAACGCATAGAGCTGGGTCATGCTGCGTCCTCCTTGGGGGTGGCGAGTTCGGCTTTGCGTTGTTCAAATGCGCGGGTCAGGCGGGCAATAAATTTAGGTTCACTGCGCCGGGTGGCTTCGCGTACAAAACGTACATTGAGGATATTCAGTTCGTGCAGGGTGACGGCGCTGGCCAGCAGTTCGATAGAGCGATTCAACCAATCCACACGTTCCAGTTTCTGCCGGGCCATTTCAGCGTCTTTGTCGTCGGCCTTTTCCAGTTCGATTTCACTGCGCACGGTGTCGATGTAGGCGGGGTCGTCAAACATGCCCATATGGATGTCTGCAGCAAACCCCAGAGGCTGCAGGCATTTGCCGATAGCGTCGGTCAGGGACTTTTTAGCCGCTTCCCAGTCGGTAATGATTTTCCCGGCCTGGAGCAGGACAAAGGGCGTGTGGCCGTAGTGCTGCACCGTGCATTTCTGGCCGTCCTTGCCGAGGTACCAGAGTTCGATTTTCAGGGTGTGCAGCTTGGCGTTGATCCGGGGTGCTTCGGGCCATTCCTTCGTAGGGGCAACCAGCGGGGCGCCCTCGTCGAAACGGTCTTCAAGCACGGTCCAGCCCCAGCCTTCGCCACAGGGACCGAATACTTCGGTGGCTTTGCGCATCAGGTAGGTGGGTTTGATGGCGGTCCCCTTGAAACCGCCCATGCCGGTGTAGCTCTTGGTGGCGTCGGGATCGGTGGTGTTGACCTGGTCCCAGATCCGGGTATTTGCGGACATGGCTGTCTCCTGTCGCGCAGCAAGGCGCAGTGGCGAAAGGTGTGTGCGAGGGGGTGGAGCTACAGTTCGTTGTCTTCGGCTTGAGCGATAAGAGCGTCGTGGGCCAGAGTTTCGAGCAGTTTTTCGGCGATTTCGAACAGCATGCCGTGAGTGTGCTGGCTTTCTCCCAACAGCCGCAGTGCAACCCTTTTGCAGGGGGCTCCGGTCGCGGCATCGACTACCAACTGGGCGAACCAGTCTTCGTTGTCTTCACCGGCTATCTGGCGGTCGATCAAGTGCATCTGCACGGCGGTCAGGAACTGGGCGTGCGGTACGCCTTGGGCTCGACGGTAGCGGCGTTGGATGTTGATGTCCGCGCCGTGAATCAAGGATTCAGCAGCGTCGATCAACCAGTTGTCTTTGGCGTAGTCATCGTCCCAATCCGGCTGAGGGAGACCACTGTCTTTGAAGTAGGTGAGTTGATTTACGGTATTCATGGGCGCCTCCGAATTGGAGTGTGTTGGCCAAGCCCGAGCAGGGCTCGGCCTTTGGGAGGGAATCAGGCCAGCCTGAAGCGCCGTGAATCAACATGTGCTTCGATCAGCTCGTCATCCGGGGTCAGGTAGGACACTTTCATGTCCATAGGTTCGCGGAAGTAGGGGCTGCCGGGGTGTTCGCCAGCGGCCAGGATCAGAGGATCAAGCAGCTCGGTGACAACGGCTTCGCCTTCGATACGCTTGTTTGCCAGACCCTCCTTGAAGATGACGATATCGCCAACGGTAAAGGCAGGCTGTTGTTCCAGCAGTGAGGCGGTTAGGTGCATCAGTTTCGGGTTAACCATGACAAGTTCTCCTGATGGGTAGGTGTCAACGTGTTGATTGGTGTGCAGGGGGTGTTGCCGGGGTAGTGATGGTCATTGGGTAAGTTGGCTGGCGTACGAACTGGCCAAAATCCAGAAAGTGAACAAAAGGAGGGCAATGGCAGCGCCTCGCCAGGTGTACTGGCGGCGCAGGCGTTGGCGGTGGTTCTATGCTGCTCCGGCCGGGTCGAGGCACGACTGTTGTCGCGTTTACCCGTGGGTCGATCAAGGTTCGACCTCGCTAAACCTTTTCACTTGGGAAGGGTGTGCGCTTCGAGTAAAATTTGCGTGTTGCGCACACTCATGATTTGCATTATTCGCAAAATGTGGTTTGCGTCAAGCGCAAATAAATAAAAATCCGGACGTAAAAAAGCCCGCACGAGGCGGGCTCCTTTTAAGCAGGTGGGTTACAAGCCTGTCATTTTTGTATCAATCGCCCGACCGATGAACTGGCAGGTATCGTCTATCTCGATAGTCCGATAGTTTTGATTGAGAGGGCGCAAGTACTTGTGGCCTGCGTCTACGACATACTGCTTGAAGGTCTGCTCACCGCTTTCAAGTATCACAACATAGTATTTGCCGCTGATGGGCTCAGACTCGGGCTTCACGAGGATCAAGGAACCCTCGGGAAAGCTTGGATTGCCATTACAGGCCATGTAATCGCCTTTAACAACCATCCAGAATCCACGCTCCCCGGCATCTTCAGTAGATTCTAGGTACATGTGGGTATCGTCCGGTTTAAGGTTACCAGGCGATTCTGCCCACGCTTTAACCATGTCGGGGTCAATTAATGGATACAAATTTGTTCTAGGAAATACTGTTCTGGAGATTTCCACATTAGCGTGGGAGTCTCTTTGGCTCTTGCCTGCAGCGTGCGAGAGTGTGCCCTCAGAACCCACAGCTGTGTCGTAAGCCGGAACCAGCTCCAGATCCAGTACGGTCATGATTTTATTCAGCAGATCTTTACTGGCAAATTGTTTGCCGCGCTCGAGGCGTGAAAGATTGCCAGAGTCCGTTTCGATCCGACTTGAGAGTTCGTCGAGCGTCCAGCCTTTGGCTTTGCGCGCGTCTCGTATGATTTTTCCTATATCCATAACTTGATTCTCATAGTCATCTGCATTTCACGCAAAGCGCATAGCGCAAATTTTGCTTGCGCTTGATTTGCGCTATGCGCAAAATGGCTATGTCTTTTTTCTCAAGGCGCTTAGTCATGACTCCGTTAAAGCGTGCTCGTATTGCCAGGAACTGGACGCTGGCCGACGTCTCGGCCCGTCTTTCGCAACTGGGTGATGCCGTGGATTCCGGCAACCTGTCCCGTGTCGAACGCGGGGTGCAGCGGGCTTCCACGGCGCTGGCCGAAAGCCTGTGCCGTGTGTTCGACAACGAAATCACCGAAATCCACATTCTGTATCCGGAACGCTTCAAGGGTTCTGCTGACGCGGTGGAGCGCGTACAGGTTCCGGCGGCATGCTGGTCGCCCTCGACAGCCTGGCGGAATCTCGTTCGTTGCGCAGTCTGGAAGGCGTGCCGGTGGTGATCGATCAGCACACCTGGATTGAAGACGCGCAGGCGCAAGCCGGGATCATTGTCGGTTACGTGGCTGGTGCGCCAGTGGTTGAGGAGCCCTATTTGCTGGCTGACTTGATTATCACTGACCGTGTCGCCATCGACAAAATCAAGACCCGGCAAGTCTCGGAAGTGTCGTCAGGTTATGACGCCGACGGCGTGTCTGAACCGGGCGAATACGACGGTCAGCGCTACGTCGGCAGGCAGACCCAGATCCGCTACAACCATGTTGCGCTGCTCCCGGCTGGTGCCGGGCGTGGCGGCCACGATGTGCGGATTCTCAACACCAAACCCACACAACCCAAGCAGCAGGAGGCCGTTATGGCTGATCCGATCCGGGTGCGTCTGCGTAACGGCAAGACCATCCAAGTGATGAACGAAGAGGACGCCCAAGCGGTCGAGGAGATCGAGCAGGCATCCGAAAACGCGGGCGCGGATGCATCCAGACTTGAAGGTTTGCTGGCTGAACTGGAGACCATCACGGCGGCCAAAGACGAAGCCGATGCCAACTACACCCGTGTCACCGGCGAACTGCAATCGATCAAGGAGCAGCTCGAAGCGGCCATGTCCCCGGCAGCGGTGGAAACGGCGGCGCAGGACATCGTCAACCAGCGGGAGGAGGCCACGCAGGTGATGAACTGCCAGACCTTGCCCGACGACATGAAAGCGCTCAGTGGCAATGCCCTGCGTGCTGAAGTTGTGACCCGCGTCCGGGCCCAGAACGGTTTGCCCGAGATCCCGGCAGACAAGCTGGCCGACGTCAATTTTGTCGCCGGTCTGTACGAAGGTCTGCGCCATAGCCCGGGACAGAAGCGCGTGGTCAACGGCAGCCGGGTGCAGACCGGCGCGATGACCCAGTCGGCCATGAACACGGCTGACAACCGCGCACGCTTCGACAAACTCTATGGAGCCAGACAATGACCACTCGCAATAGCCGACCTGCCGTGCAAAACGGCTACCCCAGCGCCCGCGTGGCGGGCTTTCCCGGCCAACTGGCCGATATGCGCAGCGTCAGCCGCGACCCCCACGCCAGCTTCGTCAGCGAAACCGATGTGTACGTGGGCCGGGCGGTAGTCAAGGGCACGCTCAATCACAATGAGTTTGAGCTTAACCCCTACGCGATCAAGGCTCCGCTGGCCGACTCCACGGCTGCGCAACTGGTGGGCATCGTTGCCTACACCTACGCCGCCGAAGTGGATGCCCATGGCTGGGCTTTTCTCAGCGAAAAATCCCTGGTGGGGGTGATCGAGCCTGGCCTGAATGTGCTGGTGTTAGTGAGCAAGCCAGAAGAGCTGAATATTGCCCACGGCGACCCGGTGTATGTCGCCATCAATGCCACCAACGAGGTCCGGTTGCCGGTGGGCTGTTTTACCAACGTGGCGGGTGAGGGCCTGCTGGCATGGCCCGGGGTGACCTGGCATAAACAGGTCGGTCCGCAATTGGCCGTTATCAACCTCTGATCAACAGCCAGCCCCTCGAACAACCCGCCCTGTGCGGGTTTTCGCGTTTCTGGCCGGGAGAAAAGCAGCATGCGAATCCAAAACAACAGCTTCCAGTACGGTCGCGTCAATGCGATGCACATCGTACAGAGCAACTTCGAGCAGATCGTTTCCGGCATTGAGGATGTCGAGCTGCCGGAAATCCTCTGGAGTCAGGTGATCCCGGCCGAGTGCGTGGACACGTCCATCAATCCCGGTGCCCGGGCTGCCAGCTATCTGGTGCGCGATCGCTCGGGCCGTGGCCAGTTCCGTGCGCGCCTGGCCAATGACGTGCCCACCGTGGGTGTAGCGCTGGATAAAGTCACCATCCCGCTGGAAGCCTCGGGCGTGGGGGCTGATTTCGATATTCAGGATGCACGGGCCATTGAGTTCGGTGTCGAGGGTCCCGGTTTGTTTACCGAGCTGGGCGAGTCGATGCGCGAAGGCAGTGAGCGCCATATCGAAGGCGTGACCTGGTATGGCGAGGACAGGGTGGATTACAACGGCCTGATCGAGTTGCCGGGCGTGCCGGTTGCTCCCGCATCGCTCAACCAGGCGGGCACGTCCAGCGAATGGCCGGAGAAAGATCCGGACGAGATTCTGGCGGATGTCAACGACGCCCTGACCGGCGTCTGGCTGCAATCGAACACCGTGCATCTGGCAGGCACCTTGCTGATCCCGGCCAAGCGTTACGGGCAGATTGTGACCCAGCGCGTCAGTCAGAACAGTGATATCTCGGTGCTGGAATACGTCGAGAAAGCCAACCTCTACACCACCCGCACCAAGCAGCCCTTGAAGATTGTGCCGGTGCGTTATCTGGATGACGCGGGGGCGGGCAAAACCGCACGCATGGCGGCCGCGACCCTTAACAAAAGAACTTTGTGGATGCCCATGCCACTGACCTTTCAGGTGCTGGAGCCACAACCCCAGGGCTATGGCGTGAAGCTGTATGCCGAATACATCTTTGGCCCCACCCATATCAAGCACCCACTGTCATGGCGCTATGTCGACGGCATTTGAGGAGTCTCGCCCCCATGAAACTGACCAACCATTCACGCAACCCCTTTGTGATCATCAAAACCCAGCCCAATGAGCAGGAAGTCCTGCTGGGCCGCAATGAAACCGTCACCCTGTCCGAGGTATTCAATGGCTGACTACGGCGTGACCCCCGATGGCCTTAAAATCAAGCGTCTGGCCGATGTGCTGGCCGACGCCAGTGCGGCGCTGGCGCTGATCCAGGACCCGGTGACGGGGGAACGTCTGCAACCGGACTTTTCCGCCGCCGACCCGGCCATGCAGGTGGTCAAGATCCCGTTGGAGGCGGTGGGTGATCTGTGGGCGTTGCTGCACAACGTGTTCAGCCAGTTCGATCCGGACGCGGCAACGGGTGCGGCTTTGTCCGGTCTGGTACGCCTGAATGGCATTGAGCGGGCTGAGGGCAAACCCTCGACCGTACAACTGCAACTCACAGGTGTGGCCGGTACGGTCATCCGCAAGGGACAGCGGGTCAGTGATGCGCAGCGTCAGATCGTGTGGATTACCCAGGCTGATGTGACACTGGATCATGAAGGGCAGGGCAGTGTGACCGCCCTCACCGAAGACAAGGGCGCCTACACGGCGATGCCGGGCCAGCTCAGCGTGATCCTGACCCCGGTGGTGGGTTGGAACGCTGTCAGCAACGCGGCGTCAGCGGTGCCGGGCGCCATCGAAGAGCGCGACCCGCTCTTACGCCAACGCCGCGATCAATCGACCATGGCCCCGGCCAGCTCGCCCGTCGAAGCCATTTACGCCAACCTGCGCAATGTGCCGGGTGTCGACTTTGTGCGGGTGCTGATCAACAACACCCTGGTAACGGACAGTCGCGGCATACCACCCAAGGCCATTGCCGCCGTGGTGGTCGGCGGCGAGGACAAGGACGTGGCCCGAGTGCTGCTGGAACGCTCCCCGGCGTTGAACGAGTGGTACGGCAACGCGCTGTTTGTGGTCACCGACAATCTGGGCGATACCTATCCGGTGCAGTGGGTGCGGCCCACTGAAGTGCCAATATTTGTCGAGATCGATATCCAGTCATTGGGCGACGGAGAACTGACAGATGACTATGGTGCGCGGATCGCCGACGCCATCGTCATCTACTCACGCTTTGGCGCGCCGGGACTCGGCATTCCGGTGACGGCTGGTTACGATCAAGACGGCATTGTCCCGGGCGAAAGCGTAGTTGCGCCACGCCTATACACACCGATCAACAGCGTCCCGGGGCATGCGTTGCGGGTGATTCGCATCGGTACCGAGTCAGGCGTTTTGTCTGCTGACGATATTCCTATCAGTTGGAATGCCTGGGCCTCGTTTGACCCGGCGCGGATCAAGGTCAACTTGCTATGAGTCGGGCTGACTATCAGAGCGAGTTTGGCCGCGACCTGAGTGCACAAGCTTGTGATCGACAGCTCTACAGCCTAAAACGCTCCACGGTGCGTGCCGGAGTATTACAGGCGCAGATTGATCAGGCCCAGGTGCTGTACGACACCCTGCTCGATACGCTGATCGGCCGGGATCTGCGTTGGGCGCAGGGCAAGCAACTGGACGTGCTGGGTCGGATCGTTGGCCAGAGCCGCGAAGTGGTCAGCCGTAGCGAGGATCAATGGCTGCGTGCCGATGATGTACCGGGTTCGCCGGACAACGCGCCGGTGTGGCTGGCAGGCGTGCCGTCGTACGGTCAACGACTGGCCGACGACGATGAATTCCGCCTGCGCATTTACGGCAAGATCGCCAAAAACCATACCCGGCATGGCTCGCTGCCGGAGATTCTGTGGTTTGTGCGTCAGGCGTTTGGTATCGACTGTGGTCTGCAACGCATCGGCCCGCTGGAAGGCGTGTTGCTGGTGCGCGACAACATTCCCCGTTATCTGCTGCAGGAATTGACCAGCGTGTTCAGCAACACCCGTGCTGATCATCAGTATTTGCTGCCGTTGCCTGCAGGGGCGCGGGTGGTGGGGATCATCCTGCGACCCGGGAACGGGTTTGGGCCGGATATGGGGAGTGGGGCGGTGGATAGCGGGGCTGTCACTGTGGTGATTCGGTTTGTTTCAGGGTAAATGGGCCACGTGCATTTCGTCCAGACGGGGCGACACTCAATGATTACAGGGGTAAAGTGGCAGTCATCAACACAGGAGAGCCCTGATGAGCCTCAAAATATCCCCCATCGTGTCCGAGTTCGAGACCGAAGAGCAGGCCGCTCAGTACGATCAATGGTTTCGGAAAAAAGTGCAGGCCAGCCTGGACAGTCCTGGACCGGGCGTAGCGCATGATGAGGTGATGGCGCGAGTGGATGCTGTGATCCGGGAGGCTGAACGCAAAGCGCAAGAAAAATCCTGATGCGCTCCGTGGTTTGGCTGGACGATGCAATATCAGATTTGCTTGAAATCATGGCCTACATCTCTGCTGAAAATCCTGGCGCTGCTCGCCGATTGAAAGCTCGCTTCGATTCCACGTTACTCCCGGTGAAAGCCCATCCCTATTTGTATCCGCTTGGTCGAATAGCTGGAACACGGGAAATAGTTGCTCACCCCAATTACGTCATTGTGTACCGAGCTACGCCCGATCGAATAGAAGTGGTCAGTGTGCTCCATGCGCGGCAGTCATACCCCTGAAACTGCGGGCTAACTCAGGCTCAAGGCTGTGGTAGAACCACAGGCAGCATGTAAGAGAGTCCATGTAGCGTGACAAAACGAATCTACATAAGTGGTGCATCGGGCTCAGGGGTAAGCACACTGGGTGCGGCCCTGGCTGCAAAGCTTCAGGTCCCTCACGTTGATGTCGACGATTATTACTGGTTCCCGACCGACCCTCCCTTTGTACATTCACGACCTCCTGCAGAGCGTGTCAACTTGCTGAGCAACAGGCTTGCTGAAGGTCCGTGGATTGTTTCCAGCGCAATGGATGGCTGGGGGGACGAAATTATTCAGCGTGCAGAGCTGGTCGTTTTTATCGAGACGCCAACCGCCGTCAGGATTGAGCGTCTGAAGGCCCGTGAATTGCGCAGCTATGGTGATCGTGTGCTACCGGGTGGGGATATGCATGCCAATCACCAGGCATTTGTCGCCTGGGCGCAGAGCTATGAAGCGGGCACCGAGGGAGGCCGCAGCCGACCCCGGCATGAACGATGGCTCAGTCAGTTGGATGTGCCTTGCATTCGAGTGAATGGGGAACTGCCAACAGCTGATTTGCTCAAGCAGGTGCTCGTCGAGATGAAAGACTGATTGCCCCAACAGGACTTCAATGTTCATCAGAAGCCGCCATAAAAGGCGGTTTTTTTACGTCCGGAGAAATCTACATGGCCAACACTGATCGCCCGTTATCGCCTGGCATCTTTGCCGAGGATGCGCAAACCAATATCCCGGCCAATCCGGTGCCGGGGGTTTCCTACCGTGATCCTGTGAACGGGCTGACCACCATCGGCTTGGGTTGGCCCTTTCAGCGACTGGTGAACTCGGCTGAATTCAATGAGGTGATGTTCCGGATTACTTCACTACTGGAGGTAGTAAACAAAACTGCTGGTCTGGCATGGTCAGACCAAATCGACTATCACGGCCCAGGTGCGGCACAAGCACCTTCGTTTGTGGCCTCGACTGACGGCCATCTGTATGTCGCTCTGCAGCCAAGCGGCCCCAACAATGGTGGCGCGCGCGATCCGGCATCAGGAAACAGCGCCTATTGGAGCCAGTTCTCAGGCCTGGCGGCTGGCGCAGATGTAGGGGACGTTAAAACTGTAGCCACTGATGAGCCGCCATTGGGTTGGCTTAAGTGCAACGGTGCCGTGGTTTCGCGCACGCAATATGCTGCGCTGTTTGATGTGATCGGTACGCGGTTTGGCGCTGGCAATGGCAGCACCACCTTCGGGCTGCCGGACCTGCGGGGGGAGTTTGTTCGGGGCTGGGATGACGAGCGTGGTGTTGATCCGGGCCGGGAGCTGGGGAGTGCGCAGGAGGGGCAAAATGCTTTGCACAGTCACGAAGCCTCGACCGCAGCAGCAGGTGGGCACCAGCATGAGGCGAGTGCTGCAGAAGCAGGCGGGCACGGGCATCAGGCAACAGTGGGCGTAGCGGGCGGTCACTCTCATAGTGGTGGGACCACCGTTGATGGCGATCACCGGCACGGCCTTACGATGGGTTTGACTAACCTGGATAGTGGTTACTTTGGGGGTGGTGCTTCGGTATATGGAACCCAGTACACCAACGTTGCAGGAGCGCACAGTCATTCGATCACCACCGATGCGGCTCCGGATCACACTCATACGGTGAGCATAGCTTTGGCTCCTGACCATACTCATGCAGTCACCGTTAATAGCGTGCCGGACCACTCTCATGCTGTGACTGTTTCTTCGTCGGGTGGTCATGAGAGTCGCCCCAGGAGCGTGGCATTGCTCTATGTGATCAAGTACTGACGCAGCGAGTGGCATCAACCCTTTGTCAGCACATTGGCGAACAAGCCTATAAGCTGGGCGTTGCCGAAATCGATCAGATGGTTGTCATCGTAATACAGCGGCTGGCCATTTTTTGAACCCATGCATTGTCCCCGCGGGCACAGGTAAGGCGTAGGGTCCAGTACCTTGACAGGGCATTGCCGCGCAGCTCGATCGATGGCCTTATTGGCGATACGGTTGCGTTGCTGATAATCCGAAACCGGGATGGAGATATCGCTTTTTTGCGCGAAGATTCGCTGGTTGAGGTTCAGCCCCTTGTACACGTTGAAAGGCATTTCGGGGATAGGTCTGACGATGTAAACCGGGTGATTGTGAGCAATGGAACATACCGTATTCGCGTACTCGGCAGAGAAAGTTTCAGCAAATGATTGTTCGGCAGTTTGCTGTTTTTTATTGAAGTAAACGCTGTAACCATTGGTTCTGGATTGGGTCGAGTAAAGCCCTGCGCGGCTGAACAGGATGACCGGTACACCCGCATATGAGTTCTTTAACGCCTCAACCTTGTCAGCATTGAAGGCACGGCAAGCACTCTGCAGTTCCTTATCGTTCATTTCAAAATTCAATAATGTCGGGCACCCCCCTCGTGCCCAGAGTAATGCGGCGCCTGAGTTTTCTGGTTGGAAGGCTGCAGCGGTTGATTCCGCGTGGCTATCGCCAAACAAAATGGCAGATACCTCACCTTTGCCAAGCATGCAGTCTGCCGCGCCATATGGGTTTGAGTAGCACTCACGGGAGTACATTTTGCTGGTGTATTCAGGTTGACCAAGATCCACATAAGCAAACCGGGAGCTTGGGTAGTCCTTGGCGATCGAGGCGGTAATAGCCGATACGCCGACCGTTGCGAGGGTGACAGACGAGTATTTAAGAATCGTCGTGAAGTTAAAGTCAGATTTCTTAGCCTTTGACTCGACCAAGTAAAACGAGAGGGTACCTAGGACAAATGTAAGAGCTATTGCAGCCAACACATAAAGTCCGTTATTCAGCAGCCCACACTGGTATAGGAACACCACGAACGGCCAGTGCCACAGATAGACAGAGTAAGAAATGGTGCCGATAAACTGCACGGGTTTGAACCCGCTGAGTAGTCTGTGCTTATTGGCGGTAAGAATTAATGCGGTACCCGACACCGGCAGCAAAGCCAAATAACCAGGCCACGCATTCTGCTCCGACAGGATGAAAATGCTGAGCAGAATTAACGCAATTCCAACCCCAGCGAGCCAACTGCCGGTCTTGCTGTTGAGACGTATGGGGTACAGAAAAACCAGCCCGCCAATGATCAACTCCCACGCTCGGGTGGGCAGCATGTAAAACGCAAAGGATGGGTTCGATCGGCTCAAAAAGACCGATGCGAACAGGGAAATCAGACCGACAATAACCAGCGCGTGCTTTGTGTTCTGCTCTTCCTGGTGTTTGCGGCAAACCATGAGAAAGATCGGGTAGATCATATAAAACTGCCACTCCACCGACAGAGACCAGGTGTGGAGTAGCCAGTTGGCTTGTTGCGGAGCGTCGAAATAATCGCCCTTGGCCATAAATGAAAAATTGGACGCAAATAACAGACTGCTTTTTATGGCTTTGATGGCACCTCGAAAATCATCGAGCGGTAGATAGATAAAACCGAAGGCTAAAACCGCCAAACAAAGACCGATCAAGGCAGGGACAATGCGCCTGAGTCGCGATGCATAGAACCCTGCGAGCGAAAACTGATTCTGCGCCAAGCCGCCGCAGATGATCTGCGTCATCAGAAAACCAGAGACAACGAAAAATACATCGACCCCTACAAATCCCCCGTCAAAGCCTGCAATTTTGAAGTGGAATAAAACGACCGCCACAACGGCTAACGCACGCAGCGCGTTGATATCGGTTCTGAAATTACTGTTCATGGATAAGCACTATTGCAAGGGGAAGGGCAGCGCTTGGTCTGCTTTTTGATACCCGAGGATTTAGCTTTCTGCCATGGATGCTGGCGCTGGAAGGGAAAGTTAAGAAATGTGGGTCAACTGAGCAATTCAGACAGCTCCTGATTGGGCGTAGGAAATCTCAAAACTCAAAATTCGGATGGTGCAGGGCACTTTTCAGTAGAGAATTCTCTTTCGCAGAACTCAGGAGCGGCTGGTGCGCACACTCATTCAATTTTTACGGATGGCGCACCAGATCACACCCACTCGGTGACTATTGCGGACGCACCTGATCATACCCACGCAGTTACGGTTTCGGCTGTTGCCAACCATAGCCATGATGTAAATGTTTCGACATAGGGAGGGAATGAGTCACGCCCGAGGAGCGTGGCGCTGCTGTATGTGATCAAGTATTAAAATTAAAAGATCAGCGCCCTCATGCAATGATCTTTCAATGAAAGCCTGCCGCATCTATGGCCCATTGTTGTTTAAGTGCCAAGTTTTTTACCTGCTCAAAGGATGGTTTTGGTACCTCCTGCCATTCATTGCGTTTCCAGCAGACGAAATGAAAGTACGGAAAAGCACGGTCACCATCTCGGTCATTTGTTAAACGACCTTGGTGCCAGCGCCATTGCAACGGGAAATCCTCGCTGCCATCGTGCCATTTAATACAGCCATTGGGAGTGCTGAAAGCTTCAGCGAATTCGCTGCGACGACGTTTAGGATTGAAATTTCCCAAGAACTTGAACAAAGGATCTGGAAGATTTTTACGCCACAAAAACACGCGACTGAAAGCCCCTTCATCCAGCGCATAGTGCTCGTTGTCAGCAAAGCGCTCACACCAATCCTTGATGTGCTGGAACAGCCCTCTTTCCCTGGCAGTGTTACGAATCAGGCACAAGTGGCCTGCAACTCTCCGTTCATGGGTCGATAACAGGTGATATCGGGCCAGACGGGCTTCAGTGAAGTACTCACGGAGATTTCCGTAGATCAGATCAATGTCGCCGAATGCCCAAAAATCGAAACCTTCCAGCCTGTCCGCGTGGATGAAACCCAAGGCTGGCTTTAGGTCGCACAGTTTGTATGGCGAAGAAGGTGCAAAGTTAATACCGAGCCGCTGTGAAACCAATTGGCAGTATTCAACCCAGTTTGTGGGTTCGATACAAACATTGGCAGGTAGGTTATCCAGCTGGTCGCAGTCACTGAACATGAGCCACTGAATGTCAGGGTTGTGTCGGCAACTCTCGAGAAAAAGCGGCATCCAAAACGGCCAAGTTCCAAAGTATGGAATAAGAAAAAGAATACTCGGTGGACGGTGCATTGGTGCTTTCCTATCAAATTTGTACCCATACAGGTGTTATGCCGACGCAAATTAAACTCGAGTCATTGCTCGTATCTATGGTTTGGCTCTTGAAGTCTTGTAGGAACTATCCGGCAAATAATTTCGCTGCCGAACGCGTTTTTATGATGATCGCGGTTGAGTTACAGGGGCTCAATGTGGAGAAGCTGTATGGCCATTACTGAGAAGCAACTGCTTCAAGTACCACCAAACGCCGGCCCAGTTGCTGGCGTTTTCGTTCCTGTCCTGAATGCAGCGATGAGTCGGTACCAGATTGTTGGTACCAAACGGATAGCAGCGTTTATCGCCCAGATAGGGCATGAGTCTGTTCAGCTCCGGTACTTGAAAGAGGTATGGGGGCCGACCGCTGCTCAGGCCAGATATGAGGGACGTACCGCTCTGGGCAACACCATGCCTGGAAATGGTTTCAGGTATCGGGGGCGTGGTCTGATCCAGATCACTGGCCGCGCCAATTACGCAGCGTGCGGTGAAGCGCTGGGCCTGAACTTGCTGGCGCACCCCGAGTTGCTGGAGATGCCGCAACACGCCTGTATGTCAGCGGCATGGTTCTGGGTGACCAAGGGACTCAATACCTTGGCCGATGCGGGCCAGTTCAACAAAATCACCCAGCACATCAACGGTGGTCAGAACGGCGTCGCCGATCAGCAGGCGCTGTACGCCCGGGCACTCAAGGTCTTGGCGTGAAGATCAATGCAGTGAAGTGGGGCGGAGCGCTGCTGATCATCCTTGCCCTGATGGCGGGCAGCGCGTGGACCGCATGGGCGTGGCAGGCCAACGCCTACGGCCAGCGACTGGCCGCCAAGGAAGCTGCCCACCAAACCGAGCGCACAAGTCTGGCCAATGCCAACTCCGCTTTGGTACTGGCAGAGCAGAGCAAGCGCCTCGCCCTGGAGCAATGGTTGGTAGCCAGCGAAAAAGCCTATTACCGAGCCCTTTCCGATGAAAAAACCAAACATGCACGCTTGCGTGATCGCCTTGCTACTGCTGACTTGCGGCTGTCAGTCCAACTCGACGCCACCGCAACTGATTGTGACGGAGTGCAAACCGCCACCCGCACCGGCGGCGTGGTTTATGGCGCCCGTAGAGCCCAACTTGACCCGGCGCATGCTCAACGAATTATCGGAATCACCGGCGACGGCGACCAAGGATTGATCGCGCTGCAGGCCTGTCAGGCCTATGCCAAAGAAGTATCAGGCACAAAGTAAAAGGATCGACCGAGGCTGGATGCGTCAACATCCAGTCCGGCCACCAAACGCTCTAACTGCTGCGACACAAGCCGTGGCCCCGTTTTTTGGGGCCTGTAATAGTTGTCGCATAACCCTGTCGCAGGTACGTGCAACTTGCCAGATGGACGTACCAAAAAAAGCGACCCTGAAGACAGGGCCGCCTGGACTGCTGAGCAGTAAGCTGGGCAAACCCAGCGAGACGAGAGAGAGGGGTACTTCCGCCCCACCTCAGGCGGTGACTACTACAACGTACTGCAGTCGAAACACTTCCCTGTTCCAGGGAGTTGATCTCAGATTCAGCTCATGAAACCTTCACTACGTAGGGTCGTAAGCTTGGCCAAAATCCGCGCCTTGGCCCCATCCAACACCACAGGGTTGGTTTTGCTCGACAGCTTTTCTCGGGGCTTGGTGCCGAGGAAATAGCTGATCCGTTCCGCATTAGCGCCGGAGGGATGGGGCAGGCCATCCAAGAGCTGCTCGGCTTTTAACAGGCCTTTAGCTTGCAGGTGCTGAAAGACCTCGGTGACCTTGGGGCCGAGCGGGATATACAGGCACTGCGGGCCCAGTACCCGAATCTCCTCAGCCAGGTGCGTGTCGACCTGATGGCGCAAACTGGGGCGGCTGAGGATCGAGGGGCTGCCGCTGTAATTCTGACCATCGAGAAAGACCGGGTAGCGCAGTGCCGAGGTGTAGTGCACCAGATGACGTTGCGTATCAAACAGTCGTGCACAGCTATCGATGTCCAGCAGCGTATGCAGCCCGATGTGATCAAGCAGGTTGGTCAGGTTGTTGCGCATGGGCCCGGCAAAGCTGGCCGTTTCCTTGGCGGCCTGTTTGGCGTGCTCTATGGAGGCGCCATTGCGCAACTGCTGTCGCGCTTCATCCAAGGCGCGGCTGGCCTGCTGTAAGCCAGGTGTAATGCCGCACAGCACGACGCGTGCACCGGTATTAATGTGATCGAAGGGCGCATAGAAGGTTTGCAGGCCACCTTCTGATGCAAGCAAAAGTTCGGATGGCAGTGTGGCGAAATTGTGGGTGGAGGCGTAAAGCAAATGGCTGAACTGTTCGAGGCTCATGGTGAAGTCCTGTGGCGATGGGCGAGTGAGCGTTGGGTGGGTGAGTGTTAATCCGCCCGAGTGGCGACAAAGCCCCGGCGACCTTTCAACCAGCGCAACGCCTCATCTGCATCGACCACCGTCTGGTTTTTTTCCTTGCGGGTGTAAAGCCGATCCGCCGCCGTGGGTTGGGCGGCATTGCGCACGGCCCGCTCGGACATCTGCCCCAACTGGGCGATCTCTTTTAGCGTCAGGTAGCCGATGTTGTCCTCCCCGGACAAGAACATCGGTAGCGCCTCTTCATCCGCAAATTTCGGATGGGTATCCAGGTCGAGACGGGCTCTGATCAGCGCATGGAGCAGGATGTGTTCGAGTCCTGTCGGTAACAGCATTTCCCTGCCTCGGATGCGTGGCGAAAACACTTCAATAGCCGGCCGGGCGGAGAGCACCACAGTGGCCAGGCGACCCCAGCTATCATTCATCTGGTTTTGCTCGGTCCCATCCTTGGCCAGTCTGAGTCGCCCATTTATCGCGTAGTCGAAGCAATCATTGGCCGCCATTCGCATAGGGATTTCGCCATTGAAAATCTGATCCAGAGCATCGAGTTTGGCTGGATCAATTTCGCCATGAAATGCCATCAGCGAAGCCCCCATCCAGCCCAAATAGGCGTCCTGCGCTTCCTGGAGGATGTCGTCCAGGCCGAGATTTTTTTCGGTGGCGATGAAGTTATGTTCGAATTGTTTACGCCAGTAGGTGCTCATCGTTGCTGCTCTCGGTCAGTCGGTATGGGCACAGACTATCGGCGTTATATGATTCATGCAATGATTAATTTATGATGCTAGTAATGATTAATCATTTTTATTGGAATAATTTTCTTTTTGGCCGTAGGCATAGGCTTTATATTTGATAATGTCCTTATCAAATATTGCTAGAGAAAGGATTCGCTCCGATGGTTCAAGCAACCCCTGACCAAATAAAGCGAGGGCTAGCTCGCTTGGATGACCGCATTACTGAGCTGAAGGCCTTTGATGTGCGTGTTTTAACAAATGTGCCTTCTCCGGCACTCCGAGCTCTCGGAGCTGCTATCGAAGACACATTGGAGAGATGCTTCGGAAACGGAACCTCTGCTTTATGCGCTTCCACTCTGCATGCCATTTGCAGCCCACGTTAAACCGCATTAGGGATCACAGCTACTACCCCCAATACGCGGAAAAATGCATTGCGAGAGCTATTGCTTTGTTGACGGAGGGACAAAGGACTCTGGAGGAAGATCTAGCTGATTGCGAAGATTTACAACGACTATCGCCGGTAGTTAGCCTTGAGCATCAATCGCTTTCAAGACGAGTTTTTATAGTTCATGGGCATGATGAAGGTGCACGAGAAACCGTGGCCCGCTTTTTAATGCAGCTGGGCTTTGACCCCATCATCTTGCACGAGCAAGCCAACCAGGGCCGGACGGTTATGGAGAAGGTCGAAGCGCACGGGCAGGTGGATTTTGCCGTAGTGCTGCTGACGCCCGACGATGAGGGGTGTGCCAAGGGCGGCACTCTCGAGCCACGTGCTCGCCAGAACGTCTTGTTGGAGTTAGGTTATTTCCTAGGGCGCCTCGGCCGCGACAAGGTTTGTGCGCTGAAGCGTGGCATCGTAGAGATCCCCAGTGATTTTGCCGGTGTAGTCTGGGAGTCCATGGACGGCAATAGTTGGAGGCAGGCACTCGGACGTGAGCTGCAAGCAGCTGGGCACGAGATCGACTGGAATAAGGTCATGCGGGCGTGAGCCAGCTGCTAGCTTCCTCCTCGCCAGTGAGTCTGTCAGCAATCGTCACGGGCGAGCAGGCGCAGCTGCGCTTTCTGGAGTTTTCACCGCCAACATCCGCAATCCGAATACGCGGCGGCCAATGAGTTCCTGACCTGGTGCAACGCAATGGGCATCCCCGATCTGGTCACGGTGGGTCCTTTACCTGATTATGAAGAACGAGTCACACCGCTATTTGGCACTTCCAAGCAGGGCCTTCTAATGCGGAGTTAGGGGAAGGATGAAACGGTATCAAACAAGCGGCTTAATCAATTCGGGCCTATGGTTTTTCACATTGCCCACAATCTTACTTATGGGAAACCACTCAAAATCTTCAGTGGGCTGACAACACTTCAAAAGTAGTCCTTCTGCTTCCACTGAATCAGGGTCGCTCTCCATCCATTCACGAGCGTGCTGATATTTGAAAACCACAGGCCGTCGATCATGAATGTCGACCATCCCCTGATCACTGGCAGCAGTGACAATCACAAACCCATCCCCTTCATGAGGCTCCAGCCCTGGGTGTACCTCGGCCAGCGCCGCCAAGAACATTGGCTCCTGACATTTCAGGCGAATGAAATAGGGCTGTTTCTTCTTAGGATCATCCGAATCCTTGACCCACTCATACCATCCGTCAGCCATGACCAAGGCCCGGCCTTTGGGCCAGAGTTGTTTGAAAAACCTTCCGGCTGTGACTGTTTCCACTCTGGCGTTTATCGGGTCAGGGCGTTTGCCCTTGGCCCAGAACGGCGCCCAGCCCCAGTGGACGGGATCAATACGTAGTCCCTCATTTCCGCCGTGAAGAATGCTGACACGCGTGCCAGGAGCGACGTTGTAGCGACCTTTGGGCTGATTGTCGTACCCGCTCATGACGACCCGGTCAGGCGCCAAAACCTCCAGATAATCAGACATGCTCTGATACTGCACAAATCGTCCGCACATCGTTTTGACCTCTTGCAAAGGGGGCCTGAAGGAAGCGTAGCTTGAAGTGCTCAGGGTGTTCCTATCGTCGAAAACTCCTACAGATGAATTGACGTGAATCACGCGCCGCAGCGGGCTATATATTCATACAGCTAACTTAAGGTGTGCGTCATGATCTTCACTTCTCAGGGTCCAATTGCAGAAGGAGGCACTCGCCTACCTCTTTGCTCTTTCAAGGTTCCAGCCGGATTTCCGTCCCCTGAAGCAGACCATATCGAGAAGCACATCTCGTAAGACCAAGTGCTGAACATCCGTGCTCCTCACGTTTACCTGGTATCAATCGATGGCGATAGCATGCAGGACGCCGGGATCTATTCCGGGGATCTGGCTGTTGTTGATCGTTCAATTGAACCTGTCCATAGCAATGTGGTTGTCGCGCTGCTCAACAACGATCCGATTTGCAAACGTCTATGCATGCGAGAAAAGAGGGTCATTCTCCAGTCTGAAAACTCGAAATACCCAGACCGACATGTGCTGGAAGGCAACGACCTTTCCATTTGGGGAGTGATCACTCACATAGTGCGCAGCCATGGCAATTAAGCCAGATCCAGTTTTCGCGCTCATAGACTGCAACAGTTTCTATGCCAGCTGATCATTGTGGTGCTGAGTAACAACGATGGCAGCGTGATTGCTCGCAGCTATGACGCGAAACCCCACGTGAAAATGGGCGAGCCGTATTTCCAGATCAAGAATCGCCTGGAGAAGCTGGGCATTGTCGCCTTCTCATCCAACTATGCGTTGTACGGCGACATGAGCGAGCGGGTTATGAGCTTGATCGAAGCGATGGTTCCGGCGGTGGAGATCTATAGCATAGATGAGTCATTCGCTGACCTGATCGGCATAGCTGACGATTCGGCTATGGGCCGAAAATACGCAGCCGCATATTTAAATGTACCGGCATCCCGGTCGGTGTAGGGATTGCTCATACCAAAACCCTGGCCAAGTTGGCCAACCATCCTGCAAAGCGATTGCAGGCACAAACCGGTGGGGTCGTGAATCTTTGCGAGGACTTCGAGCGCAACTGGGTGCTGCGCAATACAGCTGTGTCTGAGGTGTGGGGAGTAGTGCGGCGAATGACCTTGCACCTTGAGACAATGGGCATTCGTACTGCTATTGACCTGGCCAAGGCTGATCCGTGGACGCTGCGCAAGAAATTCAGCATCGTTATTGAGAAGACTGCTCGCGAGTTGGCCGGAACACCTTGTCTTGAGCTGGACGAGCCCGATCCGCCAAAGCAGGAAATCTGTTGAAGCCGCATGTTCGGCAAACGACTGACTGAGTTGGCACTAATAAAAGCGGCGGTGGCCACCTACATGATGCGCGCCTCGGAGAAGCTGCGCGCCCCCGAAGTCTTACTGTAAAAAGGTTCGGGTCAGTATCCGCACCGGCATGATCAATCCTAATGAAGCCAAATACGCAAAGGGAGTGGTGGTAACGCTTCCTTACCCCACAGACGATGTACGTCTGCTGACAAGGGCTGCAGTGGATGCGCTCGACCATATATTTCAACCTGGATTCAAATACAGCAAGGCAGAGGTGTTGCTGCTGGACCTTCGGCAGCCTGGTGAGTTTTCGGACGATCTTTTTGCCGTTAACCAACCGGCAGAAGCATCCCGGGTTGTGGGTGTGCTGGATGAAATCAATGGTCGCTGGGGGAGGGGGTACTCTGCGTGCTGCAAGTGTGCCGAGAAATCCCGATTGGGGAATGAGGAGGGAGATAATGAGTCAGAGCTACACAACGCAGATGCAGCAACTTTGGCGGGTGTCTTGTAGATAGGAGGGGTGGTATTCGATCGGCCGGACGCTGGGGAAGATGCTTAAGCGCAGTGGCTGATATAGCACGCTCATTGCACAATTTTCAGACGTATGGTCTTCTATGCGGCTTTTCGCCATCATGCATTTGCAGTCGATCACAGGGTCAATATGAAAACGATTTCAATATTTAATAACAAAGGCGGGGTCGGCAAAACCACTCTCACATTTCACTTGGCGCACGCGCTTGCGGCAATGGGGAAGAAAATCCTTATTATAGATTTGGATCCTCAATGTAACATTTCAACCCTGTCAGTGCCCCAAGAGTGGCTTATGGAAGTTTGGGCTAAAGAAAATGCATACATTGAAGACTTTAAAGCTACTCGTGAGCAATGTTCGGATCATGAGTTTGAACGACTAAATCAAAATGTTAGATCGATTCATTACCTTTTAACTCCAACACAAGAAGGTACAGCAGAGATTGGCGTCCTTCCGCCACCTGTTGCCCTTGCGCCAAATCTGCATCTTATACCGGGCAGGTTGACAATGCACTTGTACGAGGAAAAGATTTCAAGTCGGTGGAGTGATGTGTATCAAGGCGACCCCCTCGCGATTAGAACAATTACGAGAATCAGAAAGCTTGCAGAGGAGTACGCTGCTGCTTATGGATACGATTACGTAATTATGGATACGTCGCCCAGCATCGGTGCGTTGAACAAAGTTATTATATCCACAACCGACGGCTTTATAATTCCTTGCGCCCCAGACATGTTTTCATTATATGGAATCCGAAACCTCGGCAGCGCACTCTCTGTTTGGCAAAAGCAATTCAGTACTATATTTCATTTGCTTTCAGAAGAAAAACGCAAAAATTTTCCTGAGGATTTTGTGAAGCTGTTAGGTTTTACCATATATAACGCAAAAAAATATGCTGGTAACCAGCCATGGGAGCTTGCCAAAGCGCATTACCACTACGCGCTTCAGATCCCAAACGAAATTATGACGTGTGTTCCTGAATCTGTTAGGAATGTAATTCCAGAAGATATTCTGAGTGAGCCCATTGGTGGAACGGCAATCATGCACACTCATAATACCCTGACAGGGATGTCACAAAAGTATCATGTCCCAATGTGGAAGGTCCCTTCCAAGGAAAATCTGGGGGATGACGTAAGCACAGTAATGGGTAGTAGGAGGGTTTTCGAAGCGACCTTAGAAAAATATACGGCGTTTTCTAAAGATCTGCTTACAAGAATTGAAAGGTTGGGCTGATCATGAAAGATGCCGAACCGCTTATTAAGCATTGTCTTGAACGGTATGATGAAATAAATCATGAATTGTCAATATTTATGACGACAGTTCGTTCGTGGTTTGAAACGCATCCCAAGTTAACAAGATGTTCGTTTCCTACTATTCATTCCGTAAAAAGTCGCTTGAAAGATCGTCTGCACCTTGAAGAAAAAGTTGTCCGGAAACTCGTCGATTTACCCGATCAGCCGCATGCTGAAGACATGTTTCGACGTCTTACTGATCTGTCCGGGGTGAGAGTGTTACTGCTTCACCAGGAGCAGTTTACTGCATTGCACGCCGAGCTCTTAAAAAAAACCAGCAATGACTGGTGCCTGATTGAACCTCCGAAAGCATATACTTGGGATCCAGAGTCGGTTGAGTTCTTTAAGAAATTAGAGATTCACACGGAATTAAAAGAGAGCCACTACACAAGCTTGCATTACGTCATTCGTCCAAAAATCGACTCAGACGTTGTATGTGAGATTCAAGTGCGAACGCTTTTTGAGGAGATCTGGGGGGAAGTTGACCACACTTTAAACTACCCATCACCAACCGAAAATATTGCGTGTAGCGAGCAGCTTCGGGTTCTTGCAAAGGTAGTTGGAGCGGGAAGCCGATTGGTCGATTCAATTTTTCGGACAGCCAATCCTGTTGCCCCGCCGCCTGCTGAGGTGATAGAGGAACAGCCGGAATCGTCTGTTGAGCACTTACTGCAAGTAATGCCTTCTGCGATCACCCCGCCCGCGGAAACTCCGATGAGCAGACCAGATGAGGAAGGGCCACCTATCAACCCTGAAGATGATCCAGTTGGACGCTAGTACGGAATAACACCTCTAGCCTCGCGCGCCTCCTATCGAGGCGCTACATTTTCTGCATCTGATGGAATGGCTTCGTTGGGTCAAGCCATCATTGCTATTCTATTGTAATGAGGTGGCTGATCTTTCCAGCGCCAGGTGAAGTTTAAGTAGCGTCTGCCCCAGGGCGCAACTAGCCAGCTACGAAGGTCTGGTTTAAACTACTTTTAGATTGTCACAATTTTGGTTGAAATAGACCCTTGAAGTTAAATTGTGTTGGTTCAGTAAATAAAGTGTACTCTATTTGTCCGGCAGACCCTTTGGAGTTGCTCAAGGATTGCGTGACGAATTGCGCACCTGTATGTATCTATGGCTGTTCGATTGCAGCGAGGATCAGAAATGGCGGCTATGTTTAAAGGGTTTAAATTACTTCTGTGTGTATTGCAAGCTACTGTGCTAATTTCGATTTGTAAGCTGCTCTTTTCGTAAAGGGGGGGTAGTAGAGAAAGGCTAGTTGTACAGAAGCTGATGGGGGATGCAAAAGCTAAAGGGTTTGAAGTAAGCTGTTACGGTAAGTATCTAATTAAGCTAATAGGTATCGCGAAAGCGCTTTGCTACACCTGCTAGTTGTTTAATTATTCTTTCGGTACGGGCTTTGTCGTGGGCGCCAGGGTGAAGCATGGCGATGAGAACGTATCTGTCCTCATCGTATAGCCCTTGAGCATACACCAATGCAGCATCTTTATTTGGGTCGCCTAGAGGGCACTTTCGGTCAAACTGAGGTTTGCTCGTAGGAAACACCGATGGAGGGATAGCTATGTGGATGTGCATCAAGCCCGTGATATAAGCTTCATGTGGGTGTGTGTAAGGCACGTCACACCCGAAATATGTAGGTAGGGTCATTCTATTTGACGCGATATAAGTATGAAAGTCGTCGCGTAAAGAGTTTAAGATAGTAGGATGAGTGGACAAAACGTCCTTAAAGAAATCATCGTATGTGTCTGGGCTATACTCGACAATTAACGTCATACTGCGTTAGCCCATGAGAAGATGGAGACGTTCTGTCGAAATGGAAGTCAATGCTTCCAACCCTTTCATATCTATTGAGCTCTCGTAGCTTTCCGGGACGTGAATCATCTGTTTAAGAATCATAGCATTCTGGGCTGTCCGCGAGCGCGTAGTAGCCAAATTACGCCGTAGCGCTAGGTATTCGTCGCTCATGGTTGGCAAGTTTAAATACAGCTCTGCCTTCTTAGCTATTACTGATTCTAACGCGCGTAATGTGCAGGCTACCTCGGAAAATCTTTCTTCTTCTATCATATGCCGTGATGGCATGTTTGTGAGCATGGTACGTCCTGCGTCAAACACAAAGTCATTAAGCTCATTTAAGCTGACAATAGCTTCCTTAATTGCGGTGCGAATCTTTGTGTTTTCAGCAACATATCTCTCGCTATTAGTGGTTTCTAGGCTACTGTCCGACTCAACACTCGGTACGGCCGCAACCTCTGCACAATATAACGATACTCGCAAGGTAAGGGAGAGCATGACCTCTTTAGAATACGGGTCATGACGGTGATGCTGTTGGTTACGCTTCATTGTTTTGCCCTCTTGGGCGTGCTCTGGTCTTTTGGTGCTCGAGTTTCGGATGGGTCTATCCGCTGACTCTATATCCTCTGACCAAATGTGCCACCGTTATGTCACTACATTTTTGTAACGAGCAAGCATATCAGACAGACGGTCGCCGCTTCTTTAGTAGACGGCCATCCCTACATTTCTAACTGTAGTGATTTACGCATCTATTGGCTGTAAGAGGAGGATAAATTACTGGTGCAGATGTGACAGCAGGCGCAAATCTAGCCTGTTGGCTACGGTTTATCGTTTGCCAAGGCGCGAATGCTATTTTGGGTAAATTCTCCATCTTCTACGCCTGCACTCTTGGCTTGGCCTTGATTTCCTCTTCTGCCGAAAGCAGACAGTTCAGCGCTCATCGGCTTTGTGTGGCAGTAACCAAAAGCTGGAGGGTAGGGGGGCAAAAAATGCGCAAAACCCACCCTGAAGGTCATGGTTTACTGTTTGCCAATGCACGAAATACTGCTGATTTTACCACCCCGAATAAAATAATTTATCTTTTACTAATAATGGCTTGCGTTATTTTATGAGCGAGAATGGGGTGCTAGGGTTCTGCCTGCTCCTAGATTTAACTTTTCAAGTACGACAACCTGCACTGCCGGATGCTTTGTGCTGGGTTTAAGCTTTAATGCCGCTTCCCAAAATGCTGAATCCTCACTCAAGATCCCTGGCCCCTCCTTTTAATGACGTAAGGCTTGATGACAAATCTCGATATTTGCGCAGCCCAGTATTGCTCAGCATCAGGCGACCTCAACGCCAATATTGCCCGCCATATTCAGCTAATGGAGCTCGCCGCTAAGCATGGCGTCGATTTTTTGTTGTTTCCGGAGTTATCCCTGACTGGCTATGAGCCGTCACTCGCCCGTGAGCTTGCGCAAGCACCTGACGCGGAAATCTTGCAGCCGTTGCGCGAGCTGGCCAGGCACTTGGCAATGACAACTGTCGTTGGGCTGCCGCTGCGCCAACCTGGTAGTGACGTCATCATGATCGGAGCATTAGTTTTTACCGCTGACGGCTCGCAGGCAACCTATACCAAACAGCACCTTCACTCGGGTGAAGAGGCTGTGTTCACGCTAGGCGATGGTGGCGCGTTGCTGGGAATCGGATCTGAGCGCGTTGCTCTGTCTATCTGCGCCGACTTTACCCACCCCAGCCACGCCCATGCCGCCGCACTTAAGGGTGCAGGTGTGTATGCGACCAGCGTGCTGATCAGTGAAAACGGTTATGCGCGCGACAGCGAGTTGCTGCAGGGCTATGCCAAAGAGCATTCGATGGGGGTATTGATGGCCAATCACGGCGGCCCTTCTGGAGGCTGGGCCTGTGCAGGGCGCAGCGCGTTCTGGTCTCCAGGTGGGGATCTGGTGGCGAGTGCAACCGGTACGGGAGATTGCCTGGTTATTGCGCGTCGCCGCCAAGGTGTATGGCAGGGTCAGATAGTGGAAGTGTCACTGCATCCAGTCTTGCCGACACCTTGAACAAGATACCCGGTGCGACCCAGCAGACAGAATTGATCCACTCAGACGGTTCGCTCGTTTGAGTAGGATTCATCTGGGTTTGGCGGATCGCTATTGTCATATCCCAAGGAGGCTGCATACATTTCCAGCCATCGCCGACTTCATCAGCGATTAGGTGTGCAAGCCTGTGACTAGGATTTCAACTTGTCATTTCGCCTAGTAGGATCAGTACCTTCGGTCGGCGTTTTGGCGGTTGCACGCGGGAGATCTTCGGATCTGCCGGGTTCCTAGACCGGTCTTGCACACCCGCGTGCAGCCGCCACCTTTTTGTCTGTGTGCAAGCAGGCAAGACGGTAAAACTTCATCTAGGAGATACCTATGTCGCACTATTTGCCACAAACCGATAACCCTGATGGTTTTAGCGTTTTGTTCATTGATACCCATGCTTCGATTCCTGCCTTGCTGATCTGTGCCGACCAGCGCATAAGGGCTGCAAAAAACCTGCTGCAATGCTTGTCGCTTATGAACGGCAACAGTAGCCATCCTCATGATTTGAGCTGTGTTTGTGAGGCATCAGCGTTGCTCTTGCAGGAGGGATGCGACTTGCTTGGGGTTTTGACGTTGCGTGAGGGAACAGTCCATTAATAGCGGTCGTTCTTGCGGTGTGGCCCCCGCTTTATGCTGGGTGCCACATTGGTCAGGAAGTGCTGTCCGATGAAATCGAATAGCCTGTCATGAATCGCGCAGCTGACTAATCACCGATGCCGAGGGCCGCTGCAGCCAGTTTAGCCACCCCGAGATTTGTGCCTGGTTCAACATCGTCTTCAAGCATCCAGGTGACCGACAATCCCGCCCACGCGAGTACCCATTGCAGCAGTCGCAGGCGATCGATGCCTGAAGCGTTTGCCACGATTTCTATTCGACGCGCGAACGATCCCGGAGCCAGGGCACTTTCACTGTCGGGATTGCAGAAGATGTTCGCGTAATCAAACCCCCGCTCGCCGTACAACCCCTTTGGATCGATGGCGAGCCAGCCTGACGGACCGAAATCAAGAACATTGCCATGATGGATGTCGCCATGCAGTACTGTGATATCACGCGGTGCAGCCAGGAGTTCGCGTGCGGTTCTTGCGCAGTGCTCAAGGATACCGCCGTGCATCGCTGCCGCGTCCCATAACGCTTCGAACCATTGTTCCAGTGGAACCAGAGTGGGGATCGGCTTGGCAACTGGTGCATGCAGTTGGGCAACTACCCTACACAGGATGCGAGTGGCCTCGTCATTCCTCCCACAACTGACCATTTGCACAAGCGAGTCGGGGCCCTGTGCGCGCACCATCAGCAAAGCCTGGTCGTCATGGGCAAGAACGGGCGCAGCACCCTTGCCGTCCCACCATGCCATCAGCAAGCCGCCAGCTTGTTCCTCAACAACTTGCGAGATTTTCAGCATCGCGGGTATGCCGCGTTGGCGAACGGGCAGCAGATTGCCGTTCAGTGAGGCAAAAGCATCACCATCAATGGTCAGATCCCATCGTTTCAAATACTCATCAAACATAAATTCACTAAATCCAGGGCATTCAAAATCGCGAGCGGCAGGTCTTCCCAGCGGGCAGAAAACCATTCCGGAACCCAAAATCCAACCCTTCTAGCCTGCACTTTTCAGCCTGTCGTGTCCTGTAAAATACCGGAACGAAAAACAATGTTCAGCACAACAGGCGTCGATAATCCCGGTCTAGTTTGCAAATCCGCCCACGCCGGTTCGATTCCGGCTTCGGCCTCCACCTTCGAAAGCCCCGCAGATCACGGTCTGCGGGGTTTTTTTATGCCTGCGAAAAAGGGGGGATGTGTTCCGCATTTTTTGGAAGGTGCTTACGAAACAAGGGGCGATTCAATGAAATGCTGTCTTTGATACACGGGTGCTCAGGCGCATATTCCCACTGTTCTCAAGAGGGCGCATTCAGCCAAGTCAGTGCTCCAACCAGCATCGTTTCCAATCCGGTCTCAAGAGTTGGATGTATTTGTGGATTAAATTTCGATGAATGATTAGAGGGGATTTGATTGATGTTAGCGTTTGATAAGGCCTGCTGCCATATCGACTTTTCGGTGCTTCCTACGAACCAGAAAACGTAGGGAACCTTCCACTCTCGCCCGAAAATACTAAAGTCTTCGCTGGCCGATGCCGGCGCAGTTTCATATGACCGACTAGCGAAGTGATCATCAAAAGCTTGCGCTAGTTGGGCAGTGGCGACGGCGTCGTTTTCGGTGACTGGATAACTGTCAATGGTGGTAAATTCCGGCGGATGGTCAGCGTTGGAGGCTTGGCATTCCGCGCTGCAGATCCTATGTACCGAGTCGAGCATCCTGCGGCGCACATTTTCATCATAGGTACGCATGTTCAGTTTGATGACCGCGTCATCTGGAATGATATTTTCCTTGGTCCCGGCCTGCAGAGCGCCAATGGTCAAAACCCCGCTTTCCAGAGGCGATAATTCGCGGGAGACAATTGTTTGCAGGCGCATGACAGTCGCCGCGGCCATGATCACTGGATCAATTGAATTTTGTGGCATGGAACCGTGGGCACCGCGGCCATACAGTTTGATATGCAGGCTGTCTCCAGCCGCCAGAATAGCACCAGCACGATGTCCAACCGTACCTGCTTCACCAACCATGACGTGTTGTCCCAAAATGATATCCGGCTTTGGGAAACGATCAATCATTCCGTCGTCGATCATGGCCTTTGCTCCCTTCCCGGTTTCTTCGCCAGGCTGAAAGACCAGCATCAAGGTACCGCTCCATAAGTCACGATGATCCGCCATCAACTGTGCGGTGCCCATCAACCACGTAACATGCAGATCGTGACCACACATATGTGCCACATCCACCGTGTCTCCTTCAGCGGTCTGTCCTTTCTTTTGACTGGCATAAGGTAGGCCAGTCTTTTCGGCCATTGGCAAGGCGTCCATGTCGGCACGTAGCATGACCGTGGGACCTTCACCGTTTTTCAATAGGCCGACGACGCCAGTTACACCAACCTGTTCGTGGACGTCATACCCTAACTTCTTGATAAACGAGGCCGCTATGGCCGCCGTACGGGTTTCCTGCATCGAAAGCTCAGGATGGGCATGGAGATCTTTGTATATTGCCTCAAGGGTCGGCAGCACCTTGCGAATATCGCCGGACATTTTTGACATGCTTTCTTTACGAGCCAAAGTTTCCATCTGCCCCTCCAATCAAGCTAATAGTTACAAAATGGTAAGTCCCTTTGACTAAAAATCGTTCTGTGACGTTCCCGCTGATGTTTTATCGGTTATAGGGTCGGCTCACGATTTTTTTTTGATCGCGGGCAGGTTCCATTGGTATTTCAACGACAGCATTCGTATCAGGGTACAGAGCGCAATTGCAGCCCAGGGCGCCACTTGATGATCAATCACCTGTAACTCACCGAGTAGTTGGATTAGTGCTCCCAGCAGCGCCGCGGAGGCGTATATCTCCTTGGTCAATACCACGGGTACACGCCCGAGCAGCACGTCCCTGATAATGCCGCCGCCCACTGCGGTAATAACACCTAACAGGAGGGCCAGTTCTATGTTCGGTATGAGGGCATAGACTTTGTGAACGCCGAATGCAGAAAAAAAACCTAACCCTACGGCGTCGAAGAACAAGGTGGGTTGGGCCAGCTTGAGTAATAGATGCTGGAAAAAGGCGGCCAAGGCGACCGCCAGCGCAACGACGCTCAAGTACTCGAGGTTGATGAGACCGGCGGGTGGTAGGGCACCAATACATAGATCGCGAATTACCCCGCCGCCGCAGGCTGTTACAAAGGCGATGACCAAAACCCCAAAAATATCCAGTTTTCGGTCAATGGCCGCCACGGCGCCACTCAGGGCAAAGACGAACGTACCCATGAGATCAATGACAAAAAACATCTCATATTCCATCGTTGTTACCTGAGAGAAGCGTCTCATGGGGTATCGGCGTTGTATGGGTTATAGCCAGAAATAATCGTGCCATCATGGCGTTTTTGGGTGCGAATGATCATGAGCGCTGTCGTTTCTGATGACAGTGTTACAGTCAACAAGCGCAGAACCTGGTGGGTAGTAGCGCAAACCCGCCTCAGATTCAATTGACTCAGAAGTTGGCTTTTACTTGCAGTCCTACTAGTGCGTTAGCGATTGCGTTAATCGATCCAGACTCCAATTTCTTCGATAGCAAGCCCAGTGTGTTTATGTCTTGGTTCAATCGGTTTAATAGGGCAGGTGGTGGGTCGTCGGGAAGTGCGGGTATAGTATTTCTCTGGATGATGAGGAAAGCCTAGCAGATACATAAAAGCCCGCCTGCTTGGAGCTGCCCACTACCGAGACGGGCACACTCATCAGAACGAGGCGGATCCATCACGGTTTTGAATCACCAGAGATTGAACGTGTACGTTATGTACAAGCGGTTGTTGTCTCGATCACTGGCGTAGGTCGAGCGTGATACAGCGTTTCTATACTCTACTCCCAAGCCTTTGAGGCTGCCCGCCTGGACGACATACTTGAGGTTGGTGTTTAGCTCGTGCTCACGCGCCAGCAGACCTTTGTAGTCTCCGTCGGCACCCTTGTAGTACCGCGTCATGAAGCTCAACCCAGGGATGCCTAACGGCGCGAAGTCATAGTCATAACGCAGCATCCAGGTTTGTTCTCCAGGCTGGATGAATTTTCCTACCCCTGCATTCGAGAACGAGTACACCGTGCTCACGCTCGCGTAGGGCAAAGCTGTATCGCCGTAAACTTTCTGGTATCCGAGGCTCAATGCATGGCCTTGTAGCCGATAAGTGAGTAGGCCGCTGAACATATCGCTTTCGACTTGTCCGTTGCGTGCGGCTCCGACGTCCGCGCTGTTGAAATACCGTAAGTCGGTGGTCAGGTTGCCGGGCCCGACCGAAAGTTTGTAGACCAGGCCGAGGAACTGCTGCTGGTAAAACTCCCGCATCTCGCCATAGTAGTAAGTTGCGCTGAGATCCTTGGTGAAAGAGTAGGTCGCGCCGCCAAAATCAAAATCCGTACCCTTGGATCCGGTGTAGCCTTGCGGGAAAATATCGACGCTGTCGGTGGAATTACGCGCCTTGAACTCATCCAAGTGGCCGGCATGGAGATATAGCTTGTCGATGCCGGTGTATTCGATCTGACTCCCACGAAATGTCTGCGGTAGCAGACGGCCGTCGTTGTAGACCAGTACGGGGATCTTGGGTAGCAGTGTTCCGGTTTTAATAAGTGCGTCGCCCCATCTTATTTTCGCGGTCAATCCCAGACTGGAAAACTCATCAGCAGCATGGCCATCATCATGCACTGGTAATAGGCCTGTGCCAGCATGCTCTGGTGTTGAGTCAAGCTTGAGGCCTGACAGTCCCAGCACATCCACACCAAAGCCGACGATGCCCTGGGTATAGCCTGACTGCATGTTCAGCAGGAAGCCTTGCGCCCATTCCCGACGGTCGTTACCACCATCGCGATAGTCGTCGTTGAAGTAGTAGTTGCGCATAGAAAGACTTGCATGAGAGTCCTCGAAAAACCCTTGCGCAATTACCACCGGGCTTATCGATATCAAAGAACCAGCACAAGCTAATGCGGTGGTCGGAATGTGTGTACGCATGAAGGATCCTCAGCTGGGTGTTATAGTTTTTGGCAGCAGTAAGATGGTCGGCTTTAATCTTGATTTTGTTGCGCCTCTGGACTGGTGAGCGCTTGGTGGCGGACACTAATCGGCGTTAAATCAACACGCAACGTTATGAGTGAATCGCATCGGGCTATGCGAAATGTGCTGTGCTGCCCCAAACCAACCTGTGGAGTTATCCGTTGAACCTAAAACAGCTCGAAACCTTCAAGGCGATCATGGCGACCGGTTCTACGATCGGTGCTGCCACTCGGCTGGGGCTATCGCAATCGGCGGTCAGTCGACTGCTCGGGCAGTTGGAGGAGTCACTGGGGTTTGCGCTGTTCCTTCGTCGCAAGGGGCGATTGACTGCTACTCCAGAGGCGGAGGAGTTTGTTACTGAGGTATCAGGGCTGGTGGAAAACCTTCAGCGTGTACAGCGGCTTGCCGATGAGTTGCGAGTGGGACGCTCCCGTCGCACCTTGCTCAAGGTCGCGGTGCCCACGAGCATGACCCAGCACTTACTGCCTCAGATAGTGGCAGAGTTTTTGAAAGATCGTGAAGACGTCGTCATCGAGCTATTGACTGGATCGTATGACACGCTTGAAAGAGCAGTACTGGATCGTACGGCTGATTTTGCCTTTGTCAGACTACCCACTGACTTAGAGGGTTTCGATGTTGAGCCTGTGCTAGAAACCGCAGGTGTTTGTGTCCTGCCGGTGGGCCATCCGCTGGCCGAGAGCGCCGAACTTCGGATCGAGGACTTGAGGGACGTCCCTCTGGTGCTGCTAGGGCGCCAACGGAACCTTCGTACCGAACTGGATCAGCGTTTTCGCAGCGCGCAGATCACGCCCCAGGTTCGGGTTGAAGTGCATTCCGTCAGCGCCGCCTGTGCCTTTGTTGCTCAAGGGGTCGGGGTGTCCATCATCAATGCATTGCTCGCCAACGACTTCTCCGATTTGCCCATAATCACTCGGCCCCTGACGCCACCCTTGCCGTACCGTTTCGGTTTGATTTTTCGCAATGACCTGCCACGCTCCAAGGCAGTCAGCGTTTTCGCTGAACACCTTAAAGAGCGACTGATCGAAGTGGCATCTCGCATCGGTTGAGGGTGTTGACTCTCACGTTTTGCATACCCCAACCCGTATCACTCATAGCGTTGTGAGCGGTGTTCGATTGTTTTAGTGTCCGCCGTATGCCCTTCAGGGCCATCACAAAAACAATTATGAGAGCGCCGTCATGCCGACCTTCGCATCGTTCTTTCCCACCAGATCAAACGAATCCGACTTTGCTCTCTGGCCTGAGCCAAAGCTCGCCAGTGCACCTTGCATTTCTGCCCCCACCTGCACGCGTTGCGCACCAATTCGGGTTCAACAAAATGATTGAAACTACTAAAACGTCTGCGACTCAGCCAAGCGATTGTTCACGTTTGAGCGAAGACTCGATACATCGTCCTGCTAAGCAGGTAAATCCATCTCTCATTCTTCTCGCTATCGTTTTCTTAGCACTGATCCTCACATACGCAGTGGATTCCGGAGAGTTCCAACGCAACGGTATCGCTGTTGTTCCAGGTTCTTACCACGTATTGGATAAAGACGACTCGTGGGGGCAGCTTGTTTCGACAGCTCCACGGGCCTCAAATAGTGAAAGTGCTCGTCCGGTTTCTTTACCTGAAGCGTTCATGGCTATACCTCAAGGCATCGAGAAGCGTGCGGGACTGATTTTCATGGTGCTGTTTATAGGCGGCATGTTTGGAGTACTCAACAAGGCCGGAGTAATTGAAGCTGGGCTTGAACGCTTGCTGGGCATGACCCGAGGCAACGTCTACGTGTTGGTACCCTTCCTAATGCTAGCGTTTTCAGCAGGTAGCACCTTCATGGGGTTGGCGAAGGAATACATCATGGTCGTACCGCTTATGGTTGCCATGACCACTCGCCTGGGGCTGCCAAATATCATCGGCCTTGCCATCGTAGTGATCTCGGTCAAAGTGGGTTATCTCGGGTCGATTTCAAATCCGGTAGCGCTGGCCGTGGCGCAACCCCTGGTGGGGGTTCCGATGTTCAGCGGGCTTAGCATGCGGGTTGCGGCATACGTGATCTTTCTGATCGTAGGCGTTGCTTTCGTACTGCTCAGCATTCGCCGACTCGGCTTTGATGCATCCGCAGAGTTTGTATTCAAACACGCCGAGCTCCCGGCCAGACACGTCCTGAACCTGCTAATCATGGGGGTCGGCATCGGGTTCCTAGTGTATGCCTCCAACCGTTGGCACTGGAAGTACCCGGAGCTTTCCTCCTACTACCTTGCCTTGAGCATGCTTTTCGCTGCAGTTGCCGGACTGGGGGCGAGTGATGCGGCCACGGCTTTTGTAGACGGCATGAAAAAGGTACTCATGGCCGGTGTGTTGATTGGCCTGGCCACTGCGGTGGAGATCATCCTCAGCACTGGTCAAGTGCTGGATACCATCGTTGAAGGACTTTCCGAGATGGTCGGGAACCATGGGCCTCTGGTATCCGCATACGGGATGTTTTTCGCCCAACTGAGCCTAGATGTTGTCATCCCGTCCACTTCCGGTCAGGCGGCTGTAACGATGCCGATCTTCGGGCCTCTCGGTCAGTTGTCAGGCGTCACGGGGCAGACCACGGTCTTTGCCTTTCTCCTTGGTAACGGCCTTACTAATCTGATCACTCCGACCTCCAGCGGCTTGCTCGTTCTGCTTGCTACGGCTCAGGTCGGCTGGGGGCAGTGGGCTCGCTTCATATGGCCGCTGGTTCTTGTATTTGCTGCTATCGCCATTGGCCTTCTAAGTTACGCCGTATTTACCGGGTACTAGCCGTTTTTGATGATCGTTCGATGAGTCCGTTTACATGCAAATATTTCATAATTTAAAAGTGCCGATGCGCGACGGCATCTGTCTGGCGACTGACGTTTACTTGCCCGATGGCGTGACGGCTCCTTTGGCGGTGGTAATTGAGCGCACACCCTACGACAAGTCGAAGCCATCTCGTTCGGAAAAACAGCTCGATGGTCACCATCTTTCACGAGAAGAAATGGCGTCAGCCTTTACCCAGCGTGGCTTGATTGCGGTGTTTCAAGACTGCCGAGGGCGCTATGCCTCTGAGGGTGTGTTTGTGAAATACACCCACGAAGCCGAGGATGGCTCCGACACGTTGAGCTGGCTGGTTGAGCAGCCATGGTGCAATGGTCGTGTAGGCAGCATGGGGCTTTCTTACGCTGCGCACACTCAGTTGGCGATGGCATGCCTGAATCCGCCAGGCCTAACGACGATGGTGCTGGATTCGGGGGGGTTCGCTAACGCATACCAGTGCGGGATACGGCAAGGCGGCGCTTTCGAGCTCAAACAGGCGACATGGGCCTATAAGCAGGCCAAGGAAAGCCCAGCCGCCAAGGCTGATCCTTTGGTCTTTGAAGCGTTGCAAAAGGAGGACATTCGTTCCTGGTTCGCCCGGATGCCGTGGAGCCCAGGGAATTCACCGCTGCGTCATTCGCCTGAGTACGAAGACTACCTGCTCTCCCAATGGAGTCACGGTACTTTCGACGATTACTGGCAGCAGCTCGGCCTGTATGCCGAAGGTTATTACGACGCTATTCCTGATATCCCGGTCATGTTCATGTCGAGTTGGTACGATGCCTACGTCAGCTCAACCTTAGCCAACTACGAAGCATTTACCAACGGACGCAAAGCTCAGCAGCGGCTCATCATGGGGCCTTGGCTCCATGGAGACCGTAACATCACATTCAGTGGTAACGCAGAGTTCGGCCCTCTAGCCGCTTTTGACGGGCAGGTTGAAAAAACTTGGCTGGAATGTCGGCTGAATTGGTTCGAACGCCATTTGTCAGAACCAGTTACCGAGCCTGACGAAACTCACCAAGTACAGGTGTTTCTGATGGGAGGCGGGAGTGGTGCGCGCAATGCTGAAGGACGTATCGAGCATGACGGCCGCTGGATTTCTGCGAGTGCATGGCCGCTGCCCGACACTGTCGATCAATCGTTATTTCTGACTCACAGCGGAGGTCTGAGCCCGTCCAAACCCACCCAAGATACCCAGTACCTTAGCTATTACGCAGACCCGACTAACCCTGTACCCACGGTCGGTGGATCATTAACGTCAGGGGCTCCCGTGTTTGTCGGTGGAGCATTCGATCAGATTGAATGCTCGGAATTTTTCGGCTCTCAAGGTAATGACATGCCGTTGAAACAGCGTGCAGATGTATTGAGTTTTGAAACAGCGCCGTTATCTGAAGACGTTGTTGTCGCCGGGCCAGTGAGTATTGAATTGTGGGTAGAGAGCGATTGTCCTGATACGGACTTTACTGCAAAGCTGGTAGACGTCTACCCGGCTAGCACCGATTACCCCCAAGGCTACGCTATGAACATTACCGACGGCATTTTTCGTTGTCGTTACCGCGACTCGTGGAGCGAGCCTGAGCTACTGATTCCAGGTAAACCGTTCAAGATTACTATCGAGCCCTTTGCGACCTGTAACGTTTTTAAAGCCGGGCATAGTATTCGACTGGATATTGCCAGCAGTAATTTCCCGCGTTTCGACGTTAATCCAAATTCAGGTGAGCCGGAAGGTTCGGCGATTCAAAAGAGAGTTGCATGCAATACTTTGCATCTCAGCGCCAAGATGCCGTCTCGATTAATCTTGCGAATCCTGGAGGGTTGAATATCAATACCTCACCTGGCCAGCGAAATAATGGTAATAGTGCCCAAACAGGTCTCGAAGGAATGCGACGCAGGCTAAATGCATCCCGGGCAGTTATTTGGCCGATAGCAGTAGCTCAGCAGGTACGTAAGCTTCGCTAATTGATGAGCGTTGTATTGTCGATGGGGGCGCAGGAATTTGGGGGTAAATCGGTTCCGCATTTTGAAATGAAACCCTTTGTATACTTGACGTTCAGGCGTATAAATCTGAAGCATTAGCGGAATCGAAATAGCAGTAAGTTTATGACTTATATGTAAAAAGTGGATTGAAATCCGCCCGCGCCGGTTCGATTCCGGCTTCGGCCTCCACATTCGAAAACCCCGTAGATTAACGTCTGCGGGGCTTTTTTATGCGTGCGATTTGACGATCACTTCCGCAATTTTTTGGATCAGTTCCGCAACCTGGCTTTTTCGGTGAGTGGATGGAGTGCTTTGCGGGGTATTTTGCTTTCGCTTGAAAGTGGGCATGGGGGTTTGCCCCAATGTCTCTATCCAGCCAAAAGACTGAATGCTGTTGCTGCCACGACTGGAACTTGTCCATTCCCAAGGGCTTCCGGTGGGCCACCCCACCAGCCCCCGTAGCTTTTACTATTCAAGGATGGCGAATTCCCTGGCGGCTGCCGAACTCCAAGGGACATACAGTGTTGCGTGCCCACGTATGAGTGCTTATTTCCCGCCGGATGAATATGCCTGCCGCATATCGACGGCCCAGCCATCGAGCACCGGTTTGAAATCATCCAGGGTCATGACCTGCTTATCATTGTCCAGTGGCCGGCCAGTCTCTTTGCGCACTATTTGCGCCACAACGTCTTGGTCGACGGCATCCAGAACAGCCACTTCGGTGGTGATTTCACTGTCCTGGTCGCGGATGCCGGTAGCAGTGCTGACGCCGGCAGCAAGCAGTGTTACGGGAAGCCACTCATAAAATCGCAAGCTTTGCGTCCTGGCCGCGACAGAGATGATGGAGGACCTGATGGTGAGTGTGTCGGGGCCTGGGGTTTCGACGACAGTCATCACTTTGCCCAGTTCGTGTTTGAGGGCGGTATCGTAGTAATGGGTTACGGCCGAAAGCGTTGACTGCGAAGCGCGTTCGCTCGGTAGCATTTCTGGATAGAACAGACTCGGCTCGATATACACACGGGTGTAATGGTGGGTATGCAGTGTCGGGCTCACCCAAGTCAGCACCTTTTTTCCGGATGGAAGCTTTTTTTCCGTCAGTTGGCTGTAGTCATGCAAGAAGCCCGAATACTCTTCGGGTCTGATGGTTTGGCTGGTACAAGCAGTGAGTGAAATGGATAGGGTCGCCACTAGCGGTAGCGAGATACGTCTTCCCATTTTTTGCGTTCCTGAATCGATTTTAAATTAATGGTACTTGCAGCGCTCAGACGCCCGGGCGGCTCTCTGAGTTCTCGATGTTCAGTACGCCATTAGCCATGATCCATTGAGTGAACTCGCAGACTGGCACGGAGTAGGAGTACTCCACCCATTGGCCGCTTCCGGGACTGTAGTGCTCGATGTAACGGATCAGGACGATACGTTCACGATCGCTTGAAAGTGTCATGCGCGACTCTTGAAAAAGTACTGGATCGTTGTTCCAGACCTTGCTGGTGAGCTGCTTCAGGATCAAGGCGTCGGTGCATGTGTCTTTGCTGCTCAGTGTCTGCATGGAGGGCGCTCCGGAATAGATTGCGCGCAGCTTGCCTGAGTGTTTTTGCCTGAAGATGTCTGATTCATGTCCGCAAAGCAGAAATGTTTCACGATTGAAATAAATGACCGTCGCGCCAGAATAGTTTTAGATACCTTCCTTTTTGCACCATGGATCACTGAATGTGAGCAGGTTACTGATCGTCGACGACGATGTGGAAATCCTATTGCTGTTAGAGAAGTTCTTTCTCATGCATGCCTATGAAGTGGAACTGGCCACCGATGGCAAAGCCATGTGGGCGGCAATCGACCGCAATCGTCCGGACCTCATCATTCTCGATCTGATGCTTGCGGGTGAGGGGGGGTTAAGCCTGTGTCAGAAGTTGAGGCTCAATACTCGTATTCCGGTGGTAATGCTGACCGCGATGGGCGAATTGAGTGACCGTATTGTCGGACTGGAGTTGGGTGCCGATGACTACCTGACCAAGCCTTTCGACCCTAGAGAGTTGCTTGCCCGGTTACGCGCAGTGCTGCGCCGCGCGAATGATCCTGTACACCCGCGTATCGAAGACGCACGGCTGGTTATCCGCTTCGCTGGCTGGCATCTGGACGTCACGCGCCGCGAACTGCGTTCGTCCGCAGATGTAATGATTCCGCTCTCTGGCGGTGAATTCGATCTACTGGTGGTCTTTCTTGAGCACCCTGAACGTATCCTTACCCGTGAGCAATTGATCGATCTGACGCGTGGGCAGAATCATGAAGCCTTTGATCGAAGCATTGACGTGCAAGTCAGCCGCCTGCGACGAAAAATAGAGCCAGACAGCAAACGTCCAGATCTGATTCGTACCGTGCGCAATGGTGGGTATATGTTCAACGCCAAGGTGACGCGGACGTGATCCGTCTGATTCCGCACATAGATACTCTTCGACGCCGGATTGCATTGACCATAGTCGCGGCGATGCTGTCCTCGCTCGTTCTCTATGCCCTGTTTGTTCAGGTCGCCGGGGTCTGGGCCAAACCCCCGGTGGATCAGATCGGATTGCTGGACCAGGTCGCTGCTACTACGCGAGTCATTCAGGCGGCACCCCCGGCAATGCGCGCGCAGTTGGCGGGCGCAGCGAGCAATCCGACCCTTGAGGTGCAATGGCGCGAGCGCCGAAGCGGCTTCGAACTGCCTGTGTCTGGCACCTTGTTAGGCCCTGATAGTGCGCCGGTTTTGCGTGAGTTACTGGGGGAGACACATCACAAAATTGAAGTCTTGCAGCCCGCCAATTGGCCCGCGGATAGCCCGCAAGCTCGCTATGTCATGTTGGTACAACTGAGCGACGATAGCTGGTTGTCGTTTACGCCACCGCAACGCAGTTGGGGGGTGAGTGCTGCGTTGCGTTTTGCCATCGTCATTGCCCTCGGCCTGGTTGCGACTTGGTTGGTCGCCTGGTTCGCCACACGCCAACTGGCTAACCCACTGCAACGCTTCACCAGCGCAGCACAACGCTTTGGTGGGGACCTGCACGCTCCACCCATTGATATCGAAGGGCCATATGAAATTCGCCAAGCGATCATTGCTTACAACACCATGCAGGCGAAAATTCAGCAGTTCATCGCCGAACGCACGCACATGCTAGCGTCGATCTCGCACGACCTTCGCGCGCCTCTCACACGTGTGCGGCTTCGTTGCGAGTTTATTGAAGACATTGAGCAGCAACGCAAGCTGATCCGTGACACTGATGAAATGCAATCGATGATCAACTCGGCTCTGGGGTTTTTTCGCGACGAGGCACTACAGGAACAAGCCACCAGTTTTGATCTCTCAGAGCTGCTGCAAACCGTGATCGATGATTACAGTGATCAGGGTATCGTCGTCGATTTTGCAGGCCCGCCCCATCTGGTGTTTTTCGGCCGCCCGGTAGGCATTAAAAGGATCACTGCCAATTTGCTGGAAAATGCCGTGAAGTATGCGCAGCTGCCGTGCATACAATTGAGCAGTGACTCGTGCTCGGTCCGCATCGAGGTGAGCGATAAAGGGCCAGGGATTCCTGAAGCGGAGCTGGAAAACGTTTTTGCCCCATTCGTCCGACTTGAACCCTCTCGTAACCGTAACTCCGGTGGCGTTGGCCTGGGCCTGTCCTCGGCCCGCGCCATGGCACGCCAGCACGGCGGAGAGTTGCTATTGAGAAACCGTTGTGGCGGCGGGCTCGTTGCACAAGTTGAGTTGCCCCATGGGTTCTTGAATCGGCTTTAGTTGGGTTGACACCTTGAAGGCGTAATCAATCCGTAAGTGTGGAAATCACCATCGCGCGCTTCCGGACTCAAATTTCACTTAGCAGTGTGCAAAAAAGGCGTTTTAACCAGTCAATGACCAGGCTGTTTGGGCGAACCGACTTTTTCAACAGGATCGGCCGATAGCGGCCCGTCACTAAAGGCAGCGATTGGCCAAAAGCGGCCGATCGGATATATCAACGAATCAAGGTGCAATTAGGGGCCCCCAAGCACTGCCCCAGCATGAGCATCGGTTGATTGGGCTCTAGTTCGATCTCGCAAGCGCCCTCATATACCTAGAGCCCGCAACTTTTCAGATAGCCCCCAGCTGAATTTAGACATTCATATTATTAAAACTCGACTATAAGTAATGCAGCGACCACTAAAGCAGATGATTCAGGCGCTATCCCAACGCTGTCAAAATACTGACAATAACACTCGACTGCATTATTTCTAAGAGCCGATAATTTATAATGATCAAGATGATTAGTATTGTGCTAATAGCACTTTCCACTGCCGGATGCAACGGCTTCGTCAAACCCGATTTATCGGGACAATTCAACGACACATACTTTGTGGTCTACTCAGGCTTTCCAGCACCGTTTCTATATACGGCCTCGGCAGTGCAGTGGAACGATGAATACGCTGTAACGACCCGGCATACTCCATTCTTGCCCGATATTGCATACTCCTGCAGTACAGGCTGTGACCTCGCCTTCATCAAGCACAAAGCAGACGGCAGTTACCCTACATGGCGAGCGCCGTGTCTGGGTGAAGACATAACGGCCGTGGGGGTAAGTCCCTATATGATGACGACCACGGGCAAGGGTAAGGTGTATCAAACGCCCTTCCTCAATGTAAAAGAAAATAGCGGTGATCTATATGGTATCCACGATGCCCCAGTGATTAAAGGGATGTCGGGTGGGCCGGTCATCGGCGTTGACGGAAGTGTGGTTGGTATTAATGAAGGTTACTACTCGGTCACACCATACGATATACCTGCTCAGACCGATTTAAGAGGTGCGGAGAGGGTGAGTATCTTTGTCCCTTACTCCATTATTGCGCGTGAGTGGAGATTGTTCCAGGCTCAGCTTAATCACGACACTCGCCCGATAGGGCCGACCCCGAAAACTGATTTCTGCCCTGAGTTGGGTTTGAAACCGCTAAACATAAATGCCAAATAAATAGTGAAATTATTTATCGGCTGCAGACACTATTTGAGTGAGTGCGTTCTTATATATGTTAAGGGCGGAAGTTCCAGTTAACAGGTGACGGGCTTGCAGACCCGGCGCGCTCCTTTTTGTGCAGCGCCGGGCGGAGCTACTGACAGCCCATGAGTACAGGAGTATTGACGGTTTCTGGCACAACCCTGGACCTCCTGAAACACGTATTCGCCGAGCTTGTGCGCGCCTCCAGAGATTTTAGCCACAACAAGACAAATTTAACTGAGTGGCTCAGCTCGAACATTTGGTGAATTACGTGCAGGAGCGAACGGTAAAGATCGCGCCCAGGGGGAAATGGTGCTCAAACGTTGCTCTGTCCGGGGTGGTGTTGGACGTTTTCCAGGCATCTAGATATTGAACATAGGGTTTGTTGTGCGAGTCCAGTAACACAACAGCATTGAAGTCATGTCCAGTCTCGCCAATGAGGGGGATTCTGTAGTTCTGTGCACCGACAATACAGGATTTATTGCCGTTGATATCGTACCTTCTAAGGACTTCGTTATCGACTTCCTCAAGCGAGTACAGGTCACGGGAAGCATTGAGTGCCTTTCCGAAAATAACCTTCGCGACGATATCGGGGTCCATGCCCATATAAGGCGATGTCGTATTTTTGGCACTAAGAAGGGAGGCGCCTTTCTCTATGTTGTAATGAACACAGGCTGCCAGCAGCGCACAATTGGCCGAGTAATGCAGTGTTGTAAAGTTCGCAAACTCAGCAATACGCTTCAGATCACTGAGACTCAGTTGCTCTGGCAAAGACTGCGCGCGGGATTCAACATGCAAGGATTGCCTGATCCTTAATACATCGTGAGTATCATTATCCTCAACCGTTCTTTCTACAAATCCGGAGAGCCTGTCAGGGTATCCTTCTCGCACAACACTGCTGAATTTTATCATGGAGGTATCCGGTTCAAGACGGCTCTGCACCAGGGGGGGCTAGAGTTCATCACACCTCAAGCGGCTTCGATACGTGTCATCGTAACCAAAAGTTAAATCATTAGGGGGCGCACTGTTGATGTGTGATTTTCAGGCCCCCAAAGCCTGCGGGGAGCATGGATACCCGGGTTGATGGTTAGCTCGACCGCCGCCATGCGAACAGAAATGCCGGGCACACTCAGAACAGCTGACCTTGAGACACGTCATCCTGGCGCGCATTCACAACAGGCCTGGACGCCAGGTAACTTAGAAATGCCGCGGGTGATGCGGTGGCCTGTTCAAGGCAATTTCTTTTTTGCAGGGACACGAAAAGCGCAACCGAGTAGGCCTGGCAATTAATGGATTTTTGCGGGCTGAACTCAATGTCAGTGAATGCAGAGTATTCGGACAGTTGATCCGCCAGGTCCCTTCGATGTTTTAGGGCGCTGATGTATAGCCAGTCGTAAAAAGCTGTCTGCGGCTCCAGTGGCCATTGAACGTTCGCGAAGTCAAAGCCTGTAAGCCTTCCTGACAGGCGTAGCCGTTCGTCACGCTTTGCCTCACTGGAGGTCACTGTATAAATGTCGGTAAAAGGGCCGCCTTGTTCGAATACCTTGCTGCCCTGGAAGGCGCACTCGACACTCAAAGGGTGACCGAGCATCGAGCTATCAAAGGCAAGATTAAAAGCGCTGAGTGCAGCGCCGAGACGCTCAGGGGATTTTGTGGAGACCTCCAGCACTTTACCGATGCCTGGCAATGCATGTGCCGCCTGGTGAAGTGAGGTGATGGATTTTTGTTTCTGAGACACGGAGAGACCTGCAAACCACTGGAAGTCTACGATCTGAGTGCTCACGAGCGCTTGCCCGTCAGGGGCAGGGATAAAAACGGGTCTGCTGGCCATCAATAAGTCCATCCGGATTTGCGCGCATAAGTTCGTGCGCCGAGAAAGCCACGGCTTTCAGTGTGTATGTGCACAGGCTTGTCTGCTACGCAGTCTTTATACTTTTGCAGGCTTCTCGGGTCACTGAAAATCACACTGTTGATAAACGTCGGCAGTAATGTGTCGAACACTAAAACTTCGGCTTGAACATCGGAGGGGTCCCAGGGCAGAAGTCTGTTTTCTTCTCGAGAAGGCAAGTTGCTCTGGGGACTGAACAGGTTGTCGAAAGCCGCGACCGTCTTCAGGTCTGCCAGTGGCTGTTGGCGAATACGGTTATCTGCCGCATTGTGATTGCAGAACGCCGTATCCAGTGACCATAAAACGCAGCGATCAATCACAAGTACAGCCCAGCCTTGCTCGGGGCTCTTCCAGCGATAACTGGCGAACATCTTGTCGTTGGGATGGCCGATAGACAGGCAAGTGGCGTTTGGGTGCCCATCGAGGCGCAGATGGTCGTTAAACCTGAAGTCGATGTTCTGGTCGGTGAGAGCAGTGATGGAGCACAGACCATGCTGCATGATTGAAGGTAAATTCTCGATGCGTGTGAAATGAATCAGATAGGGCAGTTCAAGGGCGCGCACCCGTGTCTCCAGTTCTTGCTTGCGCAGGAATCCGGGAATGTATGCAGTAAGCCCGTGACTCTGTGTCTCCGGCTCCCGGAGGCCAGGACTTGATGCCTGAATCCTGCCCAGTACGGCCCCGAACGAAAGCCGCGCCGACGGTTTGTTGCCCTGCGCAGCGTTGCGCGAAATACAGTCCCAAGTGTCATGTCCCCCCAGTTTGCACAACTCATGACGCAGTGCAGTGCGAAGGGGGACGTTCGACCAGACCTGCTGAGCGATATCGCTGAAAAACGTGTCACGTTCGTGTTGGAGCTGGCGTTTTTTGGCCTCTAAGGCGGTCGCCAAAGGGGAATCGCCAGGGACGGGTACGCAGGAAAAATCCGGAATCGCCCACACAGGTGAAGGCGCTGTCACGGCGACTGTTGTGCTGGACTCAAGCGCCTTTGTGAACTGGGCATGGGCTTGCTGGTAGTGCGCCCAGGCTTTCTCGCCATGTTCCTGGCGCCAGGCGTCCAGTTTCAATGCGCTTTGCGCGCGCTCCAACGCTTTTTCAGTCCAGAGCTTCTCCGTGAAAATGACTGCTTCCAGTGAGGCAGTAGCTTTTTGGACGTCAAGACTCAAGGATACCGAGTCGCTGAAGGACGTAATGGCAGTGTTTAGCGAATCGAGGGAGCGAAGAAAAGCGCCACCTGCAGGCGCGCTTTCAGCGGGCGTCAGTACTGCAGGCTCTAAAGTCAAAGCAGGGGGCTGGGGCGATGAATTGGAGGCTGAGGGCTTTTCACCGGCAGGTGCGATGTGATGAGGCTCAACAGCGGTGTTTTTTTTCCGTTTAAGAAACCAATAGCATGCCCAGATGGTAATCAGCTGGAGCAGGATCAAACCGGGCATAAACGCATTCACGAGTGTAAATACAGTCCATGCTGCACAGACAATAACCAATGACTTTTTACCGAAGATACTCGCGAGGTAAGTAGTGAAAATAATTAAAATCTGGAACGAGAGAATTACCATCCATTGTCCCCAATGAACTGTTTATAACTGAACTCGGCACCCGACGCATTGGAAGGGTGCCGGCTGACGAAATAACAGCAGACGTTAAAAACCAGGCACTGATCACTCGACAAGTTCGCGGACTGCCTCTCTGACAGCTGACGTCTTTGTCGGCGGGGTTGGCTCCGGTTCGGGGGGTATTGCTTGGGTGTAAAGCGATATATCCCCGGATTGCCAGTTCTCAAGCTGGTTTATTTTTACCCTCACCCATAGCAAATAACCGAAGCACAAGACCGCGACAGCAACCCCAATTTGAATGCTGAGGGTTTCCAGCAGCGGTACGCCTTTTTGCGCATTGGCGCCGTACCAGGAAAGCACTGGAATCGCCATCAACATCCATGTGGCAAACCATGCCAGCAGACCGGTTAGCAGAGTCCTGGCCATCAATTTGATTGGGCTGCTGATTGAACGATTACGCAGCACTTTGTGGCCGGGACCAGCATGCTGTACGGCGGCAATGGTGAGCGCTTTATTCAAGCCGGGGTCGTAGTACCAGACTCGACTTTTTGTATTGTTGTTGGCACGGCTCAGGTGATGGTAAATCTCATTGGACATTGCCAGTCGTTTGACTGTGCAGCCATTAATGCGAGCACTGAACTCGTCACTATGAAAGTCAATGGGTCTCAGGCCGGATATAAAACAATCCGTATTGAAGAACTTAGGCACACAAAACATCCTGTTTGAGTGATGGCAAACTTATCGGGTGATATCATATGGCCATATAAAGTTTCTGTCGAGGACTTCAGGTTGTTTTGGTGTAAGGATGGTAAGTGTAAAGTTGGATATATATTGACGCCAATAAAATGGCTGTAGATAGGGATGGTAATAATATTTGTAGCTGGATGCTGAGGTTGTTGATTGTTAGGTGATGGATACTGAGTTCGCGGAAGTTTGAATTTAGTATGTCGGAGGGGGGAGGAGGCGGGGATTTATAAGTCTAAAAAGAAAAAATCGGAGGAGGAGATGCCAGTTTTTTAGTGTGTGAAGTTAGCTCTTGTGGGAGCGGGCTTGCTCGCGATGGTAGCCGCGCGGTTTGACTGTCTGACCGTGTCGCTTGCATCGCGAGCAAGCCCGCTCCCACAGTTGTCCTTAACTGACTGATATTACCGGGGAGGGGGCTTTAGTGTTAGTAGATATCTTTTGAGATCAAGGTAAGCGGGGTCTTGATCATGATTTTGATATCGAGCCATAGCGACCAATTGTTGATGTAGTCGAGGTCGATCTCAACCCGCTTCTGCATCTTCTCAATCGTGTCGGTTTCACCGCGACAACCGCTGATCTGTGCCAGGCCAGTAATACCGGGCTTGATACGGTGGCGTGCCATATAGGCGTGAATTTTGCCGGTGTAATAGTCGTTGTGAGCCACTGCGTGAGGGCGTGGGCCGACAAGTGCCATATCGCCATGTAGCACGTTGAACAGTTGTGGCAGTTCATCCAGCGAAGTGCGGCGAATAAAGCGGCCTACTGCAGTTACCCGTGAGTCATTGCGGCTGGCTTGTTTGACGTGCTTGTCGTCATGAACTTGCATGGAGCGAAACTTCCATACTTTGATGACCTTGCCGTTCCAGCCATGGCGATGCTGTTTGAACAGGATCGGGCCAGGTGAAGAAAGCTTTACTGCCAGTGCGATCGCAGCCAGTAAGGGGCTCAGGAAAATAATGGCTGCCAGGGACAGCGAGCGTTCCATGAGTGCCTTGCTGATGGCTGCAGTTGGATAACTTGTCAGTGGGCTTTCATTCAGGTGGATGGCCGGGCGGCCACCAATTTCACTCACGGAATGGTTCAGCAGCATCATGCTGTCCAGGTCCGGCACCCAGACAACATCGACATTCAAGTCAAGCAGGTCGATGTAGAGCGCTTCAATTCGCTGGGCTTCTTGCAGGGACAAGGAGATGTAAAGCCTGCGTATATTGTGCTCGGCAATAAGTGAACGCAGCTGTGCAAGTTCGCCAACAATCAGCGGAGAGTTTGTCGAGTCTTCAAAGGGTGATGCGCTAACTACGCCAACCAGAGGGAAATGATTCTGTTGAATAAAACTGTCGGCCAGTTTCAGGGCAACGCCATCGGAACCGATAATAAGGCTGTTGTAGTGGTGGTTATTGCGTTGATGATAAAATTTGGACAGGCGATGCAGTATCAAGTAGGGCGGGACCTGGATCAGGTAACCCAGCAATCCCCAGCTGATAAGGGTTTCACGGGAAAAAAGTTCACTGGATTTTGTAATAAACCCAATGGTACTCAAGCAGGCCAGTGTCAGCATCCATCCAAAAAACAAACGGATAGAACCATTGAAGGCCTTGTGTCTTTTATAATAAACGTGAGTGATTGAGTAAGCGGGTACGGAGACAAGTAAGGTTAGAATGGCCAGCATGCGATAATGGAAATCGATGGCACCAAACTTGGTGTAAACCATTGCGAATAACAGTGCGATTACAAAGGTCATAGCAATCGACCACTGACCCCAAAAAGTAAGCCCTCTGGCCACGGTTTTACGATCTAGACGTGTATGTATCAAAGTAGCAGCCTTGTGATAAGTACTTGACTATGATGAGAGCTGCTGACGGGCTTGAGTCGCAGCACTATCTTCCATGTGCAGGTGTCGTGCTGCGCTGTCACTGTAATGGTCGCACGAAACCCTAATGATAAAGGTTATCTGTCACAAGGTTTCGACGTTTTATAACAGTGGTTCCAAGAGTTGAATATCAGTGGGATATTAATTTTGCGCATTGCGATGATGGCTATTTGATTGTGTACGGTCGACTTCTTGGGGGTGATGATGCATCAGTCAATAATTTGTACATCTTGCACCAGACAATAACCGCGATTGCGCACCGAGCGAAAAAGACGCTCGCCAAATGCACCTTTGAACTTGCTCTGGAACCGACTCAGGCACATTTCCAGGCCGCTGTAACTATAAGTATCCTTTTTGATGCCGAGAATAAGTTCTTGTTTACTGCATATCCGCTCATCGCTGCCAGACAGGGTCTGAACGAGCAGTGATTCAATGGCTGTAAGTTGTATGCAAGTCGAGTTGTTGCACAAATAGTGTGATGCCGAACAGAACAGCCATATTTCAGGGCTGTTCGAGTATTGCGCCGATGCTGAGCGGGTTGCTGGGCTGGCGGTAGCCTCAGGGGCGGAAATGGCGTTGATTCCGTTGGGGGAGGGATGCTTTTTCAATAGATGAGGCTTCTTAGTCGTCATCAAACTGCAGAGGTCGGAGGCGCGTTTGTAGAGGCTGGCTGTGCCGGGCTGTGCATTCGACCTGCTCCCCGGGGTGAGTATGTGGGGGGTGTGCCAATACTGATCATTGAATTCAGCAGCTGCAGATTGAGGTTCTATTTTACTGCAATTGTCATTGACAGCACTTATATTTCGCGAAAGTCTAAGTGTTATCTTCATTCTTCAACGTCTCCATTCGTCGATGTTTGTCTGATACCTGTTGGCGAACTACAGCTGTCTGCTGAGCAGAGCATGAAGCGACAGGTTGCAACGATAGCTATGCTGTTATTGTGCCCCGGCGAAGGCGATAACCGAACGCGCGAACACTGAATATCAATTCAAGTTTATAAGCTTTTTTAATTTTGGTTCTCAAGCGGCTAATGGTTTTTTCCAGCGCTCGCGGATCATAAAATACGATATTTGGGTCCAGGGTTTTAGCAATGCTGTCTTGGCTCAGTACATGCTGTGGTGCCTGTACCAGGGCGCCGATAATGATCATTTCGGTATACGAGATTTCAAGTTTGCCCGTGGGGCTGCACAGCAACAGCCGTGTACGGTCAAGAGTGAGCTGGGTCGATGCCTTCCAGTGCGATTCTTCGATAGTGCGCGACAGGAGTGTCAGTTTTTCCTGCGGGTCTGCCGGTAATTTAATACAGTGATCAGCCCCTGCCAGGTAATAGTTAATACTGATAAATGATTTATTATGTGTAACCAATATGAAAATGCACGCAGCCTGATTGGTTTGACGGATATGTTTTACCAGTTCCAAGCTGTCGTTTATGTTTTCCGGGATATCAACTTCAATAAAAACAGCTTTGACCAAGCTAAAGTCCCAGTTCAGGTTCGCGATGATATCGAAGGCGTGGATATGGCTCACATCGGCGGTGATAAGTTGATTGATATTGTCGACCAACGCTTTGCTTTGAACAAAATGAAGCGCGTTTGGGGTCTGAATGTCTGTTTTGCATCCTGCGAAAAGCATATCACCTAACCCGAATACTAAGAGGCTGTAGGATTTTGCCATAGAAGCCTACACGAAAATCGACATTTTGTAACATTTGTCGCGCGAGGTGTTGATTTTACTGGTAATTCCCCAGGATATGGTATCGAGGATCGATTTTTATGTTGATACGGGCAATACAGGCTTTAAATGAAGGCTTTTAAACTGCTGCCTATCATGTTGCTGAGCTGTTTTCCATGGTTACTTGCTGCGGGTGCAATACCAAGTCAGTAATAGCCCTGCGGCCACCCCAAGCGAGTTGGAAAGCGCATCGTAGATCGATGCGCTACGCAGGGGCTCAAGTTCTTGAGCGAGTTCGATCAGCACGCCGGTCAGCACGCAACCGAAGGCTATCCAGCGCAGTTTCACGTTCATAAACGCCAGGCTGCAGCTCAATGTCAGGGCGAAAAAACCGACAAAATGATGCAGTTTGTCTTCCTGGGTAAAATGCTGCGCAATAGGCTGGGAACGTAACCCTGCGAACAGCAGGCCGGCGCACACTGCTATAAAAGGCAGTGCGCGTAGCCAGAAGGGCAGGTCAGCCAGGCGTTGAATCAATCGACTCACTCGGTGATTTTCTCAAAGTTCTCATAAAACGCATCGCGGTTGCGGCCGTCGGTCATCGTATGCAGCGAGTACTGGCGATGAAGCATTGCGCCACCGTCCCGTGTCAGCGGAGCCCATGCAATATTGGCGCGGTTCATGGTCGAGACGCTCATCATTTCGTCGAACGGAATCGAGATGTAAATCCCTTTGTCGAAGCTACCTTCGCCATATTCTTCTGATGAGGCAGTGGTACGAGTCACCCAGCCTCCGAATTTCACGCCATTGGTAAATTCGCGTGAAATATCGATAGTGGTACCCCAGTCGCGGGCAAGATAGCGACCCACACTGACCGCGGCATCCAGATCGAAAGGCAGCTTGGTGTAGGAGGTAACATGACCGGTCACGGTTCTGTAGTCGCGCAAACCAAAGCCCTGGTCAAAGGCTCGTTGGCGCACATAGTTCAAATCTGCACCGATCGACCAGCGCTCACCCATGGGGCGATACAGCACCTCACCCCCAATCCCTGCATACATGGGTTCAAGATAGCCGCCGTAGACCATGCCAAACAGGTCCTGATCCAGGCGCTTGGCATGGTTAAGTTGCAAGGCTGGTATGGTCACTTCAGACGTAGTGACATACTGGCGCAAATCAGTACGTACCCGTGGCAGGTTGCTTGGGGCGTCATATTTGAACTTGTCGTAGTTGTTAAGCAGGTTGGCGCTGATACCACCGCTCGCCCAAGTTTTAGGTGTGAAGCGGTACTGGCCTTCAGCGTAAGCGCTTATCTGGTAAAGCAAGAATCCGTCGGGACCGCCCAAGTTTTGCTGGTAGCCTAAGCCAAAACCATAGGTGAATGGGTCTGGCTTTTGCTCATACAAGGTTTTTTCAACATGGGCCGTGGCGCGATTTACCTCTGTCGTGCGGTGCAGGTCCACGAGATCTTGATCGTTGTTGATCACATTGCGGAAGGTTGAGCGCGGCACACTGGTTTCTTCCACCGGCATGTCATAACGCTTGTTCACCAGAGTAAACCACTGGATCTCGTCATTGGCGTTGTTGTCCAAAATCCGGCTGGCCCGACCCACGCCCTTGGCGGAGTAGAAATATTTGGATTGCTCGCCATAGACCATCAGCTCGGAGTCTCGCTGGGCGATACGTTGCACGCTATAGCCAGCGTTATTTTCCAATTTCTTCGAAACGGCCGCCCAGTCAACCTGCTCCAGTGGCGTTGTAGGCGTTTGGGCAGCCAACGTTGCGGCAGGCGGGTCGTAAGTTTTGACCGGCGCTTTGCGGCTGACAAAGTTGGTATGCAGGGTAATGCCGAACAACGCAGTGTTGCCGCGCTCCCAGCCTGCGGTTAGATCAATATTCTCGTTAAGCTTGTAGACGGCACCGATGTTGATCGGTGAGTCTTGCTCCTGATTGTTGTTTCGAGGCTCGTGTTTATAGTCGTTGCCGTCGAATTCAAGCTTTAGGCTCAAAGGTTCCCACGGAGTTTGATACACAACCCCGCCAAACATTGCTGGTGAGCCGCGGAAGTACGAACTGGTATTTACGTCACCTGTAGTCGAGCTGACAGGTCGTGTGTCAAAGCGGTCATCCAGATAACCCAATGGGTTGTCCAGGTCGCCACGGTTACCGATATAGCCCCAAGCAATCCCGAGGCTAAAATCCAGATCCTTATAGCGTTTGTTGGCAACAAAATATTCACTGGAAAACAGTCCGGTACCGCCGATATCGCGAAAACCCAGCGCCACTTCGGGCAGCCAGTGACTTTCTTGCCAGAGTCGTGCTTTTGCATCGACCGCTTTGTCCTTATAGCTCTGGCTGCCACTCAATTTTTCTGGGCCGTACTTAATGTTACTGATCGAGGTGTAACGAAACGTCCCTTCCAGCCAGTCAAGAGGTTGCAACGAAAGGCTGTAGCGCGAGTAAGGATCAGTGCGGTTGGCGTTGAGACTCAATTCCCCAGCAGGTGCCATGCGCGCTGTCGGAGTCTGCAGCAAGCCAACGCCACCGAAATCATTTTGGGTATAGCGCGGCTCGGCATGGGCCAGACTGCAAGGCAGTAATACGACAGCAGCAAAACGTAACTTCAAGGGGCAACCTCGGCCAGCGGTTGAGTGGCTAGAAACTGGGCCAGCTGCTCATTCAAATCGGGTGTGGGTAAATCGGCATTGTCATTGCGTACGGGCACCAAAATAGTGCTGCCAGCTACCGCATGTACTCCGTCCTGGCGATTCCAGGCGGCGATTGCCACGCGCTGGTGACGGCCATCAGGGTGAATTAGCCACAAAAAATCCGCCTCGGCTTCGGGCAGGCGCTGGCAACTGTCGAGGTAGTCGCGCACCTCTTGCTGGGCGTGGTAGGGCAGGGTGCAAGGCTGTTGCACCGCACCCAGTACCGTAACCGTGTCGGTCCGCATCGGATAAATCAGCCTGTCGCCATCGCTAAGTGCATAGTTGCGTGCAAAGCCGACTTCCAGCGCAACGGGGTCAAGTACCGCAACCTTTCGCCCCGTCACCGGCAGGCGACTAATCTGATCAAACAAGCGTGCGGATAGTGCAGCAAGGGCTTCATTGTTGTTCAGCAAAGCGCCACGCTGCAGCATTTTAAGGTCAAACAACACTCCGGCCTTGAGCCGGGTCTGCTGCTCAACCAGAGGAGTGTGCAGCCATGCCGCAGCCATCCAGTAGCTTTCAGGATCAGGTTGGGCCTGGTTGACGGCATCCAGCAGGCGAATACCGGGTGTAAACGCAAGGGGGCCTGGCTTGAGAACATCACCACTCACCGTTATGGCCGCCAGGCTCTCGGTGGTCGCACTCAACATAGAAAGGCTCAGCAACAGACAAGCACTCAGTTTTTTCAAGTGGCTCACCGGGTTGCCTCCCAGTCTGGACGCAGATGCAAAATCTTCAACGCAAGCTCCGGTGTCAGGTATTGTTCGCTTTGCATCACCTGGCCATCGCCAGGCCTGATCCAGAAGTGATTGGTTGCGCTAAAGCCCAGTGCCGGGATCTCGAATTTCTCATCAATGCGTTGCAGCACATGGGGCTGGTTGAGAATAGTCACGGTTTCCAGGCCTTTGCGGCGGAAACGGCTGTTGACAGCTAACCCTACCTGCTCACCTTTGTAGATATCGATCCAGCGCGTACTGGTGTCACCATCGACGACGTGCTGCAAGCCACGCTTGAAAGGAGACTCACCGTTAAAGCGGGTGCCATCCAGGCTGGGCTCAAGCCCAACCGAACGTACGACCAGACCGTCGCGTATCAACAGCACCTGCTTGCCTGATGCAACCCAGAACTGCAGATCACCCTGTTGACGCAGCTTGGCCATAACCCCTTCGCTGGAGGGAGTAGTGACCAGTATTTGCGCATACGGGACAGCTGCAACGTCTGCCGCTGTCAGTTGAAGCGGCTCGGCGTTTTGGACGGCGGCCTTGAAGGTATCGAGGGAGCCTTTCATCAGCGGGCTGCAGCCGCACAGCAGCAGGCACGCGACCAGGCATGAGCGGTTACGAAGAGTTTTCAAAACGGCTCAAACCTTATCGGCTGTTGGCTTCACTGAGATTGTTACCTGCAGCTGCACCCGTACCCAGAATGGTGGCCGATGGCAGCAATTGGCTGATCAGGCGGTTCCAGCGAGTGACTTGGGCAGGGCCCACGTACACGATATCCTGAGGTTTAAGCTCGAAATGGCTGGCGATTGCAAAGGCTACCGGTGACTCGGCATCAAGTTGAAAAACTTTGGCCGGTTGCGTCTCAAGGTTCTCTGCGCCGCGAATGACATAAAGTGCATTGCCGTTAGAAGTGGTTTGATTCAAGCCCCCAACCGAACCCACAACATCAGCCAGGTTCATGTGCTTTGTTTTGAACTTGATAGCTTGCGGTACCAATACCTCACCCATGACATAAATCTTTTTACGGTCATTGTAAGGTAGGAACAGTTGGTCGCCGTCTCTCAAGAACACGTCATGCAGCTTCGAGCCGCTGCTGTTGAGGCTATCAAAATCCAGTACGTATTCTTGGCCATTGCGTGTGAGTGTGAGTCCGGACAGGTCTGCATTTGCTGGTTCAATGCCGGCCGCCCCAAGAGCCTCTACCACGCTTAACGGAGACGTAGTGATCGGCATTGGTCCGGCTTTCAATACAGCACCGGCAAGAATGGCCTTTTGGCTAGCGAAACGTAATACGCTCAAATCAACCTGAGGGCTGTCGACGTATTGCTTAAGGCGTTCAGCAATGGTCGAGCGAAGCTCTTCGATGGTTTTTCCCGCTGCATCAACGTTGCCAATGTATGGGTAAAAGATGGTGCCGTCCGGGCGCACTAAACGCCCGTTGGCATCAATCTGTTGTTGCGGTCCAGAAGGTGCCGTTAACTCGGGATGATCCCAAACGGTGATATACAGCACATCATTTGCGCCGATTCGGTAGGCAGCAGGCTTGAATGCCAGCAAATCTGCCGGCACCGAGCTTGAGACGTATGTCGCCGCGTTTTGCGCGATCAGCTTGGGGGTGATAGGGATCAGCTCAACCCGACTGCTTTCTGGTGAGCCTTCAGTTCCGATCTCACTGGTATCCAGATACTGACCGGGCGCAAACATACAACCTTGCAGGGCTAGCCCTGCAAGTACCGCGAGCGACAAACTACGAATCATCATTGAGGACACTTGTAAAGGGAACACATCAAAATCAAATGCCTGGAAAATCCCAGGTGGTTTAGTCCTTTCGACCAAGCAGCTACTTAATTAGTGCCGGTAGTGCCGGTAGTGCCGGTAGTGCCTGTGGTACCCGTTGTGCCACCATTGCCACCGCCACCGCCACCGCCACCCGACGCAGCGGCAGCTACGCCTGCAGCAGCAGCAACACCTAGGCCAACGGCAGTTGTTGTACTGACGCCACCCAAAACGCCGGTGGTCGTCGCCAGAGAAGTACCGCTGGTTGCGCCAGCAGCGGAAGCCTCAGCTGGAGCTGCGTTAGCAGCAGACGTGGCCTCAGGCTCGGCTGCGAAAGCAGATGCACTTAGGGCTAAGGTGAGTGCGGGAATGATAAATTTATTCATTTGAAAATCCTTTTGAAAAGTCTGTATTGGCGTTTTTGCAACAGCGCCTATGTCCAAGGCTATGAACGTCGAACCCTGGATGTGCTAATAGCCCCAGAAGGCGCTATAAATGTAACTCTCAAGTGATTCTCCACAGGTATTTTAATGTGCAATAACACCTCAAGAATACCTGTGCAGAGCGCTCAACGTTGCTGACCTTTTATAACGCTCACGCTAATCAAGCTCTGAAAAAGCGCGTGGCTTGGACCAGGTTTCTGACATTGTAACGGTAGCTAAATTCATTTTTCACATTGAAAAATATGAGCTTTTCAAACCGCAGTGCAACGCTGGCATCAGTTTCACTCGCTTGGATAGTAAACTTTCCAGACTGTGAATGTGGCTTCAAGAGTATACCGATATGGGTAACCGTTATCGACCAGAGGCACAGCCAAGCGTTACTGGATACGGAATGGCCGGCACCAAGCGTCTGACTTCAGCCACTTTACATACAGCGGCCACATATTCTTGAATTGAAGGACTCGGGCTCATGGGCATATTGAACAACGTGAAGTTATCACCCTGCGATTTTTGGCGTTGCAGAACCCAGTAATGGCAACGCACAATTCTTTGACATAGGTGCTCGCCTTACGAGTATCACGTTTACCCGTAGAGCAGGGCCAGCTGCGGCGTATTGGGTTCTACCGTCTGCTCGGATTTACGGCCGAAAAAAGGTCACGCAACAGCTGGAACTATTATTTGAAATCAACGATGTGAATGGCGTAAGCGTCTTTAGTTTCTTGCTCCCATGCGCGCGTTTCTAGTTCTCACGCAACATCTGTTTGAGAACTATGGGGTCGTCGGGGAGGTTTGCGGGCATCTGTTGCATGCACTGTATTATACCTGTTATGCCACAAATCTGAGAGTCAAAACCTTGTGCAGACGGTTTCCCCAGCGGTCATATCCATCAAGCAATCCAATCAATTTCTAGACGGTCAGTACGATGGCGTCGTCGACTTCATCCGGCGAGGTTTTGAATCACTCGGACTTAAGACGATTGATCCAAAGACAAAAAGGCGTAGTGCTTCCAGTAAAAGATTTTAACTCGATTACGGTGGCGATTCAGAAAGCAAAAAGTACGGGGTCGAACACGGCCGCTTTGATATCCAACACCACCAGCGCGGCCAGGCCATCGATGGTTTTTCGAAAGCCTACAGGTTTGGGGTAGAGCTGCACTTTTTCGACCTTGGGTAGGATCGCATCCTGGTGTTGGCTCCAGAAGAAAATCGGGAGCACAGCATCAGCCTTCAGCTATTCGCTTGGAATGTGGGATTCGTGGAGCGGCTACTTTGAGCCCGATAATCCATGTGAAGAATATGCCTTTTATCCAGCGTATTTTGCTCGGCGAAGACATGTGGCCAGATTTATTTGCTGCAGTCTACGACCCTCGAACATTTATTCGATCATCCATAATGGCGCGAATGGCCTACTAACGGACTTGGACTTGGACTTGGACTTGGACCTGACCGCGTCGCTGTTACTCACTTTGACGCGAATGTGTTGTCCAGCAGACAAATACAACCTGCATCAGGCCTCCAGCAGACGACGAACGCGCTCGAGGTCTTCAAGGGTATCGACGCCGGCAGGAGGTGCGACCAGTGCGTCGGCGACATGAATCCGTACGCCGTGCCACAAAGCTCGCAGCTGTTCCAGGGATTCCGCATTTTCCAGCCAGCAAGGACCCCAGCTGACGAAGTCATGCAGGAAGCCGACGCGGTATGCATAGATACCGATGTGGCGGCGATACGGCACGCCTTCGGGCAACTGCTCGCGGCTCTTGGCGAACACATCGCGATCCCATGGCAAGGTCGCACGGCTGAAGGTCAGCGCTAGGCCGTGGCAGTCGCTGACAACTTTGACCACGTTCAGGTTGAACAGGGTTTCCACGTCTTCGATCGGCTCGGCTAACGTGGCCATGCGCGCTTCAGTGTTGGAAGCCAGGTTGGCGGCCACCTGATCGATCACGCTCGGCGGAATCAACGGCTCGTCACCCTGAACGTTGACCACGATAGCGTCGGGCGCCAGGCCCAACTGCGCCGCGACTTCAGCCAGACGATCGGTGCCGGAATTATGGTATTCGCTGGTCAGCACCACTTCGGCGCCAAAGCCAATACAGGCTTCGACGATCCGTGCATCATCGGTGGCAATTACCACGCGTTGGGCGCTACTTTTGCTAGCTTGCTCCCAGACGTGCTGGATCATCGGCTTGCCGGCTATCAGCAGCAGTGGTTTACCCGGCAAACGGGTGGAGGCGTAACGCGATGGGATGACGACGGTAAAGACTGTGCTCATTTGTACAGGTGCCCGTGGGTGGTTAGGGTATGGGCTTCGCTTTCGAGCATCATCGGGATGCCATCGCGAATCGAGTGCGCCAAGATGGCGCCCTTGCTGATCAGCCCAGTTTTTTCGGCGCTGAGCTTGAGCGGATCTTTGCCGACCCAGTAAGTGAGGATGTCGAGCAATTTGGTGTCCATGAACATTCCCTGAATAAAAATGAGTGAAGGCAAAAGCCGAACCGGCAACAAGCGCATCAACGCGTATCGAACCCAGCCACAAAATCGGCGATGGCGTAGCATCGCTCGCTAGGTACTACCTGTCGGCGGCTAAATTGCGGGCCCGCATCTCTGGCGCACAACTCGAAGTGCTCGCTCCTCTCCAGCATGACCTCGCGCTTAATCCACTGTGATGAAGCCCGCACCCAGGTATTGTAAGTAACCGGATCGAGACCCTACCAGCCAATCCTGGATTTGGGTGCAGGCCAGCGGGCCGCCAGACGAAAAATCGTGCTGTTCGACTACACCTCCAGTCGTGCGAAGGATGTGCCGTTGCGCCTGCTTGAAAGTCATCGCGGCTACTTATGATTACGCGGGTTACAACGCATTGGCATTGCAACTGAGAGGTAGAGCGGCTGGCGTACATTGTCCATGCGAGTATCAAGTTCGTCGACGCGCAAAAAGTGCAGTCCAAAGGCAAGTCAAGTCGCGCCGACATTGCACTGACGATAATAAAAAAACGTATGGCATCAATCGTGAACTCAAGGATGCCAGTGATGAACAGCGATTTATTGTTCGTCAGGAAAAGAGCCGGCCGATCCTAGCCCAGTTGAAAGGCTGGCTGGTAAAAACGCAGCCTCAACTCCCCCTCAAATTTTTCTGGGCAAGGCAGTGAATTACCTCGCCAGCAACTGGAGCCGGCTGGAACGCTACGTGGAAGACGGTTTTTTACTGATCGACAAAAACTCGCCAGATCGCGTAATGAAGCCGTTGGTCATTGGACGCAAAACTTAGCTGTTCAGCGACACGCTCAAAGGTACCACCGCCAGTGCCCAGAGACCGCCAAGGTCAACGGCCAGGAGGCCTATACCTTATAGGAATGGCTGTCGCATGCGGAGTCGGTGGTCGATTACTAAGCGTTACTGACGTGGAACTGCTTGCTAGGATGCCACGGTAAACGAGGCGGTTGTCTTGCGGGAAGTGCGGTTCAACGATCTGATACCATGCACCATGCACCATGCACCATGTAACGAGGATGAGACATAAGGAACTCGCCTTTTCACAGTAGCAAAACACTCATATTGCAGTTTTCATTACTACATAGAACAAAGCGTGAGCGAAAATACCACCTGCACTGGCCGCAAATCTGATAACTAATAACATGAGGGTGCAAAAATTTATATCGCCAGTAGTAAACGGTAAATTATTGAGACGGCGCGGTTGCCTGACCACCGCTACAAATAGTTTCGGTTACAGGCCTCGTGAGCTATCGCCGACTTTTGCTCTAAACTCCAGCGGCGACGCGCTCCTAGACGATGAATTGGCCATGCTTATGGCCAGAAAGATATTGAGGAACTTAAATCTTTAGATGGACGGACTTATGCGTGGGAACTGAGATACCGTCCACACAGACTTTAGATCATCTACCCTAATCGTTCACATACCCATTTGGATTGTTTACTTGCCACCGCCAGGTATCATTCATCATGGCTTCCAAACTATTTTTGGCCTTCCACTCCAGCTCATGGGCGGCTTTTGATGGGTCTGCCCAACATTCTGCTATGTCGCCAGAGCGACGCTCAACTACTTGATAAGCCACAGTTCGATCACTAGCCTTCTCAAATGCCCGTATCATTTCAAGTACGCTATAACCGGTACCCGTTCCCAGATTCCAAATGTCTACACCCGTCTTTTGCACAATAGCCCTCAGGGCACTCATATGGCCCTCAGCCAGATCCTGAACATGGATGTAATCTCGAACCCCAGTCCCATCCTGCGTAGGGTAATCGTCACCGAATACTGACAGCTCTTTGAGCTTGCCTATCGCCACCTGACTGACATAAGGCAGAAGATTATTTGGCAAGCCATTGGGATCTTCTCCAATCATCCCACTGGGGTGTGCACCCACAGGATTAAAATAGCGAAGAAGGGCTATACTCCACCGAGGGTCCGATTTCGCGAGGTCTTGTAGCAACTCCTCGACCATCAGCTTTGAACGACCATAGGGATTAGTCGGTACCCCTGTAGGAAATTCCTCGCTGATTGGCATCTGCAGCGGTTCGCCATATACGGTAGCGGAGGAGCTGAATACCAAAGTATAAACTCCAGCCTGGGACATGGCCTGACACAATGTGACGCTGCCTGTGACATTGTTGTCATAATAGTCAAGTGGTTCGCGGACACTTTCTCCTACAGCTTTTAGTCCGGCGAAATGTAGGACCGCGGATATCTTATTCTCTGCAAATACTTTGTCAATTAATATTCGGTCACGGATATCGCCATGAATAAAAGTTGGAGCCTTACCGCAGATGAGTTTAACGCGTCGTAGGGATTCAGCGGAACTGTTGCATAGGTTATCCAATACAATAACTTCGAAGCCGGCTTCAAGCAAAGCAAGAGTTGTATGTGAGCCAATATAACCAGCGCCGCCGGTCACTAAAATTTGATGTGCCATAAGTTATATTCCATTAGAGTATTGATAAAGGTATGTGTTTGTGGTTCTTGGCCTGCTATGTTGAAAGTAGGTTTGTAACATTGGAGGTGTAGGGGGGCGCTAGTAAATAAAAATTTCTAGCTCCTCCCACCTGAAGACTACTCAAAATCCATAGCGTCAATTTAAACTTGTTGGTGAATTTAAAAGCAACAAGAAATTTATTTGGTTTAACTTTTTAGACCCGTAGCGTGAATTAAATATTTTTTGACAAGGGCTCTAAGTATCCCCCCCCCCCCCCCCACACACACACTTTGGTCGTATGATCAGGTGAGATATGGGGGGGGGCGTATATCAGGGAAGCTGAATTTCATGTTGGTTCGGGAAACACTGCATTCGTGGAGAAAAATTGCTTCATAAAATAGGAAGAGAGTATTTAGAGAGATTTCTGTCGCATTCATCAAGAGGTTATTTCTTAAATACACCGACCAAGCGTTCATCTTGAAAGACAAGAAGAGAAGTAATATTGTGTTTGTCCATTAATAATATTGCATCTTCAATCCGAGTTCCGACCGATACTTTGCTAGGGTGTCGGGTCATCAAATCAGCGGCTGTCTTATTGAAAACTTCATTACCATGACATTCAATAGCACGACGAATATCGCCATCAGTTACTAAGCCCCATCCGTCAGTAAGCGTGACAATAGCTAAACCTAGACTTCCAAAAGATATTGCCTTGATAACCTCAAGCACCTGAGCTTCTTCGCTTACCAGCGGAAGTTTAGACGTAATCATTTCGTCTTCTACCTTGCTGAGAAGGCGCCGCCCCAATGAACCGCCAGGGTGAAAACGGGCGAAGCTTTCTGGCCTGAAATCCCTAGCCTTCATAAGCGTAACTGCTAATGCATCCCCCATAGCCAACGTTGCTGTAGTAGAGGATGTAGGAGCAAGTTTTAATGGGCACGCCTCTTCAGGGACGCCAATATCCAAATGGCTATGAGCAGCCTTGGCAAGAGTGGATGTCGAATTCCCAGTAAAAGCAACCAAGTAATTACCGTTGTCTTTTAAAAAGGGAATTAGCTTTAGTACCTCATCCGTTTCGCCGGAGTTAGAGATAGCAACAAATATATCATCAGCAGTGACCATGCCGAGATCACCATGGTAAGCCTCTCCGGGATGCATGAAAAAACTGGGGGTACCAGTACTAGCAAGAGTCGCAGCAATTTTCTTACCGATAATTCCAGACTTCCCCATGCCGCATACAATAACCCGGCCATTGGAACTCAATATTCTCTCTACTGCATCGGCGAATGAATTGTCTAAACGGTCAGCAAGTAATGCAACAGCCTGCGCCTCAATAGAAAAAACACGTTTCGCAACTGCGATAAAGTCCATTTTATTCATTTTTCGGTCTCTTAAAGAAATTACTTACTATGCTAAACGTCTGACTGACATGTCTATTCGCTATTGGCAACCTTGTTAAAGTCGCTAATGGTTGACGGGTGATCGTTTAGATATAACTGCTTAGTATAAAAACTATGCATTCCAGTTATTGTTTAGCTTCATGTCGGCCCCACTCGCTGAGCAAGCGTTGGTATGATTCTTCTAAGGACAGACCACCCTGCTGTAATATATGTTCAGCGACCTCCCGAGCCACACCGTGACCTCCGGGTGAGATAGTGATATGAGATGCTTGATTTCTCACTAATTCGTGTGCATCGCACGGGGCATAACTAACACCAACAGCCTTCATGACAGGTAGGTCAATTATGTCATCTCCTACGAAAACTATCTGTTCGTGGGTTAAGTTTAGTTTGTATTTTATGTCGTTGTAGGCGATTAATTTATTATGACAATCAGTGACTATAATCTCGAGCTTTAGCTCTCGAGCCCGATAATCTAAAGATCTACTCGCTTTTCCGGAAATAATTCCGCAATTAATACCGTGAGTACGAAGTAGTGCGATGGCTACGCCATCTTTCGCGTTAAAATTCTTGAAGCACTCTCCATCACCACTGATATGTAAAATACCATCGGTCAGTACTCCATCCACGTCGAACAGAACGAGACGTACCGGGCCCCGATAAGTGCCAGGCATTAACGGATCTCCATCTCGGGCAGATTCTTGACTGTATCGTCAATGATCTTGATTTGACTGAGAAAAGGCTCAAGTAAATCTAGCGGCAGAGCGCTAGGGCCATCGCAGCGAGCCCGATCGGGATCAGGATGTGCCTCGAGAAATAAACCAGCCAAGCCTACCGCCATCCCTGCGCGCGCCAGTTCTAATACCTGACGTCGACGTCCACCAGAAGCCCCACCCATTGGGTCACGACATTGCAGGCTATGGGTAACATCAAAAATAACGGGGCAATCGTTAGTCACATCCTTCATTTGGCGGAAACCTAGCATATCAACGACCAGATTATCGTAGCCAAAAGAGCTACCTCGCTCACAGAGAATTAACTGCTCGTTTCCCGCTTCGTTGCATTTGGACGCGATGTGCTTGATTTGGGTAGGGCTCATGAACTGGGGCTTTTTTACATTGATAGGTTTACCTGTACGAGCAACCGCTATCACAAGATCTGTCTGCCGCGCGAGGAAGGCTGGAATTTGTAATACATCAACTACTTCTGCAACTGGCGCTACTTGATAAATTTCGTGAATGTCAGTTATTACTGGCACATTGAACTCACGCTTCACTTCCTCAAAAATACGTAATCCTTCTTCCAAGCCTACGCCCCTATAGGAGTGCATTGACGATCGGTTAGCCTTGTCAAAAGACGCTTTAAAAATGAAGGGTATTCCCAGCCGTTGAGTAACACTTACATAATGCGCACAGGCCGAGAGCGTCGAATCTAAGTCTTCAAGTACGTTAATACCACCGAACAATGTGAAGGGGGTTGAGTTAGAGACAGTGAGTGTATTAGTAATTTTAATTTTCATTTCATTTATTTCCATTCTTCAGGGCAGGAAGCTTTCCAATCACTGAAAGCAGACTCAAGGGAATATTGATAAGGGTAACCATTGTCAGCTAAATGATTAGGTAAAATATTATTGGAACGTACTAATTTACGAATACGGACAGGACTAAAAGGGTGGCTTATCCCTAACGGACGCGCCACGAGGTCGATCGCGTAGGCTATAGTTAGCAATATTGGGTAAGGTACGCTCGGGGCATTTCGTTGGATTTCAGCAACTCTACAAGTTGCCTCAACATACTCTTGGATAGACGGACCTGGGTTCATTGACATGTTGAAAAGGGTAAAGTGGCTCCCTCGGTCTTTTTGTTGCTGGAGCACCCACAACATCGCCATGCAGAGTTCTTTGACGTAGGTACCTGCTTTACGGGTTTCTCGGTTCCCCATATAAAAGAAATATCGCTTGATCACTGCTTTTATTAATCTAGACACATTGCCACCTTCTCCTGGTCCAAAAACTACTCCAGGACGAACGATGACTAAGTTACGGCTGCTGCCGTCGCGCGCTAACCACGCCTGATGTATTTTTTCTGCAACTAATTTAGAGCCTCCATAAGCTGTAGTCGGTACTGGCAGCGAACTCTCGTCTTTCCTTTGCTCGCTAGGTCCATATGGTGAGATAGAACTGGTAAAAATAATGTCTTTGCAATTAACCAATTCGGCCCAAGCGCATACGTTTTCCGCCCCTAATAGATTAGTTTCGTAATACTCTATGTCTTTATGGCCAGGCTCACGGTGTACCGCAGCAAGATTGGCAATTAATGTCACTTTTTCTGATGGTTGCCATAATATTGTTTGGCGGACATCCCCGGTTATGATTTCTACTTCATTTAGAGTTTGAATGAGAGATTTTCTATACGTGCTTGATTTTTTATCTAAAGGTTCCTTGTCATATAAGTATACTTTTGTGAAACCTTTAGTTTTCAGCAGCGTCTCAGCCAAGAAAGTACCGATAAAACCGGTGCCACCAAATATCACAGCGCAAGTCATAAAGAAGACCTTTGTATAGGGTTTGTTATAGTGTTCATATCATCAATATAACGTTCGACACTAAATCGCTTTTGAGCAAGGTCGAAGGCAGCTTTGGCTTGAGATGAAGCCAGATCATGATCATTAAGTGCAGTAATGATGTATTGAGTAGCTTCGGGCACAGATTGAAAAAGCCATCCGGTTTTAGAGTGCTCTATTACATCAATATTACCTGAACATCTAGAAGCTATTACCGGCAATCCGGCAAAACTTGCTTCAATAATCGAAACTGGCATGCCTTCCCATTTAGCAGTAGAAAGATAAAGCTGAGCTTGACAAAGATGTTCCCATACCTGCTTTTTAGGTACCCACCCAATTACTTTTACACCAGCACTCTCTAATTGTTGACGAGCTTTCGTATCACCATCTCCTACCCAAAAAAATTCAACATCCGAGTCAATAGCTTTTACAGCTTGAGCAATAGCTGAAAAAACTTCAGGGCCTTTTTGTGCACGAATCTGCCCAACGGTGATTACAGATTTTTTTCTTCCTGACAAGCTAGTTTGAATGGTTGTAGGTGCTTCGTTATAATTGATAGCATTTTCTATTAAGTGGCATTTTCGGAAAGGGATTCTTGCTGTTATAGCTTCTAGCTCACTGTTAGAGCAAGCGATGTAATCCGCTTTTTTAATTGAACCAATCCACTCGAATATAGAGAATGCCAAGTTTTTTAAAGGTCCTATATCTTTTCGCATAAAGGATATGCAGTGAGGTATGTAAAAAAACTTGGTTTCAGATAATGCTCTTATACTTGCTACACGGCCTAAGAAGCCGCCGAAGGATGAGTGCATGAACACACTCGTGGGTGATGTGAATTTTAGTGTCCTGCGGATTTCAAGTATACTAGCTAGCTTTTCGAAAAGGCTGCCCATTTGTATATTTTTTAAAGTTATTCCTGGAAGAAATAACATTTCAAGATTAGAAGGGGTTTCAGGCCGGCGAGAGTATATTATAGACACGTGTGAGCCAGCACGGGCTTGAGAGTTTGCTAAAAGCACAGCCATAGAAAGAGTGCCTGTAGCTGTAGCCTCGATAATGTGAGTGATTCGAGTGCTGCTTTTTTTCATGTTACATGACCCTTTAAATTTTCCGATGTCAAAGGAGGCATTGGCAGTTCCAAGATTTAATAATATATGATCTGGCAGGGCGCTGATTTATTCAGAAATCCCACTTAGCACATACGGACAAACAAATTCTACCAGGTGCTCTGGCGTGAATAGCTAAATTAACTAACGCCTCTTAGTCCGTTGTTGAATAGTTTCGAGTAATACTCATGATTCACGGCGGTTGCTGAAGCTGTGTGCAATACGGTTATTGAATTGAGGTGGGAGTATCGTGAGGAATTGCGATGGTCTTTTGTATCACCTCACTCATCATTTCGATCGGACATGTGAAATCGAAGCGTTTACGTGGGGTATATTCAGTTGCAAGACAACGGCATCAAACTGTTCCAGGCTGTGTCCCAACTAGTCAATCCTTTTGGGCAAGTACTGGAGGATGAGCTTGTTGATATGTTCATTATTGCCGCGCTGCCAAGGGCAGTGCGGGTCGCATAAGTAAATCGCCACCGCTGTATTCTGGGTGATTTCGGCATGTAGCGCCATCTCTCGGCCCTGATCGCAGGTCATGCGCATCGCCAGCGGCATGCTATTGACCGCAGCGTTAAATCCCTCCATTGCCGAGGGTTGCCGTCGCGTCATTCATCTTTAGCTGCATCGGTGCGTACCACCAACGTGCCTACGGACGAGTCATTGTCCTTGATCATTTCACCTTCCCAATGGCCCGGCATCAATCGGACTTCAATCTCCGACGGCCGCGTCGATCCAGCCCGCCTGAGCGTGGCCTGTGTGCCGCTTTGCCTTGAGTAGAAGATGATCAGTTCCTTGCCTAGTTCCCCGAGCGGCTGGGTATAGATCGTCTCGCTGCAGACGAAGACATCTCTAAGGTTGGAAATATTAATGCTGCGTAGCATGCCGGCAATCTGCTCGGTAGACAAACGCTTGCCCAGTATGTGGGCCACTAACTCGAAGCGTTCACTACCCGGAAACAGTTTTCGCACTGGTCGAAAAATTTGACGGCGGGGTTGCATCTGTTGCTTGCCGCACGGGCTGAGTAACTTCCACATACCTATCGATATGGTGCAACTCAAGGCTGATGGTCGAGGGAGATCGTTCGGTCAGTCGAGGAATCTGGCGCAGAGTTCGTGACAGGGCATGGGGTAGCAACGTTCCGGAAAGGTCAGGTGTCACACTAAATTTTCGCGGCCGCCAAACTATCGCACTGTATATGTTGTTAGTTAAGCTGCTGAAATGTGTGAATAATTATAACGGCCGACTATATTTCTAAAAATTGTTCATGGCGGCGGCGCAGTTACGAAATCAATAATCAGTAAGATGTTTTCTTAATTTCACAGTCAACGATCTAGGGCTAGCCAAAAGTAATACAGATCTGATTAGACCATACAGCGGGATAAAGCCTAATTCGAAATTATCTATTAATATCTTTATCCTGCTTTTAATTTGTGTTTTCCGTTTCTTGGATGAAATGCTGGTTGGAGAAAAAACGTAATTTAAGAGCGGTTCTGGTAAGTTTGCAGTTTTATATTTTTTTACGATTTTGAAAAATAATGCAAAATCTTCTGCTGCAGGGCGATCAAGAGGATACAAACCAATGTCCAGCAATACTTTAGAACGTATCATGACGCTAGGGTGAACAAACATTGAATTTAAAAACATTTTTCTTTTTATTTCACTGTGAGTGGATGGTAGCTTACTGGTAAAAATAAACTCACCATTTTCTGTTACAAAATCTACCCAAGATCCAATTAGTCCATGTTCAGGGTTGGAGTTTAAAAAGTCAATTTGCTTTGATATTCTTTGGTTTTTGCAAGTGTCGCCGCAATCAAGCCTTGCGATATAATCGTAATTGTTGAGACAGTATTGAAGGCCAGTGTTGAGAGCAGTTTCAATGCCTTTGTTTTCAGGAAGAGTAATCAGCTTTACTGATAGTGTCCCTGTATATGCCTGAAGAACTGTGGATGCTTTTTCTTGACTGCCATCATCTACCACCACAACATCTGGACCTGAGTCAAACACATCAATAGAATCTAATGATGAAATCAAGTTTTTTCCGTCATTATAATAAGGTATTAGTACGCAGCAATTAGTCATAATTGTATCCTATAATTTTAGCAGGGTTTCCGGCCACTATTGAGTTTGGAGGAGCATCTTTAATTACTACTGCTCCAGCCCCCACTGTGACATTGTTGCCGATTTCAATATTTCCAATAAGAATTGAGCCGGCACCGATATTGACGTTGCTGCCAATTTTTGGGCAGTCATCGTGTGAGTGCTTATTGCCAATAGTAACCCCATGTCTAATTGTGCAATTAACTCCAATGACGGAATTTGGATTAACTACAATGTTAAAGCCGTGATATAGACATAAACCCCAGTTTATATTGCAGTTGTATGGGATTTCAATAGCTAGAAAGAACTCTAGAAAGAATTTGTTCAAGATATAAAATGGGAAGCCTAGTATTTTTGCAATGAGTGAAGGTCGGTTGTACAGTTGAGATAACCGAATTATAGTTACCATTATTTTTGTTTTTATTGATTTGTTGCCTTGGATTTCCAGATAAAGTTTTTTTATATATTCGAAGCGAGCCATAGTTCCTCGAGGCGCATAAGATTAGTGTGGTTATGAATTCACGAAATACAACGGAGTTTATAATGGTTCTGAAAAATCGTTTATTGCCTCTGAACGGATTTAGTAGGCGTATAGTTGTAGCTAACTGCCAGTCTAAGGGCGGGGCTATTTAATTCGAATTTAAACAAATGTAGTGTCTTGGATGATTTAATTTAAACTTAATATTCCGAATTTTAAATTAATCAGAGCTTTCAAAATGATGCCCTATGTCCTGAAATGAGATATGGATGCCTACACTGAAGTTAGGCCACCCATTACTCATAGCGATTGCTGGAGATGAGTGCAACACGGTTATTGAATTGAGGTGGGAGTATCGTGCTGCATCGCGATGCCCTTATCATCATCTTACTCATCACTTCGATCGGACATTTGAAATCGATGCGTCTACGTGGGGCATGTTCAGTTGCAAGGTAATAGCACCCAACTGTTCCAGGCTGTGCCCTGACAAGTCAGTCCCTGTGGGTAAGCACTGGAGGATGAGCTCGTTGATATGTTTATTATTGCCGTGCTGCCAAGGGTTGTGCGAGACGCAGAAGTAAATCGCCACCCCTGTGTTCTGGGTAATTTCTGCATGTAGCGCCATCTCTCGGCCCTGATCGTAGGTCCTGCGCATCGCCAGCGGCATGCTATTGAGCGCAGCGCTCAAGCATTCGATTGCCTCGCGTCATTCATCTTCAACAGAATCAGATGGCCCCAATGATGTGTCCCACCAACGTTCCTAAGAAAGAGGCGTTGGCCTTGCCCTTGATCAGTTCACCTTCCCTATACGCCGGCATCAGCCGGTCTTCAATTCCCGGCGGGCGCACGTGAATGCTGACCATCTCTGGAATCCGGCCGTGTCGATCCTCGCCGCCTCAGCGTGGCTGGCGGGCCGTTTTACCTTGGTGTATAAGAGGTCAGTTCCTTGCGTAGTTCGCCGAGCGGCTGGGTATAGATCGTCTCGCTACAGACGTAGACATATCTAAGGTTGTGAATATTAATGCTGCCTAGCTTGCCGGCAATCTACTCAAGGGACAAACGCTTGCCCAGAATATGGGCCACCAACTCGAATCGTTCACTACCCGGCAATAGCTCTCGCATTGGTCGACAGGTTTGACGGCGGGGTTGTATCTGTTGCTGGGTCGCACGGGCTCAGTAACTCCCGCATACCTCTCGATTGTGGTGCAGCTCCCGGCTGGATCGTTCGACCATCAGCGGAGCAATCCGGCGTTGGCTGAGGCCCTGGACATGACTAATTATATTGGTAGCGCGTCCTTCGATGTTGAGTTCGTTATAGGACATGGGGCAGCACCGTAGCGGAAAGGCCAGGCGCTGCTCTCAGTTGTCGCGACCGCCGCTCTTATAATTGTTCGCTCTATTTCAATATCATGTGTTTACAACCTGTGCCGCATTTTTAGTCATTAATGCTATTTCAGTTTCCCATGTGCATACGTGCAAGTGCGGCCGAATAGGGCAAGATTTGGTCGGCACGAGGTACAGAGTTCAAACGTACCTTTATCCACTGCATCAGCAGTCACATTATAAGGTAGCAGGGTAACCTGCGCTTATCTCACTTTGAGCGATACTCTATATATTGGGCTCGTCGAGCGAGGGCCATGCATCAACGCGTTCCTAGAAAGATGTCTTAGTTAGCCACCAGTTGCTTGGCTTCAACTCTTCTCACTGTTCGTCAAGGATCCCAGTCCCGCCGCGAATTAAAAGCCTGAATAAAAGGTCGTCAGGTTTCAAATTAGGGTAACGGTATTGTGCGAGGCTTCAGCAGTTTGGCGTGAAAGCGGCGCAACGAGCGGCTTCGCAATAGAAAGAATTGTACCAACCGCAAACCGACTAGTCGCACTTAGGAGCATTGCCATAGGTCTCTATAACCACCAACTAGTCGAATAATAACCTAAGTAGTTAGCGCTTTGGATTCAGCTAACGCTTTGGATTATGTGGGAGTTTATTAGGTGAGTTGTTGGTATCCGTTCTCCATCTTGGAGTTAAAATGTTACATGTGAGATGTTGTTGAAGATTCCCTACAAGCAGGAATAAATGGTAAGAATGTTATCAAAAAGAAAGTTTGTTGATGCTATACAGTAAAATTGGTCATAGAAGATTATGTTCTTTACTAGATATATAGTGAAGTAGGATACAAGCAATAGGGCTGAAATAATTCGTATTTGGATGTTTGCTCTAGTTTGCAGAAATAGTATCAGGTATGTAAATGCTATTAAGTAGTAGTAAATGTATAAGCGGTCGAATACTTTGCTTATTGGTGAGCTCAACATTAAGAATAGAAATATATAATTTGAGAATAGCCATAGCTCATTTAGAGTATTAAGTGTTTTCGGAGTTGTATTGATGCCCGCGGGCATTTTTATTATTTTTGACCTTGATATACACGAGATAAAGAAAAGCAAAAATGACATCGTTATAGACTTCGTTGTGTCATATTCCTCCCATTGAGAGTAAAGTTCTACTTTGTTGTCTAAGTAAACGAATGAACTAAAAAGACCATCGGAAAGATGACTTATTACGAAGCTACCAACGCAGTAGGCGATTGCGGATATTAATATTACGTGCATTATATTGCTTTGTAATTTCTCAATCTTGTTTTTAAAGATAAAAAATGGTGCAAAAATAATCGACGATAAGTGGGATAGGAATACTAAGGCTAACGCGAAAGCTCTTTTTTGTTTTGAGACGGAAAGGGCCAGAAACAAAAAAGATACAGCTATAGATTGTCGTATTACATTTCCATAAGTACTGTATAAAACGAATGATGATAGTATTAGGCAAATAATTGGAATTGATGCTCCTTCAGTTAGCCTATACAGAGAAAAAATTAAAATTAAAAATGAAATTAGGAATATGATCGCGAAGCTGCTATTTGATACTCCTGTGAGGTGAGCGATGAAGTTGATTATACCATAAGATATTACTTCAGGCTGGCTTTGTACTGTGCTCCAGAAGTGCCCTTCTAAAAAAGATTGCATGTATTCAATATATTGTGACTTGTCATTGCCTAGTAAGTAACTTGAGTCTTTTGTCGCAATAAAAACCATAAACATAGTGCTTAGAAGTATTAATGCTATCATCCCTGTTATACGGGCGGAAGTAGATCGCTTAACGAATATTAAAAACGTACAATAAGATGCTGTAGCCCATAGCGTTAAAATAGGTAGCAAAGCTAATAGTATTGTATAGCAAGTGATACCAACTACGGCTAGCGTGGGTTTGCGTGATTTTAATGTTGTGAGTAGGGTTTGCATACAACCTTTTCTTCGGTTTATATTTTAAAGATAACAGTTGCAAAAGCTGCACGCAACACGCTATCGAACTGACGTAATTGTTTATTTCAATGCTTACGACCTATGTGATCACGGCCAACGAAAATTTACAATCACAACGTATTATCTGGCAGCGCTAAACCGATAGGAAATATCATTATTTTTCCACTATGCACTGACAAACCCAGCTCCGCCAACGGCAGAATTGTAGAGGCCATTGCTCCTTTATACTAGGTAACACTGAATACTAGGTGTAAAGGCCGTGTGCAGCATATTTTCTTCCTTAGAGAAGATCTGAAATGTGTAGACGGTTTTAATTAACCAATTATTGCTGGGTGCAAAAAAACTCTGATTCAATCTAAAACACCTTTTCGTCGCACAATGCCCCGTTTCTTGCAAACAAGAGCTTGTCAACGCTCATTGTCCGCGAACCCCTATAGGTTCAACAGAGCACGTAACGTGCTCAGCTGCGCGCTGTTTCAAACAAGGTTCTGAAAGCGCACCTTCGTATAGTTATGGAGGGGTTAAAAATAAAATTACACTTCTTGACAAAGTTATTGATGTTAACACGCTAGTTGGTGCGGGTTTTATTTGTTGTCGATAGTATGTGTTTTATTGATTTGGTATTTATTAGGGTTTTAGAGAAGTAGTCCACATCGTCTACAAGATAGCCATGAATGTATTTAAGTAATCGCTCATGATCAAATGATATGTAGAAATTTTTACCTAATGCGACAACCTCTTTCCTATACAAAAGACCTTCAAGGCCTACTGTCGAGTTTATTGTTATTATTTTGCGGCAATTCTTTATTAAAGATGTAGTGTTCGTATTTGTCAGTATGAAGTTGTAGGTGCTCTGTAACTGTATTATTTTTTCGATTTCCATTCGGTTAGTTTCAGCTGGGTGAATTTTGACGATGAGTTTTAAATTTTCTTTCTGCGCTATCTCTGCAGAATAATGTACTGCGTCAATATTGTTTTTCGAAGAGTGAAGTTTTACTTGAGTATCTCCCGAAACTTGAAGCGGAAGAAAAATGTAGTCTGTGCTTTTCAAGTAATCTGCGTTGCACTGAGTAGAAGGCGCAATGTGGCTCAGTGAATTTTTAAAATTTGACTTATGTATGTTGTTTTTGATTGTAGATTTTGTTGGTTTTTTTAGCCACTGATTAACTACGGATTGAATTTTTGCTGTGTAGTTGTTCTTGGATTGTGGCGTAGGAAAGTCTTTGTATTTTTCGTAAGTGCTCATCCAGCTTAAGTGAGTGCCTTCATCTATGCTGGGGAGTTTGTCAAGTATAGTCGGATCTAGTGATATAGACGAAAGAGCGTTAACGCCCACAGGATCGCAAAATATCTTGTTCGGCAGGTTAGAAATTTCAAGATATATTGTATCTATATAATGTGCCAAAGCTATTTTTGTTACGCACCGTCCTAGAAGTTGCTGTCCATTCCAAAGTAATATTTTATTTGGTTTGTGTTCTAAAATAAGGAGTTCTAGTTGTTTTGTGATACTTATAAAGTCATTTGTAGCATCTGAAAGTAAAATCTTTTGGTTGAGTACTTCAATTGAGGAGCTCACAACACTAGTTATTTCTTCTTGTGTGTTTGCGAACTCTTCATTGCTTGGGCTTTTTTCTTTGCGTAGTAGATAGGAATTCTGTTTTTTTAAAAAAGACTTAAAATGTGCTAATGGTTCTGTGGTAATAAATAAAATATTTTCGCTATTGGCAACAGATCGCGAAAATCTAGAAAAGAAATTATATCTTTCCAGGGAGTCTATAATAATGAATATCATTTTTTAAATGCCGTAGTGGTTTTGTATTAGTGTGCAATTCTAAATTTACTTTTTTCGATTTAAGCGATTCTTTAAAATATTGTGGCTTAAATGGTCGTTATTGAGTAGATTTAGCTATTTTTAATGTTATAAGCAGGCCTATCGATAGGCTAATCATGTTTGATAAGGAATATGCCATAAGGGTTGCGTTGGGGCTTAAGGATAGGGTGTAAGCTATAGTTAGTGAACTGACTGTCGATAAAAATATAATTGTTTGGATTAATAGGTCCGTTCTTTGGTTTTGTGTTGCGAGTAAGATTTGCGATAATGGTATATAAATCATTTGTAGTGCATATAATGGAGATAAGATGTAGAAAAAAATTGTAGCTTGGTGCCAGCTCTTATCGAATACAATTTCTAAAATCAAATCAAAGAAAACACAGCCTAAAATTAAATATGCGATAGCTAATAGAATAAGAAGAATTGCGTAACTTTTGTAAATTAAAAACAATCCCTTGGCATCTATGTCATTATGTACTGCGGTAATTGCTTCTCTTCGAACTATTCCGCCAATGCTTTGGGCTATCAGAGATACTGGGAAAAATCCGAATCTTTGAGTTGCTGCAAAATAGCCGGCGGTCATGTCCCCAAATAAAACAGGTATGATTATTGGTAGCGAGTAGAGTAGTGTTGAGTTGAGTAGCGTCGCTGGGAGAGTATATTTGGCGAATGAAATATTTTCAAACAAGAATTTTATATGAGGTTTTTTGGGTTTTTGATTTTTTAGTATTATAAACAATATAGTAGTTGTAAGTATTAAATTTGCGATTGTATATATTACAAATGTATCTTCAAGCTTTTTTAGTGATACAGCCATTGCTAATAAAGACGCGAATGTAATGTTTGTAAGTACTTTGGTTATTCCAATTATCGCATATTTCCTACAGGAATTTAGATAATGATTGCAAGCTTGTTGTATTAAAAAAGTCAGGGAGAATATTAATACTATTTGGTATTCATCTTTGCCGGATAGTATTGTTGCCAGATACAAAAAAGAAAAGGAGGCTAGCGCTATCAAGCAAACGTTAACTAATGCAGCGCTCGAGCGTTGTTCTGTTTCGGCTACGCAGGCCAACTCATACCGAAATGCCATTATGGTTCCGATAAACATTGCTATATTTACGTTAAAGTTGAATTTTCCGAGCTCTATCGAACCCCATTCTCTGCCTATAATGGCTATGCATAGAAAAAGTACTGCTTGTCCGGCAACTACTCCTGCGAATGATATTGCCGTGTCCTTCTTCTTTAAACTCATATATTGATTAAGTATCCGTAGCTATCTAGGGGCAGTTGATTTCGCTTGGTATTCAGCAATCGCTTTCACATAATCTACAGGTTCGACAGTGTAAGCAGCGTGGGCGGCTTCGCAGTGTTTTAGCAAGGCCCTGGGAAGCACACTTTCGTATAACCTAACTGGCGCTTGATCACTCAAAACGGATAATCAACCTTCCCGCGTTTTTGAGCTTTCCCGTGTTCGATTTTCTGACGCATGCGACCGATCAAACTCTTTTGCAGTGCTTTGCGAAACTGTTGGGCCTTGCAGCAATCGACGAGATCTTCGGGCGGTGTTGATGCTCATGATGTTTTTCAACGCCGGTGTGACCCGCGTCGCCATAGACGTAAGTTTGCTCACCATGCAGCAAGTGAACGACCTGGGTTGCGCCCGCCACATTGGCCGCCGCGCCCACTACACTGTGCACCAAGCCCGATTCAGTATCGACACCGACGTGCGTTTTCATCCAGAAGAAATATTGACTCCTTTCTTCGTCTAGCGCATTTTCGGGTCATTCTTGCCGTCCTTGTTCTTCGTCGAACACGGCGCATGAACCATCGTCGTATCGTCTTTGGTGCCTTGACGCAGCAACAGGTCACGGAATAGCCATTGATCACCTGTAGAATCCCGCCGGCCAACTCATGCTGTTCCAGCAATAGGCGGAAGTTGAGGATAGTGGTTTCATCCGAAATCCGATCCAGATGCAGTCCGGGAAACTGGCGCAAAATTGCAGTTTCGCAGAGCGACTCTTCCATGGTCGGATCGCTATAACCGAACAATTTTTGCATCAGATGAACCCGCAACATGGCCATCAAAGGATACGTCGGACGATTGACTTCACACCTTGGATAGTGCGGCTCGATCAGCTTGATTAAGCCCTTCCAGAGCACAGCCTGATCCATTTAGATAAGAAAACGTTCAAGGTTGGTTTTCTTACGTTTGCCAGCGTATTTGGCATCAGCAAAAACATCCACTTCCCCAGGGATCAGCCGCGCAAAGATTGGGGCAGGGGTATTTCACCTTATTTGAAATGCTTTTTCAGAGTTCCCCTAGTACTGCTAATTTACATTTAGACACGCTACCGCCACAGGATTTTTCGCCAGTCCCTGAAAGCGGTTCAATTCTCTGTGTTTTGTTGTTACTTGAGTATTTATATAATAAAAGCACCCTGAAGTGATCAAGGTGCGCAGAGCTGTATAAATATTTTGTGATTAAACGCTGTCGGATTTATATTCATAGTTGTAATAGCCGTATGCCCCATAGCCATACTTGGCGGAAGCGCGTTTTTCAACACCATTGAAAATGGCGCCTTTAAGTTCAATGCCATTTTGGGCAAAGCGGCGCATGGTTAATTCAATTTCACGGGCCGGGTTTAGCTCGAATCGAGTCACAATCAAATTGGTACCCGATTGACGGCCAACAATTGCGGCATCGGTTACCGCTAGGAAGGGAGGAGTATCGAGAATAATTTGGTCGTATCTGGCGCTGATCTGCTCTAGGAACTCACTGAAGTTCTTGTGCATGAGCAGCTCTGATGGATTTGGTGGGATTTGCCCTCGACCGATGACATCGAGATATTCGATTTCAGTTTTATGAATGGCGGTGTCGAGGTCGCAGCGTTTCGCCAGCAAATCGGATAGACCGTTTTCTACCGGAATGCCAAACATTTTGTGGATGTATCCTTTACGCATGTCCACGTCTACCAGCAGTACACGCTGTCCGGATTGAGCAATTACTGCCGCCAGATTTGAGGAGACGAAGGACTTTCCGACCTTGGGGCTTGGGCCGGAAATCATAAGTCGGTTGTTGTTGGCTTCCAGCATAGCAAAATGCAGGCTGGTACGTAGACTGCGCAAGCCTTCAATTGCCAGATCGGTTGGATGGCTACTCGCCAGCAATGGTATGACGCGAGTGCCGCGGCCATTAGTACTTTTATCGTCTTCTACTTTCTGCAGCGAGCTGAATGGAATCGAGGCATATACCGGCAAGCCGAGCTTTTCGATGTCATCAGGGTTTTCAACGCCGCGGTTAAGGGCTTTTCGAAACAGTACTAAGCCTATGGCCAGCAGTGCGCCGAGAAGTGCCGCTATTAACACGATCAAGGCTTTTTTAGGTTTTACTGGAAATCGCAGGTCTACATCTGCAGTGTCGATTAAGCGCACATTGCCTACAGCGCCTGCGCGCATCACGTCTAGCTCCTGAGATTTATTCAAAAGCTGGGTATAAATCTCGGTACCTACCTTCAGGTCGCGGGTCAGGCTCAACAGTTCTTGCTGAGTCGAAGGTAGGTTTTCAACTTGTTTGGCCAAACGCTGTTGTTTACTGGTTAGTTCTGCCAGTTGGCCCATTAATGCACGGTAGGCTGGATGCTGTGGAGTAAACTTGCGGTCCATCTCTGCTTGTTGCAGTTTCAGGGTCGATATGCTGGTATCCAATGCCACGATCTGGTCGAGAATGGCTTTAGCTTCAAGGCTAATATCAATCGATTTACTGCGTATCTGAAACTTGTTTAGTGCTTCTTCAGCTTTTTCCAGATCTTTACGAACTTGCGGCAATTGGTCTTTTAGGAACCCCAAGCTTTGAGCTGCCTCAGCCGAGGTGCGCTCGATATTCTGCTGCACATACAAACGAGCGATTTCATTAAGTGTCTGAATGGCTATGCTTGGTTCGGTGTTTTCAAGCGCCAGCGCAACCATGCCGGACTCCTTACCACGCTCCGACACATCTAGCGCTTTCTGGTAAGTCAGGATTGTGGTTAGGCGGGGGTGTCGGACTATGTTAAATGTTGTGCCCGGGTTGGCTTGAAGAGACTCTACCTGCAGTTTTATACCATTTTGGTCATAGGATTGGCCCACTTGACCTTCCACTAATGAATTTTTGTCTTCATCAAGCAAAGTAAAGCTGCCATCTTTGCCACTCACCAAAGTGAGGTCTGTATCGAGAAGCTCTTGGGGTAGCTCTAGTACAGCAAGCTTTAGCTTCTCACCGCCCCAGGCAAAGCTATTCAGGCCAAGTAAGGGGTTAGCTACACTGTTTTCTGTATCAGGTTTAAAGCGTCGGGCGAGAAACTCACCAATCACAGGGAAGTAGTTAGGTTCGACCTCAATGTCCAGTTTCAAGTTATCAACTGCGGCACCGATATTTTTGCGAGACTTCATCAATTCGATTTCTGTAGCTGACGGTGACTCTTTGCCCAGCATGCTGCCGATATCAGAGAAGCCCAGCATGTCGTTTTTCTTGGCTTCAACCTGGATCAACGCATTCGCTTGGTACACCGGTGTAGCGAGCAGGGCATAGGCAACACCTGCAGCCATAAAGACGCCGGTCACGCCTGCAATCAGCCATTTATGATCGATCAGCGTGCCCAACAACCCCATCAGGTCAATCTGGTCGTTGTCGTCATCGTGCTCATGGGGCTTTGTCACAGGTGCTTGCTGCATAAGTCGGTTCTTTATCTTCACAGGTAATTCGAGGGATGACTCAGCGTTTGATCCGCTGGGCCCATGCATTTACGGCGGCGTCAATCAGTGCGTACGCGTGCACAAAGGCAGGCTTGCCCTGGCGGTACGGGTCGTTGATTTCGCGGTTGTCTTGCCATTTGCCCAACAGGAATACTTTGCCCCGTGCCTCTGGAGCGAGGCTTAGGACACCATTAATATGATGTTGTTCCATGACCAAAATAAGATCGGCTTCATTTATCTTGGCGGCAGTCAGCTGGGTAGAAATGTGTTCAGGCACGGCGTGGCCATGTTCTTCTAGAACGGCCGCCGCTGTGGCTTCGATGGGCTTGCTTTTTACGGCGCTGAGGCCTGCGGAACTCACGACGATGTCGGAGGGCGCCAGTGCGACCCGCATGAGATGTTCGGCGGTGGGGCTGCGGCAAATGTTGCCAATGCAGACAATCATGATTCGTTTAAACAAGGCAGCTTCCTTTGTGCCAAACATGCTCAGCCGGCGAGAGCATTTAACGATTCGTCACGACCAATATCCCCGATCCAGGAGATGGCAGTGCCTATCAATAAAGGCTGCCCGCATCAGTTTGATGTGGCGATGGCCTGGGCGGGAGCGCAGTGGCTCCTGCTTTATTACAGATAATGGGCGGTACGAAGTTGAACAACGAAAATATTAACTGCGAAACGATTGCAATATCAACCTTTAAATCGGCAGAGATTTATATTCAGGCTATATAGGCGTATTTCAATATTTATTGCCTGACAATAAATAACATTTTGGCCGTTCCCGACTAAAAATAACTCCGCCCAATGGCAGGTGCCTGGAGCCGGGCCCTGTGGTAACGGGCACTGCTCAGGGCGGTGTGGCGACCCTTGCCTGGGCCTTGTACGGGCGGGGAGGTGTGCGCTGGCCGGTGTGAGTTGGCCTGAAAGCGAGTCGTGCAGGGGGCGTGCCGTACCTTGTGGTCGGTTTGCTTGTATCGATAGTGGCATTTTGATATGTCTGTGTAAATAGTGTTTTATGAACAAGTTGTGGGAGGGGGTTAATTGTCTTGAGTATGGGGTGCTAGTTCTAGATATAAGAGTTGTATATGAAGTGTTTGATCTGGGTTAGTGCATTTTGTTTGTGCATATATATAGGGCGGGTCTTTGAGTTGCACCAAAAGAGTGACTGAATTGTTGTTTGTGGTCACGGTTGGTGGGTGTAATGATGCTCAAGGTTTTCTGGTTTTGCGAAGCCCTCGTGAAGTCAGATCACACGGTAGTCCATTCGAGCTGGGAGTTTTGGCCCTGCGACGGCTTCGTCGGGGTGCCGCATCACGTCGATCGCAGCCTCGCGCTGCTCGTCAGCGACTACAGTTTTTGCCCAGGGGCCGCTTGACGCCGGCCAGCGGGCGCCGCGCAAAAGCACAAGACTTCACGCTGAAAAACCGGATAATGGCCGCCAATTATTTGTCTGGTTATTCTGGTAATCCCGCATGGAAATCAAGGTCAACTTTCTCGACAACCTCCGACTTGAAGCCAAGTTCGATGACTTCACCGTGGTTGCCGATCAGCCTATCCGTTACAAGGGCGATGGTTCGGCTCCTGGTCCGTTCGATTACTTTCTCGCTTCGTCGGCGTTGTGCGCGGCTTACTTCGTTAAGTTGTACTGCGCGACCCGCAATATTCCTACCGAGAATATCCGCCTCTCGCAGAACAACATTGTTGACCCCGAAAACCGCTACAACCAGATTTTCAAGATTCAGGTCGAGTTGCCTGCGGATATCTCGGAGAAGGACCGTCAGGGCATCCTGCGCTCCATCGACCGCTGCACCGTGAAGAAGGTGGTGCAAGCCGGGCCCGAGTTTGTGATTGAAGAGGTGGAAAACCTCGACGCCGACGCTCAGGCGCTGCTGATGCCTTCAAGCGGTTCGGAGGCGGGTACTTATATTGCCGGCAAGGATCTGCCACTGGAGCAGACTATTGCCAATATGTCCGGCATTCTGGCTGGCCTGGGCATGAAGATTGAGATCGCGTCGTGGCGCAATATCGTGCCGAATGTGTGGTCGCTGCATATCCGCGATGCGCAATCCCCGATGTGCTTCACCAACGGCAAGGGTGCGACCAAGGAAGGCGCCCTGGCGTCGGCATTGGGCGAGTTTATCGAGCGGCTCAATTGCAACTTCTTCTACAACGACCAGTTCTGGGGCGAAGAGATCGCCAATGCCGAGTTTGTGCATTACCCCGAAGAGCGCTGGTTCAAGCCAGGGCGCAAGGATGAGCTGCCGCCCGAGATTCTCGATGCCCACTGCCTGAAGGTTTACAACCGCGAGGGCGAGTTGCGGGGCTCCCACCTGATCGATACCAACTCCGGCAATGAGGAGCGCGGTATCTGCTCGCTGCCGTTCGTGCGCCAGTCGGACGGTGAGGTGGTGTATTTCCCGTCCAACCTGATCGAAAACCTGTTTTTGAGCAACGGCATGAGCGCAGGCAATACCTTGGCCGAAGCCCAGGTGCAGTGTCTGTCGGAGATTTTTGAGCGTGCGGTCAAACGCGAAATCATCGAGGGCGAATTCGCCCTGCCGGATGTGCCGCAAGAGGTGTTGGCCAAGTACCCGGGAATCGTGGCCGGTATCCAGGCGCTGGAAGAGCAGGGGTTCCCGGTGCTGGTCAAGGATGCGTCCCTGGGCGGTGAGTTCCCGGTGATGTGCGTCACCCTGATGAATCCACGCACTGGCGGTGTGTTCGCTTCATTCGGTGCGCACCCGAGCCTGGAAGTGGCACTGGAACGCAGCCTGACGGAGTTGTTGCAAGGCCGCAGTTTCGAAGGCCTCAACGATTTGCCTCAGCCGACCTTTGAAGGTCACGCGGTGACTGAGCCCAATAACTTCGTCGAGCACTTTATCGACTCCAGCGGTGTGGTGTCGTGGCGCTTCTTCAGCTCGAAATCCGATTACGAATTCGTTGAGTGGGACTTCACGAGCCAGGGTGAAAACGCCAATAGCGAAGAGGCCGCAACCCTGTTCGGGATTCTCGAAGGCATGGGCAAGCAAGTGTACATGGCGGTATATGAGCATCTCGGCGCCAAGGCCTGCCGTATCCTGGTGCCGGACTATTCGGAAATCTATCCGGCCGACGACCTGATCTGGGATAACACCAACAAGGCGCTGTTCTTCCGTGCCGATATCCTGAATCTGCATCGCCTGGATCTGGACGAGCTTAAAGGCCTGGTTGAGCGTCTGGTGGAAAGCGAGCTGGATGATTACACCGATATCACTACCTTGATCGGCATCGAGTTTGACGACAACACCGCCTGGGGCCAGTTGACGATCCTGGAGTTGAAGCTGCTGATCTATCTCGCCCTGGAGCAATATGAAGAGGCGAAGGAAGCGGTGGAAATGTTCCTGCAGTACAACGACAACACGGTAGAGCGCGGCTTGTTCTACCAGGCCGTGAATGCTGTGCTGGAAATGAAGCTGGACGAAGACCTGGAGCTGGAAGACTACGAAGCCAACTTTCGTCGCATGTTTGGCAACGATCGGATGGATGCCGCGATCGGGTCGGTGGAGAGCACCGTGCGCTTCCATGGCTTGACGCCAACCAGCATGAAGCTCGAAGGGCTGGACAAGCATCTGCGCCTGATCGAGAGCTACAAGAAGCTGCACACGGCGCGGGCCAGGACCCAGGGTTGATGGCGTTGGCCAAAAAGCACCTCGACCGGGTAATGCCCGTCAGTCAATAAGTGCTGTGGGAGCGGGGTTGCTCGCGATTGGAACGGCCCGGTGTGACTGTCTTGCCGTGTCGCTTTCATCGCGAGCAAGCCCGCTCCCGCACGGGTTCAAGTTTCTGCGCTGGACTGACAAGCAAAAGCACCTGAGGGTGCTTTTTTGTTTTCTGCTGTCGTGGTGAAGCACCCGTATCGGTGCTTAACTGCTCCTCTATACGGGTATCAGACGCTAAGTGGATTTCCCTGCAGATCAGGCTTGAAATTGCCTTGGCGGCCCCTTATTTGAGCGCTTTCCATGTCCAACATACCTGCCACACTGCTGATCGTTGATGATGACGTTCAGATCCGCTCACTGCTCGAAGGCTTGTTGCAAGAACAGGGTTATCGCACGCTGACTGCCGGCTCGGGTGAACAGGCCCTGGCCACGGTCGCTCAACAGCCTCCGGACTTGATCCTGCTCGACGCCACGATGCCCGGTATTGACGGCTATCAGGTGGCCCGTCGACTCAAGGCGAATGCATCTACGGCCAATATCCCCATCATCATGCTGTCGGGCCAGGGCGAGCAGAGCGCCCGTCTTCTGGGGCTTGAGGCGGGTGCCGAGGACTTTCTGTGCAAGCCGGTCGCCAGTGACGAACTGTGGTTGCGGGTACGCAATCTGCTGCGGCTCAAGGCGTTTGGCGACCATCGGGCGGTGCATACCCTGATGCTTGAGCAGCAGCTGGAAAAACGCACCAGCGACCTGGAGCGTTTTCGCTCTGCGATGGGGACCGATGAGCGGCTGCTTAAAATGGCCAATTACGACCCGCTGACCGGCTTGCCCAATCGCGACCTGTTCTACACCACCCTGCAGATGGGGCTGACTCAGGCTGCGTTGCGGGGTTGGCAGCTGGCCGTGGTTACGATCGGCCTGAACGATTTCAAGAACATCAACCTGACCTGGGGCCATTTGATGGGGGACAAGGTGCTGGCAGAGTTCAGCCAGCGATTGTCCAATTGCCTCAATGTCAGTGACACCCTGGGACGGATGGATGGCGACGAACTTGCGCTGATCCTGATGATCCGCAAAGGCCAGGCAGGCCCCAGACAGATGGTTGACCGCATCCGCGAGGTGCTGCGTGATCCATTCAAGTTGCATGGCCATGACACACCGATGACGGCCAGTTACGGGATTGCCCTGTACCCGGACGATGGCGCCGAGGCGCACCGCCTGATCAAGCATGCAAATACGGCCATGGGGCTCGCCAAGCAGGCGGGTAAAGACACATACCGTTTTTACACGGCACAAATGAACGTCGAGGTCATGGCTCGTCAGGAACTTGAAACCGCATTGCGCGATGCGGTTCACAAGCAGGCGTTCGAGGTGTATTACCAACCGAAGATAGGCCTGGCAGACGGTCGGATCTGCGGTGTGGAAGCACTGTTGCGCTGGCACCGGCCGGGGCATGCCGCTGTTTCTCCGGCGGTTTTCGTGCCGCTGCTGGAAACCCTCGGGCTGATATCCCGGGTGGGCCAGTGGGTGATCGACCGCGTGTGCAGCCAGATTGCCCAATGGCAGCGCTCAGGCCTGGGGGCGCTGCAAGTGGCAGTGAATGTGTCGGCGCAACAGATTTGCGAAGGCGATCTGGTCAATGATATCGAGCGCTCCCTCAAGGCCCATCAGCTCGACCCCCATTTGCTTGAGGTGGAGCTGACCGAGGGCTCGCTGATGGAGAACACGCCCCATACTGTCAGCAGTTTGCTGACACTGAGGGACATCGGCGTGAAAATCTCCATCGACGACTTTGGCACCGGTTATTCGAGCCTTGCGTACCTGAGCCGTTTCCCCATCGACACGCTCAAAATCGATATCGCGTTTATCCGTGAAGTCACCTTCAGCCCTCAGGATGCTGCCATTGCGCGTACGATTATCGAGCTGGCTCACAGCCTTGGCCTGCAAGTCATCGCTGAAGGTGTGGAGACCCGTGAGCAACTTGAGTTTTTGACGAAAAACGGTTGCAATCAGGTGCAGGGTTATCTCTTTTGCAGGCCTCTGCCGTCGGTGGAGCTGGAAGCGCTTTTGCGCGAACCGCGCTGTTTTATTTGATGTTGAGACGGCTCGGGTTCCGATCGTTGAAGAGTGGCGCCTGTATCGCAGGCAAGCCAGCTCTCACAGGACTAAGGTGTTCACACAACAGTGTGGGAGCGGGCTTGCTCGCGATGGCATCACCGCGTTTTGCCTCTGTTTCCACAGGTTCTAACCGGCAGGCTTGAGCAGCGCCAGGATCCGCTCGCCCAGTATTTCGGCACTGGCCTGGGACGCGATGTTGGCAAACCCCAGCAGCAGACCCGAAGGTTTTTCCCCCTGCAGGCTCCACTCGCTCAGCGCTTCGGCAAAGAGCCCGTCCTGGCGCATGCGCTCCACCAGTTGCCAATCCGGCTGCTGGCCTTCAAGGCGCAGGATCAGGTGCATGCCCCCCGGGTTGGCATCAATGCGCACGCGAGTCCCCAGCACGTTTTGTAGCCCGATCATGGTAAACGCCCTGCGCTCGCTATAAAGCTTGCGCATGCGCTGGATATGCCGGGCGAAATGGCCTTCAGTCATGAACGTCGCGACGATGGCCTGGGTCAGTTCCGGGCAACCGCTGCGAAAGGTCTGGCTGGCCTGTTGAAAGCATTCAACCTGGGCTTGGGGTACCACCACATAAGCCAGGCGCAGCCCCGGAAACAGCACTTTGCTGAACGTGCCGCTGTAGAGCACCCGTCCATCACGGTCTAGGCTTTTGAGTGCGGGCAGCGGGCGGCTGACGTAGCGGTATTCGCCGTCGTAATCGTCCTCGATGATCCATGCCTGTTGCCGGCTGGCCCAGGCCAGCAGCTCCAGTCTGCGGGACAGCGATAGCGATACGCACAAGGGGCTTTGATGGGCGGGTGTGACGACGGCCGCCTGGGCGTGCAGCGCCTCGCTTCCCTGTGCAGGCAGCTGCATGCCGTCATGATCGACCGGCAGGGCCACGGTCTGGATCTGCAGTTGCTCCAGTAACTGGCGGGTCGGCGGGTAGCCGGGGTCTTCAATCAATACCCTGTCACCGGCCTTGAGCAGAGCATGGGCGATCAGCGACAACGTGTCGCGGTAGCCGGCTGTGATGAAGACTTGGGCGGCAGAGCAGGCGATACCGCGGGAAACCTGCAGGTAAGTGGCAATGGCCGTACGCAATGATTGCAGGCCGTGAGCCGACGGGTTGGCCATGTCCTGGGCACGGGTGCTGCGCACGCATCGCGCGCCGATTTGTGCCCATACCTTTTTGGGAAAGGCGTCCAGCGCTGGCAGGCCCATCTGGAAGGGCAGTGTCTCGGGCTGGTGCCTCACGGGCGGGCTTGACTCGGGGGGGCGGGTGGCGAGTGCTGGTTTGATCGTGATGTCCGGCGTCACGATGGTTCCTGCCTGGCCGCGGGCTTGCAAGTAGCCCTCTGAGGTCAGAAGCGAATACGCCGTATCGATGGTGCCCCTGGCCAGTCCCAGTTCCTTGGCCAGGGCTCGGGCTGCAGGCACTCGCTCTCCGGGGGCCAGCAGGCCGTTGGCAATGGCTTCCCGAAAGCGCCAGTAGAGTTGCCGGTAAATGGGTTCGCTGGTGTCCGGATCAAGAGGGGAGAAGTGTGGAATGGGGGTTTTCATGGTGTTCCCTTGTGCCTGATCCCAGAGCTGGACAGATCATGGCCTGGTGATAAAGCCAAATCTTGGCTCTTTTTGACAGGGCCAAGAAACCCCACTATGGCGCCACTCAAACTGTCAATGCAAGGGCACGTCATGAACCAGCGTATCGATTATTCCAAGGCTTCACCCGAGGGCTACAAAGTCTTTGGCGGGGTGTACGGGTATGTGCAAAACAGCGGATTGCCCAAGGTACTGATTGATCTGGTGTATCTGCGGGTTTCGCAAATCAACGGCTGCGCCTACTGCATCGATATGCACTCACGGGATCTGCTCAAGTCCGGCCTGAGCGTCGAAAAGCTGGTACTGGTGCCGGTGTGGCGCGAGGCAGGCGAGTTGTTCACGACCCGTGAGCGGGTGGCCCTCGCCTGGGCCGAAACGGTCACGCTTGTCGCGCAAACCGGGATCCCGGATGCGGACTACCAGAGCGCGGCCGCCGAGTTCAGCGACAAGGAGCTGGCGGACCTGACCTATGGCATCGGCCTGATGAATGCCTATAACCGGTTTGGCGTGGCCTTTCGCTTAAAGCCTGCGGCGGCGGTGTGACGTTGTTGTCCTGTAGCCGCTGAGGAGCGTAGCGAGGCTGCGATCGATCATGAAGCGGGCGCAAACTGGGAACACGCGGCATGTCTGATTAATCGAGGGCGCAGCCTGAAGCCTCTTCAATGGCAATTTAACTACATTTTGTAACTTTAATTTTATATTTGAAATAATACGAATTGTGCGTTGTCACAGTGATGAAAGCCCTGCGAGCTGTTTTTTCAGGGCCCTGAATCGCCTTCAAGGCGTTTTGAGGATCTCGTGTGATGGCGCTTCTCCTGATCAGGTCCCGGTGTTTTACCCTGGCGCGAATCCTGTGTTCGCTGTGTCTGTGCTCCTCTGCGCTGGACGCGGCCGAAGGGGGGCAGCCCGGTCAGGAGGTCCTGCGCCTTCAGCAGCAACAACAAAGGGCCGTGCAGCAACTGCAACTGGAGCAGCGTCGGCGGCAACTTCAGCGCACGGGTTCCGGCGCACAGTCCTCAGTGACGCCAGAGCCTGTGCTCACCGCGCAAGATGTGGACTGCTGGCCGATCCAAGGGGTACGGCTGGCCGGTGTCACCCTGTTCCGCCCCGCAGTGCTGGAGGCACGGATCAAGCCCATCTTGGCGCCGTGCATGGGTATCAACCGGATCAATCACCTGCTGGCCGAAATCACCCGCCTGTACGTCGAGGCCGGTTACATCGCCGCCCGTCCATACCTGGGCAGCACTCCTTCTGCCGGGCAACCGCTGGATATCCGGGTCGACGAAGGCTATGTCGAAACGATCGAACTGGCTGACCAAAGCCTGCCTTTGTCGTTACGCACGGCATTCCCCGCCATGCTGGGTGCGCCGCTGAACCTGCGTGATCTGGAACAGGGGCTGGACCAGATCAACCGGCTGCGCTCGGTGGACGTCACGGCGGATATCGCGCCCGGCAGCGTGCAGGGGGCTTCGCGGATCATTCTTCGTTCAAGCGCCGACGAGCCCCATTGGGGGCTGGACCTGAACCTGGATAATCTTGGCAGCATCGCCACCGGCCGTGATCGCAAGGTGATCGGCTTGAGTCTGGACAGCCCGTTGCAGCTCAACGACGCGCTCAACCTGGGCTTCAGCGAGACCCTCAACCACGGGCCGCGCTTCAGCCGCAGCAACAGCCTGTTCTATTCGGTGCCTTACGGTTACTGGACCTTGAGTGCATTCGCCAGCCATATCGAGTACCGCGCGCCGATCAAACTCAGTACCACCACACTCTATGGCAGCGGTCGGACCGATCAGCTCAGCTTGCGTGCGGACCGCGTGCTGTGGCGCGACCAGGGCCATCAACTGAGCGCCCATCTGCAGTTGACCCGCAAGGCGGTCGACACCTACCTGCAAAAGGCCCGGCTGGGCATCCAGAGTCCGACACTTACGGTGGCCGAGGCCGGTTTCAATCTGTTCTGGCAGGACGCTGCGGTGTGGAATCTGGACGTGACTTATGCCCAGGGCCTGAGCTGGCTAGGGGCAGACCGTGACCGCGATCGGGTGCGGAGCAACCTGCCCAAAGCGCAATTCGGTGCGTACCGCGCCAACCTCATTCAATGGCGCAACGGCCAGTTATACGGGCAGCCCTGGCAGTGGCAGAGCCAATTGACGCTGCAATACAGCCCCGACCCGTTGCCCGCCATCGAGCAACTGCTGGGCACCGACGACTCGGCGGTTCGCGGCTATCGCGACAACAGCGCCTCCGGTGCCATCGGCGCAGTCTGGCGCAACACGCTTTACGTGCCGCTGCGTAACGATCTGCCTATCCGCATCACCCCCCGCATCGGCCTGGACAACGGCTGGGTCAAATCCGGGTAGGCGCGGTGCCGGTGGCAGGTACTGACGGGGTGAGTATCCGCTCTGCGGGCGATCTCGAGATCAGCGGCCAGACCCACGCCAACAGCCTTGAGGCCGCCCGTGCCGGGGTGCACAGCAGCCGGGGCGATGTCGACCTGCACGGCGCCAGAGACGTGACACTGGCGGGCGCCGATATCAGCGGGGGCAACGTCAAGCTCGACGCGGGTCGCAATCTGATCCTGAGCAGCCTGGAAAGTACGGCCCTTCAGGAAAAACGGGATCAATGGAGTAACAAGGCGCTCTTTGTGACCTATGAAACCTATGATCGCACCACCACCGACAAGGACTCGCGCCAGCACGGTACCCAGGTCACGGCCCGGCAAAACGCCGCACTGTCTTCCGGCGCCGACGCCCTGCTCAAGGGCAGCCACGTAGAGGCGGGCGATACCCTGCGACTCAACAGCGGCAAAGACCTGCGTCTTGTGGCCGCGACTGAAACCCATGACACCCGGGACCAGGGTAATCACCGCAAAAACCTATGGAAGGAAAGCTGGGACACCTCAACCCATGATGAGCGCACTGTTGCCAGCAGCCTCAAGGCAGGCAAGTCGATCGAGCTGGCCAGCGGGCAAAAACTGCAGTTGCAAGGGGCCGAGTTGAAAACCCCGGGCGATATCCGGCTCAGCGCCCGTGAAGTCGAGATCGCCAGTGCCAGCCGCAGCCAGAGCCACACCGGCACGCGCTATTCCGGCGATTTGCTGGGGGGCAGCTTCTTCGGCAGCCAGGGCGAGGGTGACGGGGACAGAACCCTGCACACCGGTAGCCAGGTCAACGCCGGTGGCAAGCTGATCGTCAAGGCCGACGATGTGCACATCAGCGCCAGTCAGGTGCGCGGCGGGACCCAGGCCAGCGTGATCAGCGATACCGGTTCGCTGGTGATCGATGGCGTCCACGACACGTCCCGCGACAGCAGTCATAACAAGGACAGCAGTTTTTTCTCGCTGATCAATGACGAACGCCGCAAGGACCACAGCGACCGCACGCTCGTCGCCAGTGACCTGCATTCGGACAGTAACCTCACGCTGCAAAGCGCACGGGACATTACCGTCAGCGGCTCTACAGTGTCGGCAACAGGTGAAACCGGAGTACAGGCCAAGGGTGATATCAAGATCGTTGCGGCTGAAAATACCGCCCGGGACACCACCCGTACCGACAACCGTGGTTTCACTGCCAGCACCAGAGAAACCGCGCCCGGCAGCCATGAGTACCGTGTGGATGCAGGTTTAAAGGATCAGCAGCACACCAACGTCACCGAGACAACGCGGCAGCAGGGGGCCAGCATCCGTGGCCGTTAACGCGGGTGGCGACGTGAGCATCAAGGGCTCGGACCTTGCCGCGACCGGGGGCGATGTGAACCTCAAAGGCAAAAACATCGAACTGCTGGCGGCACATGACAGCACCGACAGCAAAACCCGGGATGTCACCACGGGGGGTGGCATCGTATGGAGTGCAAGTCTGGGCAAGGTGGGCAGTGGCCTGGAGTTTGTCCGCCAGGACAGTAAGGACAACGCCAACCGGACCACGGCCAAAACCAGCAACGTGACAGCCACCGGCAATGTGCAGGTGCAGGCTGACAATACCTTGGTCAATGAGGGCTCCCGGATCGTTGCCGGCTCAGGGTTGCAGGTCAATGCAGCCCGGGTGGACAACCGGGCGGCACGCAACACCGAGTCCAGCTCCCACACCGAGACCGGCTGGCAGGCCGGGCTGGGGGTGAGTGCCGAGATCAGTGGCCTCAGCAATCCGCTGGAAAAAGTCGTCAAAGGCCTGGTCAAGGGCACGATGCCCCAGGCCGCTTTGATGGACGGCGTGGAGCTGGCCAGCGTGGGGCTCGACGGGCAGGTGGGGTATCACAACAAGACGCAGGCGCAGCAGGACAGTACGGCGCTGGTCAGCCAGCTCAGTGGCGCCACGGTACAGGTCAATGTTGGTGGCAAGTTGCAGGATGAAGGCACGCAATACCGTGCAACCGACGGTGCCTTGAACATCCAGGCGGGCAGCCATGACGCCAGCGCCGCGATCGACACCCACAGCCGCAGCGAGCAGGGCGTAGCGGCCAAGGTTGGCGTGCGCGTCTACACCAAGACCGGGGAAGATGTGAATGTGCGCGCCAACGGCTCGGGCGAGTTCAACCGGGCGCAGGAGGCCGCCAGTACGGCCCAAGCAGGCCGCTATGCCGGGGCCAAGGGGGTGAGCATCGCCACTCAAGGCGATGCCCGCTATGAAGCCGGCGACTTCGACGGTGGTGCGGGCTCAGTCAACCTCAATGCCGGTGGCAAACTGGCGCTGGAGCAAACCACTGACACCCGCAGCCAGAGCGCCATGGGGCTGAGTGCCAGCGGTTCGTTGGCGCTGGAAACCGCTGAGGGCACCAACCTGACCCCTGAGGGCCACCTGAAGTTTGACTACCAGCCCGACAACTCGCCAGCCAGCGAGGCCCATGTCGCGACGTTCCGTGGGCAGGAACGGCTGCGGCTCTCTGGTGCCACGGTTGGCGGTGATCTGTTGAAGGGTGAAAACAAAGAGCGCGAGTCGTTACAGGGCAACATTGACCAGGCCATAAACTAAAGTCAGGGGCCCGGTGCGCCCACAACCGAGCAATCACGTGTCACGGTGATGGGTTGCACCGCTGATTTGACCTATCATTACGCCTTTCCAACAGGTGAATGATTAATGAGCGATTCAAACCAGACCTTGCGCGCAGCCCTTGAAACCAGCGACATGTTGGTGATTGACGGGCTGCATGCCTGGGATTTTTCTCTGGACGATGTGCAGTTGCTCATCAAATGCATGGACGGGCGAGCCGAAAAGCGCTGGAAGTTCACCCTTGAACAGATCGACGCCAGCGTCTTTGACGACACCCTGCAAAGCTGGACCCTCGTTGGCGACTCCGGTGAACACCGTCTGGTTTGCCTCAGCGCCTTGAGTGCAAACAACGATGACGATGAAGTCGAGGTTGAAGATGAAGTTTAAAACCTTACCTGTGTTGATGGCTCTGAGCGTGGGTGCAATGTCGGCCCAGGCCGATTCCCGGGATGAAGTCGAGTTGCTGGTTGGCTCCTACACTCAGGGCAAAAGCCAGGGCATCTACCGGTTGCAGTTTGACAGCGCCAAAGGGCGTATCACCCCTGAGCCGCTGCAAGTGTTCAAGGCCGCCAACCCTTCGTGGCTGACCTTGTCCAAAGACCAGACCCGTCTGTTCGTGGTCAATGAAAACGGCAAGGGCCAGAGCGATGTCGTCGGTCGCGCCAGCAGCGTTGCCATCGACCCGAAAACCAACGAGTTGACCCTCATCAACCAGGTCAAGACCCTGGGTGAAGAGCCTACCCATTCCAGCCTGAGTGCGGATGGGCGCTATCTGTTTGTGGCCAACTACGGCGTGCATGCCGACCCTGGCGGCAGCCTTGCCGTATTGCCGATCAATGCTGAAGGTCAGTTGCAACCCGTGACCCAGATGAGCAGTCATCCTGCCAGCCGGGTCAATCCTGAGCGCCAGATGTCCGCCCACGTGCACTCGGTGGTGTCCTCCCCGGACGGCAAGTTCGTCTACGCCAGTGATCTGGGTGCAGACAAGGTGTTTGTCTACCGGTACGAACCGGCAGCCAATCCGGATCATCCGCTGGTGGCCGCCGACCCGGCTTTTGTAGCGCTGCCGGCAGGTAGCGGGCCACGTCACCTGCTGTTTTCCGGTGACGGCAAACACGCTTACCTGACCACTGAAATGAGTGCCCAGGTGTTTGTATTCGACTATGACAATGGTCGACTCAAGCAGCGTCAGGCACTGGAACTGGCCCACGGCATGCCCGCGCAAAACCGTGCAGCCGGTGCATTGCATGCCTCACAGGACGGCAAGTTCCTGTACGTCAGCAACCGTGGCAAGGCCAATGAAATCCTGGTGTTTGCAATCAATCCGGGCAATGGCGAGTTGACTGAAATCCAGCGTCGCTCGGTGGATGGCGATCACCCACGTGAGTTTGCCCTGAGCCCCAACGGCAAGTTTTTGTTGATCGCCAACCAGATGAGCAATGCCATCGTGGTACTGGAGCGCGACCCTGAAACCGGCACGTTGGGCAAGACCCTACAAACCCTGGCAATGGATGCACCGTCCGATCTGAAATTTATCAACCGCCCGTAATCAAAGGCGTGCAGCTGTCCATCAATCCCGCTGATAGACGCTAGTGCTGCAATGAATTTCTTCAGGATGACCCTTGGCGTTAAGTTGGTTTCACGGCCTTAACAGGCAAGCACGCCAACTGAATCGTCGAGGGTTATCGTCATGAATTTCAATCTTTTCTCCGTGATTTCCGCTTGCGCCATCTCCGCCACCGTGGCCCTGCCTGCCAGCGCAACCACCCTGGTCAGTGACAAGAAATCCGCGGCCTACACCCAAAAATACCTGCAACAAAGCGCCAATTTCTATGCGGCCCTGGATCATAAAACCCGAAGCTGAGCGGCACCTGTTTTCCTGTGGGAGCGGGCTTGCTCGCGATAAAGGCAACGGGGTGTATCTGAACCACCGTGCCTGTATCGCGAGCAAGCCCGCTCCCACCATGGAGTTATCAGGGTTTTTTCATCACCGAACTGAACAGTTCCGATGCCAAAAACTGCTCCAGCCAGGCATTCAGGCGCGGGTAGGGCGCTTGCTCAAACCAGTCGCGGTCCACATGGGCAAACTGGCGCACAAACGGCGCCAGGGCTACATCCGCCAGGCTCAACGCTGGCCCGGCCAAGTATGCCGAGCGCGCAAGCACGTCTTCCAGCCGCTGCAAAAACTCTGCCCCTTGCGCCCGGTAATACTCCATCGGGTGCTCAGGGTAGCGAATGGCGTATTTGTAGCGGTCCAGCAGCCCCTTGAAGCGGGTGTCGTTTTCTTCGATCAATGCCGCGCAGCCCGGCTGCAACCAGTTATCCGGATCATGCCGGGCCAGCGCCCAGTGCATGATGTCCAGGCTTTGCTCGATCACACTGCCATCGGCACACACCAGCACCGGCACCGTACCCTTGGGTGAGGCAGCGAGCATTTCGGCTGGCTTGGCTTTCAGGTTGACCTCCACAATCGACAACGGCACGCCGCTGTAGCGCAGGGCCATGCGCGCCCGCATGGCGTAGGGGCAGCGGCGGAATGAATACAGCACATGCCCGGTCATTTAACCTCCACGGTGCTCAAACCGTTGCCTTGACGTTTTACCTGGATCTGGACCGGGATGCGTTCGTGCATCTCCTGTACGTGGGAGATGACCCCCACCTTGCGCCCTTGGGCTTGCAGGCCGTCCAGTGCATCCATCGCCAGTTGCAGGGACTCGGGATCGAGGCTGCCAAAACCTTCATCGATAAACAGTGATTCGATTTTCAATGTGCTGGAGGCCATCGAGGCCAGGCCCAAGGCCAATGCCAGTGACACCAGGAAGGTTTCACCGCCGGAAAGCGAATGCACCGAGCGCAGTTCGTCGCCCATTTCGGTGTCCATCACCAGCAGGCCGAGCATGCTGCCACCGCGCTTGAGGCGATAACGGCGGACCAGTTGGCGCAACTGCGCGTTGGCGTGATGGACCAACAGGTCGAGGTTGTAGGCCTGGGCGATTTTGCGGAACTTGTCGCCAGTGCCGGAACCGATCAGATCACTGAGGCGTGCCCAGCGCTGCCATTCGTCATAGGCCAGTGCGATGCGTTGAGCCAATGCCTGATTGGCCTGTTGACGACGTTGATCCTCGCTCTGTTGGGCACGTAGTTCGGCACATTGCTGCTCACTGGCAGCCAGTTGCGCGTGCAACGCCTCAAGGGCGATGTTGAGTGACTCGCTGTCCAGGTTGCCATTGGCATGGGCCTGGTGTTGGGCCAGGCGTTGTTCGCGTTCTTGCAGCAATACCCGGGCTTGCTCGACGGCTTTTTCGCTGTTCTGCAGGTGCAGGCGCAGTTCGCGTACCTGTGCTTCGTCATGGGCCAGCAAGTGCAGCAGTCGACTGTCATCGACCTCGCTGTGCTGTGCCCGCCATTGCGCGAGCTGAGCGTTGAGGGTGTCGTGTTCTTGCTGCAGGGCGTGCAGGCGCTCTTGCTCGGACTTGAGCTCGGTCGCGAGCTGGAGCAACTGGTTGGCGGTAGCTTGCAGGGCTTGTTCGGCCTGGGTCTGGGCCGTGCGGGCCCGTTCGACGGCCTGCTCGAGGCTTTGCTGCCACTGCTCGGCGCTGCTGAAGTCACCCAGCCATTGTTTGAGGCTGTGCTGGCTGGCCTGTTGCTGCTCGCCCAGCGCCTTGACGCTGTGCTGCAGGGTGTCCAGTTCCTTGCTGCGATTGGCCTGCTGATACTGCTCGCGCTCGATGCTGCTCGCTCTTTCAGCCTGCTCCGCCTGTTCGTCCCGTTGCTGATCGAGTTGGGCCACACGATCAGCCACTTGCTGGTCGAGGGCCATGAAGCAGGCGGACGGGTTTTCGCGCAGGGCGTCGAGGGTGGCCGGGGCCAGCACGCTGGCAAACTCGTCGAGTTCATCCTCAAGGCGCTGAGTGTCGGCATTGAGGTGCAATTGCTGCTCAGCCAGCTGCTGGGTGGCGAGCTGGCTGGCTTCGGTGCAGCGCTGGACTTGCTGCTGCAAGTGGGCCGCTTCTTTCTGCAAGGCGAGCAGGGCGTTCTGGCGCTGTTCGTCCTGGGTGATGCTGTGCTGCAACTGATTCAGGCGCAGGGTCAGCCATTGCTCACGCTTGGCCGGGTCCTGTGCCAGCCATTGCTCGTGGAGCGGATGCGCTTCAAGGCTCGGGGCGAGGGCTTGCTGTTCTTGGTGGATGCGCTCTTGCTGGAGCAAAAATTCTTTTTGCTGGGCGATCAGGCCACCGACTTTTTCCCGCAGCTGGGCGAGGGTTTCCTTGAGCCCGTCGACTACGGCGCGGGCACTGGCTTCTTCCTGCTCATCATGGCGGGACAGGCTGTGCAGCAAGGTTTCAGGCTGATGATACGGATGCTCGGCGCTGCCGCACACCGGGCAGGGCTGGTCATCCTGCAACTGCCCGCGCAGTTCCTCGACGCTGGCGCTACGGGCCACGCGCTGACGCTCCAGCAGTTGGCGGGTGACCTGCAAGGTTTGCTCAGCCACTTCAAGGTCGGCTTTGGCCTTGATGCCTTGCTGGCTCAGGCGCTCGCGCTCCTGCTGCACCTCCTGTTGCTTGAGTTGCAGTTCGTGCAGGCGGCTATCGAGCGCCTGCTGACTGCTGCACAGGCGCTGCAGGTCTTCATAGGCCCGCTGTTGCTGACGGTTGTCTTGCAGCAGGCTGCCCAGGGTCTGGATTTGCTCGTTGACCGCGTGGGGTTCTGCGCCGGCTTCCTGGAACAAGATTTCCAGGCTGTCGCGCAACCCGGTCAGTTCCTGCGTGGCCTGCAGGGCCCGCTGTTCAAGCCCCGGCAGTTCCTTGCGGCCGGTGCTCAGGTTATTGCTCAACCGCACCAGTTGCTGAAGCCTTGGGCGATAGGCGTCCCAGGCGCTGGCCAGTGGTGCGAGGGCATTGCTGTGTTCGAGCTGGGTGGTGATGAGTACAAGCCGCTCAGCGCCTTGTTGCTGGCGCTCAAGCAGCGTGTTGAGCGCCAGTTGCCCTTCGACGCACGCCTGTTCGGCCTGCTGCTGGAGGGTTTGTTGGGTGTTGAGGGCCTGGGTCAGGCGGTCAAGGTTGGCCTGCTCCAGAAGGGCCTGCTGCACCTGGGGCGCGCATTCGCGCTGAAGGGCCTGGGCCTGGGTTGTAGCCAGGCGGGCGGTTTGCAGCTCTGCTTCAAGGCGGGTCTGGCGCTGGCCCAGTTCGGCCTGTTGAGCAAGATGGGCGTTGATGTGCCCGGCCAATGGGCTCAGTTGCCCTTCCAGCTCGGCCAGGCGGGCAAACTGATGACGTTGTGGTGCCAGTTGTTCGAGCAGGTGCAGGGTCTGGCGCTGGGTGGCCTGGCTGTCCCACAGGGTTTGCGCTTGCTGTAATTGCTCCGCAGCGCTGAGTTGCTGCTCTTGCAGTTCGCCCAGGGTTTTGAGCCAGGTGTGTTGCATCTCCAGCTGCTTGAGCTGGCCTTGCTGGTTCTTTAGCTGCTGCTGCGCGTCGTTGAACTGTTGATCCAGTTCGGCACGGGCCTGGGGCTCAAGAGGCGTGACACCGACGGCCTGGTCCTGCAGTTGCTTGTGTGCGTCCCTGGCCTCTTTGGCCTTGTCGAATGCGCGCTTGCCCAGGCGGGTGTAGAGCGCGGTGTCGGTGAGCTTTTCCAGCAGTTCGCTGCGCTCGTTGTCATCGGCCTTGAGAAAGGCGCTGAACTCACTCTGGGCCAGCATCACGGCACGGGTGAATTGCTCGAAATTGAGCCCCAGTCGCGCTTCCAGCTGGACTTTGTAATCGCCTTTCTGGCTCGCCAGCAGTTGATCGTTGTCCAGGTCGCGCAGGCTTTGGCGACTGGCTTGCAACTTGCCGGTGGCTTTTTCGCGAGCACGGTTGGCTTCCCAGCGGGCGCGGTAGCGGCGGCCGTCGATGCCGACAAAATCGACTTCGGCATAGCCTTCACCAGTGCCACGGCGCAGTAATGTGCGCGGGTCGCCGGTGGCAATTTCGCCATCGGCATCCGGTACTTTTGCATCGCGCCCCGTGTTGTTGAGTCGCGGCACAGCCCCAAACAGGGCCAGGCACAGGGCGTCGAGTAGGGTGCTTTTGCCGGCGCCGGTGGGGCCGGTGATCGCAAACAACCCGGCACTGGCCAGGGGCTCGGCGGTGAAATCCAGCTCAAAGGGCCCGGCCAGTGAGGCGAGGTTTTTCAGGCGAATGGCGAGGATTCTCATGGCTGTTCACCTTCCAGCTGAACTTCTTGCAGCAGCACGGCAAAGTCCTTGAGGGTTTGTTCGTCGGCTTCACTGCCGTAGTTGTCTTGCCAGGCTCGGCTGAACAGTTCCTGGGGTGTCAGTTGGTCCAGTTCGATCAGGCGCGCGTCGTCGTCCGAGGCACGGCTGCCGCTGCCAGCATATTCGGCCGAGATGCGCACCAGGCGCACGGATTTACCCTGCAGTGCGGTTTCGATTTGCTGGCGCAAATCGGGCTGCGGTTCGTCGAGCTTGACCCGCACTTCGAGCCACGGCTGGCGCTGGGTATCGGCCAGCAGGTCGGTGTCCGGCAGGTCGGCCAGTTGGGTGAGGATGTCAGCCAGGGGCAGTGGGCCAATGCGTTGCAGATTGATCGCGCGCGGGATCAGTAGCGGCTCGACGCTGACCAGGGTTTCGCCCTCCAGTGTCACGTCGAGAATCTGGTGTTGATAGCCGATTTCAGAGAATGACAACGGAATCGGTGAGCCGCAGTAGCGGATCCGCTCCTCGCCGTTGACCCGTTGTGGCTTGTGCAAATGGCCCAGGGCAACGTAGCTGATGCTCGGCCCGAACAGGCTGGCGGGCAGGGCTTCGGCGTTGCCGATAATCAGGCTGCGCTCGGAGTCTTCGGACACCGAACCGCCCGCCATGTGGGCGTGGCTGATGGCAATCAGGGCCTGACCCGGCGTGCGCTTGGCGTTGGCGGCTTCAATCAGCCACTCGTGGACCTGGCCGATGCCGCGCAGGTAGTCATCACCCAGGTGCGCTCCGGTGACTTCTGCAGGGCGCAGAAAGGGCAGCGCCAGGCACCAGGCAGCGGTTTCACCGCTGGCATCGGGCAAGGGGATCAGCAGGCGTTCGGCGTCGAGCTGGCCATCGTCGAGCCACAGCACGCGCCCCAGTGCATGGGTGCGTAAACGGCGCATCAAGGGCGCGGGCAGTTCGATGCGCGAGCCGGAGTCGTGGTTGCCGGCAATCATCACGATGGTCAGTTTCGGCTGTTGCTCATGGGCGCTGACGATAAAGTCGTAGAGCCGTTCCTGGGCTTTTACCGGCGGGTTGACGGTGTCAAAGATATCACCGGCAATCAGCAGTACGTCCGGCTGCTGCTCACTGAGCTGTGTCAGTAGCCAGGCAAGAAAACAGGCGTGTTCGAAGTCGCGGTCCTGGCCGTGGAGGTTTTGCCCCAGGTGCCAGTCGGAGGTGTGAAACAGGCGCATAACAGAATCCGTTTTAAAGGGGTTGGCAACCCGCTCGCTCGGGCGGTCCTCGGGTTGCCTGGAAATTTATTTGGGGTAGAGCGGCGGCAGGCTGCTTGGCTCGCTGGCGGCGTCTTGCTCGCGCTCGGTAGCCGGAATGCTGCGAATGGCCTTCCACAGCTCTTCGCCTTGCCAGTACTGGCCGGTTTCGCTGTACAGCGCGCCGTTGAGGCCATCGAGGGCATCGGACAGCAACACGAAACGCGCGGCCATGTCGGCCAGGGTTTCGGGTTGTTGCCGCGCCCAGGCATCGAGTGCCTGGCGTGTGGCGTGGGGGTCGTTGGCCAGGCAAGCGCGTTTAAGGTCGTCGAGCAGGGTGCGCGGGCTGGGCCCGGTTTGCGCTGCACGCAAGATTGCAGGCTGCCAGCGGGCACGCCACCACAAGCCCAGACTCGCCAGGGTGGTGCAGGCCAGAAACAGGGTGCTGAGCTGCCAGATCCACAGCGACGATTCTTCGCTCATGGCTGCCACGGCACCGCTGACGGGCGTGTCCACCGCAAGGTTGGGGTTGGCTGCTGCCAGCAGGGTGCGGGCGGGCAGGTAGGTCCGCTCCAGATGGTCTTCGTGGGTGTTCCACCACACCACTTCGACGGCGGGTAATTCGATCTGGCCAACCCGTGTCGGCACCAGCGCCTCGCGCTCTTCGCGGCTGCCGATCAGGCCGTTTTCGGTGACTTGATTGCTCAACTGCGGCAAGTCCGGGTAGCGCCGCAAGCCGTTGACGTCAGTGGCAGGCAGGGGCGGCAACTGGGCGCTGGACAGGCCTTCAGCCTTGAGGGTGAGGGTTCGGGTCAGGGAGTCACCCACCAGCGTATGGTCAGGCTCGGGGTTCCAGGTTTCGCTCATGCTCAGGCTTCGGGCTGGCAACCACGGGGCATTGGGTGGATAGGTCTCGGGCTTGGGCAGGACGGTCAGCGGGATCTCGGTGGAGGTCACGTGCAGCAGCTTTCCAGGCTTGGGCCCAAGGGGAGCGGGGGCCGTGGATTGCTGGCTGTCGACCTGGGTGGCACTGAAGGTTTGTGCCGGAATCAGCAGTTCGCCGCTGCGCTGGGGGTAGATTCCGTAGCGGCGCTCGATCACGCCGTGGCGTACGCCATTGATCAACTTTTCATAGGTGCGCGACTCGCCCAGTTGCTCGACGATGGCGTCGTCAATGTGCAGCGGGGTCAGGCTGCTGTCGTCGTAGAGCGCCACGGAATGGTAGACGCGCAGGGTCAGCAGGGCCTGGGCCTGCACGTAGACGCTGGGCTGGTCCAGACTGACTTCAATAAAAACCGGGGCCAGTTCGTTGTCGCTGGCCACGCTCTGGGTCACGGTCAGGTTGATCGGCTGGCTGTGGTATTCACCGACTTGCAGTGCCGGGATCGTCACGGTGCCGGTTTGTTTGGGTTGCAGGGTGATGATCCAGCGGGTAGTGGCTTTGTTGTCATCACTGAGACTGGTCAGTTGGTTGACCTGGCGCGTGCCGCGCACTTCAAACCCGTTGTCCAGTGGTGTCAGGTCGGGCTTGCCAAACTGGGTGACGTCGGTGGACTCCAGTGTCAGCTCGACGGTTTCACCGGAGCTGAGCTGGTCCCGGTCAACGCTGGCAACCAGGCCGCCGGCATGGGCCGGCAGGGTCCAGCAACACAGCAAAAGAAGCAAAACGCAGAGGCGGTTCATTTAGGCGTGTCCTGATGTTGCTGCTGTTCGTACCAGAATTTGCGTCGCAACAATTCGCTGGGGTTGTCGGGAATCTGTCTGAGCCATTGCTCCAGTGCCTGGCGCTGTTCTTCGCCGGTCTGTTTGGCGGCCGGTACCGGCGGGCGCGTGGTCTGTTCGTCACCGGGCTGACCGTCGGCTTCGGCGCCGGGGTTGAGCGGCTCGTCCGGGGGCGCTTCGGTGGTGGGGGTGGCGGCCGAGTTGTTGTCCTCATTTTGCCCCGTGGTGCTGGACGCGCCCTGGGCACTGGTGCTGAGCGGGTTTTGCGATTCGGCTGGCGCAGGTGGCGGCTCGGGTGTCTGTTCGGCTTTTGCCTGGGCCTCAGCGCGCTGTTGTTCCAGTATTTGCTCGACGAGGGCTTTGTTTTGCGCGGCGGCCTGAAGCTCGGGTTGCAGCTCGAGTGCCTGTTCATAGGCATCGATGGCGGCTTCCAGCTCGTCATTCATGGCCAGTGCATTGCCGCGATTATAGTGCGCGCTGGCGCTGTTGACCTCGGCAAAACGCAGGGCTGCACCGGCGTAGTCGCCCGCCTGGTACAGCGCCACGCCTTGCCAGAGCGGATCGCTGAAGTGTTCGAGTGCCTGCAATGGTTTTTTTTGCTGCAGCAGGCGTACGCCCTGTTGGTCGGGGCGCAACCAGAGGTCGGTAAAGCTCATGGCGTAGCCGGGCTGGGGTGCCAGCATGAACAGCAAGGGCAGGCAGAACAGCCAGCCACGCCGTCCGGCACAGGCCACCAGCAACAGAAGCGGGAGCAGCAGCCAGTAACCCTGGTCAGACCAGGCGTCCAGATGCAGGGTCTGGCCGTCATCGCGCAGATGCGCTGGGCCGTCGAGCAGGCCCAGGCCGCGCAAGTCGTTGTCATCCAGGCGTGCCTGGCGATAGCGTCCGTCCACATCCAGGGCAAATGCCCGCAGGCTTGGGCTGTCCAGGCGCGGCAGGAGAATGGCGCCCTGATCGTCCTTGAGAAACTGCCCGCCTTCGTCGACCACGGGGGCGCCTTCGCGACTGCCCACGCCGAGTATCAGCAGTTGCGGGGCATGACCATTCAGGGCCTGGCGGATGCCGCTGCGTTCCTGGTCGCTGAGCGATGAGGTGATCAACAGCAGGCGCCCCTCACCCAGAGAGCCCTGATCGAGCAGCTCAAGGGCCTTGGTGACCGCAAGATCGGCACGATGGCCCGGTTGCGGCATGATCGACGGCTTGAGGGCTTCAAGCAGGTTGCGGCTGGTGGCCAGGTCATCGGACAGCGGCACCAGCGTGTGGGCACTGCCGGCGTAGACGATCACGGCAGTTTGCGCATCGGTACGGTTTTGCAGCAGGTCATAGATCTTGCGTCGCGCCTGCTCCAGACGGTTGGGCGAACTGTCGGTGGCGAGCATGCTCGGGGTCAGTTCCAGCATGACGACCAGCGGGTCGGCGGGCTTTTGTGTGGACTGCTCAACCCTTTGCCAGCTGGGCCCCAGCAACGCCAGTACAGCCAGCAGCCAGCCGAGGCCCAGGGTAATCCAGGGCAGCTTGCTGTTACGGCCATTACCGCCGCTGAGCAATACGCGATGAAACGCCACCGGCAGGATCATCTGCCAGCGGCCTGCGCGTTTTTCACGGTGCCAGCGTTTCCATAGCAGCCAGCCGAGCAGCGGCAGGACAAGCAGCCATTCGGGGCGAAACCAGTGGGGCCAGAGCGCGCTCATCGGCGCCTGCGCAGACGCAGGCGTTTGAGCCGTGCGCGCCAGTCAGGATGTTGCTGCAAAAAATGCTCCTTGCTCAGCCAGCGTTGTACAGGGTTGTTGGGCCACAGCTCGCGGATCACCAGCAGCACGCTCAGCAGCAGGGCTGCCGCCAATGGCCAGCTGTAGAGTGCCTGTGCCGGGCGTGCCTGGGTGGGTTGCTGGGCCACGGGTTCAAGTTGGTCGAGGGTGTCCTTGATGGCTGACAGTTCACCGCCGTCTCGGGCACGGAAGTACTGGCCGCCGGTGACTTTGGCGATCTCTTCAAGCGCCGGTTCATCAAGGTCCACTCCGGGGTTGATGGTGAACATGCCTTTGCTGCTGCTTTCTTCCGGGTCGGCGCCAATCCCGATGGGGTAGATTTTCACGCCTTCCTCGGCGGCAAGGCGGGCGGCGGTCAGCGGGTCGATCTGGCCGCCATTGTTGGCCCCGTCGGTTATCAGGATCAGCACCCGGCTTTGTGCAGGACGCTGGCGCAAGCGTTTGAGGGCCAGGCCAATCGCGTCACCGATGGCGGTGTTCTTGCCCGCGATGCCGATGCGCGCTTCGTCGAGCCAGGTGCGCACAGTGCGCCGGTCGAAAGTCAGGGGCGCTTGCAGGTAGGCCTGGCTGCCGAACAGGATCAGCCCCACGCGATCACCCTCACGTTTTTCCAGAAAGTCGCCGAGCAGGCTTTTGACCAGATCCAGACGGCTGACGTCTTCGCCTTGCCATTGCATATCCGGGTAGTCCATCGAGCCCGAGACATCTACCGCAACCAGCAGGTCGCGGCCACTGGCGGCAATGGGCAGCGGCTCACCCAGCCATTGCGGGCGGGCAGCGGCGGTCAACAGCAACAGCCAGAGCAGCACATAGGGGGTTTGCTGGCGCCACGAAGGCAGGGTGGCTCGCGCCTTGCGCCGGGCCAGTTCTTCGAGATCGCCCAGAAAGCTGATCTGCAGCGCAGCCTCACCGCTGTCGGCGGCCGGCAGTACCAGGCGCATCAGCCAGGGCAGGGGCAGCAGGGCGAAGAGCCACGGCCAGGCAAATTCAAACATGTTTGCGAATCCAGGTCTCAACCGCTTGATTGAGTCCGGCGATGGCTTTGTCGTCGAGCTTGCACTCGGGCTTGTAGGCGCCTTCAACCAGTACCATCCAGCGCGTCAACCCGGCAGCCGGGCAACGGTTGTCGAGGAACGCCAGCCACTTGCGACCATTGAGTGTGTGACTTTGGCTGTAGGGGTAATGGTTGCGGCACAGGCGCTTGAGCAGGCCGTTGAGCTGTTGCAGCCAGGCGCCTGCGGGCGCGCCGTCGTAAGGTTTTGGAAAACGCGCCAGTTCTTCAAGGGCGGCCAGGCGCACCGGGTCCAGGGGTTGTTCGGTACGGCCCGGCTGGCGTTTGGCGGGCAGGTAGCGGCGCAACCACCACAGTCCCCAGCCCAGCGCGGGCAGTATGATGAGCAGCAACCACCAGCCCGGCGCTGGCGGCCAGAAGCCAATCGCCGGGGGCGTGATCAGGGGTTGCAGCTGTTCGAGTTCTTTCATGAGGTTTTGCCGGGACGCTTGGCGTTCAGGTATTCACGCAGTTGCTCGACCATTTCACTTTGGGTGCTCAGGGGCATGAGTAAAACCCGCAGCTTTTGCGCCAGCAGTTCCCAGCGGGCAATCCGGGCCTCGGCCTGGGCGCGGTAGGCCTGGCGCAAATCATAATTGAGGGTGTCGAGTTCCAGTTGGGCGCCACGCTCGGCAAAACGCAACAGCCCGGCAGCGGGAAGGGCGTGATCCAGCGGGTCGGACAGCGGCAGCAGGATCAGGTCGCAATGGCGTGATAGCAGGCTCAATTGCTGCTCGGCAGCGTCGGTGAGGCCCCGCTCATCACAGATCACGATCACCAGGCTGCCGGGGCGCAGCACTTCACGGGCGCGGATCAGCGCCATGCCCAGGGCATCGCGGTCCGATTGCACGTCGGTGTGCAGTGACTGATTGACCCGCACGAGCCGGTTGAGCAATTGCAGCAGGCTTTGCTTGCTGCGCCGGGGTTTGATTTCGTAGTGTTCGTGGTCGCCAAACACCAGCCCGCCGACGCGGTCGTTGTGACCCAGTGCGGCCCAGCCGATCAGGCTGGCAGCCTGGGCGGCGAGCACCGACTTGAACATCAGCCCCGAGCCGAAAAACAGCCGTCGGCTTTGCTCGGCCAGGATAAAGATCGGCCGCTCGCGTTCCTCATGGAACATTTTGGTGTGCGGTTCCTGGGTGCGAGCTGTCACGCGCCAGTCGATGGTGCGCACATCGTCCCCGGCCTGGTAGACCCGCACCTGATCGAAGTCGACCCCGCGCCCGCGCAATTTCGAGTGATGCAACCCCACCAGCGGGCTGCGCTGGCTGGGGGAGGAGAACAGTTGCACTTCGCGTACCCGATGGCGCATCTCGATCAGTTCGGCGAGCGTGACGCGGATACCGGGTTCGGCGGGCAGGGGGTTGTTCATCGGTCAGGCAACGGCAACGACGTCGAGGATGCGCTGTACCACGCGGTCCTGGTCGATACCGGCGGCCTCGGCTTCGAATGACAGGATGATGCGATGGCGCAGCACGTCAAACAGCACGGCCTGAATGTCTTCGGGGCTGACGAAGTCGCGTCCGGCCAGCCAGGCGTGGGCCCGAGCACAGCGATCGAGGGCGATCGAGCCACGGGGGCTGGCGCCGTAGGCAATCCATTCCGCCATTTCGGGGTCGAACTTGCCGGGGGTACGGGTCGCCATCACCAGCTGTACGAGGTATTCCTCCACCGCATCGGCCATGTACAGGCCGAGGATTTCCTTGCGCGCAGCAAAAATGGCCTGCTGGCTGACCCGGCGCTCGGGCTTGGTTTCACCGTTGAGGGCTTCGCCACGGGCCTGTTGCAGGATGCGGCGTTCGACGGCAGCGTCCGGAAAGCCAATTTTGACGTGCATCAGGAAGCGGTCGAGCTGGGCTTCGGGTAGCGGGTAAGTGCCTTCCTGCTCGATGGGGTTTTGCGTGGCCATGACCAGAAACAGCGGCGACAACTCGTAGGTGCTGCGCCCGACGCTGACCTGGCGCTCGGCCATGGCTTCAAGCAAGGCCGATTGCACTTTGGCCGGCGCACGATTGATTTCATCCGCCAGCACCAGGTTGTGAAAAATCGGCCCTTGTTGAAACACGAAGCTGCCGGTTTCGGGGCGATAGATCTCGGTGCCGGTGATGTCGGCTGGCAGCAGGTCGGGGGTGAACTGGATACGATGGAACTGCGCTTCAATGCCCTCGGCCAGTTCTTTGATGGCCTTGGTCTTGGCCAGACCCGGTGCGCCTTCGACGAGCATGTGGCCGTCTGCGAGCAACGCGATCAGCAGGCGATCGATCAACTTTTCCTGACCGAGGATCTGCGTTGAGAGAAAGGTTCGCAGCGCAAGCAGCGCTTCACGATGTTCCATCGATGACTGTTCCTGAAAAGGACACCGGCGGCGCAAGAATTACACCGGGGCTGGGGGCGTTACTTTAATCCATTGAGGGCGCTGCGGACTAATGGCGGTGGGGCTTTTTGTAGGAAAATTCGGAAAAGCATGCTGTTGTTGAGAATGGTGCGCATCTGGGTGGGTGAATGGAAGATAAAACGGGGTGCGCGCGGTTTGCCTGATGAACCATGGTGGCCGGTTTTACGACTGCTTCGTCGCAGTGGCGCACCAAACCTGACGCAGCCTCGTTCTACTCGTCAGCGACTACGGTGCGGGGTAGGCGACGAATCTGTAGTCGCTGACGAGCTCCGCGAGGCTGCGATCGATCGCGAAGCGGTCGCAACGGCTACAGCCCATAAAATGCCCGGGCGTTGTGCCACAGGGCTTGCCGGGCGCCGTCTTCGCCCAGTGCGTCGATCAGCAAGGCAATGTCGCTGTCTGCAAAAGCCCGAGGTGCCCGGGTTGAGGGCAGGTCGGTGCCAAACATCAGGGCGTTGGGGTTGGCACTGTGTATCTGTTGCAACACGGGTGGGACATCAAAATCAACCCGGCCAAATCCGCAGGCCTTGATGCGTACACCCTGCTCGGCAAGGCGAAGCAGGCAGGGCAGCCCTTCGCGGCTCAGTCCCAGATGATCGATGCTCAGTGCTGGCAATCGGCGCAGCCGGGCCTCAATGCCGGACAATTCGCGAGAATCGATATACAGCTCCGAGTGCCAGCCGACTTGCTCATGTACCCGCCTGGCCAGGAATTCGAGCTGGTCGAGCTGCTCTGATCCGCCGCGCTTGAGGTTGAAGCGCAGGGCGCGCACGCCGTGCAGGTGCAAGGTGTGCAACTGCTCATCAGTAACGCTGGCTGCAAGCTGGGTGACGCCCACGAAGCCGGGGCCTAAACGTTTTAACGCAGCGATCAGGTAAGTCTGATCAAACCCCTGAAAGGACCCCGAAACCACTGCCCCGCCGACGATGCCCAGCGGTTCTGCCCGTATCAGGTAGTCAGGGACACTGAAAAAATCAGGCAGGTAGCCGTTGTTGGGCACTAGCGGGTAAGCGCCGTCGATGATGTGGCAGTGGGCGTCGAAGATCGGGAGCATCCGGTTGATACCTTTGGGGTCTCAGGTGGAGGGGGTTAGCCCAGTTCGCTGACGTAGGTACCGGTGCCCCTGAGGATGTTCTGCAAGGTTTCTTCGACTTCTGCCAGGTCTGCGGCTGCCGTGTTGTGGCGGATTTCCAGGTGGTCGTCGCCCTTGAGCACGTCTGTATCGCCCGCGCCGATTTCGATCAACAGGCGGGTAGGGCTCAAGGTGACCTTGATGCCGTCCAGTGTCGAAGGCTCGTCCTCAAGGGTGATTTCCAGCTCGTCTTCGTCGGGGTAGCGGGTCATCAGGAACATTTCGCCGCTGTCAGTGTGGCAACACAGCATGGCCATGTTGTCTTCTTCGTCGTCGCACGGGTTGGCAAGCAGGTGGTCGGTGGTCATTTGCATGGGGAGTTCCTGGCGCTCTGGGCGCGGGCAAGTCGAACAGGGGCGGATTTTGCCAGTCTCAACCGATTTGTGCATGCGGGAATGGCGCAACAGGGCAAATGGTCAGTTATTTCTGAGACTGACTTGAGAAAGTACGGTGCTTCTATGAAGGTTTTTCGCTTGTGAATGCTAGGGTTATTTCCTGACAGCACGTGAGGTTGCGTCCCGATGACCGAATATGTCGCCGCACCGTAAGCAGGTTGTGCGGCTCAATCGTTAAGCTGCGCGGTGATAGTTATCTCTAAAGGCACAGCCTGTTTATCCGGCAGTCGTTTTTGTAGATACCCATCCTGGAGCGTGAATGTGACCCGTGGGTCACGGCCAGCTTCACCTCCCTGTCATGCTGTGCGTAGAAGGTAACTGCCAAGATAGGCCTTGCACAGTATTGACAGCTCCCTCGCGGGAACAGCATGCGACGCTTCTCTCAATAACAAGCCCAAGCGGAGTACCACAGATGGCGTTCTTCACCGCAGCCAGCAAAGCCGACTTCCAGCATCAACTGCAAGCAGCACTGGCGCAGCACATCAGTGAACAGGCACTGCCACAAGTGGCGCTGTTCGCTGAGCAATTCTTCGGCATCATTTCTCTGGATGAGCTCACCCAACGTCGGATGTCCGACCTGGCCGGCTGCACACTGTCGGCCTGGCGTCTGCTGGAACGCTTCGACCCTGCGCAGCCGCAAGTGCGGGTCTTCAACCCCGATTACGAACGCCACGGCTGGCAGTCGACGCACACTGCCGTCGAGGTGCTGCATCATGACTTGCCGTTCCTGGTGGACTCGGTGCGTACCGAGCTGAACCGTCGCGGTTACAGCATCCATACCCTGCAAACCACGGTATTGAGCGTTCGTCGCGGCAGCAAGGGGGAGTTGCTGGAAATCCTGCCCAAGGGCACTTCAGGGGAAGGCGTCTCGCAAGAGTCGCTGATGTACCTGGAAATCGATCGCTGCGCCCACGTAGCCGAATTGAATGTGCTGAGCAAGGAACTGGAGCAGGTTCTGGGTGAAGTGCGCGTGGCGGTAGCTGACTTTGAGCCGATGAAGGCCAAGGTTCAGGAGTTGCTGGCCAGTGTCGATCACTGCCAGTACGCCGTCGATGCCGATGAGAAAGCCGAAGTCAAAAGCTTCCTGGAATGGCTGGTGGGTAACCACTTCACCTTCCTGGGCTACGAAGAATTTGTGGTACGTGACGAGGCGGATGGCGGGCATATTGAATATGACGCCGACTCCTTCCTCGGTCTGACCAAGCTGCTGCGCGCGGGCCTGACTGCCGAAGACCTGCGTATCGAAGATTACGCCGTCAGCTACCTGCGCATGCCGACCCTGTTGTCGTTTGCCAAGGCGGCACATCCTAGCCGCGTTCATCGCCCGGCTTATCCGGACTATGTGTCGATCCGCCAGATCGATGCTGACGGCAAAGTCATCAAGGAATGCCGCTTCATGGGCTTGTACACCTCCTCGGTGTACGGCGAAAGCGTGCGGGTGATCCCTTATATCCGTCGCAAGGTTGCAGAAATCGAACGTCGCTCGGGCTTCCAGCCCAAGGCTCACCTGGGCAAGGAACTGGCCCAGGTCGTTGAAGTGCTGCCCCGTGATGACTTGTTCCAGACGCCGGTGGATGAGTTGTTCACCACTGTGATGTCGATTGTGCAAATCCAGGAGCGCAACAAGATTCGCGTGTTCCTGCGCAAAGACCCGTATGGCCGTTTCTGCTATTGCCTGGCCTACGTGCCGCGTGACGTCTATTCCACCGAAGTGCGGCAGAAGATCCAGCAGGTGCTGATGGAGCGTCTGCAGGCCTCTGATTGCGAGTTCTGGACCTTCTTCTCTGAGTCGGTACTGGCCCGTGTGCAGCTGATTTTGCGGGTTGATCCAAAGAATCGGATCGATATCGACCCGCTGCTGCTGGAAAAAGAAGTGATCCAGGCCTGCCGCAGCTGGCAGGACGACTATGCAAGTCTGGTGGTTGAAAGCTTTGGCGAGGCCAACGGCACTAAAGTGCTGTCTGACTTCCCTAAAGGCTTCCCGGCAGGTTACCGCGAGCGCTTTGCCGCGCACTCGGCCGTGGTCGACATGCAGCACCTGATGAGCCTGAGCGATAAAAACCCGCTGGTGATGAGTTTCTATCAGCCTCTGGGTCAGAGCGCCGGTCAGGAACTGCATTGCAAGCTGTACCACGCCGACACGCCGCTGGCGCTGTCCGATGTGCTGCCGATTCTGGAAAACCTTGGCCTGCGCGTCCTGGGTGAATTCCCGTATCGCCTGCGTCACGCCAATGGTCGTGAGTTCTGGATCCATGACTTCGCCTTTACCGCGGGTGAAGGCTTGAACCTGGATATCCAGCAGCTCAATGACACGCTGCAGGATGCGTTCGTGCATATCGTGCGCGGCGATGCCGAGAACGATGCGTTCAACCGTCTGGTACTGACCGCCGGCTTGCCGTGGCGTGATGTGGCGTTGCTGCGTGCTTACGCCCGTTATCTGAAGCAGATCCGCCTGGGCTTTGACCTGGGTTACATCGCCAGCACCCTGAACAACCACACCGACATCGCTCGCGAATTGACCCGGCTGTTCAAGACCCGCTTCTACCTGGCGCGCAAGCTCACGGCCGAAGACCTGGAAGACAAGCAACTGCGTCTGGAGCAGGCCATTCTGACGGCCCTGGACGACGTTCAGGTGCTTAACGAAGACCGTATCCTGCGTCGCTATCTGGATCTGATCAAAGCCACGCTGCGTACCAACTTCTACCAGCCGGACGCCAACGGTCACAACCGTTCGTACTTCAGCTTCAAGTTCAACCCGCACCTGATCCCCGAGCTGCCAAAGCCGGTGCCGAAGTTTGAAATCTTCGTTTACTCGCCACGGGTTGAAGGCGTGCACCTGCGCTTCGGTAACGTGGCTCGCGGCGGTTTGCGCTGGTCGGACCGTGAAGAAGATTTCCGTACCGAAGTGCTGGGCCTGGTTAAAGCCCAGCAAGTGAAGAACTCGGTCATCGTGCCGGTGGGTGCCAAGGGCGGTTTCGTACCGCGTCGCTTGCCATTGGGCGGCGGTCGTGACGAGATCCAGGCCGAGGCGATTGCCTGCTACCGGATCTTTATTTCCGGCCTTCTGGACATCACCGACAACTTGAAGGACGGCGCGCTGGTGCCGCCTTTGAACGTGGTTCGTCACGACGACGATGATCCGTACCTGGTGGTCGCTGCCGACAAGGGCACTGCGACCTTCTCCGACATCGCCAACGGCATTGCCATCGATTACGGCTTCTGGCTGGGTGATGCGTTCGCGTCGGGCGGTTCGGCCGGTTATGACCATAAAAAGATGGGCATCACCGCCAAGGGCGCCTGGGTTGGCGTGCAGCGTCACTTTAAAGAGCGCGGGATCAACGTCCAGAAAGACAGCATCAGTGTGGTCGGTGTCGGCGACATGGCCGGTGACGTGTTCGGCAACGGCTTGTTGATGTCCGACAAACTGCAGCTGGTTGCGGCCTTTAACCACCTGCATATCTTCATCGATCCAAACCCGGAGCCTGCCAATAGCTTCGTTGAGCGTCAGCGCCTGTTCGATCTGCCGCGTTCGGCCTGGTCGGATTACGACACCAGCATCATGTCGGCGGGCGGCGGTATTTTCTCCCGTAGTGCAAAAAGCATCGCCATCTCCCCAGAGATGAAAGAGCGTTTCGCAATCACTGCCGACAAGCTGACCCCGACCGAACTGCTGAACGCCTTGCTCAAGGCGCCTGTGGATCTGTTGTGGAACGGCGGTATCGGTACTTACGTCAAAGCCAGCAGCGAAAGCCACGCCGATGTCGGCGACAAGGCCAACGATGCGTTGCGCGTCAATGGCAACGAATTGCGCTGCAAGGTGGTGGGTGAGGGCGGCAACCTGGGCATGACTCAACTGGGTCGTGTCGAGTTCAACCTCAATGGCGGTGGTTCCAACACCGACTTTATCGACAACGCCGGTGGCGTTGACTGCTCTGACCACGAAGTGAATATCAAGATCCTGCTCAACGAAGTTGTGCAGGCGGGTGATATGACCGAGAAGCAGCGCAATCAGTTGCTGGGCAGCATGACTGACGAAGTGGGCGGTCTGGTGCTGGGCAACAACTATAAGCAGACCCAGGCCATTTCGTTGGCGGCCCGTCGTGCTTATGAGCGAATTGCTGAATACAAGCGCCTGATGAGCGATCTGGAAGCCCGTGGCAAGCTGGATCGCGCCATTGAGTTCCTGCCGTCAGAAGAGCAGCTCAACGAGCGCGTTGCTGCAGGTCATGGCCTGACCCGTGCCGAGCTGTCGGTGCTGATCTCCTACAGCAAGATCGACCTCAAGGAAGCCTTGCTCAACTCTCTGGTGCCCGATGATGACTATCTGACCCGGGACATGGAAACCGCGTTCCCGCCGATGCTGGTCAGCAAGTTTGCCGAAGCCATGCGTCGTCACCGTCTCAAGCGTGAAATCGTCAGCACCCAGATCGCCAACGATCTGGTCAACCACATGGGCATCACCTTTGTGGAGCGCTTGAAAGAGTCGACCGGCATGAGTGCGGCCAACGTGGCCGGTGCTTATGTGATCGTGCGGGATATTTTCCACCTCCCGCACTGGTTCCGTCAGATCGAAGCGCTGGACTATCAGGTACCGGCTGAAATCCAGCTGGCGCTGATGGATGAGCTGATGCGACTGGGCCGCCGTGCTACGCGCTGGTTCCTGCGCAGCCGTCGTAACGAGCTGGACGCGGCGCGCGATGTGGCGCACTTCGGGCCGCATCTGGCTGCGTTGGGGCTCAAGCTCGACGAACTGCTGGAAGGCCCTACCCGCGAAGGCTGGCAGACCCGCTATCAGGCTTACGTAGCGGCGGGCGTGCCGGAGTTGCTGGCGCGGATGGTGGCGGGTACTACGCACCTGTACACCTTACTGCCAATTATCGAAGCCTCGGATGTGACCGGCCAGAACGCTGCGGATGTAGCCAAGGCGTATTTCGCCGTGGGCAGCGCACTGGACCTGACCTGGTACTTGCAGCAGATCAGCAACTTGCCGGTAGAAAACAACTGGCAAGCGCTGGCTCGCGAAGCGTTCCGCGACGATATCGACTGGCAGCAGCGTGCAATTACCGTGTCGGTGTTGCAGATGACCGATGCCGGTGAAAGTATCGAAGCACGTCTTGCCTTGTGGCTTGAGCAGAACAACTCGATGGTTGAGCGCTGGCGCTCGATGCTGGTCGATCTGCGTGCCGCCACTGGCAACGACTACGCGATGTACGCGGTTGCCAACCGCGAGCTGCTAGACCTGGCACTGAGCGGTCAATCAGTGGTCTGACTGGCTGAGTAGCAAAAAAAGCCCCGACTCATGTTTAGTGAGTCGGGGCTTTGTTGTTTGTGGGGTGTCGGGTGATCAGATCCCGATGTTGCCCAAGGTTTGTACGATGTTGCGCAGCGTGACGGCCAGGGTAGGGTGTTCGACCTCGAAGCGTTCTACGGCGAGGTTGACGCTGTCGGCCAGGCTGGTGTCGTTGGTCGCTTTCTCGATGTCGATCTGAGCCTGGATTTGTGTTGAGAGCTGGACCAAGTGCTCACGCTCTTCTTGAGTGAGCGGCGGATTCTGTTCCAGTTGCTCGCGCAAGGTATTGAGTTGTTCTTGCAGGTCGCGGGCAGGCATAGCATTCATCCTTTATTGATAGGCTCTGGTGTAGACCTTCGCAATGAACAAAAGGTCTGTAAGAACCCTAGATTAATCCACTCGCGCCTGGAGTGCATGATCTCAATCACAATCCCTTGTGCGTGTTTTTTCGGGGTGGCCAGTCGGTGGTTTCAAAAGAATCCCGGGGCTGTGGAACGTCTATCATCTACTCAAGTCTGTTTAGGGTATTGCTTGGGGGCTGCCTAAAAGACATTTGCCGTTATACTGATGATCTGACTCAGGGCATAGCGCCCAAGTATCAAGTAACTTCAGGGAGTTTTTGCTATGCGCTGGACTGATCGTCTTGCTCAGCTATTTGTTTGTGCCGGTGTGGCCATGTTGCCATTGGCTGCCAATGCCGCCACTGAAGATGACCCGTGGGAAGGGTTTAACCGTGTCGTGTTCAAATTCAACGACACGATTGATACCTATGCCTTGAAGCCACTTGCCCAAGGCTATCAATACATCACTCCTCAGTTCCTGGAGGATGGTATCCACAACATGTACCGCAACATCGGTGACATCCGCAACCTGGCCAACGATGTCCTGCAGGCCAAGCCCCATGCTGCCGGTGTAGACACCGCCCGTCTGTTGCTCAACACCACGCTGGGTGTGGCCGGCTTCTTTGATCTGGGCACCAAGATGGGCCTGCATCGCAACAGCGAAGACTTTGGCCAGACCCTCGGGCGTTGGGGCGTTGAAAGCGGCCCTTACCTGGTGCTGCCGCTTCTGGGCCCTAGCACCGTGCGTGATGCGGTAGGTATTTACCCGGATTCCTTCACCGAACCGTACCGCTACATCAGTGATGTGCCGGCCCGTAACATGACCATCGGCATGGACTTGATTGATACCCGCGCCAGCTTGTTGTCAGCCGAAAAACTGATCACGGGCGACAAGTACATCTTTATCCGCAATGCGTACCTGCAAAATCGTGAATTCAAAGTCAAGGACGGACAGGTAGTCGACGACTTTTAATTCGCGGGAACACAGTGAAAAAAACGGCCCGAGTGGCCGTTTTTTTTATCGTGGCAGATGAGAAAGAATCCTCTTTGGAGCCTTTCGGACCATGGTTTTAGTTGCCGTTAACGTGGTTCTTATAACCCGTGGGAATTTAACGTGACGAACACCTCAAACCACCATCGGCCTGAGCTTGAAACCCCCCGCGGATGGGAGTACCGTCTGCGCCTTACACGGGCACCTTTGTAGGATCGAGCAACACAGTCGATTTGAATCAGGGATGTTCACAAGCCAATTCAGTCGTGAGTCCGACGTATTCGAGCTCTCGCGGCAACCTAATTCTGGCGCCGTTTGCCCACATGCAAAAAACCAGTGCCACGCTGCTGATCATTGATGACGACGAAGTAGTACGCGCCAGTCTGGCGGCCTACTTGGAAGACAGCGGCTTCAGCGTCCTTCAGGCCAGTAATGGCTTGCAAGGGCTACAGGTGTTCGAGCAAGAGCAGCCGGATTTAGTCATCTGTGACCTGCGCATGCCGCAAATGAGTGGTCTGGAGCTGATTCGCCAGGTCAGCCTGCGGTCTGTGCAGACGCCAGTGATCGTTATCTCCGGTGCGGGCGTAATGAGCGATGTGGTCGAGGCGTTGCGCCTTGGCGCTGCCGACTACCTGATCAAGCCGCTCGAAGACCTTGCCGTTCTGGAGCACTCGGTCCACCGTGCGCTCGATCGTGCACGGCTGCAGCTCGAAAACAAGCGCTATCGGGACAAGCTTGAGTCTGCCAACCGGGAGCTTGAGGCCAGTCTGCACTTGCTGCAGGAAGACCAGAACGCCGGCCGTCAGGTGCAGATGAACATGCTGCCGGTCAACCCCTGGTCCATTGACGATTTCAACTTCGCTCACCAGATCATTCCGTCCCTGTACCTGTCTGGCGATTTTGTTGACTACTTCCGGGTCGACGAGCGCCGGGTCGCGTTCTACCTGGCTGACGTCTCCGGTCACGGTGCGTCGTCAGCGTTCGTGACGGTGCTGCTCAAGTTCATGACCACGCGCTTGCTGTTTGAGTCCAAGCGCAATGGCACCTTGCCGGAGTTCAAGCCTTCCGAGGTGCTTGGGCACATCAACCGTGGCCTGATCAACTGCAAGCTGGGCAAGCATGTGACCATGGTGGGTGGCGTGATTGACGAAGAAACCGGTTTGCTGACCTACAGCATTGGTGGGCACTTGCCACTACCGGTGCTCTACACTCCAGACAGTGTGAGTTATCTTGAAGGACGCGGGTTGCCCGTTGGCCTGTTCAACGAAGCCACGTATGAAGACCAGGTTCTGAAATTGCCTGAATCCTTCAGCCTGACGCTGATGTCTGACGGAATTTTGGATCTTTTGACTGAGCCGACGCTCAAAGAGAAAGAAGCTGCGTTACCTCAATTGGTGAAAGCAGCAGGCGGCAGCCTGGATGGTCTGCGCCAGGTGTTTGGATTAGCTACGCTAGGGGAGATGCCGGATGATATCGCCTTGTTGGTGTTGAGCAGGAATCTTAAATGAGTACCGGTAGAATTCAGTTCGCCGAACAGGATGGCACCTTCGTCCTGAAGTTTGTGGGTGAAGTGCGTCTGACGTTGTGTTCGGCCCTGGATGCAACAATCGAGAGGATTTTCACGGCGCTGAACTTCAACGCCATCGTGATTGACCTCACCGAGACCCGCAGTATCGACAGCACCACACTGGGTTTGCTGGCGAAACTGTCGATCTTGTCGCGCCAAAAAATAGGCTTGCTGCCGACGGTCGTGACCACCCACGAAGACATCACCCGACTGCTGGAGTCGATGGGCTTCGATCAGGTGTTCAACATCATTGGCCAGCCGATTCCGTGCCCGGGGTGCCTGACAGACTTGCCTTCACAGGATCAGTCCGAAGAAGTGGTCCGCGTGAAAGTGCTTGAGGCACACAAAATTCTAATGGGCCTCAACGACTCCAACCGTGAAGCGTTTCATGATCTGGTGAATGCACTCGAGCGACACTGATCGCAAGTTGCGCACATTAAGAAGGGACCGTCCTGTGCAGGAACGGCCCCTTTTTTTATTGCTCGCGATTCAGCGGCCTTCCAGCAGCTCCCCGGCCTGATCCAGCAACGCCAGAGGGTCCTTGGCCTTGTGGATGTTCACGGACAGCAACTGACGGAAGCGACGAGCGCCCGGGAACCCCTGGCCCAGCCCCAAAATATGGCGCGTGATGTGATGCATCGACCCGCCAGCGGCGATATGTGCAGCGATATAGGGCCGTAGCAGCGCCAGGGCTTGCGCCCGTGAAATAACAGGGGCAGTGCTGCCGAACAGCTGTTGATCGACAGCCGCCAGAATATACGGATTGTGATACGCCTCACGGCCGAGCATCACGCCATCAAACACCTGCAAATGCTCCTGGCATTGCTCAAGCGTCTTGATCCCGCCATTGAGAATGATCTCCAGCTCCGGGAAATCTGTTTTCAACTGTGCGGCAACGTCATAACGCAGGGGAGGGATGTCGCGATTCTCTTTCGGCGACAGTCCTTCGAGAATGGCAATGCGCGCGTGCACGGTGAAGCTTGTGCAGCCGGCATCACGAACAGTGCCGACAAAATCGCACAGTTGCTCGTAGCTATCGCGCCCGTTGATGCCAATCCTGTGCTTGACCGTAACGGGGATGGACACTGCATCACGCATAGCCTTTACGCAGTCTGCCACCAGTGCAGGGTGCGCCATCAGGCAGGCGCCAATCATATTGTTCTGAACCCGATCGCTCGGGCAGCCAACATTGAGATTCACCTCGTCATAACCTGCGTCCTGAGCCATGCGTGCGCAGGCGGCCAAGTCAGCTGGAACACTGCCGCCCAACTGCAAGGCCAGCGGATGCTCGGTTTCGTCATGACGCAAAAAGCGCTCGGCATCACCATTGAGCAGAGCACCCGTGGTGACCATCTCGGTGTACAGCAACGCGTTTTTGGACAGCAGGCGCAGGAAAAATCGACAGTGGCGATCGGTCCAATCCATCATAGGGGCAACGCTAAATTTCCTGGATGGTTCTAAGCGCTCTAGGACGGGGTTTGTAGCGGTGTTTTCGCTCATATTTTTTCGTTCACATTTGTTTCATTTGTAGCGCTTTTTAGCCGTTTCTTGCCATTTGTAGCACTGTAGTGCTACGAAAATGCAACATCAAAATCCTTGTACTATCGAGGATTTGTCATGGGAACGATTACAGTAAGAAAGGCTAAAAATGGAGAAAAGAGGTATACGGCGCAGATTAGGTTGCGGCGTAACGGAGTAATAGTTTATCAGGAATTCCAAACCTTCGGACGCAGACAACTAGCCAAAGCTTGGCTCAGCCGACGTGAGACCGGGCTGGCCGATGCCGAGGTCAAAAGCGTTTTTTTCAGGAGGGTGAGGCGCTCAGATCCCTGATACAGCGGTACCCAAAAAAGGCCACTGATTAGCACAGTCATCGCAGGCAAGTACCCAGGGTTAGCGTGATAGAACGTCGCGGAAAACGTCTGGTCGTAACGCTGCAATGTGCAGCAGAGAGCGGGCGGCGCCTGATGGCGTGCGTCGACCTTGCTCCTACTCCTGTAGCGTGCGTACGGACACTCCCAGCAATTCTGCGAATCGTGGTTGGGAGAGCCCGGTTTTGATGCGCGCTTCGGCGGCTTCTGTGACTTCCACATGATGCACTTGGCCATGGCGCCCTGCTTTTACGTCGATGATCGACGCCAGCAGTTCTTCGCCAATATTACGTTTGGCGTCGTGCTCCATTAGTTCTTTTTCACTCAGGGGCATGGTTCATCTCCTGGCAATCTTGCGCAGGATATGCGCTGGAATATTTTCAATGGCACCCTTGCCGTAAATCAACAGGGCGACCAACGCACCGCTTTTCAACTGAACGGTGTAGATGACGCGGACGGCACCGCTTTTGCCGCGTCCCTCCATGCTCCAGCGAACTTTACGACAACCGCCGGACCCTGGAGGCACTGCGTCCTGGCTTAACGTGCCCGTTTATATCGGCCCATCAACAGCTTTCGTTCAACAGCGGCTGCATTGCGCTACCTGTCGATATAATCAGCCAGATCGCTGAGATGGACCCCGAGTGCATCTTTCTGAGATGTGGTACCGAGCCGTCAATTGGTAGGTCTAACTCGTCGCTAAGCAGTTCATGTACTTGACGAGGTCTCACGTGTTATCCGGCCCAAACGAGCAATCACTGAAGTGGCAACTACCTCGTTAAAGCTTTCATGAATTGAGTTAAATTAAATTAAGGCTGATCGCTTCTTCAATTGAGCTTTGCGCCAGTTGCTGAATAATCTTGTCTGGCAGGTTATTGAAGGGGATTGCGACCACTAACAACAGTTGCACCCAGGTTCTTATGTATTCGGTTTTTTCAGTGCGGCCAATCACTTTGCCATTTGCGTTTCTATAGACCAGTTCAAGGGTGTAGCTCGTACCAAATGTCATGGGTACAACAAGCAATGTGGCTCCGCTAATAATCGCGCTGAGTTGGCTGCCGGATTCATGTGATCTCAATATCGCATTCACGAACAGATCAGCTCCTTGCGGTTGTGTGGTGACTTGCTTGAAGCGCCCGGATTTTGCAAATGTATCGACTATGATTCCTTTAATCTGGCCTGTTCCGCCACGCCGAGCATTCTGCTGCGTAATGAAGGCGCTGGTCGGCATATAAGATATATTCACCACAGGCTTGGTCTTGTTGTTACTGGCCGCTGGCGGCCAAGTTTTAACGGGGGGCAACTGATGTAGGGAATAGGAAACGCAGCCGCTAAGAAAAAGACAAAAACTCAAGGTGAGGCTATAAAATAGTCGTGTCACATCAAATCCTTAAATATGTGTGGGAGGATATTTTCTAGTGTTTCGCGTAGGCTAATGGTTTGCTTCTGGTGAACCTAATCGTATTTTAACCGGCGTGCATCTGATCAGTTGTAACATGTTTTTAAACGGTGCAAGTGAATTGGGCGTTAAGGGCGTACTTTATGCTGGTTGCCATAATAAAGTGTGTGTCGAATTGAATCCCGAGGACTAAAAGTGAAGTTGACACCTGAATGCCTGGTCACAATAGCGATGAGTAACCCGATTAATAAACACATTGCCTCACGCTTGCCTTCACTGGGGCTGAGTCAATGCATGCTGACAGCGGGCTGTTTGTTCCAGGCTGTATGGAGTCATCAGGCGGGTCTGCCTGCCGCATCGGGAGTGAAGGATTACGACATTTTTTACTTTGACGCGGACCTGTCCTGGGAAGCAGAGAACGAAGTCATCCTTGAAACCCGGCAACTGTTCAATGACTTGGGCGTCAAGATCGATATCAAGAATCAGGCCCGGGTCCATCTATGGTACGGCGAGCGGTTTGGCAGGGCTTGCCCTCGGCTTGGGTCTGCAAGGGATGGTGTCGATCGTTATCTTGTTGCAGGAACCTGTATTGGTTTTGACCCTGAAACCGGCGAGGTGTATGTGCCTTATGGTCTGGATGATGTCGGACAAGGGCTGCTGCGTCCCAACCCCCAAAATCTCCAGCCGGATTTATTCGCGTACAAGGCTCGAAGTTACCAGGAGCGCTGGCCTTGGCTGAAGGTCCTGGTACCCGGCTCGCCGGGTTTGGGGTGACGACGATCCTGCGCTAAGAAAGCAAGATAATGGCCGTGCTTTCGAGCAGCACCGGTCGCACCAGGATCTTGTAGCAGTCGGCATCGAATGCTTGCCCCGTGAGTTTGGGGGCCCGTCTGGCATCAGCCTCGCAGGCGTAAGTCCCGATGTAACGCCAACTGTCCACGACGTGGTATTCCTCGGTCTGGCCATGCCGCTCGTGCAAAGCGATAGCGCCGGGGAACGGCCAGTGATGCACTGCCCAGCGTTCTAGAGCACCCAGCAACCGTTCGGTATGCGCCTCATGGCTTTCTGCGCCTTTGCAGGCTCCGGCGCACTTGCCTATTTGAGCCCTGAAGCAGGGACGTCCTGTCGGTTTATCAATGCCCAGCAATGTATGGCAAAGGCGCTGTTCATCTGCAATCAGCATCAGCGCTTCGGTGGCCATGCGCCGGTTACGGAAAAGTCCGTACAACTGAGGTCCGTCGCACATCGTGGTGGTGTCGATGATCTCCAGTACCCCGTCGCGAATGCGCAGTGAGCACAGGCGTTGCTGGCGACGAAGCCGCTTGTTCTTCAAGGGTTGCAGTTCTTTGATCAGTCGGGACTCAAGCAGCAGGGCGCCTATTTCCCCGGCAGTTTGCCGGTACTCGATTCGTTGCGCCTGGCGCAGCATTCTGGCTTCTTCGGGGGCGCGCAGGTGCGCAAGCAGTCGACTGCGAATATCGATGCTTTTGCCGATATAGAGCGGTATCGAGTCGTCTTCCGCGTAAAAGAAATACACCCCTGGTGCCCGGGGGGCCGCTTCGACCTGAGCGCGCAGGTGCGCTGGATATTCATAAACAAGGTCTGGACGAGCAGAGGGGGCGGGCATACCGGAAGCCTTTGTGGCGGATCAGTGTGGTGGTTAACCAGTCATCAGATCTTCTGACACTTATCTTATTGGCGAGTTTCGATTGAATGCGCCTCTACGGAGGGTGCAAGGGTGGCGCTTATCGCTATTACTCGGTGGCATCAAATGCATCGTCGTATTTCACAACCCCCGAAGGTAGCTCACCTTTCAGGAGGATTGCCTGAAAGTACTCTGGATCAACCCCGGGAAGCTCAAGGCCGTGGCATGTCTTGAACCCGAAACGACTGTAATAGGCAGGATCCCCCAATACCACGCAGCCTGCACTGCCCATGCGTCGCAACTCAGTCAGTGCCGAGTTCATCAGCGCTGAACCAATACCTTTCCCTTGCCGGTCAGGCGAAACACAGATCGGCCCTAGGCCGTACCATCCGGTGGCTCCCGAAGAGATCGTCACTGGAGAAACAGCAACATGCCCGATGACTGAGCCGTGCTCTTCTGCCACCAGAGAAATGCTCAGCTGACCTGCGCGTCGCAACGCATTCACAATGTGGTGTTCTGTATGGCTTGAGTGTTTTTCGTTTAAAAAAGCAGCCGCTGTTAACTGTGCGATGGCCTCGATGTCTTCGGCCCGTTCATTGCGGACAGTCATGTTCATGTTGTTTTCCCTTTGGTCTTTTTAAGCTGTCAGGCATGCCTGCGTTGCCTGCGTCTGTCTGAACCCGGTCCCGACAACTATAACCGTCTATTGCTCAGGCACTATTTTTCGAGAGGGCAGACACCGGGAAAGGGCGGACAGCACGACGGCCAAAACGCTCATTTGGCCCCGATTTTCACTAAGTAGCTGTTTTTGAATAAATTTATTTAAAAAGTGCTTCCCCAATCCAAAGAGTGTTGGTATATTTGCGCCCGTTCTTGCAGCGAACCCTTACAGGCTCGCAGCGAATGGAGACATTTGCAGGCTGCAAGCATCAGTAAAAGAGTGCCAGGCACTCATCGCTACAGATACAGGGGCGTCGCCAAGCGGTAAGGCAGCAGGTTTTGATCCTGCCATGCGTTGGTTCAAATCCAGCCGCCCCTGCCATTTTCCAGAGTCCATCCGCCACGTGATGGATATCTTCAAGTTCAGCGTCAACGCCATCGGGCCTGACGCGCACTTATCAGCAAACAATCCATCTGCTTCAACGTCTTCTGCGTGCCATGCCGGCTCATGCAGCATGGCAACGTTTTTCCCGGATCAGTCCTGGCCGTTTTTCGGCACCAGAGGGTGTGTGGCCGGGAAGTGTTGTTCATACGCCCGGCAGACCCGCAGCACCTGGTCATCCGCAAACCGCGCAGCCACCACTTGCAACCCCACTGGCAAGCCGTTTTCAGTAAGCCCGCAAGGGATTGAAGCCGCCGGTTGCTGAGTCAGGTTGAAGGGGTAGCTGAAGGGCGTCCAGTGCATCCACTCGGTATATGCCGAATCCGGTGGTACGTTATGCCCGGCGGCAAACGCCGTGATGGGCAGCATCGGCGAGACCAGCACATCGTAGCGCTCATGGAACGCCGCCATCTGTGCCACCAGCGCCGCTCGTGCTTCAAGGGCTGCGCTGTACTCGCTCAAGGTGATGCGTTCGCCCAGTGCCGCAATGCGTTGCAGACCCGGGTCGAGCAGGTCGCGCCGGGCGCTGTCGAGTTGTCCGGCCAGACGTGCAGCCCCCGCAAACCACAGAGTGTTGAACGTATCCAGTGGATCGCTGAACCCCGGATCAACCTGCTCGACATGGGCTCCCAGTTCCACCAGTCGTTCGACGGCCCGAGCCACAACCCTGGCGACCTGCGGATCGACCTTCACATGGCCGAAGTCCGGGCTGTAGGCGATGCGCAGCCCCTTGAGGCTGTCACCTTCAGGCAGCCACGGCAGGCTGCGCGGTGCGCCGATCAGGCCATCGCGAACATCCGGCCGGGCCACGGTTTGCAACATCAGCACGGCATCTTCCACCGTGCGGGTCATCGGTCCCAGGTGGGAGAGGATCGTCATCGAGCTGGCTGGCCACTGGGGCACATAACCAAAAGTGGGCTTGATGCCAAATGTGCCGGTAAAGGCGCAGGGGATGCGGATCGAACCGCCCGCGTCGCTGCCCTGGTGCAACACCCCCAGGTTGAGTGACGCGGCTGCGGCTGCACCGCCCGAAGAACCGCCCGCCGTCAGGCGGGTATCCCACGGGTTGCGGGTGATGCCGTATAGCGGATTGTCGGTGACACCTTTCCAGCCGAATTCCGGTGTGGTGGTTTTGCCCAACAGCACGGCGCCAGCCTGGCGCATGAAGGCCGTGAACGGTGCATCCACCTCCCATGGTCCCTGGGGCGATGTGGTGCGCGAACCCTTGCGCGTGGGCATGCCGCGGGTCAGGGTCAGGTCCTTGATCGATGCCGGCACACCATCCAGCGCGCCGCAGGGCTGGCCTTTCAACCAACGCTGCTCGGATTCCCTGGCAGCCTGCATCGCACCTTCGTGGTCCACGTGGCAGTAAGCGTTGACCGCCGGGTTGTAGCGCTCGATACGCAGCAAGGCATCTTCGGTGACGTCTACCGGCGACAGGCTCTTGTCGCGAAAGCGGCTCAGCAGCTCAACCGCGTTCATTTGTCCGATATCAGGGGTGCTCATGCTGTAACTCCTGCCTGCGCCGCATTGACCATTGCCCGCAGCAACACGGCGCAGCCGTCAGCCAGATCCTGAGGCGCGGCATTTTCGATTTCGTTATGGCTGATGCCACCTTCGCAGGGTACGAAGATCATCCCGGCGGGGCCCAGCTCAGCGATGAAAATCGCGTCGTGGCCTGCACCGCTGACAATGTCCATATGGCTCAGGCCCAGCTGTTGCGCACCCTGGCGCACGGCTTCGATGCACGCCGGGTTGAAGTCCAGCGGCGGGAAATCGGCAGTGGGCGTCAGCTCGAAACTCAACCCATGCTCGCTGCACGCAACTTCAATGGCCTCGCGCACCTCATCGACCATCGCTTGCAGCCGGTCGCTATGCAAATGCCGCAGGTCGATGGTCATGTGCACCTGGCCAGGAATCACATTGCGCGAGCCCGGGTGCAAGGTCAGGCAGCCGACAGTGCCGCAGGCGTGGGGCTGATGCTCATGGGCGATACGGTTGACGGCGCTGACCACATGGGCGGCGCCCACCAGCGCATCCTTGCGCAAATGCATCGGCGTTGGGCCCGCATGGGCTTCGACGCCGGTCAGGGTCAGGTCAAACCACTTCTGCCCCAGGCATCCCATCACCACACCCAAGGTGATGTTGCGGTCTTCCAGTACGGGACCTTGCTCGATATGCGCCTCGAAATAGGCCCCCACCGGATGCCCGAGCACGGCTCGGCTGCCGGCGTAACCAATGCGCTGCAACTCTGCACCTACCGACAGGCCTTGCTCGTCCTCTTTGCTCAGGGTCTCGTCGAGGTCGAACTTACCGGCGAACACGCCGGAACCCATCATGCACGGCGGGAAGCGCGAGCCTTCTTCGTTGGTCCACACCACCACTTCAATGGGGGCCTCGGTGCTGAGCTTCAGGTCATTGAGGGTACGAATCACCTCAAGCCCGGCCATGACGCCGTAACATCCGTCGAACTTGCCGCCCGTGGGCTGGGTGTCGATATGGCTGCCGGTCATCACCGGCGGCAGGTGCGGCTGGCGACCGGCGCGACGGGCAAAAATATTGCCGATCCCATCGACTGTGACAGTGCAGCCGGCTTCTTCGCACCAGCGTACAAACAGGTCACGGGCCTGGCGGTCGAGGTCGGTCAGGGCCAGGCGGCAGACACCGCCCTTGGCCGTGGCACCGAGTTGCGCCAGGTCCATCAGCGATTGCCACAAGCGATCGCGATTGATCAATGGCGCGTTGCTGTTGAAAAGGTCGGATAACAGGATTGGACTGTTCATGGACACGAATCTCCCTTCAGGCGCTCAGGGCCAGGTAACGGTTCTTGATGGTCGGGTTGGCGCGGAAATCGGCGGCACTGCCTTCGTACACCACGCGGCCTTGCTCCAGTACGTAATGACGGTCGGCCAGCTTGTCGCAGACCATTAGGTTCTGCTCCACCAACAACACAGGCAGACCATCGTCCTTGATCTTGCGCAGGATTTTCACCAGCTCGTCGACGATCACCGGGGCCAGGCCTTCGGTAGGTTCATCCAGGATCAGCAGCTTGGGGTCATTGAGCAGTGCCCGTGCGATGGCGAGCATTTGCTGCTCGCCGCCGGACAACGCGTGGCCGGCATTTTTGCGCCGCTCCTTGAGGCGCGGGAACATGGTGTACACATCCTCCAGTTGCCAGCGGCTGGTTTTGCGTTGAGCAATGCGCAGGTTTTCCTCGACGCTGAGCAGGCGGAAGATGCCGCGATGCTCCGGCACCAGGGCCAGTCCTTCGCGGGCGATCTCGAAAATCTTGCGCCCGACCATGTCCTGGCCGTTGAAGCGGATCTGGCCTTTACGCGGGCAAATGATTCCCAGAATGCTGCGCAAGGTGGTGGTTTTACCCGCGCCGTTGCGGCCCAGCAGCGTCACCAGTTCCCCTGGGTTGACCTGCAGCGAGACGCCTTCAAGGACGTGGCTTTTGTCGTAGTAGGAATGGATGTTCTCGACGGTCAGCATCAGGCGGCTTCTCCCAGATAGGCGACACGTACGCGCTCATCGGCGCGAACAAATTCGGGTGTGCCTTCGACCAGGATCTGGCCGTGGCTCATCACGGTGATGCGCTGGCTGATGGACATGACGATGCTCATGTTGTGCTCGATCAGCAGCACCGTGTGATCGCGACCCAGGTCACTGATCAACTGGGTCATGATCGGAATATCGTCAATGCCCATGCCGGACGTCGGTTCGTCGAGCATCAGCAGCTTGGGTTTGGAGCAGATCGACATGCCCACCTCCAGCACCCGTTGCTGGCCGTGGGACAACTCACCGGCCAGGGTGTCGGCACGCTGGGTCAGTTGCAGGCGCTCCAGCACCTGATCGGCCATCTCCAGGTGTTCGCGGCGACTGTCCACACGGCGCCAGAAATTCAGGGCCGCCAGACCATCCCGGCCTTGGGCCGCCAGTCGCAGGTTTTCCCGAACACTGAGGTTTTGAAACAGGCTGGTGAGCTGGAACGAACGGGCCATGCCCAGGCCAACGCGGCCGTGGGACGGCTTCTTGATGATGTTCTTGCCATCAAACAGAATTGCCCCGCCAGTGGCCTGACGCTCGCCGGTCAGGCAGTGGAACAGGCTGGTCTTGCCCGCGCCGTTGGGGCCGATCACGGTATGGATGGTGCCTTGTTCGACGTTGAGGCTGACGCCGTTGACCGCACGAAAGGCGCCATAGGCCAGCTCCAGATTGTCGGTTTGCAGCAGATATTCAGGCGCGCTCATGGCTGCTCCTCCTGCACGGGCAGGCTGGTTTTACGTTGCCCTTTGATTCGTTCGAACAGGCTCGAGAATCCGCCCCACAAGCCGCCGCGCATAAACACCACCACCAGAATCAAAATGACCCCCAGCAGCATCAGCCAGCGTGGCCACAGATCAGACAGGAATTCGCCCAGCAACACGATGGAACCTGCGCCCAGCAAGGAGCCGAACAAGGACCCGGTACCGCCGACGATGGTCATGATCAGAATGTTTTCCGACATCGCCAGGTCGATATTGGACAGCGGTACAAAGTGCAGCAGCATGGCGTAGAGCGCTCCGGCAATACCGGTGACGGCGCCCGAGAGCATAAACACCAGGATTTTGAAATGCCGGGTGTCGTAGCCAATGGCAGCTGCGCGGGTTTCGTTTTCGCGGATCGCCATCAGCGTGCTGCCAAAAGGCGAGCTGATAACGCGGCGGGCGCCGATGAAAATCAACAGGAACAACACCGCGACAAAACCGTAGAAGTAACGTGCGTCGCTCAAGGACATCAGCACGGTGTCACCGATACGGATTTCAGGCCGTGGCACGTTGAGCAGGCCGTTGTCGCCGCCGGTCCAGTCACTCAGGGTGTAGGTCAGGAAGTACGCCATCTGGCTGAAGGCCAGGGTCAGCATGACGAAGTAGATGCCGGTGCGGCGAATGGCCAGGGCGCCCACCAGAAACGCCAGGAAACCGCCGGCCAGTGCAGCGCCCAGCAAGGCACTGAACAGCCCCAGGTGCAGATGGATCATCAGCAAGGCGGCGCAGTAGGCCCCGGCGCCAAAGAAGATCCCTTGGCCGAACGACAACAGCCCGGTGTAGCCCAGCAGCAGGTTGCAGGCCAGAGCTGCCATGGCGAAAATCAGGATTTCAGTGGCCAGGGTCGCGGAAGGCAACACCAGTGGCAAACCGACCAGTACCGCCACCACCAACAGCAGCATGGAGCGCGACTGGGTTTTGGCGAAGGGCAGGGGGTTTTTCTCGCTCATGTCAGGCTCTCCCGAACAGGCCGTAAGGCCGCAGCAGAATGACCACGGCCATTGCGCCGTAAATCATCAGGCTCGCCCCTTGGGGCCAGATAGTTGTCATCAGGCTTTGCACCACGCCCACCAACAGGCCGCCCACCAGCGCACCGCTGAATGAACCCATGCCGCCGATCACCACCACCACAAAAGCCACCCCGAGAATTTCCGGGCCGACAAAGGGCTGGGCGCCGCGCAATGGCGCAAACAGCACGCCGGCCACACCGGCGAGTCCAGCGCCCAGGGCGAACGTCATGGAAAACAGGCGGAAAATGTTGGTGCCCAATAGCGATACGGTTTCCGTGCTTTCACTGCCGGCGCGCACCAGGGCGCCAAAGCGCGTGCGCTCCAGCAGCAGCCACAGACCGAATCCCACCAGGGCTGAAAACACAATCAGGAACAGGCGATAGTAGGGGTAGACAAAGTCGCCGATCACCAGCACGCCGCGCAGCAACTGCGGTACGGCGACGCTTTTGCCCACCGGGCCCCAGATCATCACGCTGGCTTCCTGGATGATCAGCGCGATCCCCAGGGTCACCAGAATCTGGAACATGTGGGGCAAGTGATAAATCCGCTGGATCAGCAATCGCTCAATCACCCAGGCCAGTGCGGCGACGAGCAAGGGCGCAAGCAGCAGCGACAGCCAAAAATTGCCGGTCAGGCTGACCGCGGTGTAGCAGATGTAAGCGCCCAGCAGGAAAAACGCGCCGTGGGCGAAGTTGACGAAGTTCAGCAGGCCGAAAATGATCGTCAGTCCGACGGCAATCAGAAAGTAGATCATCCCCAGGCCAAGGCCGTTGAGAATCTGAAACAGGTAGAGTTCGAGCATGCAGATACCCTCTGCAGGCGATCACGGGTGATCGGCTGCCAGTAGCAAAAGCTGAAGAAGTGCCGGGGCTCAGCCCAGAACGCAGCCGGTGTCTTGTACCGGGGCAAACGACTGACCGGAGCTGACCACTTGGGCGAGATCGTCCTTGTCACTCATTTGGTCAGCCGGTTTGCCGACCAGCAGGTAGTAATCCTTGATCACCTGATGGTCACCGGCGCGAATCGATTCGGGGCCGGTCGGGCCTTCGTAGCTCAAGCCCTGCATGGCTTTGGCCACCGTGGGGCCATCGAAACTGCCGGTGGCAGCGATGGTGTCGAGCATGACCTTGGTACTGATGTAGTCAGCGGCCAGGGGGTAGGTGGGATTGATCCCGTATTTGGCCTTGGTGATCTTGACCAGTTCGCGGTTGAGCGGAGTATCCACCTGATGCCAGTACTGGGCGCCGAGGTAAACGCCTTCGAGAATGTCGCTGCCCAGTTCCTGGAATTGATCCAGACCAGCCGACCACACCAGCAGAACGTTCATTCGCTCCTTGATCCCGAAATTCACCGCCTGGCGAAGGGTGTTGGACGACTGGCTGCCAAAGTTGAGCAGCACCAGCACATCGGGCCTGGCAGCAATGGCATTGGTCAGGTAGCCGGAGAATTCCTGTTCCTGCAGGGAGTGATAGCTGTTGCCGACATGTTCCAGGCCATGCTCCTTCAGCACCTCTTTGGTGCCCTCGAGCAGTGCTTCGCCGAATACATATTGCGGGGTGATGGTGTACCAGCGCTTGGCCTCGGGCAATCGCTTGATCAGCGGCACCAGGGTTTCGCGCACGGCGCCGTAGGTGGGCACCGACCAGCGAAACGTCGCCTTGTTGCAGTCCTTGCCGGTTACTTCGTCGGCACCCACGGGGGTCATGAAGACACCGCCTGCCTTATCCACTTCCTTTGCGACGGCCAGTGCTGAAGACGACAAGGTACAGCCCTGAAAGAAGCGCGCGCCGTCCTGGGCAATCGCCTCCTGTACCTTGCGCACCGCCTTGCCGGCGTTGCCCTCGGTGTCGATCACCTTGTAGTTCAGGGGTCTGCCCAGCAACTGCGGATACTGCTCTACCGCCAGGCGCGAGCCCATGTCGGCGAACTTGCCATAACTGGCAAAGGCACCGGACATGGACTTGAGGCCATAGAAGGTAAAGGGTTCGGAGGCGAAGGCATGGCGCATGCCCAGCGGAAGGCTCAGGGCACTGGCAGCGGCCAGGCTTGCTTTCAACAAAGTGCGACGTTGCATGGGGAAACTCCCTGGTTTGATTAGTTATTGGCAGGAGTAGCAATGGCAAACGGCGGATCATGGCCTGTGGGCAGGCCTTTTATTGGCACAGCGATTAGTGGTTGTGATCGAATTCCAGCAGGAAATGCGGGCTGACCTGGCCCTCGAGGGCGGTCATATGATGTTCGGCGTCGCACATGTGTTCGTGCATCAGGCTGCGCACAGAGGCTTCGTCCTCTGCTTGCAAGGCAATCAGCAGTTGCTTGTGATAGTCGAGGTTGGCGGCGTCGAACTGCTTGCGCTTGGGTTTGTAGGCTTTCTTCAGCACCACCAGGTCGCGCAGCAGATCGTTGAGAAATTGCGCCATGAAACTCAGCAGTGGATTGGGGCATGCCCGTGCCAGCAGGTTATGAAATTCCAGCTCTGCCAGCCGCTGTTCCCGTTGTCCGGCTTCACTGTCTTCGGGGGCGCTGCAAAAATCCACGTTGGCTTGCAGGGCCAGATAGTCCTCGGCACTCAGTCGGCCAATCACCGACACCGCGAGTTCGACTTCGATCACCTTGCGCAACTGGTAAACCTGTTCGCCATCCAGGTGCTGAAAGTGCAGGTAGTTGCGCAGGGCTCGACTGGCGGGCTCGGTCCCGGCCTGATTCAGGTAGGCGCCGCCGCTGGGGCCGGTGCGGGTGTTGACCAGGCCTTCGACTTCCAGCGCCTTGAGTGCTTCGCGGGCAGAGCCCTTGGAGCACTGAAAGCTCTCCATCAGCTCCCGCTCCGTGGGCAACCGGTCACCGGGCTTGAGTGCGTCGGTGACGATCGAGCGCTTGACCGACTCGACAATCACATCGGAGAGCTTCTGGCGTTTACGGTGCAGGGGGCGACTGAGCATATTTTCTATTTATCGTATTAATGCGGATTAATAGTAATAAATAGCGCCGAGCCCGATGAGTCAACAACAGGCCCGGGGAGGTGTCGTTTTCAATGGAAAAGGGTCGGTAACGGATAAGAAACGGCAGGGCGGGGTACTGCAGTGATGCTATCGCGAGCGAGCCCGCTCCCACATCCCCTGTGGGAGCGGGCTTGCTCGCGAGGCAGGTTACTCGTTCGACAGCTCAGCCAATGGCCTGGGAAACCAGTGCGAACTGGTGTACGAAGTCGCCAGGCTGCGGGGGCGTACCTAGAGCCATCTGGGTTACGCGGTCCACCGGTTCAAGGCCCGCCAGGGTCAGCCATTCACCCAGGCCGCTATCCATCGGGACGTCGATGCGCACAAATTGGTTGGGGATCCGGGCGAGCAGGGTGGCGATCAGGTGCCTGGCCTGGCGGGTGTTTTGTGCAATGACAGGGCCAATGCAGTGACCGCGTCCGGCCCGGCGCAACAGGGCAAACGCCTGTAGTTGACCCTCGCGCACGATCCCCGCCGAGTGCACGATCATGTCATGCAACTGCTCGAAGAGGGCGCTTCGGTCCAGCCCGCTGCCTGCGTTGGCCAGCAACAGTTGCCGGGCCTGATCCTGTTCGCAGAGGTCACGCAGCTGCTCATCTTCTGCAAGGGGTTCAAGTGTCACGGCGTGGGCCAGGCCCTGGCGCTGTTCAATGGTGCCGAACTCGACAAAGCCCTGGCTCAGGTACAGCGGGACGCCAGCAACGGAGGCATTGAGGATCGGAGTGCCTGGCTGGCAAGCGTCGAGTGCCTGTTCCATCAGCAGGCGGCCAATGCCCTGGCCCTGAAAATCGGGGCTGACCACCACCAGGCCAATGGTTGCAAAGTCGCCCTGGGGGCAGGCAAATGCCGTACCGATCAAACGCTCATCGACCGTCGCTACAAATCCTTTGAAGACCCGCTGCAACAGGCCCCAGTCTTCCAGTCGGTGGGGCCAGTCCAGTTGCGAGGACAGCCCGTGGGCTGCGGGTAAATCGGCCTGGGTCATGGGACGATAAATACAGGCACTCGTGTGCAGCGCGGACATGGTGAATCTCCTTGGACATGTACGCACTATGTACCGGCATTGCGCCTTCGCTTTCAACCCCCGGGCATGACCTCATGCCTGGCTGACACAATGCTTGCCACCTGCCGTGGCTGGCAGTTGAGGTAGGCCGAGGATTGCAGCCAGCGCTTGTCGGGGTACCAGGCGAACATGAACTGGCCATTCTTGAGCTTGTCGACCACCTTGCGCGCCACTTGCGGGCGTACTGCCGGGCAGCCAAGGCTGCGGCCGATACGGCCCTGGGTCTTGCTCCACAGCGGATTAACGTAATCTGCGGGGTGGATCACGATCGCCCGTTCGCGGGCCTGATCATTGATGCCCGGCTCCAGGCCGTCCATGCGCAACGAATAGCCGTGGCTGCCGACATAGCTTTCCTGCGTACTGAACAGCCCAAGGCTGGACTGGTTGCTGCCTTCGGTGTTGGAGAAACTGGTGGCGAAGTTCTCGCCGGATTCTTTTCCGTGGGCCACCAGATCTCGTAGAACCAACGTCTTGCGGTTCAGGTCAAAGATCCAGAGCCGTCGTGCCGTTGAAGGCTGGGAGAAGTCGATCACGGCCAGATGCTGGGCCTGCTTGGCACCATTGTTGACCGCGCATTGCATGGCACTCAGAGCGCTTTTCAGGGCCTGCGGGTTGAGTTCGGGGGCGGCATGGCTGAGTTTGCTGAGCAGTTGGGGATTGGCAGCGTATGCAGTGCTGCAGGTTGCAGCCAGTGCGAGGGCTGCGAAACAAAGGCGACGTAAAAAGATAAGCATAAATAGCGTGTTCTCGATGATGTCAGGCCGGCAATCCTGCGCCGATAACTTGGCGATCCTGCGTTAGATGCTAGCCTGTGGGTTTACCGTAACTGCAGATTCAGTTGATGTACCTGGTGACGGCCCTTAATTGGAGTTAAGCAGTTGTTCAAAAAACGCGCATTTTACTTGAGCATTGTCCTGCTGACTGCGCCATTGGTCGCTGTAGCCGATCCCCTACCTGAGGGTTCCCTGAGTCCGGTTCAGCAGGCACTCAGTCAACTGCCCCAGGACTGCCCGGGCCTGGCGGCGCGAGTCAATGGGGCTGCCAAACAACTGCTGCAGGGTTTTTATCTGGGGCAAAACGATCAGTTGGTCTGGACCGACAACCAACGCCTGAGCGCCTTGCAGTCGGCACTGGGGCAGTTGGCGGATGACGGTCTGAACCCTGACAACTACAAGCTGCCAGCCACTCGGGACGTGTGCGCCGATATCGAGATCAGCCAGCAGTACCTGCAGGCATTGCAGGATCTGCACTATGGGCGTCTGCCCCAGTCGCAGTTCGAGCCGGTATGGCATGCCAGCGAGGTGCCGCAAGACCGTCAGGCGCGGATTCTGGCCCTGGCAGGACCCGGCCTGAACGATATTCCCCGTGCCTTTGCCCAGGCGCGTCCCCAAGGCGAGCTGTATCAGAACTTGCGCCGGGTCTATGCCCGCCAGCGTCTGCAACCACTGCCACAATGGCAGCCTCTGGCCAGCGGCCCCTTGTTGCGGCCCGGCATGCAGGATGCCCGGGTGCCCGAACTGGCCCGACGGCTGCTCAACGAAGGCTACCTGAACCACCTGCCGGCTTCTGTCGATCACACCTACACCAATGAGCTGGCGGCAGCCGTGAAGAGCTTTCAGCTTGATCACTCGCTGCAGGCCGACGGTGTGATCGGGGCAGGGACCTTGAAAGAGCTGAATATCAGCCCCCGGGATCGGCTCGAACAGCTGCGCATCAACCTTGAGCGATTTCGCTGGATAGCCCAGGATTTTGAGCCTGACAGCCTCCTGATCAATGTGCCTGCTGCACAATTGACCGTGTACCAGAATGGCGTGCCCGTGTGGCAGACCCGCACCCAGGTTGGCCGTGCCGAGCGTCAGACGCCGTTGCTCAAATCCAGGGTGAATCGCTTGACCCTGAATCCGACCTGGACCATCCCGCCGACCATTTTCCGCGAAGACAAACTGCCGCAGATCCGCCGCGATCCGTCTTTCCTCAGCCGCCAGGACCTGCAGATAGTGGACAGCAATGGCCAGCCGCTGGCGGCCCAGGACATCGACTGGGACCGCCCGGGCAATATCCTTCTGCGTCAGGGCGCGGGGCCGAGAAACCCCCTGGGCCGAATTGCCATCCGGTTTCCCAACCCGTTCTCGGTGTACTTGCACGACACCCCTAGCCAGGCGTTGTTCAGCAAGGGACCGCGGGCTTTCAGTTCGGGCTGTGTGCGGGTCGAGTCGGTCTTCCAGCTGCGTGACTTGCTGGTGACACCGGCCGAGAAGGCCCGTACCGAAGAGCTGTTGAGTACGGGATTGACCCATGAATTCAGATTGTCCCGGCCGATGCCGATCTTGATGACCTACTGGACGGCCCAGGCGAACAAGGATGGAAAAGTGACCTATGCGCCAGACATCTACAACCATGACCCGGCTTTGATTGCGGCGTTGGCCGGAAAGAAATAAGAACTGTAGTCGCTGACGAGCGGTGCGAGGCTGCGCCTTCGCAAGCCAGCCGCTAGTATTGGCATCCCGATCATTACCCGTGAGTGCCCTCATGAGCTGCTGGCCCGATTCTCGCCTTATCGACTTGCTCGGCATCACCCATCCCATCATCCAGGCCCCCATGCTGGGCGCTGGCGCCGATATGATGATCGGTGTCGCCAAGGCCGGTGGCCTGGGCTCTCTGGCCTGTGCCACGTTGAACCTTGAGTCGATTCGCTCCGAAGTGGCGGCCTTTCGGGCCGAGAGCGAGCAGCCCCTGAACCTGAATTTTTTCTGCCATCAAGCCCCTGCTTACGATGAAGCCGCGATCGAGCACTGGAAGTCGTTGTTCAAGTCCTACTACACCGAGCTTGGGGCCGACTATGACGCGCCCACTCCCGTGTCGAGCCGCGCGCCCTTTGACGAAGCCACCTGCGCCCTGGTCGAAGCCTTGCGCCCCGAAGTGGTGAGTTTCCACTTCGGTCTGCCTGCCCCGGAGCTGGTGGCCAGGGTCAAGGCCTGCGGAGCAAAAATCCTCAGTTCAGCCACCACGGTCGAAGAGGCCCGATGGCTGGAACGCCACGGCTGTGACGGGATCATCGCCATGGGCTACGAAGCTGGCGGGCATCGGGCAATGTTCTTGAGTCGTGAGCTGACTACCCAAATCGGTACCTTTGCCCTGGTCCCGCAAATCGTCGATGCCGTGGACATACCGGTAATTGCCGCAGGCGGCATCGCCGATGCACGGGGTATTGCGGCGGCGTTTGCGCTGGGGGCCAGCGCCGTGCAAATCGGCACCGCCTACCTGTTTTGCCCGCAGGCGAAACTGGCCGCACCCCATCACCGTGCCTTGCGCGAAGCCGACGCCAGTGACACCGCGCTCACCAACCTGTTCACCGGTCGACCGGCCCGCGGCATCGTCAATCGGGTGATGCGCGAACTGGGCCCGATCAATACGCAGGCACCTGCCTTCCCGCTGGCGGGCGGTGTGTTATTACCGCTCAAGGCCAAATCCGACCCTGGCTGCGCAGACTTCATCAACCTGTGGGCGGGCCAGGCCTTCCCCTTGAGCCCCGGACGCACGGCCGAGCTGTCGTCCTATAAGCTGACCCGCAAATTTGTCGATGACTATGCCGCACGCTCCGCCGCTAAATAATGGGTGTGTGCAGCATGGGTGGAGGTGCGGATCAGCAACACGACCGCACCGGCTACCGGCAGACTCACCAGCAATAACGCGTAGCGCAGGGATTCAACGCCGAAGGACGGTTGCAAGGCATCACTGAACAGTCCGGCCAGCAAAGGACCAACCCCAACCCCCAACACTGTCGAGATGATGGTCTGCAAGGCCATGGCCGTGCCTAGGCGGTTGGCAGGGACCAGTTGGGTGACCAGGTTGTAAGACGGCGCCACCCACCACACCACAAAAAAGCTGTACAGCGCGCACCACAGCATCGAGCTGGGGACGGGCACGCTGCCCAGTTGCGTCCACACCGTGTTTGGCCACAGCAGATAGGCGAACAGCGCAGCCAGCGCGGCCACATTGCCGATCACCGGGATACCCACTTGCCAGTGCGGGTTGCGTGGCGTCAGGTGGTCGCTCAGCCAACCGCTGAACAACGCGCCGATCCCGGCAAAACCGCCACAGATGAAACCTGCCAGCAGCCCTGCATGTTGCAGTGACAAACCGTGGGAGCGCACCAGGAAACTGGTGTTCCACATGCCGATCGCATAGGAGCCCAGCGTGGTCAGGCCGCCCGCCAGAACCAGGCAGCGGTAGGCGGGCAGTGCCCAGAGTTTGCGGGCTTCACTGCCCATGCTTTGCAGGGGATGGGCAGCATGGGCGCTGGCCAGACTCCAACGGCCCCTGGCCGGGTCTTTTGCGACAAAGGCCAGCAACGTGGAGAACAACAGTGCGGGCAGACCGATCACGATGAATGCCGTGCGCCAGCCATACTGCTCGACCACCCACGCCCCCAGGCTCAGGCCGATGACGGCGGAAAAGGTCGGGGCGGCCGTGAAGCAACTGATGGCAAACGAGCGGCGATGTGGCGGGTACAAATCGGCAATGACCGACATCGACGCCGAGGTGGTCGGCGACTCGCTCACGGCAACCGCCATGCGTGCCACGGCCAGCATCCAGAAACTGACCGCCAGGCCACAGATCATGGTCGCCACCGCCCATAACAGGCAGGCAATCGCCAGCAGTCGGGTACGGGACATCCGATCTGCCAGTCGCCCGGCAGGCAAGGCGAGGAGGGCGTAGATTCCGGCAAATGCCAGGCCCGAGATCAGCCCCATCGCCGTATCACTGACCCCGAACTCTGCCTTGATCGGTTCAATCATCACCGCCAGAATCTGGCGGCCGACAAAATTGTCGGCAAACATGGCCGCCAGCAACAACAGCAAAGCATGGCTGCGCCAGCCGACCTGAGCATTGGGCATGGTTGAATTCCTGTCAGATGGAAACGCCAAGGGCGCTGATCAGATCAGCGCCCCTGACAAAAGGAGCAAAGCCTCAGGCCCGCTGGCGGGCCAGGGTCATGGCAGTGTCTTCGATCATGTCTTCCTGACCGCCCACCATGCCGCGACGTCCCATCTCGACGAGAATTTCCCGCGCCGGTACGCCGTATTTTTTCTCGGCGCGCTTGGCGAACAGCAGGAACGAGCCGTACACCCCGGCATAGCCCATGGTCAGGGCATCACGATCGCTGCGGATCGGGAAGTCCATGATCGGTACGACGAGATCCTCAGCCACATCTTGAATACCGAACACGCTGACTCCGGTCTCAATGCCCATGCGGTCGCACACTGCCACCAGGATTTCCATCGGCGTATTACCCGCACCTGCGCCCAGCCCGGCTGCTGCGGCGTCGATGCGTGTGGCACCGGCTTCGATGGCAGCAATGGAGTTGGACACGCCCATGGACAGGTTGTGATGGCCGTGAAAGCCGATCTCGGTGTCCGGGTGCAATGCCGCACGCAGGGCCTCGACCCGGGCCTTGATGTCGTGGGGCAGCATGTAACCGGCCGAGTCGGTGAGGTACACGCAGTTGGCGCCGAAGCTCTCCATCAACTTGCCCTGCTTGACCAGGCCTTCGGGGGTGTTCATATGGGCCATCATCAGGAACCCCACAGTGTCCATGCCCAGCTTGCGTGCATAGGAAATATGCTGCTCCGACACGTCGGCCTCGGTGCAGTGGGTCGCTACGCGGATTGTATTGACCCCCAGCTCATAAGCCATTTGCAGATGGTCCACGGTGCCGATACCGGGCAGCAGCAGGGCCGAAACCTTGGCCTGTTTCATCATCGGGATCACGGCCGACAGGTACTGCTCGTCGGTGTGCGCCGGGAACCCGTAGTTCACCGAGCTGCCGCCCAGGCCGTCGCCGTGGGTGACTTCAATCAGGGGCACACCGGCGGCGTCCAGGCCACAGGCGATGTCTTTCATCTGTTGCAGGCTGATCTGGTGACGTTTGGGGTGCATGCCGTCGCGCAGGCACATGTCATGCACGGTAATTTTTTTGCCGCGAAGATCCATGGTCGACTCCTTAAGCGAGGGCAGGTTGAGGGGCAGATGCCTTGAGGTGCAGTTCACCCTTGAGGATTTCCTCGGCGAACATCTCTGCGGTGCGCGCAGCGGCGGCAGTCATGATGTCCAGGTTGCCGGCGTACTTGGGCAGGTAGTCGCCCAGGCCTTCTACCTCCATGAAAATCGACACGCGGTTGCCATCAAACACCGGCCCGTTGACCAGCTTGTAACCCGGGACGTACTGCTGTACCTGCTCGATCATGTTGGCAATGGCCAGGCTGATCGCGGCTTGATCCGGTTCGGTTTCAGTCAGGCAGTGCACGGTGTCGCGCATGATAAGCGGTGGCTCGGCCGGGTTGACGATAATGATCGCCTTGCCTTTTTTGGCGCCGCCCACCTGTTCGATGGCACTGGCGGTGGTGCGGGTGAACTCGTCGATATTCTTGCGCGTGCCCGGGCCGACCGATTTGGACGCCGCCGTGGCAACGATCTCGGCATACGCCACCGGTTGCACGCTGCTGACAGCCGCCACCAGAGGAATGGTGGCCTGGCCGCCGCACGTGACCATATTGACGTTCATCGCGCCGCGCTTGAGGTTAGCCTTGAGGTTGACCGGGGGCACGCAGTACGGGCCGATGGCGGCAGGGGTCAAGTCAATCATCAGCACGCCCAGCTCATTGAGCTTGCGGCTGTTTTCGGCGTGAACGTAAGCCGACGTGGCATCGAAGGCAATCTGGATATTGTCGGCCAGCACATGGGGCAACAGCCCGTCGACCCCGTCACTGGTGGTTTTGAGGCCCATCTCGCGGGCACGGCTCAGGCCTTCGGAGGTGGCGTCGATGCCCACCATCCAGACCGGTTCCAGTACGTCACTGCGCAGCAACTTGTAGAGCAGGTCGGTGCCGATATTGCCCGGCCCGATAAGGGCACATTTGATCTTTTTGGTCATGGGAAAGCTCTCGAACAGGGGTTAGGGCACGAAGCGCAGGCGGGCAGAGCCCAGACCGCTGAGGGTCAGGCTGACCTCATCGCCGGGTTGCACCGGCACCAGCGGCGCCAAGGCTCCGGAAAGGATGATTTCACCCTTGCGAAACGGGATGTCGAACTTGCCCAGGGTATTGGCCAGCCAGGCCACGGCGGCGCAGGGGTGTCCCTGTACTGCCGAGCCGAAACCGTTACCGGCTGGCTGGCCGTTTTTCAGCATGTGCAGTTCGACCTTGGCCAGGTCCAGTTCGCGGGGGTTGATACGTTGCTCACCCAAGGCGAACACGCCGCACGAAGCGTTGTCGGCCACGGTGTCCTGAATGCGGATTTTCCAGTCGGCGATACGCGAGTCGACAATCTCGAAACACGGCGCCACCCAAAGGCTGGCAGCCATGACGTCTTCAGCGGTAATGCCGGGGCCGTGCAGGTCTTCGCCGAGAATAAATGCGATCTCGCCTTCGGCCCGTGGTTGCACCAACTGATGGGTGGCGAAGCTCACATCGCTGCTGTCCGGGACCTGCATGGAATCGGTCAGGAAACCGAAATCGGGCTGATGCACATCCAGCATTTCCTGCACGGCACGGCTGGTGACGCCGATTTTCTTGCCAATCACCTGCTCGCCAAGTGCCTGGCGGCGTTGCAAAAAGCGCAGGGAAATCCGGTACGCCATGTCCAGCGTCAAGTCCGGGTAACGCTGGGTCAGTGGCTGCAGGCTGCGGCGCTCGCGCAACGCATGAAACAGCTCATCGCCCAGGGCTTCAATCAACTGTGTGTCCATAAATACGCTCTCTTGAAACTGAAAAACCCCTTGTGGGAACAAGCCGCTCCCACACCGTTTGTAGTGCCCTGTACTAGCCCGGCCAAACGCTCGACTCTGCCCCTCCGTCCACTTCCAGGATCTTGCCGGTGACCCAGCGTGAAGCCGGGGAGGCCAGGTACAGCGCCGCTGCCGCGATGTCTTCAACTTCGCCCAGGCTTTGCAGCGGGGTGGCTTTGATCATGCCTTCGCGCATGGCAACCGGCAGCACACGGTTCAAGGCGTCGGTCAGTACCGGGCCGGGGGCAATCCCGTTGACCCGCACCAGCGGGGCGAAATCCTGGGCCAGTAAACGGGTCATGTGGCTGAGCGCAGCCTTGGCGGTGCCATAGGCGCTGAATTGGGTTTGGGCATAGCGCGCCGCGCCCGAGGTGATATTGATGATGTTGCCGCTGCCCGCATCGCGCATGTGCGGCACGCACAGCTGGCTCAGGTGATAGGCCGATGACACGTTAAAACGCATGATTTCTTCGAAGCGCTCGACACTCAGGGTCAGCGGATCGTTGGGGCCTGCGCCGCCTGCGTTGTTCACCAGATGGGTGATACGCCCCATGTGCTCCCGGGCCTGGCTGATCACCGCGCTGCGCTGCTCGGCGTCAGTCACGTCGCAGCTCAGGGCCAGGGCGCGGCGCCCCAGACGGCGAACTTCTTCGGCCACAGCTTCAACGTCGCTCAAGGTACGGGCTGCCAGTACCACATCGGCGCCTGCCTCGGCGCAGGCCAGGGCGATACCGCGGCCAATGCCGCGCCCGCCGCCGGTGATGACGGCCACGCTGCCGGTCAGGTTGAAGCGTTGAATAATGTTCATAAAGGGTCCTGTTCCTTCTAGGGATTTAGCGGGGCGCCCACAGATCGGGCAAGCCGGGATCACTGGCGGCAATCAGGCGCTTGAGCAGCACTTTAAGGGCCTGGGCATCGCCGGGAGCGAGCCTGGCCGACACGTTTTCCTCCACGGCCTTGGCCAGTGCCACTTGTTGCAGCGACGCTTCACGGCCCTTGGCGGTCAGCACATAACGCGGTGCCTGCTGGCTGCCTTCGAGGGCGACCAGATTCTGCTTTTCAAGAAAACGCATGCTTGCCACGGTCACGACATGCACGGTGTAACTGACGAAATGATTGATTTCATCCAGGGTCAGGTTGTCGCGAATACACAGGACCGAAAGGATAAAGAAGGCATGCTCGTCCAGCTGCTGATGGTTGAGCAGGCGGTGCAGGGCGTCGAGCAACTGGTAATGGGCGCGGCCCAGCAGGTACCCGAGCAAGTCTTCGGTGTAGCTGCATTCCGGCGGTGGCGGAGTGGTTGCCAGGCGCAGCTCGCTACGTGGTTTACGGGTCGCCAGGGCATATTGGCCGCTTTGAAAGGCCAGTGGTGCGCGGTCGCTGTGATCGAAGGCGAGCACTTCGCCGACAAAAATCACATGGTCGCCGCCTTCATATTGAAAGGCCGTGCGGCACTGAAACCTGGCGGTGCAGTCCTGCAGCAGCGGTGCTTCGCTGATGCCGTTGTCGAGTTCGATTTCGGCAAACTTGTTCTCGCCCTGCATCGCAAAACGTCCGGACAGAGGTTCCTGTTCGGTCGACAGCACATGCACGTTCCAGTGCTTTCCGGAACTGAACACCGGCAGGCTGCGAGCGGACTTGGCAAGACTCCACAGCACCAGCGGCGGGTTAAGCGACACCGAATTGAAACTATTGGCCGTAATGCCGATGGGCGATCCATCTTCAGCCTGGGTGGTGATGATCGTCACCCCGGTGGTAAAGGTACCCAGCGCGGTACGGAATGCCTGCGGGTCGAAACTGCTTTGCATTGCCATGACGAACCTCATGGATTGGATTTTCGTGCTGGCAGTATTCGCCCCGAAGCGGTGCGCTACATCGTCTTAATGGACTAACGAATACAGCCGATTATGGTCCGATTGGACGAGGCTAATCGGGGCGCTATTCACTAGGGTCAGCTCATTGAACCGGTGTATCAGAGGACTCATCCATGACGTTCAGCAGCACTGCTCCAGAACAGCTGTCCAGCCTGTTGGCGGCGCAAAAACAAGCCTTTGTCGATGCCGGGCACGTCAGCGCAGAGCTGCGACGGGCACGCATTCAGCGCGTGATAGAGCTCGTGGTGCGCTATCAGCAGCCACTGATCGAGGCTATGGATGAAGATTTTGGCGGTCGCCCCCAGGGCTTCTCGTTGATGAATGATGTTCTGGGTTCGCTGGCATCACTCAAATATGCTCGCGATCACCTTGCCCACTGGGTTGAAGATGAGCCGCGAGAGGTGTTTTCGCCTTATGACCAACTGGGTGCCAAAGCCTGGGTGATGCACCAGCCCAAAGGCTCCATCGGCATTCTGGGTACCTGGAATGCGCCGCTGTTCACCTTGCTCAGTCCTTTGGCCTGCGTACTGGCGGCGGGCAACCGCGCCATTCTCAAACCGTCCGAAGTGGTGCCCCGCACCGCCCGGGTTCTGGCCCAGGCCTTTGCCGACGTGTTTGACCCACTCGAAGTCGGTGTGGTGACCGGAGATGCCGGGCTGGCGCAGGTCTTCACCTCGCAACCCTTCGACCATCTGGTGTTTACCGGCAGCACCGCAGTGGCACGTTCGGTCATGCGCAATGCGGCTGAAAATCTGGTGCCATTGACCCTGGAGTTGGGAGGCAAGTCCCCGGTGATCATTTCCCGCAGCGCAGATCTGGCCAAGGCTGCCTTCAGCATTGCGGTGGCCAAAGCCAATAACGGTGGGCAAATTTGCATCAACCCGGACGTGGTGTATGTGCCGCGCGAGCTGATGGAAGATTTTATCGGCCTGCTGGGCACTGCCTACAGTGAATTGCTCCCCACCACGGACGACAACCCGGATGTGGTGGCGGTGGTCAATGCCCGCCATGTGCAACGCATCGACGGCTACGTGCAGGATGCCCGCGAGCGGGGCGCCCGGATCGAGAGCTTCCCGCAGGCACCCGAGGCCGACGCCCGAACCCGTCGGCGGGCGCTGCAGGTGGTGATCAACCCGCCTCGCGACAGCCAGATCATGCACGAAGAAATCTTCGGCCCGGCGCTGGTGTTGCTGCCCTATGAGCAGATTGATCGGGCGCTGGGCGACATTCACTCTCGCGAGCGCCCGCTGGCGCTGTATTACTTTGGTCAGAGTGAAGAAGAGCAGCGCCATGTGCTGCAGCACACGATTTCCGGTGGCGTGAGCATCAATGACGTGATGATGCATGCGGCTCTGCACGACGCACCGTTTGGCGGGATCGGCGCCTCGGGCATGGGGCATTATCACGGCCGTGAAGGCTTCCTGGAATTCAGCCATATGCGCACCGTTTACAAGGCCCCGGCCCATGACCCGCGGCGTGAGTGGGGCCTGCTGCCGCCGTATGGCGAGCACTTTTTGCCCACCATGCAATCGATGGTCACGGCTGACTGAATCCCGCCCCCACAGGACCCTGGCGCCTGAAACAACACAATCTGTTCTGGAGATTGACCTTGCACAACCCTGCTCAAACACCTGAAGAATCCACCGGCTGGCAGCGTCGACACGTTCTCAAGGCCGGTGCTCTGGCCGTGGGTGCCGGTCTGCTGGGACGCTTTGCACATGCCGACAGCACCGATGCGCTGTCGCCTGCCGAGTACCTGGCAATGGACGCCACGGACATGGCCCGTGCCATACAGAAAGGCGAACTCAGCCCGCAAAATCTGCTCGCGGCGGCCATGGCCCGATGTGATGCGGTCAATCCCAGGGTCAATGCCGTCAACATGCGCCATGACGACTACGCCAACGGGCTGCTCAAGGCCCGTGCTGCCAGCGGTGCATCGACCACGGGCCCTCTGGCCGGTGTGCCGATTCTGATCAAGGACCTCAATACCTACCTGGAAGGCACCCGCACCACAAATGGCTGCCGGCTCTACAAAGATGCACCGCTGGCCCCCCATACCAGCACCCTGATTGCCCGTTATCAGGCGGCCGGTGCCGTGCCGTTTGGCAAGACCACCTGCCCGGAGTTCGGGTTGACCACCACCACCGAATCCCTGCTGTGGGGGCAAACCCGCAACCCGTGGAATCTGGCAAAAAGCGCGGGCGGCTCATCCGGTGGGGCGGCTGCGGCAGTTGCAGCGGGGATTGTTCCGGTGGCCCACGCCACAGACGGCGGCGGTTCGATCCGGATTCCCGCGTCCTATTGCGGCCTGGTCGGACTCAAGCCGACGCGCTACCGCACCCCCAGCGGTCCGGGAAAATATGAGGGCTGGTTTGGTGCCAGCGTAGGCAACGTGGTGTCGCGCAATGTGCGCGATATGGCGTTGTTCATGGATGCGGGGCAGGGGCACGAGACCGGCAGCCCGTACTGGGCCAAGCCGCTGGTGCGCCCTTATGTCGAAGAGCTGCGCACGGCCCCCGGTCGCTTGCGCATCGGCGTGGTACGTGACTCGCTGACCGGCGCACCGCTGGACCCTGAGGTGGCGAGGGTGCTGGACGACACCGCCAAACGCCTGGCAGCCCTGGGGCATGAAGTTGAAGAACTGCGCCTGAACGTCGATCCGAGGCAGTTGTTCGGTGCCCATGGTTCGGTGATTGGCGATGCATTGCTGACGATGGTTCACGATCGTGAGCAAGTGCTGGGGCGAAGCGCAACTGCCGATGACTACGAGCGCATCACCCAGGTGGTGCTGGGCAATGCCCAAAAAGTCACTGGAGAAGGCCTGTACCGTGCGCGCCAGTCGTTCGAAACCATCGGCGGCTACATGGAAGATCAGTTCCAGACGTTTGACGTGATCCTGTCGCCGGTGACGGCCAATGTCACGCCGGACCTGGGGCTCTTGAGCCTCAATCAGCCCTGGGAGAGCTATGCCCACAATGCCATGGGCAGCGCGGCCTTTACCGTATTGGCCAACGTCAGCGGCCAGCCGGCCATTTCCTTGCCGGTGGGCATGAGCGACAACGGCCTGCCCATCGGCATGATGTTCACCGGGCCCCTGGGCGGCGAAGACATATTGCTGCGTCTGAGTGCGCAGATTGAACAGGTGCGGCCTTTCGCGAAATTGCCGATTCTCTGAGGAGGTGGGAGCGGGCTCAGTGTGATGCCGTGTGTCTAGTCCGCTTTGACGATGATCCACCGTCGTGCAGGCAGGATTATTCGTCATGCACCGCCCGCACATTCGCGCAGCGAGAGACTGACGGAGAACGCACGGATGGATCAGATACGAGAGAAAAGTCCGATTGAGCTTGAGTTGCTGCAACGTGCGCGCAATCTGATTCCTGCGCTCAAAAGCCGTTCAGTCCAGGCTGACAAAGACTGCAAACTGCCCGACGAAACCATTCGCGACATGCAAGAAGCCGGTTTGTTTCGCGCCCTGCAGCCCAGGATTTGGGGCGGCCATGAAGTCGACCTGCGTACCTTTTTTGAAATCCAGATGACCCTGGCTGAAGGCTGTATGTCCACTGCCTGGGTCTTTGGCGTGGTGGGGGTGCATCCGTGGCAACTGGCGCGTTACCCGATGGAGGCCCAGCGTGATGTCTGGGGCGAGGACAGCTCCGAGCTGGTGGCGTCCACCTATATGCCGGTGGCCAGGGTCACGCCGGTCAAGGGTGGTTATCAGGTCAGCGGACGCTGGGGCTTTTCCAGTGGCAGCCAGCATGCACAGTGGTGCCTGCTCGGCGGCATCGTACCGCAAGACGAAACAGGCCCTACCGAACACGGCACCTTCCTGATTCCGGCCAGCGACTATCGCATCGAACAGAACTGGGACGTACTGGGCCTGCGTGGCAGCGGCAGCCACGACATTGTTGTCGAAGACGCTTTTGTCCCGGCCCACCGGCTCCAGCGCACCAATAACTACAGCATCGAAGCTACGCCGGGGTGCCAGGTCAACACCAACCCGATGTACTCCATCCCGTTTGCCCAGGTGTTTGCCCGCGCTGTATCGACGTCGGCCCTTGGTGCCTTGCAAGGGGCCATCAACGAGTTCCGTGACAACGCAGCAAAGCACATCGGCAAGCACGGTACCAAAACCGCCGAAGACCCGGCGGCCCAAGCGGTCGTGGCCGAAGCCATCATCACCGTCGACTCGCTCAAGCTGGTGCTGATGCGTAACTACGGGCACCTGTTGGCGCTGGCCGCTGCCGGGGAATACCCGGATGTCGAGACCCGTTTGTTGTATCGCTACCAGTCCTCCCACGTGACCAACGTCTGCGCCGATCGGGTCAGTGACCTGCTGCGCTGCATGGCCGCTTCGGGCTTGTACAACACCAACCCGGTGGGGCGTTATTTCCGTGACCTGCACCAGGCTCGCGGGCATATCGCCAACAACGAGGCGGCTTACCGCCGCAGTTACGGTCTTGTACAGCTGGGCCTGCCCAACGCGGACCCTTTTGTCTGATCGGGTCAATTCTCTGACCCGGTGATCAACCTCTGACCTCAGCGCAAGGCATAGCAATAATGACGGCTCACAATCAGTCTCAGTCCAGTTATGACGTAATTGTTGTCGGTTCCGGTGCCGGCGCCATGACCTCGGCCCTGTTTGCGGCTGATCAGGGCCTGTCGGTTCTGATTGTCGAAAAAAGCGATAAATATGGCGGTACCTCGGCGATTTCGGGCGGTGGTATCTGGATCCCGAACAACCATTATTTTGCTGCCATTGGCGGGCAGGACAGCCCTGAGCTGTCCCTGCAATACCTCAAGGCCGCGGCCGGCGAGCACGTTGATCCACAGCGCCTGCAGGCGTATCTGGACCACGCCGCGCCGATGATCAAAAAGCTCACCGACAACAGCCGCGTGCGTTACGCCGTGGCCGACAAATACCCCGATTACTACCCGCAACTGCCTGGTGCCTTGCCGGGTGGTCGCACCCTGGACCCGGAGCTGTTCGACACCAGCCTGCTGGCCGAAGAACTGCCCAACCTGCGCAAGCCTTCGCCGTCGACCCTGCTGATGGGCTGCATTGCCTGGACGGCCCGCGACGCGCACAAGGCCATGGCCCGCGGCTTTGGCTGGCAATGGCTGATTTTCAAGCTGATGGCCCGCTACAAACTCGACTTCAAATGGCGCCGCAAAAGCAAATACGACCGCCGCGCCGCACTGGGCAGCTCCCTGGTGGCGTCGTTGCGCCGCTCCCTGATGGATCGCAACGTGCCTTTATGGCTCAACACCGACTTTCAGGATGTGTTGCTCGACGGTGATCGGGTCAGCGGCATCAAGGTTGCAACGGGTGGCAAAGTCCTGGAAATCAAGGCCCGCCGTGGGGTGATTTTTGGCTCCGGCGGCTTTGAGCAGAATCAAACCCTGCGCGAGAAATACTTGCCGCAACCCACCCGGGCCAGCTGGAGCGCTACGCCACCGGGCAACAACACCGGGGCTGCACTTGAGGCGGGGATCAATATCGGTGCGGCCACGGCGCTGATGGACTGGGCCTGGTGGGCTCCGACCATTGCCGTGCCAGGCGAGGAAAAACCCCGTGGCGTGTTTGCCGAACGGGCGTTCCCGGGGGCCATTGTGGTCAACAGCCTGGGGCATCGCTTTGTCAACGAAGCGGCGCCGTACCTGGAATTCGTCGATGCCATGTACACAGACAACCGCAAGACCGGCGGCCGCTCGGTGCCGTCGTGGGTGATATTCGATGGTCACTTCCGTTTCCACTACGCCATGGGCCCGTTGATGCCGGCCCAGGTGGTCCCCGACAGCCGTCTGCGCAAGGAATGGCTCAATGCCGTGTACTGGAAGGCCGACAGCCTGGACGCGCTGGCCATCCAAATCGGGGTCGATGCCAAGGGCTTGAGCAGCACCGTGCAAAAAATCAACAGTTACGCCCAAACCGGGGTCGATCTTGACTTCGATCGCGGTGGCAACGTGTTCGATCGCTACTACGGCGATAGCAATATCAAGCCCAACCCGTGCCTGGCACCGTTACGCAAAGGCCCGTATTACGCCATGCGCCTGGATGCCGGGGATATCGGCACCAAGGGCGGATTGCTGACCAACCAGCACGCTCAGGTCGTACGTGAAGACGGCCAGCCAATCCCTGGCCTGTATGCCATCGGCAACTGCTCGGCATCGGTGATGGGCATCAGCTACCCCGGTGCCGGTGGCACCCTGGGCCCGGCAATGACTTTCGGCTACATCGCTGCCAACCATATTGCCAGCAGCGTGTCGGCAACCGCCAGCGCCAAGGTACGAGCACTGTCATGAGCCGAGCGAAGAACACCTCCAGCAACAGCAAGATCCTCGCGCCCTTGCAGGTCGAACGACTGACCGCACGGGACTGGCAAGACACCTGCGACGTGCTGGTGATCGGCTGGGGCGCGGCAGGCGCCTGCGCTGCGCTGGAGGCCAGAAGCAATGGCGCCCATGTGATCGTGGCCGACCGCTTTACCGGTGGCGGTGCCAGTGCCAAGAGCGGAGGCGTGGTGTATGCAGGCGGTGGGACCCGGCACCAGCAGGCCGCAGGGTTCAACGACAGCACGCAAGCGATGTTCGACTACCTCAAGCACGAAACCCGGGGTGTGATCAGCGATGCCACCCTGCAAAAGTTTTGCGACGACAGCGTCAGCAACCTCGACTGGCTTGAGAGTCACGGTGCCCGCTACGCCCATAGCATGCCGCCGGGGGGCAAGACCTCATACCCGTCCGATGGCTACTTCCTGTATTACTCGGGCAATGAGCTGGTGCCCTCCCACGGCGGTGATCAACCCCCGGCGCCACGGGGTCATCGCACCGTAGGCAAGGGCCAGTGCGGCGCGGTGTTGTACGCCCACTTGAAAGCCGCCTGCCTGCGTGCCGGAGTGCAACCCTTGCTGCAATCCGCTGCCCGGCGTCTGGTGGTGGATGCCAGCGGGCGTGTGGTTGGCGCCGAGTTCTGGAGCTTGCCCGAGGGCAGTCGCGAAGCGCGCTTGCATGCACGCCTGGCGGCACGGGCCGAGCGCCTGCAAAATTTCGCCCCCGGCTATTGCGATCGCCTGCGGCAAAAAGTCAGCCAGCTGGAGCGCGATCATGGGCAGCCGGTGCTGATCCGGGCCAGGCGCGCCGTCATTCTCAGCACCGGGGGGTTTATCTTCAACCGCGGGCTGATCCGCGATCATGCGCCCAACTTTCGCCGCAACTTCAAGGTCGGCGCTACCGGTTGCGATGGTAGCGGCCTGCTGCTGGGGCAGTCGGTGGGTGCCAGAAGCGAGCGTTTGAGTCGGGTATCGGCCTGGCGCTTTATCAACCCGCCGCACTGTTGGCCCAAGGGCATTGTGGTCAACACCCTCGGCCAACGGTTTTGCAACGAAGAAGTCTACGGCGCCACCCTGGGCCAGCCGTTGTGCGAAGAGCAGGGGGGGCAGGCCTGGCTGGTAATGGATGCACGCTTGCGCAAGCAGGCGATCCGCCAGGCGCTGTTTGGTGGCTATTGGTGGTTCCAGACCTTGCCGGCGCTGGCCTTGATGCTGCTCAAGGTACGCAAGGGCGCCAACCCTGACCGGTTGGCGACGGCCTGTGGCATGCAGGCCGGGGAGTTGAGTGGTGCATTGCGCGCCTACAACGCCGGCGCCCGAGGCGACGCACCGGATCCCTTTGGCAAGTCTGAAGGCAGCCGTCAGGTGCTGGACAAAGGGCCGTTTTATGCCTGCGATATCAGCGTTGGCAATCCGATATTCCCCCTGGGGGCGCTGACGTTGGGCGGCCTTAAGGTGGATGAGTCAAATGGTGCAGTACTGGACGCACAAGGCCAGCCGATTGCGGGCCTGTTCAGTGCGGGGCGCACAGCCATCGGCGTGGCGTCACACCTCTACATCAGCGGACTGTCGCTGGCTGACTGCGTGTTTTCGGGGCGCCGTGCGGGGCTGGCTGCTGCTTGTGGGAGCGGGCTTGCGCGTGATGCAGGCGGCGCGGTTTCCATCGGTGAGCGCGATGATGCCAGCGCGAGCAAGCCCGCGCCCACAGAATCCACAAAGGTGACCCCTTGAGCGTAAATAGCCCGAATGTGATGAGTATCTGATATGACCCAACCTGCGTATTTCTCACTGCGTGTGGTGCAAGTCGTGACTGAAACGGCGGACTCCAGATCCCTGGTGTTCGACGTCCCGTTGGCCCAGCGTGAACAGTTTGCCTACAAACCCGGGCAGTTCTTGACCCTGCGCGTACCCTTCAATGGCGGCTGGCTGCCGCGTTGCTATTCGCTGTCGAGCACGCCGCTGCAAGACGAACCGTTGCGCGTAACGATCAAGCAAGTACGGGACGGGCGTGCTTCCAACTGGTTGTGCAAGCACGTGCGCGAAGGCGATCAACTTGAGGTGCTGGCCCCGGCCGGGGTGTTTGTCCCTCGGCATTTTGACGATGACTTTGTGCTGTTTGGTGGCGGCAGCGGGGTGACTCCGGTGCTGTCGATCCTGCGCTCGGCCTTGATTGCCGGTACAGGCCGGATTCTGCTGGTTTACGCCAACCGCGATGAAGCGTCGGTGATTTTTGCGGCTGAGCTCAAAGCTCTGGCCAGTGCCTACCCCCAGCGCTTGCAGGTGATTCACTGGCTGGACTCGGTACAGGGTATTCCTGGCGTGGCGCAACTTGCGCAGATGGCCCTGCCGTTCGTTCATGCCCAGGCCTATATATGCGGGCCTGGCCCGTTCATGGACGCTGCTGTCAGCGCCTTGCATGACATTGGCATGGACCATGGGCGCATCCACGTCGAGCGGTTTGTGTCGTTGCCTGAAGAGGGCAGCGTGGCGGTCCCGGGCCCGGTCAACACCGATGTGATTGGCAGCCAGCTTTCGGTTCGCCTTGACGGTGAAGAGTTCGAAGTGCCCTGTGCTGAAGGCGAAACCCTGCTCAACGCCATGCAGCGCGCGGGTTTGAAACCGCCCAGTTCATGCCTGGTGGGTTCCTGCGCGACCTGCATGTGTACGGTTGAGCGCGGCAGTGTAGAGATGCTGCGCAACGATGCCCTTGACCAACAAGAACTGAATGACGGCTGGGTGCTGGCGTGCCAATCGGTGCCCAACAGCGAACAACTGCGTGTGTGTTTTCCCGAATAGCCTGAGACGAGTGACCGATGACTTCCAGCTTGCAACAGACCCTGCCGCGCTCGATCCCGCAACTGCTGTTCAGCGCTTCGGTGCAACATGCCGGGCGCACGGCGATAGAGGCGCATGGTGAATGCACCGACTACAGCGAATTGCCGCGCCTAGCCCTGGCTGTGACGCGCAGCCTGATGGCCCAGGGCATCGGCAAGGGGGACCGGGTGGCAATCTGGGCTCCCAACGGGCGCGACTGGATCATTGCGGCCTTGGGTATTCATTGCGCGGGTGCGGTCATGGTGCCGATCAACACCCGGATGAAAGGTCCTGAAGCGGCCGATATCCTGCAGCGCAGCGGCAGTCGCCTGCTGTTTATGCAGCCGGCCTTCCTGGGTACGGATTATCTGGCCTTGCTGGCGTCTTATCGACCGGCCAGCCTCAAGTGCCTGGTGTTGTTGGGAGAGGCCACGCCAGCCAGTTCCAGCGGTCTGGCCTGGGATGGATTTCTGGCCCTGGGGGCGGCCACCAGCGAATCTGCCGCGCTGTTGCGTGCAGCCAGTGTGGGGCCCGATGACCTTAGCGATTTACTTTTTACCTCAGGCACCACGGGCAAGCCAAAAGGCGTGATGAGCGCCCACGGTCAAACCCTGCGTGCCTTTAGCGAGTACGTGAAGGTGATTGGTCTGCAGGCCGAAGATCGCTACCTGGTGATCAACCCGTTTTTTCATACCTTTGGCTACAAGGCGGGCTGGCTGACGTGCCTGCTGGCGGGCGCAACGATCCTGCCCCATCCGGTGTTCGATGCCGAAGCGGTGTTCCAGCGCATTGCTGCTGAGCGCATCAGCGTGCTGCCGGGGCCGCCGACCTTGTATCTGACGATGCTGGCCCATCCCAAACTGGCTGAAACCGATCTGTCGAGCCTGCGCATTGCCGTTACGGGCGCGGCAACCATTCCACCGATCCTGATCGAGCGCATGCGTCTCGAACTGGGCTTCTCGGTCATTACCACTGCTTATGGTCTGACTGAGTGCGGCGGCCTGGCGACCATCTGCGACCCGGGCGACGCTGCGACGGTTATTGCAGGCACCAGTGGCCGGGCGATTCCAGGCACCGAAGTGAGCATCCGCGACCCGCAAAACCGGGCATTGCCCGCGGGCAGTACGGGGGAAATCTGCCTGCGTGGTTTTCACGTGATGAAGGGGTATTTCGAAGACCCGCACGCCACGGCTGAAACCATCGACAGTGAAGGCTGGTTGCACACCGGCGACATTGGCGAGCAGGACGCGTCGGGCAACTTGCGCATCACCGACCGGCTTAAAGACATGTTTATCGTGGGCGGATTCAATTGCTACCCGGCGGAAATTGAAGCCGGGTTGATAGAACATTCGGCGATTGCCCAGGTGGCGGTGATCGGAGTACCTGACGAGCGCATGGGGGAGGTGGGGTGTGCCTGCGTAATGTTGCGTCATGGTCAGGCGCTGGATGAAGCCGGGCTGATCCTGTGGGCCCGTGAGCACATGGCCAACTACAAGGTTCCCAGGATGGTGCGGTTTTATGAGGCGCTGCCGGTGAATGCGTCGAACAAAGTGGCGAAGAATGAGTTGCGGGCGGGGTTGCTGTAGGCGTCCTGCGCAGCCTCGTTTCACTCGTCAGCTGACATATCGAATGGATATGTACTCGGCATAGGTGCGGGCGCTTCGCAAAACAACTGGCACACGGGGTACATATCCGGCATCCGCAGTTAACTGAAATGATGGTTTCGCTCTTACAGCGAGTCACTTTGCAAAAGCGGCAAAGTAACCAAAGCGCTTTCGCCCCTGCGTACGGCCCTCGCGCAGGGGCCGGCAGATCAAAAGCACTGCCCGCCGAGGCGGCCGGCCTGGTTGGTGGGTTGCATTCACGATCTGTAGTCGCTGACGAGTAGTGCGAGGCTGCGTTCGGTTTGGTGCGCCACTGCGACGTAGCAGTCGTGAAATCGGCTTGCACGGTTAATCAGGCACTGCGCGTGTACCGGTTTTGCGACCGCTGCGCGCTCGAACGCAGCCTCGCACTACTCGTCAGCGACTACAGGGGGCGCGCCGCTCAATGCCCTTCAAACCGCGCTGCACGTTTCTCGATAAATGCCTGCATCCCTTCTTTTTGATCCCTGGATGCAAACAGCAGCGCATTGGCCTTGCGCTCAAGGGCCAGCCCGGTCTCCAGCGGTGCGTCCACGCCCGCCAGTATCACTTCCTTGATTTGCTCGGCAGCCAGCGGGGGCATGGTGGCGATCAACTGCGCCATCTCCAGGGCATAAGCCTGTACCTGGTCATCATCGACCACGTTACTCACCAACCCCGAAACCAAGGCCTCTTCAGCCGTAATCGGCTGCCCGGTCAGGGCCATGCGCATCGCCTTGGCCTTGCCCACGGCCCGTACCAGCCGCTGGGTGCCGCCGATGCCCGGCATGATGCCGATGCGTATCTCGGGCTGGCTAAATTTGGCACTGCGCCCGGCCACGATAATGTCGGCCAGCATCGCCAGCTCACAACCACCGCCATAGGCATAGCCGCACACCGCAGCAATGACCGGTTTGGGGCAATGCTGGATCGGTGCCCAGACCCGCTCGGTATGGCGCTGGTAAATATCAATCGGGCCGACCCCGGCCATGCTGTTGATGTCGCCGCCAGCGGCAAACACTGTGTCACCGCCAGTCAGCAGGATGCAGCGCACGTCAGGGTTGTACGCCAGTTCCGTGAAATAGCGTGACAACAACCCTTGCAACTCAAGGCTCAGGGCGTTGGTGGCCTGGGGGCGATTAAGGCGCAGCAAGGCCACGCCCGGGGTCGGGAATTCAAGCAATACCGGCGCGGCAGATGGGTCTGACATGGGGTTCCTCGTTAACAGGGGCTGTCACCACAGCGTGCGCTGGATTGTTGCGTTCACCCGGTTGAGCTTCATCGTCCGTTCAGACGACGTGCAGCCCCCGGATTGCCCCTTGAATGTTGGGCAACAGGCCAAGGCCTGGTGCTGCGGCTTATGGCGCGGTCAGTCCGGGGCTGGTGCGCACCGAGCAGGCGCATCTGCACCCCCGGCTGGATTCGGTAGGCGACGAGAAAACCACCGCCCTGCACACCGCCGGCGGGGCTTTTTTCGGGGTTATTTGTCTGCCGACCAGACCGCCAGTTCGTAGCCGTCCAGGTCGGTGAAGTGAAAACGGCTGCCCCCCGGGAACTTGAATTCGGGCCGGGTGATTTTGCCTCCGGCGTCAACGATTGCCTGCTGTGCACGGGGCAGGTCGTCGGCATACACAATGATCAGCGGGCCACCCGGGCGCACGGCCTCGCCAGTGGTGAAACCGCCGCTCAGGCGGCCATCGCTGAACTCGGTGTAGGTGGGGCCATAGTCAGTGAAAGTCCAGCCAAATACGGCGCCATAAAACCCTTTGCTGCGCGCGATGTCGTGGACGTTGAATTCGATGTTGTTGATGGTGTAGTGGTGGTTTTGTGTGGTCACGGGCATCTCCTTATGTGCGTGAAATATAGATAGCAGCAGGGATAAGCGCCACCTGGCCGCCGGTTGCGATCCCTGGGACTGAGGCGCGTTCGGGCAAGATCGCGCATTGGCCAAAGCAGTCATTCAGCTTGAGCGGTTTGACCATTGTTGCAGAGCCTTCCCAGGGCGATTATCAACAGGATTGTTCACGGTTCCCATCCTAAAAATAAAGACCGAGGGATTCTGCTGATGCGCGACTATCTGACCGCGATGACTGATTTCGACTACCAACGCACGGTAACGGGCGCCCTGGACGGCCACCTGGAGGCAGTCAATGCCTGTGTCGAGTGCTGTGACCGGCATGCCTTGCCGGGCCGCATTGCGTTGTTCTGGGAAGGGCGCGATGCCAGCAGCGCAACGTATACCTTCACCCAGTTACAGGATCAGGCTGCACGCTTTGCCAATTTTCTGTTGGCCCAGGGCGTAAAACGCGGCGACAAGGTGGCCGGTTTGCTGCCGCGCAATGTCGAATTGTTGATTGTGGCGTTTGCCACCTGGCGCATTGGTGCCATCTACCAGCCACTGTTTACCGCATTCGGCCCCAAGGCCATCGAACACCGGCTCAACAGTTCCGGCGCCGCGCTGGTGGTCACCGATGGGGTGAACCGGGTCAAACTCAACGAAGTCAACGAGTGCCCGGCGATTGTCACCGTGGCCGGCCCCAAAGGGCAGGGCCTGGTACGCGGCGACTTCAGCTTCTGGGCCGAACTGGACAACTACACGGCGGACTGTGAGCCGGTCATGCTCACCGGCGAAGACCCGTTTTTGCTGATGTTTACTTCGGGTACCACAGGCCCGGCCAAACCGCTGCTGGTGCCGCTCAAGGCAATTGTCGCGTTCCAGAGCTATACCCGTGATGCGGTTGGGCTGCGTCCTGAAGATTCGTTCTGGAACCTGGCTGATCCGGGCTGGGCTTACGGGATCTATTTCGGGATCACCGGGCCTTTGTCCATGGGGCACCCGATCACGTTGTACGATGGCCCGTTTACCGTTGAAAGCACCTGTCGGGTGATCAAGAAATACGGCATCACCAACCTCACCGGTTCACCTACCGCGTATCGCATGCTGATTGCTGCCGGGGCTGCCTTCTCCAGCAAGATCAAGGGCCAGCTGCGAGTCGTCAGCAGCGCCGGTGAACCCCTCAATCCCGAGGTGATTCGCTGGTTTGCCGATGAGCTGAACGTCACCATCCATGACCACTACGGCCAGACCGAAGTCGGCATGGTGCTGTGCAACCATCACGGTCTCGACCATCCGGTGCATATGGGCGCTGCCGGTTTCGCCTCCCCGGGTCACCGGATCGTGGTGCTTGATGACAACCATCAGGAATTGCCGGTGGGCCAGCCGGGGATTCTGGCCGTTGACCGCAGCCAGTCGCCCATGTGCTGGTTTGGCGGCTATCAAGGTTTCAACACCAAGGCTTTCGTTGGCAACTACTACCTCAGCGGCGACACCGTGGAGCTGAACCCCGATGGCAGCATCAGCTTCGTCGGGCGCAGCGATGACGTGATCACGACCTCCGGTTATCGCGTGGGGCCATTTGATGTGGAAAGCGCCCTGATCGAGCACCCGGCAGTCGTCGAAGCCGCCGTGGTGGGCAAGCCCGACCCCGAGCGCACCGAGCTGGTCAAAGCATTCGTGGTGTTGAACCCCCAGTATCTGGGTGATGCGCAACTGGCCGAAACCCTGCGCTTGCACGTCCGCCAGCGTCTGGCCGCTCACGCTTACCCCCGTGAAATCGAATTTGTCAGCGAGCTGCCGAAAACCCCGAGCGGCAAGCTGCAGCGCTTCATTTTGCGCAACCAGGAAATTGCCAAGGCCGAGCTGGCGTCAAGCGCCAAAGCCACGGCCTGATTTTTCACCCCCATTTTTGGTCAGGAACAACCATGCAAATCGAAAACAAGGTTTTTATCGTCACCGGTGGTGCATCGGGACTGGGTGCCGCCACAGCCGACATGTTGGTCAAGGCAGGTGCCCGGGTGATGCTGGTGGACATGAACGCCGATGCCGTGGCCGCCCAAGCGAACAAACTGGGCAGTTCGGCCCGCAGCGCCGTGGCTGACATCAGTCAGGCAGACGCCGCACAGGCAGCTGTTGCGGCCACGGTGGCAGCCTTTGGCGGGGTCAACGGGCTGGTCAACTGCGCGGGCATTGTGCGCGGCGAAAAGATCCTCGGCAAAAATGGCCCCCATGGGCTGGAGAATTTCAGCCAGGTCATCAACGTCAACCTGATTGGCAGTTTCAACATGCTGCGCCTGGCCGCAGCGGCCATTGCCGAGACCACCGCCGATGCCGATGGCGAGCGCGGGGTCATCATCAATACCGCTTCGGTGGCGGCGTTCGACGGCCAGATCGGCCAGGCGGCCTATGCGGCTTCCAAGGGCGCCATCGCCAGCCTGACCTTGCCTGCGGCCCGTGAACTGGCCCGCTTCGGGATTCGCGTCATGACCATCGCACCGGGCATTTTTGAAACCCCGATGATGGCCGGCATGACCCCTGAAGTGCGTGAATCTCTGGCCGCCGGTGTGCCGTTTCCACCGCGTCTGGGCAAGCCTGACGAGTACGCGTCGCTGGTGCGCCATATCATTGAAAACAGCATGCTCAACGGCGAGGTGATCCGTCTCGACGGTGCCTTGCGCATGGCCGCCAAATAAGAGGTGTGAAATGACAATTGCCAATGATCCGGTCGTGATTGTGAGTGTTGCACGCACGCCCATGGGTGGCTTTCAAGGTGACTTCAAGGGCCTGACCGCGCCGCAACTGGGTGCTGCGGCGATCCGCGCAGCGGTAGAGCGGGCCGGTGTGGCGCCCGATGGCGTAGAAGAGGTGCTGTTCGGATGCGTGCTGTCGGCAGGCCTGGGCCAGGCACCTGCCCGCCAGGCCGCCCTGGGTGCCGGGCTGGACAAGGGCACACGCTGCACCACCCTTAACAAGATGTGCGGCTCGGGCATGGAAGCCACCATCCTGGCCCATGACCGCCTGCTGGCCGGGAGCGTCGATGTGGTGGTGGCAGGGGGCATGGAAAGCATGTCCAACGCGCCGTATTTGCTGGATCGCGCACGCAGTGGCTACCGCATGGGTCATGGCCGGGTGCTGGATCACATGTTCCTCGACGGCCTGGAAGACGCCTATGACCGTGGCCGCCTGATGGGTACTTTCGCGGAAGACTGCGCCCAGCTCCACGGCTTCAGTCGTGAGGCCCAGGATGCATTTGCCGTGGCGTCACTGACCCGTGCGCAGCAGGCGATCAAGGACGGCAGCTTCAGCGCCGAGATCGTTCCGGTGCAGGTCACCGTGGGCAAGGAGCAGCGCCTGATCAGTGATGATGAGCAGCCGCCCAAGGCCAATCTGGCAAAGATCCCCACGCTGAAACCGGCGTTCCGGGAGGGTGGGACGGTCACTGCGGCCAACTCCAGTTCGATTTCCGATGGTGCGGCGGCGCTGGTGTTGATGCGCCGTAGCGAGGCGCACAAACGCGGTCTGGAACCCCTGGCGGTGATCCACGGGCATGCGGCGTTTGCCGATGAGCCCGGTCTGTTCCCGACCGCCCCGGTGGGGGCGATCAAGCGGCTGATGAGCAAGACCGGCTGGGATCTGAACGAGGTTGATCTGTTCGAGATCAACGAAGCGTTTGCAGTGGTCAGCCTGGTCACGATGGCCGAACTGGATATCCCCCACGCCAAGGTCAATATCTACGGCGGCGCCTGTGCGCTAGGCCATCCGATCGGTGCTTCGGGAGCGCGCATTCTGGTGACCCTGCTTTCGGCACTGCGTCAGCAAAAGGCCAAACTCGGCGTTGCAGCGATCTGCATCGGCGGCGGTGAAGCCACGGCGATTGCCGTGGAATGTCTTTGAGGACTTTTTATGCTGCCTACATCCGAACAATTACAAATTCGCGAAGCAGCCCAACAGTTTGCCCAGGAGCGTTTGAAGCCCTTTGCCGCTGAATGGGACAAGCAGCACCGCTTCCCCCGGGAGGCCATTGACGAGATGGCGCAGCTGGGTTTTTTCGGCATGCTGGTGCCTGAAGAGTGGGGCGGTTGCGATACCGGTTATCAGGCCTACGCGATGGCCCTCGAAGAAATCGCCGCGGGCGACGGGTCGTGTTCCACGATCATGAGCGTGCACAACTCAGTGGGTTGCGTGCCCATCCTCAAGTACGGCACCGAGTATCAAAAACAAACGTTTCTGGTCCCGTTGGCCAGTGGTGCGATGCTTGGGGCGTTTGCCCTGACCGAACCCCAGGCGGGCTCCGACGCCAGTGACCTGAAAACCCGTGCCCGCCGGGAAGGCGATTTCTATGTGCTCAATGGCTGCAAGCAGTTCATCACGTCGGGGCAAAACGCCGGGGTAGTGATTGTGTTTGCGGTGACGGATCCGGCGGCGGGCAAGCGCGGTATTACCGCCTTTATCGTGCCCACGGACTCACCGGGTTACAGCGTGGCCCGAGTCGAAGACAAGCTGGGGCAGCACGCGTCAGACACCTGCCAGATCCTCTTCAACGACCTCAAGGTGCCGGTGGCCAATCGTCTGGGTGAACAAGGGCAGGGCTACAAAATTGCCCTCAGCAACCTGGAAGGCGGGCGCATCGGCATCGCTTCGCAAGCAGTGGGCATGGCCCGCGCGGCCTTCGAAGCTGCACGGGACTATGCCCGTGAGCGCGTGACCTTTGGCCAGCCTTTGGTTGAGCATCAGGCCGTGGCATTCCGCCTGGCCGACATGTCGACTGAAATCGCGGTTGCCCGGCAGATGGTTCGTTATGCCGCGGCCTTGCGTGACAGCGGTCAATCGGCGTTGGTCGAGGCCTCGCAAGCCAAGCTGTTTGCTTCGGAAATGGCCGAGCGAGTGTGCTCCAAGGCGTTGCAAACCCTGGGCGGTTATGGCTACTTGAGCGACTTTCCACTGGAACGCATCTACCGCGATGTGCGGGTGTGCCAGATCTATGAAGGCACCAGTGATATTCAGCGCATGGTCATTTCGCGCAATCTTTGAATCGAGGACATTAGTGATGAGCTACGAAACCATTCTGCTGGACATTCATGGGCATGTAGGCCTGATTACACTGAACCGGCCCCAGGCGCTCAATGCCCTGAATGCGCAGTTGGTCAGCGAAGTGAACCAGGCGCTGGACACGCTGGAAGCCGATAACGGGATTGGCTGCATCGTCATTACCGGTTCGAAAAAAGCCTTTGCCGCCGGTGCGGACATCAAGGAAATGGCGGACCTGAACTACCCGAAAATCTACCTCGATGACCTGTTTTCTGACAGTGATCGCGTGGCGACTCGACGCAAGCCGATCATTGCGGCGGTAGCGGGTTTTGCGTTGGGGGGCGGCTGTGAACTGGCGATGATGTGCGATTTCATTCTGGCCGGTGACAACGCCAAATTCGGCCAGCCGGAAATCAACCTGGGTGTGTTGCCGGGCATGGGTGGAACGCAGCGTCTGACCCGCGCAGTGGGCAAGGCCAAGGCGATGGAAATGTGCCTGAGCGGGCGCTTGATCGGGGCCGAGGAGGCTGAGCGTTCGGGGCTGGTTGCACGCGTGGTGCCGGTCGATGAGTTGCTGGATGAAGCGTTGAAAGTCGCAGCGCTGATCGCCAGTAAATCCTTGCCGGTGCTGATGCTGACCAAGGAGTGCGTGAATCGGGCATTCGAGATCAGCTTGTCTGAAGGTGTGCGTTTCGAGCGTCGGGTGTTCCACGCCATGTTCGCGACACATGACCAGAAAGAAGGGATGGCGGCGTTTGTCGAAAAGCGTGCTGCCGAGTTTGAAAACCGCTAGCTGGAAAGATTAAACACCCGTCTGGTCATGCCTCTGCGCAGAGTGAGGCGACTAGAGGGTGTTTATTTGGCGTTGGTGTTTACCGATTTTTGTAGCCGCTGACGAACTCTGCGAGGCTGCGTTAGGGTGTGTGCGCCACTGCGATTCTGCCGCCGACAACCTATGGCACGTTGAGTTGGGCTTTGCTGGTTCATGCTGTTTCTTGCACCGCCAGCGCGGCGAGTTCGGCTTCGCGCTTGGCGATGGCGTGTTCAAGCTCGGGGGAGCGTTTGGCCCATTGTTCTGGTGAGAGGGGTTTTGACCATTCGATGATGTCGGGGTGGGTCAACTGCGGTGGTGGATACAGTTTCTTTCTTTGGAGATAGGTAGCCAAAGGGGCATTGAAAATCAATATTCCGACCAGACCATCCCATAAAAACGTTATAAGCCAGCCATATTTATCGGCTCTGCCGTTAAGGTAGTCGATGTAATAGCGCCAACTCCCCCCTGAGTTAAGTGCGACTGCTTCTGGTGCCGCATCAGGCCCGACCTCCATGTAACTGCGCATGCATTCCCACAGCGCCATCGCCGTGGTACCGCCGCCGCAATTGAAGGCCAAATAAAAGTGTTTATTACCTTCCTTGGCCAAGGGGTCCGGGTTTTCGAAACCCACGATCAATAAACCCATCGTGTTTTTACCCGCCTGGCTTGTCGATGAGTGTTGATTGGCTGCGGCGGTGACACTTTCCCAGGGCACAATCCAATAGTCGCCGTCTTCCATCGGTACGCAGACTTCTCGGCGTTGACGATTGAAACGTACTGGAAGAGGGACTTCGCGGAAGAGGCCTTGGATAAGGAAAAGTATTGGCAGGGCCATAATAACTGCCCCTACTACTAGAATGTCTCGGCTGAAATCAGGTGCGATACTTCTAGTAAAAAACGCCATGGATAAGAACACCATGATTCCTACCCACAGGACCATCACAGCAGACCCGATGCTGTAGTTCCCTATATCAATAAATACATCGTTCTTGCGCCAAATAGTGTTGAGCACATCTGAAGGTTTTCTGCCTGTTGGAATGGGTAACGGCGCCAAGTAGTCATTGCGCGAAAAAATCCGTTTTTGGGAGGTTCCAGCCGGTGGCGTACTCATGGCTTGTCCTTGGGTTGCAGGTAAATGGCGCCGGGATGGCCCTTGCCGAGGGCGTAGGTTGGCACTCGATCCAGTTCGGGAGTCGGGTCGTTACGCAGAGCTATCACCCCGTCGTTGCTGGTGAGGGTAAAAGCAACGCCCCGTTCGCCACCGACAAAGTGGTGAGCGCCCAGCATGGCAATCAAGGGTGTGCGATAGCGCAAACGAAGCGAAACAGTGGCCAGGAACGTGCTGGTTTGCTGGTTTGCTGGTTCATGCTGTTTCTTGCACCGTCAGCGCGGCGAGTTCGGCTTCGCGTTTGGCAATGGCGTGTTCAAGCTCGGGGGAGCGTTTGGCCCATTGTTCTGGTGGGAGGGGTTTTGACCATTCGATGATGTCGGGGTAAGGGAGGTCGGGTGGCGGGTTCAGTTTCCAGCGTTCAAGCACGTCAATCAGTAGTGTGTTGAAGATGAAAATCCCGCAAAAGCCTTCCCACAAGATTGTGACTGGCCAGCCTCTCAACTTCGCACCTTTTATGAGATCGTCCAAATAGGTCGCCCATATACCTTTGGATCTATCGAAGCGTGCTGTTTGATCTTCAACAGCATCAGGCCCAATTTCCATATAACTGCGCATGCACTCCCACAGCGCCATCGCCGTGGTGCCGCCACCGCAATTGAAGGCGAAGTAAAAGTGTTTATTGCCTTCCTTGGCCAAGGGGTCCGGGTTTTCGAAACCAACGATCAATAAACCCATCGTGTTTTTACCCGCCTGGCTTGTCGATGAGTGTTGAGTGGCGGCGGCGGTGACACTTTCCCAGGGCACAATCCAATAGTCGCCGTGTTCCATCGGTACGCAGACTTCTCGGCGTTGACGATTGAAACGTACGGGAAGGGGGACTTCGCGGAAGAGGCCTCGGATAAAGAAAAATATGGGGATGAACATAATCAATACACCTAAAATCAGGATGTCGAGATCATTCAAAGCATACGAGAGTCCAAGAAATAATATGACCATCGGCCACATAGTCATTACAGCAGACCCGATGCTGTAATTCCCGATATCAATAAACACATCGTTCTTGCGCCAAATGGTGTTGAGCACATCTGAAGGTTTTCTGCCTGTCGGAATAGGCAATGGTGCCAAGTAGTCATCGCGTGAAAAAATCCGTTTTTTAGTGGTTCCAGCCGGTGGGGGGCTCATGGCTTGTCCTTGGGTTGCAGGTAAATGGAGCCGGGATGGCCCTTGCCGAGGGCGTAGGTTGGCACTCGATCCAACTCGGGTGTCGGGTCGTTACGCAGGATGATCACGCCGTCGTTGTTGGTGAGGGTAAAAGCAATACCCCGTTCGCCACCGACAAAACTGTGAGCGCCCAGCATGGCAATCAAGGGTGTGCGATAGCGCAAACGAAGCGAAACCGTGGCTGGCGACGTGCTTAATACGTTCGACAGAGTTTTAAACGGGCCACTCAGGCGCAAGCCTTGGCCTTCCTGGAACGGTATCCACTGGCACACGCTGCTGGACAGCCAATGAGGTGCCATGTCACGCCAGGGACGAGGGGGTTTGTAGTTATTGTGAGGGCTGTTTTTGATCAGGTACCGGTAGGCTTGGGAGTCCACGGGGTCGCCCATCATGTTCAGTTCAAGGTAGGCGGTACCCGGTTCTGCTCCCGGCAAGTCGATGGTCAGGGCATTGATGGAGCTGACGAAGGACAGCCCAGATGGTCCATTGGAACCGCCTGTCTCTGAGCTGCTTTGCATGCTG